>NZ_FQXV01000018.1 GCF_900130065.1 Sporobacter termitidis DSM 10068
ACGTCGGAAGCGCAGCTGCGCCAGTTCCGGCGGAGGATGGCGCTGGTGTTCCAGGACCCCTACAGCTCTTTGAACCCGCGCATGAACTCCGGCGACATCGTCGGGGAGCCCTTGAAGATCCATCGGCTGACCGGCAGCAAGAAGGAGTACGGCGACAGGGTCGCCGAGCTGTTTACCATGTCCGGCCTGAGCCCGGACATGATGGACCGGTATCCGCACGAGTTCTCGGGCGGGCAGCGGCAGCGGCTGGCGGTGGCCCGCGCCCTGGCGGGGGACCCGACGCTCATCGTCTGCGACGAGCCGATATCGGCCCTGGATGTGTCCATGCAGGCGCAGATTCTAAATCTTTTGATGGAGCTGCAGTCGAAAAACCCGCAGCTCAGCTATCTGTTTATTTCCCACGACCTGCTGGCCGTGCAGTATATCAGCCACAGGGTGGCTGTGATGTACCTGGGCAAAATCGTGGAGCTATCGGACGCATCGGCGCTGTATTCCAATACGCTGCACCCCTATTCCCGGGCGCTTTTGTCGGCCCAGCCGCTGCCGGACCCGGTGGCGGAGGAGACGCGCCGCCGGATCATTCTCACCGGCGACGTGCCGACGCCGCTGAATCCGCCGTCCGGCTGCGCGTTCCATCCCCGGTGCCCCATGGCGAAAAAGGAATGCGCCGAGGTCCCGCCTGAATTGCGCGACGTGGGGAACGGCCATTTCGTCGCCTGCCACTGCGTGTAAGGGGACGATATTATATAGGAATTGGAAAGGATGGATGGTTCATGGCGCATAAGATCAGGGATATCGAGATATATCTGCCGCTTTTTCGCCCGGAGACGCCGATGTACGACTCGAGCTTTGTCCTCAAAACGTCGGGCAACGTCGTGGTCCGGGTCGTAACCGAGGACGGGCTGGACGGCTTCGGCATGACATTTCCGGAGCCGGTGGCCGAGTACATCCAGCGGAATCTGAAGGAGGAAGTCGTCGGCAGGGACCCGTTGGCCAGCGAGGATATCTGGAACGGCATGTTCGCGGCCATCCGGTCCTCCGGCCGCAAGGGCGCGGCGCTGCTGGCCATGAGCGCCATCGACATCGCGGTCTGGGACCTGAAGGGCAAAATTCTCGGGCAGCCGGTCTATAGACTGTTGGGCGGCGCGAGGAGAAAAATCCCGGCCTATGCCAGCGTGGGCTTTTTGTCCATGCCGGAGGCTGAGGTGGCGGAGAAAGCGATAGAGTACGTGGCCGACGGGTACAAAACGCTGAAAATCAAGGTCGGGTACGACGGCGGGAAGAACATCCGGGCGGATGTGTCCCGCGTCGAAAGGGTTCGCCGCGCCGTTGGAGACGAGATCGAGCTGATCGTGGACGCCAACGGCATTTACGATGCCGCCACGGCCATCCGCTTTGCCCGCGCGGCGGCGGACCTGAAGCTCGCCCTCTTTGAGGAGCCGACCCATGCCGACGACATCCCGGGGCTCCGCCGGGTGCGGGAAGCGTCGGGCATACCTATTGCCACCGGCGAAAACGAGTATACGAAGTTCGGCTGCCGGGACCTGCTGCTGGCACAGGCGGCGGACGTTTTGCAGTTTGACGTCACCCGGGCCGGCGGAATCACCGAGATGCTGAAAATCTCCGCGCTCACTCAGGCCTGGAATTTGAAGCTGGCGCCGCATTTCTGGCCCCAGTATTCCGCGCATCTTTTGAGCCCCGCGCCCCATGGACTATACCTGGAGGTCTTTCCGGCATCGAAGGGCGCGCCGGCCGGGGGCAGGATCATCACAAATCAGCCGCCCGTGACGAATGGGTTTTATGAGATCCCCGACCGGCCCGGCTTCGGCCTGGAGTACGACATGGAGTATCTGGGAAAATACAAGGCGCCCTGAGGCGCCAAATATAAGCAAAACGAGGCCCCGCGCCGAACGCGGGGCCTCGTTTCGTATGGATGGATTTTGATCAGAACTTGATGACCTTGGGCGCCTCGGTGAAGGAGGAGATGGTGGCGGTGGCGTCCTTCAGGTAGAGCACCTGGCAATTGCCGTCGTCGGCCTTGTACATGCCCTGCAGGGAGGGATAGACGTCCAGCATGTGCTGCCGGGCCTCGACCCTGTCGTCCTCGACGGCAGTGGCGGCGATGCGGATCCATTTGCCCTCGAACATGGCGCAGATCTCGATTTTCGGATTCGCCTTCATCTGCTTGGACACGTCCTTGACCTTGCCGGTCTGGATGTACAGCTTGTCTTCAAAAATCTCCGCCGTGCCGAAGGGGCGGACCTTGGGCTGATTTCCGTCTACTGTCGCCAGATAATATGTTCCGGCCTTTTTCAAAAAATCGCATACTTCCTTCATTTGTGAAACCTCCACTTTATGGGATTGTCTGCCAATCCAGATTTGATATTATTACATCACGGGACGGCGCAATATTCAAGAGCAAATTGATAAAAAACGCTTACGCGGGCGCGTTGTCGTAGGCCTCCAGCGCGGCGGTGAGGCAGTCGGCCACGCCGTTGATGCCCAGCATCAGCGTCGTCAGCACGGCGCCGCGGACCTCCTCGCGGGTGGCGCCCGCCTTTTTGGCAAAGGCCGTGTGTCCCGCCACCGACCCGACGGCGCCGTTCTGGGCCTGGAGGGCGATGTAGATGAGCTGGAAGGTCTTTGCGTCGAGTCCGCCCTGGTTCTGGACCTTGCCCGCAAAGTCCATGAACGCCTGCATTGTTTCCGGGGATTCCTTGCCCCAAACCTCGAAAAAGTTGGGCTGTGCCATAACGGTCATTCCTCCAGTTATAAATTTATTAAGTCAAGTCTAGCACGTCCGGGGGCGTTTGTCGATAACTGTTTTCCGGTTATTCCCAGTCCGGGGCGCCGGGCGTGGTCTGCGATTCATAGACCGGGTTGTATGTCAGGAAGCTGAAGGCCTTTCTGAAATCGGGGTTCATCGGCTGATCGGGATACGCGCGCAGGATCGCGTCCGTCTTCTGCTGCATGCTCTCTTTGAATTCGGTGTGCGTGAGGATATACAGGTCGCCTCTCTTGATGCCGCGCACAACGCGCTCGCCGGCCTCCTCGGCCGACATCAGCAGCTTGCTGAAATCGGGGGCCTCGCCGGAAGGAGCCTCGGTTTTCCGCTGCAGGGGCGGGGCCGCCGGACCGTCGTTCTGGAGGATGTCCGGGCGGACTTCTTTTGACGTGGCGCTGAGGTTGCCGACGACGGGGCCGGGGCAAAACGCCGACGCGCCCACATTGGTGCCGCGCAGGTCCGACGCCAGCGTCTCCATGAGGCCGAGTATGCCGGCCTTTATCGCGCAGTATAAAGCGGCGCCCGGGACCACATAAAGGCCCGACTGGGACGCCGTTGAAACCACGTGGCCGCCTTCTCCGTGCTTGAGGATGCGCGGCACGATGGTGATGATGCCGTTAAGAACGCCCATAAAGCTGACGCCGAAGATAAAATCGCAGTCCTTGAAGGTGTTGTTCCAGACCGGACCCATCGGGGCCTCGACGCCCGCGTTGTTGATGAGCACGTGGATATTTCCGAAGATCCTTTCCACCTCATCGGCGGCTTTGGCATAGGCCTCGCGGTCCGTCACGTCCAGTTGAACGCCGAGTACCGGCCAGCCCTTTTCCTTGAAGAACGGAAGGACCTCGTCAATAGCCTTTTGGCGGATGTCGGCGATGACGACCTTCATCCCGGCCCTGCCGCAGGCCTTGGCGATGCCGAGGCCGATGCCGCTGGCCGCTCCTGTGATAAATGCGACTTTTCCTTTTAAGTTATCCATTGTTATCCTCATTCCCGCGCTGAGCGCGTTTTAATAACACATTTCCGGAATGCCTGTCCGCTGCGGCGCTTGCTTTCCCCGCCCGGATGCCGAGCTTTCCTGTAATTGCTAATATAAGCTTTCCGCGCGAGATTTTCAAGTAAGATTTCAGCAGATCGGATGAAAAGCAGAACAATACAGGCGGCATTTCTGCCGCCTGTATTGTTCTGCCGATGTCCGAAAGCGTGCCGCTATGTGGCGGACACGTTATCATAGGCGATCAAAACGCGATTTGAACTGTTGTTTCTGCTGATCTTCTGCTCCGCGTCTGAAAGCGTTTTCAGATCTTCGTCGGTTAAATCGCTGTACCTGAAGCCCGTCGCTTGCGGGTCGTTTTTAAAATCGGCCAAGTTATATCACCGCCTCTCGCATCTAGCATGCGGCGCGGCGGCCGATTTATAACAGTATTCTTGTGAAAAACATAACCAAGTATAAGAACAACACTTGAACAATTGTTCATATGTATATTGACAATTCACCGACGGAGACATATAATTGCAATAGAACAGTTGAACAATTGCTCATATATTCATTAAAGCTGTGGAGGTCAAGTGATGGACGACAATAAAAACGATATTTACAAGTGCGCCTCCAATGTCATCCACGAGGATGTTGTCGGCGCGGTGCGGCTCAAGCTGCCGGAGGAAGGGGATCTTTTTGAGCTGGCGGAGCTTTTTAAGGTTTTTGGGGATTCTACCAGAATCAGAATCCTGTGGGCGCTGACGGAGGCGGAGATGTGCGTGTGCGATATCGCGGCGCTGCTCAGTATGTCGCAGTCGGCCATATCCCATCAGCTCCGGGTTTTGAAGCAGACGCGGCTCGTCAGGCACCGAAAGGACGGCAAGGTCGTCTATTACTCGCTGGACGACGAGCATATCCGGCAGATTCTGGACCAGGGACTGACGCATATCAAAGAATAAAACTGCGGAAGGACGTGAGGAAATGTCAAACGAGGCGAGAAAAGAGCTTTTGCTCGAGGGGTTGGACTGCGCTCACTGCGCCGCGGCCATTGAGGACAGCGTTCGAAAGCTGAGCGGCGTCAGGGCGGCGGCGATGAATTTTGCCACCAAGACCCTGACGATCGACGCCGACGGGGCGGACGATATCGACGGCATCGTCCGCCATACGGGCGAGATCATCAGGAATATCGAGCCGACCGTCACGGTGCAGGAAAAGGTCATCTCGAAGCCGGCGCGGAAGGCGCTGGTGCTGATGGGCCTGGACTGCGGCCATTGCGCGGCGCTGATAGAAAAGAAAGTTAAGGCCCTGCCCGGTGTGACGGACGCCTCCGTGGACGTTGTCTCGAAAAAGCTGATAATCAACGCCCGCAGCAGGCGCGAGCTGGACGGCATTGTGCAGCAGGCCTCGGAGATTGCCCGGCAGGTCGAGTCCGGCATCGACGTCGTTGCGGAGGCGCAGCCGGCCGCGCGGGCCGAAGCTGAAAAAACGGAGAGGACAAAGCTGTATCTTGCCGGCGTGGGCGCCGTGCTGTTCGCCGCGGCGCTGCTGTTCAGTTTCCCGTTTTGGGTGGAATTCGGCGTGTTTTTTGCCAGCTACCTGCTGGTCGGCGGGGAGGTCCTCTTAAAGGCCGGCAGGAATCTTATCCGGGGGCGGCTTTTTGACGAAAATTTCCTGATGAGCGTGGCGACCATCGGCGCCTTTGCCATCGGACAGTTCCCGGAGGGCGTCGCCGTGATGCTCTTTTACCAGGTGGGGGAATTCTTTCAGCAGCTGGCGGTGAACCGTTCGAGAAAATCCATTGCCGCGCTGATGAATATCCGCCCGGACTATGCCAATTTAAAGGCCGGCGGAGAGCTCGTGCGCGCAGACCCCGACGAGGTGCATATCGGCGACACGATCGTTGTAAAGCCGGGCGAAAAGGTACCGCTGGACGGCAGGGTGACCGAGGGCCGCTCCGCGCTGGACGTCTCGGCCCTGACCGGCGAATCCGTCCCGCGGGAGGTAGCGCCGGGCGATGATATCCTGTCGGGCGCCATCAACAAAAACGGCCTGCTGACCGTAGAGGTCACAAAGGAATTCGGGGAGTCCACCGTATCGAAAATCCTGGAGCTGGTGCAGAACGCCGGCAGCAAAAAGGCCAGAACCGAAAATTTCATCACCAAGTTTGCCGGATATTACACGCCCGCCGTCGTCATCGTGGCGGTCCTGCTGGCGCTCGTCCCCCCGCTGGCGGTTCCCGGGGCGACCTTTTCAGACTGGATTAACAGGGCGCTGGTGTTCCTCGTGGTCTCCTGCCCGTGCGCGCTGGTGATCTCCATTCCGCTGGGCTTCTTCGGCGGCATCGGGGGCGCCTCGAAGGGCGGCATCCTCGTCAAGGGGAGCAACTATCTGGAGGCGCTGAACAGTGTGGACACCGTGGTGTTCGACAAAACCGGGACGCTGACGAAAGGCCGGTTCGAGGTCACCGGTATCAAATGCGCGGAAAATGTCGGTGAGGCGGACCTGCTGGAAAGCGCGGCCTATGCCGAAAGCTATTCCACCCACCCCATCGCGCTGTCCATTGTAAAGGCCTACGGCAGGGACATCGACCGGGGAGAAATCTCCCAGTTTGACGAAATCTCCGGCCACGGCATCAAGGCCGCCGCCAAAGGCCGGCTGATCGTGGCGGGAAACGACAAGCTGATGGCGCGCGAGCAGATCCCCTTTGAGCAGGCCGGCGAGCCCGGCACAATCGTGTATGTGGCCGTTGACGGGGCTTACGCGGGCTACATCGTCATCTCCGACCAGGTCAAGGACGACAGCAAGGGCGCCATTGCGGCGCTCAGAAAGCTCGGCGTTAAAAAGCTCGTGATGCTGACGGGCGACAGCAAGGCGGTGGGGGACAGGATCGGCAGGGAGCTGGGTCTGGACGAGGTGCACGCCGAGCTGCTGCCCGACGGGAAGGTGGCGGAGCTGGAGCGGTTGGAGGCCGCCAAGGCGCGGGGCGGCAAGCTCGTTTTTGTCGGCGACGGCATCAATGACGCGCCCGTCCTCGCCAGGGCGGACGTGGGCGTGGCGATGGGCGGCGTCGGCTCGGACGCGGCCATCGAGGCCGCGGACGTCGTCATCATGAACGACGAGCCGTCCAGGCTGGCCGCCGCCATCAAAATCGCCCGGCGCACGCGCCGGATCGTCTGGCAGAACATCATCTTTGCGCTGGCCGTCAAGGCGGTCGTCCTGGCGCTGGGCGCCGGAGGGCTCGCCAGCATCTGGGAGGCTGTCTTCGCCGACGTGGGCGTGGCACTTCTGGCGGTGTTGAACGCGATGCGGGCGCTGAAAACAAAAAATCTGTAAATTGCTGTAAAATACCCGCGGACCCGGTCTTCCCGGGCCCGCGCTCGCGCAAAATGTCGGAAACAGCGGTATAGCCTGCGGGATAACGACTGTTTTCGACATTTTGATTCTGGTAAAAAGTGATAAAATGGTAAAATGTAAAAAATATTAATTTCGAGTTAACACATCTGCAATACTGTGTTAATTGACACCCCCCCGGCCGGCGTGATAAAATTTAAGAAAATCTTTTGCTTCGGTTGGGCGGCCAATGCCGGATTTAAGTTATGCTATCAGGGGTGGGGAGTCCAAGAAGTGGGCTGCCTATTTTTGTTTGACCTTACACTTATTGCTTTTTGCCGCCGGCGGTGACCGAGCAGAACTTACAGAAGAAAAGGAGGATTTTATGGCGTTAAATTTTAACCAGAACTTCGATACGCTGCTGCAGCGTTATTCAGAACCGGCCTTTATCATTGAAAAAGATAAAAAGGTGCAACTGCCGATCAAATTTCGTTTATGCGCAAAAGACGATCTTGAAGAGATCATGGCTTTGCAGAGCGAGGTTTATGAAAATATTACCGCAAAAGAGATCTTCGTCTTTTCGACGGAGGACGAGCTTTCCGAGTCGCTGGAAACCGACGTGTGCATCGGCGCGTATCTTTTCGGCAAGCTCATCGCGTTTACGCTGATGGTCGTCAATCCGAACAGCCTCAGGAATCTGGGGTTATATCTGGACTACAGCCGGGAGCAGTGCCTGAAATGCGTCACCTATGACACGACCTTTATTGCGCCCGAATACCGGGGCTACGGCCTGCAGCGGCTGTTCATCACCATGAAGGACGCCATCGCCCGGGAGCTGGGAGCCCGGGAGGCGCTGGCCACGGTTTCGCCGGACAATGCCGCGAGCATTAATAATTTGAAAGCCAGCGGCTTTGAGCTGGCCGGCGAGAAGAAGATGTATGGGGGACTGAAAAGATATATTCTCCGCAAAAGCGTTACGGAATAGGCAGGTGAATGTGATGAAGCATATGCCCTGCCTGGAAATCAATCTGACCAAAATAGAGGAGAACGCGCGGCGGACCGTGGAGAAATGCGCCGGGATGGACATCGAGGTCCTCGGCGTTACAAAAGGCTTTGCGGCGCTGCCGCGCATTGTCAAGGCGATGCAGCTCGGCGGCATTACAAAATTGGCCGACTCGCGCCTGGAGCATGTCATCGCCCTGAGAAAACAGCATTTTTCACAAAGCATAACCCTCCTCAGAATCCCGCAGCTCAGTTCTATCGACGATGTTTTGACATATACCGACTGCAGCATCAATTCCGAGTACGAGGTCATCAAGGCCCTGTCGGAGAAGGCGGTGACGAAAGGCATCCACCACGATATCATCCTGATGATTGACGTGGGCGATCTCAGGGAAGGGGTGCTGCCGGAGGAGGCGGCCGACATGGCCGTCAAGGTGGCCGGGCTGCCCGGCGTCATTATTCGCGGGATCGGCACGAACATGGGCTGCTACGGCGGTATTCTGCCCACGATACGAAACCTCAACCTGCTGCTTGAAACGAAACGGGAGATCGAGGAGAAAACGGGCATCGTTATCGACATCGTCTCCGGCGGCGGCACATCTTCCCTGAAGCTGGTGGAAAGCGGGGACATGCCCGCCGGCGTCAACCAGCTGCGGGTGGGCGAGGGCATCCTTTTGGGGACGGATACGACACATGACCGCGAAATTCCCTGGCTGCATCAGGACGCGTTCCTGCTCAGGACGGAGGTCATCGAGGTGAAAACAAAGCCGTCGGTCCCTATCGGAGAAACGGGAAAGGATGCTTTCGGCAACACGCCTGTTTTCGTGGACAAGGGGTTATGCGACCGGGCGATCCTGGCCCTGGGGAAGCAGGACGTCAATCTGGAGGGCCTGATCCCCGCCGACCCGAACATCAGTATCCTGGGCGGCAGCAGCGACCATCTGATCATCGACGTCACAAACGCGGAGGACCGCGTCAAGGTCGGCGACCTGGTCACCTTCCGGCTCAATTATCAGGGCCTGCTGACCTCCAGCAATTCGAAATACATAAAAAAGGTTTATGTAAAGTAGATAAGCAATAAGGACAGCCGCCGTATCCTGCGATACGGCGGCTGTTTGTTATTTATTAATATATGTGATTAATGTGTCCTGCCAACCAAAGCAAAGTCGCTATTCTTCAGTAAGGTTAGAATTATACTTTTTAATCGATTTAAAGCTAATGTAACTATTTTACATTTTGATGTTGACATTTTCATCCAATGGGATTATATTGTAAGTATCATATAAAACATATAAGAAAGGTATGTATTACGATGAAGAATTTACTAAATGCAAAGTCTTTAAAAAAAGCCATCGCGTTGATTACGTTCATTTTCCTTATACCAGTGCTACCTGCATATGCCGCATCTAATACAATTGAGGGTTATTCATCCATAGCAACATTATATAATATAAAAAATGTTGCATCAAGTACTGTCCATAATGACGTACTTTCATTTAATAGCAGCTTAAAAAACAAGTCTGTTTTTACACAACAAGATTTGCATGAGATCGAACAATATGCCGACTTTTCTGCTGAGAAATTAGACAATGGATATACTCAATTTACAATTAAAGATAGGCAACCTATTGAAACATTAACTTATCTAAATGGCTCAACGGAAGCTATTTATAGCACGATTGTACTATATGGAACCGGCGAATTTAAATTTACAAATACCGGTATAGCAACTGGTGCGTTTTCAAGCCATGGAATAGGTACTATATATGTCGGTGTTCGTTCTAGCGATGTTGGTGATCTTTATAGACTATATACTGGTACTGCTGAATATGATACTACAGATAGTAGCGTAAGTCTTACATATTTAAAAGTTAGTGTTATTGCACTTGGTAAATGGTATAATCCTGATAATACTTCTATCAATGGTTATAATACTGGTTATCAAAATGATTTTGAACCGACACCTCTGCAAATAGGAGGGCAATATGGAGTAGTTTGCTATGACGATCATTACTATAATCTTTCAGTCTCATCAACTTATATCCAAACAAATGTTTATATAACTGAGAAAAAAGGTACAACAAATAATAATATCAATTTTTATGTACATCCATCAACAACTTAGTAAATGTAAAATTAAGATAACCTGTGGTGAAATTTCACCACAGGTTATGAATTTTGATAAAGGATACTTATATGAATAAAAAAGTCATTTCAATACAAGTTTTACTTTTGGTCTTATGGGTTGTTTTAATAAACTTATGGTATTTATTTTATGATGTGTACAAAACTGCTGCCAATATGCTCACATCTCTCTTTGGGTTGAGCATACGGTTCGGCTTCCTTGATACGCTGATGATCAGCCTTTTATTTCTTGCACTTATGATAGCGCTTGTTTATATCAATAAATTAAAATTTTCGCTCGTATATACTATCGTGGAGTTTGTGTTAATTTTTTTAAATAGCTTTATTTATGTATTCCCATACCAGGTCATGATGTATTTTCCGTTTGTTACCGGATCTCCCTTGTCTTTATGGGGTAAGATGTATAGCAGAGCTCTTGCTGCGCATGATTTCGCAGCGATTGTCATGGTATTTGAGCTGTTTTTATTCCTTTATAAATTACTCCTTTGGAGAAAACAAAATAAAAATGATCAAGCTGCAACACAAAATCAGATATAAATCAACAGCTAGCCGGCTGTTTGCTTGTCATTCGGCCATTTTAATGAGGAGCTTTTTGACTTTCTCGGCGTTTTCCCGCATCCTGTTCAGGACCATTTCGTACGATACCGGCTCCTCGTTTTCCTTCCAGCAGTCGTAGTCGGTGACCATGGCGATGGACTGGTAGGGGAGCTTCAGCTCATTGGCCAGAGACACCTCCGGCACCGTGGACATGTTGATCAGGTCCGCGCCCATGAGCCGGAACATGTTGGATTCCGCCCTGGTGGAAAATCGGGGGCCCTCGATGGTGACCATGGTCCCTTTGCCGTGATATTTATAGCCCAGCGCTTCTGCCGCCGCGGCGAGCTTTGCCCGCAGCGCCGCGTCAAAGGGCTCGGGCATGGCGGTGTGGACCACCTCGTCCTCAAAGAAGGTCAATGTCCGGAGCTTTGTCCAGTCGATAAACTGGTCTATAAAAACGAGGTCGCCCGGCATGAGCTCCTCCCGCAGGGAGCCGCAGGCGGTGGTGGCCAGCAGCTCGGTGCACCCGGCTTCCTTCAGCGCCCAGATATTGGCCCTGTACGGCACCCTTGTGGGCGAGATGCTGTGCCCCTTGGCGTGCCGGGCCAGGATGACGACCTCCGTATTGCCGATAGCGCCGCAGACGAGCCTGTCGGAGGTTTTGCCGTAGGGGGTATCCATCGCGAGCTCCTTGGGGTTTGACAAAATTTTAGGGTCGTCCAGACCGCTGCCGCCGATAATCCCGATTTTCTTCACCGCAAACACCTGCTTTTTAAATAATCGTATTTATTAAAAAACATATCACGCCGCCCGCCAAATTGCAAGACAGGCCATATCGGCGGGGGTATGGCGGAAATAAGACAGCGCAAGCGGAGGATAACGCCGACCCACGTTATCCTCCGCTTAATGTTTGCCGAAAAGCCAAGGGAGCCTCGCAAGGCTTTCCGGTGGCGGTTATATCATCGCGTCCGCCGTCTGCGCGGTGAAGATGAGCTGCTTGCCGGCGGCTTTGGCCGTGCCGGCGAGGCGATAGCCCTTGGGGCCGCCGTCCTTCATGGCGCCGACGATCCACGCCTTGTCGTTTGTTTTCAGGTTCTTCTGCGTGACCTCCATCTTGTAAATGCCGAAAATGACCTGATCGCCCGAGACCTCGCCCTTGCCGGCGATGATCGGATGCGGCGTCCCGTCCGCGCCCACCGTGACAAGCGTGATAAATGCCGACCCCTCGATGACAGCCTTGATTTCGTCGTTGATAATCATTTTTACATCTCCTTAAGTAATTGATAGCTATTTACTTTCAAATAACTATCTGGTACGATATTACTACCACAAAAAAAGAGATTCAAGTACGCAGAAAATTATAAGCAGGTGCGGAAAATATGACTGATAAGGATGTGCGGTGCGCCGTCCCATGTAAAAACAAGTGCCCCTGCATGGACCGCTGCCCGCTGGGGAGCGCGCTGAGGATCATCGGCGGGAAATGGAAGCTGCCCATATTATGCGCGCTCCATCAGGACGGCACCACGCGCTACAACGAGCTGAAGCGCAAAATCTTCGGCATTACGAACACCATGCTGGCCAGCTCCTTAAAGGAATTGGAGGAGGACGGGCTTATCGTCCGCCGGCAGTATATGGAGATGCCCGTGCGCGTCGAATACGCGCTCACCGGCGTCTGCGACGATCTGATGCCGATACTGAAGGAGCTGGCGCAATGGGGCGTCAGGGTACATAAAGAGGAAATATAAAGAAAGGCTCGGGCGCTTGCGTGCGCCCGAGCCTTTCTTGACGATTTGTGCGTTGGTGTTATTGTGTGACGCCGCCTTCGACGACGATCTGGTCGGCGGTGAACTGCTCCGGGAAGCTGTCCTTCAGCGTGGTGTCGTAGATCTTGTGGAAGAACTGCTCATCCTTGAGCTTGCCCTCGATCAGGTCGTTGACGTAGTTTAAAAGCTCCGTGTCGCCCTGCTTGACGGCGCCGGCAATGTAGTCCTTGTTGCCCAGCTCGTCGATGCCGACCACATAGCCGGGGTTCTGCTTGGCCCAGGAGAGCAGCAGCGTATTGTCCTGCGCGAAGGCGTCCGCCCTGCCGGTGGTGAGGGCCTGATAGCCGTCGGTGATGGCGTCGACCTTGACCAGCTTGACGTCGGGGTAATTCTGGGTGAAATAGGCGTCCGCCGTGGTGCCGGTGTTGACGGCCAGGGTTTTGCCCTTCAGGTCGTCGACGGAATTGATGGGCGCTTTTTCGCTGGAGACGACGCCGATGGAGACCTTTTCATAAGGCAGCGTGAAGTCCACGCTCTTTGCTCTTTCCTCGGTCACCGTAAAGTCCGCCAGCATCAGGTCGACCTTGTCGGACTGCAGATAGGCGACTCTGTCGCCGGGGTTCATCGTCACCCAGGTGATTTTGCTCTCGTCGCCGAGCAGCTCCTTCGCCACGCGCTTGCCGAGCTCGACGTCATAGCCCTTGAAGGAGCCGTCGGCGTCCTGATAGCAGAACGGCGCGTCGTCCGAGAAGATGCCGATCCGGATGGTGCCCGCGGCCTTGATCGCGGCGAGGGAGCCCGAGCCCCCGGCGGGCGCGGAAGCGGACGCCGATGCGCCGGCCGGCGGCGTGCTTGAAGCGCATCCGAACAGGGCGGCGGCTAAAACGAGAGTGAGAGCCAATGCTAAAAGCTTTTTCATTTTTTTCATCCTTTCAATATAACAATGCAATATAAGTAACGCGCTGAGCTCGATATAACGACTTTACACACCGCAGACCTGACGCGCGGCGCCGATCGATCCGCCCGACCGGATTGCCATCCCCCCTCCTGCCGGCGCCGCCGTGAAGCGGATCGTTTATGTGTGAATCAGGTTTACAGGGCTGAAGAAAATGTCTTGTGAAGGTCAAATAGTGAAATCGTCCTGCAGGTTCAGGAATTTTCTCGCGTCCACGGTGCTCGGGGCGCTGAAGAATCTTTCCGGCGTGTTCGTTTCGGCGATGGTGCCGTTTTCCATATAAATGATCTCGTCGGCCACCTTTTCGGCAAAGGCCATCTCGTGCGTGACGATCAGCATGGTGAGCCCCTGGTCGCGGAGGCCCCGGATCACGTCCAGCACCTCGCGGACCATCTCCGGGTCCAGCGCGGCGGTGACCTCGTCGAACAAAAGGATCTCCGGATTCATGCACAGTGCCCGGCAGATCGCCACGCGCTGCTTCTGGCCGCCGGAGAGCTCCCGCGGATACGCCGACTGCTTTTCCAGCAGGCCGACTCTTTCCAGCAGCTTCAGGGCTTCCTTCGAGGCCTCCTCCTTGCTCCGCTTCTCCACCCGCATGGGGCCCAGGGTGATATTGCTCAAAACGTTCATATGCGGGAAGAGGTCGTAGCTTTGGAATACCATCCCGATCTTTTTCCGCACCTCGCTCCAGTGCCTGTAGCTCATGCCGGGGCCCGTGATCAGCGCGTCGTCCAGCCAGACCTCGCCGCTGTCGATCTTCTCCAGGCCGTTCAGACATCGCAGGAGCGTGGATTTGCCGCAGCCGGAGCGGCCCAGTATGGCGATGACCTCGCCTTTCTTCACATCAAAGCTGATATCCTTTAAAACGGTATTGCCGTCAAACGATTTTTTAAGATGCTGTACCTTTAAAAGCATATATTCACCCTAACTCCGGCGTTACGCCAGAACTTTTTTCTCCAGATATTTTTCAAACAGCGACAGGGGATAGCAGATGATGAAATAGACGATCAGCAGGAAAAGATACATCGTAAACGAAATGTAGCTATTTGGATTTCTCAGATATGTCACCTGAATGATGCTCTGGGAGACCTTCAGCACTTCGGGCACGCCGATCAGGTAAACGAGCGTGGTCGTTTTGATGAGGCGCGTGGCTAGGTTGACAATCGAGGGCGTCGTCCTGGCGATGATCTGGGGCAGCAGGACAAATATGTACATCTGTATTTTTGAAAGGCCCAGGGCCATGCTCGATTCGTACTGGGACCTCGGCAGGCTGGTGATAAAGCTCCGCACCAGGTCGCCGATTTCAAACGCGCCCCACAGCGTGAAAACCAGGATCGACACGGCCACGTTGTCTATCTGTATATGAAAGATGTTGGCCGAGCCAAAGAAAAATACAAACAGCCAGATGAGCGGATGTATGAGCCGGAAAGCCTCCAGAAACGTCCGCAGCACGCCGAGAAGCACCTTGCTTCTGGACGTCATCGCAATGCCGAGGATGAGCCCCAGGATGATGGAGAGCACCAGCGCGATCAATGATATCTTGAGCGTGACCGCTATGCCGTCCAGCAGCCGGGGGAAGGATTTGAGGATGTTGTCAATTCCCAAATTCTGCATAGCGTATTCTCCTTTCCACTCTGGAAAAAGCATAGGTCATCGGTATGAGGATCACGAGATAGGACAGGACCATGAACAGCGCGACGGGGATGATCAGGTCAGGGCGCAGGCTGATGATGCTGAAGGCCTGGTATACGATCTCCGGCAGCAGGATCAGCTTCATCGCGGAAACCTCCTTGGTCAGGAAGATGGCGTTGTTGTTGATTGCGGCGATGGAGATGGAGATCGACTGGGGCAGGATGAGATACCTTACCGTATCGAGCTTCGACAGCCCGATGGCCAGCGCCAGCTCCTTCTGGTTCGTTGAAATCGCCTTGACGGCGGCGAAAATGGCCTCGCACATGTACGCCCCGCCCAGGAGCGACAGCACGATGACGGAGCAGGTAAAGCTGTCGAGCACCATAAAAATCTTGGGCAGCCCGTAAAATATGAAGTACGCCTGGATCAGCGACGGCGTGTTTCTGAAAAACACGACGTAGACCCTGATCAGGGTTTTGAGTACCGGCACCCCAAAGTACAAAACGATGGCGCAGACGAGCCCGATGACGAGCGCGATCGCGATCGATGCGAGCGCCACCTCCAGCGTCACCAGCGCGGCTTTGGTGAATATGACGACCAGGTCCAGAATACTGTTTATCCCCATAGGCCCCCCAACAACATCCTTTTGAAAGCTTCCCGGCGCTGCCGATGGCTCGGCAGCCCGGGAATGGACTTCAATTGTATAAGACTAATCATACATGTTTAATATGTTTTCCGTATCATATCGCCTAATTCATACAATGTCAATAGGTTTTATATTATTTTGTTCGATTTGCTTAAAACAAAAAAACAGCCGACCCGCGGCGTCGCGGGTCGGCTGTTTTGAGTGTAAAAGCTTCAGGCTTTTTCGGTGTCTTTTTTATACGCGGGCACCTGGGTCTGCGTGTCGTAAATCGGGTTTTGGACGTTCAGGCTGAAGACCTGCATAAAGGTCTCGTCGGGCTCCTCGTCGGGGAGCGCCCTGGTGATGGCGTTGGCGTGGGCCAGCCAGCCCGCCTTCCACTCCGCGTGGGTAAAGATGAACAGGTCGCCGCGCTTTATCCCGCGCACGACGCGCGCGCCGGCCTCGTCGGGGGACCGCTCCAGCGCGCGGAAGTCGACGTTCGACAGCTTGGACGGGCTGAAGGGCTTGAACGGCGCGCCCAGGACCTTTGTGCGGAGCGCGTTCGTCGTCGTGTTCAGGTTCGTCGCGTACGGCCCGGGGCAGAACACGCTGGCGCCGACGCCCGTACCCTCAAGGTCGATGGCCAGCGTCTCCATGATGGCCATGGCGGCGCGCTTCGTTGAATTGTACAGCACCATGCCCGGCACGGGGATGAGCCCGTTCTTGGACGAGGTGGTGACCACGTGGCCGCCCTCGCCGTGCTTTAAAATACGCGGCACGATGGTCTTGATGCCGTTTAAAATGCTCTTGTAATTGATATCGATGGCAAAGTCCATATCCTCGTAGCTGGCTTCCCAGATTTTGCCCTCCCGGAGCCCGATGCCGGCATTGTTGACCAGCACGTGGAGCTTTCCGAACACGGCTTCCGCCTCGTCGGCCGCCTTGGCAAACTGCGCGCGGTTGGTGACGTCCAGCAGAATCCCATGGGCCGGCCAGCCGTTTTCCTTAAAGACCGGCAGCGCCTCGTCGATGGCCTCCTGCCGGAAATCGGCCAGCACAATGTTCATGCCCTCTTTGGCCAGAGCCTTGGCGATGCCCAGCCCCAGGCCGCTTGCCCCGCCCGTGATAAAGGCGGTTTTGCCCTTGAAGTCTGTCATATGTATCCCTCCGTCGTTGTTTGGCTGTTGAAGCCATTATAGCATCGCGCGCCGTCCGGCGCACTACGGGGCGATGAAAATATCGATTCGGATAATGCATGTCGTCATACATTTAATATCGTGAAAGAAAAGACGCCGGTCAGGAAGGCGCGGCGGGAAAGTAAAAAGGGTTGCCCCAAATAGCCTGTCAACCTGAGCGCGGCGCAGGAGCTATTTGGGGCAGCCCTTTATTTATATTGATAAGCTACAGCTCGGACGCCGTGGCGTATTCGCCGATTTTGCGGAATTTTTCGTTCCGCAGCTCCACAAGCTTTTTGACCGGCATGTTCTTATATTTGTTGAGGCATTTTTCAAGATACATCCGGATATTTTCAGCCACGATGAACGGATTATCGTGGGCGCCCTGGTTTGTTTCCAGAATGACCTCGTCGATGATGCGCATGCTTTTCAGGTCGTTGGCCGTCATCTTCAGCATCTGGGCGGCCTCGATATCGCGGCTGGAATCCTTCCACAGGATATTCGCGCACGCTTTTGGGGAAATCACGCTCAGCACCGCGTTTTCCAGCGCCGCGATCTCGTTGGCGGCGCACAGCGCCAGGGCGCCGCCGCTGCCGCCGTCGCCGATGAGCACGCTGATGATCGGCACCTGGAGATTCATCATCAACATGAGGTTGTTGGCGATGGCGATGTGCTGGCCGTTTTCCTCCGCCTCAATGCCGGGATAAGCCCCCACCGTATCGACGAAACAGATCACGGGGCGGTGGAATTTCTCCGCCTGCTTCATGAGCCGGAGGGTCTTCCTGTAACCCTCGGGCCTGTTCATCGAAAAGTTGTACTTTATATTTTCCTCCAGGGTGCGCCCCTTGACCTGACCGATGACGGTCACCGGGCGGCCGAGAAAGGAGGCGATGCCCCCCACAACAGAGGGGTCGTCCCCCGACAGGCGGTCGCCGCAGAGCTCCACGAAATCCGGGAAGATGTGATTGATATAATCGACGGCGTTCGGGCGGTCCTTATGGCGGATCAGTTTCAGGCTTTTTTCAATAGCTGTCATTTAAAACCTCACGCATGTAGTTGCAGGAGCTTGGCGAGTATCGGGCGCAGGTCCTCCTCCTGGGCCACCATATCCGCAAAGCCGTGTTCCTTGATGAACCTGGCCGACTGAAAATCATCGGAAAGCTTTGTGCGCGTCGTCTCCTCGATGATACGCTTGCCGGTAAAACCGATCTGGGCGTTTTCCTCGGCAATGACGATATCGCCCAGGGAGGCAAAGCTGGCCGTGACGCCGCCCAGCGTGGGGTTGCTTAAAACGGAGATGTACAAAAGCCCCTGCTGGCTGTGCCTGTAAACGGCGGAAGCCGTTTTGGACATCTGCATCAGGGAGTAAACGCCCTCCTGCATCCTGGCCCCGCCGGAAGCGGTGATCGTGATGACCGGCAGCTTTTTCTTTATCGCCAGCTCGAACGCGCGGGTTATTTTCTCGCCCACCACGGAGCCCATGGACCCCATCATGAACAGCGGCTCGAAAATCAGTATGATGCAGGGCTGCTTGTTGATCGCGGCGAATCCGCTGATGACGGCTTCGTTCTCCGAGCTGCTGGCCCGGGCTTTTTTAAGCTTTTCGTCGTAGCCGGGAAATCTTAAAATGTTGATCGGCAGCAGGTTCCTGTCAAGCTCGCTGAAGCTGTTGTCGTCAACGATTCTCTTAAGCTTTTCCCGCGCCGTTTTTATATCCGTCTTTGGCTGGCTGTTTGGTTCCGTCGATTCTGTCATAAATGGCATCAGCATTCCTTTAGTTTTTATGAGTCATGCAATTTTATATTATTGTATCGGAAAAAGCAATATGACCGCCCGACAAAATTGACCGGAAGGCAGACTGCTAAAATTTCACTCCGGATGCAAGGATTTCCTTGGGTGAATCGTATTTGATGTGATGACAAACGAAATATGCCGGCCGGGCGGATATATTTCGCATTGTCTGTGTAAATCCGGACGAGCAGTTGATTTTCAAGTATGAAAGGAGCATTTTACAGTGAAGAAAATCAGAAAAATATTGGCGTTAGTTCTGATCATGGCATTTGGTTTTTCACTTTTTTCGGTTGCCTCCGCAGCATCATTTAAGCATGACAATCACGACAATAAAAACAGGGGCAATTCATTTGGCGGCTATTTGGCTTCAAGGTCAGGCTCAAAGACAGCGTCAAAGGATTCAAACGACCTGAGCCTGGACGCCCAGACGCTCTACGCCCTCGGCCTGCTGCAGGGTGACGGCTCCAAGGGCCTGACGTCCGCGTACATGCATTCACGGCCGACCCGCATCCAGGGCTTTGTTCTGGACTTGAGGCTTATGGGCAAGGAGCAGGACTCCGATAACTTCAGCTATCGCTCCGGCGACGCAAACTTCAGCGATTATCACGGCTGCTCGAGCTATGTCCAGCAAAAGATGGCCTATGCGAAAAAGCATCCGGAGCTCAACTGGATAGGCTCCGACAACAAGTTCAATCCCATGGGCTATCTCGCCGCGCAGGATTACGCGAAAATCATGCTGACGGCGCTGGGTTACGAGTACAACGTCGATTTCAACTGGCTCAATGAAGCGCAATTCGCCGAAAGACTCGGCCTGACCATCCCGATCGACGGCAACTTCGACCTCGCCGCGCTGGCGACGATGACGGTCGAGGCGCTGGCGATGACAATGAAAGACTCCGACCAGACGCTTGCCGATTATCTGGCCTCCGTCAATCCCGATTTCGCGGCGAAGCTGGCGGCCCTTATAAACGGCACGACGCCGGGCACGACGGATACGACGAAACCCACTGTGACAAGCGTCGTGCTGGCCGCCAACGGACAGGTCGCCGTCTCCTTCTCCGAAGCGATGAAAGCCGATACGGTGAAGAATCTCGCCAACTATGCCATTGACCTGGACGGGTCGCTGGGGACGTACACCAGCACGCCCCTGTCCCAGATGACAGGCGCCGCGGCCGTCCCGGCCGCCGACCTGAAGAGCGTGACGCTGACAATTCCCCACAACGTGCTGAACGGCGGGACGGCAGCGGGCGCCGGTGTCACCAACATCACGTTCAGCGGCCTTGCCGACCAGGCCGGCAATGTGCTCGAGCCCGTGACATGCTTTGTCCAGGGAACGTCCGCCTCGACTCCGCTGACGGTGCTGACAGCCGCCGCCCTTGACGTCAACAAGCTGCAGGTGACCTTCAGCAACCCGATGAAGACCATCGATTCCACGGAATTCCGGCTTTACAGGGCGGATGGTGTGACGCTCGCCTCCGTCGGCACAAGCTACGTGCTTGACACGACCGGCAAAGTGGTGACGATCACGCTGGGCGGCAGCCTGACGGCGTCGGCCATGGCGTCCGACACGGATACGGCACCCGCGAAGCTGGCGATTTCGGCGACGAAAACGAAGGATATTTACGGCAACGCCGTATCCGGGGCCGTGGCCGTTCCCGTCGTCAGCAGCGCGACGCCGGCGACAGTCACGATCCATGACGGGATTGTCCCCGCCGTTGCTTCTCTCGTTAAAGGGACGGACCCCTACACAGTCGTTGTGACCTTCACCGAGCCTGTGGGCGCCGCGGACGCGGCGGCGATTTCCTCGGCCTTCCGGATCACGGACGCCTACGGGATGCCTCTGACCGCCACCTACACCTTCTCCGGCGCCCGGGGGACGGTGGGCAGCTTCACGACGCTCACCGCAGCCATTTCCGGCGCGACGGACGGAACCTACGGCGCAGAGCTCCTGGGCCAGGGCATCAAGGATGCCGCCGGCAACGTTGTCAAGGCCTATGCCAAGACAGCCGTGGATTTTTAAAAGAAAGCCGGAAATAACTATAATAAAACCGCCGTATCACGCGATACGGCGGTTTTGTCATGGCCTGTTTTGGCGTTGTTTGCCGCCTGTTAAGGCTGTGTAAAATGTTAGAAAAAAGTTGGAAAAGTCTATTGAGACTGGATTTTTGTGGGGATATACTGGCCCTGCCGGACAGAACCCGGACTTCAATATCCGGCATCTATAAAGGAGGAAATACGATGCAAACAAAACGGAAACTGATGATCGGCGTTTTGCTGGCGGCCGTGCTGCTTCTCGGCGCCTATCCGCTGGCCTCGGCAGCCACAGTACATTATAACGACGCCAGCCAGACGGGCGGCTCGGCAGAGTGGACCGCCTGGACCGACGCCTGGGAGCAGACGGCGGCGGATTTCACCAAGGTATCGCTGACGCCGGGCACCGACGCCACGGCGCTGAACTTTGCCTGGTACAGCGCGTCCAACGGGAGCGCCGCCACCCCGGTGGTGCATTTCGGCACGGACAAGAACAATTTGCAGACGTATAAGGGCACTTCTGCCGCGGTCGACAAGAGCCTGACCGGCGACGCGGCGTATGACTACAACCACGTTGCCGTGACCGGCCTGAAGGAAAACACGACCTATTACTATACGGTGGAGAAAAACGGCGTCCAAACCGCCGCCCAGACGTATAAGACCGGCAGCTTTGAAAACGTCAAGATCCTGCTGGTGGGTGATCCCCAGATCGGCGCGTCCACCGGCCAGCCGCAGGGCAGCGGCAAGCTGGCCGAGGGCACCGGCGCCGACAATACGGCCGCCCGCAACGACGGCTTTGCCTGGGACCGCACGCTGGATATCGCCTTGGCCCAGAATCCCGACCTCAATTTCGTCATCTCCGCCGGCGACCAGGTCAACAGGACCGCGAAGCCCAAGGAGGAGGAGTATGCGGCTTACCTGTCGCCCAGTGCCCTGGCATCCCTGCCGGTAGCCACGACCATCGGCAACCATGACTCCCTGAATCCCGACTATGCCTATCACTTCTATAACCCCAACGCCACCGCCAACGGCGCCACGCAGGCCGGCGGCGATTACTATTACTCCTATGGCGACGGATTGTTTGTCGTCCTGAACACCAACAACTACAACGTCGCCGAGCACGAGGCCACGCTGAAAGAGGCCGTCGCCTCCAACCCCGGCGCCAAGTGGAGGATCGTCACGATCCATCAGGACATCTACGGCTCCGGCCTGGATCACTCCGACACGGACGGCATGATCCTCCGCACCCAGCTGACCCCCGTCTTCGACAAATACGACGTCGACGTGGTGCTTCAGGGCCATGACCACACCTACAGCCGCAGCAAGATTCTTTACGGCGACAGCCAGGCCCACGGCGCGTACGAGTTCCAGCTCAACGACGCCAAGACCGACTATGACTGGAACAACGCCTACAACAATACGAACAGCGCGAAAATCCCCCTGAATCCGGCGGACACCGACACCCAGGGCAAGGCGGACCGCGCGGCGTTCGGGGCCGACAACAGGTGCTATAACATCGAAAGCGTCGCCGGCAGCACCGTGGTCAATCCTTACGGGACGCTGTATATCACCGCCAACTCCGCCTCCGGCTCCAAGTTCTACGAGCTCATCAATCCCCAGCAGGATTACATTGCAAAGCGGAGCCAGAACTGGCTGCCCAGCTATTCCGTGATCAGCATGACCGCCGCGAGCTTCTCCATCGACACCTACCAGATCACCGCGGAGGGCAAAACGGAGAAGATCGACGATACCTTTACCATCCAAAAAACGGGCGCGCCCGAGGCAGTAAACGCAGCCATGACGCGCGGCGAGGCCGTCCTCCGGCTGTATAACGGGGCCGGCGCTCCGGCCGTGACAGGCGGCGCGGGCTTCTCCGACGTGTCCACCGGCGCGGCGTACTACAACGCCGTGGCGTGGGCCAAGGCCGGCGGCATCGTCAGCGGCGTCTCCGCCGCCAGCTTCAATCCGGACGCGGCCGTGACGCGCGAGCAGCTTGCCGTGATGATGTACAATTACGCCGCCGCGACAGGCAAGCCTGTCTCCGTGGACGGGACGAAATACGCCGCCTATCCCGACGCCGCCGCCGTGGCGCCCTGGGCGCAGGACGCGGTAAAGTTCGCCGTCAACGAAGGCCTGCTGACCGGCGCGGCGCTCAGCCCCAAGGAAACGGTCTCCGCGTCCGCGGTGGACTACGCCCTGACGAAGCTGGGCGAATAACACCGGCAAAAAATAAGGTTGTCTCAAGACAGCCTGCCATCCTGAGCATCAGAAACCGGGCCGAACGCCCGGTTTCTGAAGATTCTCCGGCCATTTGACGGCGCCTCAGGATGGCAATTTTTTATTTCAGAAAGAAGTGAAAACCGCGTGCGAAAGAAAGTCAAGCCGCTGATACGCTGGGGAATACCGGCGCTGTGCCTCGTGCTGCTGGCCATTTTTGTCGTCCGGCTCAATCAGATGGAAAAGACCCCGCTGGTGTCCCGGGCCGGCCAGACGTTTGAAAAGGGCGTCGTCACCCAGATACTGCAGGACAACCTCCAGCCGGACGGCAGCCGGGTAGGGGAGCAGACCGTAAAGGTCAGGATGCTGACGGGCGCGCTGAAGGGGCGGGAGGTCACAACCACCAGCGCGTCGGGCTATCTGTTCGGCGCGGCGTGCAGGGTGGGGCTGAAGGTCGTGGTCATCCAGAGCGTGGCCGGGGATTCCTCCGTCACGACGGTTTACTCCCAAAGCAGGGAGGCGGCCATCTATATTTTCGCGGGGGTGTACCTGGTGGTGCTGTGCCTGGTGGGCGGCCGGCAGGGCCTCCGGGGCGCGCTGGGTCTTGTCTTTACGGGGCTTTGCATCATGTTCGTCTATCTGCCGCTGGTTTACCGGGGGTATTCGCCCTTCTGGATATCGGTGCTGATCTGCGTGGCGACGACGGTGGTGACGCTGTATCTGATTGGCGGGCCCGGGCTGAAAACGCTGGCCGCCGTGGCCGGCACCATCACCGGCATCGTGATTGCCGGGATCGCCGCCACGGCTTTTTCCGCCGTTACCGGTGTAACGGGCTGGAACGTCTCGGACATAGAAAGCCTGATGACGCTCTGGAACACCAACGGCGTCCAGGTGGGGGGCCTGCTGTTCTCGGGGCTTTTGATTTCCAGCATGGGCGCGGTGATGGACGTGGCGATGTCCATCAGCAGCGCCATGTGCGAGCTGACCGCCCATAACCCCGCCATATCCCGCGGGGCGCTGTTCAAGGCGGGCATGAACGTGGGCCGCGATATGCTGGGCACCGACAGCAACACGCTCATCCTGGCCTTCGCCGGCGCCAGCGTGTCGATGCTGCTCCTGGACTACGCCTACGACCTGCCGTACCTGCAGATCATCAATTCCAACAACATTGGCATTGCCATCATGCAGGGCCTCTCCGGCAGCTTCGGCATCGTCCTCAGCGCCCCCGCCACGGTCCTGCTGGCCACGCTGCTGTTCAAAAGGCAAAAAACGCCGCCGGTCGGTGAGGGACCGGCGGAATAAGGGGCGGCCGGACTCTCATGTTATTTCGTATTCAATGCTTAAGTCGTCGTCAAATCGGATGGACTTGATGATATAAGTAATTTTGCCCACGGGTATCGTGAATTCCACCGTATCTCCGACCTTCCTGAATAACAGGGCCCTGCCGATGGGAGATGAAAATGTCACGTCATTGCCCTCCAATTCAAAGACCTTTGAGTTGACGATATGGTATTCGATAAGCTCGTCGCAGGATGTGTCGTAGACCTCGACGCTGCAGTTGATGATGACAAAAGGAACGCCGATCTCCTGGCCTGCCTGGGCCATATGCTTCAGAAGCTCGCTGAGCCTTCCGGCGTAATCGCTGAGGCTTTCTGTTTCCTTGACCACATCGGCGCTGTGGACATTGCGGTCCACCCGGGCGGTTATGTTCGCGATATCCGTGAGCTGCCTGTTCAATTTCTCGAACAGGGGGTCCTTCAGTGAAGCGCAATTTGTCATTTTCCAAAAACCTCCATTTTGTTGCATTTTATTGAAAATCCTTATAACAGCACAAAAGTGCCCCGCCAGAACAGCGAAACACCATATTAAATCTAAGTTTAACATATAAAAAATAATTGTCAACCTGTTCCAGCTGCCGCATTGAAGCCCGCAGTAAATCCCGCCGTGAGGCGGGATTTTTTGTATCACTGATGGCAGGACGGGTTCGGCCATCATATAATGGGTAGCCGGGGGCCGGGGGCGTTAATTCAGGCCGGCGGCAGGCGCCGGGTAAAGCTTTTCCAAAGAAAAATTTGGATATTTAAAATTTTTGCAAAAGAAGGCTTTTTTTTTGGAAAAATGTCGATTAAAATTAGTGGGAAAGAATAACGCCGCGACTTGCGTGAGCGGTTTACATAAAAGGGAAATATCTCATGAGATACAATACAATTCAAAAGCGTTCTTATATGCCCGGACTGGATGGGCTCCGGGCCTTGGCCGTGGTCGCGGTCATCGGATATCATTTGGGACTGCCGTTTTTGCCCGGCGGTTTTCTGGGCGTGACGCTGTTTTTCGCGCTGTCCGGTTATCTGATCACGGATATTTTGATGTCGGAATGGGCGCGGGAGTCAAAAATCAGCCTGAAAAACTTTTTTATCCGGCGCGGTAAAAGGCTCCTGCCGGCTGTTATTTTCCTTCTGCTGTGCGTTTCGGCGTACGTTTCGCTCTTTCGCCCCGATCTTTTATCGAACCTGAAATCCGCGTTTCTGCCGGCCTTGTTTTTTTTCAGCAACTGGTGGTATATATTCAACGGTACGCCGTATTTCGCCTCGTTTGCCACCCCCTCGCTGCTGACCCACTTCTGGTCTCTGGCCGTTGAGGCGCAGTTTTACCTTATCTGGCCGCTCCTGCTGATCGCCGGGCAGCGGTTCATCAAAAAGAAGTGGCTGATGATTGCGCTCACGGCGCTGGCCGCCGCCGCGTCGGCCGTTTTGATGGCGGTGCTGTTTCAGCCGGGGGTCGATCCCAGCAGGATTTATTACGGCACCGACACCCGCGTCTTCTCCCTGCTGCTGGGCGCCTGTCTGGCGCTGGCCTGCCCGAGCCGGAAAATCATGGAGGCCGGGCGAAGCAGGACCGCGCGCATTGTCCTCGACGTTGCGGGCTTTGCCGCCTTGCTGGGCATTTTGTTTGCCGTGATTTACTTCACGCAGTACGACGATATACTTTATCGCGGCGGGATGTTTCTGTTTTCTGTCGTTTCTCTGCTGCTGATCGCCGCTGCCGCGACGCCGTCGACGATTATCGGCAAATTCTTCAGCATAAAGCCGCTAAGATTTATAGGGAACATATCCTACGGCATCTACTTGTGGCAATTCCCCGTGATCGTGATTTCGAACACCGTTTTCGGGTCGGATAGGGTGAATGTGCCGCTGAGTATCTGCCAGGTTGCCGCGACGGTCTTGTTGGCGGCGTTCTCCTATTACGCCGTTGAGCGGCCGATCCGCAAAAACCGCATCGACGATTTGCTGAGGAATGATATTTACATGAAGATACTGCATGCGCGCTGGTGGAAAAAAACGGCGGGAGCGCTGGCGGTCGCCCTGGTGGTCGTCGCTGGCGTCGGCCTGCTCTATGCCCGCCCGGTGGACAACCGCGACGAGGAATTGAGCGCCCTGCCCTCGGAGCTCCACATGGACCCCTCGAACGATCCGGATACCGCGCCGCCGCCGGCAGACACCTCAACGGCGCCGCCGTCCGCCGAGGTGTCGCCGTCGGCTCCGGCGACCCCGGACGACAGCCCGGACATGAGCCCGACACCGCCGGGGGTCAAGCCGTCGGATAAGCCGTCGCCCCCGCCGTCTCCGGAAGGCACGGACCCCGCGCAAAGCCCCAGCCCGCCGCCCGCCGCTTCCCCGACGGACAGCGCGCCCATCGTATCAAGCGACTTAAGCGTGACCTTGATCGGCGACTCCATCGGCATCGACGTGGCGCCGTACTTAAAAAAGTATTATCCCAATATGATTGCCGAGGCAAAGGTGGGCCGGCAGTTCTATGAGGCCAAAAAGGTGATCACCGAATTAATCCAGAACGACCAGCTGGCCCCAACCGTCATCATCGAGCTGGGGTCCAACGGCACGGTGAAAGAATCCAGTCTGCGCGATATCATCGACCTGATCGGCAGCGACAGAAAGATCGTTTTTGTCAACACCCAGGTGCCGAAATCCTGGTGTACGGCCGTGAACAGCACGCTGTCCAAGGTTTCGGAGGAGTACGCCAATACGGTCGTCGCGGACTGGTACGGCGCCAGCGTGAACAAAAGCGAGTATTTTTATAAGGACGACGTCCATCCGAATAAAGCCGGCTCCCTCGTCCTGGCAAAGGTGATTTCCGATGCCATCGAAAACCTCCATAATATGTAGTGAGCCTAAAGCCGCCTGTTTCAGAAACAGGCGGCTTTATCCGACAAGGGGCTGCACGCAGCGCGCTCAGCCGCGCGCTGCATGAGAAAAGTCACTCCGGAGGCGCATGTCCTCCTGCGTGACTTTTTATTTCAGCCGCTGGACGGTCTGGAAAAAATTCTGCCACGGGTCGCTGCGCCCAATTCTTTTGAGCGCGTCTCCCATGGTGACGCCGTCGGGGGCCACCGTGTCGAGCTCTTCCCAGGCGATGGGCATGGAGACCTTGGCTCCTTTCCGCGCCCGGATGGCGTAGGGGGCGATGCTGGTGGCGCCGCGGCCGTTCCGGATCCAGTCGATAAAGATTCTGTTTTTCCGCTTGTCTTTTCTGACGTTGCTGGTGTAGCGGTCCGGCCACTGCTGTTCCATGGCCTCGGCGGTGTGCCGGGCAAAATCGTGAAACGCGTCCCACTGGACGGATGGCTGGAAGGGGACGACCACATGATAGCCCTTGCCGCCGCTGGTCTTGAGATAGGAAGTCAGCGAAAGCTGGTCCAGCAGGCTCCTGAGGTCTCGCACGCCCTGGCGCACGCGGTCAAGCGCCATGCCCTCGTCCGGGTCCAGGTCAAACACCATGATGTCCGGCTTTTCCAGCATGTCTACGCGGCTGCCCCAAGTGTGGAATTCCAGCGTGCCCATCTGAGCCTCGAAAAGAAGTCCGGCGGCGTTCTCGATATAAAAGTACTCTTCCGTCTCCCCGCCGCTGGTGAGGATGGGAATGGTGACGATGCCCTTATTGTCGGGGCCGGGGTGCTTTTTGTAAAAGCAGGACTGGGATATGCCCTTGGGGCAGCGCACAATGCTGAGAATCCTTTGGCTCACATAGGGCAGCATGCGCGCCGCCACGGCGGCGTAGTACCGGACCACGTCCTCCTTTGTGACAACGGGGTCCTCAAACAGGACCTTGCCGGGGCTGGAGATTCTGACGCCGTCGATCGTGATGCTGTCGCCGCTTGCTTTCATTGATTTTTCCGCCTCCCTCGCGGGCGGCTGCGCCGCGTCGTCCGCGTCTTCCTTTTTTATATCCACGGGGTCCTTGTCCGCGCGCAGGCCCTTGAAGCTGGCCTGCCTTAACAGGTTGTCCTTGGTCCATTCGGCGAATTTTATTTCCGCCACAAGCCGGGGCTCGAGCCAGGTGACCTTCTCGTTTTTTCTGGGCGCCGGCGCCTCTTTAAAGGGTGGCGTCTCCCTTTGGAGGCTTTGAAACTTTTCCTCGAGCTCCGTCATGCTGCGCCCGGTCAGGCCTGTTCCGGCCCGGCCGGCAAAAATGAACTCCGTCCCCTCATAGACGCCGAGGAGGAGCGCGCTGACGCCGCTTGTTTTTTTATCCGTCAGCGTATATCCGCCGATGACGAACTCCTGCCGCGTATCGCACTTGAGCTTGATCCAGTCGCCGTTTCTCGTCCCGCTGTAGACGGAATCGGCCTTTTTGCCCACGATCCCCTCCAGCCCCGCCTGACAGGCGGCGCCAAAGCTCTCCTTGCCGCCGCCTCTGACGTGGGAGCTGTAATACAGGCTTTTCGGCGCGCCGGCCATCAGGGTCTCCAGCGTTTCCTTCCGCTCGGTCAGGGGGCGGCCTCGCAGGTCGGTCCCGTCCAGCGCCAAAAGGTCGAAGACGATATAGGTGAGGTTTTTGCCCTGGGGATTTTTCATGTAGTTTTGTAGGGCCTGAAAATCCGTCCTGCCCGCCGCGTCGGTGATCGCCATTTCCCCGTCCAGCACCATGGCCCTGCCGCCGGCCCAGTCCGCCAGAGCATCGGCGGCGGGCTGGAACCGCCCCGTATCGTCGTTGCCGTTTCTGGTGACGAGGCGGACGCTGCCGCCTTCCAGATACGCCAGGATTCTGTAGCCGTCGTATTTCAGCTCATAGAGCCAGTCCTCGCCCTCGGGGGCCGTTTTAACGAGCTTTGCCAGCTGCACGCCGGTTTTGTCAAAGGGGTTTTTCGCGACCTTATCCGCCGCACCCGCCTCGATTTCCGCCATGGTGCGGCCGGTCCTGACGCTGGTGGCAAAGGCGGAAATCCCGTCGCCGGTCTGGGTGTACGCATCCTTTTCCTTGAGAAGAAGCCAGTTGCTTTTTGTCTCGCCCGGCTTCGCCTTCATGCGGACCAGGGCCCATTTCCCTTTGAGCCGCTTTCCGTACAGCACAAACTTCAGCGCGCCCGTGCGCAGCCCCTCGTCCATGTCCGTCTGGGACTCCCAGGTGCCCTCGTCCCAGAGCATCACCGCACCGCCGCCGTATTCGCCCTTGGGGATCGTCCCCTCAAAATTCCTGTACTCCAGGGGATGGTCCTCCACCTGAACGGCAAGGCGCTTGTCGCGGGTGTCGTAGGAGGGACCCTTGGGCACCGCCCAGCTTAAAAGAGCGCCGTTCCATTCCAGCCGGAAGTCGTAGTGATCCCGGCGGGCCATATGGTGCTGGACGACAAACCGCAGGCACTCTTCGGGCTGCTCGGCGTTGCCCTCCGGCTCCCCGGTTTTTTCAAAATTCCTTTTCCGGTTGTATTCTTCCAGTTTCGCAGGCATTGTCTCACGACCTTTTTGAGATACTCGGCAGCATCATTATTAATAAGCCCAATTTTTTGCGGATTATTAGGGCACAATATTACCGGAGGTGCGTTTTATGCCGGTAGCACATCGAACAGTAATTTCCTTCGGACTTGTGGCGATCCCCGTCTCCTTGTACACGGCCACGCAGGACAATGATATTCATTTCAATCAGCTGCACAAGGACGACCAGGGCCGCGTGCGGTACAAAAAGACCTGCGCCCATTGCGGAAAAGAGCTCAAGAGCGAGGATATCATCAAGGGCTACGAGTACGACAAGGACCGCTATGTGGTCATAGCCGACGAGGAAATAGAGAAGATCAAAACCGAAAAGGACAAATCGATCCAGATCCTGCACTTTGCGCAGTTAAATCAGATATCGCCGGTCTATTATGACAAGACATACCAGGCCGTCCCGGATACGGGCGGGGAGCGGGCCTTTGAGCTTTTGCGCTCCGCGCTGATGAAGGAGCAGAAAATCGCCATCGGCAAGACCGTCATGGGCACCAAGGACACGCTGATGGCGATCATCCCCCGGGAAAACGGCGTGCTGATCTCGACCATGTTTTATCAGGACGATATCAAGGAGCTGCAAAAGTCCTACCAGATACCGGAGCCGACGGAGCAGGAGCTGAAAATGGCCCAGGTGCTGATAGGCTCCATGGACACGCCCTTTGACCCGGCCCAGTACAAGGACGAATACCAGGGCAAGCTCAAGGAGCTGGTGGAATCGAAGATATCCGGAAAAGAGATCGTTGCCGCCAAGCCTGAGCAGGCCGGCAACGTCATCAACCTGATGGATGCCCTGAAAGCCAGCATCGACAAGCAGAACGCGGGCAAGGAAACCCCCGAGGACAAGCCCCCTGCGAAACGGACAAGCAGAAAGAAAGGCGCGTAACAGCGCCTTTTTTTCTGCTTTATCCCAGATCTTGAATGTTCATTTTCTCAACCTGCGCTCTTTTCTTTCTTTGTTCTCTGCAGGCAAAATATATCGCCAGCAGGATCGCGGTGGGGATGTTCGAGAGAAGGAGCGTTGTAACGATCAATAACGCTGTTTCCCATGGGCTGCCCGTATACATAATATTTCCCACCACGATAAGCAGCGAAAAAGCAAAGATGATAAGCGGCATAATCAGGCCCAGCCATTTGCTTGCTTTTTTTGACAGGAACAGCTGAAGCCATATGATGCCGGCCGTCACTGGAAGTCCAATGAATAATATAATGATAAGATTGCGCATTTTATTTGTCCTTCCTTGCCTTTTTATATTCGGATATCAATATTTTCGCCGTGTCAAAATCAAGCTTTTCATTGATTGCAAGGCGCTTGATCAGGGCGATGTACGGTTCGTTTGCGGCATCGTCGCCGATTTGGATTTTTTGTATCAGCTTATCGAGCCGCAGGCGCACCGTCGGGTAAGTAACGCCGTACTGATGGGCAATTTCCTTCAGTGAGCCCGACGCCGTAATAAATTTTTTAATAAACGACATATCCTCGTCGTCGAGATTTGCCATCCATTCAGGAATTACGTCTACTGACATGATCGGACCTCCGCTGCTTAATTATATTAAATATAAAGTGCAATATTATTAAAGTCAATATTAAATATAATTATAATTTAAAATAATCTCTTTTCTGTAATAGCCCGGTGGTATAAAATGAAAAATTGCCCGGGGGTCTTGCGGAAACGCCGATTTTCTGGATAATATAAGTAGCCAATTACAAGAAATGCGTCATTAGGAGGACGAACTCATGCTGAAGGAAAAACTGCTCGGTACGTGGAAGCTGGCCTCGTTTACGGGGACGGATGAGGACGGCGGGACCGTCCACATCATGGGAGAGGACGCGACCGGGTTCATCTGCTATTCGCAGGACGGGTGGGTGTCCGTCCAGATACTGCGAGCAAACAGGCCGCGCTACAGCGTCCCGGACACGGAGCTCGGCACCGACGAGCAGACACTGGCCGCCGCCCGAGGCATGTTCGCGTACGCCGGGCGCTTTACCGTCGACGAGGAAAATCAGATCGTCTATCACGCGCTTGAGTTCAGCCTTATCCCGAACTGGATCGGCAGCACCCAAAAGCGCTACGTCCGCTTCGAGGACGACGGGGCCCTCGTCCTGACCGCCGACCCCGTGCGCATCGGCAAGGACGGCAAGCGCCGCCACACCGCCCTGCGCTGGGTCAGAGGCTAAAGCAAATATAACGAGAGCCGGTCATTTCATTCTGACCGGCTCTCGTTACGGGAATAATTAATCATTGATTTCGGAAATCGTTTGCTCCATGGGAATGACCCGGGCATAGCGGTTGTTCCATATCCTATCCTCGTAGTATTCCGACAAAGCTTTTCCGCTGGCAAACGCGCTATCAAACGTCGTCGCCGCGGCCCGCGGCACCGTTACATTGTATCCGTATTCAAAAGCCACCTTGCAGGAAGCGTCGATGCAATATTCCGTCTGCATGCCGCACAGGATAATATTTTTCGCGGGGAGCGTTTTGAGATAGTCATGCAGCCCCGTATTGCGGAAAGCGCTGTTGTATTGCTTTTCAAAAATCTTTTCGCCGGGCATGGGCGCGAGCGCACTCCAGATTTCCCACCCTTTGCCGCCGTGCTCCAGCGCGTCGCCGGCGCCGCCGTCGTGCTGAACATGGATGACCGGAATCTTTTTTGCCCTGCAGGCCCCCAGTAAGTTCTTTATATTTTCAATAACGGCAGCTTCGTTATAGGGATGCTCCTCGATAAGAGCCGTTTGCATATCTATCACGATCAGCGCGTCATAGTTCATTTTTGCCCCTCATTTCCATAGCACATGATAGATATATTTTACCACATAAATGCAAGTTTGCGGGCCATGGTGTTGACAACGGCGGAGTGTACATATTAGAATAATTTATAACAATTGGCATTGCCTGTATTTTGATAGGGGGTATTTTACATGAAAAAGCGCTTTGCCGCGGTCGTTTTGGCCGCTTTGATCACGGTGCTGGCAGGGCAGATGAACGCGTTGGCCGCGCCGTCTGTCACGTTGTCTCAGCAGGGCCTTGTCGCCGACGGCAGGACGATAGCCTGTGAGTTGTATGCTATCGACGGCTCTAATTATATCCGCCTGCGCGATTTGGCGTATATCCTGAACGGAACGGGTTCCCAGTTCAGCGTAGACTGGGATGGCGCGACGAATACGGTAGCTATCAATACGGGAGACCTCTACAAAGCAAACGGCAGCGAGCTTACAGCGCCGGGCCCGGATAATTCTTCGACGGCTGCCGTGAGCAGCCAAAAGATTCAGCTTGACGGGGAAACCGTGACGGGCCTCACGGTATATAATATCGAGGGCAGCAACTATTTCAAGATACGGGAGCTGGGTGACGCCCTCGGGTTCGGTGTGGACTATGACGCCGCGGCAAATGCGGTGATTATCCAAAGCAAAAGCATGACCACTATAGATGTCTCCACGGCCGCGGAATTGCTGAACGCCATCGGGCCCAACAGGAAAATAAGCCTGTCTGCCGGTACATATGATTTATCCTCGGTAAACATCTCCGCCGTAAAAAATAATTATGTCTCGTGGGAGACGGTGTACGACGGCACACAGGTCGTCATCACCGGCGTCAAAAACCTCACGATTTCCGGCGCCGCCGGGGCGGAAGCCACAACCGTCGTTGTTAAGCCGCGCTACGCCAATGTTTTAAACTTCTCCGACTGCGCCAATATCACACTAAACGGCCTGACGGTCGGGCATACGGAAGAGCCCGGCTACTGCACGGGCGGCGTCCTGCATTTTTCCGATTCGAAAGATATCGGCGTTGAAGCCTGCGTGCTGTACGGCAGCGGTACATATGGCATCATTATGGATAAAGTCACCGGCTTGACCGTGAGCGATACCGATATCAAGGAATGTACGTATGGCATCATGACGGCCAGCGAATCCTCGTCGTTGTCCTTTAATAACAGCAATTTCTATGACTGCGTGGAATTCACAATGATAACACTGGATAATTGCGATAACGTCGCTTTCAATACCTGCTCGATAAAAAACAACACCTCCGACACCGGATGGGACAGCCTGGTTTCCCTCTCCGCCTGTGACACCGTGACCTTTAACGGCTGCACGATCTCCGGCAACAGAATGACGTCCTTCCTTAAGGTCTTCAACAGCAACGCCGTTTCATTTAAGGACAATACGATTCAGGATAATACCTTTGCCGCCGGAATCTTCGCGGAAGGCTCCGAAACGAACGTCAGCTTTTCTCCGGCGCTGTAAGAGCCCTGATGCCGTTGTCATTGTAATCTGCCGTACTGCCTCAGCATCACCCGGTAATAAGCGTAAATGCATATAAGAAACAAAAAGTAACCGATAGTGGAATAAAGCGCGATATTCCACCCGTGATAAAATACGATACCCAGAGGCCTTGCGATAAATAGCTCGAATAATGTGCTGAGTGCCGTCCATGCAAAGATATAAGCGATAACCCTTTTAATAGTTTTCGGAAGGAATTTAATAAAAATAAATCCCCACGCGGGAACGATGAATAAATTTGCCCAAAAGCTATACCAGCCTCTGTATTCGTCGCGGCCCCAATTGTATAGCCCGAATTGCTTGCAGAGGAGCATGTCGCAGGCCAAGGCAAGCGCGGCTGCCATAATTATGATTTGAACGTCGATAAATCGAAGCTTTTTGACTGCGATGATCAGCCCTGTCATCAGGACGACCACCGCAAAGAAAAGCCAGAAGCGGATATCCCACATAATAAGTACCTTTTCCGCGTGATGCCTCATCAGGCAAGCATGACGCAAATGCATCTGCAGACTTGATTATAGCCGGTATCATTCGATTTTAGAATCCGAAGCCTTAACCTGGGTTTGTCCTCGGACTTTGGTAGTAAGGGCTTGATGAAAGCGCCGCAATAAACAAAAGGGCCGCCACATCTTGCAATGTGGCGGCCCTTTTCATGGCCGGCGACCTCAGAGGAGCCTCAGCTTTTCTGAAACTCCGCGTCGATGTTCTTTTGCGAAAACTCATGCCAGGGAGCGTCCTGCTTTGCATCCTGCTTTTTGGAGAAAGAATTAAATTCATCTTCGGTAACAGACTTATTATCAACGTAATAGGCTGTGGACGCGCTGTTGTTGACGTCTCCGTCTACATATCCTGTCTTATCAATTTTGTTATCGCCGGCTGCCTCAAAGCTTAATTTTCCGTATCCCCAGTTAGACGCCGAGTTTGACCAGCTGAACGTGCCGTCCGCTTTCAGCTGTCCCAGCTGTCTGATACCATAAAGGTATCCCTTGACGCTATCTTTATCGTAGTGCAGCACTTCAAAAAATTCCCCGGCCTGTAATTCTATAACGACCTCAGGTACTTTGTCGCCGTCCATATCGAGTATTGCAAAGCGCTCCGGTTTAAAAACGATGCCGTAAATCTCTTTGTTTGCCAGGAAATCATCAAAAAGAACATTTTTTTTGCTTTCAGTACTGTAAAACTCGGATTTATTCTCCAAAACGGCCTTATAGGCGCCTAAAGCTGCGCTCACGCCGTCAGACGACGACGGATTGTTCGTCGCCGCGGGGGACTGCTCGTCCCCTGACGGTGCGGCCGCCGACGGGCTGGCCGGCGTTAAAAAGGATACTGACGGCGTGGGGTCGGGTGAAGCCGTTTCGGCATTTGAAGCGCCTGTATTTTCCGGTGTCGGCGTTATTTTTGAATCAGCTCCTGCGGCACTGTTGCTGCAGCCTGCTATTGACAGTAAGGCAAAGACAAGAAGGAGTAATGCTGCTTTTTTCATTGGTAACCTCCAATAAAGAATATCTCAATTTGGATATTTTATCATATGTGAGGTCCTAAGTCCAATAAATCGGGTGAAGCGCGGAGCCCGGAAATATGAACGCGGCATATTATGAAGCAGACAAAATGGGCAGACTGTTAAAGAGTGTGCTGAAAAAAGCCCTGCTCTAAGATTGAAAAAAGCTGTTGCATTTTGTGGATTCCAATATAGATAAATGTAAGCGTTTGCAGGGAAAGCTGAGGTTGCCGGGAACAACGGGACAGACTTCGACAGCATACGGCGCATAAAACGGTTTTGGATGCTGGAGGTTAACTGAAAGGTATGTCCTTGCATTTTTTGTTTGTGTATCCCGATTTTCTGGAGGAAACCAGGTACGTTCGGGGCATTCCCGGCAACTACAGCGAGGGTATCGCCTCCATTTCCGCAACGCTCAAGGGCGAAGGGCATCGCGTTTCGCTCTATCATCAGACATACATGCCGGGCAAGGCCGAGTTTCTCGCAAAAATCAAGGAATGGGGTCCCGACATCATCGGTTTTTCCCTCCGCACCACGATCATGGACTGCGCCTCGGCGATGCTCGGCTGGCTCGACGAGGCGCTGCCGGACATCCCCGTGATCGCGGGCGGATACCATCCCACGCTCGCGCCCGAGGAAGTCATCGCGCTCCCCGGCGTGGACATCGTCAGCCGCGGCGAGGGGGAATTCCCTCTGCGCGATTTGATAAACGGCTACGACAGGACGGGGAAATTCAATACCGGGGAGCTCGGCTTCTGGTTCAAACAGCCGGACGGCACGGTGCTCCGGAACGCTATGCGCCCATATCCGCGCGATTTGGACGAACTGCCGTTTCCGGACCTCAGCCTGTTCGATTACCGGAATCTCAAGAGCAACCGCGTGAGCACCGCGGAGGTCATCGTCTCACGCGGATGCCTGTATGCCTGCACCTATTGCGCCAACGCGAATATACGCAACGCGTATGAGGATAAAAAAAATTACGCGCGCTTCCGCTCGCCGGAGAATGCGGTCCGGCTCCTCGAGCGCGTGAAGCAAAACGACCCGAATATCAAATACCTGAATTTCAACGACGCGATTCTGAATATGTTCCCCGAGTGGTTCTATCCGTTCATGAAGCTTTATAAGGCGCGCGTAAACCTCAAGTTTACCTGCAACCTCCGTTTTGACCACATAGACGAGGAGATGTGCCGCGTCCTTGCCGACTGCGGCTGTTACCTCGTCACCATCGGGCTTGAGAACGGCAACGAGGAATTTCGCCAAAAATACCTGCACCGCAGCATGAACAACGAGCATATCGTCAAGGTGTCGCAGTGGCTGCGGGAGGCGGGCGTCACCGTGTACACGTATAACATCATCGGGCTGCCTTATGAAACGCTGGCCCTGACGCTGGAAACCGTCAAGCTCAACGCGAGGCTGCGGGCGGACAGTGAAATTGTGAGCTTCTTCTACCCCTATCCCGCGACGGCCCTGCGCGATATTTCCGTGGCGGGCGGGTTTTTGGACCCCGGCGTGCCGCTGAGCGGCAAGGTGCACCTGCGCATGCCGGACTATCCCCGCCGGGATATTATCTACGCGCGGTACAGCTTCCACCGGTTGGTCAGGGCGTATCGCAAAATCTACTCGGACCCCGACCCCGGGAAAGCAGCGAGGAAGGAAGCGGCGCTCGACAGGCGTATCTTAAGCCCTGTGCACCCGCGCGGTTTTATCGGCGCGTTCCGTTCCGTGAGCCACCACACAATCGTCGGCTTAAAGCGCTTCAGCGCGCGCTGCGCCCCGGCCGTGTACAAAAAGCTGCGGCAGCTGAAATATAAGATGAAGTAAAAACAGGCGCGACTGACGGAAGCAGCCCGCTGGAGCCCGGCGAAACAAAAGACCGGCGACAAAGGTCGGAGTGATATAAAGATGGTAGACACGCTTTTTGTGTCTACCATCTTTATACCTCTTCAAGCTGGGCGGCCCAAAATTGCACCACGTTAAAGGTATTTTTTGCATTCTTCGATGTTGCTCTGTTCAAAGCTTAACAGACGGTTGGCCAGATCCAGCACTTCAGGATCAGCGGTCGATGTGTAATCATTGATTTTCTTTGTGATGTCTATAATGCCCGTTGTACTGCCCTTAATAAGGATTTCCGAGATGTGCGACGGCTTTGCGTTTGCTAACGTGTTGAGGTTGATTGAAATATACACTGCAAGTTTATCAAAGGGGTTGACATTCATAGCTTCCTTATTGCGGGAACTCAGCTTTTGCTCGGATATACTGTTAATCATGTTGTACTCGTTGTATTGTGATTGCAGTAGGGATTTAAAATCGTTATCCTTTGTTATGCCGATAAGCTGATTGAGCATATTTTTACCCATTTCTGAATTCACGTGGATATACGTCAAAAGCTCACTGTTTGTATCCATGACAAAACACCTCTGCATTATTATGCCCCGATATTTCGCAATAATCGGGTATAGCCTTTCACTTGTCGCGCTGATGGTCAGCGGCATGTTTTCTTTTTTATTTTACAATAAATTTTAATTTTTCGACAATTTTTAACACGCATAACAAACGATTTTGGTATAATTTTGTAAAGTTAGAAGAAAGAGGTGAGTCCAATGTGGAATTTAAAAATAATCTATTAAATATGTTTTTTGAATAAAGGGTGGGGCTAATATGAAACAAGTCGCATCTTTTGTGGTACTCTTAGTGATATTATTTAGTGTCACCGGATGCAAACCCTTAAATGGTAATTCCTCAATTTCTCCGGATCAGATTCCCGGAACTATCGCTGGGATCGACAGGACTGTAGAAATAGTTTCATATGATATTTCTGGCAAAGAGGTCGTAATGACTGGAGTTGGTCGGGCAGACTTTGATAAGTATTACCCAAACGCGGTTAGCCTTACTGAAGATACAGATAGCATTATCGTTGCTGAAACGATTGCGGTGCATTATTCTCATATGCAAGGCTTCGCGGTTACTTATTATGATGTGCTTGTTGAAGAATCTTGGAAAGGCGAAATTGGCATTGGTGACACGCTAACCGTAATGCAGCCAAGCGGTTATGTTCGCGGTGACATTTTTTCGGAACAGCGCGGTCTATGGGGTGAAGAGCCGCTTACTGCAGATCAACTGGTTAAAGAACTCGTTTACGGAGAGCCGCTGCCCGAAGTTGGCGAGCGTTATATTCTGTTTCTGACAGAATGGAACGAGCCTGAGTTAAAAAACATCTATTGTACTGTAGGCGAATTTATGGGACGGTATGTTATTGAAAACGGAAATGTTAGCAGGTACAAGCCTGAGGATAATCCGGACATATACAACGTTCCAGGGTATACTGCAGATCCTGAAACATTGGATGGGTTACGTTTGGCAGTTGCAGACACCTTGAAAATATAACCCTGCTTTTTTCAAAGCAGCAGCGCAAATTATCTGCTGGGTCAAGTAAAATATAAGCTTATAGGGTTTAAAGGAGATGTTAATGCAATGAAAAAAAGAACCATATCACTACTACTGACACTCGCAATGACAGTTGTTATTTTTACAGGCTTGGGCGGAAATGCCGAGGCCAATTACTATCCCAACAATTATAAAAATATTTTTGGGCTCAACAACAGACAATATGTGATAGGCGCATCGGCCTCATCGTATCCAAGGTATCTCACAGCGATCAGCACTGCCGTTAATGCTTGGAACGCAGCGAGTAAAGTACAGCTCTATGCCAGCGGTTCAGGATCGTCTGCAGTTGTGTTTTCGGTCAGCAGCCTCGTATCGTTAAGCGAACGAGGACAAACCATATTTTATACTATAGATGGATCGCCAATGACCACTCCAACGTCAAGCTGGTCGTATGCAGAGGTAAGAATATCACAAGCCCTGCTCAATTCCATGACAGAACCAGCAACTGAATTAGCAGCAACTGTCATGCATGAAATGGGGCACGCATTTGGCCTTACCCATGCAGTTGCTTCAATAGGTCAAGTCTCAATAATGCTGCCGTATGCTGATAGGCGAGGTTACGTTACAACAGTACTAGATGGGGATCTGGATGATGTTGATAACCTATACCCGTAATTCGTAGCTTGCAACAAGCCCGGAGAGGACTAACAATCCTCTCCGGGTTAGTTTTTTTACTGCATTTCAGGGGCTTTTCTACGGCCTGTTTCACATCAACTTAAAGACTAAAGATATACCAGATTTTTCCGATATATGATATTGTAATTAAACAATGGCGAATGCTTTAGCATCAATATTGAAAGTGGGTAACGATATGGGCCTTTCATCAATAAATAATCTCAGCAGAACGGAACGCTGGAGTTCCAACAACGCGTCCAGTGTAGTATCCCCAAACTGGAATCAAATCCCGCATAAAGGAATGACGACATTATCGCAAGATGAAATAAAAAGCCTTGTAAAGGATTATGCTGTTCAATTTGAGAATGCCGCAAGTGAACAGGAAAAAGACAGGATATGGGGACAAGTTCAAAACCTGTTTATTCAATATGTATCCTCTGTATCGCCGGATAGGAAATCTCTTTACGAGCAAGCCATAAAAACAATAAAGCAAAATGCGGGAGATAAACAAAAATCAGATATCAGCGAATGGAAGACCCTTGTCGATCTTTTGAATGAGCATGACGGTTCTGGAAAAGGTATGAGGTTCGACAAGGCATACTCCATGGCCGGCGGCGGAACAGTAACCGCAGTCCGAGTCACAGGCGGCGGCGCAATTTTCCAAGTTGACTATCAAGGTCAAACAGTGCTGAGCATACCCAGTGATACTGCCAATTGAACCGGTAAATATGTCGGCAGGGCAAGTCACAGGCTGTTAATTGCAATACTTTCAATGACAGCGCCTGCTGACATTAAAGCAAAGCCAATGATCGATACAAGTATTTCGTCTTTTTTCAGATGAATATCCGTGATTTTCTGTATTGTGGTATTTTTTCCACTGGTCAATACTGTAGAGATGTGAGCAAGGGAACAGGTGATGAGCAGCTGCCCCATCATTTCCCAGAGTCCGGCCCTATGTACAAGATCGAAAGTGCGGGTAATTCTGTTAAGAAACGGGATCGCCTCGCCTCCCAAAGAAAAAGACCAGGTTCCGACCACAATTCCATTTATACAAATTTGTGCAAAAAGAACCAAATAGCCAATCGACAGATAATTTGCATCCGATTCTTTTTTCTTGCCAAAAAGGCTGGCAAACGCAATCATGAGCACCGAAAGCATGTTATAGAAGAATATCTGCATGGTAAGGATGACCGTGTTATCCGAGGTTTCCCAGTTCTGAAGAGGATTCTTGTTTTTCAAAATCCCTTCCGGCAACAGAAAATAGCTTATGGTCATGATACCAAAAAACAGGATGATAAACAGCAATATGGTAAAAGACAGCCGTTCCTTTAAACTATTACTGCTGAGCTTCTGACGCAAATAGGACATAGTGCAAATCTCCTTTAAATATATAAAGTCTACATCTCCTTTTGATATTTTCTCACCGTGAGATTTTTCAAACCATCATCCCTCCTTAAAACGGAAAGTAAACTTTCCGTTTTAAGGATACCACAAACAGGAGCCTATGTAAAGCATGCTTTCCATAACGTGTGTCTACGCCCGTATTAAGGGACCTGCCGCAAGGGTCAATATAAAAAGAGCGCTGCTCATCGGTTTCGCAGCACTCCAGTATGACGGTATTTTGTGTCCAGCCAAGGGGCTGTGCCCTGCTCATGAGAGTAACACTGAAAACCCTTGCTGTGCAAGGGTTTTCAAACAAATTGTGATGCGCGCGATGTGGATTGAACCCGCAGAATCCCCATTTTTTTGTCGGAATGAGGCAAAATTCCTCCGCGCTATTGATTCCCGATTTATAGTTGCTTCTTTCTGAATATCAATACCGATAACACCACGAAAAGCAATGAAAGCAGACAGGAGATAAAGATAGTGCCGTAGAGCGAAGATACCTCTATGGAGTTTGTTATAAGTCCCAAATTATCAGTCGTTAACGAAATTGGATTATACCTATGCGCCGCCGGCATGATATTCACAAGCATACAGACAACGACTGCCGCGCCTGTGCTGAGCAAGCATCCATGAGTGCTTTTCGTCAGAACTGCGCAGAGCAATAATATGGCCAGTAAAAACACGCCAAACAGCCATAGGCAGAACGTGGAAAACAATAGATTTGTTATTTCGCCCGCCGGAAAAAGATATACCGTGTAACCATAAGTCAGTCCGAAGCACAGCGCAATGCTGATCGTCCAAACCAGAACCATACAGGTGTATTTTGAAAGGATGACCGCCGTCCGGGATAGTCCCTTTGTCAGCATATTGATGAGCGTTCCCTTTGACAGCTCCGAGGACAAAACGCTGCTAAATAGGATCGCCATCACGATCAGTCCCATTTGTGTCGCGTTTTTGAAAAACTGCGTCCAGGCGTCAAAAGCAGTCGCCTCCGGCAAGGTCATCGTGATGCCGTCCGTCATAAGGCTCCCAAGTATTTCAGGCAGCAGCTTTGCTATAAGGGGATTTGTGATTCCGAAAACCGCGAAGACCATCAGCATAATGAGCAGCTTATAGGTTTTTGCGTATTCAAGAACCTCTTTTTTCAGAAAAGCAGAGTAGTTTTTCATCCGATCGCCTCCACAAACAGACTTTCCAGCGTCGGCTCCATAACCGCAAACTTCAATGGAACAATCCGCTTTTGCGATAACACGCCCAGCAGAAAATGCCCGTCCATATTGTGATCGGCAAAAAGCACCGACACGGTGTTTCCCTTGCGTGACAAACTGATTGCCGGCTGCCTGAGCTCCTCCGTGTTCTCGAATAAAGACGCTTCCTCCGCACTGCCAAATTCAATGATAAACCCACTATGCCTGTGCCGCTCCTTTATTTCAGAAAGCGTGCCATGCAGCGCCAGCTTGCCTTTGTGTAATATCGCAATACGGTCGCATATTCTTTCTACGTCCGACAGGATATGGGTGGAAAACACAACTGTTGTTTTTCCTTTCACCGCAAGCAGGATGTCGAGTATTTCCTTCCTGCCGATTGGGTCAAGTGCCGATGTCGGTTCGTCGCATATGAGAAGTTTGGGCTCGTTCAGCAAGGCCTGAGCGATACCAAGGCGCTGCTTCATCCCTCGTGAAAACCCGGCGATTTTCTTTTTTTCGTCTTTAAGCCCCACAAGCGAGAGTAATTCCTCGCTCTTCAATTTGGTCCTCGCTTTCGTCAGACCGGTTATTTCACCGCATAGCTTCAAATATTCCATCGGCCTCATATATCCGTAGAACTCAGGAACATCCGGAAGAAAACCTATATTGCGGTTGGTTTTTGTTTCGCCAAACGCAACCTTTTCCCCGCATACGGTCACACTTCCGCTATCCGGCTTCAATAATCCGAGAACAATTTTCATCGCTGTTGTTTTACCCGCGCCATTTTGCCCGACAAAACCAAATATGGAGTGCTCCGGCACATCCATGTCAAAGCCACGGAGCACTTCATGGTTTCCAAAACGCTTGAAAAGCTGATGAACCTCCAAAATACCCATTATTCCTCACCCCTGCCGAAGGCGAAGTATACGACCGGGCCGATAATCTGCACGAGCATGACGATCAAAGCCCACATCACCTTATTCCCGAAACGGTAATGGGGATGCCGCAACACATGAACAAGGGCGGTAATACCAAGCGCAAGCTGCGCGATAACCAGCGGAATGAGAAACGGCAAATATTCTTTCAGCATATCCAAGCCCATGATGTAAGCCTCCCTAACAATTATTTTTTAGTTTTTCCACAATCCTGTGGAAACGACGTTCGTCAGCCAACGCAGTAAACGCGGGGTTATTTACTACCCCGTCGGCCATGCTCTGGCGGACGATTTTTTCATCTCGGGGCAGGGCGGTTCCTAAATCAAGCTCATCAAACCACCCACATATTAGATTGAAGTAATCGTCTCCTTTTAATTGCAACGGATAAATATCTCCTGTGACAAGCTCCGCGTATTCTTCAAGGATATCCAGGGCTCTGTCTGTATTTCCGAGCAGCGTGTATCCCTGTGCGGCGAAGATATAAAACTTCACAAGCATCGACGGGTGAAGTTTTTTTAAACCAAAAGCCTCAGCGACGGTAAGCGCCCGCCTGTATGTTTCATCAAACTGTTCCGGCGCATCTATACAAATCATGAGATAATCCGGGAAGGCTCCAAAAAGAGAAAGCATATACTGGTAGATACCGACTTGCAATGCCGATTTGGCTTCTCTGGGTTTGCCGGTCATTTGGTAGGCTTGCGCAAGCAGCGATTCCGTGGAAATGATCTTCCGGCTTGTTCCCTCAAGCAGTTCTATAACCTCATTTGGATCACCCAGCGTCAAGGCGCAGAAGGCCTCCAAATTCAATGCGAGCTGCTTAAGCTCCGCATCTTCGCTTTCTTTTTTCACCCGGATAAACAGCTCTTTGGCTTCGCCAATCACAGCGAAGGTTTTATCCATGTCACCAGATTCCATGCTGTTGTTTACGAGCAGTGCGCCAATTTGGAACAGCAAGGGAAAGCAGGAGAAATACTTTTTTGCAATCTCACGGCAACGCTCCAATACTTCATCGAATGGTTTGGAAGCAAAATCGGCAGATAGCCCCAGATATAATTTACGGATATCCTCCTTGCCCATTTGCGGCTCATAGCCCATGAGCTCATCAATGCTAATATTGAAAAAGGCCGCAAGCCGTGGGAGAAAAGTAATGTCAGGATAGCTCTGGTCTGTTTCCCATTTAGAAACGGAAGCCTTGGATACTCCAATGTGGCTTGCAAGCTCCTCCTGTGTCAGCCCTTTTTCTCTGCGCTTATTTACAATCGTCTGTGCAATATTGATTTCTTTCATGTTTTTTACCTCTAAGTACTATTATATGAGTTGACAAAATCAACTTCAATGGATCTGTGGTTGAATTTTGCTAATAAAATCAACCGTAAGGAAACTTTTGATGCTTTCGTTTTCTGTTTTGATTTGATATGAAAAAGGGCGCTGGCTTAATTGGCTTTCAACCAGTCATGCAATCAGCGCTCTTTAGCAGCCTTAGTTTGTTCACTTGACGCGGTTTTGTGTAGAGCTCTTTTAAATTTTGCTGTCTTCTGAGAAAGAGCGCCGCTTCCGATTGTTTTGCTTGTAGGTTTGAGTCCTGTCCGAGTGAAGCTATTGCCCCAATAAATCTACGAAAAAAGAGCTTCCACTTTTCACAGTGAAAGCCCTCGAAAGGCGCGGATTTACTGGCTTTGAGACCAATAAATCTATATTACCTTTTGTTTATGGTGGAGCTGGGGGGAGTTGAACCCCCGTCCGAAAGCGCTTTGACGCAAACTTCTCCGGGCGCAGACGGTTATTGCGGGACTAGCCCAATTTCCTCGCCATACTGCAAGCCGTCACGCGGCATGGGTCGGTAGCTTCATTGTTCATGGTGTACGCAAAGCTTAATACACGCACGGGCTCCACTAAGTCACACCCAAATCCGGCTCGTGGACCTTCCGGACAGGACGGGCAGCCTTAAGCGGCTACCGGTAAAGATTCGTTGTTGTTCTTTAATTTATAAAGAATGCCGTTTTTTAGGAGGGCGACGCCTCCGCCCGCTATTCCCGCCTCCACACCCCCGTCGAAGCCGGTACAGCCCCATATATAGGGCGGTGCGAGGTTTGCCGGAGAAAAGCGGAGGCTTTTCTCCGGATGTTTTCAATGCTTATTATACAATAAAAGCAAGCGATAATGATGACGAAATTTTAAACTTTTTCAGGCTCGGGATAGTCCACGCCCTGCGTGTCCACCGTGACCTTTGCCATGCGCTGGGGCGTGGCCGGCCGGTCGTTGTAGTCGGTCTTGACAGCCGCAATCTCGTCCACGACGTCGAGGCCCGCGGTAACCTTGCCGAAGGCGGCGTACTGGCCGTCCAGATGGGGGGAATCCTCGTGCATGATGAAAAACTGGCTGCCCGCCGAGTTGGGGTTCTGGGAACGCGCCATCGAGAGGACGCCGCGGGTGTGCTTTAACGTGTTGTTAAAGCTGTTGCCGGAAAATTCGCCCTTGATGCTGTAGCCGGGGTCGCCGTAGCCCTGACCGAGGGGGCAGCCGCCCTGCAGCATGAAGCCGGAGATGACGCGGTGGAAAATCAGGCCGTCGTAGAAGCCTTTTTTAATGAGCGAAATGAAATTGTTCACCGTGTTCGGCGCAATGTCGGGGTAGAGCTCGGCCGTGATGGTTTTGCCGTTTTCCATAGTAAACGTTACGATCGGGTTAGCCACTTGTTACATATTCCTTTCTTTGATGGATCTGTCCATTTCGCGGCCGGCGTCACGCGCGGCCTCGGAGTCGCGCTTGTCGTGAAGCTTTTTGCCCTTGCAGAGGCCCAGCTCGACCTTGACGATGGAATTCTTGAAATAGACGGAGAGGGGGATGAGCGTCAGCCCCTCCTGCTTGATCCTGCCGTAAAGCTTCATGATCTCGCGCTTGTGCATGAGCAGGCGCTTGGGGCGCATCGGGTCCCGGTTGAAGATGTTGCCCTTTTCGTAGGGGCTTACGTGCATGCCCCGGACAAAGAGCTCCCCGGCCTTAATGGTGCAAAAGGCGTCCTTCAAATTCAGGTTGCCCGCGCGGATTGATTTGACCTCGGTGCCGTACAGCTCGATGCCGGCCTCAAATTTCTCGAGGACAAAGTAGTCGTGAAACGCTTTTCTGTTTTGAGCGATCTGCTTGATACCGAGCGCTTTCGGCGACAATCTGAACCCACCTTCCGATAAAAAGAGCCGGAGACCGGTCCGGCGCGTCTTGTCTGTACGTGAGAGTATTATAGCACAATTGTCAAGGTGTTAAAAGGCTCCGCCAAAGACGGGGCGGAGATGGCCGATGGCCATCCCTGCGGCGTGCACCTAGCTTGCCGGACATAGCCGCTGCGCCGACAGGAAAGGCGGGATGAGGTCATCCCGCCCAGCGTATTCTTATAAGAATGAATCGTGTCATTTAAACGCCGCATGGAGCTCGTCCAGGGCGGTTGGGCCGGCGATGACGGTGGAGTGCTCGGACAGATGGAGCGCGTAGTGGGCCGGGCGCGTCAGCTCCTCCCCGTACTCGTACAGCACCTGCGGGGGATATTCGCCGTTCCACGGATAGACGATGAGGATGTACGTGTCGCCTATGTAAGTCAGATAGGAAATCAGGCCGGACGGACAGGCCGCCGCCGCCGCGATCAGCGGCTCGATGCCCGGAAATACGTAGTAATACGGGTTCCCGGAGTGCTGCAGGGCGAAAAGCAGCAGCGAATCCCGGCCCGGGAAAAGCTCAAAGTACACGCTCTCCCAGCCCTGGTCATATGTAGAGCCGAGGGCCAGTCGCAAAATATCCGAGGCCTCGTCGGTGGTGATCTCACAGGGCGGCGCCGGGAGATTTTTAACCTCGTCACTGTCCAGGTATATAACGAGCTTGTCGTCGCCGATCGGTTGTACGTCCATGAAAATTCCTCCCCTGCCCGGGTTCGGGCATATAGAAATAATAACTCCGGACGCACCCGTGTGCCAGTCTAAATTAATGGAAATGCCCGCCCCGCGCTCAGACGAAAATCCGGGGCAGGCGCGCCCCAAGGCGGCTGAGCAGCTCGTTGGTGATGGTGCCGCAGCTCTCGGCCACGTCCTCGCAGCGGATGGCCCCGCCGCCGTCTTTGCCGATGAGCGTGACGATATCGCCGGGGGCGGCGTCGTCGATATGCGTGACGTCTATAAGCAGGATGTCCATGCAGATGAGGCCGACGACGGGCGCCCGCTGTCCGCGCAGGAGGACCCAGGCGTCCCGGTGGACGGAGTTCCTCGGAATCCCGTCCGCGTAGCCAATGGTGACGGCGGCGAGCTTCATGGGGGTCTTGGCCATAAAGCGGCGGCCGTAGCCGACATATTCACCTCCGGCGACCTGCTTCACCTCGGCGATCCTGGCCTTCAGCGCCAGCGCGGGCTGGAGGTCGGGCGTGAGGCGGGTCTGATCGTTTTTGCACAGCACGCCGTAAAGGGCGATGCCGGCCCGGGCCCAGTCGCAGGGCAGGCCGGGATAATTCAGGATGCCGTAGCTTTCCTGGATGTGCAGGGCGCCGGTATCGTATCCCTTCGCCTTCAGCGTGTTGACGGCGTCGATAAAGCGGCCGATCTGGCCGAGGGTAAAGTCCGCGGCCTCATCGCTCAGGTCGTCCGCCTGGCTGAGGTGGGTAAACACACCCTTGACGGTGAGGGTGTTATAGCCGAAGATGCCCTCCAGCGCCGCCGTGTCGCCCCAGTCGGCGCCCAACCGGTGCATCCCGGTGTCGAGCTTGATATGGACGTCCAGCGGTACGCCGGCAGCGTGCAGCGCCGCGGCGTAGGCGCCGTCCACGACCGTCTGGGCGAGCCGGTAGCGGTGGAGGAAACTTGCCTCGCTGGGGAGCGTATAGCCCAATACCAGCACCTCGCCCCTGACGCCGCCCCGGCGCAGGGCGATGCCCTCGGAGAGCGTGGCGACGGCAAAAGCGCGGACGCCCGCCTTTTCGAGCTCTCGCGCCACGCCGATGGCGCCGTGGCCGTAGGCGTCGGCCTTCACGACGGCCATCAGGCGGCAGGACGTCGGCAGCAGGTTTTGAAGCTCGGCGGCGTTGTGCCGGAGTGCCGCACGGCTGACCTCGATCCAGGCCCGGGCGTCGGGGGCGGGTCGAGGCTTTCGGAGCGTCGGCCGCAGATGTATCAGCACGCCGGCCGCCGCGGCGGAAATGGCGCACGCGAGGAGGGAGTCCAGGGCGGCGCCGCGGGGGCGCTCTGTCATACCGACCGCCTCCAGACTGTCACGATAAAGCCGTCCACGTTGTTGCCGGAAATCTGTGTGCAGTCCTCGGGCAGGAGGAGGCCGGCCGCCGCCTGCCCGGCGTCGGCGTAGAACACCTCGGTGTCGCCGATATGGAGATGCTCGCCGCGATACGGGTAAAAGCGCAGATGGGCAACGTATTCCTCCAGGCAGAGGTTATTGTCCTGCATGAACTGGGAGTGGGGGTAGCCCACGTAACGGAAATGCCACGGCTCGTGGGAGATGCCCGTCAGGGCCTCCTTTTTCTCGCCGTACCGCTCGATGAAGCCGTATTTGGGCGCGCGGCTCCGGAAGTCCCCGCAGATGCCCTCGCGGGGAAACGACGGGCGAAGGAAATCGATGCTTTCGGCGCTTTGCGCCAGGTCCACGGCCAGTCCCGTCTGGTGCTCGCTGCAGCCGGGCGCCGCCACGAATTTTTCGGTGAAGGCCGCGCCGTTGTCGCGCAGCGCGTCGGCGTAGATGCGCTGCTGCTCCCCGCCGCTGCGGTAGCCGCTGACGGGGACGATAAGGCCGGCGCACCGGAGCGTCTCGAACAGCTGGCCCAGCAGCGACGCGGCTTTCTTCTCGAGATAGACCTCGCCGTCCTCCTCCAGCGGCACAAGAGTGATGTGCCCGCCCGTCCTGATGGGATGGCCGGCGTTCACCAGCAGGAGCGGTCCCTCATAGACGTTCTCTTCGCTTAAGGCGATCGTTCTCATCGGCGGAGCCCCAGCCCGATCAGGCTGTCCACCAGCGCGGGGAAGTCCACGCCGGCGCCCTTCATCATATTTGGAAAGCGGCTGTGGGCCGTAAAGCCCGGGATGGTGTTCACCTCGTTGAAAACGATCTCCTCCGCCGGCGTCAGGAACATGTCGACCCGGGCAAAGCCGGCGCAGCCCAGCGCCCGATAGATGCGCGCCGCGGCCTCCCGCAGGCGCGCTTCCGTCTCAGCGCTCACCCGGGCCGGCATGTGGATCTTCGAGGTTCTGAGCGTATATTTTTCCTCGTAGTCGAAAAAGCCGCCCGCAAGCTCGATCTCGTCCGCCCGGCCGACGGTGAGCTCGTCGTTGCCCATGACGGCGCAGCCAACCTCAAAGCCGTCGACGCCTTCCTCCACAAGTACGGCGCTGTCATACGACAGGGCGCGCTGCACGGCGGCGGCCAGCGGCGCGCGGCCGGCGACCTTGGTAACGCCGAAGGACGAGCCGGCCCGGACGGGCTTGATGAACAGCGGGAGAGAGAGCGCCGCCGTGCGCTCGTCCAGCGCCTGCGCCGACGGGAGGCCGTCAAAGCGGAAGGATTTCGGCACCGCGATGCCGAGAGCGGACACCAGCCGGTGGGCGATGTCCTTGTCCATGCACAGGGCGGAGCTGAGCGTCCCGCAGCCAACGAGGGGGATGCCGGCCAGCTCGCACAGGCCCTGGATCGTCCCGTCCTCGCCGTTTTTCCCATGCAGGACGGGGAAGACGATATCGATGGCGGTCTTCCGGACGGCGGCGCCGTCAAACTCCAGCAGGTGATGGGAGGGCCTGTCCGTGGAAATCTGGGCCGGCCGGCAATGCTCACGGTCCGAAAACCAAGTGTTGTCCAGGATTCTCTCCGGCGGCCCCCCATACCTGTACCATTTGCCGTTCCGTGTGACGCCGAGGGCGAGCACCTCGTATTTTTCGCGGCTGATATTCGTCATGACGGCGTAGGCCGACTGCAGGGATACTCTGTATTCCGGGGAACAGCCCCCGAAAACGACGACGACTTTCTTTTTCTTCATGCGCAGCTCACCGATCCCCTTTTGTGATATTTTAACGGACAAAAGAGCGCTCTTTGTTCCGGTGCTTAAAGCCTACCAGAACAAAGAGCGCGGGGTTTTCGGTTTTCATTGAATTAAAATGACGTAATTATGAAAAAAACCTGACGATTTTCTTACATTAGCGGCAGCGTTACCGTAAATATGACCTTTTCCTGATGGCTGGCCGCCGTGATCGTGCCGCCATGCAGCTGGACGATCTCCTTGGCGATGGCCAGCCCCAGCCCCGCGCCGCCCGTGTTGGACGCGCGCGACGTGTCCAGCCTGTAAAAGCGCTCAAAAATGCGGTCCAGCTTTTCCTTGGGGATCGTATTGCCCTCGTTGATAAACCAGATGGTAATGAAATCGCTTTGCTGCTCCACAATGATGTTGATGACGCTGTCGGGATAGCTGTAGCTGACGGCGTTGCGGATCAGATTGTCGAACACGCGCTCCATCTTGTTCACGTCGCATTTGATTTCAAAGTCGGGCGGCACCTTGAGGGAGCAGGTGAGATTTTTCTCCGAGAACAGGGGGAAAAATTCATACGTGAGCTGCTCGAGCATACGGGAGAGGTTGACCTTGCCCGCCTCCAGCGTCAGCTGGCTGAGATTGAAGCGGGTGATCTCGAAGAACTCGTTGATGAGGTCCTCCAGCCGCTGCGCCTTCTCAAGGGATACGGAGAGGTATTTCACCCGCAGCTCCTCGCTGATCTCCTGCTCGTCCCGAAGGAGCGACAGGTAGCCGATCACGGAGGTGAGCGGCGTCTTCAGGTCGTGGGCCAGATAGACGATCAGGTCGTTTTTCCGCTGCTCCGCCTCCCGGGCCAGCCGCGCGTTCCGGCTGGCGCCGCTTTTGACCCGGTTCATTTTTTCCTCGATGTCGATGAGCTCGGGGGCGAGATGGACAAACTCCTCCTCAGGCCCCACCAGGATCTCGGCGGCGTCCACGATGGTGTCCAGATAGCTCAGCGTCTTCCGCCAGTAGTGCAGGAAGATGACGAGGGCGCCGATCAGCCAGCAGACGAACAGGAAGGTGACGGCGTTGTTGTCGATGAGCTTTAAAGCGGGATAGAGAACGTCGTAGGTATGCCAGATGAAGCCCGAAAGAAAATACCGCGCCGCCACGAACAAAACGAGCAGCGCCATGCTGTAGATGACGAAGGCCAGGAAGAACCGGGTGAAAATCCGCCGCGTCAGCTTTTGATGGTAGCGGTTGTCATTCAATGGTGTAGCCCACCCCCCATACCGTTTTGACAAACTTCGGCTTCCGGGACGGCTCGTTCATCTTTTCCCGCAGCCGCGCCACATGGGCCATGACCGTATTGTTGTTGTCGAGATATTTCTCTCCCCAGACGGCCTCGAACAGCGCCTCCGCCGGAACCACCCGGCCCCTGTTCTCGCACAGGTGCCAGAGGATGGAGAACTCCGTCGGCGTCAGATTGAGTGCCTGCCCGTAAAGGGCGCACCTGCGCGTCTCCTTATTGATATACAGTCCCCGGAAATCGTGCTCCGCTTTCGATTCCTCCCGGGCGGCCTCGCCGTGGTTGTACTTCGTGTAGCGGCGCAGCTGCGTCTTCACCCTGGCGCACAGCTCCAGGGGGTTGAAGGGCTTGGTGATATAGTCGTCCGCGCCCATGGTGAGCCCGGTGATCTTGTCCATGTCCTCCACCTTGGCCGTGAGCATGATGACAGGGAAAAAGTACTTCTCCCTGATCCTCTGGCACAGGGAAAACCCGTCGATGTCGGGCAGCATCACATCCAGGATCGCCAGGTCCAGGGGCGCCGAGTAAACGCAGTCCAGCGCGTCCCTGCCCGAGTAGAATTTGTAGACGTTGTAGTTTTCGTTTTTCAGATAAATCTCGACGAGGTCGGCAATCGCCCGCTCGTCGTCAACGATCAGAATATTTGCGCTCATAAGCCACCTCGCGCGATGATTTGATACCCGACATTCATTATACCATATTATCCGACAAAAAGCGCCGCAATACAACCCAAAATCGACAAAAAATGGTATTTTACGTGCCGGGCTGTCAGATTGACGGAATGGCCCGGCAATGATATAATGCATTAATTTATAGTACTTTCATGGGAGACAGGCGCAATGTGGATTTCCGGCAAATGGGCGGATTATGAGCTTTTGGACTGCTCCGGCGGCGAAAAATTGGAGCGTTGGGGGAAATATCTGCTTGTCCGGCCGGACCCGCAGGCGATCTGGGACACGCCGAAAACGCACCCCGGCTGGCGCAAACCCGACGCGCGCTACGCGCGTTCCGCCTCCGGCGGCGGGCAGTGGGAGAAAAATTCCCTGCCCGAAAGCTGGCAGGTGGGGTACGGGGACCTGACGTTCAACATAAAGCCTATGAATTTCAAGCATACGGGGCTCTTTCCCGAGCAGGCGGTCAACTGGGACTATATCGCCGGCAGGATCAAAGCGGCCGGCCGGCCGGTGAGCGTCCTCAATCTGTTCGCCTACACGGGTGGGGCGACCGTCGCGGCCGCCGCAGCCGGCGCCGCCGTCTGCCATGTGGACGCGGCCCGCGGCATGGTGGCCTGGGCGCGGGAAAACGCAAAGGCCTCCGGCCTTGAGGACAGGCCGGTCCGCTGGATCGTCGACGACTGCGCCAAATTTATCGACAGGGAAATCCGGCGCGGGCGCAGGTACGACGCCATTATCATGGACCCGCCCTCCTACGGCCGGGGCCCCTCCGGCGAGGTCTGGAAGCTGGAGGACGATCTTTACGCTTTCGTCAGCCTCTGCGCCGGCGCCCTCAGCGACGATCCCCTCTTCGCCGTCATCAACGCTTACACCACGGGCCTGTCCCCGTCGGTGCTCACCTATATCGCCGAGACGGTTTTTTCAAAGCGCTTCGGCGGACGGGCGGAGAGCGGGGAGCTGGGCTTACCCGTCACCGAAAGCGGACTCGTGCTGCCCTGCGGCGCCACCTGCCGCTGGGAACGCTGAATATTTTAAAGGAAGAACAATGAATACGGAATATTCCGAAAAGATCATAAAAACGGAAAAACTGACATATGCCTACAGGCCGGCGGAGGGAGAGCTCCCTCAAATCGTTTTGAACGGCGTCGACCTGGAGATCGAAAAAGGCACGTTCGTCGCCGTCCTGGGGCACAACGGCTCCGGGAAGACGACGCTGGCCAAGCACTTCAACGCGATTTTGCTGCCCTCCGGCGGCCGCGTCCTGGTGGGCGGCATGGACACCGCCGACGAGGAGCTCCTGCTGGAGATACGGCGCCGCGTCGGCATGGTATTCCAAAACCCGGATAACCAGATCGTGGCAAACGTGGTGGAGGAGGACGTGGCCTTCGCCCCGGAAAATCTCGGCGTCCCGCCGGAGGAGATCCGGCACCGCGTGGACGAGGCGCTCAAAACCGTGGGCATGTACGAGTACAAGACCCACGCCCCGCACCTTTTGTCCGGCGGCCAGAAGCAGCGCATCGCCATCGCCGGGGTGCTGGCCATGCGGCCCGAGTGCATCGTTTTCGACGAGCCGACGGCAATGCTGGACCCCATCGGCCGCGAGAGCGTCGTCAACATCATCCGCCAGCTGCGGGACAGCGGCCGCGTAACCGTCGTGCTGATCACGCACCACATGGACGAGACGATCGACGCCGACAGGGTGGTGGTCATGTCCGACGGCGGCATCATCATGGACGGCGCCCCCCGCGAGGTCTTCAAGAATGTCGAACAGCTGCGCCGGACGGGGCTCGACGTCCCGGAGACGGTCAGCCTCCTGTACGAGCTCAACCAGAGCGGCTTCGACCTGCGGCTGGACGCGCTCTCCGTGGAGGAATGCGCGCAGGAGATTTACGCCGCGCTGCAGTGACCGGTCAATTCCGCGCAGCGTATTATTGTAGAGAAAAAGCAGGCGGCCGCCGTAAGCTCTGATATGCTTTAACCCGGCGCCTGACATAACGATGAAAGCAGCTTCGCTTTTTAAGGGCGTCATCGCCGCCGACGGCGAGATGCACCAACCATAAAGGATGGTACAACTTGGCTCCACTCTTGAAAACAGAAAAATTGACGCATATCTACAGCGTGGACACGCCCTTTGAGCATGTCGCGATCGAAAATATTGATTTCGAGGCCGAACGGGGCGAATACCTCGGCATCATCGGCCAGACAGGCTCGGGGAAATCGACCTTTATCCAGCACCTCAACGGCCTTTTAAAGCCCACCTCCGGCACGGTTTTTTACGACGGGCGCGATATTCACGAATCAAAGGAGCTCACCCGCGGCGTCCGATTCAAGGTCGGACTCGTTTTCCAGTACCCGGAATACCAGCTCTTTGAGGAGACGGTATATAAGGACATCGCCTTCGGGCCGAAGAACATGCGGCTGGACGAAAAGGAGATCGACGGGCGTGTCCGCGAGGCGGCCGGCTTTGTCGGGCTCGGTGACGAGGTGCTCCAGAAGTCCCCGTTCGAGCTTTCCGGCGGCCAGAAGCGGCGCGCCGCCATCGCCGGCGTCATCGCCATGCGGCCGGAGGTGCTCATCCTGGACGAGCCCACGGCGGGCCTCGACCCCAAGGGCCGGGATGAGATCATCCTGAATATCCGGCAGTACCAGCGCTCGACGAACTCCACCGTCATCATGGTCACCCACAGCATGGAGGATATCGCCCGCACCGTGGACAGGCTCCTGGTGTTCAACAAGGGCGCCATCCTCATGCATGGGACACCCGCGCAGGTGTTTTCAAAAAGCGGGGAGCTGACGGCCGTCGGCCTCACGGTCCCCAAGGTCACGCTGGTGGCCAATCGCCTGCGGGCGCTGGGGCTGCCTGTTCCCGGCGACATCTATACCATAGAGCAGCTGAAAAGCGTGCTGACGGCGCTCAGGGGAGGTCGGGAGCATGCTTAAGGATATCACCCTCGGCCAGTTTTTCCCCGGCGACTCCGTGGTGCACCGGCTCGACCCGCGCACGAAGCTCATCCTGACGCTCGTCTATATCGTGGCGCTGTTTTCGGCCAAGAGCTATTATTCATACGCGCTGATGCTCTTCGCCCTTGTGGCAAGCGTCCTGCTGTCGAGGATCAACTTCAAAACGATCCTCCGCAGCGTGAAGCCTCTCATCATCGTGATACTCTTTACGTTTATTCTGAATATGCTGTTTACGAGCGGGGCGCATCCGATCGCCCATTTCTGGATATTCAACATCAGCTATGAGGGCATCCGGGTCGCCGTGACGATGATCATCCGCCTCGTCATGCTCATCATCGGGACGTTTCTTTTGACCTACACCACGTCGCCCATCGCCCTGACGGACGGGCTGGAGCACCTGATGAACCCGCTGAAGAAAATCCGCGTGCCGGTGCACGAGCTGTCGATGATGATGAGCATCGCCCTCCGTTTCATCCCCACGCTCATCGAGGAGACGGATAAGATCATCAGCGCCCAGAAGGCCCGCGGCGCCGATTTTGAATCGGGCAATCTGATCCGCAGGGCCAAGGCGATGCTGCCGATCCTCGTGCCCCTCTTCATCAGCGCTTTCCGGCGGGCCGACGAGCTGGCCGTGGCGATGGAGAGCCGCTGCTACCACGGCGGCGAGGGGCGGACCCGCATGAAGCAGCTGAAGCTGCAGCGGCGGGACGTCACGGCGCTGATTCTGGGGGCCCTGGTCCTGGCCGGCGTCATGGTTTTAATGTCCTTCGGGCTTTGAGAGACGGCGGGAGTGCAAACGATATGAGAAACATCGCCCTGCGCCTGCGCTATGACGGGACGCGATACCACGGCTGGCAGGAACAGAAAAACGACGTCACCGTCGCCGCGACGCTGCAAAAGGCTTTGACCCGCGTCTGCGGCCACCCCGTGAAGGCCGTCGGCTGCGGCCGGACGGACGCGGGCGTGCACGCCGAGCGGTACTGCGCGAATTTCAAAACGGACGCCAGGATTCCCGCCGACAGGCTGCCCCTGGCCCTCAACGCCCTGCTGCCGCCCGACATCGCCGTCACAGACGCTGTCGACGCCGATGAAGATTTCAACGCGATCCTGTCGTGTTTGAAAAAGGAATATACTTATAAAATCTACAACTCGCGCATCCGCGATCCTTTTTACGCGGACAGGGCGTATTTCTACCCCGCGCCGCTCAATGCGGAACTTATGGCCCGCGCCGCGCGTCATTTTGTCGGGACCCGCGATTTCGCCGCCGTCCGCTCCGTCGGCACGGAAACAAAGACAACCGTTCGGACTGTATACTGGTATGAGGTCACGCAAAGCGGGCGCATGCTCGAGTTGCGCGTCTGCGCGGACGGGTTTCTGTACAACATGGCCCGGGCCATGGCCGGTACGCTCCTCTATGTTTCGGAGGGGAAAATCGGGCCCGACGAGCTCCCCGGGCTCCTGGAAGCCCGCGACCGGCGGCTGACCGGCCCCACTGTGCCGCCCTGCGGCCTTTATATGACGCGCATCTGGTACGACGGGCCCGTGGGCCGGATGATGAGCGCCGACTGAACGGCCGGAGAACTGGAAATAAAATGGATGTTCCGAGAGATTATTTGTAATAAAATTATGTATCTTTTTGTTAGAATCAATGATAAAATTATAATATACAGCTCCCTGCGTTTACCGGCGCGGGACCCTGTATATTGTCCTGAACGGGCCGGCGGCCGCGGATGGCCGTCACACATATGATTACCACCTTCAAGGACGGACGTTATGGCAGCTGTCGATGAGATAAAAAGGAAAAACGGCGCGAGAAAAAGGCGCAGGGCCGTGAGGATCATCTCCTCGGTCGTCGTGCTGGCCGTTGTTTCCCTCGTTGCGGCGGTGCTCGTCACAAACAACGGGAACCTGAGCCTTGACGGGTTTAAACGGCTGCTGGGGAAGACGGGCGGCGCCAAGACGGCGGACACGTTTTCTTACGAGTCGGGCTTCAATAACGTCTTTGCCGATGTAGACGGCGGCTTTGCCGTGGCGTCCACCGTCGGCATCCAGGTATTCGACGCCGGCGGGAACAAGACCTTTACCGAAATTTACGAGATGGCCAATCCCGCGCTCAGCGCCGCCGGGAAAACTGGCGTGGCCTACGATCTGGGCGGCACCGCGCTCAAGGTGTTCGACACGGCCGGCATCCTCGGCAGCATGACAACGAACGGAAAAATTATCTCCGCGTCGCTGAACGCCGGCGGCTGGCTGGCGCTGTGCACGCAGGAGACCGGCGGCTACAAGGCGTCCGTCTCCGTTTATAAGCCCGGCGCGTATGATTATACAAAGCAGCCGCCCTTTAAATGGTCCTCCGGCAAGGGCGGGTACATCCTGTCGGCGGCGGTCTCTCCCGACAATAAAAGCCTCGCCGTACTGACGCTCACATCCTCCGGCAGCCGGATTGTATTTTTCTCGCTGGACAGCACGGAGGAAAAGGCCTCCTGCGCGCTGGACGGCAAGCTGGCCATGGACCTCCGCTTCACGGACGACAGCCACGTGCTGGCCGTGGGCCCGGAAGCGCTGGTGCAGATCGGGACGGACGGGAAAAATCAAGTCCTTGCCGATTATACCGATAAATATCTTGCCGATTATTCTATGAACGGCAGCGATTTTACAGCCCTTGTCCTGAGCGATTACATGGTCGGCGGGCAGGGACGGCTCGTGACGGTGGACAAGAACGGCAAAACGCTCGGGACGCTGGAGACGGCGCGCAAAATCACGTCCGTTTCGGCCCAGGGCAATTACTTGGCCGTCTTATATGACGACGGCTTGGTGATATACGACAGAAATTTAAAGGAAAGCGCGCGTGACGACGACACGGCCGGTACGGTCAAAACGATGATGCGGTCCGACGGGTCGGCGCTGCTCATCACGTCGCATTCCGCGTCTGTCTTCAGCTTTAAAGCGGGCTGAGGGCGGGATCGAAAGGAGCTTAAACCGTTGAATTGGGCGATTGATGGCGTTTTGATCCTGATTGTGGCGTTCTGTGCCTGGCGCGGTCTCAGAAACGGTTTCATCCGAGGTGTTTTCGGAGTTCTGGCGATCATTGTCGCCATATATGGGGCCAATCTCGTGGCCTCGGCGTATTCCAGCGAGTTTACGGGCATGCTGGAACCGTTCGTGGGCGGTATTGTCGACAAGGCCGTGACAAGAGTCGTGACCCCGGACGACGATGTTGTGAATCCGGACGCTGCGCCGGCGGATGACGGCGAAAAGAACCCGGACGCCGCGCTGACGGACGACGAAAAGACGGATGTGTTTGACGTGAGCTTCGCCGCGCTCAGGGATATCGGCGTTGCCACAGGCGCTTCAAAGCTGATTGCCGAGAAGGTCGGCGGGCAGGTGCAGGCGGTCGGACAGCCCATGTCGGTCTATCTGACCGAAAAGCTCTGCGACGCGCTGGCGTATATCGGCGTATTTCTTATCGCTTTTGTCCTGATCACGATTATTTTTGCCGTCATCGGGAATATATTTAACCTAGCGTTCTCTCTCCCCGGGATTGCCTCTGTGGATAAAATAGTCGGGCTCGTCCTGGGTATACTTAAGGGATTACTGATCGTCCTGGTCCTGGCCGTCGTCGTCCGCTATGTCGGGCTCGTATCGGCCGATACCGTCGAGAAAACAACTGTTTTGAGTTTCCTTCTCAACAGAAATCCTCTGGCGGGTATCCTGGGCCTGTGATCAGTCTGATGCAGTAGGTGATACAGTGAAAAATGTTCCAAATATTCTGTCCTCTATACGAATTTGTCTCGTTCCCGTTTTTGTCGCGGCGTACTTCTGCGATCCGAGCAGTATCAAAATATACGCGGCGGTCGTCTACGCGGCCGCGTCCTTCACGGATTTTCTTGACGGGTATATCGCCAGGAAATATAACCTGATTTCAAATCTCGGGAAGCTTCTCGACCCCCTGGGCGACAAGCTCATGACGCTGGCCGTCCTGACGTGCATTACCATCGATAACGTCATCCCCGTCTGGGCTGTGCTCGTGGCCGTCTGCAAGGAAGTGCTGATGGTGGTCGGCGGCGCCCTCGTCCGGAAAAAGGAGGGCGGAGAAATCCCGCCGTCCAATATAATTGGCAAGACTTCAACCGTTGTGTTTTTCGTCGTATGTGTTACACTGATGTTATTCAATATTCCCGACAATATCGCAACGATTATGATCTCCGTGGCCATCGTGCTCATGCTGGTCGCGCTGGCGAGTTATATCAACACCTTTATCCGCGTCATGAAGACGAACGACGGTTTTAAAAAAGAAATATAGACGCCGGATGTTACTTCCGGTAAATCAGCTGATTGAAGAGGTATACTGAAAATGCGTCCAACCATATGTGCCAGATGCAAAAAAAACGCGGCCGTAATATTTATCACAAAAATTGAAAACGGCGAGTCCACAAACGAGGGCCTGTGCCTCAAATGCGCCAAGGAACTGAATATTAAGCCCGTAGAGGATATCATCCGTAAAATGGGCCTGACAGACGAGGACCTCGACAGCCTCACCGACGAAATGATGGAAGCCATGGGCGGCGTCGAGAGCCTGACGGAAACGGAGAATAACGACGAGGACGGGAAAACCGCCACGTTCCCGTTTTTGAACAGGCTGTTCGGCGGCCCCGACGAGACGCCCGCCCAGGGCGATTTCCCGCGCCCCGGCCGCGAGCCCAAGGAAAAGGAGCCCGGCGCGCAGAGCAATAAAAAGCGCAAGTATCTCGAGAGCTACTGCATCTCCCTGACCCAGCGCGCCCGCGAGGGCAAGCTGGACAGAATGGTGGGCAGAGCCGTCGAGACCGAGCGCGTCATCCAGATTCTCAACAGGCGCCAGAAAAACAACCCCTGCCTCATCGGCGAGCCCGGCGTCGGCAAAACGGCCATCGCGGAGGGCCTGGCGCAGCGCATTGCCGACGGGAAGGTGCCTTCTAAGCTCCGCGACAAGGAGGTCTACCTCCTGGACCTGACGGCCCTGGTGGCCGGCACGCAGTTCAGGGGCCAGTTCGAAAGCCGGATGAAAGGGCTCATCGAGGAGATCAAGGCCCAGCAGAATATCATCCTGGTGATCGACGAGGTCCATAATCTCGTGGGCGCCGGAGACGCCGAGGGCTCCATGAACGCCGCGAACATCCTCAAGCCGGCGCTGTCCCGGGGCGAGATACAGGTGATCGGCGCCACCACCTTCACAGAGTACAGAAAGCACATCGAAAAGGATTCCGCCCTGGAGCGCCGCTTTCAGCCGGTGACGGTGAGCGAGCCGTCCATCGCCGAGACCGTGGAGATCATCAGGGGCATCAAGCATTACTACGAGAACTTCCACGGCGTCACGATCCCCGACGAAATGGCGCGCCAGGCGGTGCTCCTCTCCGAGCGCTATATCACCGACCGTTTCCTGCCGGACAAAGCCATCGACCTCATTGACGAGGCCTGCTCCGACATGAATCTCAAGAGCGAGAAAATCACCAGGATGGACTTTATCCGCAAGGAGAAGGCCGACCTGATGAAGGAGCGGGAGCTGCTCCTGTCCACCGCCATCAGCGGCGACGATTACGCCCGCCTGGCCGCCATCCGCAGCCGCGATATCCAGGTCAGCGACGAGCTGATGCGCCTGGAAAAGGAGGGCGCGCCCGAGCTCACCATCGACAACCTGGCCAGAGTCATCGAGCTCTGGACGAAGATTCCCGCCTCCAGCATCCGCGAGGACGAATACAAGCGTCTCAGCGAGCTCGACAAGCGTCTGAAGACGCATATCATCGGGCAGGACGAGGCGGTGGATACCGTCTGCGCCGCCATCCGCAGGAACCGCGTGGGTATCTCGGCAAAGCACAAGCCGGTGTCGTTCATCTTCATCGGCTCCACGGGCGTTGGCAAAACGGAGCTCGTCAAGCGCCTGGCCGAGGACCTTTTCGACTCCCCCGAGGCGCTCATCCGGCTGGACATGTCGGAATTTATGGAGAAACATACCGTCTCCCGGATCATCGGCTCTCCCCCCGGCTACGTGGGCTATGACGAGGCCGGGCAGCTGACGGAAAAAATCCGCCGCCGGCCGTACAGCGTCGTGCTCTTCGACGAAATCGAAAAGGCGCATCCCGACGTGATGAACATCCTTTTGCAGATTCTCGACGACGGGCACATCACCGACTCCCACGGGCGGACGGTCAACTTTGAAAACACCGTCATCATCATGACGACCAACGCAGGCAGCGACCGGAAGGACGGCGCCGTCGGCTTCAACCGCTCGGTCAGCGAGCAGGGCAAGGAGAAGGCCGTCAAGGCGCTCAACGATTTCCTGCGGCCGGAATTTATCAACCGCATCGACGAGATCATCTATTTCAACCACCTGTCCGAGGAGGACTTCAAGAAGATTGCCCGCCTGATGCTGGACGAACTGAGCGCGTCCATGGCGGAAAAGAAGCTCGAGCTCAAGTACGACGACAGCCTTATAGACTATCTGACGACAAAGTCTTTTTCCCATACGTACGGGGCCAGAAACCTGCGCCGCCTCATTCAGCGCGAGGTGGAGGACAGGATCGCCTCGGAGATCATCAAAAGCTACGCCGCGCCCGCAAAGCAGATCGGCCTGACCGCGGTCGACGGCGAAATACAGATTCTCGCGGCCTGACCGCCGCCCGTTTGACAGCGCGGCGGGTCACCGCTGTCCATACCGAAGAATAAGAGCGCCTATTGCGGCGCGAATGACACGGATTCCCTCAAATTGACACGATCATGACGCGGGAATCCGTGTTGTTACAGGCACGGAAACGGAAACTTTGTAGATTATAGACAAAAGTATTGCGTCGGAAATTGTCGTTTAAAGTCGGTTTACCACCGTAATCTCCGATTGCCAAGATGTTTTGTCAAGTCTGAAAAAGTGACAAAGTAAGGGATAAGATTGACACCAAGGAAGATTGAGAGATAATTATAGGGTC
>NZ_FQXV01000001.1:0-92061 GCF_900130065.1 Sporobacter termitidis DSM 10068
TAAAATGTTGTGTGGTAACTCCATTCTAACCGTTGTGCCTTATCCTTGCTCTTATTTTTTCTCCTTTCTGTCTAACATGTATTGTAGTCCTACAATAATCAAAAATCTGAATTTTGACATATTCTTGAACTCAACCTGGAAATATGTTATATTTAAAAGAAAAATCAGAGGAAAAAGTATGTATCAAAAAGGCCAGGATAAAAAGGAAGAGATATACAGCAATTCCAAGGTTCTTTTTTATAATGAAGGCTATAACAATACAACGGTAAAAGATATTGCCGGCATGAGCAATTGTCCTGTCAGTCTGGTCCACTATTATTTTAATAAAAAAGATAATATCCTCAGTGATATTTATTACGAGTTTCAAACCGGTGTCGATGCCTTCATTGCAGAAAATGTTCCCGAAGCCGTCGATGATATTCTGCTGCTGCATACGCTCAACAACAGAATATATTATGATATTATCTTGAGGGACCCGCAGAATAGCCGCGTTTATTATGAGCATCTTCAAAGGCAGTCGAATTACCGCGTGGTCAATAAATACGCCTACGAGACTTATGATAAATATTTAAAGCAGTACGATATCGTTATCTCGAAGGAATTATATAAAGCGTACATCATTATGAATTTCGGGGCCAGGCGCGAATGTTTTCTGGAATATTTCAAAGGCGAGCTGAAGCTGGATGCGCAGCATATGGTATCAGAAATAATGGGACTGTTTCCCCGGCTGCTGAAATTGGACCAGGATTATATCGACAGTAAGCTTTTACTTTCACTTTCAATATTTAAAAAATTGGATTTCGCCTCGATCTATTCTTCCTTGAAGTTCCTCATATAAGCCTGGGAATAGATTTCAGACATGACGAAAAAACCTTGCAGATAACGGCTGCAAGGTTTTTGTATAGCGGTATATTAAAAATAAAGGAAGCGGCGCACACTCCACAAAGCATCACGCCACTTCCCACACCGACAGATGCCCGAGGGCAAACGCAGCGTAAATATTATAGCATGCGCCGCAGGCCCTTTCAAGCAATGTCGGACAACATGAGTGAAAGGAAAGCGTTTTATGATTATACGGCAACTGAAGCAGGAGCAATATGAATGTTTTCATAACTATTTGAAGCACAACGCCCATACCGAGCCTTTAGACGTGAGCTACACCATGCGCGTGACCGTCAACGACAGACAATACGCTGTAAAGTTTCAGCCGGAGAGACATTGCAAAATGGCGGTTTTACAGGCGTTCCGAATTGACCGCAGCGCGGCGGGCCCGCATTTAGAGCTGATAACGCAGGGCAATCTGCTGTCCGCATTTCTTGAAATCCTCATCGATCAGGGGGCGGGCAGCCATTGCTGCCGAGAAATCGGTGACGATATCAGGTCTATTTAAATCTTATAACCCCCGGCTAAAAGGCATATCTTCCGCAAAAAGGGAGGATATGCCTTTTCTTATAATCAAAAGCGTGGTATGGTGAACAGAGAGTTTTTATGGAGGCCCATGGACGGGAATTTGAAAGGAGACAGACATGTCCGGTTTGTTGAATATAGGGAGTCTTTTATTTGGGATAGTTGCATGGGTGCTGCCCGTGGTCAGTCTCGTGCGGCAGCCTAAATCCGGTAGAAGCTGGGCCGTTTTTTCCGCAGCAAGCGCCGGTGCCTGCGCTGTTTCGCTTTGTCTGCAAATTTACGAGCTCAACCATCGGGTAAATATTCAAGACTGGGCGGCGCTTTTGGATACTTCTGCTGCGGTGGCGCTGGTCGCTACGGTACTTCTCATCGTTACAATTATTTTAAATGTCATTTCCCTGGCTGTACATTATGGGAAACAGCCGCGAGACTGACCAATTTGCTACAAGCGCGGTTTTGTGCTAAAATTAAGGTGATTTTTGTAAGGCCATGAAATTAGTGACATACAATGTACCTGTTTTTGGCGGAAAGGAGAAGAAATGATAAAGAAAGCATTGGCTATACTACTGGCACTCGTCCTGTCCCTGTCGCTGCTGCCGGCCAGGGCGCTAGCGGCGGAAACGGCTGATACGGATGCCGGTACCGTGACGGCGTTTGAGGATGTCGCGGCGGGCGCGTGGTATTATGATGCCGTGCAGTACGCGGCGCGGAACGGCCTGATGGGGGGTACCGGCGACAAGAGCTTTGCGCCCGGCGCGGCGATGACCCGCGCGATGCTCGTCACGGTGCTCTACCGCCTCGACGGCTCGCCGGAAACCGATCAGCCCGTTAAATTCACCGACGTTATCGCGACCGACTGGTATTACGGCGCCGTCGGATGGGCGGCGGAAAACGGCATTACCACGGGCTACAGCAACGGCGCCTTCGGCGCGGGCGACAATGTCACGCGCCAGCAGACGGCGGTGATGTTCCAGCGCTACGCAGCGTACACGGGCCGCGGCACGGAAAACACAGCCGATCTCTCCGCCTATACCGACGCGTCCGCGATTGCGGATTGGGCGCAGGGGGCGATGACCTGGGCGGTATCGGCGGGCCTGCTCACCGGTACGGAGAACTCCGCGCTTTTGCCTGACGGTTCGGCCACGCGTGCGCAGACAGCCACGGTGCTGATGCGTTACATGAGCGGCTTGATATTGGAAAACCGCACTGACGATTATATCTCTCAGTTTATAGAAGGCGACTTCGGCGATTTCTATGCAGACAGCAGCGCGCAATTGCGGCAAAGCATTTCCCAGGAGGATTTGCTTAAGGGCTGGAATACGGTCCTGCAGGTGGCCGGCGCTCCCGGAGAATCCCTCGGCAGCGTTTACCTCAGGCAGAACGGCCATGACGTTGTGGTGAGCTCCCTCGAGGGCACGCTCTATAACATCACCGTCACAATCAGCTACGGCGCTGACGGCAGGCCCGATGGTATATGGACCAGCTACGCGCCAAAAGAGCAGCCCCAGCCCCAGTCCTCGGACCAGTGGTTTGAGGCCCCCGTCCAGGTCGGGGAAAAAGAGCTGAACGGAATGCTCACCCTGCCGAGAGGCGCGGAAAAGCCGCCGGTGGTGATACTTATTCAGGGTTCCGGCGCCTCGGACATGAACGAAGCGGTCGGCACCGCGCCCAACCGCCCGTTTGAGGACATTGCCCATGGCCTTGCCGAGCAGGGCGTGGCGACCTTGAGGTACAACAAAAGTACATACCAGAATCCCGCCGGCGGGGGCGCCACAATCCAATACGAAATGCTGGACGACGCGGCGGCTGCCGTAAAGCTGCTCGGCAGCGACGGCCGTGTGGACGCCAACCGCATTTATCTGCTCGGCCACAGCCTGGGGGGGATGATGGCGCCCAAAATCACCGCCGACAATCCTCAGATAAAGGGCTTTATTTCACTGGCCGGCTCCCTGCGTTCTCTCCAGGACATCATGCTGGATCAGGTCACGGCGGCGATCAGCGCGCAGACCACGCTGACCGAACAGGAAAAAAGCGACCTGCTGGCGCAGAACAAGACCGAAATTGAAAAAACAAAAACACTGGATGACGGCGGCACCGGCGCCATTCTGGGTGTCCCGACAAGCTATTGGAAAAGCCTGAACGACATCGACAGTATAGCCATCGTGAAGACGCTGGACGTCCCGATGCTCATCCTGCAGGGCGGCGCCGATTTCCAGGTCTACCCGGACAAGGACTACAAGCTTTGGCAGACCACATTGTCCGGGCGCGGCAACGTCACCTTCAAGCTCTACGACGGCCTGAGCCATCTGTTCATGCCGAACCAGCTTTCCGAAAACGGTGTGCCGGACGCTTCGGTCTATAACCCTCCAAACCATGTGGACGCGCAGGTGATCACGGATATCGCCGCGTGGGTCGGCAGGCAATAGGAATATAAGTTTTGCGGGGACAGCAAATCGCTGTCCCCGCCTTTATGTTCTTTTACGAGTCTTTGGTTTCAGATCACGTGATAGCGCCTGAGTAAATCCTCGATCACGGTGCCGGAGATTTTTTTGAGGGCCGCTTTTTCGGCGATGCCCAGGAAGAAGGGCTGCTTCATATCCGTCAGCTTCCTGCCGTCCATCATTTTCGACGTGGCGTCGAGCAGGGCGCGGACGTCGTAACAGGAGGCGAAGACCTCGGGAACGCCCCGGTCGACCTTCAGAAGCGTGTAGACGGCCTCCATGGCGGTCCGGACGGAATATTCGGTGGTGAAGACCGTGTCGCGGACAGTGTCGGCAAACTGGCCCAGAAAGGCGAAATTGACGCTGCCGTCCGGCACCACCTTAGGGCGGTCACCCTTGGCGCGGGGCATGAAGAAAGCGGTGATGTACGGCATCATGCAGGGCACGCAGCGGGCCGAATTTGCTGCCATGTCGGCAATCTCCGACTCCGGCACGCCCAGGTGGTACAGCCATTCCTGCGTGATCTCGACGCCGGTGCACTCCTTCATCGGCTTTTTGACGTAATCGCCGGGGACGTCGGTAAAGAGGCCGTAAACCCAGACGACGAGCTGATCTCTCGGCTGCTGCCTGAAGTGGGGCTGCCTGTTGAGGGTGTAGCTCATGAGCCATTTTGAGTCCTTGACCGTGACGATGCCGCCGGTGACGACCTTGCCGCTGAAGGGGTCGCGCTGGCAGATTTTCCGGATGTACGGCGGAATCCTGCCGTCCAGCGTCGTCACCGTGGCCGACTCCCAGTTGGTCGCGGCGATGTTTGTGCAGAATTTATCGGGGTGACCGAAGGCCGGGTCCTGTTCGGCGATATTGCGCCAGAGCTCCCAGCAACCGCCGGGCGCTGTCCTCACCTCCGGGGCGTGGGTGTCGTCGCCCAGGGAGGCGTTTTCCGTGCAGCTGCCGTTGGTGACGAAGACGAGATCGTCCTCGATCAGATCGATGCTTTCCTCGCGCCCGTCCCGCAGGCAGACGATTTTCGTGGCTGTCTTTTTGCCGTCCTTGATGTCGAACAGCACGTTTGTAACCGTTGTGCCGTACTGGAAGCGCACGCCGCGGTCCTGCAGGTATTTGACCATCGGCAGGATCAGCGACTCGTACTGATTGTATTTCGTGAATTTCAGCGCCGTAAAATCCGGCAGGCCGCCGATGTGGTGGATAAAGCGCTGGATGTAAAGCTTCATCTCCAGCGCCGAGTGCCAGTCCTCAAAGGCGAACATCGTCCGCCAGTAGAGCCAGAAGTTGGAGGCGAAGAACTCCTCCGTGAAGACGTCCGCGATCCTTCTATCGTACAGGTCCTCGTCGCGGGTCATAAACAGCTTGATGATCTCCTTCGACGCTTTCTCGCTCAGCCCGAATTTTCCGTCGGTATGGGCGTCCTCGCCGCGGTTCACCGTGGCGCGCATCAGCGAATAGTTGGGGTCTTTTTTGTTGAGCCAGTAGAACTCGTCCAGCACTGAGACGCCGTCCGTTTCCAGGGACGGTATGGAGCGGAAGAGGTCCCACAGGCATTCAAAATGGTTTTCCATCTCGCGCCCGCCGCGGATGACAAAGCCCTTCTGGCTGTCACAGATACCGTCGCAGGCGCCGCCGGGCAGGTCGAGCTCCTCGAGGATATGGATATGCTCGCCCTTTATCTGCCCGTCGCGGACAAGAAAGCACGCCGCCGCGAGGGAAGCCAAGCCCGAGCCGACCAGATACGCCGATTTCCTGTCCACGTCCGCCGGCTTTTCGGGGCGGGCAAAAGCCTCATAATTTCCGTTGCTGTAATACATATAGAAGCCTCCGTTTCTTTTTTATGCCGTCAGCATAGTTCAAAAAACGGAGGCTTACAATAGACAATCACAGCCCGGTGACGAAAGCTTTGACGGAACACCGGCATTGTCGAAGGTTTGGACAAAACGGCCCGTTTGTCAAAAGCGGCCGCTCGCTTTAAAGCGGTCGAGCGCGCTTGGAATATCACCCTGGATGAGGGTGCTCAGCCTGCGCACGATGTCGGCCGGCTTTTCCTTCATACCGAGGGAGATCCAGTCCAGCATCAGCCCGGCGAAAGCGTATTTATAAAAGTTGGCGATGAAGGCCTTGTCCTCGTCCCGGACGGAGAGCCCGCCCGCCTTTTCCTCGATGACGGAAATCAGCAGGCTGTACGTCTCGTTGTAGAGGTACCGTTCCAAATGCTCCCGGCTCAGCGATTTGAACGTCCCCGTCACAAAGGCTTTGTTTTCAAGCACGTATTCAAATATCTGCAAAAGCCCTTGCTGCCAGGTGTCGTAGGTCTTTTTCCCGCCCAGTGCCTTGGTGGCCTCGCTGGTGTAAATCCATTCCACAAGGTCATAGATGTCCTTGAAATGGTAATAAAACGTCTGCCTGTTGATCTCGCAGTCGTCGACGAGGTCTGTGATCGTTATTTTATCCAGGGGCTTTTCTGCGAGCAGTTTTTTCAGCGACGCGGCGATCGCCCTTTTTGTGGTCTGAGCCATAATGCTTCCTCCGGCTGAAATCCTTCGGCATTTACGCATTGCCAGTTTATCATAAACTCCGCGGTTTTTGAAGCGCCGATACGGACCGCCAGCGCGTCATTTATTTTGAAATGGCAGGGGGGAGGTTATACTAGGGCCAAAGGAGTTGATACGATGTCCGTTGGAACATATCTTTATTTCCCGGGCAACTGTCTTGAAGCGGCCGATTTTTACGCCGACGCGTTCAAGACGGACACGCCGAAGGTGCTGACGTACGGGGATGCCCCGGGCGGGGGCGGGGCGGTGCCGGACGCGATGAAAAAGCGCGTTCTGCACGCGGAAATCAAAATCGCCGGCGACGCGGTCATGCTGTCGGACGCGCCGCCGGACAGGTCCGTCACGGTCGGAGACAATATCAGCGTCGTCGTCACGCTGGAGACGGCGGACCACGTCAAAGCCGCCTTTGACAAGCTGAAGGCCGGCGGCGAGGTCGTCATGGAGATTCAAGAGACGTTTTTCAGCAAGTGCTACGCCTACGTCATCGACAAATACGGCGTCGGCTGGCAGCTCACCACCGGCAGCCCCACCAAAGATTAAGCAAATGCTGTGACAGGCGAACGCAGTTCGCCCCTACGTCGGGATACAGATACTCCTAGGGGCGATTTGTGATCTCCTGCTGCATAAGCAAAGCCGATGAGCGCACTCATCGGCTTTTGCAATGTCAATATCAGTGCTGCAGGGCGTAGCCGCCGTCGGCGGTGAAGACGGCGCCGGTGACGATGTCGGAGGCGTCGCTGGCCAGATACACGGCGAGGGCACCGAGCTCAATGGGATCGGCGAAGCGGCCGATGGGAATATCCGCGCACAGGGCCTTGTATGCCTCCGGGTCCACATTCTTGGAGAAGCTGGAAAAGGTGAAGCCCGGCGCGATGGCGTTGACGCGGATGCCGTAAGGGGCGAACTCCGCGGCCAGGCATTTCGTAAAGTGGTTGAACGCGGCCTTGGACGAGGCGTACGCCGTCAGAAACGGCTTGTTGATGATCTCGCCGGCGTTGGACGTGATATTGATGATATGTCCGCCCTTGCCGCTGTCGCGCATGTGCCTGGCCACGTTGTAGATCATCCTGGCCGCGCCGTGGAGGTCGACGTTGAAGCACTCAAACCAGGGCGTGAGCTCCTCGTCCATGTCCAGAAACTTCCCGGCTGTGCCAATGCCCGCGTTGTTGACCAGAACGTCGATGGTTTTATTGTCGGCGATGTATCGGCTGACCGCGTCGCGGCAGCTTTTCATATCGGAGATATCCGCTTTGTAAAAAGAGAACCTGCCCTCGTATTTCGCGCTGAAGTCCTTTATCACGTCGTTTGCCGTTTTTTCGTCCCTGGCGAAGATGGCCACGTTGGCGCCCTGCTGTGCCAGGGCGGTGGCGATGCCCAGGCCGATGCCCTTGGCCCCGCCGGTGACGATGGCGTTTTTGCCTTTCAGCGAAAATGCGTTTTCCATAGATTTAATCATAAAAAACCTCCCGAATGACGGGGCTCCATCAAAGCCGCCGCGATATAGTCCTGTTTCTATTTAAGCAGGTTTTTACTATTTTACAAGTACTTTCTTCAAATGCGCGAATCTGGGCAGGCCGCTTTCGAGAATGCGGTTGTTTTCGCCCTGGATGAGCGGCAGCGCGTAATCGATGAAATCGCTGGTAATGTTGTTGCCCTCCGGGGTGATCCACTCCCGGGGAACTTTTTTCTCGGCGTTGGCGACGATGGTCAGCGGCTGGAGAACGAGCTTCACGGCGTAGCTGCCGGAGGACATGTCGCGCTCAAAGGCGACCATCTTGCCGGTCTCACCGCGCAGGGCACATTCGACGGCGTATTTTCCGGCCCTGAACGCCTCGTCGATATCCGTCTGGGAGGCCAGATGCGCGCCGCAGCGCTGGAGGAGGCTGAGCTCGATGCCGCGGACCTTGGAGCCGGTGTGCAGCTTGATGATGCCGGACAGGGTGGCGGCCAGGCCGCCCAGCTGCACATGGCCGAAGCCGTCTGTTGAAGAGACCTTCGCCTCGGAGACGTACGTGCCGTCGGCATAATGGATGCCCTCGGAGACGGCGACGAGGCACTTGTTCTTTTCCTTGTAAATGCGGGACACGTCCTCAATGAACGGCTCGATCTCGAAATCGACCTCCGGCAGGTAGATGAGGTCGGGCGGCGCGCAGGAGATGGCTGCCAGCGCGGACGCGCCCGTCAGCCAGCCGGCGTGCCGGCCCATGATCTCCACAACGGTGATCGTCCCCACGTCGTAAACGTATGTATCCTTGCAGACCTCGGCCACGGATGTGGCGATATATTTGGCGGCGCTGCCGTAGCCGGGGCAGTGGTCCGTGCCGACGAGATCGTTGTCGATCGTCTTCGGGATGCCCATCACACGGCACTCGTAGCCCGATTTTTCCATAAAGCGGCTGACCTTGTTGCAGGTGTCCATGGAGTCGTTGCCGCCGTTGTAGAAGAAGTAACGGATGTCGTACTTTTTGAAAATCTCCAGGATGCGCTGATAGTCCGTGTCGTCCTTGTCGGGGTCGGCGATTTTATACCGGCAGGAGCCCAGCTCCGAGGACGGCGTGTTGAGCATGAGCTCCAGCTCCTTCGCGTCCTCCTGGCCCATATCGTAGAGCGTGTCGTTCAGTATCCCGGTGATGCCGTGGGCGGCGCCGTAAACGTTTGTGATTTCCGGCGCGTCCAGGGCGGCCCTGATGACGCCGTAGGCGCTGGCGTTGATGACGGCCGTCGGCCCGCCGGACTGGCCGAAGACGCAGGCGCCCTTCAGTGTGTTAGACATAAAAATCCCTCCAGAAAACATGGTTGTATGAATCATATCATACGTCTGTAACAAAATCAAAGTAAATGTTGAAATTCAAATTATTTGTGGTAAAATTTGAAGCGTCGGAAACGGGAATAATACAGAAGTCAGTTTTCGCTGTAAATTGAAAGGAGAATCATCGTGCCGATTGTAACGTCGAAGGAAATGTTTAAAAAGGCTTATGACGGAGGCTATGCCATCGGGGCCTTCAATGTCAATAATATGGAGATCATCCAGGGGATCACCGAGGCGGCAAAGGAAGTCAACGCCCCGCTGATCCTGCAGGTTTCCGCGGGCGCCCGCAAATATGCCAAGCACGTTTATCTCATGAAGCTCATTGAGGCGGCGGAGGCCGATACGGGCCTGCCGATTTGCATCCATCTCGACCACGGAGAGAACTTTGACGTCTGCAAATCGTGCATCGACGGCGGCTTTACCTCCGTCATGATCGACGGCTCGAAACATTCGTTCGAAGAAAATATACGGCTAACGAGCGAGGTTGTCAAGTACGCCCACGACCGGGGCGTCGTCGTTGAGGGCGAGCTCGGAAAGCTGGCCGGCATCGAGGACGATGTCAACGTCTCGGAGGAGGATTCCAGCTTCACCCGGCCCGACGAGGTGGAGGAATTCGTATCGAAAACGGGCGTCGACTCGTTGGCCATCGCCATCGGCACGAGCCACGGCGCGTACAAATTCAAGCCGGGGCAGAAGCCGCGCCTCCGCTTCGACATTCTGGAGGAAGTCTCGCGCCGGCTGCCGGGCTTCCCGATCGTGCTGCACGGTGCGTCGTCCGTCATCCCGGAGCTGGTGCGGATCATCAATGAAAACGGCGGCGCCATGCCCGACGCCATCGGTATCCCGGAGGATATGCTCCGCCAGGCCGCCAGAAGCGCCGTGTGCAAGATCAACATTGACTCCGACCTGCGTCTGGCGATGACGGCCGGCATCCGCCAGTATATGGCGAAGAACCCCGCGCACTTCGACCCGCGCCAATATCTTACTCCGGGCCGCGACAATATCCGCACGCTGGTGAAAAACAAGATCGTCAACGTCCTCGGCAGCGACGGCAAGGCGTAGCAGTCTGACCCTGCGATATCATATTTTGTTCTCGTAGGGGCCGCCGCCCTCGGTGTCCCACCACGGCGCACACGGGGGAACGGCCGCCGAAGGCGGCGGCCCCGACATTTCTATTGTATTAATAAATGTTAAAAGAAAGACGAAGCCGAAAAGCTTCGTCTTTTATGGTGCGGGGCGGTTTACTCGTTACTTTGCAGCGTCTCCGGAAACAGCGGCCTTCGGCGCGGGCGCCGGGGTCCCGTTGTCCTCGCCGTGCACGTAGCGCTTGCCGCGCAGGAACGAGGCGACGGCGGCGACGGCGGAGATGACGGCCGAGACGTAGAACGCCAGATGCAGGCTGCTCATGACGGCCGGGGCGATGGCGTTGGGGAAGAAGGTGTTCCCCAGGAGCGTCGTCTGCGTGGCGGCGGGCAGCGATGCGAGGACGTCCGGGCCGAGCAGGGAGCCCATCGGGTTATAGCCGAGGAACGCCGCGAAGAGGGCGCCCGTCGGCGGCATCTGCGCGATCTTCTCGGCGGCCGCCGCCGGTACGCCGGCGGACATGAGGCTGTTGCCGAGGATCGGGGGGAGCTTGCTCGCCAGGCCCACGATCAGTATGGCGAAATACAGCGTCATCGACAGGGCCGAGCCGGTGTTCTGGAAGGTTGCGCGCATGCCGGCCGTCACGCCGCGCTGCGCGGGCGGGACGGAATTCATGATGGCCATGGTGTTCGGCGCCGCGAACATGCCCATGCCGATGCCGAGGATGACCAGAATGAAAGCGAAAATGCCGTATCCGAAATTGGAGGGCAGGGTGTTGAGCAGGATAAAGCCGATGACCGTGAGCACCATGCCGCCCGTGGAGAAGAAGCGCGCGCCGTATCTGTCGGAAAGCCTGCCGGAGAGCGGCCCCATGACGAAGAAGCCGGCCGTCATCGGCAGCATATAGATACCAGCCCAAAGGGGCGTGGATTCAAAGGAAAAGCCGTGCAGCGGGAGCCAGATGCCCTGCAGCCAGATGATCAGCATAAACTGCAGCCCGCCTCTGGCGATGGAGGAGAGGAACAGGCTGATGTTTCCGAAAGCGAAGGACCGTATCCTGAAAAGCTGCAGATGGAACATCGGCATTTTGACGCGCGTCTCAATAAAGCAGAAGGCCACCAGCAGCGCGAGGCCCCCGACGATGCCGGCGATGACCCAGGGGTTCGACCAGCCCATGTTGGACGCACCGTAAGGCATGATGCCGTAGGTCAGCGCCAAAAGGAGCGCCGTCAGGCCGACGGCAAATACGCCGTTGCCGAGCCAGTCGATCTTTTGCGTTTTATCCGGCTTTGACTGCTCCTTAAGCTTCAGATACGCCCATATCGTGCCGAGAAGGCCGAAGGGGACGCTGACAAGGAACACCAGCCGCCAGTCGACCGCCGAAAGCACGCCGCCCAGGATCAGGCCGAGCAGCGTCCCGCCAACGGCAAAAATCTGGTTGATGCCCATGGCCGTGCCGCGCTCGTTCGCCGAGAAGGCGTCCGTAATGATCGCGGTGCTGTTTGAGAACAGAAACCCGGAGCCGATGCCCTGCAGGATGCGGAAGACGATCATGATACCGATGCCCGTTGCGCCCGTGCCGGGCGTAAAAAAGAGGAGTATCGAGGAGATTGTGAAGATCGCGAAGCCAAGGTTGTACAGCTTGACGCGGCCGAAAATATCCGAGATACGCCCAAAGGATACAAGCAGTGTCGCCGTCACGACCGAAAAGCCCATCAGCATCCAGAGCATGTAGGAGGCACCGTCCGGCGACAGTGGGTTCATGCCCATGCCGTTAAAGATGGCAGGGAGCGAGATGAGGATGATGTTGCCGTTGATGGAAGCCATCAGGACGCCGAGGGTCGTGTTGGACAGCGCAATCCATTTGTAATTGACGCCCTTTAAGCCGCGTGGTTTTGCCTTTTGATTTGTCTGCGGGGTCATAAGCAGGATCCTTTCCGGAAATAGTGTCGGGGGCGAAATAAATGCCGTGGAACAGAAAAGCATTGCTTTTCTTCTTCCACGGCAGGTAATCAGCCCGCCTTTTCTTGACTTTTATTATATAAAAATATAGTTGCCCAGTCAACTATAAATGATATCCACGGCGCGATAAAAATGATGATTTTGGAGCGCGTTTTTTGCGCGCGTTTGGTCACTTTTTCATTTTGCCGAAAAATGACGGATTGACGTTGTAATATCGGCCGTTTTAGAATAAAATACTGAAAGAATCAGGACACGGCGTGCCCCATGCCATTGAAAGGTTTTGGTGAATTATGGATGCGGACAACTCTCTGAGCCTCTGGTTTTCCATACTGTACAGGTACCGGAAAAATTACCTCATGAAGAAGCTGGAACGGTACGGCGTCATCGGGGGATATCCCTATATGATACTGGCAATCCATAAAAACGCCGGGACGAATCAGGAGCAGATCTCAAATATCCTGAAAACGGACAAGGCCGCCGTGACGCGGGCGGTCAAAAAGCTGGAGAAAGAGGATTATATCCTCCGGGAGCCCGATTTGTCCGACAAGCGGGCCTACCGGGTCACGCTGACCCCGAAAGCCGAGGCGGTGGTGCCGGAGATACGAAAGGCGCTGCAGGAGTGGGAACAAATCGCCGTGGCTGGCATCCCGGAGGACATGCTGCCGGTGCTCCGGCAGTACGTCAAGCAGATGTCCGACAACGCCGTGGCGTTCCAGATGTAGGCGTCATGCGATGTACGAACTTCAGTCCGCTGTATTTAAAATGAGGGCGCCATTCACGGCGCCCTCATTTTAAGTTGAAATCATATTTCGATGCTCTAATATAAAACTGCCGGGTCGTATTTCTCCAGCCACATGTTTTTCAGTACGTCCAGATCGTCGCGGAATTCCGCCGCGGTCTGGTCCTCGTTTTTGTCGATCGTCTCAAGGGCTTCAAACTCAAACGCGCCGCCGCCGTATCTGGCCCAGTCCTTGCCGAGCCTTATGTTAACGCAGGAGCCTGTCTGCTGCGCGAAGCAGAAGCGGTTTTCCGCCGCGGAGATATCCGGCGCGTCGTCGAGAAAAATCCTGCCGTTTTCTTTGTTTCGTATGAGATACACGCCGCCGGCCTGCGTTCGCGCGCGTTCCTTATAGGCGCTGATGAGCTGCTTTTTCGTTTCTTTGTCCGCCATGCTCAGTACCCCATGTCCCGCAGCAGCCCGGAGAGGCGGCGCAGCCGTTCGCTCAAAAGCTCGTCGTCCTTTAACAGCGCGTCGCGGAAAAGGACAATGTCTTCGTCGATCATCGGATTATCGGCGCAGACGGACACGTCCAGCGCACCGCCCTGCAGCGGTATGCGGTCGATCGCCGCGCTGTTTTCGTCGTACAGCTTCGGGTATCTGTAGGCGTCCTGCAGATATGTTTTTGTCCGGCAGATGAGGATGGCCAGGTCGAGAACCCGATGCAGCGGCATTTCCTCGGACTGCCGCGACCATTTTTCCCCCGTGTAGCGCCAGATCTTCGCCGAAACATCGACCTTGCCCCGGTCGTTCCACTGCGCCAGCCCCACCGAAAGCCCCTTCGCGTCCGAATGATCGGCGTACCGCCCATCGATCCTGTCATACTCCTCGGAGACGATAACAGGCTTGTGCTTGAGTGTCGTCGGTATTTTCATGTGTATCATCCAATCAGTAAATTAGTAAATTACTAAATAATAATACAATGAAGAAAAAGAAAAGTCAAGTGTTCGATCCCGCATCGCCTCATCCCACCCCGGCTCCCTCAGACGAGGGAGCTGTCGCCCGCAGGCGACTGAAGGAGGGAACTCCTCCCGGCGCGGCACCGCACAAAAAGGCGGGCATGAACCCCCACCTCTACAGATACCCTCATGGTTTTATGTAGGGGCGATTCACGAATCGCCCGCCGTTCCCATCCCGTCCTCCTCGTCGCCCTCGCCGACCGAAGGCGTAAACTTGTGCCGCGCCGGCAAAAATGGCGTGCCGAATCGGCGCACCCTACGGGAAACGGTAGACAAGCGAAATTCTTGGCAAACAAAAAAGGGGCAGACACGCGGTCTGCCCCTAAAAAACGGGTGCTTTTATTTGAATTGCAGGCTGATATCCAGCGCTTTTACAGAATGGGTCAGCGCGCCGATGGAGATGTAGTCCACACCGGTGGCGGCCACCTGCTTAAGGTCCCGGTCGCCCATGTTGCCGGAAGCTTCCGTAATGGCCCGGCCGGCGATGTGGCGGACAGCCTCGGCCATCTGGTCCACAGTCATATTGTCCAGCATGATGATGTCCGCGCCCGACTCCAGCGCCTCGTCGATCTGGGCGATGGACTCCGTCTCGACCTCGATCTTCAGCGTGTGCGGCGCGTTTTTACGGACGGCGGCGACGGCCTCCCTGATGCCGCCGGCGGCAACGATATGGTTATCCTTGATCAGCACGCCGTCGGACAGATTGAAGCGGTGGTTCCTGCCGCCGCCGCAGCGGACGGCGTATTTTTCGAGAACGCGCAGGCCGGGCAGCGTTTTCCGGGTATCGGCGATCTTTGTATCGTACCCTTCGATGCTCCTGACGGCCTCGTCCGTCCTCGTGGCGATACCCGACAGGTGCTGCAGGATGTTGAGGGCGGTGCGCTCGCCCGTCAGGATGCTCCGTGCGGGGCCCTCGATCTCCGCGATGACGTCGCCTTTGTTAACGTGCGCGCCGTCGCCGAGAAGCACCTTGACGTGGACGCGGTGATCCAGGATGTAAAACAGCCGGGCGAGAATCCCCGCGCCGCAGACGACGCCGTCGGCCTTGGCGATAAATCTGCCGCTGGACACGGCGTCCTCAGCCACGCAGCTGATTGTGGTGATGTCGCCGGTGCCAATATCCTCGGCCAGGGCCGTGGTAATCAGCCTGTTGAGGCCGATGTAGTCAAATTGCTCGCTCATACGGCGGTGTCCTCCCTGTAGTGAGAGCCGATGCTCTCCGGCCGGTTAAGGGCCGCTGTCAGTATTGCCAGGGCGACGGTGGCGATATTCAGCGTTTCGAGATAGACGACCGCATCGTCATAAACGGCCTCGACCTGGCGCAGGATTTCGGTGACCTCTCCAATGGCGTAGCGGAGCCCCTCGGCATTGCGCATGACATAGCCGTATTCGCTCATCAAATCCTTGATGCGCTGACGGAGCGCCGTGTAGTCCAGCGCGGCCTTGGGCCGCGTCTGTACGTGGGGCAGGACCGGTTTTTCCCCGGAGGCCGGCTGCTCCAGCGCGCGGCTTATATCCTCGGCGGCGCGGCGGCCGAAGACGAGGCACTCCAGCATGGAGTTGGACGCCAGCCGGTTGGCCCCGTGGACGCCCGTGTTGGCGGCCTCTCCGGCGGCGTAGAGCCCGGGGATGCTCGTGCGGCCGTTCGTGTCCGTGGCGATGCCGCCCATCAGATAATGCTGCACGGGGCAGACGGGAATCCAGTCGTGGGCGATATTGATGCCGCGCTTTAAGCACTCCTCATAAATGGTCGGGAAGCGCTTTTTCAGGAAATCCTCGGACTTTGCCGTGATATCGACGAAGACATGGTCGTCCCCCGAGCGCTGCAGCTCCTTGACGACGGCCCTGGCGACGATGTCGCGGGGGGCCAGCTCGTTGAGCTCGTGGGCGCCCTCCATAAAGCGGACGCCGTCGCGGTTTTTGAGCAGTCCGCCTTCGCCGCGGACGGCCTCGGAGATGAGAAATTCCCGGTCCTCCGGCACGGGGCTCCAGAGCCCGGTGGGGTGGAACTGGATGAATTCGATGTTCTTGATTTCGGCGCCGGCGCGCATGGCGGCGGCCAGACCGTCCCCCGTGGCGACGGAAGGATTCGTTGTCGACCGGTATACCTGTCCGATGCCGCCGGTGGCGATGACCACGTGGCGCGTTTCGATGAGGTGAAAATCCTTGTCGTCCTTCTTGACGATGATGCTGCTCACCGCGCCGTTTTTATCCTTGAGGATATCGTAAAAGCACGTGTTTTCACTGAAGGAGATGTTGCCGCGCTGGGCCACGATGTGCGCCAGGGCCTTCACCGTTTCGCGCCCGGTGGCGTCGCCGCCGGCGTGGACGATGCGGTTTTTGCGGTGCCCGCCCTCGCGGGTGATCTGGAGGTCGCCGAACTCGTCTATATCGAAGGGGACGCTGAGGGAAACAAGGCGGCTGATATCCGTCGGCCCCTCGTCCACCAGAACGCCGACGGCGTCCTTGTCGCAAAGCCCCGCCCCGGCAATCAGCGTGTCTTCCAGGTGAAAAATAGGCGCGTCGTCGCTGGAAATGGCGGCGGCAATGCCGCCCTGGGCAAACCAGGAGTTCGAAATGTCGATTTTGTCTTTGGCCAGGATGAGGCAGGAGTGACGCTCGCCGATATGGAGCGCTGTGTACAGGCCGGCAAGACCGGCGCCGATGATGACGACGTCATAGCGGAGCGTCTGACTAATCTTGGTCGTGCCGTCTATGGCAAATTGCACAGGATCACCTCGTTGATTTTCGCCGGGCACAAATTTATGATGCGGGGCAAATACGAATCAGTTTATATTTGGACGTATTATAGCACCACACGTTGAGATTAACAACACGTTTATGTTATAATAGTCCATAAAAACATGTAGGCTCTGTCACTGATATTAATTATTTTAACCGGAGAACGTATGGTAGATATATCGATACAAAATGTCACAAAGGCTTTTGAGGAAGGAAAAGATATCCTCGACGGCCTCACCTTTGACATAAACGAAGGGGAGCACGTAGGGCTCCTGGGGAAAAACGGCGCCGGGAAGACAACGCTTTTCAGGATCATCGCCGGCGAGTACGAGACCGACGAAGGCGAGGTCGTCATACCCAAAAATAAAAAGCTGGGGCTTATTTCGCAGATACCGAAATACCCGGCCGGCTATACCGTGGAGGACGTCCTGATCTGCGCGCAGCAGCGGCTTTTGGACATCAGGGCCCGCATGGAAGCGCTGGAGCGCCGGATGGGGGAGAGTGACGCGCCGGAGCTTTTGCGCGAATACGACGCCTTGGCGTTTGATTACGAGCGCTCCGGCGGGTACGATCTTGAATTTGAGCGCAACCGGGTGGCCAACGGATTGGAGATCCCGCGGAGCCAGAGAGACCAGCTCTTCTCCACGCTGTCCGGCGGGGAGAAGACCCGCGTCAACCTGGCCCGGCTCATCCTTGAGGACACGGATATCCTGCTGCTGGACGAGCCGACGAACCATCTGGATATCGGCGCCACCGAGTGGCTGGAAGCCTACTTGGGCAAATACAAGGGGACGGTGCTCATCATCTCCCACGACCGATACTTTCTCGACAGCGCCGTCACCCGCACCATCGAGATATCAAACGGCAAGGCCGAATTTTTCGGCGGCAACTACAGCTTTTACGTAGAGGAAAAGGAGCGCCGCTATCAGGAGCAGCTCAAGAAATACGAATGGGAGCAGGCGGAGGCAAAGCGGCTGCAGGAATCCGCCGACCGGCTCTACCAGTGGGGCACCGGCAATAAAAACCTCATGAAAAAGTCGTTTGCCATCCAGAGCCGCATCGAGCGCATCGTTCAGACGGAGCGCCCGGCAAAGGAAAAGCATTTAAGCGCGCGGTTCGGCGAGAGAGGTTTCCACGGCGACGAGGTGCTCGTCATGAAGGGCGTCTCCAAAACCTTCGAGGGGAAAAAGCTCTTTTCCGACGTGGAGCTCACCATCACGGGCGGCGAGCGCATCGCGCTCATCGGCGACAACGGCACGGGGAAATCGACGCTCATCAAGATTATTCTCGACGAGCTGCGGCCCGATGCGGGGATCGTCAAGAAAGGCCCCTCCGTCAAAACGGCGTACCTGCCGCAGCTCATCCATTTCACGCACCCGTACAGGACGCTCGTCGACACCCTCGTCTACGAGGACGGCTGCACGCCCCAGACGGCGCGGAACAGGCTGGGGGGGTTCAAGTTCTACGGGGAAGACGTCTTCAAGCAGGTCAGCGATCTCTCCGGCGGCGAGCAGAGCCGCCTCCGGCTGTGCGCCCTGATGAAGGACGACGTCAATTTTCTCATCCTCGACGAGCCGACGAACCATCTGGACATCGTCTCCCGGGAATGGATCGAGGAGGCCGTGGAGGATTTTGGCGAAACGCTGCTGTTCGTCTCCCACGACCGGTATTTCATCAATCGCTTCGCCACCCGCGTCTGGGAGTTGGAGGGCGGGCGCATCAACGATTTCAGGGGCACCTACGAAAAATACCGCGCCACGAAGGCCATGCAGACCAAACAGGAGAGCGCGCCGAAGGAAGCAAGGACGGTCCGGAAGGAGAAGCCGAAAAGGGCTGGCTCCACAGAAAAGCAGATCGCCAGGCTGGAGCGCGAGATCGCCGCGCTGGAGGAGAGCCTCAAAAAGCTTGCCGAGCAGAAAAACGAATTCTGCGCCGATTACGAAAAGCTCATGGAGCTCGATGGGGAAGAGGCCGCGCTGCAGTCCCAGCTGGACGATAAATACGACGCCTGGGCGGCGCTGTCTCCGTGAGGGCGATACGGCTCTTAAGACCCGGTGGAGCGGTATCTGCGGAGCCCAAACCGCCAGAAGACATAGCTGGGAATAGTGAACAGCAGGCCGATTACCGGCGTCAGCATATACAAAACGCTTGTTTTGATATCCAGCAGATATAAAAGGGGATAGTACTGAAAAAGGGCCAGCGGTATGACGAACGTGAGAAAGCTCAGCACGCCCCTGCCGTAGACGGAAAAGGGATACCGGCCGAACTCTCGGGCGCCGTCGGTGAAAATGTTCATGAATTCCAGGCCCTCGGTCGTGAAAAAGGTCAGGCCGGCGTAAATCAGAAACAGACAGAAGAAGACGACGCTGCCGCAGGAGACCATCAGAAACAGCGTGACGAGCTTATCCGGGGTCCAGGTCACGCCGCTGGCCGGCAGGGCATAGCAGAAAACCAGAACGGCCTGCAGAAGCCGCCCGAGGCGGGTGAAGTCCATTTTCGACGCCAGCACCTGAAAGACCGCCCGTCTCGGACGGACGAGCACCCTGTCGAACTCCCCGTTTCCAAGCATCAGCGGGAAGACGTCGAAGCCGCGGCCGAAGCATTCGGCGATCGAGAAAGCCATCAGCACCGTGGCAAAGCATAGAAGAGACTGCTGAAAGGTGAAGCCGTCCACGTCGTTGAAGCGGGAGAACATGAAGTAAAGGCCCAAAAGGACGGAAAACGAGGTCAGGAACTGCCCGGCCATGGACAGGAAGAACGACACCTTATATTGCATCTGGCTCTTCAGGTGCATCGATAAAAATCTCAGGTAAAGCTTCATGTCAGCCCCCCTGTACGACGACTTTTTTCAGCGCGTTTTTCATCATCAGTCGGCCGAGCCCGACAAGCGCGGCCAGCCAGAAAAGCTGCAGGAGGATACCCTGGGCCGCCGCCGCACCGGCGATGTTGCCGCTGTATATTCTCAGCGGCATATTCTGCATGGCGGCAAAGGGCAAAAGCTCCGCCACAGCCCGAAAGGGGGCGGGGAAAAAGGGCAGGGGGATGACCGAGCCGGCCAGAAAGTCGCCCAGGGCGACGGCGATCAGCCTGACGCCCATGGGCGAGAGCGTGTAAAAGGTCGTTATATAGACGATCATGGAAAAGGACACCACGACGCCCAGGCCGAGCGCCATCGAGACAAGAAACAGCAGAAATTGACCCGCCCCCGCGGGCAGGGACAGCCGGAGCGGCGCCGGCACGATAAAGGCGACAACGAGTATCGGCAGGCAGCGCAGCACGGCCTTGGCGAGCCTTGTGGCCGCCGACTGGCAAAACCAGCGGCTGTACAGATCCACAGGGCGGGCCAGGTCATAGGCGATCCCGCCGTCGGAGATGGCGTCGAAAATCTCACCTTCAAAAAACCAGACCATGAACAGCGCCAGAAAGGCCTGCTGCAGCCAGATATAGGAGACCGTCTGGGAAAAGCCCATTGGGAAGGCGGCAGGATTGGCTTTGTAGAAAGCCAAAAACGCCAGCAGCTCCATGGCGCCCCAGGCAAATTGCGTGACGACGCCCGCCAGCGCCGCCGCGCGGTACTGCAGGCTGTTTGAAAACCGTATCCGGAATACCGCCCAGTATTTTTTCATATGTGGTACTCCTTATAAAGGCCGGCCACCATTTCCTCGGCGCTGATGTCCGATACGGAAATGTCCAGCACCTCCACCTGCGAGGACACGTGGGCGATGGCGTCTGAAACGGCGCATACCTCGGGGTCGAGCTCTATAACGAGCCGGCCCTCCTTTTGCTCGGCGATCGCCAGCCCGGCGCGAAGCGCGGTAATCTCACCGCTGTATTCAAATACCACCGTTTTCTTTTTGGAAGCGAGCTTTTTGAGCTCCTGCAGGCTGCCGTCAAGCAAAATCTGGCCTTTGCCGATGAGCAAGATGCGCTCGGTCAAAGCTTCGATATCCTGCATGTCGTGGGTCGTCAGGATGACTGTCGTGCCGCGCTCTCCGTTGAGCTTTTTGATGAATTGCCGGACAGCGATTTTTGACACGGCATCCAGGCCGATGGTCGGCTCGTCCAGAAAGAGGATTTTAGGGCTGTGCAGCAGCGACGCCGCCAGCTCGCAGCGCATCCTCTGTCCGAGACTGAGGCTGCGCGTGGGCGTTTTCAAAAGCTCCGACAGATCTAAAAGCGCCACAAGCTCTTCAAGGTTCCGCCGGTACTCCGGCTGAGCGACCTTATAGATATCCCGGATCAGCTCAAAGCTGTCGCAGACGGGTACGTCCCACCACAGCTGGCTGCGCTGGCCGAAGACGACGCCGATATTCCCCGCGTGCGCGATCCTGTCCCGCCAGGGCGTGCGTCCGTCTATGCAGCAGGTGCCGCTGTCGGGCGTCAAAACGCCGCACATGAGCTTGATCGTCGTGCTTTTTCCCGCGCCGTTGGGCCCTATGTAACCGACCATTTCCCCGTCGCCTATCGTAAAGCTCACGTCCCGCAGCGCGCGGACGGTCTCATACTCGCGGGAGAACAGCGCTTTGACCGCCTGCCCAAAGCCGGGCTTCCTTTTGGCAATCTTGAAGGATTTGTTGATGTTCTGCAAAGTGATCATTGCCATCCTCGCTTCATTCCTCGAAATAGACCGGCGGCTGATACGCGAAAGCTGCGCCGGCAGCGCTCTTTTTGACGAAAACCGCGGAAAAAGGGAAAGGGTACAGAATACTGCGTACCCTGTACCTGAAAAAATCCGATCGCCCGAAAAGTCGCGGCGGTCGTTATTTTATGATGCGAAACCTTTTTACTTCGTGCCGAAAATCCTGTCGCCGGCGTCCCCGAGGCCGGGGATGATGTAACCGTGGTCGTTGAGCTTTTCATCGACGGAGGCGACAAAAATGTCCACGTCCGGATGGTCGTTCTGGATACGCCTCAAGCCCTCGGGGGCGGAGATGATGCACATGAGCTTGATGTGCTGGCAGCCGTAATTTTTGATGAACTGGATGGCGGCCGTGGCGCTGCCGCCGGTGGCGAGCATCGGGTCCACGATGTAGACCTCGCGCTCGGAGATGTCCTTGGGCAGCTTGCAGTAGTATTCCACGGGCTCCAGCGTGTCGGGGTCCCTGTAAAGGCCGATATGGCCGACCTTCGCCGAGGGGACAAGCGTCAGCATGCCGTCCACCATACCGAGTCCGGCACGCAAAATCGGGACGACGGCCAGCTTTTTGCCGGCGATTTTTTTGACCGTGGCAACGGCAACAGGCGTTTCAACCTCACAGACCTCGACGGGCAGATCGCGCGTCGCCTCATAGCACATGAGCGTTGCAATTTCGGAAATGAGCTCGCGGAATTCCTTGACGCTCGTATTCTTGTCCCTGATGATCGACAGCTTGTGCTGGAGCAGAGGATGGTCCAGAACGTGAAGTGCACCCATATTATTCATCCTTTCTTTCCGGCGTCTTATTTATCTATTCGATCTCGCCGGCCAACCGAAAAGATTATTCATCATGCTGTTTGATAAAGGCAAAATTGCATGATAATTGATATATAGAGTCTGTGTTAAGCTTTGGCCGCTTTTTCGGCGCGTTCCCGCTCGGCCTGGGACAGGCGGAGATAGTTCGGCCGCAGCGCGTCCGGCGTCAGCTTCGGCGCGTTCAGGGAGGCGCAGGCGACGCCCCAGGCGCTCTGGGGGCGCAGAAGAGGCGGCGCGAGCCGGCAGGCGATGCCGGCGGCCATAAAGGCCTCATGGCATTTTAAGGCGCCGTCGCCAAGCAGCAGATACGGCCTGCCGTCTTTCATGGCCTCCCCGGTGAGCTCATTAAGCGATAAGGCTCTGTCCGGCGTCAGCCGGGTGAGGCTGCCGTCCGGGTTGAGAAACGAGGCGGTGTACACCTGATCCCGCCGGGCATCCATGACGGGGCAGACGACATAGCCGGGCTCCTCGGCGTTATACGCCATGGCCTCCAGTGTCGAGACGCCGCAGACGGGGAGATCGGCGCCCCATGCCAGGCCTATTGCTGCCGAAACGCCGATCCTGATGCCGGTGAAGGAGCCGGGCCCGCTGGCCACGGCGACGACGTCCATGCCGCGTATGGAAAGGTCCGCGTTTTTCAGCATGTCCTCGGCCATTTTCAGCAGCGTCCTCGAGTGGGTGAGGCCCGTTGATTGGAAGTACTGGGTGAGCAGCGCGCGGTCCTCACAGACCGCAACGGAAGCCGACTTGGCTGAGGATTCGATAGCCAGTATCTTCATGCTTGTCCCTCCGGAAATTCGATGTCGATCGTGCGGCGCTCCTCGCCGGTTTTGGAGATGCGTACGCGCACCGTATCGCCAGGGAAGGAATGCTCGGCGTTCTCGCTCCATTCCACGGCGATGACGCCGCCGCGCTGCAGGTAGTCCTCCCAGCCGATTTCAAAGAGCTCGTCCTCGTTTTTCAGACGGTACATATCGAAATGAAACAGCGGCGTGCCGCCGATATACTCGTTGACGATCGTGAATGTCGGGCTTGTGACGCGGCCTGTGTACCCCAGTCCGGCGGCCAGCCCGCGCACGAACGCCGTCTTGCCGGCGCCCAGGTCGCCATAGAGGGCCACGACGCCGCCGCCCTTTAATTTTCCGGCCAGCGACCGGCCCGCGGCCGCCGTATCCGCCTCGCTGTTTGATATGAACGTCATGAAGCCACCCTGCATCCGAAATTTTTATCAGCAGAAGTATACCACCGATGAACAAAATGTTAAAGAGTCAATTTACTGTTTACGCGCTCATGAAACAATGCTAGAATATGTTCAGCCTTGCTGGACAATCAGGAGAACACTGTGAAAAGAAGATTTGACGCCGTCTCAAAATACATACGGGAATCGGACATGTACCTGCTGATCCTATGTGTGATCAGTTCGATCTACGGTATTATACTCATTTACAGCGCCACACGGAGCCAGGACACCAACACGAACGTCTATATCCAGATCGTTTCGCTGGTTCTCGGCATCGGCTTATACGTACTGTTTTCGCTTTTGGACGTGGATACCATCGCCGACAGGGCGAAAATATTATACGTTCTGAGCATACTGTTTATTGCAACGCTGTTTATCTGGGGAACAGAAATCAATGGTAACCGGGCCTGGCTGCGATTCGGTTCGTTCGGTGTGCAGCCGGCCGAGATCGTCAAGATCCCGTATACGATCATCCTGGCGAAAATGATTGCAAATTTCAAGGATAAGAAAACGCTGAGCGCGCCGCTGTCTCTCGTGCAAATCGTCGCGGTCTTCGGCGGGCTGTTCATATTCATCATTCTCTCGTCCTCGGACCTTGGGTCCGCGCTTGTCTATCTGTTTATCCTGATTATGATGCTGTTCGTCGGCGGCATCGACCTGAAATGGCTGCTTCTGGGGCTTCTCGTGCTGGCGGGCGTCATTCTTCTGGCGTGGCACACCTCCATCCTGACCGATACCCAAAAGGATCGTATCCTTGCCCCGTATAATCCCAATATCGACCCGAAGCATATCAATGTAACCTGGCAGGCCACGCAAAGTCAATACGCTATTGCGTCGGGCAATTTCCTTGGAAAGGGCCTTTTGAAGGGCCCCATGACGCAGGCCGGCTCCGTCCCGCAGCAGTATACGGACTTTATCTTCTCGGTAGCCGGCGAGGAGCTGGGCTTTGTCGGCTGCTTTCTGATCGTCGTATTGCTTTTGCTGCTCATCATCAGGACTGTCGTCGTGGGTATCAAGTCTAACAATACCACCGGCCTGCTCGTCTGCACCGGCATGGCGGCCATGCTGATTGCGCAGACCTTTGAAAATATCGGCATGTGCCTTGGCCTCACCCCTGTCATTGGCCTGACGCTGCCGTTTTTCAGCTACGGCGGCTCATCGCTGATCACCATGTTCGCGGCGATGGGCATCGTCTCCGGCATCAAGATGCGGCCGAAGCCCGCGCGTTTCCGAAGTTACAGCAGATAATCGCCGCCATAACCGGCAGCCCCCTCATCGAGGGGGCCGCTTTTATCATTCCGTCATTCCATATTCTCATTCCGCAGGACCATATGGATGTGGTCCTCCCAGACGTTGTGAATTCTCAAATACTTATAGGCGATGCCCTCGTTGTAGAAACCGAGCTTTTCGGCGACGCGGAAAGATCGCGTGTTTCTCGGCATGATGTTGGCCTCGATGCGGTGCAGGCCGGCGTCCGTGAACATGACCTCGATGCCTTTTTTGGCGGCTTCCGTGATATAGCCCTTATTCAGCTCGTCCTTGTCGCATTTATAGCTGAGAAAGCACGACAGAAAAGCGCCCCTGACGATATTGCTGAACGCCACGGAACCGACCGCCTCCTCTGGCCGCCCCTTCTTGAACAGCCAGAAGCGCACGTCGCTGAGCGCCTCGAAGGCGGCAAGGTCCTTTTCCAGCTGCGCGGCATGAAAGCCCAGCGTATAAAATTCGGGGCCCCTGGCCGGCTCCCAGGCGCTTAAAAACGTCAGATTGCGCCAGTAAAAATCCAGAACGGCGGGCGCTTCCGCTTTATCAGGCACCTTCAGGAGCAGCCTTTCGGTCTCATATTCTCTCTGCATGACGTTCCTCCCACGGTCTTTGTCTAATATAGACGAGCGTCCGGCGGCGTTCGCGCCGAATCATAGGATAATCGCCGAGAAATAAATAAAGGATATCGGCCGTCCGTCACGTATAAGATTATTGTAACGCTTTTTTGGAGTGATGTCATGCCAAATTTCAGAGAAAAGCGGGAGGCGCTCGAAAGGCGTCTGATATCGCCGCAGGGGGTCCGCGCCGAAAACTCGAAAGGACGCGCTGTTCCGGAAACGGAAAGCGACGTCCGTACCTGTTTCCAGCGCGACATGGACAGGATCATCCACAGCAAATCCTTCCGGAGGCTGATGCATAAGACGCAGGTGTTCCTCCAGCCGGAGGGCGACCATTACAGGACGCGGCTGACGCATACCTTTGAGGTATCGCGCATCGCCCGGACGATCGCGCGGGCACTGGAGCTGAGCGAGGATCTCACCGAGGCCATCGCCCTCGGGCACGACCTGGGCCACACGCCCTTCGGACATGCCGGCGAAAGGGCAATGAACGATATCCTGAAGGAGGACGGCGGCTTCCGGCACGCCGAACAGAGCCTCCGGGTCGTGGACAGGGTCGAAAAGGACGGCAGAGGCCTCAATCTTACATATGAGGTGCGGGACGGCATCCTGAACCACACCTCCGGCGGCGCACCGGAGACGCTGGAGGGGCAGGTCGTCCGCATCGCCGACAGGGCCGCTTACATCAATCACGACGTTGACGACGCACTCAGGGCCGGGATACTAAAGGAATCCGATATCCCGGAGGAGTTTATCTGCGCCCTTGGCGATACTTACAGCGCGCGGATCGACACTATTATCATGGATATCATCACCGCGAGCTTGGACAGCGGCACGATCTGCATGAGCCCCGGCATCAGCTTCGTCTTCGACAGCTTCCACAGCTTTATGTTCCAGAACGTTTACACGAACGTCCAGGCGAAAAGCGAGGAAAAGAAGGTTTACGGCATACTAAACGGCATTTTTGAATACTACGTGAAGAATCCGGACAAGCTGCCGGGGGATTTCAAACGCCTTGCCGAGACGGACGGTCTCCGGCGGGCCGTGGCCGACTATGTGTCGGGGATGACGGACAAGTACGCCGTATACCAGTTCAGCGAGCTTTTTATCCCGGAGGCCTGGCAGGTCAGATAAAGCGCGCGTTTTTGCCGAAAAGGCGCAAATTTCCGCGCCGATATGCAATTTCGATGTATAAAAAGTTCCTCGATATGATATAAATACCGTAACGGACAGCGGCGGGAAATTGAGGCATCGCAAAGCTTTGAAGCCCGGGGTTTTTTGGAGCCCGGGCCGGCGTGCATGATTTTGACGAAAGGAACGGTGGGGCATGGCTTTTCCTGAATTATTCCTCGACGAGCTTGTCAGAAAAAACGACATTGTCGACGTCGTCGGCAGCTACGTGCGTCTGACGAAGAAAACCGGGAATAACCTCTTTGGACTCTGCCCGTTTCACAGCGAAAAGACGCCGTCGTTTTCCGTGAATGTCGACAAGCAGATTTATCATTGCTTTGGCTGCGGCAAGGGCGGAGGCGTCGTCAACTTTATCATGGAGATTGAAAATCTCTCCTTTCCCGACGCCGTGCATGTGCTTGCCAAACGCGCGGGCATGACGGTGCCGGATGAAACGACGTCGAAAGAGACACAGAGCCGGCGGGCCAGGCTCCTTGAGCTCAATCGGGACGCGGCGCGCTTTTTTTATGCATCGCTCCTCACGCCCCAGGGTGAGACGGCAAGGAAATATATCGCCAAAAGGGAGATATCCAAGGCCATGGTCACGCGGTTCGGCCTCGGCGTCGCGCTTGACTCCTGGAGCGCCCTCTATGAGGCCATGACGCACAAAGGATACACGAAGCAGGAGCTTCTGGACGCCGGTCTCGTCAAGCTCAGCCGAAAGGACGGCAGCAGCGTGTACGACGCATTCCGCAACAGGCTGATGTTCCCGGTGATCGACGTCCGGGGCAGCATCATCGGTTTTTCCGGGCGCATCCTCGGGGACGGCGAGCCGAAATATTTAAACTCTCCGGACACGCTGGTCTTTGAAAAAAGCCGGAATCTGTTCGCGTTGAATCTGGCCAAGAAAACCAAATCCGGCGTACTGATCCTGACCGAGGGAAACGTCGACGTCGTGGCGCTGCATCAGGCGGGCTTCGATTCGGCTGTGGCCTCGCTGGGCACGTCGCTGACGGAGGAGCAGGTGCGGCTGATGACGCGGTATACCCATGATGTAATCATCGCTTATGATATGGATGAGGCCGGGACGAAAGCCTCCCAGCGCGCCATCGGGATGCTGGAGAAGGCGGGCCTGGGCGTGAAGGTGCTCCGGATGCGCGACGCCAAGGACCCGGACGAGTTTATCAAAAAATTCGGCCGCGACGCCTTTGCCCTGCTCATCGAAAGCAGCGAGCACCACATCGACTACCGGCTGCATGCCATCAGGGCCAAATATGATCTCGGCACGGACGAGGGGCGCCTCAACTATCTCGGCGAGGCCACGGACATGCTGTCACGGCTCCAGAGCGCCGTCGAACGGGAGATTTTCGCGGCCAAGGTTGCCGAGGCGGCAAATGTCTCCCAGGAGGCCGTCACAAACGAGGTCAAGAAGGCCTTTAAGCGCCGGCTGTCCGCTGAGAAAAAGAAGCAGGACGTCCGGGATATGAACGTCTCCGCCGGCTTTCAGCCGGGCGACAGGACGATACGGTACGAGAATGTCTACTCAGCCGCCGCCGAGGAGGGCGTCATCCGGCTGCTTGTCCTGGACGGCGAGCTCATCGAGACCGCCGACAGCCTGGATTTCGAGGAGACTGAATTTACCTCGCCGTTCCTGCAGAAAATATTCGAGGCGATAAAGAAGCGACGGCGGGATGGCCTGGAGGCATCGCCCGCGTCGATCCTCGCGGAGCTTACCAGCGCGGAGGCGTCCCGCTTCTCCATGATCATTGAGAAGCCGGAGGCCCTCTCCAGCGGCACAAAGGCCATGCAGGATTACATAGAAAAAATAAGAGCCGAAAGACTCAAGAGAAGCGCCAGGGAAGACCCCTTGGCCGTTTTACAGAAATACAGAGACAAAACAGGTTGTGGAGGATAAAGTCATGGATATGAAGAAAAAGGTGCGCGACGACGACGACAACAACGAGAAGACAAAGGAGCAGTATAACGAAGAGCGCCTGTCGGCGCTTATCGAGGAAGGGAAGAAACGGGGCAAGCTCAGCTCCAAGGATCTCCTGGACGTGCTGGAGGATATGAATCTGGAGCAGGAGCAGATCGACAGGTTCTACGACACGCTGGAGAATTTCAATATCGACACGACGGACGGCGAAGACGCCGCTTTCCTGCCGGTGGACGAGATCACGCCCGACATCGAGGAGCTCCAGGAGATTGAAAGCCTCAACGAGGATGAGCTGATCGACCCGGAGACGCTGGTCGACAGCTTCAGCGTCGACGACCCCGTCCGGATGTACCTCAAGGAGATCGGCAAGGTCAATCTGCTGTCCGCCGACGAGGAGATCGAGCTGGCCATGAAAATGGCCGAGGGCGACAGGGAAGCCAAGAAGCGCATGGCGGAGGCCAACCTGCGCCTCGTGGTCAGCATCGCCAAGCGCTACGTGGGGCGCGGCATGCTCTTTCTGGACCTGATTCAGGAGGGAAATCTGGGGCTTATCAAGGCCGTGGAGAAGTTCGACTACTCCAAGGGCTACAAATTTTCCACCTACGCCACGTGGTGGATCCGTCAGGCCATCACCCGCGCCATCGCGGACCAGGCCAGGACGATCAGAATCCCCGTCCATATGGTGGAGACGATCAACAAGGTCATGCGCATCTCCCGTCAGCTCCTGCAGGAGCTGGGCCACGACCCGACGCCGGAAGAGATCGCCGAGGACATGGGCATGCCGGTGGAGAAGGTCCGCGAAATATTAAAGATCGCCCAGGAGCCCGTCTCGCTGGAGACGCCCATCGGCGAGGAGGAGGACAGCCATCTTGGCGACTTTATCCCCGACGAGGACGCCTCCGAGCCCGCGGAGGCCGCGTCCTTTACGCTTTTGAAGGAGCAGCTGTCCGAGGTGCTGGGTACCCTGACGCCGCGCGAGGAAAAGGTTTTACGGTTGCGCTTCGGCATCGAGGACGGCCGCACAAGAACGCTGGAGGAGGTCGGCAAGGAGTTCAATGTCACCCGTGAACGCATCCGCCAGATCGAGGCCAAAGCCCTCCGCAAGCTTCGCCATCCCAGCCGCAGCAAAAAGCTGAAGGATTTTTTGAATTAAAAATTTTAATAGGTAAACCTTTTATAACAATAAGCAAACAGATGAGTTCATGATAAAACTCATCTGTTTGCTTTTGCTTGGATATGAGAAAAGATATTCTCAAAATTCAGATTGATTTGCCATACAGCTGACCGCAGGCGGCGTCGATATTTGAGCCGAATTGCGTTCTTACCGTAACCTGTAGGCCCTCCGCGCGGAGATGTTCCATGAATCGTTTAGTTTTATAGTGGCTCGTTTGCCTGAACTTTTGGGGAGTTTTGTCCGTTGGGTTGTACGCAATCAGATCGACGTTGTATAAGCGTTCCCAGCGGTCCCTGCCTCGGAGCAGCCCGGCAATCGCCCCGGCATGCTCCGGCGTGTCATTGATGCCGTCCAGCAGTATATAGGCAATGAAAATCTTTCGGCCCGTGCGCTGCGCGTGACGGTCCAGCACGTTCATGACCTCCTGCAGCGGAAACCTTTTGTTTACAGGCATAATCGCACTTCGCTCTTCATCAAAGGGCGAATGCAGGGAAAAAGTCAGATTGACCTGCGGAAAGCTCCGCGTCAGAAGCCTTATTCCCGATGGGACGCCGATTGTCGAAATTGTGATTCTTCTCTGGCTTAGACCAAAAAGCTGTGGATCGGTCAAAATTGCCAGCGCGTCGTATATGTGGGGATTGGCCAGCGCCTCGCCCATTCCCATAAACGAGACACTGCTCAGGGGATGACGGTTCAGATGAAAATACAGCAGTTGGTCGGTTATTTCATCAGCTGTCAGATTTCGCTGAAACCCTAAGGCGCCTGTCGTGCAGAACCTGCAACCGAATCCGCAGCCGCACTGGGAGGATACGCAGAATGACTCCCAGCCGCGCTTATAGCGCAAGCCGACAGTTTCAATCCTGCGGCCGTCAGCCATTTCGAACAAGACCTTGCCGACCTGTTTTGCAGACGTTTCCGTTATCGGACGGATGCCGCACACAGCGCTTCCAAACTGATCGACAAGCGCGTTGCGCAATGGCGTTGGCAGCATGGACATTTTTTCAAATTCACCGATACGCCGGGTGAAAATCGCGTCCATTATCTGCCGGTATCTATAATCGGGCTGCTTGAGGCCCGTCAATACCTGTTTGATTCGTTGATATTTTGATGCCAATTTGGCTCACTCCTTGATATATGATCATCAAGTTGCAAAGCCAGCATGGTCTGGTGACTATAATTACTCCATACAAACGTCACCAGAATTATCCGGCTTTGCATGGAGCATATCATTTACGTTTTTTCTATCCATCGTTACATCTTCTTTCTCTGGACGATATTTATTTAGAATATCACGAAAGAGCCTGTCGTACAAGACAGGTTACCTTTGGCAAGCAAAGCGATACACAAAATGTATAATTTATATATAAATTTTGAAATATATCTTGCAAATGACGGACAATAGGTATACAATGGAAAAAACTTTGAAAGGAGGGCCGAAAATGAAACGGAACAGTATTGCAGTGTTTAGCGTATACGCGTCCAGGCGCGGCCATGGCGGACGTGTGTCCAGTTATGCATATTATTACTGTGGCAGAGGATTGCTTTCGGCCCGAACCTGACGGGTTTGAAATCGATATGAGCTGCCGCAGGATAACGTCCTGTGGTATTTTTTTGCTCATTTTTGGGAGGGTATTCTGGAAATCTTGAATTCGTATGCCATTTTACCGGTCCTTGCCGCCTGGAGCCTCACGGCGGCGGCAAAGGCAAACGGCGGTTAAGCTCCGGACCTTTCTGACCCGTGATTCAGGCAGCGCGCGGAGCAGGGGAGGCCGCCGTACTTTGAAAGGGAAGGATTCTGTTTGAAAAACGATAATTTTAAGGCAGTCCTGAGATACACCAAGGGGTTCAGGCTGCCGATATTCCTGAGTTTTTTGCTGCTGGGGGCTGAGCTGATCATCTCCTTCGTGTCGCCGCTCCTCATGTCGGTGACCATTGACTCGGTGCTGGGCAGCAAGCCACTCGGTACCCCTTGGTATTTTTCCTGGCTCATATACGCCGTCGGCGGGGTGGAGACGATCAGGAGGAACATCTGGATCATGGCGGCGGTGATTTTCGCGCTGCAGCTGATTCTGGGCCTCGTCCGCTACATAAGAGCCAAGTGCAACAATTCCGCCGGCGAGGGCGTCATCAAGACGCTGCGGGATACGCTATACGCGCATATACAACGGCTCCCTTACGCCTACCACGCCGGCGCCCAGACGGGGGACATCGTCCAGCGGGCCACAAACGATATGGAAACCATCCGCCGCTTCTTCACCACGATGATGCTGGAGCTGGTCCGGACGATCCTGATGCTGCTGGTCGGCATTTTCGTGATGTTCTCCCTGAACGTGCCGCTGACGCTGATCACGCTGGTCCTGGTCGTGCCGGTGGCTTTGACCTCCATCTTGTTCTTTGACAAGATCAGCAGGCTGACGAACGACCAGGAGCAGGCCGAAGGGCGGCTGTTCACAGTCATACAGGAAAATCTCACCGGGACGCGCGTCGTCCGGGCATTCGGCCGGCAGGCCTTTGAAATGGAGAAATTCGACGGGAAGAACGAAGAGAACAGGCACCGCACCATGACCGTGACGCGCTCCTTCGCCACCCTGTGGGCGACGCTGGACGCGATCTGCGCCGTGGAAATCGGGGCGATCATGATCGTCGGGATTCTCCTGTGCGTCAACGGGCGATTGACGATCGGAGAGTTCACAGCCTTTACCTCGTACGTCTTTTTGTTCTTTTGGCCGATCAGAGGCTTTGGGCGGGCGCTGAACCACTTCAGCCGCACGCTTGTGGCGGCGGGGCGCATTGAGGAAGTGTTCAGCGCCAAAGAGGAGGAAGACCTGGACCGTGGGCTGACGCCGGACCTGAGCGGCGATATCCGCTTCGAGAACGTGTGCTTTGCCTACGACACGGTCCCGGTACTCAAGGACCTCAGCATGACGATACCGGGCGGCGCGACGGTGGCGTTCCTCGGCGGCACGGGCTCAGGCAAATCGTCCGTTTCGCTCCTGCTGCAGCGGCTCTACGATATACAAAGCGGGGTCATTACAATCGGCGGGGTGGATATCCGGCAGGTGGGGAAAACATACCTCCGCAATCGCATCGGCATCGTCCTGCAGGAGCCGTTCCTGTATTCCAAGAGTATCCTGCAGAATATCGGCATCAAGTGCCGGGAGCCGGTGCCGGAGGAGGTCAGGGCGGCGGCCGTCAGCGCGTCGATCCACGACGACATCATAAGCTTTGAGGACGGCTACGACACGGTGGTCGGCGAGCGCGGCGTCACGCTTTCGGGCGGACAAAAGCAGCGCGTGGCCATCGCCAGGGCGCTCATGGGGGAGAGCGACGTGCTGATTTTTGACGACTCGCTCTCCGCGGTGGACACCAAAACCGACGCGGCCATCCGGGAAGCCCTCTCCGCGCGCCGGAGGAATGTGACCACGATTATCATCTCGCACCGCATCACAACGCTCATGGAAGCCGACAAGATTTTCGTCCTGAGGGACGGGCACGTGATCGAGGAGGGCAGCCATGAAGAGCTGATGACGACGGGCGGCTTATACAGGCGGACGTATGATATCCAGAACGCCGTCGGGGAGGAGGGGAGTGAAGCCTCATGAGCATGATTGACGAAAAGGATTTTCAAAACAAGAAGATCAGGCCAGACACGTGGAAGGTCATCTTCAAATTTGCCGCAAATTACAAAAAGTCGTACGTCAAGGTGCTGGGCGGCGGCATGCTTGCCGGCCTCATCGACCTTGCCATGTCCTTTATGACCATGTGGGCCATCGACGGCTTCATGGCCCCGGGGACAACGCGGCACCTGCCGGTTTTTATTGCCGTGATCGTCGCGATGCAGGCGGTGCTCTGCCTGACGGTGCTTATGATCGTCCGGAACAGCGGATATCTGGAGGCGAATCTCTGCGCCGACGTCCGGCGGGCGGCTTTCCGCAAGCTGCAGACGATGAGCTTCTCCTACTTTGACAAAACCGCGGTGGGGTATCTTATCTCAAGGCTGACAAACGACATGTCCAGAATCACGGAGATCATCTCCTGGACCGGTATCGACCTGGGCTGGGGCGTGATGGCGATCATCTCGAGCCTGATCGCGATGTTTGCCGTCAATTTCAAGCTGGCGCTGATCACGGCGGCGTCGGTGCCGTTCCTTGCCCTCGTGTCGATTTTCTTTCAGAAGAAAATCCTCAGGTACCAGCGCGAATCGAGAAAATATAACAGCATGATCACGTCGGGCTTCAACGAAGGCATCGCCAGCGCCCAGACGACAAAGACGCTGGTCCGTGAGGAGCTCAATAACGAGGATTTCTTCACGGTAACGGGGAACATGAAAAGGGCCACGATGCGCGCGGCGATGATCTCCGCCGTCTACCTGCCGGTGGCGTCGCTCATCATCAGCGTAGCGATAGGCTTTGTGCTGGTGAAGGGCGGGCACGATGTGCTGGGCAGCCTTTTGACTGTCGGGCAGCTGAACTTCTTCATCAACATCGGCAACATGATGTTCGAGCCGATACGGAACTTTGCCGGCATTTTCGCCGAGTTCCAGTCCTCCCAGGCCGCGGCGGAGCGCGTTGTCGACGTGCTCACGGCAACCTCGGATATTACCGATACGCCGGAGGTCACAGCGAAATATGGCGACAGCTTCAAGCCGGCGCGGGAGAACTGGGAGCCCATTACCGGCGATGTGGAATTCAAAAACGTCTCCTTTTGCTATAAGGAAAATGAGCCGGTGCTCAAAAACTTCAGCCTGAAGGTGAATGCGGGCGAGAACATCGCGCTGGTCGGCGCCACCGGCGGCGGGAAGTCCACGATCGTCAACCTGGTCTGCCGGTTCTACGAGCCGAACGCGGGCGAGCTGCTGATCGACGGGGTCAACGTCCAGGAGCGCAGCCAGCTGTGGCTGCAGTCCTCCCTGGGATATGTCCTGCAGACGCCGCATCTGTTCTCGGGCACGATCCGGGAAAACATCCGTTATGGGCGCCTGGACGCGACCGACGGAGAGGTGGAGGAGGCGGCAAAAACGGTGGGCGCCCATGAGTTCATCATGAAGCTCGAAAAGGGCTATGAGACGGAGGCCGGCGAGGGCGGGAACCTCATGTCCACAGGGCAAAAGCAGCTTATTTCCTTTGCCAGGGCGATCCTGGCCGACCCGAGAATCTTTGTGCTGGACGAGGCGACCAGCTCCATCGACACGGAATCGGAAATGAAAATCGAGACCGCTGTTGAAACGCTCCTTAAAAACCGCACCAGCTTTATCATCGCCCACCGGCTCTCGACCGTCCGCAATGCCGACAGGATTCTGGTCATCGACGACGGCGAGGTGGTCGAGCAGGGAAGCCACAAGCAGCTCATGAAATCGAAAGGGCGTTACTTTGAGCTGTATATGAACCAGTTCAAAAGCGAGCAGTCCGCCAAATCTCTGGCAGTCACATAAAATATCAAGGATCGCCGGGTAAGACTGCCCGGCGGTCCTTGACGTTAAAAAGGGCTTGATAATAAAGCCTGTTAAGGTATATGATGCTGTGGGGGATTGATAAAATTGGTAAAGACAGAGCCGCAGACGTCTGAGACGGATCAGGCGCTAGAGACAGAGCGGCGGATATCGGGGATCGACATCATCAAGGTGGTCGCTATTTTTTCGGTTATCTGCGGGCACTTTTTACTGAACACGAAATACTATACGTCGTCCGTCAATGATTTCAGCATGTATCTCCAAACCTTTATTCGATGGTTTGTCTATGCCGCGGTGCCGCTCTTTATTATCTGCACCGGGTATCTCCAGTCGAGGGCCGAAATCTCGAAAAAGTATTTCTCAAAACTCATCAGGATACTGATTAGCTACATAGTCATTTCGATTCTCTGTATTTTGTACAAGCAGTTCGTGCTTAAGGCAGATATGACGTGGCAGAAAATCCTTTTGTCTTTCACGAATTTTACGGCGGACAGCTACAGCTGGTACGTCAATATGTACATCGGCCTTTTCCTGTTCAGCCCGTTTATCAACCTGATGCTGCCGTATCTGAACAAAAATAAAAGGCGCTTTCAGCTCCTGCTGCTGCTCATGTTCGTCTTCGTTTCGATTCCGCTGACGTACGAGCAGGTCATGCTGATGTTCCCCAACGAGCTTGTCGTCCAGATTCCAAACTATTGGGCGGGGCCCGCGTATCCTATTTTGTTTTATCTGATCGGCGCCTATCTGAGAGAGTTTAAGCCCAGTGTCAACCGCTGGATTTCGGCGGGCGTTATTGTGCTGATGATGCTTGTGCAGTCGGTTATCTATATTGCCGGAAGACATCTGCTGTCGCCCGGTAATCCCTGGTTTATCTCGGATTATTCCTCGCCGTTTCTGCTGATCGAAAGCGTCGGCATTGTTTTGCTGTTCTATAATATCAGCCTGAAAACGGGCTGGCTGCGTACCGTGTTCCTGAAGATATCCGCCGTTACCCTGGAAATGTACCTGTTCAGCTTTCTGGTGGACAGCATCGTCTACGCGCATATCGACAGGCAGCTGACGCAGGAGGCGATTTTCAAGAAATATGTCCTGATCGTCGTCCCCTTGAATATCCTGCTGAGTCTTGCCGTATCGCTGCTTTACAGATTTTTATATGACCGGATATCCAAACTGAAAGCTTATCACCTGAGGCGCGGCTGAAACAGCCGCGCCTCAAACTGTCGGCAAAGCCCTCCGAGCTTTGCCGACAGAAAGCGGCATGCAGTTCGCTCCGCCGCTCCCCGCATGAGAAGTGTCATTTCCGACGTACACGCCGCCGGAAATGACGGATTCCATCGTGTTTCCGCCGTGCGCGGCGGAAATTCTGCGAAGCTTTTATCTCGAAAATAGATTTGTCTACAGGCTGAGGCGCGGCTGTTTCAGCCGCGCCTTTATAATCGCGTTGCCATGATGTTGCCGGATTCGTAGCGGCGCAGGCCGCGGCTGAAAAAGACGCCGGCGAGGACGCAGTACAGCAGGGACGCTCCCAGGGCCGCCAGAGCCGTGAGCGGAGAAAACGCCCGAAAAAGCCGCAAGGGCACGTGTATCGCCAGGCCGATGGGCAGCAGGCTGTACATCAGCGCACGCACGGCGGGGCCGTAGATTTTATCGGGATAGATGGAAAAGTTGATGACAAACTCCGTTGTAAGCTGGCCGATCATGGATGCGTCGCCCCAGTAAAAAGACAAGGTATGCGCCGTCAGCGTGACGGCGGAAAACAGCAGGCTGCCGAGCAGGACGCCGACAAAAAACCAAAGCCAAGCCGCGGCGGTATCATGATACGCCAGCCCCATGAGGATAAAGCCGTAGGCCAGGTCGCCGTACGCCGAAAGGCTGGTCCTGGCGCACAGGACGTTGACGAGCACGTTGCAGGGCTGCAGGAGATAGGCGTCCAGCTCGCCGCTGACGATGAGCTTTGTGACGTTGGCGGCGTTGGCAAAAAGCACGTTCGCCAGGCCGAACGCCGAGCTCGTTGTGGCCCAGATAAACAGCACGTCCTGAAAGGAATATCCGGCGATATATCCGCCGAGCTGCTGAAAGGCGATCCACCAGAAGAAGATGAAGGAGCTGTTGGAAAGGGCCATGCCGAAGGCCTGCGTCAAAAAGCTGGATCTGTACTCCAGGGCGGACGCCAGGTTGAGCCGGAAAAGACACGCGGCGATTTTCAGATGCTTTTTCATCGTTAACCTCCATTCAATTGAAGGCGCCGCACGCTTCCGCGGTAGCAGAGCAGGACAAGCACCACGGATACGGCCGCCCACAATGCCTGCCGGGGAATGAGCGCCCGGAAGAGGGCGGGAGAGTAGTCCACGAATAACCTCGATGGCGCCCAGTACACGTACGAAAACGGCAGGCTTTTCGCCACCGGCTGCAGCCAAGAGGGCAGAAACTCCACCGGCAGGAACATCCCCAGCATAAAGGTCAGCTTCTGATAAATGAAAAACAGCGCCCCGTTGTCTTCCATGACGAAGGAGGACAGCCCGATCAGCATCAGGAAAAAGAAGTTGATGACAACCGCCAGCGCGACGGATAAGAGGAGCGGCGGCAGGACGCTGATGTGAAAGCCCGGCAGCGGCCCGGCAAAAACGAGCCCCAGTACGGCGGCCAACAGGCCGCAGGCGCACAAATTGAGCAGCAACAGGCCGAGAGAGTTTGCAAACTGATAAAAAACGTAATGGGCCGGCCGGCCAATCAGATACGCGATGGCGCCCGACTTGACGTCCTCGTTCATGGTACTGAAGATGCCGGTGCCGCAGCAAAAGCCGATGTATTCCGTAAAAATCAGGTACCATATCAGTTGAGCGTAACTGTACCCGTTGACGCTGCCTTCTTTGTAGATGGCGCGCCAGAGCATGACGAAAACGTAGATAAACACCGTGTAAAAGACAAATCTTGAAAACAGGGACGCCTTATAGGCCACCGCGTTTTTCAGGCTCACCCGCGCGATCACGGCGTATTTCCGCAGCTTTTTCATCGGACGGCCTCCTTCTGGAAAATGGCGGCGATGATATCCTCCATGGGCGGGTTGTTGATGGTGATATCCAGGACGTTGCCCGTCATGCTCAGGCGCTCCATCACGTCGCCGATGGGACGGACAGCGGTGTCCACCGTCAGCGTGGCCTTCTGCCCGCCGCTCTCCGACGACACCGTGACACCGGGGAGCGCCGGTATCCGCTGCGGCGTGCCGAAGCGCACATCGATCAGCTTTTTGCCGAGATAATCGCTCTTGAGTCTTTCCACAGAGGCGTCCAGCACGATGCCGCCGTGATCGATGACAACGGCGCGGCGGCAGAGCTGCTCGATGTCGGCTGGGTCGTGGCTCGTGAGGAAAACAGTCGTCCCGTGCTCCCGGTTTCGGCGCGCGATCAACTCGCGGATGGCCTGCTTGACCACAACGTCCAGGCCGATGGTGGGCTCGTCGAGAAAAAGCAGCTCCGGCTCATGCAGCAATGAAGCGGCGACCTCACAGCGGATGCGTTGGCCCAGAGAGAGCTTGCGCACCGGCGTATGCAGAAATTCGCCCAGCCCAAAAAGCTCGGTCAGCTCCGCCACCCGGCGCCGGCACTCCGCGTTATCAATCTCGTAAATAGCGGCCAGCAGCGTAAAGCTGTCCACGGCCGGCAGGTGCAGCCAGAGCTGCGACTTTTGGCCGAAAACCGTCCCGATGCGCATGGCCAGCTTCCGGCGCTCCCGGGCGGGCGACAGGCCAAGTACCGAAAGCTCTCCGGCTGTGGGATACAGAATGCCGCACAGCATCTTGATGAACGTGGACTTGCCGGCGCCGTTGGGCCCGATGAAGGCCAGCATTTCACCCTGTTCCACGTTCAGGCTGATCCCGCGTACGGCGTCGACAGATATCCACTGAGGCCGTACCAGCGCGCGGAAGCTCGCCGCCAGGCCTTCGGCCTTGACGCGCGCGCGGTATGTTTTACCGAGGTCTTTCGTTTCGATTGCCTTCATGATATTCCCGCCTTTCGTTATTTCGGGCAAAATAAAAACTCCGGGACGATACATCGTCTCGGAGTAAAATACGTCGATCCCCGGCCGATGCAACGCCAAAAGCGCCCGCACCGGCTTACTGAAAAGCTACCGGCGCGACCGTTGAAGTACGATTCGCATCTGCCGCTGGGGCATCGGGAAATTACTGTTCATAAAGAAGTCTCCATCGAAGTTATTAGGCAGATTATACTGTGGCAAAAAGTGGATGTCAAGATTTTTATTTTATCAAAGCGCCGGGGAATAAAATGAGGCAGGCTGTTTTCACTGAGAGACAGCCTGCCTCATTTTATCGTTGCTGCTGCAAATAGGGGAGAGATCCCGCCATAACGTGAAAGTCATGTTAATTATTACATAAAAAACATACTGATTTTAAAGTTATATTGACAGGTATTACTAAAATAGCTATATCTAGAAATATATCCCAATAATTGAGGCGCATACATCAACGGACACCCCCGGCATTTTCGAAGAACGCGAAGGTATCCCCAGGCGACATCGGCAAATTATAATATAGGAGGGCAAATGATGAAAAAAGTACTCGCGCTCGTCATCGCCATGATCCTGCTGGCGGCGGTGACACCAATGACCCTGGCCGCTGACGCCACCGTGTATGTCAGCGTCAGCGTGGACGGGCAGCTCGACGTTGCGGCACAACCCGTCACAGTCACCGACATGACCGTACAGGGCGCCATCAAGGCGGCCCACAAAGCCTACTACTCCGGCGGCGAAGACGGTTATGCCGGCGGCATCGACAAGACCTACAACATGTTCCTCATCACAAGGGCGTGGGGCGTGACGGCGACGCCCTACGTCATCCTCAACGGCGCGCCCCTCGGGTCGGACCCGGCAAATCCCGCCACGGCCGACGTTGCGCCGGTCAAGGCCGGCGACAACATTGTCATCTCCGTCTCCAGCGATCCGGCCGTCGCTGCTCAGGCCATAGCGTTGACGGCCACTATTGCCGATGGGAAAGCGACCGTGACGGCCACAAGCTGGACGCTGGACTTTACGACCTTTGCGTATTCCTCCGCGCCGCTGGCCGACGCGGCCGTCGTGGACCCGGATACAGGCGCCGCGCTGGGCACGACGGACCAGAGCGGCAGCGTCACCACAGATGTTCCGGCCGGCGGTGTCGTTGCCGTTGACGGCCTGGCGGCCATCAACGTGAACGCCGCCGCGTCCAGCCCCGCCGTGCCGGCGCCGACTGCGTCCGCCCCGGCGGCACCGGCTGCCGAAGACACCCCGTTGTTTTATCCTCCGACAAATTCGATGCTCATTGCCATGGCCATCGTTCTGCCGCCGATCATCGTCGTTATCTGCATCAAGACGTCAAAGCAGTCGCGCCTGGACAAGAAAGCTGCCGAGACCAAGAAATAGCGCCCAGGCGGCTGTTCCCCGACTGTTACGTCAGCGATGCCGAAATGATCTCTGATATTTCAGGTATGCTGGGCATTCAAAATAATTATTGAAGGAGATAACAATGAGGAACCTAATAAAGACTGTAAAACAAATAGGGAGGCTGTCGGCTCCTTACTGGATAAGGTCTGAGGACCGGGCAAAGGCCTGGCTGCTGATCCTGGCCGACGTGGCCTTGATGGTCCTCGTCGTCATGGCCAATGTCCGTTATAATAAATGGTTTTTGGACTGGACCAACGCCTTTATGCTGAGCAATTACGCGCTGTGGAAGCAGCAGCTCGTTTTGTTCCTGGCAATTGCCGCTGCCTTGACCCTCTCGGCCGGGCTCAAGGCCTACATCGAAGGATGGCTGACGGTCAGCTGGCGCAACTGGATGACGTCCCGCTATCTGGATGACTGGATGAACAATCACAATCACTACAGGCTGCAGATTACCGGCAATTCGACCGATAACCCCGACCAGCGTATTCAAGAGGACATTAACCTGTTTATCACGAATTTCATTACATACACGCTGCAGCTGATCCAGCAGATCATCATGTTCGCGATATTCCTGATGATCCTTTGGGACCTGTCCAGTGCGATTCCGCTTTTCCTCGGCGGTACAGACTGGTCCTTCCCGGGGTATTTCATCGTCATCGCGCTTGTCTGGGCGTTCCTGACCACCTTTATCGTCCACAAGGTCGGCAGAAGGCTGGTCAAACTCAACTATAATCAGCAGAGATATGAGGCGGACTTCCGTTTCTCACTGGTCCGCGTCAGAGAAAACAGCGAGCAGATATCCCTGCTGCGCGGCGAGGACGTGGAACATGAAAGCCTCATGGTCCGGCTTGGCGACGTTATCGCCAACACGTTCAGAGTGGTCAGCAGGATGATGAAAACGCTTCTATGGAACACCGGACTTTCAATGCTGAACGGTCTCGTTATTTCGGTGCTCCTGGGACCGTCCTACTTCGCGGGGTCGATTCCCGGCGGATACGGTGCCATCATGCAGATATCGCAGGCTTTCCAGACCGTCCTCACCGCGTTCACATTCTTCCAGACGTCGTATGTCGGGCTGGCCACCTGGAAAGCCGTCATCAACCGTCTTTCCGACTTCCTTGACAGCTCCAGGCACAGCGAGGAAATCCTGGCCAATTCCGAGATCAATATCACAAAGCACGCGCTGGACGAAATCAGGGTCGACCGGCTGGACGCCAATCTGCCCACCGGACAGCTGCAAATTTCAGCAAAGGACATGGTGATCAAGCACGGCGAGAAGGTTCTTGTAAAAGGGAAAACCGGGGCCGGCAAAACGACGCTGTTCCGTGTCATCGCGGATATCTGGCCCTTCGGCCAGGGGAGCCTGCGCATGCCGGAGGACAAAAAAATCATGGTGCTCCCGCAGCAGCCATACCTGCCCATCGGCAGGCTTGTGGACGCCATCTGCTATCCCGAGCCGGCGGAGAAATACAGCCGCCCGGCTATTGAACAGGCGCTACGGGATGTGGACCTTGAAAAATTTGTCCCCAGGCTCGATGAGGTCGCGCATTGGAATCATCTACTCTCCGGCGGCGAGCAGCAGCGCGTGGCCGTTGCCAGAGCGCTTTTGTATAACCCCGATTATCTGTTCTTCGACGAAGCCACGGCGTCCATGGATGAGCCTTCGGAAGAGGTACTCTATACGATGCTGCTTGATCGGATGAAGGATGCGACCATCGTATCGATCGGCCATCGCTCGTCCCTGCAGAAATTCCACGACAGGACGATCGTTGCCGAGCAGCAGCCCGGCGGCACCTACAGATTTGTGGAGGAGCAGGCCGCATTAAAGTACTGACCGGCATTTCTTTTCCCTGACATAAAGGATTCTTCGGGGCCGGAGCTCCTCGGAATGACACAGCATGTCGTTCCCGGCCGGCAGGCGAAGAATCCTTTCTTATTTAGCGGCGCGCGCCCCGGTTTCCTTAAGATTTTTTTTAATTGAAATACCCGGACGTTCGTGATAGAATCAATAAGAATTGCATTGTTGGGGAGAAAGAAATGACGACGCTGGAACGCATTAGTGATTATCTGCAAAAGGGTCGTTCTGCAAAGGTTCAGGAAGCGGTGCAACAGGCTCTTGAAGAAAAAATCCCACCGCGAATCATCATGGAAAAAGGCCTCCTTGACGGGATGCGCGTTGTGGCGAACCTGTTCAAGCTTGATGAAGTGTTCGTTCCGCAGGTCCTCGTGGCCTCCCGCGCCATCAATGCCGGACTGCAGATATTAAAGCCCTATCTGCTGGAGGATAGTTCGGAATCGCCGGGAATCATTGTGATCGGCACCGTCAAGGGCGATATGCACGATATCGGGAAAAATATCGTCCGCATCATGATGGAGAGCAAGGGGCTTAAGGTCGTGGATCTGGGCGTCGACGTTTCCGCGGAGCAGTTTTTCAGCGCCGCTGTGGAAAATAACGCTGATATCGTCTGCTGCTCGGCGCTCCTGACGGCGACGATGGAAGAAATGCGTCACGTGGTCGAGCTGTTCAGTGAAAAGAACTATAGGGACAAGGTCAAGATCATGGTCGGCGGCGCACCGGTCACGCAGCGGTTCTGCGATCATATCGGCGCCGATATTTATACGGACGACGCCGTGGAAGCGGCCACGGTGGCCTTTGATTTGTGCGTTAAAAAGGTTTCGTGATTGACATAAAACCGCGCGGGCATCATCGCCTGCGCTTTTTTATTTTTTTATTTTCTGGGAAAAACATAAAAGTTGACAAAAATACAATTCAGCTTTATTCTAAATTAGATAAAAAATTTACATGGATTTAATTTTTTAATGAGAAGGGGGGGCGGGCAATGGTACCACGTTTGCAAGAGAAATGCGAGAAATATCAAAAGCATTTTTCCGAGCTTTTGGAAATCGGCTGCAAGATCGTCGACGTGCCTGAAAATGAACCGCCTTGTCTGCTGCACCAGGATGAACTGAAGAATTTCTGCGCGCACTGCACATACCGGACCGACGAGCTTCAAACGCACCTGTACGGCTGCCATGAGGCGCACCGCTGGAACGGCAGATACATCTATTACTGCCCGTTGGGCCTGACGTTCGTCGCGGCGTCTATTTCCAACAGCTCCGGCGCGCTGGCCGGCGGGCTCGTGCTGGGCCCGTTTGTCATGGGAGACGTCGACGACGTTCTGGTGGACCTGCCGAATCAGGAGATGGCCTGGTCCGTTTCCCAGCTGAGCGAGTTTTCGACACAAAAGGTCCAGCACATCTCGGAGATATTGTCGGTGGTGACGGCGCACATCTCGGGCGTCGAGCATCAGAAGCTCCAGAATCTCCTGTATGACCAGGAGAAGATCCTCAAGGAGATCTATGTCGCCAAGGACTACTATGAGGACATGGACACCCAAAGCGCGGACATGCTTCTGCAATTCGAGAAGGATCTTAGGATCGCCGTGCTGCGCGGGGAGAAAAATTCGGCGCTGCAGATGCTCAACGAGATGCTGGCGCATATCTACGTTTATTCGAACTTTGACATCAGCGCCATCAAGGCGCGGCTACTGGAGCTGCTGGTCATCCTGTCCCGCGCCACTATTGAGGCGGGCGCCGACCCGACGGAGACGTTCCGGCTGTCGGAAAACTTTATATTGCAGATCGAATCGTATGTGGACGTCGACCAGCTGGCCTTCTGGATATCGGACATCGTCCGGCGGTTCATCGTCCAGGCCTTCGACCTGGCGCAGGTCAAGCATTCCGACGTGGTGTTCAAGATCACAAACTATATCAAGAAAAACTGCGCCGAGAAGCTCACCCTCGATTCGCTGGCGAAGGAGGTCTACCTGAGCAAGTCGTATCTGTCGAGCATTTTCAAGCAGGAGACCGGCATGAGCCTGACGGCGTATATCACGAAGGTGCGCGTCGAGAAGAGCAAAAAAATGCTTTTGGAGGACGGTGTCAGCCTCGCCATCATTTCCAGCCAGTGCGGGTTCAAGGACCAGAGCTATTTCACCAAAGTTTTCAAAAAAGAGACCGGCGTTTCGCCGAAGCGCTTCCGCAACAACTATTTCGGGGACACGTCGAATAAATCCTTTGAGGATTGAGTTAAAAAAAGGGCGCGCCGCTTGAAGATTTCAGGCGGCGCGCATTTTTTATGTACTTACCTGTATTTTGCGAAAGCCTCAAACATGGCGTCCAGATTTTCCTTCTTTGTGTTCTCAAGGCTGCCGTTGAAATCGAAGATATAGCCGCCGCCGGGCGCGCATGTGTCGATCAGGAATTTACAGTAGTCCGAGACCTGCTCCTTTTTCCCGAATTCCAGCATAGCCACCGGCAGGTTTCCGGTGATGCAGGCCACCTTGCCGACGACCTCCTTGGCCCGCTTCATATCCACGTCCTCAAAATGGTAGATGACCTTTCCCTTGGGGACATCGATGAGCTGCTCCAGGCGGGAATTGTAGCGGCCCTCGGTGTAGAGGATCGGCGTGACGCCCATATCGATGAGCGCCATGAAAATCTTCTTGAGCGGCTTCCAATAAAGCTTTTCATATTGGGCGGGGCTCATGAAGCCGTCCATGCCTTTGTGCAGCGGGAAGAATACGCGCTTGACGGGCAGGGGAGCGGTTTTGAAATACTGCAGCGCGGCGATCTGCTGGTCGGCGAACATATCGCAGGCCGCGATGATCTCGTCCTCATATTCAAACAGGTCCATCATCAGGCCGACCGTGCCGCGGAAATAGTCACCCAGGATATCGAAGGGCGCTTCGGACAGGCCGGAGAAGAACGGCGGGAGACCCATTGCCGCCAGCTTGGCATTGTATTCGCCGCTCGCTGCGGCCGCGTCGGCATCGAGCTTTGCGACCTCCGCCAGGGTCTTGTAAACCTCCAGCGCGGCGGGGGAGTACATCGGCGCCAGCAAGGACGTGCTCAAAACGACGGTCGGCGTATAGGTAATGCCGGAAACACCCTGCAGGTTCGAATAGACCCGGGGGAGGTATTTGCGCATCATGAAGCCCGTGTAGTCGTCCAGCAGCTCCCGGTATTCCTCCGGGGCCATAAACTCCCGTTCAAGGACCTGATGGGAGCTGTAGTCGGAAACGATGGTCCCCGGACGCCCCGGCCAGTCGATGATGGATGTGCCGGCCGCCTCATTGGCCCGGCCGCTTGTAAAGCCCAGGAAGCAATGCGCGTCACACGCGGGATACTGCTCGTAGAATTTGATCGTGGCGTCGCCGGCCTGTTTGTAATTGTAATAGATATCTTTATAGCTCGAGCCGTTCAGCCGCTGCATGACGGAGGAGAAGAAGGGCACAAACGGGATTTTGCCTGTTTCTTCAAGGGAGATCGCCCGATTCACAAGCTGAATGCGTTCGTCGAATGTCGACATTGCAGATTTCTGGTCCATTGCAGTTACCTCCGTAAGTAAAATTATTTCAGTATACGGCGTCGTGAAGCCGTAACCTTACTATATCGTCGGGAGGTGTTTATGTAAATAGTACAATATTATTGATTATTTCGCCCGGATCATCTACAATGTGAATAAACAGACTGGGAGGTGTTCGCTTGAAATTATGCATTGGTGTTGTTGAGGATGCGCTCGGCTGTCCGGCATTATACAAAAACTATGTTAATACCGACAGTCCGTTTAACCTCGAAGGATGTGAAATATACTGCAGTGAAGCGGTTTTGAAAGCGGATGTCCTCTATCTCGCGCCGTCGGACACGCTGCCTGAAACGATTTCGATCCAGGACGGCGCGGCCATGATCTGCATCGGCCTGCCGCCCGAAAGCTATACGAAAGGGCCACTGCGCCTGCTCGCGCTTGACGAAAAGCTGCAGCTGGGAGAGCTGTCAAATAAGGTTATCCGCATTTTTCAGGAATATAATGCATTGGAGTTAAAGCTGCTGGAGGGCGTCTATCAAGGGCGCGGCGTCCAGTATCTGGTGGAGCTGATGGCTCCAAGTTTTAATCACAACGAATTGGCTGTCTGCAACGAGGACTTTCATCTGATTGGCAAATCGAATCAGGTCAACCGCATGTGCGAGGTGTCGGGCATCAAGCAGACGGACCCGGATATGCTGCCGCCCGAGGTCGTCACATTCTTCAAGAACGATATTATTTTCTATAAAGTACGGAATCTGAAAGAGCCGTTTATCTATGAGCCCAGCATCTTTACGATCCGCGGGCTTTGCATGAACGTGTTCCACGGGGGTGAATATGCCGGGAGGGTCGTTCTGGCGGAAGACAGGAACGCGTTCCGCGGCTATGAAGCGGGACTGCTCCGGTTTTTCACGGCGTACGTCCAGCTCGTTTTCGACCTTTTGGCCGACAGGAGCGGCACGATGCCGCAAGACCATCTGGGGGACATGCTTGCCGATCTGCTGCGCGGAGAATCCGTCGAAAGCTGGCGGCTGGAAAACAGCTTGGCCCAGCGCGGCTGGGATTTCAACGGGCCGTATCTCTGCGCCAGCATCATGCCCAGCGAAAGGGATTATTATAACAGGACGATTCCGTATTACTGCCAGATGTTTAACCGGGACTTCCACGATTGCTGCTCCTTTGAATATAACGGAGACATCGTCTGCGTGGTGCATCTGGAGCATTATGACGGGTCTGTGGAGCGCTTTGCCTCCACCTATCTGGAAACATTCCGGGACGGCTATTTCCGCGTTGGATACGGCAATATTTTTACGGATATCATGGAGCTGCGCCCGCATTTTATGCAGGCAAACATTGCCTTGCGCACGGGACTCAGAAAATTTCCCTCGCTCTGGTATCACAAGTTTTCTGAGATGGTTCTTTATTACGCCGAAGCGAAGCTGACGGAGGAGCTTGACGCGCGATTTTTTTGCGCGCCGGAAATATTGGCGCTGCACAGATACGATAAGGAAAACCAGAGCGATTATCTGCATACGCTGAAAGTCTATCTCGACAATCAGATGAACGCCGTCAAAACATCCAAGGAGCTCTTCGTCCATCGGACGACCATGGAATACAGGCTGAACCGGATCGTGGAGCTGACCGGCATTGATTTTAAAAATGCCGATCAGATACTTTACCTCATCCTGTCGATCAGGCTCCTGGTAAAATAAAACGGCTTCATAAAGCAAAAACCCGGGCATTGAGCCCGGGTTTTAACAGTTCGGAAACTTATTTGGAGATGAGCTCGACAGCCTTGACAGCGGCAGCGCCGGCGTCAGCTGTGTAAGCATCGGCACCGATCTCGTCGGCGAAAGCCTGGGTGATCGGAGCGCCGCCGACCATGATCTTGACCTGGCTCTTGCAACCGGCGTCGATCATGACCTTGACGGTGTTCTTGAGGGAATCCATCGTGGTCGTCAGAAGGGCGGAAGCGCCGACGACTTTGCAGTCGGGGTTGGCTTTGATCGCCTCGACGAACTTCTCGGCCGGGACATCAACGCCCAGGTCGATGACTTCGAAACCGGCGGACTCGATCATGAGCGCGACCAGGTTCTTGCCGATATCGTGGAGGTCACCGGCGACTGTGCCGATAATGTATTTGCCGTTTTTGCCAACGCTGTCGCCGGCGAGATGGGGCTTCAGGATCTCAACGCCCTTTTTCATCGTCTTGGCAGCGACAAGCATTTCGGGAACGAAGATCTCGTTGGCCTGAAATTTGGCGCCAACAACGCCCATGGCGGCGATCATACCCTCGTTGAGAATGGCGTTGGGATCATCACCGGCATCGATAGCTTCCTGCACGATACCTTCGATCAGTTTGACTTTGCCGAGTTCCACGGCCTGCGCGACATCCTTAATTTTTGACATTTGAAATTCCTCCTGTTAATAATTAAAAAATTATTGATTAAGCGAAATTACGCTGGGCGACAAACTTATTTTTTCTGGCCAAAAATGCCCTGGCGGTAAGCGCCGATATATTCCATGCACATCTCGTCCATCCCAAGGAGAGCCTCGGTGGCATAGATCATGCCCATGAGATCCTGATTCAGCGGATCGAGAACGGCGCTGTCCATGCCGGCGTTCATGGCGAGGACGCAGAAAGCCTGGTTGACAAGCTTGCGGACCGGGAGGTTGAAGGAAATGTTGGATACGGCGCCGGAAATGTGGACCTTGGGGTAGTGCGACTTGATATAGGTCATGACCTCGACGACCATGGCGATGCCGTCCTCGGAGGTGCAAAGCATCTCGACAAGCGGGTCGATGTGGATGCGGCTGTCGGCGATGCCGTATTCTTTGGCCTTGGCCATGACCTTCTCAAAGACCTCGATACGCTTGGCGGCGGTCTTCGGAATGCCGGTGTCGTCGCAAAGAAGTGCCATAACCTCCCATTTGGTGTTGGCGATGATCGGGAAAGCCACGTCGATCTTGTCGCCCTCGCCCGAGACAGAGTTAAAGAGGCCCGGCTTCTTGCAGAGCTTAATACCTTCGACGCAGACATGAACATCCGGGCTGTCCACTGAAATGGGTGTATCGGTGACTTCCTGTACAAGGTCGATCATCCACTTGAGTGTCTCAAGCTCGTGCTCCTTAACGGAGGCACAAACATCGATAAAGGTGGCGCCTGCTTCGGATTCCTTCTTCGCGATATCGCGGATATAATCGGCGTTACGCTCGGCAATAGCTTTGGCGCAGGTGGGTATTGAGCCGTTCAATTTTTCAGCAATGACGATCATAAATTTTGCTCCTTAATAACTATTGATTTCTCTAAGCGGTTCTGACGCCGTATACGCAGCGCTTAGCACAGGTAAATGTTGCGTCAAATCATTCCAAAATTCCGCAACAATTACTATAACATATTTCAGTACAAAATTACAATAATTTTTTAGCGGCTTCCACAACATGAGAGACAAGCACCGATGTTGTGACCGTTCCAACGCCGCCGGGAACCGGTGTAATGGCGCCGACAATGGGCTCGGCGTCGTCAAATTTGACATCGCCGCAAAGCTTGCCGTCTGCCGTCATATTGATGCCCACGTCGACGACGATCTGGCCGGGAGCGAGGTATTCCTTCGTCACGGCATTGGCCTTGCCGGCGGCCACGATCAGGATTTCAGCCGTCCGTGCGACCGCGGGCATATCGACGGTCTTGGTGTGGCAGACAGTGACGGTGGTGTTTTTGCCCATCAGCATGACAGCCGCGGGCTTGCCCACGACGAGGCTTCGGCCGATAACCACGGCGCGCTTGCCCGCGCAGTTGACCTTGTAGAAATCAAGGATTTCCATGCAGGCCTGGGCCGTGCAGGGCGGGAAGCCGTTGCCGTTGCCGGTGAAGACGCCGGCCAGCGACCCGTCCGTGATGCCGTCGATATCCTTCTCGGGCTTCAGGGCTTTCCGGACCGCTTCCTCGTCCAGATGCTTGGGGAGAGGGCGGAAGATGAGAACGCCGTGCACGCCCTTGTCGTTGTTGAGCGATTCAACATTCTGTATCAGCACGTCCTGGGTCACATCGGCGGGGAGAACAATGTTTTTGACCGCAACGCCGACAGTCTCGCAGCGCTTCATGGCGCCCTTTTCATACGAGATGTCGTCCGGCCTTTCGCCGACGCGGAGGATGGCGAGGGTGGGGCTCACGCCCTTCGATTTGAGATTGGTGATCTCCGCCGTCATTTTTTCATTCAGCGCGGCGACGACGGCCGCGCCTTTTAACAGTTCAGCCATAAGGTATCCTTCTCCTATCTCAGACGGGTAATAACAGCGTCATAAATCTTATCGGCCTGTGCGCAGTATTTGGCGAGAAGCCCGTCGGCCTCCTTCTCAATCTGGGCGGCGTACGCCTTGTCCGTCATTGATTTTGTGTTGATAAACACGTTGAGGCTGGCGCCCATGAGCGCGGATTTGCAGAAGATAACGCCGACGCCCACGTCCGAAAGGGCAAGGGCACTGCCTTTTGCGGCCAGCTCCTCGTGCAGCTCAATGGCCTTACAGCAGGCGCGCATAATATCCATCGGCACGGAACAGGCGGCTTTCAGGGCGTCTTCCATAATCTTTTCACGGTTCGGGTCGTCCTTGGGGATGCCGTAGGCCTTGGAGAGAGGCTCGAACACAACGGCGTCCTCATCCACAAGGCGCAGGAGCTCTTTCTGGAGTGCCGCGGCTTTGTCCATGATGGCGTAGATATCCGCCTCCACGTCCGCATATTTCTTCTTGCCGACCGTGAGGTTGCCGACCATGGAGCCAAGCGCGGTGCCGACGGCGCCGACAAGAGCGGAAGCGCCGCCGCCGCCAGGAACAGGCGCCTTAGAGGCCAGCACGTCGACAAATTCGGTGCAGCTGACAGTGACAAATGACATAGTTACAATTCTCCTTTATAATTTGGCGCCGCGGTGCGCTGTTTTCGTGTTATACCGCCGCTGTAAAGCGGCGGTATAACACGCGGAGATATTAGAACAGGCCGGAAATCTTGCCGGACGCGTCGACGTCGATCTTCTCGGCGGACGGGACCTTCGGCAGACCGGGCATTGTCATGACATCGCCGGTCAGCGCGACGATGAAGCCGGCGCCCGCGGAAATCTTGAGGTTGCGGACGGTGACCTTGAAGTTTTTGGGCGCGCCGAGCTTCGCCGGATCGTCGGAGAAGCTGTACTGCGTCTTCGCCATACAGATCGGCACGTTGCCGAAGCCGAGATCTTCCAGCTGTTTGCACTGCTTGACGGCATTGGCCACAAGCTCGACGGAGTCGGCGTGGTAAATTTTCTTGGAAATGGCCTCGAGCTTTTCCTTGATGGGGAGATTCAGGTCATAGGAGAATTCGAAGTTGTTTTCGCCGGACTCGCAGAGCCGGACGACTTCCTTCGCCAGAGCCTCGCCGCCGGCGCCGCCCTTTGCCCAGACTTCGGACAGAGCCACGTTGACGCCCAGCTCGTTGCATCTCTTCTCCACGAGATCGAGCTCCGCCTTCGTATCAAACGGGAAAGCGTTGATGGCGACGACCGCGGGGAGCTTAAAGACCTTTGTGATGTTCTCAACGTGCTGCAGCAGGTTCGGCAGGCCCTTTTCAAGAGCCTCGAGGTTCTCCGTGTTGAGCTCCGTCTTCGGCACGCCGCCGTGCATCTTGAGGGCGCGGACAGTGGCAACGATAACGACGGCGCTGGGCTTGAGGCCGGCCATGCGGCATTTGATGTCGAGGAACTTCTCCGCACCGAGGTCTGCGCCGAAGCCGGCCTCCGTGACACAGTAGTCGCCAAGCTTCAGGGCCAGCTTTGTGGCCGTCACGCTGTTGCAACCGTGCGCGATATTGGCGAACGGACCGCCGTGGATAAAGGCGGGCGTATGTTCAAGCGTCTGGACAAGGTTGGGCTTGAGGGCGTCCTTCAGCAGGGCGGCCATGGCGCCCTGGGCCTTCAGGTCGCCGCAGGTGACAGGCTTCTCATCGTAGGTGTAGCCGACGATGATGCGCGCAAGACGCGCCTTGAGGTCGGTGATGTCGGAGGACAGGCAAAGAACGGCCATGATCTCGGAGGCGACGGTGATGTCGTAACCGTCCTCGCGGGGGAAGCCGTTCGTGCGGCCGCCGAGGCCGTCGGCGATATTGCGGAGCTGTCTGTCGTTCATGTCGACGCAGCGGCGCCATGTGATGCGTCTCGGGTCGATGTTCAGCGCGTTGCCCTGCCAGATATGGTTGTCCAGCATGGCGGCGAGCAGGTTGTTGGCGGCGCCGATGGCGTGCATGTCGCCGGTGAAGTGGAGGTTGATATCTTCCATCGGAACGACCTGAGCGTAACCGCCGCCGGCCGCGCCGCCCTTCACGCCAAACACGGGGCCCAGCGAGGGCTCGCGCAGCGCCACGACGGATTTCTTGCCGATATAACGCAGACCGTCGCCGAGACCGACCGTTGTGGTCGTCTTGCCTTCGCCGGCCGGCGTCGGGGTGATGGCTGTCACGAGAACGAGCTTGCCGTTGGGCTTGTCTTTGAGGTCGTTCCAGATGTTGAGGTCGATTTTCGCCTTGTAATTGCCGTACTGCTCAATATATTTCGGGTCGATGCTGACCTTCTTGGCAATCTCGGTAACATGGTCCATTTTTGTTGCTTGGGCGATTTCGATATCGGATTTAATCTCCATGATAAACCTCCTGATATTTTTATAAGGATTTCCTTAAAAAGGACGTCAATTAAGGGCGGCGGTCACAGGTCCTTGATGCCGGACTCCAAGACAATGCGGGCAACGTCGTCGTACTTGTTGAGCGCATAGAGATGGATGCCGGCAATGCCGCAGACGCGGTATTCGTCGATAAGCCTGATGGTATATTCAATGCCGGCTTCCTTGAAAGCGGCTTTCTTGGTGTCGGCAGCGTCGTCAGCGGGCGCAAAGGGGTTGGGGAATATCCAGTACCTGGAGATGATCTCGGCGAGCGCTCTGGGTATGACGCAGCCGTTACGGGAAAGCGCCATATTGATGGTGGCGGCAGCGTCCAGAACGGGCATGATGCCCACGTCGATGGGCAGGGTGACCCCGGCCTTGCGAATGGCGTCCACCCAGCGGCGGAACTGGTCCATATCCCAGCACAGCTGCGTCATGATGAAGTTGGCGCCCTCATCCTGCTTCTGCTTCAGAAAGGAAATGTCAGCCTCCAGACTGCGGCAGGCGATATGGCCCTCGGGCGAGCCGGCCACGGCGATGGTGAACTTATCGCCGAAGGTGTCGCGGACAAACTTCACAAGCTCTGTGGCGTAATGCAGGTCGCCGCCCGTGCCGGTCCAGCCGAAGGGCAGGTCGCCGCGTAGCGCCAGCATGTGATCGATGCCGTGCTCCAGATACGTCTGGAGCTGCTGCTTGATGCCCTCATGGGTATTCCCGATACAGGTAAAGTGCGTGATGGGGATAACGCTGCCGGAAGCCTTGACGGCGTCCAGAACCTCCAGGTTTTTACCGACGTTGCCGCCGCCAGCGCCATAGGTGCAGGAAATATAGTCGGGCTTCAGCTTATACAGCTTCTCCAGGACACCGCCTTTTCCCGCCAGCTTCGTCATGCCTTCGTCGGTTTTCGGGGGGAAGACCTCAAAAGAGAAGGCCATGCGCTTTTCCATAATTTCATGTGCTTTCAAATGATTTTCTCCTTTCACATGGAAAACACATAACAGTCTGCATGTCACAATAATGTGATAATCCAGGAAAATTTACCTGTCAGACTGGTATGATTTTAACACTTGGGTTCAACGAAGTAAATATAAATGCTCCCTTAAACCGTATCAAACTGCCTATTTCATACAATACTCCAAAAAACAAAGTAAATAATACAAAAATAAAAATGCGCACTACGTTAAATATTTAACAGGCGTGTTTTGCTTTGTGAAAAACTGTGATAAATACGTGACAATTCGAACTTAAAACGAATATTTATCGAAGATTATCGCGCCCGGCATACGGTTTATTTTTAGTAAAGGCGTCTGCTTTATGCGTCGGCATTTAAATCTTCCTGCATCCGAATTCAAGCCAATTCCATGCAACAATCCGGAAGGCTGCGGGAACATGGCCGTTGAACAAATATTTATTCAACGCGTGAATAAATCCGAAAAAGCAAGAAGATTCTCCGTAAAATGAAGAATCTTCTTGTAAAATAAATTATCAAAGGTGATTCCGGCAAACCGGGCATTAAAGTGTGAATGGCGGCGGCATCTTGTCGGTTCCCGCATCGCCTTCCTGATCGATGGTGTCCTGCACGCTTTCTCCGGGCTCAACCGTATCCGTGCCGGGGGCCGGGGTTTCAAAATCCTCGACGATGATCTCAACACCGTCTTTTTCGTCCGCTTCGTCTTCCACGTCGCCCTCGTCGTCAACGGGCTCAAAATCCGCGCAGCCCCGGAGTTCGTCGATCTCCTTCTGCTTAGCGGAAATAGTGTCCAGCGAGGTGTCGATCTCGGCGCAGGTCTGGGCGAAGCCGGGTTCGGGGTTTGTTTTGTTGAGGTCGTAATACAGTTTGCCGAGCTCTCTGTAAAGCTTCCTCACGTTGCCTTTTTCAAACGTGACCTCCGCGCTCAGCTTTGTGATTTTTGCGAAAATTTTCGTCCGCTCCTCGGCAACCTTATAAAACTCAACGGACTTGTCGGCGAGGGTTTCCATGGTATCCTTGGCTTTTTGCTTCAGGTCGTCAAAAGTTGTCATCATTCATCTGCCTCCTTCAATAAAAATAATATTATTCGTCGGCCGCTCCAAAAGCGGCATCCATATCGGCATTATGCTTTTCGGCTCCGGCGCCGTCGGTCTCTTCCTGATTTTTTTTAGCAGAGTGGGCTTTGTCCGGACCAGCCCTATTTACATAAAGGTCTTCGGGCGTGAATTTCCGGCGCAGCTGGTTGCGCAGCAGGATAAATACAGCCGCGCAGAAAGTCAGCGCCGCAACGAGCTGCGAGACGCGGATATCGGTATGGAACAGATAAAGACTGTCCGTCCTGAGTCCCTCGATGAAAAAGCGACCGAAGCCGTACCAGGCGAGATAGGCGAGAAAAACCTGCCCGTCATATTTTCTGTATTTTTTCGAAAATATATGAATCAGGATAAAACCGAGAATATTCCACAGCGATTCGTACAGAAACGTGGGGTGGACGTAAACCGTTCCCTGGGCGGTTGTCAGGCCCATTTTCCAGGGCAGGTCCGTCCTGCCGCCGAAGGCCTCCCGATTCATGAAATTGCCCCAGCGCCCGACAGCCTGCCCGATGAGCAGGCCAAGACCGCCAACGTCAAAGAAAACGAGAACCGGCAATTTTTTGCTTCTGGCGTAAAAGAAAATGCAGATGACGGCGGCGATGATGCCGCCATAGATGGCCAGCCCGCCCTCCCAGACTTTAAAAATGTTCAGCCATTTGCCGGGTCCGATATAATCGGCCGGATTAAAGATGACGTAGTACAGCCGCGCGCCGACGACGCCGGAGACGACGGCATAGATAAACAGGTCCAGGACGTTGTCCTGCGAAAGCCCGAATTCGCGGCGACGCTTCATGATGTAAAGCGTGGCCAGCAGAAAGCCGGCGACGATGATGACGGCATACCAGTAGACCGGACGGCCGAAAACCATAAAATACCGCGGCGGGTCCAGCACAAACTGGCTGCCGAACATGGGAAACGATATTTTCACGTCCTGCAAAAGAAACACCCACTTCTATCTGTAAATAATATTCGCCGGACGCCGCCGTTGTGCGGCGGGTCAGGCTGTTTGATAAGGGCTGATGATGGAAAGCGCCAGGTTGTCGGGCGCCAGGTTTGTCCTGATGAACGACACGACATCCTCCGGCGTCACCGCGTTCAGGATGTCGACGGCCTCGTAGGCGTCGTAGCCTCTGAAATAGCCCTGGGCATAGTTATAGCAAATACTGTCAAAGGAGTTCAGCATCCTGATCTGGCGGCCCGTCATGGCCTTTTTCAGCCGGTCGAACAGCGTGGTGTCGACGCCCCGGTCTGCCAGTCGCTTTGCCTCGGCCTTGTACAGCTTAAAAACCTTGTCGGGGTCGGAGCTTTCGCCGCCCGCCATCGTGTAGAAGGCGCCCGCGGCCGACTCGTAGGCGGCGGAAAAGCCGCTGTTGACGAGTCCCTGGCCGTACAGCTGCAAATAGAGGGGAGAAGAGTGGCCGGCCAGGATGTCGAGAGCCAACGCGCCGACGAGCTCCTGACGGAAATAGTCGCGGCCGTCTTTCACCGGGACGGCTTTGGCGCCCATCAGGAAGATCGGGATGCTGACCTCCATTTTCTGCTCGGCCCGCTTTGTCTCGGGAACCTGCGATTCTGCCGGACCGTAGTCCCGCTGGGGCACCTCGCCGGGCTCCTTGGGTAAAATCCGGCGGGCGGCGGCCACGATTTTTTCCGGGTCCACGTCGCCGGTCACACACAGGACCATGTTGGACGGGTTGTAAAAGACATTGTGGCAGTTGTAGAGCGTATCGGCCGTGATCTGGGCGATGCTCTCCACCGTCCCGGCCACGGAATCCCGCAGGGGATTGTGCTTGTACAGCGCCTTCATAAGGCCGTAATAGACGGCGTAATCCGGCTCGTCCTCCGTCATGCGGATCTCCTGGCCGATGATGCCCTGCTCCTTCTGGACGCTCTCCGGCGTGAAATAGGGGATGGAGACGAAGCTCAAAAGAATCTCGAGGTTTTCCTCAAATTTCTCCGTGCTTTCAAAATGATAGGCCGTGATATCCGACGAGGTGAAAGCGTTGGGGGAGGCGCCGTTGGCCGACAGGTCGGTCAGGGCGTTGCCGTCCTTGGTATCGAACATTTTGTGCTCCAGAAAATGCGCCACGCCCATCGGCGTATCGATCCAGTTGCCGCCGAGCTTGAAGCGCCTGTCGGCCCCGCCGTAGTCGGTGGCGAAAAAGGCGTAGCTTTTATTGTAACCGCGCTTCGGAATGACGAAAACGGACAGGCCGTTCTCCAGCTTTTCGCTGAACACCTGCTCGCGGATCAGATCGTATCCCTTATTTCTCATGCTTTTTCGCCTCCGTTTCCGGCCCCGGCCGCGACGGCCGGGCTGCCTGTCCCTGCGGAACTGTTCGTCCCGGTCAGATAATAGATCATATCCGTTTCGATGCCGGAGGCGATATCGGCGACCTCCTTGGCGGTTACGGCGTCGCAGAGCCCGGCCAGCTCGTCCGGCGTATATTTGATGGAAGCGATGGACTGGTCGAAGAACAGCTCCTCCAGTCCCGTCGGCCTGTCCATCGTCGATTTGATCGAGGTGATGACGGCGCGCTTGGCCGAAACGAGCTCCCAGTCGCTGATCTCGCCGCGGCGGATGGCATCCAGCTGGGCGAGGATCTCGCGGAGCGCTTCGTCGAACTTTGCGAATTCCACGCCGGAGGCGACCGCCATGATGCCCTTGTGCTTTTCAACGATCGAGCTGGCGTAATAGCACAGCGACAGCTTCTCGCGGACGTTTAAAAACAGCTTGGACGTCACCGAGCCGCCGTAGATGGCGTTAAAGACCATCAGCGCGGCGTAATTGGGGGACAGCATCGTCTTGCCCAGCCGGAACCCCACGGTCAGCTTGCCCTGATTGACGTCCAGCTTGTCGGTGAACGTCCTGGGCTCCTTCGCTGTGGCCTCCAGCCGGACGTCGGTGGCGATGTCCTCGGCGCGGCCCGCGCGCGGCAGCGCTTCGAGGGAGCCCAGCAGCGCCGCCTCCACACGCGCCGGCTCGTGGGCGCCGCAGTAGAAGATTTCAATCCTCGAGGCCGCGATGATGCTTTTATAATGCTTCGTCAGCGAGGCGGCCGTGATGGTCTCGGCGTTCTTCTCATCGCCCAGCCTGTTGATGCCGAAGGGCTCATGGTCGCACATCAGCTCGAACAGTCTGTCGAGGGAATAGCTCCGCTTGTCGTTGATGCCCGCGCGGATATCGTCGATCAGGTTCTTTTTCTCGCTCTCGACGTAATCGGAGATGAGAAGCCCGCCGTGGGTAGCCGGCGCCAGCAGCATCTCGCCCAGGAGCGCCGCCGTTTTTTCCAGGATGTTTTCGCCCTTGGGCACAAAATCGTCGTCAATGAAATCGGCGAGGAAGCCGATGCAGTGCTTTTCTCCTTTTTTTCGCACCATCGGGAGAATCCGGGCGCCGTACAGCTCGTCCAGGTAGCTGTTGACCTGCTCCATGTCCGGGTGCGTGGCGGTACCGCGAAGCAGAACCCGGGGAAGGAGCGCGTTTTTGGCCGCCGTGTCCTTATCAAGCTTTGTGATCAGATTGACCGACAGGCAGCAGGTCTTGAACTTGTCCGTTTTGACGCATGTCAGATTCGTATCCGGCATGATCTGTTTTCTGATAACTTCCTGCATTATATCCCTCCATGGCGTCTCATCCGTTTTGGTAATTTTTGATTTTATTATACTATATCAGATAAGCTTTGGAAAATAAAATTATTGTGAATTTTCGGCCCCCGCCGGAATCAGCTTTTCGTCGATAACGACGTCGCCGCCGCTGTACGGCGCACCGTCCGCGGTCACCGTGACGCGGCCCCCGCGCTTTACCAAAATGTGATACGTCCTGCTGCCGTTTCTCCAAACGGCCTCAAAGCCCTCCCAGCCGCCGGGCAGGTCGGGACGGACGTGCAGTACGCCGTCCTTAATGCGGAGCCCCAGGAGGTTTTCCAGCGCCACGCGTTTGTACCAGCCGGCGGCGCCCGTATACCAGGTCCAGCCGCCGCGTCCCACATGGTCCGGCGCCGAATAGACGTCTGCCGCCAGAACGTAGGGCTCCGTCCTGTAAATTTCGTTGGGCCGCCCCTGGGGCAGGAGCGCCTGCAGGATATCAAGGCCCTCGTCCTTCATTCCGGCCATGAAAAGGCCCATCGCGAGCCAGACCGCGCCGTGGGTATACTGACCGCCGTTTTCCCGGAAGCCGGGGCTGTAGCCCTTGATATAGCCGGGCGTGCTGCCGCCGTTTTCGAAAGGCGGGTCGAACAGGCGGACAATCCGGTCGTCTCTGTCGTAGAGCCGCTCGACGGAGGAAACAAGCGCCGTTTTCGTCTTTTCCGGGTCGGCGCCGGCAAAGGCGGCAAAGCTCTGCGCGATGGAGTCGATGCGGCACTCCTCCGAGGCGCAGGAGCCCAGCGGCGCGCCGTCGTCGTAATACCCGCGCATGAACCAGTCGCCGTCCCAGGCGTTCTCGGCGTCGGCGCGGAACTTTGCGGCCGCCTCAAGAAAGCGCGAGGCCGCGCCGGGGTTGCCGGCGCCCTGGCAGAGCTCGGCCATTCGGGAGGCTGTGATGGCGGCAAACCACGTCAGCCAGACGCTCTCGCCCTGGCCGCCGGCGCCGACGAGGTTCATCCCGTCGTTCCAGTCGCCGCTGCCGATGAAGCAGAGGCCGTGGCAGCCCGTTCCACGCGCGATGACGAGGTCCACGGCCCTGACGGCGTGCTGCAGAAGAGGCTCTGACAGCCCGCTCAAGTGGGGCTGCTCATAGCGCTCCAATTCGTCCTCGTTAAGGGGCGGTGAATTCAGATAACGCACGGGCGTGCCCAGAACGGCGCGGTCGCCGGTTTTTTCGATATACTCGCACAGGGCGTAGGGCAGCCACAAAAGATCGTCGCTGCACCGCGTACGTACTCCCTTGTCGCCGCAGTTTTCCTCATTGGCGCCGGGGTGCCACCAGTGCTGGACGTCGCCCTCCTCGAACTGGTGGGCCGCGGCGCGCAGCAGATGCGCCCGGGCCACCTCCGGCGCTTCGTCCAATACGGCGCAGATATCCTGCAGCTGGTCCCTGAATCCGTAGGCGCCGCCGCTCTGGTAGAGAGAGCTCCGGCCGAAGATGCGGCAGGCCAGCGTCTGATACGTGGCCCAGCCGTTCAAATACCTGTTGAGGCCGTCGTCCGGCGTCGTGACGGTGAGCTTGGTGGCGACGCATGCCCAATAGTCCGTTGTCTCCCGCAGCTTGCGCCGGGCGGCGGCGTAATCCGCCAGCGCCCGCAGCTTTTCCGGGCTGTCGCAGCCGGTTACGATGACAAGAGATTTCACCGCTCGGTACACGGCGGCGGCGCAGGGGACAAAGCCGGCCCCGGTGATGCCGTCGTACGTGCCTTTGAGCGCGCTGTTTTTAGAACAGGTGAACGACTTGACGGGCGACGAGGCGGCCAGGCGGAAAACGGAGTCCGGGAAATCGACGTTGTACACATTCTGCGCCGTGAGCATCCCGTCTTCTGCCGAGGTTTTGACGTAAACGCCGTCGGAGGCCTCCGGAAAGAGGACCAGGTCCGTGAAATATGAGACCTCCAGCCCGGCCCCGTCGGCGGCTTCGATGATGAAGACGCGGGCGGCGGTGTCCAGCGGCACGAACGCGGTCGTCGTGTACGTGGCGCCGTCGATCGTTTTTTTCCACTCCGCCCAGCCAAAGCCGTAGGTGACGGCGCATTTGAGACCGTCGCCGGCGGCGAAGAGGGAAATCTCCGCGCTGTCTTTAACGAGCTTCAGCGTTTCGGTGCCGCACGTCGTCAGGCTGTCATTCAGCCAGCGGTTGATTTTGTTTTCGCGGGCGTTCAGATGCCACATGTGCCCCGTCCCGGCGTCCGTGGCGATATAGCCGAACGCTTCATTTGCCAGCGTGTGGCACCAGGCGTTGTAGGGCAGCTGCCCGTTTATCGTGAAGGTGAAGCTGTTGTCGCTGTTGTAACCATACTCAAGCGCGCCCCCGCTTGCGGCGTCCGAAAACGGCCGCGTCACGGGCGGCATATCTTCGCAGCGGGGCGGCAGGGCGAGCCTCTCTCCGGCGGGGATGAAGGCGGCTGAGGCGGCCCGGACCGTGCCGGCGGCGTCCGACGCCATGTCGCACAGATGAATGCCGCCCCGGGCTCCCAGCCGGTACTCGACGTCGTTTTTCCTGAGTACGTCCAGCAGGGCGTCGCGCAGGGTGCTTCTGTAATCGCCGCCGCCCCGGATGAGGAAGACGAGGTCGAAGGCGGACCCGTTGTCATGGAGGAGACGGTGCCAGGAGATAAGCTCCCGGGATGCGTCGATGTCTCCATCGCTTTCGACGGCGGCGGTAACGATCGGGAGATCCCCGGAGACGCCAAGGCTCCAGAGGCCGCGCTGCCCTTTGGCCAGAGACGGGAGCAGTCCTGCGTCAATACGCCTGTCCGGGGAGTGATAGATAAGCAGCGGCAGGAGCGCCATCGCCCTGTCGAGCTGCTCGGCGGAGAGCCCCAGCCGGTGCGCCGTCTCGTCAACGCGGGAATAGAACGCCGGCTCGGTGACGGCCAGTATCCGCTTGGCGGCGGCGGAAGCCGCCTGCGGCGTTGAGGCCGTGGTGACGGCAAGGCTCACCGAATACGGGACGTTCGGCTGCAGAGACAGACTGACGCGCGCCAGGACGCACGGGTCCAGCACGGCGCCCAGCGACATCGACGGCTCTTTGGCAAGGGCGGATTTCAGAGCGAAAATGCCGCCGCGCCCCAGCGCCTTCTCCCGGGAAGTGTCGAACGAAAACGGGCACGACGCGTCAAACGCCAGCGCGATGCCGCGCCCCTTGGCGCGCGGGCGGCGCTTGACGATAACGGAATTGTCATGGAGCATCGTCTCCAAGGAGAGCTTTGAAAAGGCCGGATGCGCGTCGTAGTCCGACTGGCGGGCCAGAACCGGCTCAAAATAGCAGATCAGCTCGGCCTCCCGCTGAACGGTGGACAGGACCTCCACGGTGCGCAGCTCGCCGGCCTCGTTTTCCGGGACGCTGGCGGTGACCGAGGTGCTGAGGCTCCCGCTTTTGGCGCTGATTTTGCAGCAGGAGCCGGTGAGCTCGGCCGAATAGCGGACCTGCGGGTCAAAGACAGGGGAGGGCAGCAGCGGGAGCAGCTCGCCCCCGCAGCTCAGGTAAAACGACATACCGGCGTCCGGGCCGAGCGGCTCGAAGGATGTTTTTGTGAGGGTGACGCCGTTCCAGAAGGAGCTGGACTGGCCCGTTTCCGCCATGATGACGTTATACGCGCCGTTGCCCAGAAGCGTGCAGCGCGGGTTCTTGTAATCGATGCCGTCGCAGCTGACGCCCCAGCTCTGGGACGACAGGCGCACGGGCTTTTCCGGCACGTCCCGCGGCGGCTGGCGGAGAACGATGCCGCCCACGGGCACCTTCTCCTGCAAAAGCTCGGCGAAGGCCGCCATCTCCCTGTCTCGCATAAAGCGCCGCTGCATAATGCCGGATCTCAGGACGTTGTCGATGGCCACGAGGCTCATGCCGAGATGGTGGGCCATAAACGTCCGTACAATTTCATAATCCTTGCTGCGCAGGCGGTTCGGCGTGAAGTCAACGGCCTCGTAAAGGCCGTATCGGCCCTCCGCTCCCAGCTCCTGCAGGCGCTGTATGTTGCGTACGGCCGCCTTGGCGTCCAGCTGGAGCGCCAGGAATGTGGAATAGGGCGAGACGACGGCCTCCTTGCCCATGCCGCGCTTGAGCGCCAGGCGTTGGACGCCGTGGGCCTTGTAACGATAATTGAGCGCGTGGTCGAAGGCGTAAAAAGCGCTCTCGGACATACCCCAGGGAATACCGTCGGCACGCTTTTTCTGCACGTACAGGCAGAACTTCAGGCTCTCGTAAATAAGGGAGTTCTGATAGCACGGCAGCAAGAGCTCCGGCATCATATACTCGAACATCGTCCCCGTCCAGGACGCCATGCCCCTGTAGCCGTCCTTGGCCACCAGAGACCGGCCCAGACGGCGCCAGTGCTTTCTCGGGACGTCGCCGCGGGCAATGGCCAGATAGCTTGTCTGGCGCGCCTCGGAGGCCAGCAGGTCATACCAGCCCTCCGTGGGCGCGTTTTTTGTGAGGTCCAGGCCGATATAAAACAGCTGCCGCTTCTCGTCAAACAGCGGCGTAAAACTCATGGCGGAGAGAAGCCCCTGAGCCGTGTCGGCCAGCGCCGTTTCGCCGAGCTCCTTAAGGCCTTCCCGCAGGGCGATCAGGCAGCCGGCAAAGTTGCCGCTGTCCACTGTGGAGATATATGCCGGTTGAAGGATGCCCAGCGTCGTCGTGTCATACCAGTTGTACAGGTGGCCGTTCCACTTGGGCAGCTTCTTGATGGTTTCGAAAATGCAGGAAATAACGCCCACGGCCTTTTCCCGCGTCGTGACGCCAAGGTCCAGGGCGGCAAGGGCCGACAGGAGCGCCAGGCCGATGTTCGTGGGCGACGTCCTGTGGGCCACGCCGACGGCGGGCTGCTCCTGAAAGTTATCGGGCGGCAGGAAATTGTCATCCGGGCTCAGAAGCTCTTCAAAGTAACGCCAGATATCGCCGGCGCAGCGCGACAGCACGAGGCGGTCCACCGGGCGCAGGGATTCTTTTTTCCGGACGTCCCTGCTGATGGCGATCACCAGAAGGGGAGAGAGCGCCCAGACGATCCCGACGGCCGCCGCCGCGGGGAAGTGCGTGAACAAGACGATAATCAGCGAAAAGACGACGACGGGCCACATGCGCCCCAGCACGGCGACAAAATTGTTTTTCGTCTTTTTTTCCGAGTCTGCGGCCGTGACCCAGGCCAGCAGATGCCTGTGGGAGATCAGCATCCTGTAAAGCGCCGTGACAATGGCGTTTAAGCAGACCCATGCCTCGTAAGGGAGAAAGATCAGCCGGACGAGCGTCTGGATAAACTGCCCGCCGATGCCGCTGATGACGGTGGAATGATAGCGCACGCGCCCGTGATTTTTGCGGAAGATATCCGCCGTGGACGCGATAACGAGATGGGACGCCGCCGCCAATATCGCCACGAGGCCGGCCCACACGAAGTCCGTGTTGTCCAGCAGCATGCCCAGGAAAATAGAGGCGAAGGAGAAAATCGGCACCAGGCTCCGACGGAGATTGTCGATGATCTTCCAGCGGTCGATCTGCCCGAGGCAGTTCTGCTGGACGTTGCCGTCGGCGGTTTTAACCCGCCTTTTGAGCCAGGGCAGGGACTGCCAGTCGCCGCGGGTCCAGCGATGCATCCTGTCGTAATAAGTCGTTACCTTGGCGGGATAGCCGTCCGTCAGCTCAATATCGCCGGCAAAGCCGCAGCGCAGGTAAGCGCCCTCCAAAAGATCGTGGGACAGGACGGTATTTTCCGGGAAACGGTTGTCGAGGCAGCCAAGGTAGGCGTCCACATCGATAATGCCCTTGCCCGAAAAGCTCCCCGTGCCGAAGAGATTCTGATAGATGTCGCTGGTGACGCCGCCGTAGGGGTCAAGGCCGCCCTGGCCGGCGAAGACGCGGGTGTAATCCGTCTGGCAGGCGGCGGCAAGGTCTACGGAAATGCGCGGCTGCAGTATACCGCTGCCGGAGGTGACGATGCCGTGCAGCGTGTCGACAACGGGCCTGTTCAGCGGGTGCAGCATCGAGCCGATAAGCTCCCGGGCCGTACCGGCGCACAGGCGCGTGTCGCTGTCCAGGGCGATGATATAGCGGGTGCCGGCGAGTGCCTCGGCAATTCCCGCCGAGCATTTCATGCCTGAAGCCTTGCCGCGCAGAAAACGGCAGAGCTCGAGGATAGCACCCCGCTTCCGCTCCCAGGACGTGTAGCGCCTGTCGCGCGCGTTATAATGCCTGTCGCGGCAAAAAAGAAAAAAGCCGCCGCCGTATATCGCGTTGAGGCGTTTGATTTCCTCTTCGGCGTTGCGGATAACCTTCTCGTCCTCCGCGAGCGTCGGGACGGCGGCGTCGGGCAGGTCGGCCAATATCCCAAATCGGAGGTTCGGCCCGGCGTCGCGGTTTAAAAGCCGGTATTCCTCCAGAAGGCCCGCAGCGCGGGCGCCGCTGTCCGTCGAGGTCAGAAGCACGGAGATCACACAGAGCGTCCGCCCCTCGTCCGGCACGCCGGCTTCCAGCTCCAGCCGCGGCACCCGCTGCGGGCTGAAGAGCTTCAGGACGAAATAGTCCACCACGTTTTTGACGATCTCCGATACCGGCAGCAGCAGCAGAATGGAGATCGCCGGCTGGTCAAGGGCAAAGCTGATGAGCAGCGCGATAAAAAGACTGGCCAGCAGGATAAGGCTCACGTAGCTGGCGCCTGTGCGGCGTTTTTTATCAAGCCCCAGCGGTTTTGTAAAGATATAGGTGCCCACGTGGCTGCTGTCGGATTGGGATAAAAGCAGTACCCGCTCCGCCACATGGTGCTCGCTCTCCGAGGTCTCCTCGGCCAGGCGGGCAATCTCCCGGCGGTACAAAAAACGCGTCTGCTCGTCCATTTCGGAATAGACGCCCGTCGGGTCGAGCTTGAGCGTCCGCTCGACTCTGTTAACCCGTTCCAGGATTTTGGACGCGTCAAAGCCGGACAGAAAGCGCAGCGCTGTAAAAAGACGGCCCAGGAGCGGTGCGAGGCCGTCCTCCACGACGCCATCGTTAATGACATGGCAGAGCTTTTTACAGGCGCATGCCAGGGCTTCTATCAGCGCGAGCCGCAGGATGGGGATAAAGGACGACAGCTCCGCCTCGGACAAAAAAACGGCATCCTGAAAGGCGTCGAGAAAAACCTCGATGCGTTCTCCCGTCACGGCCCCGCAGCCGGACGAGACAAGCGCCCGGGCGGCCTCGCCGACAACGAGCCGCGTTTTATCGGTGCTCTTCAGCTTGGGGGATGATTTGATATCGGAAATGGCGCTCTTGCCCTCACGCTCGGCGATGTACCAGTTATCTAAAAGCCACTCGACCTCCTGCGGGATCGTGACGTGCGCCTGCGCATAAGCGGCGGCGTCCTGCATGACGGACTTGATTGTGGTGAGATTTTTTTCGGCTGTTTTGGCGGTATAAAAAGTTGAAACCGGCTTGCCGGGCGTCATTGTTCTGCCGCAGTCATAGGCAAATTGTCCCAGGTTTTCAAGCTTTATAAATTCTTCGTTACCGTACGTCGACATTCATACGTTGTTCCTTTCGATGGGGCTAATCTGTTTTATTTTTTCCGGGGGCGGTGCAAATATACAAATTTTTGACAGAGCTCGGGGAACAGGCTGCATAAACATTCAAAATCCATACCAAAAGCATTTACAAACCGCGCCGCTTTATGTAAAATAAACTTTATTATTCATCCGGATGGAAGAAGGAAAGCACATGGCACAAAGTCTGCTGATGGGGAACCAGGCGATTGCCCTCGGCGCACTGCGCGCGGGCGTCGGCCTTTGCAGCGGGTACCCCGGCACGCCGTCGACGGAGGTCCTCGAGACGATATCCAAAAACAGGCGCGGCATATACGTGGAATGGTCTGTCAACGAGAAAGCGGCCCTTGAGGTTGCGGCGGGAGCGGCGTATACCGGAACGCGCACGCTTGTCACGATGAAGCAGGTGGGCCTCAACGTGGCGTCCGACCCGCTGATGAGCCTTGGTTACATCGGCGTCAAGGGCGGCATGGTCGTACTGGTGGCCGACGACCCCGGCCCGATCTCCTCCCAGACGGAGCAGGACACACGCACGTTTGCCCGTTACGCCAAAATTCCCTGCTTCGACCCGTCGTCCCCCGAGGAAGCCTATGAGATGATCGGGGATGCATTCGACTATTCGGAAAAATATGCAACGCCCGTCCTGTTCCGGCCCACAACGCGGCTTTGCCACGCCTGCGCGTCCATCGATACCGACGATTTTGTAAAGCAGATCAGCCCGGAGGGCTTTAAAAAAGACCCGAAATGGGTCATTTTCCCGCGGCTGTCCTACGCCGCGCACCTGAATATTGAAAAGCGAAACCCGCAAATCGGCGAGGATTTTTCTACATACCGCTTCAACACGCGGACCGGCGCCGGGAAAAAAGGCGTCGCCGCCGGCGGCGTCAGCCACGCGTACGTCAAGGAGGCGCTGAAAATACTCGGCGGGGACTGCCGCCTTCTAAAGGTCGGCACGCCCTTTCCGTTCCCGGAGACGCTGGCGTACGAGTTCCTTGACGGCCTTGAGGAGGTCCTCGTCATTGAGGAGCTTGATCCTGTTATTGAGCGCGAGCTTGTTTATCTCTGTGGCAAAAAAGGCATTAGACTGACTGTCAAAGGAAAGCTGACCGGCCACGTCCAGGCCGCCGGAGAGAACACGGTCGAAAGCGTTGTCCGTCAGCTCTCTGAGTTTTTAAATATTCCTTACGAGAAAACGGCCGCTGCTTCACTGCCGCAGCTCCCTGTCCGGCCGCCCGTCCTGTGCGCCGGATGCCCGCACCGGGCGTCATTTTACGCCGTCAAGCAGGCGATGAAGGGAAAAAAAGCGCTCTTTTCCGGCGATATCGGCTGTTACACGCTCGGCAACGCACAGCCCCTCGACATGGTGGATACCTGCCTGTGCATGGGGGCGGGCATCACGCTGGCCCAGGGCATCCGCCGGGCGGAGCCGGATACGGCGTGCTTTGCCTTCGTCGGCGACTCGACGTTTTTTGCCTCGGGCATCACCGGCATCGTCAACGCCGTTTACAACAACACCGACATGATCCTTGTCGTCCTGGACAATTCCACGACGGCGATGACGGGGCATCAGCCCCATCCGGGAACGGGCAGAACGCTCATGGGCGACGCGGCGGGGAAGCTGAGTATTCCCGATATTTTAAAGGCCATCGGCGTCAAAAATGTCCAGATTGCTGATCCCCTCGATCTCACGGCCGCCATCGCCGCCGCTAAAAAAGCCGCCGATGACGGCGGCGTTCAGGCGATCATCTATAAATCGCCCTGTATTTATGTGACTGAATCTGAGAAAACGGCGGATGTCGAGCCCGATCAGTGCATCGGCTGCCAGCGCTGTATTCAAGAACTCGGCTGCCCGGCGCTCGTCACGGAGGGCGGCAAGGCAGCGATCGATAAAAGCCTCTGCACCGGCTGCCTGATCTGCGCGCATATCTGCCCGACGGGCGCCATCAAAGGGGGGAGACGGTCATGAATATCCTTCTTGCCGGCGTCGGCGGCCAGGGCACCGTCCTCGCCTCGCGGCTCCTCGCCCAGTGTGGTCTCGACAAGGGCCTCCGGGCACACACCGCCGAGACGATTGGCATGGCGCAGCGCGGCGGCAGCGTCGTCAGCCATGTGCGCATCGGGGAGGACATGTTTTCCCCGCTCATCCCGAAGGGGACGGCGGACATCATCATCGGCTTTGAGCCCGCCGAGGCGGTCCGGTGCTTTGATTACTTAAAGCCCGGCGGTGCGGTTGTCGTCAGCAGCCGGCCCATCCGGCCCACGACGGCAATCCTGTCGGGCAGCGCTTATGACGGGGGCGCCATGCTGGATTTCCTGAAAAGCAGCGCCGGCCGGCTCGTTGTTGTGGACGGTGAGCGGCTGGCCGAGGAGACAGGCTCGATGCGGTCGCTGAATCTTGCGCTTTTGGGCGCCGCCGCCGGCAGCGCGCTCGGCTTTACAACGGACGATATCGCCGGTGCCATGGCAAAGCTTATGGCGCCCCGGCACATCGAGGCAAATATGACGGCGCTCCGGCTGGGCTTTGAGAGCGTCAAAAATTCGTAAGGGCAGGGACAGAGATGGAGATGAAGAAAGAGCAGCTCGATATCATAAGGGATTTGCTGAAGCGGCTGAAAAAGCTCGACGGCGGCTTTTACGCTGAAAAGCTCAGGGATTTCGACGCGGACAGCCTGAAGACGGCAAAGGATTTCGAGCGACTGCCGTTTACAAACAAGGAGGAGCTGCGCGACGCGTACCCCCTCGGGATCGCGGCGGTCCCCGAAAAGGAGATCGTCCGTATCCATTCGTCCTCCGGTACGACGGGCACGCCCATCATCATCCCCTACACGAAAAAGGACGTGGACGACTGGGCGCTGATGTTCAAGCGCTGCTATGAGATGGCGCATATCACGGACATGGACCGCATCCACGTGACGCCCGGCTATGGCCTCTGGACAGCGGGCATCGGCTTTCAGCTTGGCGCCGAGCTTTTGGGCAGCATGGTCATCCCCATGGGCCCCGGCAACACGGACAAGCAGATCAAGATGATGATGGACCTTCAGAGCACCGTCCTGTGCGCCACCTCCTCTTACGCGCTGCTGCTGGCGGAGGAGATCGAAAAGCGCGGGGTCAAGAGTAAGATTCATCTGACAAAGGGCGTTATCGGGTCTGAGCGCTGGGGCGACAAAATGCGCCGGCGGATCGCCAACGAGCTGGGCGTCGAGCTTTACGACATCTATGGCCTCACGGAAATCTACGGTCCCGGCATCGGCATGAGCTGCGCGCACGAGTGCGGCATGCACTACTGGGACGACTATCTTTATTTTGAGATCATTGACCCGAAAACGGGCGAGACGGTGCCCGACGGCATGGCGGGCGAGCTCGTTATCACGACGCTCCGCAAGGAGGGCGCGCCGCTTATCCGCTACAGGACCCATGATCTGACGCGGATCATAACAGGCGCGTGCGCCTGCGGCAGCGAATTCCCGCGGATCGACACGCTGGTAGGCCGCACGGACGACATGGTAAAGGTCAAGGGTGTCAACATTTATCCCGGCCAGATCGAGGACGTGCTGCGCGGCATCGACGGCGTCAGCAGCGAGTACCAGGTGATGATCGACCACCTGAACGGCAAGGACATTATGACGCTGTTTTTTGAAACGCGCCAAGACGCGGCGCTCAAAACGGTTGAAAACGACGTCAAGCATACCTTTAAAACTCAGGTCGGGCTCTCCATCGTCCCCAAGGGCGTTGCCATCGGCGAGCTGCCGCGCAGCGAAAAGAAGACGAAGCGCATTTTTGACAACAGATACTAACTGAAAAATGACAGACAAAAGCCCCGTCCGCCGTGGTGTTAAGCGGGCAGGGCTTTTGAGATAAGCACTATGCTCAAATTCCGCTGACCGTGTGTCAGCGGTTTCCTTTTGTGCCGCCGTGACTGCCGCCGGCGTTATTTCCGTGGTTACCGTTATTACCGCCGTAGCCTCCATAACCGCCGTAACCGCTGCCGCCCTTGCCGTGATTGGAGGAGCCGCCGTAACCGCCCCACGAAAAACCGCCGTAGGAGGAGGGCAGGACGGAGGAATTCTTATCGTTTTTATTGTCAGAACGGCCGGCGTCATTGTTTTTTTTATCGTTTTTATCAGCTTTGCCGTTCTTAGTGTTTTTATCGCTTTTATTGTTTTTATTGCTTTTGTCATTTTTATCGTCTTTGCTGTTCTTGCTGTCTTTATTGCCGTCGCCGGACTTGCTCGACCATTTATTGTTCCAGCCGGCGCCCTTGTCGGAATATCCACTCGGCGACGCGGGCGCCCATGAGGACGCTTTCGGGGAGGCGGCGGCGGGTGGCGTCGGGTCAGGGGTTTTGGCTGCCGTTTTGCCGGCGTCCTTCCCGTTGGTCTGGCTCTTATGCTCCTTTTGCAGCTCGGTGAGCTTTTTCTGTATTTCGGTGACGGAGATGTCCTTATAGTCCTCTGTCTTGATCGTCGGATCCAGCTCCTGCAGCTTCTCGATGAGGTTGAGGCGGCCCGGTGCGATGCCCTGGGCGATGGCGTTGCTCCGCTTGGTGAGATCGATGTGGCCGGTTTCGACGGTGGCTGCGCTGCCTCCGGACGCGACGGCGTCCTCCGCGCCCGTTTTGGCGGCGGCCTGGAGGTTCTGTGCCGCCGTGTCGCTGTTCGTCTCCGTGGTGACAGTGATGAGCGTCGCGCCGGGCTCTTCCATAAAGCCGTTCTGGGAGGCCGACTGGACAATCTGGCGGACGGCGCTTTCGACGTTCTGATTGATCAGGGACAGACCGTTCAGAACAGTTTCGCCGTCGGTGTTATACGGCGTCACCTTCACGACCTTGCCGAACGTGTTGATACCGAGCTCCACACTGGGATTGATGTCGACGGCGACGTAGGAGGTGGGCGTCTTGTAAACAGCGTAGGTACCAATCGGCAGTGCGCAGAGCACGACGGCCGCGCATACCGCCGCAACGAGCTTTTTGACGTGAAGGGGCTTATTTCTCGTGCCGGTGCTGAGCGCGATGACGCTTGTATCCAGATTCCTGATGTAATCCGCCGTTTTCTGCTTGAGCGCTTCGTCGGCGCGGACGCGATCGAGTGCTTTTTTTAATGTCGTTTCCATAGTCAGTCCTCGAGTTTCTCTCTCAGCATCAGTTTCGCCCGGTGGAGGTGGGAGTAGATGGTGTTGTCTTTGACTCCAAGTATTTTTGATATCTCCGGTACTGAATACCCTTCGTAATAAAACAGATAAATAACATCCTTATATTTCTGCGGCAGCGCCAGAACCGCGTGCATAATCTCATGCTCGGTCTCGTCCTCAAAAGTTATTTCAAGCTCGTCAAGGGGACAAACCCGGCTTTTGAAGAAGCTTTTGTGCAGGTCCTTGCATTTGTTGATCGCAACGCGCAAGAGCCAGGCCTTTTCATGGTCCTCGCTGTCAAAGCATTTCTCATACCTGTAGAGTTGAAGAAACACATCCTGAAAGATATCCTCGACGTCGTCCCTGTTTTTGAGATACACAAAGCAGACGCGGCGCACCGTATCGGCGTATTTTTCAATCGCCCTGACAACGCGGTCTTGTTTTTCCTGCAAGATTTTGTCCATGGTCTGTCCCCTTCGGTAACAATACGATTCAGATGACGCGATCCTTGCACGAAGGATAAAAAAAAATTAAAGGCAGCGGCCGGGAGCAAGCCGGCGCTGCCTTCAGAATACAGAATACGGCGGCGTATGTCCACCGTCAAAGCACGCTTTCATCAGCTGATGAAGAGCGAGTAGAAGATTTTAAAGGTCTTTTCCATCCCCTCCGAAAAGGATGTGTACTCAAAATCAAAGGTGTCGGAGAACTTTTTGCCGGAGTAGAGCTCATCCTCCGTCAGCGGAAAGGGGAGCGGAATATTCTGATCGATGACCTCGTCGACAGTCACGGGCCGTGACATGAACGGTCCGCCGTTAAATTTCTCAAACGACTCCAAAAGCAGCGTATAGGTGATCTCCTCGGGGGCGGAGAGGTTGAAGGTCTGGTTATAGGCCCTCTCGTCGCCGATACAGGCCACAAGCGCCCGGGCAATATCGAAGACGTAGACCATATTGAAGCTGGCCGTGGCGTCCACCGGCACGGGAACGACGTGGCCGCGGGCGATAAGCTCGATAAACCAGGATTCCCGCGGGGAATAGTTGAACGGACCGTAAATAAATGTCGGGCGGAAGATCGTGTACGGTACGCCAAGCTTGGCGCAGGTGGTGGCCGTCTCCTGTTCGACAAGCACCTTATTGTAGATATAGTCCGAGACGCGGCCGCCCTCGGATTTGGTAACGACCGGGTCGGCTTCGGTCCGGAGTCCGCGGCCGACTTGCTCGTAAACACTCACTGTCGAGATAACGATATACTGCTTGAAACGGCCCTTCAACACCTCCAGAAGCGAGCTCACCTCGCCGGGGTTATACGCGCAGAAATCGACGACAACGTCAAAAATGACGTCGTGGGGCAGAAGGTGCGCCACCATGACCGGGCTGTGCCGGTCGCATTTATATTCCTTGACGTTTTTTAAGTTCAGAGGAAATTGGCCGCGGTTCACGACATGCAGGCTGTAGTCCTCCTGCTTTGATATATGGATGGAAAATATTCGTCCGGCGAACGCGCTGCCGCCGATGACAAGAATGGTTTTGCTCACCTGAGTAGCCCCCTTTATTCATATTGCGCGGGCAGAGAACGCAAAAAACCGTCCTGTATGCTGTGCTGTATCTCTTCGCCCTGGGTCGTCAGAAACCAATCGTCCGAAAGTGCAAGCCGCTGGCGCTGCAGCTCGCGGACGAGCAGCGCACAGATTTCGTCGATGTCGCTTTTGTTTTCTTCAAAGATTTCGCCGCCATCGCCATCAGACCGGGCGATACGCGCCAGGTGACCACCGATCTGCCCGCCGAGGACAGGCAGCTCTGTCATGCGTCGGTAGGCCCATTTGTAATACGGGCGGAAAACGCGGTTCAGCAGGAAAACGGCGCCGATGACACTGTCTGTAAAGCGTGCGAGCACTGTTTTATACGTCACCCAGTCCCGCCGCTTAAAACAGCGGTCCAGATTATACTGACCCGTCTGTGCGATGGCCATGCATCTGGCTGCGAGCTTTTTCCGCCGAATATCCTCGGGATAATACCGAAGCAGCCTTTCGCGCGTGGCGGTAAACGCGCCGGCGTTGTCTATAAAAACTTCGCCGTTTGTCGCCATGGCGAGGTTTTCCTCGGGGATGCGCCGCCAGCCGGGAATATCGTCCGGCCCCTCCGGGCAGCCGATGAGGCTTATGTAGAAATCGCCGGTGGTCATGACGCCGATCCTGGCGCCGTACTCCGACCGCGTCCTGGGATATTCGGGCGGCATTTCTTCAATGAGCGCCGCTTTCCACTTCCGCAGGTTTGATATGGCCTCTCTGTCGCCTGCGGTCACCCAGATAAAGAAGTCGACGCCCCAATCGTGGTCGCGGGAGAGGGCGTCGTCATAGCCGAAGCATTCCGAGCCGTTGCCGACGAGCCCGGCGGACAGCCTGCCGTACAGGTCGGGGAAGCCGCTTTTGAGTCTCGGCGCGGCGACATCGGAAAAGTATTGGCGGCTGAGCTCCATGCCATTCATCGATCATTCTCCTCCGCCGTGAGCTTGTCGAGCAGGGCGCGGCTCTCTTTTGTCCGCGGGTGCCCGGGTCCCAAAATCTTTTCAAAGACCGGCAGGGCCGACTGCACATGCGCCCGGGCGACCCGGATATCGCCAAGCGCCTCATTGACGGCAGCTATATTCCGCAGACAGACGGCATAATCGATATTTCGGCCGAAAAATCTTTCGGTCAGCGCCAGCGCCCGATTAAAATATGCCAGTGCCTCGCCGTGTTTTCCGGCGCGATAGAGCAGAGAGGCTTTCGTGGAGAGGGCCGCGGCATGATGCGCGTTCTCCTCGCCCATATCGTCGTAATATCCGAGCGCCCTGTCAATGAGTGCCTCCGCCTGCTGATCGTCGCCCATTCTGAAGCGGAGGACGGCCAGGTTATTCAGCGACGTGGCCAGCTCGTGGGTGTCCGTTGCGTCCCGGCCGACCAGCTCAAAGGCTTCCAGCGCGGCCTCATAGGCCTTATCCGGCGCACCGGCGTCCTGATAGGCGAGGGAGAGGTTGTTGAGAACGGCGGCGTATGCGTCGCCGTTTTGCAAGCCGCCATCCGTCAGAAGCTTTTTAGCATCGAGAAAAAGGCTGACGGCGTCACCCGGGCGGCCGGTCAGGCGGTACAGTCCCGCAAGGTTTAAAAGGATCGTGGCGTATTCCGGCGATGTACCCAAGCCGTTTGCTTTGAAAATTTCAAGCGCTTGGGCGAAATACCGTGCCGCTTCCTCGTAGCGGCTGACGCCTCTGTAAAAGCCCGCCAGCTCATTCAGAACAGACGCGTATTCCGGGCTGTCTCCCAGATCCTTGGCTTCAAGCGCTTCCAGTCGGTGCCGGATAAAACCTTCGACAGCCGCCTGATCGCCGGACTGATAGAGCGCGTCGAGCTCTTTAAAAAAATCTGTCATGGCCGAAGGGGGCCGTCATCCTCGGCGGCGGCGCGCGCTTTCGCTGCCGCCTCGGCGCTCTCCAGCGTCTCATAGCCGTAGTACCGCACCGTGTTCTCCAGGATGTCTCTGGCGAGGGCTCTGCCTGCCCGCTCAAGAGCCAGGAGGTGTGCCTTCAGCAGGCTGAGGGTCTTTTCGGAGTAGGTGAGCAGCTCGCCCAGCTGATATGTCTCGATCGAGATGACGCCCGAAAAATCCTGAACGGCACGCAAGGGGCGGCCGGCGCCGGAAACACGGGGATAAGTCTCATGCAGAACGGCGGTCTGCGTCAAAAGCCTGCCGGAAATCTCCCGCGCCAGCCGCGTCTGCGCCGCATCCGGCCGTGGAATCGTCCCGACGAGTGTTTCATATTGGGCGGGGGCGGTGTTTTTCATCATGTGGATGTATTTTTCGGCGACGAGATTGCGCCCGTCCAGCATGGCGTTTGTCAGATCGTCGAAATACGACGCGCAGGCCTCAGGCGGCCACGCTTCAAACTGCGCCCGGCGCATGCCGGAAAATGTCTCCCGATCCTCCTGGCACGGCGCACGCGGCCCGCCCTCGTTGACAGACTGGAACATCTCCCATTCGAGCGAGACAATTTTGCCAATTATATCGTCCATTCTGGCCATAAGGGACCCCCACGAGACCACTCGATTTGTCAGATTACACAGATTTCATTTTCAGTATACAACAAATTATGTAGGTGTCAATGGGCGGCGCGGGTACTCATAAAATAATACAATTAATTCGATAGATTATATAAAAAGGTCGGTACATCGACAGATTTTTGCCCACATTTAAGAAAAAAAGCGCAGCATCCGGCTGCGCCTTTTTGCAAATATTAAAAATTCAGCAAGTCGCTCATATCGTACATGCCCGGTTTTTTGACCGCAGCGAGGAATTTGGCGGCCCTGACGGCGCCAACGGCGAAAACGTCCCGGGAGTAAGCGGTGTGCTTTATCTCGATCACCTCGTCGAGGCCGGCGAAGATCACCTCGTGCTCGCCGACGATCGTGCCGCCCCGGACGGAGGAGATGCCGATTTCCGTTTTCCCACGGGGCTGTCGAACGCTTTGGCGTTCAAAGACATACCCGGCATCGTAGGGAAGTGCGCTCTTTGCCGCGTCGGCCAGCATCAGCGCCGTGCCGCTGGGGGCGTCCACCTTGCGTCTGTGATGGCGCTCGACGATTTCAACGTCAAAGCCGTCGCCCAGAAAGGCGCAGGCGCGCCGGACGAGGTCGGCGGTGAGATTGATACCGACCGACATGTTGCCCGATCTAAAGACGGGAATTTTTACAGAGACCTCTCTTATCGCCGATAATTGTTCCGCGCTGTGGCCTGTCGTACATAAAACAAGGGGCCGTTTTTTTGCGGCGCAGTACCGCAGGAGTCCTTCCAGTGCGGAGGGATTGGAAAAATCGACGGCGACGTCGGCCTGGCCGCCGAATTCCATCGGGTCGGCATAGACCGGGAAGCTGTCAGTTTTGACGGCGCTTAAATCGAATCCCGCGACCACTTCAATTCCGGCGTCCGCGGCGGCAAGCCGGGCGACGGTGCGCCCCATGGCGCCGTTGCAGCCGGAGATGATCATCTTTAGCATGAATGAGGTACTCCTTATATTTATTTAAGCAGCCCGATATTCCGCATGGAAGCTTTCAGCTTTTCAGCATTGGCCGGGTCCATTTCGCACAGGGGCAGGCGCGGCTCGCCCACATCCATACCCACCAGATTCATGGCGGCCTTGACCGGTATCGGATTGACCTCGATAAAGAGTTTGCCCATAAAGTCGAGATATTTAAGGTGCAGCTTGGCGGCGTGCGCGTAATCGCCGCTGAGGCAGGCTTCCGCAAGCTCCGCCATCAGCGCCGGCATGATGTTGGCAACGACGGAGATAACGCCCTTTGCGCCGATAGACATCATGGGGACGGTTTCGTTGTCGTTGCCGCTCCAAACGTAGAAGTCGTCGCCGCAGGCCGCGATGGTCGAGCCGATGAGGGAAAAGTCGGTGGACGCCTCCTTGGTGCCGTTGATGTTGGGGTGCTTTGAGAGCTGCTTGTATGTATCGGCGGAAATAGCGAGGCCGGTGCGGCTGGGAACGTTGTACAGGATCATGGGAATGTTGATACGGTCGGCAATATAAGTATAATGCTTTACAAGGCCGCGCTGCGTGGTTTTATTGTAATACGGCGTCACCGAGAGGACGGCGTCGGCGCCGGAGCGCTCGGCCTCCTGGGAGAGCTGGACGGCGGCCATCGTATCGTTGCTGCCCGCGCCGGCGATAACCTTGACGCGTTTGTTCACCTTTTTGACGCAGAAGTCGACGGTCTCCATGTGCTCTTCCAGGGACATGGTGGAGCTTTCGCCCGTCGTCCCGCAGATAGTGATGGCGGCGGTGCCGCCCGTGATTTGGAATTCTATCAGTTCACTCAGCTTCTCAAAATCCACCTTGCCGTTTTTGAACGGCGTGACGATGGCGACAGAGGAGCCTGTAAATACCGGTGTTTTCATGATCAAACCTCACTTTTACTTGATATAGCCTTCCGCACAGAGGAGCTCCGCCATGAGCACGCCGCCGCCGGCCGCGCCGCGCAGGGTATTGTGGCTCAGGCAGACGAATTTGTAGTCATACTGCGTGTCTTCGCGCAGGCGGCCCATGGAAACGGCCATGCCGTTTTCGAGCATGCGGTCCAGCTTCGTCTGGGGGCGGTTATCCTCTTCAAAATAATGCAGGAACTTTTGAGGTGCCGACGGGAGCTGCAGCTCCTGGGGACGGCCCTTGAAATTTACCCATTTGTCTTTGATAACGTCAATGGACGGCTTTTTGTCGAAGGACGCGAACACGGCCGCCATATGCCCGTCGGCCGCCGCCACGCGGATGCACTGGGAGGTGATGGACGGGGAGGAGGCCTTTTTGATTTCGCCGCCTTCGAGCTTGCCCCATATTTTCAGCGGCTCCTGCTCGGATTTCTCTTCCTCGCCGCCGATATACGGGATGACGTTGTCGATCATCTCCGGCCACGTCTCAAAGGTCTTTCCGGCGCCGGAGATGGCCTGGTAAGTGCAGACGAGCACCTTGTTCAGGCCGAATTCATCCTTGAGGGGATGCAGCGCGGGGACATAGCTCTGGATGGAACAGTTGGACTTGACGGCAATAAAGCCCCGCGCCGTCCCCAACCGTTTTCGCTGGCTGTCGATGACGGCGATGTGCCCGGGGTTTAATTCCGGGACGACCATTGGGACATCCGGTGTCCAGCGGTGGGCGCTGTTGTTGGACACGACGGGGCACTCGGCTTTGGCATACGCTTCTTCGAGCGCCTTGATCTCTTCCTTCTTCATGTCCACGGCGGAAAAAACAAAGTCTACGGCGCCGGCGATCTCCTTGACGTCCGTTTCGGCAGACTTCACAACGAGCTTCTTCGCGGCCTCCGGTAAAGGCGACGTCATAAACCAGCGGCCGGCCACGGCTTCTTCATACGTTTTGCCGGCGGAACGGCTGCTGGCGGCCACCACCGTCAGATCAAACCAGGGATGGTTCTCCAGCAGGGACACAAAACGCTGTCCGACCATGCCCGTGGCGCCGATGACGCCGACCTTGTACTTTTTCATTATGAAACCTCCCAAATATCCCGTAATCTATAGTATTCGCCCGGCACGAAGTGTTGAAGCGAAAAAGGGTGAAAGTAAAAAATTAATCAGCAGGCTAGTCAACCGGCTGATTTTGTAATATAATGTCGACAAATATCCTGCAGGGAAATACTACCGACAGATATTTCAAAAGCAGTCAGCTCTCCACCGTCTTGGTGACAGTTGCCGGGCTGTTAACCCGGAAACCAGGAATGTCATTTCCGACAATGGCATCCTTCGGCGGTCTGACCTTTTACAGCGGGTCAGGGGAACGTCGGACTCCTCACCGCAGCTACTTATTAAGACCGCGCCTCTGCGCTTCTTGATTGATATTGATTATACATATTAGCATACCAGACAATTTGTGTCAACAGAAAGCTGCCGTATCCCGGCGCGCGTCGGCGAAAGGAACCGGTATGAAAAATCCAGCAAAAATCGGCCTGATACTATTTCTCGCGTCCGTTCTCCTTGTGACATCCTCCACGTATCAGAACGCCAAGGCGTACACGCCGCCCTATACGACCGTCAAAGTCGGCCTGTATTACGGCGGCAGTGCTTTGCCATCGGCAAATCTGCAGAACGTCGCCGGGTCCGGCAGCGGGTATCAGTTCGGCATACTTGACCAAAATCGCCAGTTCATGCCGCTGGGCGCCTCCACGGCCGAGACGAAAATCTCCGTGCTTCGCGACAGAAATATGGTTTATGACAGCGCGAACAATTGTTATAGTCCCGGGTCGACGGGCAGCGTCGTCGTCGGATGCTATCATATCCAGCTGAAGAACGCATATTCGACGTATACCGAGGCCGTGGCCGCCGCAGCAGCGTATCCAAACAGCTTTGTGAAATACTCCAGCGGCGCCTTCTACGTCTGCATCGGCAGCTATATATCGGCGGATGCCGCCAATGCCGCCATCGCCTCGGGCGGCATCGGGGGCAGCACCGTGACCTCGGGGACGGCGAGCACCGTCACCGTCGTCGTCACGGGGACAAGCACCATACTTTTCGAGTTTGAGTACGGCAGTACATATTGGCTGACTATCATGCCGGTATCGCAAGGCGGCGAAAAATGCCAGACCTGGTTCAAGGGCTACAGGTATTATGGAGGCTTTCAGTACGCCAGAATGGACGGCGGCGACGTCACCGTGATGAACATCGTCAACGTCGAGGATTACACAAAGGGCGTCATCCCTTATGAAATGTCCAACTCCTGGCCCCTGGAGGCTCTGAAAGCGCAGGCCATCTGCGCCAGGACATATATCATCGCCAATCTGAATAAGCGCACCAGCTTCGATGTTTGCACAACGGAGGAGGACCAGGTCTACCGCGGTGTCGGCCAGGCCAACGCGACGACCGACGCAGCTGTCGACCAGACGGCGGGGCAGTACATTACATATAACGGCGCGCTCTGCACGACATTTTACTCCTCCAGCGACGGCGGAGCCACCGAGAACAGCGAAAACGTCTGGGCGCAGGCTATCCCATATCTCAAGGGCGTTGTCGACCCATACGAGGCGGAGATTGTGTCCCTCGCGTCGGGCTACAGCTGGACCGTGACATATACGCAGAGCGACATCACCTCCCGGCTGCGCTCAAAGGGCTACAACTGCGGCAATATCGTCGACATGGCCATCACCCAGTACAGTGCCGTCGGCAACGCCTATAAGGTGACGCTGACAGACGACGCCGGTAAGAAATTCACATTCACAAAAGGCGAGAGCATCCGCTCGGCCCTGGGCGTCAACTCGATTCGTTTCTCCATTTCCGGCGGCGCGGGCTCCGACGGCGTCTATGTCAACAGCGGCACCACGGCGATCACCGACGGGCTCTCGTCGTCGTATGCCGTGGGACAAAGCGGCATTGCCGGACTTCTGGGGCAGAATAATGTATACGCGATCACCGGGACAGGCGATACTGTTGCCGTAAGCCCCGATGCGCCGCAGAATAATACCGGGGGCTTTACGATCACGGGGACAGGCCGTGGCCACAACGTCGGCATGAGCCAGTGGGGCGCCTATTCCATGGCAAAGTTTCACGGCATGACATACGATCAGATTCTCAAATTTTATTTTACCGGGGTCACCATCGGATGAAAACAAGCGATTTCCACTATGAGCTGCCGCCGGAGCTGATCGCGCAGACGCCTCTTCAAAGGCGCGACGCCTCCAGGCTGATGCAGCTGAATAAAATAACGGGAGCGATCGCACACCGGCACTTTTACGAGCTGCCAACGCTGCTTCGGGAGGGCGACTGCCTCGTTTTGAACGACTCCCGGGTCCTCCCGGCGCGGCTGTTCGGCCGGCGCCTGACCGGCGGGGCCGTCGAGGTTGTGCTCCTGCGGGACCGGGGAGACGGCGTCTGGGAGTGCCTGACGCGCCCCGGGCGGAAGACGAAGACGGGCACGCAGCTCTTTTTCGGGGACGACACGCTTTCCGCCGTCGTGGAAGACGAGATCGAAGGCGGAAACAGGCTGATACGGTTCCATTACGACGGCATTTTTCTCGAGGCGCTCGAACGGCTCGGAAAAATGCCGCTGCCGCCCTATATTCACGAGGAGCTGGGTGACGCCGAGCGGTATCAGACGGTATATTCCCGCGTTACCGGCTCCGCCGCCGCGCCGACGGCCGGCCTGCATTTCACAAAGGCGCTGCTGCGGGAGATCGAAAACAGCGGCGTTATTGTGAAATATGTGACGCTGCACGTGGGCCTCGGCACCTTCCGGCCTGTCAAGGCGGAGAATATCGAGGATCACGAGATGCACGCCGAGTATTGCGAGATACCCGAGGAGACGGCCGCGGCTGTCTCCTCGGCAAAAACGGAAGGCCGCCGCGTCGTATCCGTCGGTACCACGTCCTGCCGGACGCTGGAGTCCCGGGCGCTGGAGGACGGCGCGGTCAAGTCGTTTTCGGGCTTTACGAACGCGTTCATCTATCCGGGGTACCGGTTTAAATGCGTCGACGCGCTCATCACAAACTTCCACCTGCCGGAATCGACCCTCCTCATGCTCGTCTCCGCTCTGGCCGGCCGCGAAAATATTCTCCACGCTTATGAGGAAGCCGTCCGCGAACGATACCGGTTCTTCTCGTTCGGCGACGCGATGCTGATCGAATAGACGCTTGGATTTAAAGGCCTCGCGCTCTCCGAGCGCGAACGGCCACATATCATAGCTTTAAAAAGCTATGATATAACAGTATTTTAATGAGGTTACAGAATGTTTAGATTGATTGCCAAAGAGGGCAGAGCCAGAAGGGGAGAATTTACGACGGCGCACGGCGTTGTGCAGACGCCTGTTTTTATGAACGTGGGTACGCAGGCGGCCATCAAGGGCGCGCTTTCGTCGGAGGACCTGGAGCGCATCGGCTGCCAGATCGAGCTGTCGAACACCTACCATCTTCACCTTCGGCCCGGCGATATGCTCATCCGCGCGCAGGGAGGGCTGCATAAGTTCATGTCCTGGGACAGACCGATCCTCACCGACAGCGGCGGCTTTCAGATCTTTTCGCTGGCTGGGCTTCGGAAAATCAGCGAGGAGGGCGTGACGTTTTCTTCCCACATCGACGGGCGGCGCATCTTCATGTCGCCCGAGGATTGTATGCGCATCCAGGCCAATCTCGGCTCGGATATCGCTATGGCCTTTGACGAGTGCGTCGAGATTCCATCGCCGAGGGATTATGTGGAGAAATCCTGCGACAGGACATACCGCTGGCTCGTCCGCTGCCGTGACGAGATGCGCCGCCAGATGGAACAGCCCGACGCTGTGAACAGGGGAGAGCTGCTCTTCGGGATCAATCAGGGCGCGGTGTTTCCCGAGCTTCGGATACGCCATATGCGGCAGATCGCCGAGCTGGACCTGCCGGGATACGCCATCGGCGGCCTTGCCGTCGGCGAGACGGTGGGCGAGATGTACGATATCATCGAGACGGTTGAAGAGCACATGCCAGCGGACAAGCCGCGTTACCTGATGGGTGTCGGGACGCCGGCTAACATCCTTGAAGGCGTGGCGCGCGGCGTCGATTTCTTCGACTGTGTCATGCCGGCGCGGAATGGCCGCCACGGCCATCTCTATACCTGGTCCGGCGTGATCAACATGAACAACGAAAAACACGCCGGCGACAGCCGCCCTATAGACGAAACGTGCGCCTGCCCCGTCTGTCAGCGGTACTCAAGGGCGTATCTGCGCCATTTGTTCAAGGCGGAAGAGATGCTGGCGCTCCGGCTGGCCGTCATGCACAATCTGTATTTCTATAACGCTCTGATGCAGAAAATTCGCGATGCCCTGGACTGCGGAGAATTCCACGCCTTCAGGGCGCGCCATGCCGAAATATTGTCAAACAGGATATAGTTTTCAGAAATGTACTTGCTTTTTTAAAAAGTGGAAAGTATAATTCTAACATTACAATTTGATGGAGGTTCAAAATGTCTCATTTCGGACTGATACTCGACGCCGCGGCCGGCACGACCAGCGCATTCGGGCAGTATGGGACAACGATCATCATGATCGTCGTGCTCGTTGTCGTTTTTTATTTCTTCCTCATCCGCCCCGAAAATAAAAAAAAGAAAAAGCTCGCTGACATGCGCAGCTCGTTGTCGGTCGGCGACGACATAACGACCATCGGCGGTATTGTCGGCAAGGTTGTTGCCTGCAATAACGAAACAGTGACATTTGAAACGGGCGAGGACAGAGTGCGTGTCCAGGTTGCAAAATGGGCGATTTCAACCGTCGGCAAGGCGACGCAGGAGCAGCCAAAATAACGCAAATAACGGTCATGTTAAGCCCTCCCGGCGAATAGTATGTGGTACAAACTATTCACCTGGAGGGCGATGTTTTATGCATAAAAACGATGACAAAAAGGGCCTTGGCCGCGGGTTTGCCGTCAGCGTCCTTCTCGGCACGGCAATCGGATTTCTCCTCACGTTTATTGTATTCGCAATTTTTGCCTCGGTTGTGGCCTCGGGCAAAATTTCCGAGGACCTCATGCGGCACATTACAGTCGGGGCGTCCTTCGTCGGCGCGCTGATCGGTGCCGTTGTGGCTGTCAAACGGCATCGGGCGAAGATCATAACTGTTGGGCTTACCGTCGGCGCGCTGATGTTCCTGCTCACCTTCGTCGGCGCGCTGTTTTCCGGCGGCCCAGGCGGGCGCCTGACGCCGTCGCTTCTGGTCGCGTTCATCGCGGGCGGGATCATCGGCGGACTTGTAAATCTGAAGCGTAAAAAACATAAGCACGCCTCATAAAGGCGTTACGGCGGATCTTTTTGACTGGACATATCTATAGGCGCATATTTTTTAAGTATACATAATACGATATAGCATGACGAAATCTAGTGCCGGACTGGAAAGCAGGCACTACATATTGGTTCTCGTCCGGCAATCAGCTTGGTCAATATTACCAAGCGTTAAGTTTACATAAAGTTATAGACATAACAAATGGACATAATTAACAAAAATATGAAATTTCGAATGTAGTTGTTGATTCTTTGAGTTGTTTGTACTATATTAAAGTGCACAGACGAATTTTATCGATGCATGTTGATGTCATTTTTTCAAGTCTTGTCCCATATTTTATATGGGGTGATTTGAATGAACAAAAGATTTTTTGTGATATCGCTGCACGATGAATCCTTCAGCCGGGCCGGGCTCGTGCTGTGCGGCGTTCTGTTTTTATGTGGTTGCATTGCCGGGACGGTAACAGCCGGCTTTGTCAATGACGGGACAAGGCTGAACAATTACTTTTCTTCCTTTATGTCGTTCTTTCTGACGGGCAATTCCGTCAAACGAGATTTTTTCTCCGCCGTCATCGATACTTTCAAATACAATCTGCTGGCGATTGCCCTCGGGTTTTCTGTCATCGGCGTCTTTTTTCTCCCGGTTTTGTCGGCTTTTCGGGGCTTTTTTCTCAGTTTTTCCGCCGCGATGGTCGTCCGAGTCCTGGGAGGGAAGGGCGTCGCTCTGGCGCTGGCGATATTCGGTGCGAACACATTGATCACAATTCCGTGCTTCTTCGTTCTGTCCGTCGACGCTTTTTCGGCCTCGCTGGCCTTTTTCCGTATAGCCGTATTTAAGAGCCAGAAAGCCGGGGCGTCACCGTTTAACAGCAGGTTTTTTGCCCGCTGCGGTATTTGCCTGGCAGTGCTGCTCGCGGCGGCTCTGATCGATTTATATGTGACACCGCACCTTATAAGCTATGCTGCGTCGCGCATTTAACAGGAGGGACAAACCTTGATTGATTCTGCGTATATATCTGAGTTTCAGAAATACCTGACGGATGAGAAACATGCGTCTAAAAACACACTGTCCTCATATATACGTGATATCAGTCAATTTTTCATGTATTGCGGCACGAAAGAATCCGTCGAGGTGAACGACGTGTGCGATGTCTGCAAAGCGGACATCGAGCGTTACATAGACTGGATGACGAAAAACGGTAAATCGACGGCGACAATCTCCAGGTCCGTGGCATCCCTTAAATGCTTTTTCAGCTACCTTCTGATTTACGGCAAGATCACGGTGAACCCCCTGCACAACATCGAGACGGTCAAAACCGTTAAGAAGCTGCCGCAGATCCTTACAAACCGCGAGGTGGAGCTGCTTTTGGAGCAGCCCGAGTGCACGGACATGAAGGGTTACAGGGACAAGGCCATGCTGGAGCTTTTGTATGCCACGGGCATCCGCGTCAGCGAGCTTATCTCACTCAACAAGGACGACGTGAATCTGTCCACCGGACTCATCTGCTGCCGCGGCAACGAAAAGGAGCGTATGATTCCCCTGTATCCCGCGGCAATCAAGGCGCTCAGCGATTATATCACGCTTGTCCGGCACCAGATGCTGGCGTTTCCGGCCGAGCCGGCGCTTTTCGTCAATATGAGCGGCGAGCGGATGTCCCGTCAGGGCTTCTGGAAGATCATTAAGCATTATCAGGAGAAAGCGCACATCGAAAAGGAAATCACGCCGCACACGCTGCGCCATTCCTTTGCCGCCCATCTGCTGGAAAACGGGGCCGATCTTCGTTCGCTGCAGGAGATGCTGGGCCATGCGGACATTTCGTCGACACAGGTGTACACGCAGCTTGTCAAAAAGCAGCTCAAGGACGTTTACAACAAGTCCCATCCGCGCGCTTGAGGTACATAAAACAAAAAGCCGCATGCTGTCATGCGGCTTTTATCGCGGCGTAAGGCGGTTTATTCGTCCAGAATCAGCTTGAGGATATTATTGTAAATATCCTCCGCGTTTTTTATGAAGCCGTCTTCAAGGGCCTGGGCCTGCGTTTCATTGGCGGCGTAAAGCTTCATGGAGATGATGTCGCTGATGCCGTCGGAGAGGGAAAGCTCCACCGTATAGCCGCCTTTCCGGCGGATGACGTGATTTGCGGAGATCATCGATTTCCGGCCCATCTGGTACCGCAGCTCGTCGGTGCTTTTTTCCGCCTTGAGGCGCACGGAGAAGGGCAGGCTGTTTTCGGTGATTTCGCCGTTTCGCCTACCTTTTTCTGTGATGGCGTATGTATGGCCGTCGCTGACGATATGCTCTGTTTTAACGAGCTCGTCGACGCACTCGGCGAAATCAAAGTAGGTGATGCCCTCGTCGCACAGGACAAGCTCGCTGAGCTTTTCAAAGGTGACCGGCTCGGTCAGGCGGCTCAAAACAAAAAGTATGAGAATCTTGATATCAAGTTTTTCGCGTATAAAACCGAGACGCTCTTCCATCCGGTACCATCCTCCACGAGACATATTTCAGATTGAATTGATTATAGTACAATAAAACGGGTTCGTACAGTAGCAATATGATTTACGTAAAAATTTCAGACAGAACAGCAGCATTAAAGATAAAATCATGGGAGTGATAGATTGAAAGCTTTTTGGATAGCGCTTTCCGCCGTCCTTGTGGTGGCGGTTGCCCTGGTAGCTATTATTATCGCCAACAGAGGCGGGGACAAATACCTGGCCGGGGATCCAGCCCAGTCGGCGTCGCCCTCGACGTCCGTAAGCGTGTCGCCGTCCGGCACACCGGCCAGCGCCTCACCGTCCGCCTCTCCGACGCCGTACAGCGGGCCGGTCGATCCGCTTACCGGTCTGCCCGCAGATGCGTCCGTCATCAGCAACCGCCCCTACGCGATCATGATCAACAATCTGAGCACGGCACAGCCGCAGCTCGGCATTTCAAAGGCCGATATTATCTATGAGATCCTCGTGGAGGGCGGCATCACGCGCATGATGGCGATTTTTCAGGACGTTTCACAGGCCGGTGAGATCGGCAGCATCCGGAGCGCGCGGCCGTACTTCGTTGATATCGCCAACGGATATGACGCCGTGTATATCCATGCCGGCGGCAGCCCCGACGCGTACACCGAGCTGAAGCTGATCGGTATCACCCATCTCGACGGCGTCAACGGCGGTAAAACGGACATCTTTTACAGAGATAAGAGCAGGCTCAAAATGGGCTACGAGCACAGTCTCGTTTCCACCAGCGCGCTGATACAAAAGTTCCTCCCCACGTACGGCGTCCGCCTCGTGCATAACGACGGATTTAAAAGCAGCATGACCTTTTCCGATAAAGCCGCGCCGGCCGGGGGACTGGCGGCGGAGAGCGTCACGGTACATTTTTCCTCCTCCAAGACGACCGTCTTCACCTATTCCGACGCCGATAAGCTCTACTATATCACGCAATACAAAAAAGACTATATCGACGGCAATGATAAAACAAAAGTCGGCGTGACGAATGTTCTCGTTTTAAAAACCCGCATCAAGGTCATCTCCGGTGACGACAAGGGTCGGATCGATGTGGATACCGTCGGCAGCGGGACGGGCATTTTTATCTGCGGCGGGAAATACGAGGAGATCAAATGGTCCAGAAAGAACAATTCCAGTCAGTTTGTCTTCACGCGGGAAGACGGCAAACCCCTCGTTTTCGGGACAGGCAAAACCTATGTCTGTGTCGCTGACAAGGGCAACGCCGTGGATTTTAAGTAAAGTCAGACCTCTGAAAATAAAAGTGTACCGCCGGCTTCCGCCGGCGGTACTTTGCTTATTTCTCGGCCCTATCGAAGCTGGGGTTAATGGCATAAATGTTCTTTTGGTTCAGCCGCTCCTGGGTCAGCCTCAGTCCCTCGCCAAAGCGCTGGAAGTGGACGACCTCGCGCTCGCGCAGGAAGCGAATGGCGTTGTTGACGTCGGGGTCATCCGACAGTCTCAGGATGTTGTCGTATGTTTTGCGCGCTTTTTGCTCCGCCGCCATATCCTCTGTCAGGTCGGCGATGGTGTCGCCGGAAACCTGCATCGTCGCCGCCGTCCAGGGCGTGCCTGATGCAAACTGCGGATAGACGCCCGCCGTATGGTCGACGAAATATCCTTCCATCCCGGCGGCCTTGACGTCTTCCGGCGTCATATCGCGCGTCAGCTGATGGACGATGGTGCCGATCATCTCCAGGTGGCCCAGTTCCTCGGTACCTGGATCGTTCTCGGAATCGTACGAAATTTCAGCGGGACATGCAAGCCGGCGCGCTTATCGGAATACGCTGTGATGGAGGCGGTTCCGATGGCAAAAAAAGAGCTTTACATCGAAAGCGGTCCCGATATTCATGGAGACGACGCTTTTGTCCGGCATTTTCAGAGTCAGCTGCTGCTTTTTTTGAAGCAGCGCGGAAAGCTGACCGAAACGCAGTACAAAAACGGACTGCGCCTGCTTCAGGAGAAACGGCCGTGATGCGCGTGGCTGCTTATTGCCGCGTTTCCACGGACCTGCGGGATCAGATCAATTCCTTTGAGAGCCAAAAGCTCTTTTTTCAGCAGTATATCGAAAGCCGCCCGGATTGGACGATGGCCGAAATTTACGCCGACGAGGGGATCACCGGGACGACGACCGCCGACAGGACGGACTTTTTGCGCATGATCGACGACGCGCGGGCTGGCCGGCTCGACCTTTTGCTGACAAAGGAGGTCAGCCGTTTCTCAAGGAACATCCTGGACGCCGTCTCTTACACGAGGCTCCTGAAAAGCTTCGGCGTCGCCGTCGTATTCCTGAGCGACGGCATATCGACGCTGGACCCGGACGCCGAGCTGCGCCTGGGCATCATGGCGTCGGTGGCCCAGGAGGAGAGCCGGAAGACCAGCGAGCGCGTCAAGTGGGGGCAGCGGCGGAAGATGGAGCGCGGCGTCGTTTTCGGCCGGAGTCTTTTGGGTTATGACGTCCGCGGCGGGACAATCAGTGTGGAACCGAAAGGCGCCGAGACGGTCCAGGCAATTTTCGACATGTATGTCCGCGAAGGATTGGGGGCGCGGGGCATTGCCGACACGCTGACGCGCCGCGGCGCCGAGACGGGAAGCGGCGGCGCGGTCTGGTCTGGTGCCGCCGTCCTGAAGATACTGAAAAACGAAAAATACTGCGGCGACCTGAAGCAGCGGAAAACCATCACGCCGGACTATCTGACCCATAAAAAAACGGTCAACCGGGACGAGAACGATATGATCTATATCCAGGACCACCATGATGCGATCATTGACAGGGAAACCTGGGAAAAAGCACAGGCGGAGCTCCGGCGGCGCTCATCCGGCGGCAAGGCTTCGGCCCACGGCTCGCGGTATGCCCTTTCCGGCAAAGTCGTCTGCCTCGGCTGCGGCGCCGTTTATCTGTGCCGGACGCGCAAAAGGCGGGACGGGATGCCGTACCGCGTCTGGGTCCCGACGTGTCTTTGCTTCGGCAAGCGCCGGCAGGTCGGGGAGGACCTGATTGTCGGCGGTGTCCGCCGGTTTATCATCGGGCAGCGCAGCGATAGGCTGCTTTACGGCTTTGCTCAAATCCTCCGGCGCACCCTCGGAAACCATGACGGCGCGCTTGCGTCGATCGGCACGGAAATCGCGGTGCTGGAGAAAAAAACCTTCCGGCTTGCCGACGCATATATCGCGGGTGATATCGGCAGGGAAGCGTACCTTGAGCTTAAAGACGCCTACGGGGCCAATCTGACAAAGCTGAAAGCCCGGCGGCTCGAGCTTGCCGCGGCGCAAGATCGGGATGCGGCGGGGGAATGTGCCGGTATCGCCGGCGGCCTGGCCGATGGCCGCGGTGACGACGGATTTTATCTGGAGCTCGTCGAGCGCGCCGGGGTCCGCCCGGGCGGCGGTATGGATATTCGTTTGAAGGAATTGCCCGGGACGATCCGCGCCGTCTTTACATAAGGCTTAACTTTGGCGGCATAATGTGGTAAGATATATCGACTGCAAAAATGACGATATGCGCCTTAAGGCGCGGCGGGAGGACGCTATGCGTATCTACGATATCATCCAGAAAAAACGCGATAAGGATAAGCTGACGGACGAAGAAATCCGGTTTGCCGTCGACGGCTTTACAAAGGGGGATATTCCCGATTATCAAATGTCGGCGCTGCTCATGGCAATCTTTTTAAACGGCATGGACAAGCGCGAGCTGACGACGCTGACGATGGCGATGACGGAATCGGGCGAAAGCGTCGACCTCAGTATGTTCGGCGCGCTGACGGCGGACAAGCACTCGACCGGCGGCGTCGGCGATAAGACGACGCTGATCGTGGCGCCGATCGTCGCCGCGCTGGGCGGAAAGGTAGCCAAAATGTCGGGCCGCGGGCTCGGGCATACCGGCGGCACGGTGGACAAGCTGGAGTCGATTCCCGGCTATAAGACAACGCTGACGCGGGAGGAATTCATCTCCCAGGTGGAGAAGGTCGGCGTGGCCGTCATTGGGCAGTCCGGCCATATCGCGCCGGCGGACAAAAAGATCTACGCGCTCCGGGACGTGACCGCGACGGTCGACAGCATCCCTCTCATCGCCTCGAGCATCATGAGCAAAAAGCTGGCCGCCGGCTCAAAGAACATCGTCCTGGACGTCAAATTCGGCAGCGGCGCGTTCATGAAATCGGTGGACGACGCCAAGAAGCTGGCTGAAACGATGGTGGAGATCGGGAAACTGGCCGGGCGGCGCATTTCGGCCGTTTTGACGAATATGGACCTGCCCCTTGGAAATGCCGTTGGCAACGCGCTGGAGGTCCTGGAGGCCGTTGACGTGCTCTCAGGCCGCGGCAGCGCGGACCTTGTGGACGTCTGCACAGCACTGGCGGCGCGGATGGCGTGCCTTTTCGGCGGCTCGAGCTATGAAGAGAGCCTCCTGAAGGTCAAAGACGCCCTTGACAGCGGCAAGGCGCTGAATAAATTCAGGGAGTGGATCGAAGCGCAGGGCGGCGACAGCCGCTTTATAGAGGACAGAAGCCTTCTCGGCACGGCGGTCGTCCGGGAGGACTACGTGTGCCCATCGGACGGATACATTTCGCACATGGATGCCGAGCTTATCGGCAAGGCCGCGTCCGCGCTGGGCGCCGGCAGGGAAAAGGCCGGCGACGACATCGATCACACGGCGGGCATTATCTTGAAAAAGAAAACAGGAGGCCGCTGCAGCGCCGGGGAGCCGGTCGCGGTGTTGTACACCTCAGACAGGAAGCGCCTGGCCGACGCCCGCGCCTATCTGGACCGCGCGATACTGATGCGTGATACAAAGCCCGACGCGCTGCCGCTCATCTTCGGTGTGGTGGAGTAGCGCGGCGATGATAAACGGCAATATCACCAGATGCGGCTGGTGCGGTACGGACGAATTGTACGTCCGATATCACGATGAGGAATGGGGCGTCCCGGTCCACGATGACAAAAAGCATTTTGAATTTCTCGTGCTGGAGTCGGCCCAGTCCGGCCTGAGCTGGCTGACCATCCTTCGGAAAAGGGAGAATTATCGTGCCGCCTATGATGGTTTCGACCCGGAAAAGGTCGCGAAATACGATGAAGCGAAGATCAATGAGCTTCTGTCCGATCCCGGGATCATCAGAAACAGGATGAAGATCGAAGCCTCTGTAAACAACGCACGGAGGTTTTTGGAGATTCAAAAGGAGTTCGGCAGCTTTGACAGCTACATCTGGGGCTTTACGGGCGGCAAGCCGGTTGCAGGCAGCTATCAGAGCATCGTGGAACTGCCGGCGACGTCGGAACTGTCCGACAAAATCAGTAAGGATTTAAAATCCCGCGGCTTTAAATTTTTGGGTTCTATTACGGTCTATTCCCACATTCAGGCAGTCGGGATCGTCAACGATCACATTGATTCCTGCTTTCGGAAAAATCTCTGCGGTAACGCGTCCCGCTGATTTCGACATACCGTCTCGCCAGGCCGCCGTACATTTGCGGAAACGAGGTACCTATATCGGTGAGCAGCCCCTTGAGCTCGGGGTACGGCATGGAGTAACGCTGGCTGAGATAGCGGAGCGACGCGCCCAACTCTCCGTCCGGGCCGCCGTACTGCGAAATAATGAATTTTGCCAGCGCCGGATTTGGCGTGGCGATCTTAACGGGGTATTGAAGCCTTTTCTGATACTCAAACATTGTTGTCAGAGGCCCCCTTTTCTGTGTATTCCCATGGCCATGGATTGTCGATCCAGGTGTATTTGTCGCCGGACATGATATCCATGATCGTCTGCGGACCGTACATCTTTACGATTTTCTCCCGCCCCTCCCGCATGAGCTTGTTGAGCTGCTGGAACATGTCGAGGGCGTCTCTATCGTTCGGGTGCGTGTCCAGATAGAGATTGAGTTCTTTGATAACGAAGCCGAGGGCCATGAAGTCGCCCAGCGGCGTTCCGGCGTATGGATTCGTCTTATTGGCGATGTCCTTGAACGGCAGGTCAAGCCCGGGGAACAGGGTTCCTCTGGTGAGGGCTTCGGTGCTCTCGTATTTTGGCGAGTTTTTCGCCTGCCACGGCACAAAGCCGGCGGCCAGAGGCGCGCAGGGCGGCAGCTCGCCGTTTTTGTAGCCACAGCCCGTCATATCGGCTTCGGCGTTCGGTTTCATCATCTCCGGCATCAGTCCCATTTTGGGATTGTCCATGTGCGGCATCGCACCGATGTTCGGTTTTGCCACGTAGGGCATCGAGCCGGTGTTGGACTGGTTCGCCGTATTAGGCATCATGCCTGTATTCGGCTTCGCCGGCATCTCAGGCATCGCGCCGATGTTCGGTTTTGCCACATAAGGCATGGCGCCGGTGTTGGACTGGTTCGCCGTATTGGGCATCATGCCTGTGTTTGGCTTCGTCGGCATCTCAGGCATCATACCGGTGTTGGGTTTTGCCA
>NZ_FQXV01000001.1:92571-452417 GCF_900130065.1 Sporobacter termitidis DSM 10068
GTGTTGGACTGGTTCGCCGTATTAGGCATTGTACCTGTATTCGGTTTCGCCGGCATCTCAGGCATTATGCCGGTGTTCGGTTTTGCCACGTAAGGCATTGTGCCGGTGTTGGATCGGTTAGCCATATTAGGCATCGCGCCTGCGTTCGGCTTCGCCGGCATTTCAGGCATGGCTTGGGCGTTCGTTCTATTCATGTATGGCATGGCGCCGGCATTCATATTTGATGTGTTGCCCGCGTTGTTTATCATACCGTTGTTCGGCATACCCGTCATATTGGGCATACCGGCTGCGCCCGAGGCGTTCCCCGTGTTAACCGGACGGTTTGAGCCGGCAGCGCTATTGGGACGACCGGCGCTGATCGGCTGCATATATCTCTCCTCCAAGTGTGTTCCTCCTAGGGTGCGTTTTTTGGGATAATATCTCCCGAACCATTATATGAGACTGTTTTTTCGATGTTAAAACATAAGCGTTTCCCCCTTTTCATAACATTGAATGAAAGGGGAGAGGACATGTGCGGAGATTATTTAAAAAAGCCCTGCCGACGCTTGTTATCGTCATCGTTTTTATGGCCGCAGGAATTTATTTCTTTATAAGAGGCGGCGCGCACGACGGCACGGCCATAAAAGCTTCGGCAGTAAAGGGTGATCTGACCGTTATTGTCGACGCCGGGCACGGCGGGGCCGACGGCGGCGCCGTCTCTCTTTCCGGTGTGAAGGAGAGCGCCGTCAACATTGATATCGCCACACGGCTGGACCTGATCCTCGGATTTTTCGGGACACACGTCGAGATGACGCGCACATCGGAAAATTTGGAATATTCGGAGAAATCCGACACGATCCGTCAGAAAAAAGCCGAGGATCAAAGCAGGCGGCTCAAGCAGATCAATTCTGCCCAGAACGCCGTGCTTATCAGCATCCACCAAAACATCTATCCCAGCAGCGGGCCATTCGGCGCACAGGTGCTGTACGCGCCCACAAACGGCAGCAAGGAATTCGGCGCGGCAATGCAGCAGCTTCTCATCGACGCGCTGAACCCCAAAAACAAGCGTACGGCGGACGAGGCTCCGGACAATATCCTGCTCATGAACCACATCACCTGTCCGGCGCTCCTCATCGAGTGCGGTTTTCTCTCAAACCCGGAGGAGGAAAAACTCCTGATGACGGATACATACAGAACGAAAATCGCCGCGGTTATCGCGGCGGGATACCTGGCCAACAGAGAGAACTTGGTAGACATAAATTCCGGAGGAACAAATGAAGGGAAAGACAGCATACTTTTGTACTGAGTGCGGCAATGAGACGCCGAAATGGCAGGGGAAATGCGCCGCCTGCGGCAGCTGGAACACCATTGTCGAGCAGCCGGTCGCGGTAAAAACAAAGTCGTCGGCAGTACCGGCGGCGCAGAGCAGGAGCCAGCCAAAGCTCCTGGGAGAGCTGGACGGTTCGAAGGAACTGCGCTTTGACACGGGCCTTGGCGAGCTCGATCGAGTTTTGGGCGGCGGGGCAGTAACGGGATCGCTTGTGCTGGTGGGCGGCGCGCCTGGTATCGGGAAATCGACGCTGCTCCTGCAGATATGCGGTCATCTCGGCCAAAAATATAAAATACTCTATGTGACAGGCGAGGAGTCGGAGCGGCAGCTGAAGATGCGCGCCGAGCGCCTGCATGTCAAGAGCGGCGAATTTTATGTATACGCCGAGACGGAGCTCAATGAAATTTTGACGGCGGCCGAAACACTCTCGCCCGACGTTATGATCATCGACTCGATACAGACGCTCTATAATCCGGAGATGAGCTCCTCACCGGGCTCGGTGGGGCAGGTCAAGGAGTGCACGATGTCGCTCCTGCAGCTGTCGAAAAGCCGCGGCATCACGATATTTCTTATCGGCCATGTCAATAAGGAAGGCGCCATCGCCGGCCCGAAGGTCCTGGAGCATATGGTGGACTGCGTACTTTATTTTGAGGGTGAGCAGTCGGCAAACTACAGGATGCTGCGCGCCGCCAAAAACCGTTTCGGCTCCACAAACGAGCTGGGCGTCTTTGAAATGCGGGAGACGGGCCTTGTGGAGGTGGCCAACCCCTCGGAGCTGCTGCTTTCTGGCCGGCCTCTGGCTGCGCCGGGAACATGCGTCACCTGCGTCATGGAAGGGACGCGCCCCATCCTCGCGGAGGTCCAGGCCCTTGTGGCGCCAAGCTGTTATAACGTACCCCGGCGGAATTCAAACGGCATTGACTACAACAGGGCAATGATGCTGCTGGCCGTGCTGGAAAAGCGCAGTGGTCTGCGCGTTTCCGGCTGCGACGCGTACATCAACGTCATCGGCGGGCTGACGCTGGACGAGCCCTCCGCCGATTTGGCGGCAGTTCTGGCGCTGGCCTCCAGCTTTAAGGACATGCCCGTAGGGGACGATCTGGTAGCCATCGGCGAGGTCGGGCTGACAGGGGAGCTGCGCCCGGTGACTCAGATGAGCCAGCGGCTTTCGGAAATCGCGCGGCTCGGCTTCAAGCGATGCCTCGTCCCGAAAAACTCCGCCGGAAAAATCGCCGTACCGGATGGCCTTCGCGTTGTGACGGCAAAGTCGATTTCCGAAGCCGTCGGACTGGCGCTCGGCTGATTATTTCTGCCGTTTGATGTAGTGCACGCAGTTGTCGGACGCCGGTTCCGGCTTGCCGCGCGAGGCTGCGCGCTCCAAGCTGCAGTAACCTTCTTTTTGATAAACGCAATCGCCTGTACATGGGATCAAACTCATATTATGTTACCTCCAGGGCTAGTTTGCGCAGATGACATAAAATTATAATCACAATTATGAGGGGCGGCTTTCAGCCTGCGGAAATTTCTGCAAAATATGCGGCCTGTGTCCAGGATGTCACAGGTCCGCTAAATTTTTGACAAAAAATTAAAATTTAGCGGCTTTATTTTTCGTACGTATGCGTTATAATAAAGCGTCATGCATTAAATCAAAAGCAGCAAGGAAAGATCGAATGGCAAGGGCAATATCAAAAACCGTTCTCTTCGGCGGAAAAACCAAGCAGATACATAAAATCGAGCCGGCGGCTGAGAAGTCGGCAAAGCGGCGTTCCGGGAAAGCAAAGAAGCGGCTCATTGTTTCAGCGTGCGTACTGGCCGTCCTGGCCGGCATCTACTGTACAGCCGTTTTCTCCAACATTCCTTTTATTAAGAAATGGCGCGATATCTACATAGAAACGGCAATGGAAACGCTCAATCACAAATGGCTGGCAACGGCCTTTATTCCGGCGTCCGTTATCGACGCGGTTATGGACGAGCAGAACAGGATCATCGCGGAGCAGCAAAATCTGAAGAGCGCCTGGGGGGACGCGTCGGAATTTTCCGACGTTCTCAGCGACAGCGACGATACGACGGCAGCCTTCTTCGAGGAGTTTAAGCAGCTGGATCAAGTGTCGTTCAACGCTTATATCGACACGCACCCAGAGGTTCTCGACAATGGATATGCCCATCTTTTGATCAATGAGGCGGGCCTCAAGGACAAGGGAACAACCATCAAAACGACGCAGGGGGACCAGGTCCTGGCGGTGGACGCAGAAAACGGCATTATCATCGTTAAAATCACAGGCGACGGCTATGCGGGTAAAATGGCCATCGTCGAAGACCCGTCGCGTGTCGGCGTCGGCGTCGCGCAGACGCTCGGGTCCAGCGGACAGTCGGTAGCGCAGATCGCCAAAGCCAACGACGCCATTCTCGCCATCAATGCCAGCGGCTTTGCGGACTTTCAGGGCACCGGCAACGGCGGCAAGGTCATGGGACTGCTGATCTCCAATGGAAAAAAATACAGCGACGCGCTCAGCGGCACTTTCATGAATATTGGTTTCGGCCTTAATAACAGGCTTTATATCGGCGTATCCACAAAGGATATGACGTACAGAGACGCTGTGCAGTTTCTCCCGGCGCTCGTGGTCAACGGCGATAACGTCATTGAGGATAAAACCTTCAAAAAGGGGACCACGGCGTTCGGCATCCAGCCCCGCACGGCCATCGGACAAGCCGCCGACGGTACCGTTCTGCTGCTGGCTATCGATGGCAGAAAGCCCGGCTACAGCCTTGGCTGCACCGTGGAAGACTGCGCCGATATTCTGTTGAGGTACAACGCCGTGCAGGCCTCGAACCTGGACGGCGGCAGCAGCACCGTGATGGTCTTCAGGGGAAAGGAAATCACCGATCCCGCCGACAGCACGGATTACGGCAGGCCCGTACCCGACGCTATTATCGTCATGTCTGCCGAGGGCGTACTGAACAGGCCGGACGTCCGTGTTTCAAGCGGCGGGAGCAAGAGTGCCGCCGGCAGCGGTTCCTCCGGTACCAAGACGGACAGCGGCAAGCCCAGCCCATCGCCGACGCCCGACAAGGTCACGACCCCCAGTCCATCGGCGGAAGCGCCCTCAGAGAGCCCATCGCCGTCAGTAACGCCGGACACGGAGCCCAGCGACAGTCCGCCGCCGTCGGCGTCAGCCTCACCTGACGTATCCCCGGACAGCAGCCCCTCAGCAGATATTGTCCCAAGCGAGGCTCCGCCCGTGACCGCCGACGCCAATTTATCATGACCCGGTCCCCTGTTGGCGTATTCGGCAGGGAGGAGAGGGTATATTCGTAACAAATGACATGTTCGTAACGATTGACACATTTGAAACAAAAGAATATAATAATATATAGTTATTATAACTCTCTTGTCAGAAGGTGATCATATGAGCTCATTGACAGTTACGACAATGGTTGAGGCGCCGATCGTCAGCGTATGGGATTATTGGAACAAGCCGGAGCATATCGTCAGCTGGTATTCCGCACAGAACAGCCGGCGTCCGCTGAACGCCGCCGGAATTTTTTCTGAAATCGAGTTTCTTAAAAAGCTCAGCTTTAAGCTCTCCGACGACAAAACCGTCTTTATCAGTTTCTCCGGAAACAACTGCAATACCGTCGTCACAGGGACATTCGAGCTTGCGGATGTCAATCCCGAAAAGCAGCGAGATATTTGTCAGAGCATTCTGGACCAGTTTAAGAAATACGCCGAATCAAACTATGGATGCTGCTGAAAGTATGCGCAGTATTCGACAACTTATGATAAAACACTTCATAAATAATGCGTGCCGTTATCACAGCGGTCATATATAAAACGCCCCAAACCGGGGCGTTTTGATTTATAGCTTTATATACGCTGATTCAGGTTAAAAACCTCCACTCAATTGAACAAAATTTTTATTTTGTTCAATTATTGGTAAAGTTGCCAATAGACCTCCCCGAGAAAAAATAGTATGATGCTATTCGGATAAACCTGCCATTCTGGAGCAATCGAGGTTTTGTATGGATTATATTAAAGAAGCGCCGGAGATACTCCGGGAATTTCTTGTTTATCATGAGACGATCAAGGGTCATTCAAAAAAAACGACCGACGAATATTTTCTCGACCTTCGGACGATGTTCCGATTTTTGAAGCAGCAAAAAGGCCTGGTGCCGCGCGGGACGGAATTCGAGGATATTCCCATCGACGACGTTGACCTGGAGTTTGTACGGAATATCACGCTGTCCGATATCTACGGGTATCTCGCATATCTGGCGCGCGACCGCGAAAAGAACAGCCGCAGCGTCCGGCCCGGCCACGGCCTTACGGCGACCTCCCGCGCCCGCAAGGTCGCGACGATCCGCTCGTATTTCAAATATCTGACGGTCAAGACAAAGCAGCTTGAAAAAAACCCGGTGGCCGATCTGGATTCGCCGAAAACAGCCAAGACGCTGCCCCGCTACCTGAGCCTGGACGAGAGCACGCAGCTTTTGTCCGCAGTGGACGGCAGCCACAAGGAACGCGACTACTGCATCATCACGCTGTTTTTAAACTGCGGCCTGCGCATCTCGGAGCTGGCCGGGCTTGACCTGACAGACATCCACGCCGATTCCCTGCGCGTTTTCGGCAAAGGCGGAAAAGAGCGCATCGTCTATCTTAACGATGCCTGCGCCGAAGCGATCAACGACTACCTGAAGCTCCGCCGGGACATCAAAGCCCTGGACAGCCGCGCGCTGTTTCTGTCGTCACGCAAGACGCGCATCACCAAATCGACGATACACCATCTCGTCAAGACGCATTTGGCCTCAGCCGGCCTTGACGCCAGCAAATATTCTTCCCACAAGCTCCGCCATACCGCCGCCACCCTCCTGCTCCGCAACGGCGTCGACGTCCGCACGCTTCAGGAGCTTCTCGGACACGAGCATCTGAACACCACGCAGATCTATACCCATGTGGAAAACGACAGCTTACGCGAGGCGGCCGCCCTCTCTCCCCTGTCTAAAATCAAAAAAAAAGAAAAATAGGTCTGCGCAAAGCTGTAAAGAAAAGCTCCCCGGCCCAAAGCTGAGGAGCTTTTTGCTTAATTTTTTCAATATGTACTACCGCTTTTTAGGGATAATCAGTAATTGCCCAGCGTTCACATTTTCTTCTTTTTCGATACCGTTGGCGGCAAGGATGAGCCTGGAGGTGGAGCTGTGCTTTTTCGCCAGCTTCCAGAGGGAGTCTCCTTTGGCGGCGCGGTAAACCACAAGAGACGGCGCCTTTGTATTGTCCAGCGGCGTGGTATCGTCGTAGGAGAGCCCGGAGAGCGATTTGACCTGCTTCTGCGCCGACTCCGTGACCGTGATGTCGACAGGGATGCGCAGCTCGATGCCGTTGCCGACGCCCACGCCGTAGACATCCTTACCGCAGCTGGCGTTGGCTGAGCATTTCGCGTTCGGGTTCATCTCAGCGTTTGCCTCCACGTCGTACTGACGCGTGCACGACATGGCGCGGCCGTCGTCGCTGACATAGAGGGCGCTGACAAAAATCGGGGCCCGGAGGAGCGCGCCGTTGGGCTGGGGTGTGCTCATCACGGCGCCGGAGTGGGTATTGAGCGCGATGACACGGGCAACGGGCGTCGGTGTCTCCATGACGCCGTGAAAGACAGCGCCTGTTTTGGAGATGTTTTTGCTGTCGAAGAAATAGTCTGTCGTTTCCTGCTCCAGCTTGAACTTCGTGCTGTACATATCGGAGATATAGGAGATAGTTTTCCGTTCCGAGGTGATGCACTGCGCAACGGCGTGAATTTCCATGATGATCGTCCGGCCCTCTGGGTTGTGCGGCGACTGCTCGCAGTCAAAATAAGCGTTGGTCAGCATGAGCGTGATGCCGAAGCCGCTGTCGCCCATGGCGTTATCCAGTTCGATGATCTGCGAAAACTCCGAGGAGAAGTCCGACTTCGCCAGCTCGCCCCCGCCCTGCGGATTGTACAGGAGCGAAATATTCAGCGTGCCCCGCAGAATAAGCTTGCTGCCCACGACTTTTGTATCCTCAGGCGTAACAGCGACCCGGTATTTTAAAATCTCGCCCACAGGCGGATTTGCGGCCGGGACGGTCAGCTCATCGGAAATGACGAAGGTTTTTTCCTTGATACCCGTTGTCGTGAAGATATCGAAGCTGTCCGTTAAAAGCTCGATGCCGGCGTCGCCGTCCTCTTCAAGGCCGGAGGAAATAAAAAGCTCCGCATCGTTATAGCAGGTCAGTTCTGTCAGAAGGTCCACACGGGCGACGATTTTCCGCGGATTGATCATGGAGGCGTCCGCCGATGAGACGGAAACATTGGCCGCCACTTTTGTATTCTGATTGATTTCGCCCTCGTTGGCGGACGCCGTAAACGGAATCTCCAGTTCCATTTTACGAACGCCGCTCTCGCCTTCCGGACAATAGATAACGGTTGTCGCGGCAACGCCCGAAACCGACACGCGGCCGTTATCGGTGGATTTGCTCCTCAAAAACACCGTGGCGTCAGTGTCGACGATCCGCAGAATGTCGGGGAGAGCATCAGGGACGATCATCTCCATTGTCTCCTCGTGCGCCAGGCTTGTACTGAGAACGCTCTTAACGTAGTTGACTTTTTCCTTGTTGAGATATATGTCCATAAATGTCCTCTCCTTAAATGATTTCTTCTAAAATGTATGAAATCACCCATATTTTTATGACAGCTTGTTTGCCGGAGGACGACGGCAAACAAGAATTTTCATCGCCGGCAGATCAGGATGCCGATGAAGATAAGCGCCGCGCCCAGAAAGAGCCACCACAATTCGCTTGGCAGAACTATGACGAGAACGATCAGCGCTCCGACACCCGCTATGCAAAGTCCGATGGGCCTGCCTGGTCGCCACCGCATAAAAACACCGCCTTTCAAAATAATGTCGGTATGGTCGACATTATTATAAGTATACGCGAAAGGCGGCCTTAACGTGACTTTTTCTGCTGACCGTAAAAAATGCCGGGACGCAGGGCGCGCCTGCAGTCTCGGCATTTTAATTCATTTGACCGGTTTTATTATGTTTTTTTGAGTTCCCAATCGTTGTGCTGCTTTGCCTGCTCGTATAAACGGGCGTAACTCGCGTGACGCGATTTCTGTATCTGGCCGTTTTCGGCAGCTTGCAGGACGGCGCAGCCGGCCTCCTTGACGTGCGCGCAATCCTTGAAGCGGCACAAGCCGATATACGGTTCAAAATCCGGGAAGAGAAACTGCAGCTGCTCTTTGCCGGCAAGCGCCATCTGCTCCGCGTCAAAGGATGAAAAGCCCGGCGTGTCGGCGACAACGGCGCCGCTCTTCAGTCGATACAGCTCCACATGCCGCGTCGTATGCCGGCCGCGCCCCAGCTTCTGGCTGACGTCGCCCACCGTAATGTTGAAGTCCGGCTCCAGGACGTTTAAAATGCTCGATTTGCCGACGCCGGAATTGCCGGTAAAGGCGCTCACCTTTCCGCGGATGGCGTCGGCCAGCGCCTCGATCCCCTCGCCCGTCTCGGCGCTGGTCCGTATGGTCGTAAAGCCGGCGCTTTTATAGATGGCGTACAGGTCGTCTCCCCTGTCGAGATCGTATTTATTGACACAGATGACACAGGCGCAATCGTTCTGGGCGGCGATCGCGGTCATCCGGTCGATCAGAAAAGGGTCCGTTACAGGAATGACGGCGGAGGCAATGATCACCAGCTGATCGATATTGGCAATCGGCGGCCGCACAAAGGCGTTTCTTCTTGGGAGGATGTCTTCAAGGACGCCCTTCCCCTCCCCTGTGAGGCTGATCTCGGCCCGGTCGCCGACCAACGGCGTCACGTTATCACGACGGAAACGACCGCGTGCCTTGCACTCGATCGTTTCCGTACCGGCTTCGACATAGTAGAAACCGCTGATGGCTTTGAATATGATCCCTGTCGGCATGCTAAAAGGCCGGCGGCGGCGTCACAGGCTCGCTCGGTGTTGGCGGCGAGACGCTCGTTTCCGGTGATGGCGACGGCGACGGGGATGTGGATGGCGGCGGGGACGGCGACGTCTCCTCGGGGCCGTCGGATACAATCAAATTAACATTCGATTTATACACCGCCAGGGTCTGGCCGTCAGGCGACTCGGGATCTTGAGAAATGACATAGCCTTTCGGCACATCGGCGTGATTCCGGTGACCACTGTTTTTGGGAACAAAGCCGGCATTGAAGAGCACATCCTGCGCCGTCTCAATCGGGAGGCCGACAACGTTGGGCACCTTCTCTTTCTTTTCCGCCGGACCGGTGCTGTAAATAATCGTGATAGTCTCATTGTTGAAGAGCGCTATATCGGCCGCCGGGACCGTGCTGATCACATAGTCCGCCGTGACGTCTTCGCTGGTTTGCGCCTGTGTTTCGATATTCAGCGTCCAGCCCTGATCATGCGCGATTTGCTCCAGGTCGATCCGTGCCTGCATATAATTCTTTTTGGTGCAGTCCGGCATTAGAACGTCGGGCTTTTTGCCCTGCGAGACAACGAGCGAGACGGGGTATTTCCCGCTGGCCGGGAGTATCACCTGGCGCGCTGTCGGGTCCTGGGATATGACATAGCCCTCTTCCACCGTGTCGTCGTATTGCTCCTCAACTTTGAATGCAAATGTCTGATTATCAGGATTGTTTTGTATATCGCTGTATTTCTGGCCGGCAAAGTTCGGGATATCCACGGTCGTCACCGTCGGGTTGAGCATCGGGCCGATAAATTTGATGTACATGAAGACAAAAATGCCCACAAGGAAAACAATGATCAGGAAAATCCCGACAAGCGTCGATGTCTTGGAAGATCTTTTCGAGCTTTTGCGATATTCGGCCCTTGAAAGCTCGGCGCTTCTGGACGGTGTGCGCACCGCTTTCGGCAGCGCGTTTTCCGCCTTGATGATGGCGGACGTCGGCACCTCGCGGGTCGCCTGGTCGCTGACACGGCGGCTTGCCGTTTCATTGTCGTTGACATAGTAGGTAAAGTTGATGGCCGGGTTTTTCCGGAATTCCTCCAGGTCGGCGAGCATTTCGTCGGTGCTGGCGTACCGGAGATTCAGATCGGGCTCCATGGCGTGCATGGTGATGCTCTCCAGCCCGAGGGGGATGTCGGGGTTGATCTCCCGCGGCATCAGCGGAATGGCGCTGATATGCTGTATGGCGATGGAGACGGCGGAATCTCCCTCAAAGGGCAGATGGCTTGTCAGCATCTCATACATCACGACGCCGAGAGAATAAATGTCGCTCCGCGCGTCCACATGGCTGCCCTTTGCCTGCTCCGGCGAAATATAATGGACGGAGCCAAGCGCCTCCTGTGTGAGCGTGTTCTGCGTCGACTGGAGGCGGGCGATGCCGAAGTCGGCCACCTTGACGCTGCCGTCCTTCAGGATCATGATGTTGTGGGGCTTGATGTCCCGGTGGATGATGCCCCTGGAGTGCGCGTGGCTCAGGGCCTTGGCCACCTGTGTGGAGAAATGCAGGGCTTCCTTCCAGTTGAGGAGGCCTTTTCTGTTGATATATTGCTTGAGCGTGATCCCCTCGATGAGCTCCATGACGATGTACTCGATGTTGCCAGAACGGCTGACGTCATAGACGGCGACAATATTCGGGTGCGACAGCATCGCCACGGCCTGAGATTCCGTCCTGAACCGGCGCCGGAAATCAGCGTCCTCCGCAAGCTCTTCTTTAAGTATTTTAACCGCCACAAGCCTGTTAAGGCGGTGGCAACGGGCTTTATAGACGACGGCCATACCGCCCGACCCGATTTTCTCCAGAATCTCATACCTGTTGTCGAGAAGCTGGCCAATGTATTTATCGGTACTATCCATGTGTTATCCTCCCATCTGAAGGTAAGATCGATTACTTTTGAATCAGGACCGCCGTCACGTTGTCGGGCGCTCCTTTCATATTGGCAAGCCTGACCAGCTTTTCACAGGTCTCCTGCACGTTGGCTCCGCCGGAGATTTCGTTCAGCAGGACCTGCTCGCTGAGCATATTGGACAGGCCGTCGGAACACAGCAGGAGATATTCTCCGCTTTGGAGATTCAGGAAAAAGAAGTCCGGCTCCGCGTCCAGGGCTGTGCCGAGCGCCCGCGTGATAAGATTTCTGTTGGGATGGCTTGACGCCTCCGAGCGCGTCAGGTCTCCCCTGTCGATCATATCCTCGACGACGGAGTGGTCCTTTGTCACCTGCGTGACCTGATTGGCGGTCACGTGGTACGCGCGGCTGTCGCCCACATTGGCGACGACGGTCCCGCCGGGCGTTACCACGGCGGCCACAAGCGTGGTGCCCATGCCGGCGCAGTCGATATCGGACATGCTCCGATCATAAACCTGGGTGTTGGCGAGTTTTACGGCTTCACCCATGTGCTGCATGATGTCGATGATATTGGTGTCCTCCGCCAGATGCGACTTCATGGATGCCGTAAAGGCCTCCGCCGCCATTTCGCTGGCGATATTGCCGGCTTTCGCCCCGCCCATACCGTCGCAGACGACGAGGAGGGCCGAGTTCTTTACGGCATCATAGAACGTCTGACAGACATCCTGATTGAGTGGCCGGACCTTTCCCCTGTCGCTTATTCCGTAAAATTCCATTGAATATCTCTTCTCCCGGTTTCCTGTATATCTTATTTATACAGTTTTTCTGCGCAGCTGGCCGCAGGACGCGTCGATGTCGCCGCCGAGCTTGCGCCGGACCGTGACGTTGATTCCCCTTTGCTGCAATATCTGAATAAAGGTTTTCAGGTTTTCCCGCGTGCTGGGATGAAGCGCGCTTTCGGTCACGTCGTTGAGTGGAATCAGATTAACATGGCTGCCCGTGTTTTTCAACTTGTCGGCAAGCAGCCGCGCATGGCGGGGCGTATCGTTCACGCCGTCGATCATCGCGTATTCAAAAGATATCCGCCGGCCCGTTTTGTCAAAATACGCGCGGCAGGCCTTTAAAAGCCGATCGACGCCGTACGACTTATTGACCGGCATCAGGCGCGATCTCGTGTCGTCGTCGGGGGCGTGCAGAGAAACCGACAACGTAAATTGTAATTTATCCTCGCCCAGTTTGTCAACTTTTTCTACAAGGCCGCAGGTGGAGACAGAGATATGCCGCACCCCGATGTTGACGCCAAGCGGATCGGAGACGAGCTTTAAAAACCTGAGCACGTTGTCGTAATTGTCCAGCGGCTCTCCGATGCCCATCAGGACGATATTCGAAATCTTCTCGCCGGAATCCAGCTGCGAAAACAAGACCTGATCGAGAAGCTCCGAGGGCATGAGGTTCCGGACAAGGCCGCCGATCGTCGATGCGCAGAACCGGCAGCCCATACGGCAGCCGACCTGGGAGGAGATGCAGACGGTGCTGCCGTGGTGATAGCGCATCACAACGCTTTCCACCGTATTGCCGTCGTAAAGGCGCCAGAGATATTTTACCGTCCCGTCCTCCGCGGATACCTGCTTCCGGACCACTTCGGGCACCGTGATGAAAAAGCGGTCGCCCAGCTTTTCCCGCAGTGCCTTTGACAAATCCGTCATTTCTGAAAAAGACTTCACGCCCCGGTGCAGCCATTTGAAGACCTGCTCGGCCCGGTAAGCCGGCTCACCCATATCGTTAAGGGCTTCCCTGAGCTCTCCGGGCAGATATGATTTGATGTCCTCTTTCACGGGCGCCTCCTGAGCTTGCAGATGAAAAACCCGTCCGTGCCGGTCTCCTGCGGCCAGAGCGTGGTCATCCCGGACGGAACGTCGCCCACAGGGCCCGGCAGCGCGAAGGGCTCCAGATAAAAATCATCATGGTCCGATAAAAACGCCGCCGCCACGTCCTCGTTTTCGCGCCGGAGGAGCGTGCAGGTGGAATAGACAAGAAGGCCGCCGGGTTTCACGTATTTTGACAGATTGTCCGCGATGCGCCGCTGGAGCTCCGGGAGCCCCGCTGTATCCTCTTCCTTCTTATATCGGATCTCCGGCTTTTTACGGATCACGCCGAAGCCGGAGCAAGGCACGTCGGCGATCACAACGTCAGCGCTGTCATAAAGCGCCGCCTCCGGCGCCGTCGCGTCCAAAACGCGCGTCTCGATAATGCCAAAGCCCAGGCGCGCGGCGCCCTCCGAAACCCGGGCGAGCTTTTTCTCATGGATATCGCAGGATAAGATGCGGCCGCTGTTATGCATTGCCGCAGCGGCGGTAAAGGACTTCCCTCCGGGGGCCGCACAGCCGTCGAGCACAAACATCCCCGGTGCCGGTGCGGCCGCCTGGACGGCAAGGGCCGCCGCCGCGTCCTGGACGTAGATGCGACCGTTCCTGAAAGCGTCAAGGCGTTCAATATTCCGCGTATTGCGGAGCACAACGCAATTGGGGAGCCACGGATGCGCCGCGGCCTCGACGCCGTTCAGCCGGAGAGACCCGAGGACGCTCTCCGTATCTGCTTTCAGCGTATTGACCAGCGCCGTGACGCCGGCATCACTGTTATCGGCCTTTAAAAGCGCTTCCGCCCCGTCCGGGCCCAGCCTGTCGATGAAGGCGCGCACGAGCCATTCGGGATGGCTGTACTGAAGCGCCAGCTTTTCAGCGGTATCCGCGCCGGTGACCTCCGGCAGCTGCTCAAGATTCTGTGCGATCTTCCGCAGCACGGCGTTGACAAGGCCGGCGGCGCGCGGATTGGCGTGCTTTTTGACAAGCTCGACGCCTTCGCTGACGGCGGCATTTACAGGTATTTTCGACAAAAAGACAAGCTGGTAAACGGAAAGCCTCAGAATGTCCAGCACCTGCGGCTCCATTCTGGACGGCCTGACCGTTGAAAAAGAGGCGATGTAGTGATCGATGAGCGCCGAATTCTGGACGACGCCGTAAAATATCCTGGTGCAGAGCGCGGCGTCACGGCTGTCTGGCCGTTCCTTCAGCAGGACGGCGTCCAGCGCGGCATCCGTATAGGCCCCGGCCCTTCTGTACCTTGTCAGCGCCTTCAGCGCCGCTTCACGCGCGCTTACGGGCATATGGGGTGGCCTCGCAGATAATCGGCGGCCGCCATCCGCTTTCCGCCCGGCGCCTGCAGCTCCAGGATCGTCACGGTACCGTCGGCGCAGGCAATCTCGATGCCGTCCGCCTCGGCGGAGATGACCGTGCCCGGCGCCTTGCCGGATGGGCACTCCCGGCCCCGTGCCTTGAATACCTTGAAGGCCGCGCCGCCGATGCATGCCGTCGCGACCGGCCAGGGGTTGAGGCCGCGCACCTGCGCGGTGATCTCCCGGGCGCGCTTCGTCCAATCGAGGGGGGCCAGTTCCTTTGTCAGCGGCGGGGCGAAGGTGGCCTCGCCGTCGTTTTGCTTTGTGCGCGCCGCGGTCCCGTTTTCCAGGGCGGCGACCGTTTCGCTGAGGAGCTCCGCGCCGAGAACACTGAGCCGCTCGAAGAGCTCGCCGGAGGTCTCATCGTCACCGATGGGCGTTTTTTTGATCATAATGATGTCCCCGGCGTCCATTTCGGGCGCCATGTACATCGATGTGACCCCGGTTTCCGTCTCGCCGTTGAGGACTGCCCGCTGAATGGGCGCGGCGCCGCGGTATTTAGGCAGGATCGAGCCGTGTATATTGATGCAGCCGTACGGCGGCAGGCGGAGGATCTCCTCCGGCAGGAGCCGCCCGTAGGCCACAACGGCGATAACGTCCGGCCGCAGCGCGTGAAGCAGGTACAGCGTTTCACCGTCCCTCAGCGTCGTGGGCTGCAGAACAGGCGTACCGTGCGCCAGGGCCAGTTCCTTGACGGGACAGCACGCGAGCTTCATACCGCGGCCCTGCGGCTTATCCGGCTGGGTGAAGACAGCCAGGATATCATGCCCGTCCTCATAGAGCCGCCGCAGGGAAACGGCGGCAAATCCGGGCGTCCCCATGAATACGATTCTCATGCGCCTTCTCCGCTGTCCCCTTCCGCGCTCCCGCCTTTGTATACTTCTTCTTCCGCCTCGTCCTGCGCCCGCATTTCCTCCAGCTGCTCCGGCGTCAGAAGCTCGTCTGCCAGAGAGGTGAAAAGAATGCCGTTGAGGTGATCGATCTCATGGCAGAAGGCCCGGGCTGTGAGCATCTTGCCCCAGACCTCGAACTCCTTGCCGAATCTGTCCTGCGCCCGGACCTTGACAAGATCGGGCCGCTTGACGATGCCGTAGAGGCCGGGGACGCTGAGACAGCCCTCCGGGCCGATCTGCTCGCCGGACTCGGCGACGATCTCCGGATTTATCAGCTCGATGATCTGTTCCTCCGGCGGCAGGTCCTCCTTGTTGGTATCGATAACGAGCACTACCCGGCGCAGCACGCCCACCTGCGGGGCGGCCAATCCGACGCCGTCCGCGTCCAGGAGCGTCTCGCGCATATCGTCGATGAGCTCGTGAAGCCGGCTGTTGAAATCGGTGACGGGCCTGCTTTTTTTATTAAGGGTCGGGTCACCGTCGCGCAGTATGTTTCTGAGAGCCATATTACCATCCTATTCTTTGGTATTATCTATTTTAGCATCAAAATTCGCGTATATTTTGTCACATTCGGTTTAGAGCTCATACGGATCGGCGTCGGCGTAAACATGAACGCCCCGGCACTCCTTGTCCTTGGCAAATTCCCGCACAACATGGGCCACGGTATCGCGGACCTGCCTGCTGTTGCGGCAGCAGACAGACAGCCTGTACCTGTACCTGTTGTTGACCTTCGCCACGGCCGCCGGGGCCGGCCCCAGGAGCCTGACGTCGCCGAGCCCGCGAAAATAATTTTCCAGGGCCGCGCGGAGCTTCATGCAACCGCGCATCACACCGATCTCGTCGGCGCCGGAAGCCGTCAGGGAAATCAGATCAAAGACCGGGGGGCTGCCAGCCAGACGCCGGAGTTCGATTTCCCGTATGTAAAAGCTGTCGTAGTCCTGCCGCGCCGCCAGCCGGATGACCTCGTTTTCAGGTGTGAACGTCTGGATAACGGCCCGGCCTGGCTTCATCCCCCGGCCGGAACGTCCGACCACCTGCGTGATGAGCGAGAAGGTCCGCTCATGGGCTCTGTAATCGCTGATATACAGCATCTGGTCCGCGGAAAGGACGCCCACCAGCGTGACATTTTCAAAATCCAGCCCCTTGGCCACCATCTGGGTGCCAAGAAGGATCGGAACCTTCTTCTCCCGAAAGCGCGTCAAGTGCTCCTCGTGGGTGTTCGACAGAGACACGGTATCCGTGTCCATGCGGATGACGCCGACGCCCGGCAGAAGCGCCTCCAGCTCCTCCTCCACCTTCTGCGTGCCGGTGCCGATATATTTCAGCTTGCCGCCGCAGTCGGGACAGCTGTCGCGTGCCGGTTCGGAGTAACCGCAGTAATGGCACATGAGCCGCCTGTTGGCCGAGTGGTACGTGACGGAGACGCTGCACCGCGGGCAGGTGAAGGTGTATCCGCACTCGCCGCAGGCGATGAGCGTCGAGGCGCCGCGCCTGTTGAGAAATAAAATGCTCTGTTCGCCGCGCTCGATGTTGTCCCGGAGCTCATTGAGCAGGAGGGTGCTGATGGAGCCGCCGTTGCCGTTTTTCAGTTCCTTCTTCATGTCGGCGATGAGCACCGGCGGCAGCTCCCGGGCATTATACCGGTTATCCAGCCGAAAGAGCCTATACTTGCCCGACGACGCGCTGTACATGCTCTCCACGGACGGCGTCGCGGAACCCAGGAGCAAAAGCGCGCCGGCGCTGACGCACCGGAATTTGGCAATGTCGCGGGCGTGGTAGCGCGGGGTGTTTTCCGACTTGTAGGTGTGCTCCTGCTCCTCGTCGATGATCAGCAGTCCGAGGTTTTTAACGGGTGCAAAAACAGCCGAGCGCGTGCCGACAACCACGTGGACAAGCCCCGAATTGATCCGCCTCCACTCGTCGTACCGCTCGCCGATGCCAAGCGCCGAGTGCAGCACCGCGATATTATCGCCGAAGTAAGCGCCGAAGGTGGCGATCATCTGCGGCGTCAGCGCGATCTCCGGTACGAGCACGACGGCGTCGCGGCCTGATTTCAGCGCCTCCTCGATGAGCCGGATATAAACGGAGGTTTTGCCGCTGCCCGTCACGCCGTACAGGAGCGCCGCTTCCGGCGCGCCGGCTTTGACGAACTGTTTGAGACTGTCGAAGACGGCCTGCTGCGCGGGGCTCAGCACGATCGGGCCGTCGGCCGTCGACGACTTGACCTCAGGCCGGCGGAATACCTCGCGTTCCTCCAGGGCAACGGCGCCAAGGTCCGCCAGCGCCTTGACGCTTCGGCGGGATGCCCCGGTAAAATAAGTGATCTCCTTGACGTCGGCGGCGCCGATCTGCGACAAAAGCTCAAGGATATGGGCTTGCTGGGGTGCTTTTTTCTTTTTTTGCCCGGCGAGTATAAGCGCCTCCTCCGCCGGGATATCCAGGACGGCCATCGTCACGGTCTTGTCGCGGGACCGGCGGACGCCGTCCTTGAACCACATGCCTGCGGGCAGCATGGCCTTGGCCGCGTCGTACACCGTGCAGAAGAACCTGTCGCTCATCCAGAGCGCCAGCTTCAGCTGCTCTGCGCCGAGCACCGGCGAAGCGTCCAGGGCCGCGTCGATATATTTCAGTACGCGCGCGTCATCCGGAGGCTTCGTCCCGTCGTCCGGCGTGACGGAAAGCACCAACCCCTCGTTCTTCCTGTTCCCGCGCCCAAAGGGGACCAGCACGCGGACACCCGGCGCTATCTTATCGGCAAGCGCGTCGGGAACCCTGTAGTCGTACGGCCTGTCGATGTGATACGTCTCGACGGCGACGGCGAGCTTCGCGATATATTTATTTTCAGGCAGGGTCCCTCCCTCCCCCTTTGGTCTAGAACTCAGCCGGCAGCAACCGGCAGCCGTTGGCGGTAACTAAAAGCAGTGCGAGACAAAAAGCTCACACTGCGCGGTTCGTGACAGGTTTGTCAGCAGAGGTCGCTGTCGTGGTGGATCTGGATACTGCCGGAGGCGATTTCCTCGATGGCGCTGGAAACAGGCTTTTTGTCAAGCGGTTCGCCGGATTCCTCACTCTTCACAGCAATCTCCCGCGCCCGCTGGGCGATGATATTGACGAGCATATAACGGCTGTTCACCTGTTTGAGGAGATCTGTCAATGACGGGTATAACATACAACTTGCACTTCCTTTATCAGTCGGTCTTTCAGTTTTATTCTATTCATGCTTCATGATGTCCAATATCTCTGTTGCGGCTCTGTGCACGTCGTCATTGACGATCGTGTGGTCGTACGCGGTCTTTTCCGTCAGTTCCGTCCGTGCGCGCGCCAGCCGCTTGAGCATTTTCTCCTCCGAGTCGGTGCCGCGGTTCCTAAGGCGCCGCTCCAGTTCCTCCAGGCTCGGGGGGACAAGAAATATCGTTACGGCCTCGGGCATCGCGTTCTTGACCTGCTTGCAGCCCTGCACGTCGATATCGAGAATAATGTCGTTGCCGCTGTCCAGATGATCCAGGACGGGCTTTTTCAGTGTACCGTAGAAATCGCCGATATATTCGGCGTATTCGAGAAACTCGTTGTTCCTGACATGCGTGTCAAACGCGTCGTGCGACAGGAAGTGATACGCCACGCCCTCCTCCTCGCCTGCTCTCGCCGCCCGCGTCGTCGCCGATACGGAAAAATACAGGTCGTCACGCAGCTCCATCAGGCGCTTGATCACGGTGCTTTTGCCCGTGCCCGACGGCGCGGAAATGATAAACAATCTGCCGCGCCGGTTGTCATTCATCATCCAGCGCCTCCGTTGTTTCCTGCTCGCCCTTGACGGACAGCCGCCCGGCCACGGTCTCCGGCTGGATCGCCGACAAAATGATATAGCCGCAGTCCGTGATGATCACGGCCCGCGTACGCCGCCCGTAGGTGGCGTCGATCAGCTGCCCCTTTTCGCGCGCGTCGGAGATGATTCTCTTGATCGGCGCGGACTCGGGGCTGACGATAGCGATAAGCCGGCTCGACGACACCATGTTGCCGAATCCGATGTTTATCAGCTTCATCCTTTTTTCCTCCCCACTCTTATTCGATGTTCTGTGCCTGCTCCCTGATCTTCTCGATTTCCGCCTTCAGGTCCACCACGATGCGCGCCATTTCCGCGTCGTTGCCTTTTGAGCCGATGGTGTTCGCCTCCCTGTTGAGCTCCTGAATCAGAAAGTCGAGCTTGCGGCCGACAGGCTCCCCGCTTTGCAGCATGGCGCGCAGCTGGGAGACATGGCTTTTCAGCCGCACCGTCTCCTCGTTGATGGCCACGCGGTCGGCAAAGATCGCCGCCTCCATGAGAATGCGTGCTTCGTCGATATCGCGGCTTTGCAATATCTCGGCCATCCTGGCCTCCAACTTTGCCCTGTACTCCGCCACGCTTTTCGGGGAGCACTCCTCCGCCCTTGTTGTCAGGCGCTCGATTTCAAAAAGCCGCGCCTCGATATCGGCGGCAAGATGCTCGCCTTCCCTGGACCGCATGCCGTCAAAATCGCGGAGCGCCTCCTCCAGGACGGCGGTGACGTCGGCCGTCAGCTGTTCCACGTCGGCCTCCGTTTTTTCAGGCTGCAGAACGTCGGGAAAACGCGTCAGGTCCACGGCGCTGACGCCGTCCTTCAGGCCGTACGCGTCCGACAGCGTCCGGAGCGCTTCCATATAGGCGTCGGCCAGCGGCTTGTTGAGCCGGATGGTCACCGTATCGGCCTTGGAGGTATCCACGTTGATGTAGACGTCCACCTTTCCCCGGGAAATGACGCGCGTGACGGCCGCCTTCAGCGTATCCTCCATGGCCGCATAGACACGGGGCAGCCTGATGTTGCAGTCGAGATATCTGTTGTTGACGCTTTTAAGCTCGGCGGTGATATCAACGGCGCCGGACGCGCCCTTGGCGGTGCCGTATCCTGTCATGCTTTTGATCATGGTACACCTGCTACTCTTTATTTTTTCGGAGATTCTTCGAAATCCGCACGATATAGACGCCGATCAGCCGTGTCAGGCCGATATCGTAGAGAATAAAAACAAGATTTCCGACCGGATAGACGAGCCCTGTTCCCAGCTTCAGTATCGCCGGGCCGAAGACGAGGGCGCTGAATAAAAACCATAAAGCGGTAAACGCCAGATTAAAGACAGCGAGCTTTACGGCCCACTGAAGCACCTTGTTTTTCAGCTTTTCCGCCAGGCTTTTCACAACGGGATAATACCCCAAAAACAGAGCGTATAGTAAAATCACGGGTTTGTAGGGCACGAGCAGCCAGCCGATCAGGCTGCCGCCCAGAAACACAAAAACGCCGGCGGGAATACCCGCCTCGATCACCGCCGCGATACCGAACAGCGAGGATACGGCGACGATGCCCATTCGCTCGGCCGGAAGTATGGAGGCGAGATAGAGAAGCGCGACGGCGAAGGCCGTCATTACGGCGGATATCGTGATGTTTCTCGTCGTCCTACGCATCCGTCAGCACTGGCAGCAGGCGTCGACGCAGAGCATCGCGGTACAGACGTCGCAGGCGCTGCAGCCTCCGGTCCCGGCGTTATAGTTATAGCCGTAAGGGTTATAGGGCTGTCCGCCCCTGCTGATAAAGCTCAGGGCCTGCAGGTATTCCTGGTTGCCCGGCTCCATGTCGGCCGCCGTCTGAAAGTACCGGCGCGCGTCGTCCAGCCAGCCCTTTCTGTAGCAGAGGCTCCCCATCAGGAAATGCCACTCTGCGTTCCTGCTCTGCGACGCGTTCAGCAGCTGTTCGGCCAGTGCCAGATTCCCGGAGTTGATCGCCGCCCTGACCTGTGTGAATTCGGCGCTGCCGCCCGTTGCGCCTGTCGGACCCGCGTAACCCCCGCCGGCGTTATAAGACCCGCTTTGCCCGCCGCCCGACCGGGATTTCGTCACCTGATCGTACGCCTCGTTGATCTCTTTCATTTTTTCCTGGGCGAGATCCGCCAGCGGATTATTGTGATAGTTGTCCGGATGGTATTTGCGGACAAGCTCCCTGTACGCTTTCTTAATCTCTTCTTCAGTCGCGCCCGGGGACACGCCCAGGACGCTGTACGGATCGTTCATATTGTTCTGTCCATTCCTTTATTTGCGGCGCCTTTCCCTTTTCTCCATGTGCCGTCAAGCACACGAAAGCAGGTTTCCGGCATGCCGAGGTAGATGATATTGCTCAGTACCGGCGCCCAGTAATTTTTCGGCAGCAGCTCATAGGCCGCGCCGATCAGAGCGCAGGAGTGCATCAGCGTCGTTCGGAGGACCGTCCTGTCCTCCTCCGGCACGACCCCGGACGTCAGCCCGAAACGGTTTGCCACGGGATTGAAGCGGCGCTTTTTGAGGTCGTCCTCAAGATCGTCGCACGCGTCGGTGATGTAAATATACCGGCCGGTATGATACAAAAGCTGCCGCAGCGGCCGGGCCTTATCGGCGCTGCCGGCTTCCCCGCCGGGCGGCGCGGCCAGCGCCTCCGTGATAGCGGCAAATTTGTCGGCGCACGCGTCGAGCGAAGCGTCTCCCGCCGACTCAAGACGGCCCAGCGCCTCCAGATTGGACCGGACCGTCTCGTCAAACGCCGGATAGGCGCGGGACGCCTTTTTGTACGCGCGGCGCAACAGCAGCGATAGGAGCCTGTCCCCGAGCGAGACGAAAAAAGTCTCGTCCTTCACCGAGTCCCGCAGCTTCCACCATGCCAGGATGACGCTGTAGCCGGCGCAAAGGTCCAGAGCGGGCGACGGCGCGCAATACGTCTTCTTCCGCAGCGGGCTGGCCACGCATCTGGCGCATTGGTAAGCCGGCCGGTCCGTACCGTCCCAGAGCAGCATGGTAAGGAAAGTGAAGTCAAAATTGAGGATATTCCTCGAAAACGCGCCGTACCGGGACTTCAGCGTATGGCACAGCGCGCAGTAGCAAGCCTTGAACTGGTCGTATTCACGGACTTTCAGCTCGTCCTTCAGGGGTCTGACGTATCCAAACATAGTGCCTTCCCGTTAACTTTTCGCCATCGCCACAGTGATCTTATATTCGCCGACGGCGCCGATGCCGGTGGAATCTCCGTCGACGTAAACTTTGGCGAGCACCGAATATATTCCAGTCGTCGCGCCGAGCTCGGTCAAATCGGCGACGATGCGGATATTGTCCGGCGCGATATTGGTCAGCGCCGCCGTCTTTCCGCGCAGCACGACGTCCATACTCGTTGTGACGACAGTGGCGGTATAACCGTCGGTGACGTTTGACACCTGGATGTTTGTGGCGTTCACATGCTTTGAATCGAGCCCGTTGATGGTGACGCTCACCGTCGCTTCCGTCGTACCTGTCAGATTCGTGGTGCCGTTGGGCAGCGCGATCTTGAAGGTCTGGGTCGTGGAGGTCAAGAACTGGCTCAGGTCAATCGTCCCGAGGACGATCTGGTTGAGGCTGTCCAGCGTTTCGGAGTCTCCGGAGATGGAGATATCCGACGGCGTGATGGAGCAGACCGTGTTCGTATTGTCCGCGCCGGCGCCCGGCGTCAGGTTGACGGTCAGCGGTACGGTCTTGACCTTGAGGACGGGGATTTTAACGGTGACCGTTTTCTGACTCAAAACGAGCTTGTCCGATGTGACCTGCCGCCCGTTTTCATCGACGAGCATCACCGGCAGGTCATCCTCCACCGTCTTGGAGATATTCTCTCTCAATACCGTGACAGTGGCGTTGGATATCTTTGAGACGACCTCCTTCGGCCCCGACACGGAGATCGTGTCCGGTTTCACCTCGATGGGCTCGGCCTGGTAGCCCTCCGCCACGCCGCCGTCATAGGTGGCGCGGACCTGGATGTCCTTCGTAACGAGGGAGTCCGCGGTGACGGAGATATTATCGCTGGAGCGGCCCGTAATGGTAACGGACGCCGGATTGATATCGATGGGATATGTGACGGTATACGGAACCCTGTAAACCCCCGCGGATTTGATGACCGAGAGGTCCGCCGTTATCTTGATATTGGAGTTTGTAAGCTGCGATACGGTATTGCGCCTGCCCAGAAGATTGAGCGACACGGTGTCGTAATTTGTCTTGGTGATGACAAGAGACCTGTCCGTCAGATAGTCCTCGTTGATGAATTCAACTTTGATGCCCCGGACGCTGACGGTGACGTTGGGATTTTCCACATAAGCCACATACAGCCAGATCGTCATGGAGGCAAGCAGCGAAAAGACGATATAAAATACCTTGCTTCCGAAAATTTTACGCATTCTTTCCTTCAGCATCATTTCTTCACCTTAAACCTGTTGCGCAGCTTCGTTCTCGTATCCGGGCGGCTCTCTTCCGCCAGGAGTTCGTTGCGCAGGAGCTTTTCGAAAGTTTCGTGGGCCAGGTGCCTTTTGAGCATCCCGTCGATGGCGACGCTGATAGAGCCTGTCTCCTCCGAGACGATGACGACGACGGCGTCGGAAACCTCGCTCATGCCGATGCCGGACCTGTGGCGCATGCCCAGGTCGCGGCTGATATTGATGTTTGAAGACATCGGCAGCATACAGGCCGCCGCCGATATCCGTCCGTCCCGAACGATCACGGCGCCGTCATGGAGCGGCGCTTTTGGGAAAAAGATGCTCTTTAAAAGCTCGGCGGTCAGGATCGCGTCCAGCTTCGTGCCGGTTTTGATATGATCGACAAGGGCGATTTCCCTCTCGAAAACGATCAGCGCGCCCATCCGCTTCCGGGACATTTCCATGCAGGCGGCCACCGTGTTCGAAATGCAGGCTTCCATGTAGCCGATCTTGACCTTCCGGGCAAAAACCATCCTGAAATTGCTGCTGCCCATCTGCTCAAGGAAGCGCCGGAGCTCCGGCTGGAAAAGGACGATCAAAACGAGCACGCCCAGCTTCATCGTCTGCCCCAGCAGGTAATTGATAACATTGAGATTCAAAAGGCTCGACAGCCACATGACCGCCAGGAGGAGAATAATGCCCTTGATGACGCTGGCGGAGCTTGTCTTGCGCACGACGGTAATGATGCGGTAAATCAGATATGCGACAATGAGTATATCCAGTATATCCCATATACTTACGGTCTGTATAAAGTTCAATAAAATATGAAGAACTTCCCTCACAGAGGCCATCGCATATACATCCTAACTCACAGTTTTATCTGACGCATGAATTACCAGCATATGAATATAAAACATATGTAGTATTTGAGCATTATTTAAGTATTATATTATATTTATGGAAAAATGGCAATGTCATATCTATGAACATTTTGTATCAAATCCAAAAACCTTTCGGTAATGGAAAGCCGGAGCTGTTCATCCCCGGCGGACGATTTCCTCCACCGCGCTCACCAGCGCCGATATGTCCCGCTTCGTGTTGAAGCTGGAGACACTCATCCGCACCGTCCCGTTTGGAAGTGTCCCGGCCGTCTTGTGGGCCAGCGGCGCGCAGTGCAGCCCGGCGCGCACGCAGATCCCCCGGGCGGACAGCTCCTCGCCGACCGTCTCGCACGGGACACCGTCCACCACGAACGAGAGGACGCCGGCCTGGCAGTATTCGTATTCGCTTTTATAAACGCGCACCTTTTCTATTTTGACAAGCCCGTCTGCAGCCTCGGCGACCAGTGCGCGCTCGTGCGACAGGATATTCTTCAGGCCCTTTTTCGCAATATAGTCCAGTCCCGCGGAGAGCCCCGCGATGCCCGGCATGTTGTGCGTGCCGGCCTCCAGGCGGTCCGGCAGCATATCGGGCATATCCTGTGACAGCGAATTGCTGCCGGTTCCGCCCTGCAGGATGCCCTCGGGACGGCGCGCGCAGAGAAGCAGCCCTGTGCCCTGGGGCCCATACAGCCCCTTGTGGCCCGGCATACAGATATAGTCCGCGCTGAGCTTTGCAAAATCGATGTCGAGCGCGCCGGCGGACTGGGACGCATCCAGAATGAACGGCACATGCTTTTCCCGGCAGGCCGCTGCGATCCTCTCGACCGGCAGGATGTACCCAAAGACGTTTGAGACATGGTTGCAGATGACGAGGGCCGTGTCTTCGGAAAGGCGCCGCTCAAAAGCAAGCAGCGCCATCTCCGGCTCGAAAAGCTCGGACGCCGCGACAATGACACGGGCTCCAATGGCATGCAGCGGGCGTGTGACGGCGTTGTGCTCATATCCGGATATGAGCACCTTGTCGCCGCGGCGGACGAGACTTTTGATGGCAATGTTTAAAGCGTGCGTGGCGTTGAATGTAAAAACGATGCTTTCCGGGTCCCCGACGCTGAAGAGCTTTGAGACCTTTTCACGGCACTCAAAGGCGATTTCGGAAGCGTCCATGGCGGCGGTGTAGCCGCCCCTGCCCGGGCTGCTGAGATGGCCGACGGCCCACGCGGCGTTTCTGGCGACACTCGCCGGTTTTATCATCGTTGTGGCGGCGTTGTCGAGGTATATCATAGGGTTACCTCGTTATAATTACCGTCGGCATATAAAACGAAGACCTTTATGGGATAAAGCTCCGCGTTTTTCAGGGCGACGAGCGCGTTTGAAATATGTTTGGCCGACACCTTTACGCAATATCCGCACCCGTCGGACGAAATGACCTGAGGCACCTTGGTGACGATGGCGGTGATCCCCACACGCTCCAGTGCCTTTGCTGTGCGTTGGGCATACGTAAGCGACCTGCAGATCAAGAGATAATAGACCACTGACGGCTCTCCTCTCGGTTGGTATTGATCCGGCATCCAGACTGCTGCCGTTCAAACCATAATATGCCGCCCAGTGATTTTCGGTAAGTGCGGTTTTGTTGTGAAATCCGTCCGCGTGTTTTGCGGAAGCGGCAAGGGCAGAGCCCCTGCCCTACAAGGAAACGGATATTGTATTCCATCTTCTGTAGGGCAAGGGCTCTGCCCTTGCCGTCATTTGTTAAATTTTCTCGAGTAGCACGACGGCGTGGGCGGATATGCCCAGACCCTCGCCGGTAAAGCCCATTTTTTCCTCCGTCGTCGCCTTGACGCTGATCTGCTCGACGCCGCAGCCAAGCGCCGCGGCGATATTGCGCCGCATATCGGCGATATGCGGCGAGAGCTTCGGATTCTGCGCGACAATCGTCATATCGGCGTTTGAAAGCTTATACCCCTTTGCTTGTATATCCCCGTAAACAATTTTTAACAGCCCCACGCTGTCCGCATCCTTGTATTTTTCATCGGAATCGGGGAAATACTTGCCGATATCGCCCAATGCCAGCGCGCCCAGGAGCGCGTCCATCAGCGCGTGAACCGGGACGTCCGCGTCCGAGTGTCCGTCCGGCCCGAAGTCGCTTGGAATCAGCACACCGCACAGGATACAGGGACGGCCGGTCTTCAGGCGATGGACGTCATAACCGTGTCCGATCCTCATCTTCTTTCCTCCGCATCTGTAGAATAGCTTCGGCAAACGCAACATCGATTGCCGTCGTCAGCTTGATGTTCTCTCTTGTCCCGGCCGTCAGGCAGACGGAACAGCCCAGCGCCTCCACCGCCATGCAGTCGTCGGTTATGTAAAGCTTTTTGTCAGCGGCATTCTGCAAGGCCCCTTTCAAAAGCTCCGCGGCGAATATCTGGGGCGTCTGTATCTCAAACAGCCCGTCCCTGTCTACTGTTTTGACGACCATGTTGTTTTTGGCCATTTTGACCGTCGATGTCACCGGGACGGCCGGCGCCGCGGCGGAGAATTTCAGCGCCGCGGCAACGGCGAGAGAAACGGTTTCTCCCGTCACAAAAGGGCGCGCCCCATCGTGGACGGCAATGAGCCGCGCGTGCGGAGACACCTGCAGGACGCCGTTCATAACGGATTCCAGGCGGGTCTGACCGCCGGGTACGAGCTTGGCGGCCTTGGACACCCCATATTCGGAGACAAGCCGCGCCACGTCATCCATCCTGTCCTGCCGCGTAACAACGACGATTTCGCCGACCTCCGGGCACTTGTTGAGCGCCAGGAGCGTGTGCGCCAGAACGGGGACGCCGCCAATGTCCAAAAAGAGCTTATCCTGCCCTTCCATGCGTGAAGATGCCCCGCCGGCGGCGACGACAGCGGAGCAGCAGCCTTTCTGGTTTTCATGCGCCTTTTCTCTTCTCGCGAGACCGGACAGCTTCAGCGCCATTGGATTTCCCTCCCGGTATGATCGGAACGCGCTCATGCAAAAGCGGAGGTTTTTCCTCCGCCGCTGTTATACCAGAACCTTGTTGATACGCATTTCGACTTCTTCGTAACTCGACTGCTGCGACAGGACGATCTCTGAAATCAAAATCTGCTTGGCCGAATGGAGCATCTTGCGCTCGCCGGTAGACAGCCCCTTTTCAACGTCGCGTGCCATGAGGCCCTTGACGACCCGCGCGACCTCCAAAAGGTCTCCGCTCTTCAGACGCTGCATATTCTCGCGGTAACGCCTGTTCCAGTTGGACGTCATGTCGGCCTCAATTTTTGAAATCGAATTCAAAAGAGACTCGGCGGCGGCGGAGTCCACAATCGGACGTACGCCGATGGCTTCGCTGCTCTCGGTGGGAATCATCACGACCATCCCCCCGGCGGGCATTTTGAGAATATAATACTGGCGGGTACATCCGTTGATTTTCCGCTCTTCGATACTGTCAATGATGCCGGCCCCGTGCATGGGGTGAGCGATCATATCGCCAACTCTGAACATAGATTCCTCACCTTAAATTCAAGTCCCAAATGATTGATCCATTTTGAGTGCAAAGTTAATTATATACCAAATTTACTTGGTATAGCAAGTATTTTCATCAAATTTTTCCCGACGGCCGGATAAATCCGCAGCGAAAACCCATGGGACATGCCGATATTCTATTATTTTGCAGTTTTAAAGAAAAATATACCGGAAACGATACTTTCTCGTTTCCGGTATACAAAACTACCTTATTTTATTCCCGATCCGACACGGAATGATTTTTACTCTTCCGGGATTTCGGCCGGCGGGAAGTCCGTGTCGTAAACGATGGTGGGCGCCTTATCGGAGACGGGCGCGGAATCGGGCGTCATCAGTGCCCTGATACTCAGAGAGACCTTGTGCTTCTCCAGATCGATATCCGTGATTCTGACATCGGTGTCCATGCCTTCCTTCAGGACCTCGGAGGGCAGACCAATCCTGTGGTCGGTGATCTGCGAAATGTGGATCAGGCCGTCCACGCCGGGGATGATCTCCGCGAACGCGCCGAAGGGCATGAGTTTGACGATCTTGACGTTGATCGTATCGCCGATCTTATAGGCGGTGATAAACTTCTCCCACGGATTGTCTTCCTTCGTCTTATAGCCGAGTGAAATCTTTTTCTTTTCCTTGTCGAAGGAGATGACGAAGACCTCGATCTTGTCGCCGATATTCAGCACGTCGGACGGCTGGTGGATTCTGGTCCAGCTGAGCTCGGAAACGTGCACCATCCCGTCGATGCCGCCGATATCGACGAAAGCGCCGTACGACGTCATGGATTTCACGACGCCCTCGTATTTTTTGCCGACTTCGATCTCATTCCAGATCTGCTCCATCTTTTCGCGGCGCTCCTCGTTGGCAACGGCCCTTATGGAGCCCACGACACGGCGGCGCGACTGGTTGACCTCCGTGATGCGCAGCTTGACCTTCGTTTTCACAAGCGTCGACATGGGCACGTCCTTCGCCAGGCCCGTCTGGGAAGCCGGCACAAAAACGCGGACGCCCCGCACAGAGACGACAACGCCGCCCTTGTTCTCTTCCGTAACGACACCCTCAACAGTGGTTTTTTCATTTTTTGCCACTTCGATATCGTCCCAGCTCTTGACGGAGTCAAGACGCTTTTTCGACAGCATGACGGTGCCCTCCACGTCGTTGACGCGCAGAACAAAAGTCTCAATTGAATCGCCGATTTTGACGATGTCTTCCACTTTCACCGACGGATCATCGGTCAGCTCAGCCAGAGGTATGTAACCTGACTGCTTCGTGCCGAGATCCACAGAAATCTCTGTCGGCGTAATAGCGGCGATAATGCCGGTCACTTTTTCCCCAGTATTTAAAGTTTTAATTGATTTTTCCAGCATTTCCTCAAAGGATTCGACAGCTTCCTGCGCCGCCTCCTTGACTTCTGTTTCGCCTGCTTGTCCGCCTGACTCTTCGATATTCATTTCTTCACTCAACATCTGACTGACCTCCTTAATTATCCACGCCGGTGTGGAAGCGCCCGCAGTAATACCGACAGTGTCGGAGTCACTGAAATACGAAATGTCAAGATCGTCGGCTGATTCAATGAAATACACTCTGTTGCAGTGAGCTCTGCAGATTTCCGCAAGCTTAATGCTGTTGGCACTCGATTTGCCGCCGATGACAATCATGGCGTCAACTCGACGAGAGATTTCTTTGGCCTCTTCCTGGCGTCTGCACGTGGCGTTGCATATTGTATCAAATATTTTGAGATTTGTACACTCTTTTTTTACTTCCAAACAGCACAATTCAAACACGTCGCGCGTGTTTGTTGTCTGGGAAACAACGGAAATCGGCGCGCTTTTTGCGTTGGGCGACTGCCGGAGCCATTCCCTGACTTCTTCCGGCGTTTCCACAATCCTGCAGTCGCCGCACCAACTGGATATGGCTTCGACCTCGGGATGGTTTTTCTCCCCGACAATCAGGACTGTGCGCCCCTCGTCGGACTCGCGCCGCACAATGCCGTGGATTTTGGCCACGTCTGGGCAGGTGGCATCGAGGATATCGGCGCCAAGCGCCTTGAGCGCCTCGATTTCTCCCCTTTTTGCGCCGTGAGATCGGATGATAACCGTCTCCCCGGGCTGCGCGTCGCCCACGTCGCCAAGCTCCCGGACGCCCTTTTCAGCCAGGGCGCGGGTGACGCTTGTGTTGTGAATGATCGGCCCCAGCGTCGCGCAGCGGGCGCCGCTTTTCGCGGTGTCCTCACAGATATTGACGGCCCGCCGGACGCCAAAGCAGAACCCGGCGGATTTCGCGAGAATGATTTTCATTGCCCGGCCTCCCCCGCAGCCTTGAGCGCCGCGATCTTGTCCATCAGAACCCCCGCCAGGCCGTCGTATTCGGCGCGGGAGAGCTTTTTGCGCTCTGGATTGACGAGATACGGTGCACCGACGACAATAGTATACGTATGAAACGGTTTTTTATTTCTGGGGATGTACACCGGTATGACGGGTACGGACATCTGGTCGGCGATCTGGACGGCGCCGCGCTTTGCATCCCCGTCTTCCGTCAGATTGCGCCGCCCCTCCGGGAAAATCCCGACCTTTTCCCCGGCCTTCAGATATTTCATCGCCGTTTTGATGGCGCCGATATCACTGCGGTCGCGGTCCACGGGGAACGAGCCGATGGCCCGGATGACGGAGGATAGAACAGGCATCCTGAACAGCTCGATTTTCGCCATGAAATGCGGATGGTGCTCTATCCCGATCCCCATGCACAAAAGAATCGGGTCAAAATTGCTGGAGTGGTTGGCACAGAACACCGCCGGCCCGGCCGGGATATTCTCCCCGCCGATGCATTTGACCCTATACACCGGGAACAGGACGACATATAGAAAATGATAAAGCCGCCGGAAGGCGCGGTATTCTTTATTCATAGCCCCAATTTTTCCTCCGCCAGAGCGCATATGGCCTTGAGGCACTGCTCCAGATCCATCTCCGACGTGTCGACCAAAATCGCGTCCTCCGCCGCCTTTAAGGGCGCGGCGCTGCGCTCGCTGTCGTTCTTGTCGCGGTACAGGATGTCTCTGAGCACCTCATCATATGTCGTCGAGATGCTTTTTGCTTTCAGCTCGGCATATCGGCGTTCGGCGCGCACCTCGGGCCTGGCCGTCAGAAAAATCTTCAAGCCGGCGTCCGGGAGGACGACCGTGCCGATATCGCGCCCGTCCATGACAACGTCGTATTTTACCGCCATCTCCCTCTGCATGGCCAGCAGGAAATCCCGGACCGGCACCATGGACGAAACGTCGGAAGCGTAAATGGACGCCTCCGGGACGCGGATATTCTCCGTCACATCCTTCCCGTTCAGGAACATCCGCTGCAGCCCGCCCCCGTCGTACCGCAGCTCGATACGAATATCGGGCAGAAGCTTTACAACGTTTTCCTCGTCCTTTGACGACACGCCCCTCTGAAGTGCAAAAAGGCCGACGCTTCTGTACAGCGCGCCGGTGTCTACGTAAATGAGACCGTATTTCTTTGCCGTCAGGCGCGCGAGCGTTGATTTCCCCGCCCCGCTGGGGCCGTCAATGGCGATGCTTCTTTCTTCCATTCGCTATTTCCTTTCGGGGCCCCGCGCCGCGAAGAGGCGCCCTTGCCCTTCATTCGTTTTTCAATACATGCGTGGCGGCGGCGTATGCCGTGCTCCAGGCGATCTGCAGGTTAAAGCCGCCGGTGTACGCGTCGGCGTCAATGATCTCGCCGGCGAAGTGCAGGTTTTGAACAAGCTTTGACGCCATCGTCGTGGGATTGAGTTCCCTCGTATCCACGCCGCCCGACGTGATGATGGCCTCCTCGATGGGGCGCGGGCCGGTGACGGTAAGTCTGAAATCCTTAAAGAGGGCCAGCAGTCGCCGCCGCTGCTCCCGGGTGATCGAGTGCACCTTCGTCTCCGGCGGGATGCCGGACAGGTCGATAAGCACGGGGATCATCGTGCGGCTTGCCAGATCGGCGAGCGCGTTGGCAAAATCTTTGTTGGCGTACTTTTCAAAATCACGCAGAAGCCGCGCGTCAAGCTTATGCTCATCCAGGGCCGGCTTCAGATCAATGGACAGCGCATATTTTTTATTGGCAAAATCCCGCATATGGGCGCTGGCCGATAAAATAAGAGGCCCCGAGACGCCGAAATGCGTGAACAGCATTTCCCCGAAGTCCTCGTATACCGGCTTTTTTCCGCCGTCGCGCACGGTGAGTCGGATATTTTTCAGCGACAGGCCCTGCATCCTGGCGCAGACCTCGGGCGACGCTTCCAGCGGCACCAGCGACGGCTTCGGCGCCGCGATCCTGTGTCCGGCGGCCTCCGCCATTTTGTATCCGTCGCCGGTGGAGCCCGTCAGCGGGTACGACTTGCCGCCCGTGCACAGTATGACGGCCCGGCAGGCGATCTCCTCATCCGCCGTTTTGACGCCGGAAACGGTGCCGTCTTCAGTCAGGAGGGCCCTTGCCGTCCCTTTACGGAGCTCCGCGCCGGCCCCTTCCGCATACCGGCGCAAGGCGGAAACAACGTCCTGCGCGCTGTCAGAGGCCGGAAAAACCCTGTTACCGCGCTCTGTCTTCAGCGGCACGCCGAGCTTTTCAAAAAAGTCCATCGCAGCCCTGGGCGTAAAGCCGTTAAAAGCGCTGTAAAGAAACTTGCCGCCCGTGGGGATATTGTCGAGCGCTTCCCGCACGGGGCAGTCGTTTGTGACGTTGCAGCGACCCTTCCCCGTAATGCGGAGCTTCAGGCCGGGCCGGTCATTTTTTTCAAGGAGCAGGACACGGAGCCCCCGGGCTGCGGCAAGCCCCGACGCCAGCATGCCGGCCGCGCCGGCGCCGATGACGACGACATCATACATCCGTTTTCTCGTAGACCTCGTATTCGTCCCAGATGCGCTCGAGCTTTTCAAAATTGGAATACAGATCGCCCTGCGCCTTGGCGGAGGTCGCCACGATCAGCGCGTTGACGAGGCTTAAGGGCGCCACCAGCGTGTCGATAAAGGACACCATGTCGCTGCGGGCGAAGAGCGCGATATCGGCCAGCTTGGCGATCGGCGAGGCCGGGGTGTCCGTGATACCGATCACATCGGCCCCCATGTCCCGGGCATAGCGCATCGCCTTGATCGTCCGCCGGGAATATCGCGGGAAGGACAGCGCCAGGAACACGTCGCCCTCGGACACGCGCAGGATCTGCTCGAAAACCTCGCTGGCCGACGTGCCGTTGATGACGCGGACGTTGTCAAAGATCAGATTGAAGTAAAAGCCCATGAAATTGGCCAGCGCCGACGAGGAGCGCAGCCCGAAAATATAAATGTTTTTTGCCTTGACGATCCTGTCCACGGCGGACTCGAAATCCCGCCGGTTCATTTCCTCCATTGTCTGGCGGATCTGATCGATATCAGAGGATAATACGAGCGATACGATATCCTCGCTCTCCATGAGCTCCTTGGCGACCTGGATGCGCTGCACCGAGGTCAGGCAGTTGCGGATCATATCCTGCAGTGCCCGCCGCATCTCCGGGTAACCGTCGTAGCCCAGCTCCGCGGCAAAGCGGACGACCGTCGATTCGCTGACGTCCACAACCTGTCCGAGCCGGCTGGCCGTCATGAAGGCCGCCTTTTCGTAGTTCTCCAGTATATATTTGGCGATGCTGCGCTGCCCCTTGGAAAAACCGGGCGACGCCGCCTCAATGACGCTCAGAATATCCTTGTCCATACGTATGCCTCCGGTAATGTACGGTATTTGTAAGCTCTGTAACTATCATACCGATGAAATGCGGATAAATCAAGAAAATATTGCAATTTTATCCCTGTATTCCTGCATTTTTGTTTTTAAGCAGCGTGATTTCCGCCTCGGTCAGATACCGCCAGCAGCCGGACCTGAGCTCGCCCAGCTGAAGGCCGCCCTCGCCGACGCGCTTGAGCGATATCACCTCAAGACCGAGCTCGGCGCACATCCGCCGTATCTGCCTGTTTTTCCCCTCGTGGATGGTTATCGATAAAAGGGCGCCGTCCGGCGCCTCGCGAAGCAGGCGGACGCTGGCGGGCCGCAGCTGGACGCCGTCCAGCGTCATGGGCGCGGAGAGCCGTTCGGCGGCGTCCGCCGCGTCTCCCCTGACGCGCACGAGATACGTTTTCGATTTTTCGTGAGATGGGTGCGTCAGCAGATTCGTCAGCGCCCCGTCGTTTGTCATGATGAGAAGCCCCTCTGAGTTCAGGTCGAGCCGGCCCACAGGGTAAACACGCGCCTTGCAGCCCCGTACAAGCTCGGAGACGTTTTTCCGCCCCTGCTCGTCCTTCATCGTTGTTACATAGCCGCGTGGTTTGTTGAGCATTATGTAGACTTTATCGGGCGCGGTGCGCAGCGGCCGCCTGTCCACCTCGATGCGGTCGGTGCTCTCGTCGGCGCTCTGGCCCAGGACGGCCGTCACGCCGTTAACGCGGACCCGGCCGTCCCCGATCAGCTTTTCCGACTCACGGCGTGAAGCCACACCGTGAGCCGACAGTATTTTTTGAAGGCGTTCCTGCATAATTCAGATACTCCCGGGCGGGCGGAAAGGCGCCGCCGCATTTTGGCCGCTACGCGCTGCGGACGAAGGTCTGCTTGTCGCCGGAGGACAGCGACCACTTCAATTTTTCCCACAATGACAGCGGTACAGACGTATCAAGCTTTACCGCCCCGTCATAGATGAGCGGGATTTCCTGAACGGCCTGTCCGTTTTGCATGATCCTGACGACGCCGGCCCGGCTCCCGGCCTTAACGGGTGCGTAGACAAACCTGGGGAGCTCCCAGACGACGTCGACATTGTCTTTTTTCGGAAACACCGCCGCGTAATCCGTCTCCGGATGGACGGCGGCCGCGTCACTGACGCCGGAAACCACGTGCACGCTGCCGAAGCTTGCCTCGCTCCGGGCGATTCTGACGCATCTGTAGGCGCCGTAAGCCCAGTCATAGAGCGACGTGTGGTCGTTCCAGTCGTTGGGCGCGGAGAGCGTCACGCAGATGAGGCGCATGCCCTCCCGTTCGACGCAGGAGACGAGGCTTCGCCCCGCGCTCTCCGTGAAGCCCGTTTTGACGCCGATGGCGCCGGGGCACGTCCAGAGGAGCTTGTTGTGGTTCCTGAAATACCGCCCGGCGGCGTTCAGGCGTTTCGTGGACACGATCTCGCGGAAGGTCTCGTTGTTCATCGCCTCCCGCGCGATGAGGGCCAGGTCCCGTGCCGAGGAATAATGCTCCTTGGCGTCGAGCCCGTGAGGGTTGACGAAATGAGAGTTCTTGCAGCCAAGCGCCTGCGCCCGCGCGTTCATCAGCTCCGCAAACCGGCCGGTGTCGCCGGCGACATGCCTGGCCAGAGCCACCGCGGCGTCGTTTCCGGATTCCAGCAGAAGACCGTAGAGCAGCTCCTTGACCGTCAGCTCGTCCCCGGGCTTCAAATAGATCGACGAGCCCTCGACAGCCGGAAAATCGGCGCCGATTTTGACCTTTTCGTCCGCGCCGCCCTTATCGAGGACGACGAGGGCCGTCAAAATTTTCGTCGTGCTGGCGATCAGCATCCGCTTGTCCGGGTTTTTCTCGTAGAGCACCGCGCCGCTGGCGGACTCCATAAGGATCGCGGCATTGGCCGAAGGACCGGGCGCCGCCGACGCCTGAAGAAGCGCGGCATTGGCTGTCAAAAGCGATATCAAAAGCAAAAGGACGGTCAGTCTTTTGCGGTGTACGCGCAAAGCCGCGCCGCTCAAATCTTTATAACCGAAAAGAGAAACCGATCTCTTTGTCACAAATAAGCACCACCCCATTTTAAGTTAAGGCAGTGCTTATTATGAACATGTGCCTGTCATTTATCCGCCGGATTATCGCAATTCCGTCCGGGCAAACGGCGGTAAAAGGCCGAAAAGCTGTATTTTCAGGCCGAATTATTCCTTATTCATGAGCTCATTGACCTTGTCGATGACCTCCGGGACCATCTCGATGATCCTGTCGACCGTTGACGACGCCGGCGGCGCGATATTCAGGAGCTTGATATTTGTCCCCTTGACCACAAGGAAAGCGACGGGAACGATGTTGACGCCGGCGCCGCTGCCGCCGCCGAACGCGTTGTTCTGATTGGCCTGCTGATGCTTCGTCTGGAAATCCGATCCGCCGCTGGCAAATCCGAAGCTGACCTTCGACACGGGGATCAGCGTGATGCCGTCGGCGGTGATGATCGGCGAGCCGACAATCGTATTGACGTCGACCATCTCGCGGATCTTCTGCATCGTTGTCTCCATCAAATCGCCAATAGGATGTTTATCCATAATTAAACCGCCTTTCTGATTTTAGCTCTCATGTTTTCACTTTTGATTATATTTTTAAACAGTCCGAAGCCCACGTAAAACGCTTCCCAGACAGCGAGAGAAAGCTTTGCCCTGAGGTAGATGTACGGTTCCGTCTCTTCAAAATTCACCGAAGCGCGCAGGTCGCGCTTTTTGATTTTGAAGCTGTTCTCCAAAATTGGAAGAAGGAAACCGTAGCCAGCGGACGCCGCGCCGAAATACATCGCCGCCGCGGCAGGATCACTGCCGGCCGCCATATAATAAATCGTCAGCTCGTTGACGCGCAGCTTCCGTCTGAGGCGGGACAGCGCCTGTCTGATGGACGGCAGCTGGTTCTTCAGGCCGGTCAGCCGGCCCAATTTGACAGTTGCCTCCGCCGCTTTTTTATTCTGCTTCCGCTTGCCTTTATTTTTTTCTTTCCGCGGCGCCAGGCGGAAAGAAACAGGACCGACCGTCCCGTCGGCCGTAAAGCCGTCCTCGCCGTATTCGACAACGACGCCGACACGCAGGAGGCAAACGAGAAGCACTATTGCGAGCACTATTGCAAGAGCAATCATGGCTGCGCCTCCGAAACTCCTTTCGGTTCCGATGCTCCGAGGGCCTGAAAGCCCGAAATCATGAGGTTTTCCGGACTGACCGAGTTCTCCCCGTCCGGCAGCTCCGGCAGCTCGTCCAGCGAGGTGATGCCGAAGGTCCGGAGAAATGAGGGCGTTGTCCTGAAAAGAAGCGGCCGGCCGGGCACGGCAAGTCTGCCGCACGTTTCGATAAGACCGCGCTCCTGCAGGAGCCCGACGGTATAGGAGCTGTCGACCCCGCGCACCTGCTCGACGTACAGCTTCGTCACGGGTTGGAAATAGGCGATAATGCCGAGCACCTCCAGCGCCTGCTGCGACAGCTGCGGCTGCTTGCGCGTCTCCAGCGTCAGCCGGATATAGTCGGCGTATTCCGGGGCCGAGCAGAGCTGAATGGCCTTGTCCAGAAAGACAAGCCGTATGCCCCGCCGTTCAAAAACGTAACGGTCCCGCAGCTTCACCGCCGCATCCGACACGATGGTCTCGTCAATACCGAGGCAGGTGGCGATCCGGCCGATTCCCACAGGCTCGCCCGACGCAAATAGTATGCCCTCAATAATGCTTTCTATGTCACGAATTTCCATTTATTTCGTCCGTCCCGCCGCTGGGTGCGCGGCTGAAGTGATCGCTTTCGATGTTAAGCGCCTGAACTTTTTATTCCGCAAAGCTCCCGTCAAAATCGGCGGGGACCTCGGCGTTGACGGCGTCCGGCCCGGAACTCACGATCGTCAGCTCCTCGTCGCAGCCGACGAGGTAAATAGAGCCTGTCCGGCACAGCTCCAGCACCGCGATAAAAACGGCCACCATCTCGGACCGGCTTTTCGCGTCGCCGATCAAAAGACTGACGCGGGTGGCGCCGTGGGATTTGACGACGCCGAGTATCTCGGCGGCTTTTTCCGTCACGGAATACGTAATGCGCTTGGGATACAAAACGGCCTTTGGCGTGTTCCCGCCGCCGGGCTCTTCCCTGTCGATGAGCTGGAAGAAAGCTCTCGCGAGGTCGTTGATGCTGTGCATGTATTTGTACGTGTTGTCCGGCGGAAGATATTCCGGCTGCTTGACCATCAGGCCATAGCTGCTCCTGAACATGTCCAACAGCTGGCCGGTGACGGATTTGATCTGGATATAAGCGTCGCGCCGACGCAGGTCCTCCAGCGAGTTGATGAGCTCATTGAGCTCCTCGACGTCTTCTTCCCCGGAAAGCAGCATTTTCGTCTTGATATAGACAAGATGCGAGGCCATGGCCACAAATTCGCTGGCGACCTCCAGGTCCATTTCCGCCATGGTGTCCAGGTATGCCAGATATTGCTCAAGAATCAGGGAGATGCTGATGTCCTTGATTTCGATCTTGTTTTTGCTGAGCAGCTGTAGGATCAGAGCCAGCGGCCCCGTAAAATCCTCCATCTCGCCCTTTGACTTGACGACGCTTTTCAGCGTAAAAATCGGATTTTCCATCACCCGCACCCTATTAATAAAAGCCGACGAGATGCGCGGAAAATAGTGTAACGTGTTCAAAAAGCCAGTAGAACACGGCATTTGTGGCTTTTCCCAGCAGGTTGCTCGTGGCAGGAAGCATCACCAGCACGAGCAGGACAATAAAGCCGTACCGCTCGTAACGCATCAGCTTCATCCACAGCTCGTCCGAAGCTGCCGCAAACAGGATTTTCGAGCCGTCCAGCGGCGGCAGCGGAACGAGATTGAAGATGCCGAGGACGATGCTGAAGGATGCGACGCGAAACAGCAGCTCCAAAATTATGGAATCCGGCTTGAGAAACGGCAGGACGAAGCCCAGGATAAACATCATCAGCACAGCCAGCACAAAATTGGACGCCGGCCCGGCCAGCGCCGTGATCGCCATGCCCCGCTTCGGATTTTTGAAATTTCTCGGGTCCACCTGGACCGGCTTGGCCCAGCCGAATTTCAGCAGCACAAAGGCCAGCAGGCCGATAGGGTCGATATGCTTGAGCGGATTGAGCGTGAGCCTGCCCATTTCCTTCGCCGTTTTGTCGCCGAGCCGGTAGGCAATGTAGCCGTGCGACAGCTCGTGAAAAATGATGCAGGCAAGTGCGGCGACGAGCGAGATCGCCATGTCGATCAGCGTCGCCCAGTTCAGATTATTTAAGATATTCGCCAAAAATCGCCCGCCTCCTTATTTGACTATTATATCAGCAATTAGCAATATTTTCAATCTCTTTCAGCAGCGCCTCTCGGCCTGTCCCCTTTTCCGCGGAAAAAAGAATCACGGGCGTCTCCGCCCCGAGCTCAAGGCCTTCCCGGATTTTCTCGCCGCAGCCTTTCAGCCCCGTGGCGTTAAGCTTGTCGACCTTGTTCGCCACGATCAGCAGCGGGCGGCCTGTTCCCTTAAACCACCCCGCCATCAGTTTGTCGTCGGCCGTCGGGTCATGGCGCGCGTCGACGATGAGCACCCCGCAGTCGATCCTGCCGCTGTCCTGGAAATACGTTTCCATCAGCTTTGCCCAGCGCTGTTTTTCCGTAAGGGATACCTTGGCATAGCCGTACCCGGGCAGGTCGACGAAATAGGCGCGCTCGTCGATGAGGAAATAATTGACATGCGCCGTCTTCCCCGGCGTAGCACCTACGCGGGCGAAATTTCTGCGGTTCACAAGCCTGTTGATGACCGACGATTTGCCCACATTCGATTTTCCGGCAAACGCGACCTGCGGCAGGCCGTTGGATATAAAATCCTTCGGCGCTGCCGCTGATTTGATGAATTTTGCGTTCTGTACGTTCATGGCGCTACTGCCGGATAGACGGGCCGGCGTCGGCCCTGTCTCCGTCTCCGATGATGGGGAGCACCCCGTCGTCCGGCTTCACCGGCAGCTTTACCGACGTGAAGTCGAGGGCGACGTCGAGCACATTGTCCACGTGGGCCGCCGTGACGAAGTTCAGAGCGCGCCGCACCGTCTGGTCGATGTCCTCCAGGTCCGGCTCGTTCTCGGCCGGGATGATCACGGTCTTGACGCCGGTGCGGAGCGCGGCCATCGTCTTTTCCTTCAGGCCGCCGATGGCGAGAATCCTGCCGCGCAGCGTGATCTCTCCCGTCATCGCCAGGTCGCGGCGTACCGGGGCGCCGGTCAGCGCGGAGATGACGGCGATGGCGATGGTAATGCCGGCGGACGGCCCGTCCTTCGGGACGGCGCCCTCCGGGAAATGGATATGGATGTCGCGGTTTTTATAGAAATCGGGATCGATGCCCAGCTTGACGGCGCGGCTCCTGATGTAGGACACGGCCGCGTGGGCCGACTCTTTCATCACGTCGCCCAGATTGCCGGTGAGCTCGAGCTTGCCCGACCCGTCGAGGACATTGACTTCCACATCCAGCGTCTCGCCGCCCATGGAGGTCCACGCGAGTCCCTTGACAAGGCCGATTTCATCCTTGCCCGCGATGGTTTCGGGCTTATATTTACGCACGCCGAGGAATTCCTCCAGCATGCCCGTCTTGATGATGACGCTCTTTATATCGCCGGCCACGATCTTGGACGCCGTTTTTCTGCAGGCTGCGGCGACCTCGCGCTCCAGAAGGCGCACGCCGGACTCTCTCGTATAGCCGGCGATGATCTCCAGAACAGCGTCGTCGGTGATTTTAAACTGGCGGAGATTGAGTCCGTGCTTTTTGCGCTGCTTCGGGATCAGGTGGCTTTTCGCGATCTCCAGCTTTTCCATATCGGTGTAGCTGGACAGCTCGATGACCTCCATACGGTCCAGAAGTGGCCGCGGGATCGTGGAGGTCGTGTTCGCCGTGGTGATGAACATTACGTCCGACAGGTCGAAAGGCAGCTCAAGATAGTGGTCGCGGAAGGTGGCGTTCTGCTCCGGGTCCAGCGCCTCCAGAAGCGCCGACGACGGGTCTCCCCTGTAGTCGCTGCCCAGCTTGTCGATTTCGTCCAGCAGCAGGAGCGGATTTCTGGTGCCGGCCTGGCTGATGGCCGATATGATCCGGCCCGGCATGGCGCCGACGTAGGTCTTCCGGTGGCCGCGGATTTCGGCCTCGTCGTGGATGCCGCCCAGCGCCAGCCGGGCGAGCTTTCTGTTCAGCGCTTTGGCAATGCTGATGGCCACCGACGTCTTTCCGACACCCGGCGGGCCCACCAGGCACAAAATCGTGCCGTTGTGCTGATGGGTCAGCTGCTTGACGGACAGAAAATCGATGATCCTGTCCTTGACCTTCATAAGGCCGAAGTGGTCCTCATCGAGAATCCTGCGGGCCGCCTTTACGTCCAGACGCTCCTTGGAGAGCGTCTTCCACGGCAGCTCGATGCAGATGTCGAGATAATTGCGTATAACAGCGGACTCACTGGAACCGAACTGCTGCCTTTCCAGCCGGTCGACCTCCCGGAGAAGCTTTTTCTCGATCTCCCCGTCCAGCTTCAGCGCCAGAATTTTGCTTCTGTAGTCGTCCGTCTCCGAGCCCACGTCGGAAGACTCCCCCAGCTCGGACTGGATAACCCGCAGCTGCTCCCGGAGCACGTGATCGCGCTGCTGCCGCTCAAGCCTGCCGCGCAGGCGCTCGTCGATCTGCTGCTCGATCTCGACGACCTCGATTTCACGAAGCAGCATATCGCAGATGAGCTCCAGCCGCTTGGTCGGCGACACCGTCTCCAGAATGAGCTGTTTCTTTTCCGGCTTCATGTACATGTTCTGCGCGATATAATCGGCGATGTAACCGGGCTCCGTCGACGAATAGATGGCGATGACGGCCTCTTTCGTCACGTTGCCGGTAAGCGATGAGTAGGAATCAAAGAGGCTCACGCTTTTGCGGATGAGCGCCTCTGTCCGGGGCGTAATTTTTTCCGGGACTTCTTCCAGGATCGGTTCGACCTCTGCGAAAAAGAATTTTCTGTCGCTCAAAACCTTTTTCAGCGCCGCCCGCTGATGGCCCTCGACGAGCACCTTGATGCCCCCGCCCGGAATCCGCAGAAGCTGCTTGACATAGCAGATGGTGCCGACCTTGTAAAGGTCCGCCTCCGCCGGCGATTCCTTTGAGATGTCCTTCTGCGCCAGAAGGAAGATTCTCCTCTCGCCCTCGGCGGCGACGTTGAGCGCCGCCACGGACATGGCCCGTTCGACGTCAAAATTTAAAAGCATGTTTGGAAAAACCGACAGCCCGCGCAGGGCGAGCATCGGCAGATTTTCTGTGGTGACGATTTCGTTATCGTTGTCGCTCATGGTATAAGCCTCCTTTTCCGCAGGACAGGCCGCGTTGCTGCGTAAATTTAAATACTGTCAATAGCGATGATTTTAGAGCCGCACTGATGTGCGGCTCTGATAGTGTCGTTAAGATGCGGTGTTGACGTCCGGATCGATCTGGGGCTTGGGCCGGTGGACGATCCGGGGCGGTTCTAGACCCAGCACGCTTTCGCTCGTGATGACGACGCGCTCGATCTTGCCGTCCGAGGGCACCTCGTACATGATGTTCATCATAATGCCCTCCATCACACTGCGCAGGCCGCGCGCGCCGATTTCCATTTCCAGCGCCTTGTCGGCGATGGCGCCCAGCGCGTCGTCATTGAATTCAAGCGTGACGTTGTCGTAGCTTAAAAGAACGGTATACTGCTTGGTCAGAGAGTTCTTGGGCTCCTTGAGTATCCGGATCAGATCCGCCCGGTCCAGGGACTGCAGCGTCGTAATAATGGGCAGCCGGCCCACAAGCTCGGGAATGAGGCCGAATTTCAGCAGGTCGTGAGACTGAACGTTTTTGAGTATCTCGCCCACGTTCTTCTCTTTTTTGCTTTTGATCTCCGCGCCGAAGCCGATGGTCTTCTTATCCATCCTGTTTTCGATGATGCGCTCGATACCGTCGAACGCGCCGCCGCAGATGAACAGGATATTTGTCGTGTCAATGCTGATGAACTCCTGGTGGGGATGCTTCCGGCCGCCCTGGGGCGGGACGTTGGCAACCGTGCCCTCCAGAATCTTTAAAAGTGCCTGCTGCACGCCCTCCCCGGAGACATCGCGCGTGATGGAGGTGTTTTCGCTCTTGCGCGCGATCTTGTCGATTTCGTCGATATAGATGATACCGCGCTGGGCGCGCTCCACATCGAAATCCGCCGCCTGCAGGAGCCGCAGCAGGATATTCTCAACGTCGTCGCCCACATAGCCGGCTTCCGTCAGCGTCGTGGCGTCCGCAATGGCGAACGGGACCTGCAAAAACTTGGCCAGCGTCTGCGCGAGAAAGGTCTTGCCGACGCCCGTGGGGCCGATCATCAGAATGTTCGACTTCTGCAGCTCGGTTTCGCTGTTGCCGCCGTAATAGATCCGTTTGTAGTGGTTATAGACGGCGACGGACAGTGATATTTTTGCCAATTCCTGACCGATGACGTAATCGTCCAGCACAGCACGGATTTCCTGCGGGCGCGGCAGGCGCTCCACGGTGTCTCCGGATTCGCCCGAACGGACGATTTTCATCGGGACGAACTCGTCTCCGAGGATGCTCGTGCAGAGCGCGATACATTCGTTACAGATATAGGACGCGCCCTGACCGGCGATGATGCGGTTCACCTGATCCTGCCGCTTGCCGCAAAAGCTGCAGCGAACGATCTTGTTATCGTCATATTTTGCCATGGGTTTAACTCCTAACGCTTAAAAATCACGTTGTCGATGAGGCCGAATTCCTTTGCTTCGTCGGCTGTCATGAACTTGTCGCGCTCCGTGGCGTCGCGGATGACGTCGATCGGTTTGCCGGTATTGTCGGCGAGAATCTTATTGAGTCTTTCCTTTGTGCGCAGAATGTTTTCGGCATGGATCTGGATATCGGTCGCCTGGCCTCTGAAGCCGCCGGACGGCTGATGAATCATAATTTCGGAATTGGGAAGTGCGATGCGCTTGCCCTTCGCCCCCGCCGCCAGCAGGAACGCGCCCATGCTTGCGGCCAGACCGATACAGATCGTCGAAACATCCGCCTTGATATACTGCATGGTGTCGTAGATGGCCAGACCCGACGAGACGGAGCCGCCGGGGCTGTTGATATAAAACTGGATGTCTTTGTCCGGGTCCTGCGCTTCGAGATACAAAAGCTGCGCCACGACAAGACTTGCCGTCGTGTCATTGACCTCCTCGCCGAGAAAGACGATTCTGTCGTTGAGCAGTCTCGAAAATATATCGTAAGAACGCTCACCGCGTGATGTTTGTTCGACAACATATGGTACTAAGCTCATGATGTTCAACTCCTTTTGTTTACATAATATAATCGTATCATAACAATATCTTGTAGTGATGTCAATGATAATATCCAACTCTTGGGCTGCGCAAACATAGTTTTACAATTTATTCATCTTTCTTTTCGGCGGCCGGAGCCTTCTTGGCTGCGGTCTTTTTTGCCGTTTTCTTCTCCGCCGGCGCCTCTTCCGCCGGGGCCGCGCCGGCTTCCGCCTCAGCCGCGGCCGGTTTCTCCTCTGTCTTGGCTTTTTTTGTTGTTTTCTTCTCCTTGGCAGGCTCCTTCGCCGGGGCTGCTTCTTCGGGTGCCGGTTCGGCCGGCGCTTCCTCGGCGACGGCGCTGTCGACAACGAGCTTTGACGCCGCGCGTAAACGCAGCTCGTGGACGACGGACTCCCTGGCGATGGACTCCTTTGCAACGGTCAGCTCGACGCCGTATCTCGAGGACGCTTCCTCGTAATATTTCTCGATCTCGTCGTCCGAAGGCTCGATTTTCTCGACCTCGGCGATCTTCTCCAGCGCCAGGGTGATCTTAATCTGCTTTTCGGCGTTGGGGCGCATGCTCTGGCGGAAGCCCTCCTCGTTGGTGCCCATCATGTTGAGATACATGCCGATTTCCATGCCGTATTGGGACAGCTGCCGTTTAAAGCCGTCCACCTGGTTGTCGACGAACTCCTCAATCATGGACTCGGGCAGCTCGGTCGTGATAGTATCGGCAAGCTTGGTCAGCACGGCGTCCTCAAAGCCTTTTTCGGCTTCTTCCTTCTTTTCCGCCGTCAGCTTTTCTCTGATGCTGTTTTTGTATTCCTCCAGCGTATCGAATTCTGAGACGTCCTTGGCAAACTCGTCGTCCAGCTCCGGCAGAATCTTCTCTTTGAGCTCGTTAAGCTTTACCTTAAAGACAGCGGCCTTGCCGGCAAGCTCCTTGGCTTGGTATTCCTGCGGGAACTCCAGGTCCAGATCGCGCTCCTCGCCTACCGTCATGCCCTGCATTTTCTCTTCAAAGCCGGGGATAAAGCTGTTGGAGCCCAGAACAAGCTCGTAATTTTCGCCCTTGCCGCCCTCGAACGGCTTACCGTCCACAAAGCCCTCGAAGTCGATGATCGTCGTATCGCCGTTAATGGCGGGGCGCGACGCCGCCTGAATACGGGCGTTGCGGAGCTGTACGGAGGCGATTTCGCTGTCGACGGCGCTGTCCTCAACCACAGCCGAGGGCTTGACGGCGGAAATGCCCTTGTAATTTTCGACGGTGACCTCGGGATACAGCTCGACGGTGTATATCACCGTGGCGGACTTGTCGTCGCCGAAGCTGACGTCCTGGATTTTCGGATAACCCACCGTCTTCAGCTCTGACTCGGTAATGCCGAAGCCGCATACTGACGGCAGGATGATATCTAAAGCATCGTTATAGAAAACGGAAGTGCCGTACATTCTTTCAATAATTTTGCGCGGGGCTTTGCCCTTCCTGAAACCGGGAACGGAGATCTGATTTTTACTCTTTCTGTAAGATTCCTCAAGCGCTTTGTCAAATTCCTCGGTGGTGACGGCGACGGTCAGTTCCGCTGTTTTGTTGTCTTTTTTTTCGCAGCTTGTTACGTTCAAAATGATTTCCTCCTACGAATACGTTGCATAATAGGCATACTTTAGGTATTTTATCAGGTTGATTAACAATTTGCAATGATTTCATTTGCTTTTAACAAACTTTTGCCGGGATAAAGTTCACGAAATCCGCCGAAATCATATGATAGTCGATACCGTCAAAAAAACCGGTCACGGCGTGCCTGTGGCCCGCGCCGTGGATATGCCCGTACCAGCAGCTTTTGACGCCATGTCTTTTCATCAGGTCAATGATCTCCCGGCATATATAATTTTTATAGACGGGCGGGTAATGGAGGAAACAAATCTTCTCCTCCGGGCCGGCGGCGGAGGACAGCGAGGTTTCGAGACGGCCAACCTCCCGCGCCATGATCTTTTTGTCATGGGGCGCGCCGGATTCCTCCTCGAAAAACCAGCCTCTTGTCCCGCAGACCGCGGCGCCGTCAACGATAAAGCTGTTGTTGTTCAGTATATCAATCGACGTGATGCCGTGTTTGTTGAAAAAAGTCTTTGCCTTTGTCACCGTCGTCCACCAGTAATCGTGGTTGCCTTTTAGTATGATCTTTTTCCCCGGCAGCGAATCAATGTATTTGAAATCCTCCAGACTTTCCTCCAGCGTCATGCCCCACGTCACATCGCCGCAGATAACGCAGGTGTCGGCCGCGCCGAGAACGGAAAAGCCTTCCTTTATTTTATGCACGTAATTTTCCCAGTTGCCGCCGAACACGTCCATCGGTTTATCGGCGCTCAGCGACAGGTGCAGATCGCCAATAGCGTACAGTGCCATTTTCAACAAATCCTTCAATAATAAATGACCGTGGGCCGGAAGATACTATAATTGCGCACTGCCGACCGGCTTAAATTTTCTAAAAAGGAGAATTCACATGACCGACAGTAAGAAAAGCGACGTCCTTTACGGCGTGGGCTGCGAGGTTGTGAACTGCAAATTTCACGGCCACGACAACAGGTGCTTTGCGGACAGCATCAGTGTAGAAGCGCCCAGCGCGGTGAAAAAGACAGAGACTTTCTGCGGCACGTTCGCGCCGCGTCCCACGGCTTTTTAACGATATATTATAAAGGGAATGACTTGAATCGGGGATGGCGGCGCGCCATCCCCGACGAATTTGTCGGTGCCCGCGGCGGCGCGCAGCCTCAGGCCAGAAACTGCTCGACAACGTCAGGCATTTTATCTTTGGAAAAGCTTTCGCTGAACCGCACGGCCTTTCCTCGGAGCGTCCTGAGCGGCTCCGGCGCCCGGACGCCTGTAAACGTGGCGAGCCGGTCGATAAGGTCCAGGCCGCTGAGCGTCGTGTTCTCGCCAAGGGCCTCGAGGACGCTGTCGCAGAATTTAAAGGGGCTGGCCGTGGAGACCACCACCGTTTTGGTCATGTCCCCCGTTTTGCTTCTGTAGCTTTGCAGGACATTATAGGCCACCGCCGTATGCGTGTCGATCAGATAATGCTCCTTTTTATACATCTCGCGGATTGTGGCCTTCGTCTCCGCGTCGGAACATCTTCCGCAGCTGAAATGGCTTTTGACGCCGTTCATGATCTCCCCGGAAACAGTATACCGGCCCTCGTCGGGCAGCGCTTTCATGTAAGAGGCAACGCGCGCGTCGTCGCCGCCGGACAGGTCAAAGAGCAGCCGCTCCAGATTGCTGGAGACGAGGATGTCCATAGACGGCGAGATCGTGGTCATAAAGGCCCTGTTCCTGTTATAGACGCCCGTTTCAATAAATTCCGTCAGCACATCGTTGCAGTTGGACGCGCAGATGAGCCTGCCGATCGGCAGCCCGATTTTTTTTGCATAATAGCCGGCCAGGATATTTCCGAAATTTCCGGTGGGCACGCAGAAATTGATGTTATCCCCCATGGCGATGTCCCCGGATTTGACCATATCGCAGTAGGCGGACACGTAGTACGCCATCTGCGGCAGGAGGCGCCCCCAGTTGATGGAGTTTGCCGAGGAGAGAAAATAACCGCGGGCGTTCAGGCGCTCGCGCATTTTTTCGTCGGAGAAAATCTTTTTGACGCCGGTCTGCGCATCGTCAAAATTGCCGGTGACGGCAGCCACCCCCACGTTGCCGCCCTGCTGCGTCGTCATCTGCAGCTTCTGCACATCGGAGACGCCGTCCTCGGGATAGAACACCATGATCTTCGTGCGCGGCACGTCGCAGAAGCCCTCCAGCGCCGCTTTTCCGGTATCGCCCGAGGTGGCCACCAGAACGCAGGCGTCCTTCGTCTCCCCCGTCTTATCCAGCGAGGCGGACAAAAGGTGCGGCAGCATCTGGAGCGCAACGTCCTTGAACGCGCAAGTCGGCCCGTGCCAGAGCTCCAGGAAAGACGTATGCTCGGCCGTCTTGACAACGGGCGCCACGTCGCGATGGTCGAAATTCGGATAGCCGTACGCCTTGGCGGCATAGTCCCGCAATTCGTTTTCAGTGAAGTCGTCGAGGAACAGCTTCATGATGGTCACGGCGCGCTCGACGTAGGGCAATACGGTCATACGCTCCAGCATTCCCGTCGGAAAAAAGGGGAACGATTCCGGCACGAACAGGCCGCCGTCCCTGGACAGCCCCTGCGCGATGGCCTGGGCGGACGTCATTTTAATGGATTTGTCTCTGGTACTCCGATACTGCATTGGCAAAAGTCCTTTCGCGGTTTTTAAAAGGCGTTCTCGATATGATTGATCGTCGGCAGCCTTGTTTCCGTGCCGTAGGGGGCGTAAATCTCTATAACGTCAAAGCGCGGCTGAAGCGCCGTCTCGTGCTCGCAAAGCCACAGCGCCGCCGTCTTTCTCAGGCGCTCCTGCTTGCTTCTGTCGACAAATTCCCGCGCCTGGGCAAATTTATCGCTTTTCCGGAGCTTGACCTCGGCAAAAACAATGAACTCCCTGTTTTTCACGATGAGGTCTATTTCGCCGTACCGTGTTCTGTAGCCCATGCCGACGGCCTCGTATTTTTTCCGCCGGAGATAATCGAGCGCAAGCGCCTCGCCCCAGCGCCCCTGTATTTTCGTATTCACGGCGGTCCTCCGTTTTAATACATTCTCGCCGGCGCGTCAATGCATTTTCTTGAGAAAGGTCTGCCTGTGGACGGACGACGGGCCGTATTTCCGGAGCATTTCGTAATGGAGCACCGTCCCGTAGCCCTTGTGCTGCTCGAACATATACTCCGGATACTCCGCGGAAAGGCGCCGCATGTATCTGTCCCTTGTGACCTTGGCCAGAATGGAGGCCGCGGCGATGGAAGCCGACTTGCCGTCGCCGCCGACGATCGTCCGGCAGAGATATTGTATGCCCTTGGCCTGGTTTCCGTCAACCAGCACAAGCTCCGCCTGGGGCGAGAGCTTTTCCACGGCCCTGTTCATGGCCAAGAACGTGGCGTTTAATACGTTTACCGCGTCCACCTCCGCCGCGCTGGCCGACGCAACGGCGTATGTAACAGCCTTTTCAGTGATGACGTCGAAAAGAGCTTCGCGCCTTAAAGGTGTCAGAAGCTTTGAATCGTTGAGCCCGTCGATCTCCAGCCCGAAGGGAAGAACGACCGCCGCCGCGAAAACCGGTCCGGCCAGACAGCCCCGCCCGGCCTCGTCCACACCGCACACAACGCGCCAGCCGTCCGCGGCGAACACTCTCTCAAATGCCCACCAGTCCATTTCTTGTGTCATGTGCCTCGCCCCTTACATTCAAACCGCATGCAATCGCAAGTTGTTTCGTAGGAGCGGCTATTCGCCGCCCGCCGTCTCTGTCCCCGGCCTTTCCAGCGTGATCCGCCCCAGCTTTCCGCCCCGGAACTCGTCCAGCAGCACGGCGGCCATGCGCTCCGTGTCCGGTACGCCGCCCGGCAGTAAAAACCCGCGTTTTTTAGCGGCGGCGCCCAAAAGGTCGTAACCGCTCTTTTCAGCCGGAAGCTCAATTTTATACCGCTCGGCCAGCTTTTGGGGAGATGTCTCCCGGAGTATTGCCATCAGGTTGGCGGCGAGGCCTTCCCTGTCTAAAATATCGTCCTTCACGGCACCCGTAAACGCCAGATTTTCCCCAACGGTCTGACTTTCAAACTTCGGCCACAGAATGCCCGGCGTATCCAGAAGCTCCAGCCCCGCGCCGATGGTGATCCACTGGCGGCCCCGGGTGACGCCCGGCCTGTCGGAGGCCTCCGCCGCCCGGCGCCCGGCGATCCTGTTGATAAAAGACGACTTGCCGACGTTCGGTATTCCGACGACCATCAGGCGCAGGACACGGCCGGCCTGTCCCTTGGCCTCGTAGGCTTTGATTTTTTCTTTCAGCAGCGTCCTGACCGCCGAAACGAATTCGGAGGTGCCCTTGCCGCTTTTGGCGTCCGTCTCCAGAACGGCGAGCCCCCGGGCCCTGTAGTAAGCCGACCAGCGTTTCGTCGCTTCCGGGTCGGCCTGGTCCGTCCTGTTCATGATGACGAGGCGGGGCTTGTCCCCTGTCAGCTCGTCCAGGTCCGGGTTCCTGCTGGATATCGGTATCCGCGCGTCGATGATCTCGCAGACGGCGTCGACGAGCTTCACCTGCTCGGCGATCATACGCCGGGCCTTTGTCATGTGGCCCGGAAACCATTGAATGTTGATTTCTTCCCGCATGGCTACGACGCTTTCGTCCTGTAGACTGAGCCGATTCTGTCCCAGGAGCGGGTGCCGTCCTGGTTGACGCCGGGAATCAGCACGAACAAAACCTTGCCGAGAATCTGCCGGGTGTCCACCAGCGAGACCATTTTGCTGCGGCTGTCCGTGGAGGCGTTGCGGTTATCGCCCATGACGAAGATGCAGCCGTCCGGCACGGTGAGCGGCCCCTGAAAATCCTCGGGATCGTGGGTCAGGGCGTTGATATAGTCTTCCTTTATGACCTTGCCGTCGATGCTGACGGCCCCTGTCTGAAAGTCGATATTGATGGTCTGGCCGGCGGTGGCGATAACGCGCTTGACGATCGGCGTGCCGCCGAAGGCTTCCGTCTTGATAACGACGATGTCGCCGTACCGGGGCTTGTAAAAAATATCCGACATGACGACCTTGTCCTTGTCCTGCAGCGTCTGGAGCATGGATTCGCCGTCCACGCCGATGACCCTGCCGATGAAGACGAATATCAGTATGCCGCATAAAATGGCGGAGACAATGCACTGGAGCCAATCGTACAGCTCCATCCTGGCCGAGCTGTTGTCCTTCTTCTCCGAGGGCGCTGCCGGCTGCTTGCCGTCGGCCTCCGAGTCGTCTTCCCCGGGCCCGGACCTCAGATCGATGCCGTACTTCATCTCGTACAGGTCATAGTCAAGGTCTTTTTCCAAGTCTTTATCGTCCATTCGCTAAACCCCTTTTTCGCTCTGCCCATAGGCCTTTATATGATTATACACAAATTGGGCTCAAAAAAAAGAGACGCGCGCCCCTTTTTTATAATATTTGTCATTCTTCGCTCCGGGGATATCTATTTGTAAACGGAGCCTATCCGGTCCCAATGGCGCGTACCGTCAGTATTTATTCCCGGGATCAGGACAAAAAGAACTTTGCCGAGGATCTGGCGCGTGTCCACAAGGCCCACCGCGCCGCTGCGGCTGTCGAGAGAGTCGTTCCTGTTGTCGCCCATGACGAAAACGTATCCGTCCGGAATGGTGACAGGGCCGCTGAAATCCTCCCGGAGCGTCGTGGGGGTATTTGTGTAGTCCTCCTGCAGGGCCTTGCCGTCCACGTAGACGACGCCCTGGGTAAAATCGATATCGATAGTCTGTCCGCCGGTGGCGATGACGCGCTTGACAATGGGCGTGTCGCCGTAGGCCTCCGTTTTGACGAAGACGATATCGCCGTATTTGGGCGTAAAGAACAGGTTCGAGAGGATAACCCTGTCGCCGTCCTGGAGCGTCTGCATCATGGACGGCCCCTTGATGCCGTCGATGCGGCCGATAAAAACAAAAATCAAAATGCCGCACAGCACCGCCGTGACGATGCACTGGACCCAGTCGTACAGCTCCATGCGCGATGCAACAGCGTCGCCGCCGCCGGTTGGTTTTCCGGTGTCTTTGTTCAGTTCTCCGTCGTCCATGGCTTTCACCTCGCCCGTCTGATTTTACGGAGGTCTCCCCCGTGATTATACACTGTCGTAAAAATAAAAAAAGAGGCTTGAGCCTCTTTTTTTGCAAATTCTGATTTTTGGCTCAGAGTCTTTCCTTGACTTTGGCCTGCTTGCCGACGCGATTTCTGATATAATACAGCTTCGCTCTTCTAACTTTGCCCTTTCGGACTGTTTCGACAGAGACGATGGACGGCGAGTGGACGGGGAAAACCTTTTCACAGCCCACGTTATAGGAAATGCGGCGGACGGTGATCGTCTCATTGATGCCGCCGTGCTTTTTGGCAATGATGGTGCCCTCAAAAGCCTGATTTCTCTCGCGGTTGCCTTCCTTGACGCGCACAGTTACCCGCACGGTGTCGCCGACGTTCATTTCGGGGAGCTCGGGCTTCATATACCGCTCGCTGAGAATTTTGACGAGATCCATTCTATATCCTCCCTTCACATAAGACGTTCTTGCAAAGAGCCTTCCTGCTCCGTCTGCAGCGGACCGCCCAGATGATACAACAGATGTCTACGCATGGGCCCAAACCGGCCCCTTTTCGATAGACGCTTAGATATATTAACACGGGATACCACGATTTGCAAGCTTTTTTAAAATAACTTTTTTTCTTAAATTTTTGATGAACAGGTACCGATAAATGCCGAAAACATGTTATACTATATAATGGAATAATTACAGGGAATAATTTCTTTGTAATTCCGTCATGGAGGAATCATTTTGAGGGCTTTTATCAGAGCAGTGGATAAATTTTGTCTGACGCACCGCCGCTTCGGCATCCCGCGGCTGATGCTCTATATCATCATCGGCAACGCCGCTGTTTACCTGCTTTCCGCGCTGGATACGACGCATACCTTCGCATATTTTCTGGTTTTTGATCCAAGCGCTATTCTGAGCGGACAAGTCTGGCGGCTCGTCACCTGGCTGTTCTTACCCTCGGCCACAGGCTCCCTGGGTCTGTCGTCGCTGTTCTTCACGGCGCTGATGCTGTATTTCTATTATTTCATCGGCGTGACGCTGGAGCGCGAATGGGGTACGGCAAAATTTACGATTTTTTATATTTTCGGTTTCCTGCTCAGCATTGTCTACGCTTTCGCCGTCTGGCTCATCAGCGGCGGGAGAACATTTCCGATGCTGGACGCAAGCTATCTGAACCTGTCCATGTTCTTCGCCTTTGCCGTGCTGTTTCCAGAGCAGCGCGTCCTTTTGTTCTTTATTATTCCGATTAAAATCAAATGGCTGGCGCTCATCGACGCGGCTTATTTTGCCATTCAGATCGTCGCCATGGCAATAGCGGGCCGCTACTGGAGCGCGCTTTTGCCGATCGTCGCCACCCTGAACGTCCTGCTCTTCTGCGGCGACGATCTGATCCGGCTCATCCGGCCCTATAAGGCCCGGTCCTCGAAGCAGGCCATCAATTTCAGGAAGGCCGCCCGGCAAAAGCGGCGGGAGGACTCCGCGCACCCCTACCGGCACAAATGCGCCGTCTGCGGCAAAACGGACGCCGAGTTCCCGAATCTCGAATTCCGCTACTGCTCCCGCTGCAACGGCTACCACTGCTTCTGCATCGACCACATCAACAACCACGTGCATTTTCAGTGACCCACCCGTTTCCCCACGCCGCAGGCCGCGCGGGGCGAATTATGATTAAATCTGCCGGGCAAATAAACTTCGCCTCGGCGTAAATCTCGCTGACGCTCGATTTTACGCGCCACCCGGCGCGGCTACCGTGCGCAGTAAAAAGGGATTAAGATATGAAAATATCCGGCAATAGGAAAAACGGACGGTACGCCATGGGCAGTCAGCGAAACCAAACGCCTTCTCCGAATTGCGGCAGTAATGAAATAAATGAAGATCCAAGTGCTACGAGAACGGCCGCAAAAAGAAAGAGATCGATAAGAACCTTCAAAATATTTTTTGCGGTATTATTTATCATCTGGGTTGCTTTGATGATCATTTATGTCGTGCTCAGGCTTGGCATTAAGCCGCCTCCGGTAAACCCAGCGCCAAAGCCTGGTAATCCAAATGTGGTGGCGGCCGCCTCCGGTGATCCGGCGGAAGCACCGAACAGAGATAAGACAAAATACACATTTGTCATCCTGGGGATGGACGACGGCAACGGCAACTCGGATACGATGATGGTTGCCACCTTCGATGATAAAAACTATACATTGAATGTCGTCAACATACCGCGCGACACGCTCGTTAATGTCTCCTGGCCTACAAAGAAAGCAAACACCTTATACGCAAACGGCGGAATAGACAGAGTCCTCGAGGGCCTGACGGATATTTTAGGTTATGAGGTAGATTTTTATGTCAAGGTAGACCTTGACGCGTTTTCCAAGCTCGTCAACGGAATCGGCGGCGTCTATTTCGATGTGCCGAAGGATATGTATTACAAAGACCCCTCGCAGAATCTCCTGATTGATCTGAAGGCCGGCCCACAGCTTCTCGACGGAAACAAGGCGCTTCAGCTGGTACGCGCGCGCGAAGACGTCTGGTCGACCGGCGATATTGGCCGTATCCAGACGCAGCAGGCATTTTTAAAAGCCGCGGCCGGACAGATTCTGGAGAAAAAGGCCTCCATTAGGAAATCGGCGCTTATCGATATCTTTATAAATGACGTCGACACCGATCTCACAGCTTTGAATTTGGGATGGTTCGCCCAGGAGTTTTTCAAAATGGACGCGGCCAAAATCAATTTTGAAACCGTACCTGCGAACTACAACGATAAGCTCAACGGACGCTCGTACTGCACCATCAAAGTCAGCGATTGGCTCAATGTTATTAACACAAAGCTCTATCCCTTTGACGGTAATATTAAAGCCGAAGACCTCAGTATCCTGACACGTGACGAAAACGGCAAGCTCTACGTCACGAACGCGGGCAAAAAGAGCTGAGGCGGCGGTAGCTCACCCAGCCCATCCGGGAAGCCGAACGACCCGCCGTGTCCGATCACATACCATTAAAAACAGAGTTTCCATAACAACGAGGCGAACACAGTTCGCCCCTACGCTGTAAAAATGCCGTAGGGGCGAACTGTGTTCGCCCTATTCAATTGCGGCAAGGGCAGAGCCCTTGCCCTACTTTTTGATGGCCGCCTGCAGTACCGTGTTGGCGACCTTGCCGGCGTTTTGCGCGCCGGAGCCGCCGTTTTCCACGACGACGACAAAGGCCAGGGGGTAATCCTTGTTCGTGATGTACCCGACGAACCACGAGTGCGGCGACTGTCCGCCGCCGACCTCCGCCGTGCCCGATTTGGCGTACAGCTCCAGACCGGGAAAATTGTCCTTGCCGTAGGTCTTGTAGACGTCGTAGTTCATCATGGTGGCGATCTTGTCCGCCGTGTCCTTGCTGAGCAGCCGCTGGGAACCGGCCGGCAGCAGGCCTTTGAGGCCCGTCTCATGAATGAGGCTCATATTGACGGCAACGCCGCCGTTGGCGATGGCGGAAACGTAGCGGAGCATGTTGGCCGGGCAGACCGTGTCGTTATACTGGCCGATGCCCGACCAGGCCAGGTCCGCCGTCCCGGCTACCGCCTTGGTAAAGTTGCCGGCAGCCGTTTTGATCCCGTCGATATCGATGCCGGACGTCAGGCCGAGTCTGTCCGCGTACTTGTTCAGCGTGTCGGCCCCCAGGTCCAGCGCCAGTTGGGCGAAGGCGACGTTGCAGGACACAGCCAGCGCGTCCTCGATGCCGATCTTGCCGTGCTTGCCCGTGTCGTTGACAATGTCGCCGCCGACCTTCAGGCTGCCTTCGCAGTCAAATACCCTGTCGTAGAGATCGGGCAGGTTTTCGATCGCCGCCGCCAGCGTGACGAGCTTGAACGTGGAACCGGGCGTGTAGGCGCTGGACAAGAATCTGTTGATGAAAACGCCCTCGTATTTATCGGGATTGGCGCTGAAGTCCGGCGCGTTCAGCGGATCGTACGACGGCGACGAAACCATGCTGAGGATCTCGCCCGTCTTGTAGTTCACAACGCCGACAGCGCCCTTTCTGCCGTTCAGCGCCTTGTACGCCGCCACATTGAGGTCGGCGTCGATCGACAGGCGGAGGTCCTTCCCCTCGCCGGTCCTGGAATAGGCACCCGTCAGAAAATTATAGCCAATGAGCCTGGACGCAAATTGGGACAGTGCCCCCGTGCCGATATTGCCGCTGAGGTCCCCGACGGCGTGCAGCGTCGCGGCGCGCACCGTCTTGTCCTCGGCGTATGTCCGCTTTCCGTCCGTCATCGTGGAAAGGACGAGCCCGTTTCTGTCCAGGACGGTGCCAAGCTTCAGGACGCCGCCGGAGTATACCGTCTGGTTGGATGGATAGGAGGCCCAGGTGCGGCCGCTCCCCAGCAGCCTGAAGATGTAAAACGACAGCCCCGCCAGCACGATAAGCACAAGAAGCAAAAGCGCCCGGGAGCGGTTGCCGACCCTTTTCATTTTTCTGCCGCCGCCTTTCTCTGTTTTGGACGTCTATTCATCGTCTTTGTCAAAGACGTCGCCGAAATCAAAGTCCCGGCTGAAATCATAGTCGTCATCGTCGAATTCCGGCTCGAAATCATCGAACTCTCCGTCGTCATCGTCTTCCTCCGGACGCTGCTTTTCCTGCAGGCGCTGCTCCTTTTTGCTGACGTTGTTCGGCGTTCTGACCACGAAGCTGGCGTTTTTGCGCGTATCAATGGCCTTGATAAACGCCAGCAGCCCCCAGCAGGCGATGAGACTGGACCCGCCTTTGGAGACAAACGGGAGCGTAACGCCGGTAAACGGCAAAATGTCCAGGGAACCGAAGACATTGAGAATCATCTGGAACAGGAGTATGGCGGCCGACGCGCCGGCGCCGATCACATAAAACGAGCTGCGCGCCGTTGACGCTGCCCGGACGGCGTTGAACGCCAGCGCCAGCAGCGCGAAAATGACGACGACGCCGACAATGAGGCCGAGCTCCTCGCTGACCATGCCGAAAACCATGTCCGTGTCGGCGGCAAAGATATGCTTAAACCAGCCGTTGCCGGCGCCAACGCCGAAGAGGCCGCCGCTGGCGGATGCCATCATCGTCCGCGTCTGCTGAAAGCCGCTGCCGTTGACCTCCTGCCAGACATGGCCCCAGGTGGCAAATCGCTCCGCCACATGCGCTTTCAGCGTGATGGCCATAAAGCCGGCAAGTCCGGCGCCCCCGATGCTGAGAAAAACCGTCGCCAGGTCGCCGGAGCGGATAAAGGAAATGGTGAGGTAGGCCACAAAGAACACAAGCGCCGTACCAAAGTCTCCCATCACGGCCAGGGCCATGACGCAAATGCCGGAATAGGCGATGAAAAGTATGAGATTGCGCCTAGCAAAGAGCCTGTCCAGAGTGGCGGCGCCGGCAAAGACAAACGCGAGCTTGACAAACTCCGACGGCTGAAACGTCACGCCGCCGATGGTCAGCCAGTTTTTTGCCCCGAAAATCGACCGGCTCAGCAGCAGGTTGACCGCCAGCAGGACGAGCCCCGCCACCGCGATGGGCCACCGGAGCTTCACGGCCCTGCCCAGGTCCCGGAGAAACCAGCCGATCAAAAAATAGAGGCAAATGCCGGCAAGTATGAACCCGATCTGTTTGTACAGGTCGCCCGGCGCGGCGGACGCCGTGACCGCCAGCCCCACCGAGCAGAGGAAGAAGGCCAGCGTCTCCACCTCAAAGGCCACCCGGCGCAGCGTCCGCGTCAGGATATAACACAGCCAGGTGAGCGCGATGAGCGCGACAAAGGATACCGGCACCGCCGGCGGCAGTGCCGCATCCATGGAAATACAGAGCTGGAGGCCCAGCGCGACCTGGAACAGCATCAGGAACAGCAGCGTCCCAAACGGCCTGACGACTTTCCCCGGCCGTTTTCTCTCGTGTTCTATAGCCGCCTGCTCCGGATGGCTGATGGTGAAAAAGACGAGCTCGACGCCGCCCATCGTGAGGATATCGCCGTTTTTGACGGGCGCGCGGTTCCTTACCGGAACGCCGTTTAACAAAACGCCGCTTTTTGAGCCCAGATCGTAAAGCTGCCACCGGCCTTTATTGTCCCGGATGAGCGCCGCGTGGCTTCTCGACAGCGTCGGATATTCCATATAGACGTCCGAGGCCTTCGACCGGCCGATGATGTTCTCCCAGTGATTGAGGGTGATTCTGGCGCCGTTGGGCAGGCTGAGATAGCCCCACGCTTCATAGTCGTAATCATCCATCAGGAGGGACTTCACCGTGCGCCAGACGATGATCACGGCAAGCACCGGCAGCACAAACCGGATGACCAGCGTAAAATATGAGAAAAATCCGGCGGGATTTCCGGCGATGCTTTCATTGAGCTTTGCCCAGATATCGTTCAGCCAGCCGATGACGCGTCACTCCTCTCACTGTGGTTTTGCCGATGAACTTCAACGGGCGGTCAGGGTAAAGATCATTTGCCGGATTTCCTCCGGCAATGATTTTTCCTGCCCGCCCGCGTCGTTTTCATGTATGGATACTTTTACTCCGCTTCATTCAAAGCCTTGGCCTCTTCGATGATCTTCTGCTGGACAACGGCCGGCGCTTCCTCGTAGCGCTCAAAGCGGAGTGTAAACGAGCCTCTCCCCTGCGTCATGGAGCGCAGATCGATGGCATAGCTCGACATCTCGCCCATGGGCACCTCGGCCTCCACGACCTGCATGCCGTCGGCGTTGAGGTTCATGCCCATCGGGCTGCCGCGGCGCTTGGACAGGTCGGACATAATATCGCCCATGTAGGTGTCTGGAATGGTCACGCTCAGATAACCGATCGGCTCGAGAATGACGGGATTGGCCTGAGGGATGCCCTCCTTATAAGCCAGCTGCGCCGCCGTTTTGAACGCCATTTCCGACGAATCGACGGGATGATAGGAGCCGTCGACCAGAGTGGCCTTCAGGTACACCATCGGGTAACCGGCGAGGATACCTTTCTGGATGCTGTCGCGCAGTCCCTTTTCCACCGCCGGGAAAAAGTTCTTCGGCACGCTGCCGCCGAAGACATTCTCGGCAAAGACCAGCTCCTCTTCCGTGCCCGGCTCGAAATCGATAACGACGTCGCCGAACTGGCCGTGGCCGCCGGATTGCTTTTTGTGCCGGCCCCTGACCTGCACCTTTTTGCGGATTTTTTCGCGGTAGGCCACGCGGGCGGGGGCCAGAACGACCTCGACGCCGAACTTGTCCTTCAGCTTGGCGCAGAGCACATCCAGCTGGATATCTCCGGCCCCGGACAGAACCATCTGCTTCGTTTCCGCGTTGTTGATGACCGTAAATGTCAGGTCTTCTTCCGCAAGCCTTGTGAGACCGGAGGCAATTTTATCCTCCTGCCCTTTCGTCTTCGGCGCAATTGCCATGGAGTAGCACGGCGGATCGAAATCAATGCCCGCTGCCGTCACGAGATTTTTGGGGTCGCAGAGGGTATCGCCCGTCTTTGTGTCGGACAGCTTCGATACCGCGCCAATGTCGCCGCAGACCACTTCCTTGACCTCGACGCTCTTTTTGCCCTGCAGCTTGTAGATATGTCCTATTTTCTCCTGAGAGCCGGTGCGTGTATTCACCAGCGTCATATCCACGGCCAGCCTGCCGGAGAGTACTTTGAAAATGCTGAATTTTCCGTATTGATCCGATAATGTCTTATAGACGATCGCGCAAGTAGGTCCATTAGGGTTTGCTTCAATGGCCGTGCCCTCAGCGGATTCCTCTTTTCGTCCTTCCAGCGGCGAAGGGAACAGATCAACGACGGTGTCAAGCAGCGTGCGCGTGCCAAGACCGCTCAAGGCGCAGCCGCCGAACACCGGGAACAGCGTCAGCTCTTTGACGCCTGTTTTCAATCCGCTGATGATCTCTTCTGTCGTAAACTCTTCGCCGGAGAAATACTTTTCCATGAGGGCTTCGCTCGTTTCGGCGACACTCTCGTTGACGGCCGTATATAATACTTCAAGCCTGCTTGTCATTGAGGCAGGAATTTCTATTTCTTTACTTTTGCCATTTTCTATTGTAAACGCTTTTTTGTAAATAAGGTCAACAATACCTTCTACCTTACCGGCATCATTGACGATTGGCGCAATCATCGGGCAAACGGAAGTTCCGTATTTTTCACGAAACGCGGTGTAAACATCTTTATAGTTGCCGTTTTCTTCGTCAATTTTTGAAACGTATATGGCTCTTGGCAGCTTGCGCTCCGCTAAATAGCGCCAAGCTTTTTCCGCGCCGACAGTCAACCCGTCCTTTGCGCCGCAGACAACGACGCCGGCATCGGCGACACGGAGCGCCTCAGCCACTTCGCCGGCGAAATCGAAATAGCCCGGCGTGTCGAGAATGTTGATTTTGCAATCTTTATATTCAGCATACATCGTTGCCAGTGAAATCGAAATCTGGCGCTTGATCTCCTCTGCCTCGGAATCGCCCACGGTATTGCCATCTGCGATTTTACCGAGTCTGTCTGTTCCGCCTGTTAAAAAGAGCATGCTCTCGGCAAGACTGGTCTTGCCATTGCTCCCATGTCCCAAAAGGGCTATATTGCGAATTTTCTCGGTGGCATAGGTCATAGCTGTTGTTACACTCTCCCTTATATAAACTTATCTTCAAAATTATATACTAATAACAGGGAAAACACAACACAATTTTCATACAGCTTTAACAGGGAGTTAACGTTTATTGCCTGTATTTTGCAAACCCCGCGACGACTAAAACAGCCAGCAGCATCGACATCATATACAGCAGCAGATTGCCGGCACTGGCCGACGCGTACGCTCCGGTCCAGCAAATTGTGAACATTAAGAGCATGCCGAAGACAGCGGATACAAGAGAGAAAATGGTAGCGATCAGCGACGTGGTCCGGAGACGCCGGCCGCCGGTGATTGCTTCCGAAAAGGGCCCGAGCCCTTCGCGCGTCAGCACAGCGGACACACGCTTGGCCTCGTGCTTTGTGGCGTCGGAGATGTCATAGGACTCCCGGATCGGTATGTATTCCACGTCGTCCACCGGGACCTTGTATTTCTGCTCGAGCATGACGGGCGTGATATTGAAGTCCCGCACGGCGAAGAACAGCTTGACGCGGTAGCGGAGAATGGCGAGGAGCGCGTTCTGCACGGATTTAACAGGTACGTAGTTGATGGCAAAAACGGCAATCAGCTTTTTGTTGACGGCGGTGAAGATGGCGTTTTTCATATTGAGGCTGGCCGGGATACGGATACCCATCAGGTTCATGAACGCCGCCGAGCCGGCGATAACGCGCTCCTGTCGGATCGTCCCGCCGATGCCGCCCTCGTAGCAGTCGAAGTCCTCGACGCGCATGAGCGTCATACCGTTTCTGGACAGCTGCTCGCCGAAGAGCTTCGACAAACCGGAATTGGACGCGATAATCAGGCTGGCCGTATACCGGAGCGCCTTTTCCGGCGCAACCTCTTCAAAAATCTTGATGCCGCCGAGTGTGACCGTTCCGGCTGGAAAAAGGTCCTCGTCCGTGATACTGGCACCGTCGGAATAGTACAGCTCGTCCGCGCCGCCCCAGCCGGCCACGGCGGCGCCGGACTTCCGCGCCCGCCGCGCTACCGAATTAAAAGGCACGGCAAAGGTCATCATGGCGGAAAACGGGGCGGCGGCCGCCATAACGGCGGCGATATTGTGCAGGATGTGCTGTGGCAGCCCATGACCCACAGAGGCGTAGAAGCCGAGCGCTATCGAAGCGACCATCAGAATAGGCGAGGCATATTTATAGGCTGTTTCGCCGATGTCCGCCTGAATCAGATTGTTGTAAAACCCGGCTGTTCTGTTCGTGGCCTTTTTAATGACCGTCTTGTCCATCTCCGGGAGCATCTCGGCGACGACGCCGTATGGAGAGGCTACCGACGTCACTGTTTTCATTGTCTCGGTGAGCGCTCTGTAATAGATCTTCTCTCCCCACAGCATAAATGTCAGCGAAAAGGCCGAGACGACGCAGTACGGCATACCCGCCGAATCGTCCCTTGCGGCAATACTGTAGATGGCGGCCGCCGCTGTGGCCAGGCACGACATGAGGTTGAGGGACTCAAGACCGGGGCCCTTGGTGAAAAAGTCGGTGATGCCCTTGAGCAGCTTGTCGATACTCAGCATCATCACAATAAACAGGAAGATCAGCAGAATGCCCGTAAAGACGAGCTTATTGTCGCCCACGCCGAACGGGAAATTGACGCCGGCCTGGAAAACGAGCGTCAATATCGCCATGACGACGGAGAGCACCATGCTCACAAAGCTTCGCAGTGAATACCTGTTGCACCCCTCGGCAAAGGTTTTGATCGCCTGGCGGAAGTCCGGCTCCTCGATGATTTCCTCCTCGGGTTCGGGCTCAGGCTCCGGTTCGGGTTCCGGTTCGTCAAAGTATTCTTCAAACTCCTCGTCAGCGTCATCGTCATACCGGTTGGTGCTTCTGCCGAACAGGCCGAAAAATCTCCTGGTGGATTTTTTCGTCTCCTGTTCCAGCTGCGTCTGCGCCTCGATCGATTTTTCGACCTCCGCGGCGATCTCCGCCTCCGTGTCGGCGGAGGAGTACCTGTACTTGTCGAAAGCGATAACGTCGCCGGAGGGCGCCTTGGGCGGCTGCGCGTTCTTCTCCTTCTGCGCCTCGTAGGCGGCGCTCATGGCATTGACGATTCTCTGAGGCTCGGGTATCTCAGTCGTCTTTTCCTTTACCTGAACAGGCGCTGCCTGCACCTCGGCCGGTTCCGGCAGCCGTCCGGTTTTCCCCGTGACCTCCGAGACGATCCGGTTCGTCCTTTCCTGGAGGACGGCGGCCGGCGTTTTCTTGTCGCCGTCGATATAGGCCGTCCCCTTGTATTCCGCCAGAATCGATTCAAGAGTGAAGTCGTCGTCTGTAAAATCAACGGCTTGTCCGTCGTCGTCGGTATACGTGCCGTCATTTTCCGATGCGGGGTATGCGTCGTATTCCCTGCCGGATTCGGTGTTCAGCTCGTCAGGCGCCATGGACATCCACTCCTCTCCTCAGTCTTGCTCACTATTTCTTTGCGCTTCTCTGCCGCAGCGCCTCGTACAGTATGACGGACGCCGAAACCGAGGCATTGAGCGACGAAATTTTCCCCACCATGGGAATTCTGAGCCTGAAATCACAGCTCTCCTCGACGAGGCGGCTCATCCCCCCGCCCTCCGAGCCGATGACAATGGCGGCGGGCCCGGTGAGATCGGTATCCCACAGCCCGTTGTTGCCGGCGCTCGTCGCGCCGTAGATCCACACCCCGGCCTTTTTGAGCTCCTGCAGCGCCGCTGTAATGTTCGCCACGCGGGCAATAGCCATGTGCTCGACGGCGCCGGCCGACGTCTTCGAGACGATGGCCGTCATTCCGGCGCTGCGCCGTTTGGGGATAACGATGCCGTGCGCGCCGACGCATTCGGCGGTCCTGATCACGGCGCCCAGGTTGTGCGGGTCAGAAATCTCATCGCAGACGACGACCAGCGGCGCTTCGCCCCTGTCCTTCGCCAGCTGCAATATCTCCTCGATGCTTACGTAAGATTTGACGGAGGCCAGCGCGATAACGCCCTGGTGGGCATGGGTCGCGCTCATGGCGTCCAGCTTTCTTTTATCCGCTTCGACAACGACGGCGCCGGCGTCCCGCGCCTTTGCGGCGATGTGTCCCAGCGTGGCGTCCGTCTCTCCCCTGGCGATAAACACCTTGTCGATCGGCCGCCCCGCGCGGAGCGCCTCAATGACGGCGTTGCGCCCTTCGATGACGCCCTCCGCCACGGGGTCGTCCTGCACCGCGGGCTCCTCCCGCCTGTGATAAGGGTCCATATGACGCGCGGGCGGCTTCCGGCGATTGAACGTGCCGTCATTCATATATCGTTTTACCTCATTTGTAATTTGTTGTGACCTGGATTTAACCAAAAATCCATAGGGGCGATCCAAGAACCGCCCTTCATGTATTATACGATATTAAACTGTCGAAAACAATACCCGCCGGTACCAACGGATTTCCAAATTCTCAGGAAGTTTCTGGTCATCCCCGGCGCTCTCCGCGCCCTCAGCCGCGGCGTCGGCAGCAGTATGCTCCCCTCGTCCGGCACGCTCAGTATAGCATACTGAGCGTGCTTTTCCCGTTATAAGAAAGCCGCGTGCCCGCCCGCATACTCATTCGACAAAAAGCGACAAACAACCCCGATCGGCGTTTTTTAAAATATAAATATAGTCCCAATCGAGATTTTTAAAAACCGATTATCCAGTAACCGCAACACTTTGACAGCTTTTCAAGCACAAAACGCTTAATACTCTCGTAACATATCAAGGCAAATACCGCGTCACTCCAGCCTCTTATCAAAGCTTTACAAGGCTGTTTTCGTTCAAAGTCAGCCCCAAACCATCCAATAGAAGCCCTTTTTCATCAAATACAAGCCTGTTTTCCTGTCGAATCCCTCGTAGGGGGCGATGCCCACATCGCCCCGTCGGTCCTTCCCCACAGATCACCGCCGCGCCAACAAACCCGGACGGCCGATGGCCGCCGTCCCCGTAAGGCTCCTTTAGCAAAGGCTATGTCGGCGGAGCCGACTGAGGATTGTCTCCTGTGCCGCGCCGCTGTGTATCAGCCCCTGTAAGGGCGATTCACGAATTGCCCGCCGTTCCCAATTCCAAGGCTCCCTCAGACGAGGGAGCTGTCGCCCGCAGGCGACTGAAGGAGGGAACTCCTGTCGGCGCCCCACCGCACAAGAACAGCGAGAGCAAGCCCCCACTCCGCGTTGCGGCATTTCGTAGGGCGGGACGACCCGGCCCGCCGTCGGTCCCTATCTCGGACGACAAGCAGCGCCATAAGAGCGTCCGTCACGGACCCCCACGCCTCTTATGGCCTGCTGGGCGGCCCTTCGCCCCAGGTCCCCCGTCTGGTACGGCAAGGGCCCTGCCCTTGCCAACCCAATTCAACGCACAGGGACGGCGCGCAGCCCCATCAACGGGTCACAGGAGGTGGGATTTACACGCTGGCCTTGATCTTGTCCACCATATCCAGCCGCTCCCACGGCAGGTCCAGGTCGTTGCGCCCGAAGTGACCGTAAGCTGCGACCTGGCGGTACAGCGGGTTCAAAAGCCCCAGGTAGGAAATGATCTTGCTGGGACGCAAGTCGAACAGCTTGCCGACAATCTCCTCGATCCTCTCGTCGGGAATAACGCCCGTCCCACGGGTGTCCACAAGGACAGAGACGGGGCAAGCCACGCCGATGGCATAGGCAACCTCGATCTGGCACGCCTTCGCCAGCCCCGCCGCGACAATGTTCTTGGCGACATATCTGGCCATGTAAGCGGCGCTGCGGTCCACTTTTGTCGGGTCCTTGCCCGAGAACGCGCCGCCGCCGTGGCTGGCGTAGCCGCCGTAGGTGTCGACGATGATCTTGCGGCCCGTCAGACCGGAGTCGCCGACAGGCCCGCCGGTGACAAAGCGCCCGGTCGGATTGACGAAGATCTGCGTATCCTTGGTGATCAGCTGCGCCGGTATCGTCGGCTTGATAACGCACTCGATGATGCTCTCCCGCAGGTTCTTGATATCGACATCGGGGTTGTGCTGCGCCGAGACGACGACGGCCGGAACGCTGACAATATTGCCGCTGCCGTCGTATTCCACGGTGACCTGGCTCTTGCCGTCCGGCCGCAGGAAATTGAGCTCGCCGGACTTTCTGACCTGTGACAGCCGCCGCGACAGCGCGTGCGCCATGGAGATGGGCGCGGGCATATACTCCGGCGTCTCGTCGCAGGCGAAGCCGAACATCATGCCCTGATCGCCGGCGCCCTCTTCGTTGGCGTCGTCAAAGGCGCTGTTGACGCCCATGGCGATGTCCGGGCTCTGCTCCTTGATCGAGGTCAGGATCGCGCAGCCCTTATAATCAAAGCCGAGCTCCGGGTCGACATAGCCGATCTCTCTGATCGTCTCTCTGGCGATGCCCGGGATGTCGGCATAGGTATTCGTCGAGATTTCGCCCATAATGACGACCATGCCCGTCGAAACGATCGTCTCGCAAGCCACGCGGGCGCCCTTGTCGCGCGCGATGAGATTGTCGAGCACCGCGTCCGAAATCTGGTCGCAGATTTTGTCGGGATGCCCTTCGGTGACCGATTCCGATGTGAAGATTCTATTCGACATTATTTTATCTCCTTATAATAGAAGTTTTTATGCTGTTTTATGGCATTATACCACACGCCGATGCTAACATAAAGTATAAAATAATTATGTGTTGATACATACTTTTCATAAAGCCGGTAAAAAATGGGCGGCCGCCGGCCGCCCATAAATATTGACGTATGTAAGCGCACCGGCTGCCTGAGGTCAGCGCCTGTCCAAAGGCACAAATTCCCCCTTGGGCGCGACCGCCTTATAGGCGGGCCTGATGATCTTGTTGCTGTTGAAGACCTCCTCGATCCTGTGGGCGCACCAGCCGACCATCCGCGCGATGGCAAACAGCGGCGTATAAAGCTCCTCCGGAATACCCAGCATTTTATAGACGAGGCCGGAATACATGTCGACGTTGGCGCACATCACCTTTTCCTCGTTGCGCTCCTCGGCAAACGCCGTCGGCGCCAGACGCTCGACCGTTTCGAAAAGCTCGAACTCGTCCAGCATGCCCTTTTTCTCAGCCAGGACCTTCGCCATGGCCTTCAGCGTGACGGCCCGCGGGTCGCTGAGCGTGTAAACGGCATGGCCCATGCCGTAAATAAGTCCGTCTCCCCCGGCCGCTTCCTTCCGCAGGATCTTGCGCAGGTACGAAAGGAGCTCCGTCTCGTCCTTCCAGTTTTTTACGTCCTTTTCGATATAAGAGAACATCTCCATGACCTTCTTGTTGGCCCCGCCGTGCTTGGGGCCTTTCAGCGAACCGACGGCCGCTGAAATGGACGAATAGATGTCCGTCCCCGACGAGGAGAGGACGCGGCAGGCAAAGGCGGAATTGTTTCCGCCGCCGTGCTCGGCGTGCAGGACAAGACACAGGTCTAAAAGCTGCGCCTCGTCGCTTGTAAAGTTATTGTCATGCCGGACGCTGTAGAGGAAGTTTTCCGCGGTGGACAGACCGTCCTTCGGCCGATGGATGAAAAGGCTCTCGTTGTCGTAATAATGCTTCTTGACCGCGAAGGCGTTGGCGACAATCACCGGCGTGCGCGCGACGAGGTGCAGCACCTGGTCGAGCTCCTTCTCAATGTTATTCAAATCCGTCTCCGGATCGGGGTCGTAGGAATACAGCGCCAGCACGCTTCTGGCGAGCTTGTTCATGATGTCGTTGCTGGGCGCGCAGAGGATCATATCCTCGAAAAAACGCTCCGGCAAAGTCCTGTACTCGTCCAATATTCTCGTAAAGGATTCCAGAGACGGCCGGTTCGGGAGCGCGCCGAACAGCAGCAGGTAGGCGGTCTCCTCAAAGCCCAGGCGGCCTTCGCTCATGAAGCCGTCCACAAGCTCCTCAACATTGATCCCGCGGTAAATAAGCTGTCCGGGCATCGGCATCTTTTTGCCGTCCTTCATGAAATAGCCGTTGACATTGCCGATGCGCGTCACGCCGGCCATCACGCCGGAACCGTCGGCATTTCTCAGACCGCGCTTGACAGAGTCGTTGTAGCAGGATTTATCAATAACAATGCTCTGCTGAATTTCAGCAGCTTGTTTATTTAAAAATTCAATTGCATTAAGTGATCTCGCTGATTGCATCGCTGGATTCTCCCCTTTTTTGCCTATTATTATTGACTTTATAATACAGCCTGCGCCGCCCCTTGTCAATAAAAATGAAAGATGTTGTACCTGAAATTGCATAATTATCAAAGTGTCAAAAGGATCGGTCAAAATAATTGTATTTCATGGTATATTTACCATTTAATAGTAAATACTAACAGCAATCCGGCTCGTCAGACGGATACTTATGAATCAATCAGGAGGTTTTACAAGTGAAATTGTCCAGCAGGATATCTTTCCGGGCCGCCGTCACCGCACTTCTCGCGGTACTGGCAGGCGGTCTCCTGTGGGCCGGGGTGCCGGTCCTGGCGGCGGACGCCGCGCAAAACTCAAGCCCGGTCGCGGAAAATCTCAGCTATAACACATTCAGGGATATCCCCGTCAAAGGTCAGCTCTCGGCCAGTGACCCCGAGGGAGACGCGCTGACCTTTGAAATTGCCGACCTGCCGAAAAAGGGCATCGTTCAGACGGAGGGCGACGGCAGCTTTGTCTACACGCCGGAGGCCGGCAAAAAGGGACAGGACAGCTTCTCCTATATCGCCGTCGACACCGCGGGGAACCTCTCGGACAAGGGTATCGTCACCATAAGCATCAACAAGCAATCAACGAAGCTCACCTATGCCGACATGGCGGACAACGGTTCTTATTACTCCGCACTCGTACTGGCCGAAAAAGGTATTCTGACCGGCGAAAAGCTTGGCAGCGAATACTTTTTCCGTCCGGACGCGACGGTGACCCGCGGAGAGTTTTTGGCGATGTGCCTGGCAATGGATGACACAAAGACGCTGCCGGGCATCACGCGGACCGGCTTCTCCGACGACGCGAGTATCCCAATGTGGGTCAAGCCCTATGTCTCCACGGCACTGATGTCCGGCATCATCACCGGCTTCAGGGACGGCGACGGGCAGCTTATCTTCGCGCCGCAGGAACCGATCACCATGTCCGAGGCGGCCGTTGTCCTGAATAATGTCCTGAAGGTCTCAGACGTGGAAGCCGTCGACGCCATATCGCAGGACGTCTGCCCCGCCTGGGCGTATCAGGCGGAGGTCAACCTGTCGGCCTGCAATATTCTGCAGCCCGCGGCGGTACAGGCGGTGCCCCAGGTCCTGACCCGTGCGCAGGCGGCCGACATGCTTGTGGCCTCAATGGAGGTCGTGAACGCCCGTGACAGCGGCGGCTCGCTCCTGAGCTGGCTGAAGTAGCTCTTATTTGCGGCTGTATTTACGAAAGCTAACCTCCGCGAAATTTTAAATATTCAGGGCATGCCGTCAAAATTCGGCATGCCCTTTCGTTTTGCGCTTTACTCTTTTGCCCGCAGGATATAAAATGGAAACAGGAACTGCAAAAAGGAGATATACAAATGACTGCCTCGATCACCAGGAACGACGCGCTGGACCTTCTGAAAAAATACAATAAGGAGCCCTTTCATATCCTGCACGCGCTCACCGTTGAGGGCGTGATGGCATGGTATGCCGATCACCTCGGATATGGCGCAGACAAGACCTACTGGTCCCTGGCGGGGCTTCTGCACGACATTGACTTTGAGCTTTACCCCGAGCAGCACTGCGTCAAAGCGCCGGAGCTCCTCAGAGAGGGCGGTGTCGGCGACGACATGACCCGCGCGATCTGCAGCCACGGCTACGGTATCTGCTGTGACGTGAAGCCGGAGCACGAGATGGAAAAGGTCCTCTTCGCCGCCGACGAGCTCACCGGCCTCATCGGTGCCGCCGTGCGCATGCGGCCGTCGAAAAGCGCCGCTGATCTGGAGGTATCGAGCCTCATGAAGAAATTCAAGGACAAAAAATTCGCCGCCGGCTGCTCCCGCGATGTCATCCAGCAGGGCGCCGATATGCTCAGCTGGGAGCTTGCGAAGCTCTTTGACCTGACGATCCAGGCCATGCGCTCCTGCGAGGAAAGCGTAAACCGGCAGATGGCGGAAATGGAAAAGGAGTAGTTAAAATGGCTGTTTTAGTCCTCGGCGGGGCCGGCTATATCGGTTCCCACACCGTTTACGCGCTGATCGAAAAAAAACGCGACGTCGTTATCGCGGATAACCTGCAGACCGGTCACCTTGAAGCGGTGCATCCGGAGGCGCGGTTTTATAAAGGCGATATCAGGGACAAAGCTTTCCTCGACGAGCTTTTTAAGAAGGAGCGTATCGAGGCCGTCATTCATTTCGCGGCCAGCTCCCTTGTGGGCGAGAGCATGTCCGAGCCCCTGAAATATTATGACAACAACATATACGGCACAATGGTGCTTTTAAAAAGCATGGTGGAAAACGGGATTGACAAGATCGTTTTTTCCTCAACCGCCGCTGTATACGGCGAGCCGGAACACGTGCCCATCACGGAGGACGACGTGACGCGCCCCACCAACACCTACGGCGAGACAAAGCTGTCCATGGAAAAAATGTTTAAATGGGTCGGGAACGCTCATGGTCTGAGATTCGTGTCGCTCCGGTATTTCAACGCCTGCGGCGCGCATATCGGGGGAAGCATCGGCGAGGCGCACAGCCCCGAGACGCATCTTATCCCGCTTATTTTACAAGTCCCGAACGGCCAAAGGCCGGCCATCGGCATTTTCGGCGACGATTATGCCACGCGGGACGGCACGTGCGTCAGGGACTATATCCACGTCTCCGATCTCGCCGACGCGCACATCCTGGCCGTCGACTATCTTCTGCAGGGCGGCGCCAGCGATATCTTCAATCTCGGAAACGGGGTGGGATATACCGTTAAGGAAGTCATCGACACGGCCCGCAGCGTCACGGGGCACCCGATCCCCGCCGTCCTCTCCGAAAGACGGGCGGGCGACCCGGCGCAGCTCGTCGCTTCAAGCGAAAAGGCAAAACGCACGCTGGGCTGGAAGCCCCGCTTCTATGAGCTTGACAAGATCGTCGGCACCGCGTGGAACTGGCACAAAAGCCATCCGAACGGCTTTGATAAATAAATAACGCGAGGCAAAGCCAAGTGAGAGAATATTTTTTAAAAACCGAACGTATCGGCTTCTCCGAATGGACGGATGCGGATTTGCCGCAGGCCTGTCTGCTGTGGGGCGACGCGAACGTCACACGGTATATTTGCGCCAGAGGCCAGTTTATAGACAACCGTCTGAGGCTCGAAATAAGCAATCTGCAACGATTTCATGTCCAATACTGGCCGATATTCGAGCTGCCGGCAGGCGAGCTGATCGGCTGCTGCGGCCTGCGGCCTTTTTCAGCGGAGAAAAATACATACGAGCTCGGTTTTCATCTCCGGAAAAAATTCTGGGGCCGAGGCTATGCCTTTGAGGCGGCCGCCGCCGTCGTCAAATATGGCTTTTCCGCGCTGAGGGCAGATAAGATTTACGCGGGCCATCATCCACAAAATTTAAACTCAAAAAAACAGCTTGTCCGCCTGGGTTTTCGTTACCTCGGAGACGAGTATTATGAGCCGACGGGCCTGTATCACCCGTCGTATGAATTGAATAGCGGCGATTAGAAGCAGACAGGTTTTTCGGCAGCCTGAGGCGAACGCAGTTCGCCCCTACGGTTTCACTGCATACCGTAGGGGCGAACTGCGTTCGCCTGTTATTCTAGCCGGTGCTTACCGCACCTGTCCGCTGCCGTAGATGATATATTTCACGCTTGTCAGCTGCTCTAACCCCATGGGGCCGCGGGCGTGCATTTTTTGCGTCGAAATGCCGATCTCCGCGCCGAGGCCGAACTCGCCGCCGTCGGTAAAGCGGGTGGAGGCGTTGACGTAGACGGCAGCGGCGTCCACTTCGTCGAGGAAGCGCTGGGAGGCCGCGTAATCGTTCGTGACAATGGCTTCGGAATGATGGGTGGTGTATTTGTTGACGTGGGCGATAGCCTCGTCAAGGTCCGAGACGACCTTGACGGCCAGGATATAGTCGCCGAACTCGGTCCAGTAGTCCTCGTCCGTGGCCGGCAGGACGCCGCCGCCGAGGATTTCAATGGTTTCAGGACAGCCTCTCAATTGGGTGTTCTTCTGGTCCAGCAGCTTTTTCGCCATCGGCAGGAACGCGGCGGCAATGCTCCGGTCCACCAGCAGCGTTTCCGCGGCGTTGCAGACGGACGGGCGCGAGCATTTGGCGTTATAGATGATCTCCGCGCCCATATTGAGGTCCGCGGTGCTTTCCACATAGATGTGGCAGTTGCCCACGCCCGTTTCGATCACGGGAACCTTCGAGTTTTCGACCACGTGCCGGATGAGGCCCGCCCCGCCCCGCGGAATCAGCACGTCGATATAGCCCGTCAGCGCCATGACCTCGTCGACGCTGCCGCGGGTGGTGTCCTGCACCAGGGAGACGGCATCTTCCGGCAGCCCGGCCTCTTTGATCGCCGCGCGCATGATGTCGGTGAGGGCGTTGTTGGAGTTGAACGCCTCCTTGCCGCCGCGGAGGATAACGGCATTGCCGGCCTTCAGGCACAGAACCGCCGCGTCCACCGTCACGTTGGGCCGCGACTCATAAATGATGGCGATGACGCCCAGGGGCACCTTCCGCCGCCCGATGATGAGGCCATTTGGGCGCGTCGACATCTTGTCGACCTGCCCAATGGGGTCGTCGAGCGCGGCGACCTGGCGGACGCTGTCGGCGATACCGTCGATGCGTTTGTCGTTCAGGGCCAGGCGGTCCATGAGCGCGGCGCTCATGCCGCTCTCCCTGGCTTTGGCCATATCGGCGCCGTTGGCCGCGATGATCTTTTCCTTATTGTCGGCAAGCGCCCGGGCGATGGCCAAAAGCGCCCTGTTCTTCGCGCCGGTGCCGCAGGTCATGAGCTTGAGCGCCGCCGCCTTCGCCGCCGCGCCCTGTTTTTCGATGGCTGTCACGGGTCCGTCTCCCCTTTCGCTATAAAGCTTTACGCTTGAATAATGTCCCGATGCTGTTGCCCTTGATGATATCATAAAGATTTTGCGGATTATCGCCGTTTGTGATGACCATATCGATGCCGTTTTCATTGGCGATGGCCGCCGCCGACAGCTTTGTCGCCATGCCGCCGGTACCGAAATCCGTGCCGGCGCCGCCGGCCAGGGCGATGATCGACGCGTCGATCTCGCCAACGACGGGGATGAGCCTTGCGCCGCCGTTTTTCCGGGGATCGCAGTCATAAAGGCCGTCGATGTCCGACAGCAGCACCAGCAGGTCGGCCGAGACGAGGGCGGCCACAACGGCCGACAGCGTGTCATTGTCGCCGAAAATCTTGTGCTCCGACTCGATCTCTTCGATGCAGACCGAGTCATTTTCGTTGACGACGGGGATAACGCCGAGCTCCAAAAGGCTCTCGAACGTCCCCAGCAGGTTCTGCTTGACGTTCGGCATGTCGACGTCGTCCCTTGTAAGTAGTATCTGCCCGACCGTAACGCCGTACTCGCCGAAAAACTTGTCATAGATGTGCATCAGCTCGCACTGCCCGACGGCGGCTACGGCCTGCTTGAGCCGTAGGTCGACGGGCCTCTCCCGCAGGTGCAGCTTGCCGCAGCCGGCGCCGATAGCGCCGGAGGATACAAGGATAACCTCATTGCCCCCGTTCTTGATATCGGCAAGCGTGCGCGCCAGCAGATCAATATTCCGAAAGTTCAGGCCCTTCCCGCCATGGCAGAGCGTGGAGGTGCCGACCTTGACAACAATGCGTTTCTTCTCCATTGAAGAACGTCTCCCTTTGGTGATCAAAATATAGCCGTGGCGAAATAATCCTCCGGCGTTTCGGCGCGACGAATGAGCTGAATGCTGCCATCCTCCCGCAGCAGGAGCTCCGCCGAACGCAGCTTGCCGTTATAGTTATAGCCCATGGAATGCCCGTGGGCGCCCGTGTCGTGGATGACGATAAAATCCCCGATGTCGATCTTCGGCAGCATCCTGTCGATGGCGAACTTGTCGTTGTTCTCGCAAAGCGAGCCGGTGATGTCGTACTTGTGGTCGTTGGGCGCGTTTTCCTTGCCCATGACGGTGATGTGATGGTACGCCCCGTACATGGCCGGCCGCATCAGATTGACGGCACAGGCATCCAGGCCGATATACTCCTTGTAGATATGCTTTTCGTGGATCGCCCGGGCCACCAGGCATCCGTACGGCGCCAGCATAAAGCGGCCGAGCTCGGTATAGATGGCCACGTTGTTCATCCCCGCCGGGGTGAGGATCGACTCAAAGGCGCGGCGGACGCCCTCGCCGATGAGCATAATGTCGTTTGCCGGCTGCTCCGGCTCGTAGGGGATGCCGACCCCGCCGGAGAGGTTGATGAAGGCGATATCCGCCCCCGTCTCGCGCTTCAGGTCGACGGCCAGCTCAAACAGCTGCGCGGCAAGCTGGGGGTAGTACTCATTGGAGATCGTATTGCTGGCCAAAAACGCATGGATGCCGAACTTTTTCGCGCCCAGCTCCTGGAGCTTTTTAAACGCCGCGATCATCTGTTCCCTGGTCATACCATACTTGGCGTCGTTCGGATTATCCATGATGTGGTTTGCCACAGAGAAGACGCCGCCGGGATTGTAGCGGCAGCAAACCGTTTCCGGAATCGGCGCAAGCTTGCTCAGAAAATCGATATGGGTATAGTCGTCCAGATTGATGATGGCGCCCAGCTCCAGCGCTTTCAGGAATTCCTCGGGCGGCGTGGCGTTGGACGAGAACATGATGTCCTGCCCCGTGATGCCGCACCGCTCGCTGAGCATCAGCTCCGTCATGGACGAGCAGTCCGTGCCGCAGCCCTCTTCGTGAAGTATTTTCAAAATCGCCGGCGTGGGCGTGGCTTTGACGGCGAAAAATTCTTTAAATCCCGGATTCCAGGAAAAGGCCTTTTTCAAACGCCGAGCATTTTCCCGAATGCCCTTTTCATCGTAAAGATGATACGGCGTGGGATACGTCACCGCGATTTTTTGCAGCTGCTCCAAGGTGATAAAAGTCTTCTTCATCTCGTTTCCCCTAAAAAGTAAATAAATAGCGATACATGTATTTATGTATTTTATATTATTCTAAAACAATTTAGTTCTTTAATCAAGTAATAGATAAAAAATATATGACGGTATGATATGACAGATGCGTTCCCTCATCGGAAACGCATCTCATCGTGCTTACTTCTTTGTCTCTTCCCTGTCCATTTCGTCAATCGCCCGTACCGCTTTGTCTATCTCCTTCTCCGCCTCGTCGTGAAGCTGGAGCGGCATTGTACAGATGACGATCTGCTTGTGCCTCAGGAGCTGGTGTTCGATATGAACGCGGGTGTTGTTGTGCAGAATCCGCTGCCAGAATTTCTGGACCACGAACTGCGGCAGGATGACGGAAACGATGTCGCAGTCTGTCAGGTCGTACTCAGCCGACTCGATGAATTCCACGAGCGGCCCGACGATCTCCCGGTAGGGCGAGTATTTGATAACGAGAGGGATGTCTGTTTTGAGCATGTCGAACTTCTGCCTGTTTTTCTCTCCCGTCTCGTTGTCGATGACGACGTTGAACGCCGTCACGTTGTCGGAGATGGTCTTGGCGTAACGCAGGGCCCGGATGCTGGCGCGGTTGACGCTCTCAACGGGGACGATGACGCGGTTTTTATACGTACAGTTGTCGTGAAGCGCCGCGGCGTACTCTTCCGGCTCCAGCCGGAGCTGGTCGTGGATGCGCGTGTAATGCTTGTTGATCATGAGCATCATGTACACCAGGATCGGGATCAAAACGACGACGATCCATGCGCCCTGGCTGAATTTTGTAAACGCGATAATCACGACGACGACGGCCGTGGTCAGGGCGCCGATGCCGTTGATGGCGGCCCTGCCGTACATCTTCTTGCCCGGCCGGCGCATCCAGTGCAGGAACATGCCGGTTTGCGACAGCGTAAAGGAAATGAATACGCCGATGGCGTACAGGCCGATCAGCCTTTCAACCTTGGCGTTGAAAATGATGACAAGCAGGATCGCCACGACCGACAGGACGATAATGCCGCTGTCGTAACTGAGGCGGTTGCCCCGCATGCTGAGCTGCCGCGGCATGTACTTGTCCCTGGACATCACGGATATCAGCACAGGGAATCCGGAATAGGCCGTGTTCGCGGCAAAAATCAGAATGATGAACGTTGTCACCGTGACGTAATAGAACATGAAACCCTGGCCGAAAATCTGCGACGCCAGCACGATCAGCAGCGCTTTCCCGTTCGGCTGAACCAGGTACAGATCTGTCAGCAGCGCGGTGCTGCCGAATAGGACCAGAATGATCACAGCCAGCAGGAGGAGCACCGTTTTCGCGTTTTTCTGTGAGGGCTCCTTAAAGTTGGGCACGGAGTTGCTGATCGCCTCGACGCCTGTCAAAGCCGAGCAGCCGCTTGAAAAAGCGTTGAGCAGCAAAATCGCCGTGATGGGCTGGACGATGCCGGAAAACGTCGGCTTCGGCGGGACGTAACCGTTCCCGATCTTAATAAAACCGACAACCACCATCACGATGAGGCCGAGCATGAACGCATATGTCGGTAGGCCGAAAACCCGGGCCGCCTCTCTGATGCCTCGGAGGTTGATGACGGCGATCAAAGCGATAAGTAGAACGCAAATGGGAACGCTGTAGGGCTTGAGCACTTCAAAAGCCGAAGCGATCTGCTCCACGCCGGAGGAAACACTGACGGCAACCGTCAATATATACCCCACCGACAGGGCCGCGCCCGCGATGATCCCCCAAACGGTCCCGATGTTTTCTTTGGAAACGGTATACGCGCCGCCGCCGTTCGGGTAACTGTCGATGGTCTGCCGGTACGACAATGTCAGTATAATCAGCAGAAGAATGATGACGCCGGATAAAATTGTGAGCTGCCTGTAGGCAAGAATACCGACCACCGGCAGCAGGACCGCCAGTATCTGCTGGCCCGCGTAAGCAACGGACGAAATCGCATCGCTCGAGAGTATCGGAAGTCCCCAGGTGACAGCGTACTTTTCGTCGTTCAGCGCGTCGCTGTGCAGTGGCCTGCCTAAGAAAAAGCGCTTTACATTACTTGGTTTTATGGAAATGCCCCTCTTTTCATCCCGAATAGTAGAACGCGTGTATACGATGAATATAGTCTAATTTTATCTAAAGTCAATAGAATTATTTATACAAAATTTATAAACGAATTCCATGTATTTTGTGATATTTTTATAGCTATCGCAAAGAACGTTCTATTCGCAGGCCATCCGGGAGCGCTCTCTGGCACGCCGGTACAGAGAAAGCGGTATGAGCAGGACGAGGATAACGCCGCCGCAGACGATAAAACTGACGCCGGCGCCGGCACGGTCCGCGATCGTACCGGCAAACAGGTTCCCCAGCGGCGTTGAGCCGGCGACGATAAGTGAATAGACGCTCATCACTCTGCCCCGGAACTCCTGCGTCGCGTTCATCTGCATCGTCGTGTTGACGCTGGCCATGAAGATCATGTAGAAAAAGCTGGCGAACATGAGCGCGAGGCCCGCCATGATATATACGCGCGTCAACCCGAGTGCCACGATGAGCGCTCCGGCAACGATCGGAAAGACAAACAAAAAAACCTTTCTTGGCCCGCCCCGGGCGACGATGGCCATCGTCAGGGCTCCCGCCAGCGCGCCCACGCCGGCCATCGACATCAGAAGGCCAAAGCCCGTTTCCTCCTGCCCGAGCACCTCGATGGAAAAGACGGGCACAAGCACGTTGAAGTTCATGGCGAACGTCGCGCCGACGGCCAGAAAAATCAGGGGCAGGAAAAGCACTTCCCGATGGAATATAAATTTCAGGCCTTCCCCGATGCTGGCGAAAATATTGACCTGCGGCATCGGCGTTTTTTCCGTCGGATAAGGCCGGACAAAGAAGAGACTGATCAGAACGGCGCCAAAGCTTGCCGCGTCGATAAAAAAACAGACGGCCACGCCCCACTGGCCCATAATAACGCCGGCCAGGGCCGGGCCCAGGATGCGCGCCAGGTTAAACTGCGCGGAGTTGAGGGCGATGCCGTTCGTCAGGTCCTCCCTGCCCACCAGCTCAATGACGAAGGACTGGCGCGTGGGCATATCGACCGTGTTGACAAAGCCCATGAGGGTCGACGTGATGATCAGATGCCAGTATTGAATATATCCGGCAGCGGTAAGTATCGCGACTGTCAGCGAAATAAGCATGGCCGCGGTCTGCGTGACGAAGAGTATCCGCCGCTTTTCGAACCTGTCGATCAAAACGCCGGCAAAAAGCGAAAACAGCAGCACCGGCGTAAACTGGAGCGCCCCGATGAGACTCAGCAAAAACGGCGACCTTGTCAGCTCGTACGCCAGCCACGGCTGCGCGACGTTCTGCATCCAGGTGCCTGTCGTGGATATTGCCATGCCGATCCAGTACAGTCTGTAATTCCTGTGTCTGAGCGCGGCGAAGGGGTTGCTGACGGTAATGGCGGCGCTGCCTCTTTTCACAGTCACGATACCTTCTTCATCCTGCAAATAATTATTATATTTTTATAGATATGCCGTTAAGCTCTCCCCGCAAACTTCTTTTTGTAATTTTCTATGGCGCCGGCCACAATCCGGACGGCCTCGTCCCGGCCGGCCACGTCGTTGACGACGGTTTCCTTGTTCTCCAGCGCCTTGTAAACGGAGAAAAAGTGCTTCATTTCGTTGAAAACATGCTCGGGCAGGTCGCCGATATCCCGGATACCGGCATAGTTCGGGTCTCCGAAGGGGATCGAGATGATCTTCTCGTCCAGATGGCCGCTGTCCAGCATTCGTATGACGCCGATCGGGTAACATTGGATGAGCGTCATCGGGATGATGGGCTCCGTGCACAGGACGAGGATATCCAGGGGGTCGTTGTCGTCGGCATAGGTACGCGGGATAAAGCCGTAGTTGGCCGGGTATATGGTGGACGTGTAGAGAACGCGGTCAACCATTAAAAGCCCCGTCTCCTTGTCGATCTCATACTTCGTTTTCGAGCCTTTTGATATTTCTATAACACCGAAATATTTCTCGGACGTGATTCTCTCCGGGGCGATATCGTGCCAAATATTCATGGGGTACATCCTTATCTGTCGTGATTTTTTCCATTTCAGTTTATAGGCACGGCCGAGTCTTGTCAACCGTCAGAGCTTCGCAGGAACGTTTCCATCGCCCCGTATAGCTTGGGGCTGTTGATAACATAGCTCATGTGGTTTTCTTTGCGGAGTATCCTCAGCGCGGCGCCGGGGATGCTCCCGGCGATAAAGCGCGTATCCTCGGCGCGGATCATGTCCTTTTCGCCTGCCAGCACCAGGACGGGGATATCGATGCTTTTCAGGTCCTCCTTCGTGATATGCGGCTCGGTGAGCATAAGCCGGTACTTCTTGTCCCTCGTGATGAGATATAAAAGCCGGAACAGCCGCAGCCAGCCCCTTTTCGTCCCCTCCGGACTGGTGCTGGCCCCGCAGACGACGAGCCTTGACAGCAGGCCGGGATACCACGAGGCCAGCATCAGCCCGATGATGCCGCCGTCGCTGAAGCCGCACACCGCCGGCCTGTCAAGGCCCAGCGCCTCAATAAATCGCGCCGTATCCTCCGTCATCAGGCCATAAGTAAGCTCCCGGCTCTTGCCGCTCTGTCCGTGGTCTCTGCTGTCGAGGGCGTACACGGTAAAATTTTCGGAGAGCTGTCCCGTCAGGACGCTAAAAATCCTGTGGCTCTCGCCGTTTCCGTGCAGCAGCACAATCGGCGGGCCGTCCCCCGTTTTCTCATACCACAAGTCGATCCCGTTGACCCTGATGTTCATGTTAACTCCTTTTTAATCTTCTTTTAATATCCGTCTCATTGTTTTATTATGAACTGTATGCTAATATTTGACAATACCTGGTATTGTACCGAAGGGGTGAAATATTTGAGCAATATTATTGAGGTCACCGGTCTCAAAAAATCCTACGGCAGTGTTGCCGCCGTCAAGGGCATCGATTTTTACGTGGAGAGCGGCAAAATCTTCGCCTTTCTGGGCCCTAACGGCGCCGGGAAATCGACGACCATCGATATCATCTGCACCTTTCTCAGGCAGGATGCCGGGCACGTTATGGTCGACGGCCACATCCTCGGCAGGGACGACGGCGCCATCCGCGCGGCCATTGGCGCCGTTTTTCAGGATAACCTGCTGGACGGCCTTCTGACTGTGGAAGAAAACCTGAAAACGCGGGGCGGCTTTTACGGGCTGCGCGGCCGTGCCCTGGACGACGCCGCGGCGCGGGCGGCGAGGATCACCGGCATTACGGATATCCTCCGCCGGCCTTATGGGAAGCTCTCCGGCGGGCAGCGCCGCCGGTGCGACATTTCGCGCGCGCTGGTGCATATGCCGAAGATTCTTTTCCTCGACGAGCCCACAACGGGGCTCGATCCGCAAACGCGCAAAAACGTCTGGGAGACCATCACGGCGCTGCAGAAGGAGACCGGCATGACGGTCTTCCTGACGACGCATTACATGGAAGAAGCCGCCGGGGCAGATTACGTCATTATCATCGACGACGGTGCCATCGCCGCCAAGGGGACGCCTTCGGAGCTGAAAGAGCGATATACCAGCGACAAGCTCTCTCTCGTCTGCCGTGATGCCGCCGCGGTGCGCAGCCGGCTGGATGCGCAGCAGCTCAGGTACGAGGCCGTGGCCGATCAGGTCGTTATCCCCGTCCCGTCCACCCTCGCCGCCCTGCCGATCGTCAATCAGTTTACCGGGCTGATTACCGGCTTTGAGGTCACCAAGGGCACGATGGACGACGCCTTCATCGCCGTTACCGGAAAGGAGATCCGCGAATGATCGCTTTTGCAGCGCGCAATCTGAAAGTCTTTTTCAGAGACAGGACCTCCGTTTTTTTCTCCCTGCTGGCCGTTTTCATCATTATCGGACTTTACGTCCTCTTTCTCGGCGATGTCTGGACGAGCAGCATCGGGGACCTCACCGGCGTCCGGTTCCTGATGGACAGCTGGATCATGGCCGGGCTCCTGGCGGTTACCTCCGTGACGACAACCATGGGCGCTTTTGGCACGATGGTGGACGACAGAGCCAAAAAGATATCCAAGGACTTTTATTCCTCCCCCATCGGCCGAGGCAGCCTGACCGCCGGGTACATTATCTCATCATATATCATCGGCGTGATCATGACGCTCGTCACGCTGGTACTGGCCGAGATCTACATCGTCGCCTACGGCGGCGCGCTGCTGAGCCTTTCCGCGGCGCTGCAGGTCGTTGGGCTCATTTTGATATCGACGCTGGCGAGCACCTCCATGGTCCTGTTCATCGTGTCGTTTTTTAACAGCGCCAGCGCCTTTGCCACGGCCAGCACCATTATCGGCACGCTGATCGGGTTTTTGACCGGTATTTATCTGCCCGTCGGGCAGCTGCCGGACGCGGTGCAGTGGATCGTCAAGGTCTTTCCCGTGTCGCACGCCGCCGCGCTGCTGCGGCAGACGATGATGGCGTCCCCCCTGTCGCAGGCCTTTAACGGCGCGCCTGCCGAAGCCGCCGAAAGCTTTAAGGAGCTGATGGGCGTGAACCTGAGGTTCGGAGACGCGGTGGCATCCCCCATCGTCAGCCTCCTCATACTCGCCGGTACCGCGGTTTTGTTTTTCGCCCTGTCGCTGCTCAACCTCTCGAGAAAAAGAAAATAACGCGAAAGTCCCTGTAAATTCCTGTAACTCCGCATCGGGATATATCGACCGGCGCAGCCGAGATTTACCTTGAGGCGGCAAGGCTTAGGCGCATTGGCAAATTGCGGCTCCGTTTTATAAAAAATACCCTTTTTGCCATTGGCAAGATATACAGTTTGACGGTATTGTAACTATTTGTTACCCTTTTATTATGCTTCCAGGCACACAGGCAAGTATGGGAAGTAAGAAAGGATGACAGGGAAATGGTTCACGTCAAGAAATTACGGAAAGCCGCTGCATTCCTGCTGATAGCCGTCACACTTGTTCTCGCGGGCTTTATGCCAAAGGCGGCAGCGGCCGGCGTCACGTCGGCGGCGGGGCTCGTCTCCACCTCCTCGGGCGCCCTCAACGTCCGGAGCAGCGCCGGCACCTCTGGCGCGATACTGACGAAGCTCTATGCCGGTACATACGTCACGCTGATAACAAAGACGGGCAGCTGGTGGTACGTGGAGTACGCGCCGTCGGCCTACGGCTACGTCAGCGCCGATTATATCAAATATGTTTACGGCACGTACGCGGTCCAGGTGGCCGCCTCGTCCGGCAATCTCAATGTCAGGAGCGGCGCGGGCACCTCCTACGGCGTCATCGGCACCATACCGAGCGGCCGCACCGTACTCGTCCTCTCGGAAAGCGGCGGCTGGGACAGGGTTTTGTACAACGGGACGGCAACAGGGTACGTCAGCACATCATATTTAAAGTCGCTGATGGCCTGGCCGGCGCCGGCCAGCCACAAAATCAACCAGTATTTCAGCAGCGCGCACAACGGCGTCGATATCGGCTCGTCCGTGCACGGTGTTGCCGGCGACAGCGTTACCGCCGCGATGGCCGGCAAGGTGGTTTACGCCGGCACGCTCGACGGCTACGGCTACGTTGTCTACATCAATTCCTATTACAACGGCCAGCCGATCCAGACGCGCTACGCCCATCTCATGAGCGCACCGCTGGTCTCGGCCGGCGCCTATGTCGGCGTCGGGCAGCGCATCGGCTACATGGGCAATACGGGCGAATCCACCGGGGCCCACCTCCATTTTGAGGTCCGCCTCCGCAATTCCAGCGCCGACTGCATCGCCAACGCGGACTCCACCCCCGTGAACCCGCTGAACTACGTCAAATAAAACGTCTCCAAGTCAAAACCGCCGGCTGCACTGAGCCGGCGGTTTTGATTATGTCACGTACAGTCAGTCCGCCCCGCCGCCGGAGTAAACAGCAGCCTGCGCCGCCACGCGCTCCCCCAGCTCCGCCGACGCGCGGCTCAGATATCCCAGCACGGTGCGCCGCGTCTCCGCGGAGACGGCGGCAAGCTCCGAGGCGATGTTATCCGCCAGATGATTTTGTCCCTCAGCGGACAGGGACCGATATCTCTGTCCCGCCTGGGTGAAATCATCCGCCTTCCGGATGCCTTCCCTGACAAGCGGCCCTTGGACATAAGTGCCGACACCACCGGTGACGATGTGGTCCGGCGTCCAGTTTTGCTGATGATTCACCGGGAGACTTCTGAAATCCTGTCCCAACCGGCGCCGCTGCGAATCCCCATAAATATTCGCCCGGGCCTGCAGGAGCTTGTCATCTGAAAATTCTGCGCCCGGCAGCAGGTTTGTGGGTGAAAACGCCGCCTTCTCGACCTGCTCCATATAATTGTCCGGGTTTCTGTCCAGCGTCATAAGGCCGACGGGTACCAGTGGATATGCCTGTTCGTCCCAGACCTTCGTACAGTCCAGCGGGTCATACGGCAGCGTGCTCTCATCCTGCTCCTCCATCAGCTGCACCCACAGCCCGTACTGTACGGGCGTGCCTCCGGCGATCGTGTCATAAAGGTCCTGCCCTGCGATATCGGGATTCATCCCGGCCAGCATACCGGCCTGATGCCTGTCGATGGTCGCCTCTCCGACGGTGGGGAGCCAGTGATATTTCACATAACGCCGCGCGCCCTGGTGATCCCGCCAGACGTATGTATTGACGCCGTAACCCCGTATGTGCCGGAAGCTTGCGACCGTGCCGGCATCGGAGTATAACCAGGTAACGAAGTGGGTGGCTTCCGGCGCCCGGGCCACAAAGCTCCAAAAGCGCTCGGGATACGTCAGGTTATTCACCGGCGACGGGTCCAGGGCCGTGAAAGCCTCGGGAAAACGGAGTCCGTCGCGGACGAACAGCACCGGCAAATGATTGCACAGGAGGTCAAAAACACCGTCGTCCGTATAGAATTTTGTAGAGAAGCCGCGCACATTCCGCGACGTGTCAGGCGTCCCTTTATTGCCGCCCGCCAGAGAGAAACGCACCAGCACCGGCACCTGATGCCCCGGCGTCTGCAGGAAGCTCAGGGTCGTATACGCCGCCATGGAGTTCACCGTCTGAAATGTCCCGAAGGCGCCGAACCCCTTCACATGGACGGGTCTTTCGGGAATCTTCTTATTCACAAAAATTTCCAGCGCCTCGTGCAGGATACTGTCCTGCATAAGGACCGGCCCCCGTTCGCCGACTGTCTGGGAGTTTCTGGTGTTCAATATGCTGTCGTGTTCCCAGGCGCCCACCGCCCCGCCCGGCAGTCCGGTTTCATTATCCTGATTCATTATCAGTTCTCCTTTTTGAGCCGGAAGCTCATTATTTTTTTCAGCTATATACAGCATATTCCGCAAAGGCGGCCAATGCGTAATGTCCGGGAGATAAAAATTAAAAAAGCCCGCAAACCGTCGGGCTTGCGGGCACAATATCTCCGGAGCTTTATACAATCGCTTCTACTTTTAACAAAGATTCAACAGAAATCTTATGTTGATTTGATATGGTATCGAAAAACAGGAAAGGATGAACGGCATGGACGACAACGGGCAAACCCCGGCCAGCCTCATGCACGCCGAGAGCGGAGACGCCGATATGAGCGCGCTTGAAAAGCTGGCCGATGAATTTGAGTGGCAGTATTTCGATATCCCTCACGATCAGCGGGTGTACCACTACACGTCGCCCGACGGCCTTTTAGGCATCGTCAAGGATAAGGGCGTCAATCTCCGTTTTACGCGTTACGACTGCGTCAACGACTTTTCCGAGGGCCGGGACGTGGTCCGCTGCTACGACTTGGCATGCCGGGAGCTTTTAAAGGACGGACAGATCGGCGTCGATTTTTACAACGCCATCAAGGACATCGAGCTCGATGTGTCCGCCGTCATGTCCTTCAGCATCGACAAGCACCTCACCCTGGACGACCGGGAGATCGATATCGGCAGGGAATATGTGCCGCTGTTGTGCGAGGCATACATCTGCTGCTTCTCGCGGGACGGCGACTCTCTGCCCATGTGGAATTATTACTCGAAAAAAGGCGTCAGCCAGGGCTACAACGTGGGGTTTGACTTTGGCCTGACGGAGCGCGAGAACGTCACGCTGCTCAACGAGTCGGTCCACATGGAGATGGTCTCCGTCATCTACGACGACAACGAAAAGCTCTGCGATATCAAGCGCATCATCGACACGGTTTACAAAAGATCCGCCAGCGACCCCGGCTATCAGAATTGCCAGCTGCTCATCAAGGATGAGCTCAAAAAGCGCATGTTTCGCTTCAAATCACAGTTTTTCGCCCACGAGCAGGAGATTCGGCTTGTCCTGTATGTCCCCGTCGAAATCCCGGAGGACTTCAGGGAGACAGACCGGCTGAGGATCAAATATACCTCTCAAAACGGCTATCTTGTCCCCTACGTCGACCTGGTCTATAAAAAAGAGCTGTTGCACCGCATCACCGTCGGACCCCTGCTGGAGAAGGAAATCTCCATCCGAACCCTGCAGACGATCAAGACAAACTATAATTATAATTATGAGATCGTGACCAGCAACGTCCCGATCCGGTTCTGATCGGCCGTCACGGCAGCCGCAGAATCTGAAAAAGCTCCTCCGGCCTGTCGATGACAAAGTCCGCGCCCTTCTGCTCCAGCAGTTCCCTGTCCCGGAAGCCCCAGGTGACGCCGATAAAAACGAGCCCGGCGTTTCTCGCCGTCTCGGCGTCGACCTCCGAGTCGCCGACGTAGACAGTCCGCGCCGGCACGCTTCCCAACTCCCGGAGCGCCTTCAGGGCCGTATCCGGCGCCGGCTTTCTGGCTGTCTCCTTCGACTCGCCGATCGCCAGCTCGATATCCTCCCCGAAGTAATCACGGCACAGCGCCTTGACCGCCGCGTCAAATTTATTGGAGACGACGGCGCGTTTGAATCCCTCGGCCTTCAGGCGCCGCAGCAGCGCGGGAATGCCGTCGTAAGGCGCCGTCCGGTTGCGCATATTTTCGGAATAATGCCGCTTAAAATCAGCAAGGCAGTCCTGATATTTTTCGTTTGCCGCCCCGCCGGGGACGCAGAGCGTCACCAGCCGTTCCACGCCGTTGCCGACAAAGCGCCGGACCTCGTCGCGGGTCCGGCACGGAAAACCGTATTTTTCCAGCGCGTTGTTGACGCTGCCGGCCAGGTCGTCCAGCGTGTCAAGCAGCGTCCCGTCCAGATCAAAAATCACCGTATCGAAATTCTTCATTGCTCCGAAATGTCTCTTTTACACATTAGAATATGCTTTCAATATTTTGAATTGTATTATAGCACAGCAGACCAAACGGCACGATAAGGTTGATGAGCAGCAGCATTGTGGTCCCCATACCCTGATGCGTGCCCCTGGCCTCCGCCGGTTCCCGGGCTTCCCCGTCCGCCCTCCCGGCGATTTCATTATGTAGCTTAAACTGCCGGAGCTCATGATTACTGTCCATATTTTTTATTTTCGACCAATAGCCCGAGGCAAGCTCTTTATCCACTTCAAACAAACAGTAAACCTCGTCGTCATCCAGATTATAGACGATCTCCTTGATCGGCGGGTCCAATACCATGCCGTCGGCCGTCTGCCACAGCGGCATTCTGGAATTGACGCTGAGCTTCATGCCGATTGCAGGAGCGAAGGGCAGCTTTTCCCTTCTGCAATAGGCGTCAACGATCTTATCTTCCTCATTTAAAACCAGAACAACAAAAGTGATGTTCATTATATATCCCCCCCTTACTATTCTAGACATTTTCAAATTGCAATGCAATATATCATAATCAATAAATACATTGCCGTATATTTTATTTCCCGCCGAAATTTTCTGTATTTTTGACATTTTTTGCCGCCTGTCGGTACGTATAAAAGCAATCAGGCTTCGCAAAGCTTTTCAGCCATCGGATATCTTGCGGCGCCAAAGGCGGGAAAAACCAAAAAAGAGAACAGGCTATGCCTGTTCTCTTTTTGGAAAAAAGCGGGCGACGAGGCTCGAACTCGCTACCTCCACCTTGGCAAGGTGGCGCTCTACCAGATGAGCTACGCCCGCGTATAGATGCCTGATGTTGGAATCGAAAACCCGAAGAATATCTTCGGGTTTTCGATTTTGGAGGCGACACCCAGATTTGAACTGGGGAATCAGGGTTTTGCAGACCCATGCCTTACCACTTGGCTATGTCGCCAGATGGAGTTAAGAGGCGTTAAACGCCTCTTAAAATTGGAGCGGGCGACGAGGCTCGAACTCGCTACCTCCACCTTGGCAAGGTGGCGCTCTACCAGATGAGCTACGCCCGCATATCGCGCAAATAATATTAAATTAAACTGCGCGTGGTGCCTCCGGTCGGAATCGAACCAACGACACGAGGATTTTCAGTCCTCTGCTCTACCAACTGAGCTACAGAGGCATATTGGGCACTGTTAAGTGCCCGGAGTGGCGACCCAGAACGGGCTCGAACCGTCGACCTCCAGCGTGACAGGCTGGCGTTCTAACCAACTGAACTACTGGGCCTTATTGTGGTGGGAACAACAGGGCTCGAACCTGTGACCCCATGCTTGTAAGGCATGTGCTCTCCCAGCTGAGCTATGCTCCCGAGCGCTGCCGTTCTTAGCGACGTTTGTTATTATACATAAACCCCCGGGTGTTGTCAACACAAAATATCACTTTTTATCGGCTATTTTGTAGCCACATTTTTTTATCGAAAACACGGGTAAAATCACCCATTTTGTCTGAATTCGAGTATTTCACGCGTCTCTATCTTATAAACGATGTCGCAAAACTGGCACGTCACCTCAATCGGCTCGCCCTTTTCTTCGATATCGTCCAGCTCTGCCTGGTCGATGCCGGAGACGGCCTCCAGGACGCGCTCGCGGCTGCAGTAGCATCTGTATTCCACGGGGCTGCGCTCGAGGATTTTCGGCCCGAAGCCATCCAGTATGCGCCGGATGAGCTCCTCAGCGCCGGCATCCTTTAACACGCCCGTCACGGCGCCTGTGGCGGCGACGTTCCTCTCCAGGGCCTCAAGGACGGTTTCCGGCGCGCCGGGCATCAGCTGGACGATATAGCCGCCCGCGGCGAGCACGGACTGGTCCCTGTCCACCAGCACGCCCAGCGCCACCGCCGCCGCCGTCTGCTCGCTCTCATAAAAGTAAGCCGTCAGGTCCTCGGCGATCTCACCGCTCACCAGCTGGACACTGCCAACGTAGGGCTCCTTCATGTTGAGATCCCGGATGACCGTGAGCATGCCGTCCGTGCCGACGGCGCCGCCCACGTCCAGCTTCCCGTTGGGCTTTTTCGGCAGCTCCACCTGCGGGTTCTGCACATAGCCGCGGACATTCCCGCCGCTGTCGGATACGGCGATAATGGTCCCTGCCGGTCCGCCGCCGTTAATACGTATGGTCACGGAGGCCTTCGGGTCTTTGAGCGTGTGGCCGATCATCGACGCGGCCGCCAGCGTCCGCCCCAGCGCCGCCGTGATGACCGGCGTCGTTTTGTGAACCTGACGCGCGCGCTCCGCAATGTCCTTTGTTGTAACCGCCAATATCATTATATTGCCGTCCTCTGAGACGGCGCGAATAACTTCGTCCATTCTATCCTCCGTGACTGCTTAGATGTCCCCTACTCGTGTCATTCCCGCGAAGGCGGGAATCCACGTTTCTGCGCGGGAGTGACAACGGGGCTCTCCGTCTTCCCGTAGGGGCCGATGCCCACATCGGCCCATCTGTCTGCTTATTTTGGTTTTACCGCGGATATAAACAGTCTTTGATCCGCTTCCGTCGGCGATGCGTGGGTCATGTCTCCACATACCTCCGCCTGCTCAAAGCCGGCCTCCAAAAGCAGCTTTTCCACCATCGACGACTCATATGCGTATTCCGTATGCTCTTCCCTGCTCCGTGTCCATTTCCGGCCGTCGCGGGCGAAGATGTCCATACCGTAGCAACAGGCGTTCTCCTCAATGTCAAATTCGGCCCGCCAGACGCAAAAGACATCCTCCGTCTCGTCGATAAAAACTTCCCCGTCAAGCCCGCGGAGCTTTGACGGGGTATGAATGTCAAATATGAATACGCCGCCGGGCTCCAGAAACAGGCGCACGCGCCTGAAAATCTCCGGCAGCTTGTCCGGGGGCGCGTAATTGATGCCGTCCAGGGCGCAGATCACGGCGTCCACCGTGCCATACAAATCGAGGCGCTCCATAGGCTGACAGAGGAGCAGCGGCCGAACCGGCAAATCAAACGTCTTCTCCGCCGCCACGGACAGCATCTCGCCCGAGGCATCCGCGCCGATCATATCGTAGCCGCGCTCCGCCAGGAGCCGCGTCATCGTGCCGGTGCCGCAGGCCAGGTCCAGCACCGTTTTTACCGGGACGCCGCGCCGGGCAAAAACACGCTCATAATAATCCGCCATGGCGGCGTAAGGCACATCGCCCGTCAGGCTGTCGTAAAACCGCGCCAGCGCGGTGTATGAGCTCATTTCTTCTTTTCCGCCAGCCTTTTGAAAGCGATATCGTACCCGTCGGCGCCGTACATCAGGCTCCTGTTGACGCGGCTGATGGTGGCGCTGGAGGCGCCCGTCTGCTCGAGGATGCTGTTATAGATATGGCCCTGATTCAAAAGCACCGCGACCTGATAGCGCTGCTCCATGGCCCTGAGCTCCGTCACGGAGCAGAGGTCGTCAAAAAAGCGCATACATTCCTCCACGGTTTCCAGCGTCAGAATAGCCTCGTACATCTCTGTATTTCTGTCTTTTTTACTGTTCTTAAGATTTTTGTTCATAAGTGCCTCCTATGCGCCGAAAGGCGCATAAATCAACATTTTACATTCTAATTTTACAGTATTAAAGCATTAAAGTAAAGAGAAATTTTTCTTTAACCCTTTTCCGGCATCCATCATATTGTATGACGAAGGGGCGTGAGTATTTGATGATGAACATTACCGAAGGCCGCCTTGCGGATGAGCTTACATACGAGGGAATCACGATGGTTACGGCCGATTTCCGCTACCCCATCGTTTCCAGCGGCAACAGCAAGGCCGACAAGCGCATCAACAGCTACTACAGGCATATCGCCAAGACCCTCATGAAAAAGGCGCGGAACGAGCTTTTGCCGGATGCTGTGGACGAATGGAAATATTCCGTGGAAAACAGCTATCCGTTCCGGCCGTTTGAAGCCGTCATGAAATATACCGTCACCATGAACGACGGCGATATTCTGAGTCTTTATTACGACAACTATGAGTACACCGGCGGCGCCCACGGCGTGACGAAGCGGTTCGGCGACACGTGGCGCGCCTCCACCGGCTGGTTTATCGAGCTTGGCGACTTTTTCTCCCGGGGCGTGAACTATAAGCGCCTTCTGATCGAGAACGCCATAAAAACCGCCGCCCGGCAGATCGCCGAGGGCACGCACCAGTATTTCGAGAACTATCCCAAGCTTATCAAGAAGTATTACAGTCCGACGAAATTCTATATAGAGCCTGACAACGTCGTCATATTCTACGACCAATACGCCATCGCCCCCGGCTTTGAGGGGACGCCCGTATTTGAATATCAGACGGAAATAATTCCCTAGCCGGCGGACCTCATCACAGTACCGCCTCTTCGCCGGGCAGTCAAAGGCTGTCATCCTGAGCGCGGCGTCAGAATGACAGCTTGATGTCCGGCCTCAGCTCATGAGTGCATCCTGCATCAGGCAGGCGTCCTCGTCGAGGCCTTTTGTCATGTTGAGGGCTTCCTCGATGTCGTAATCCACGCATTTTTCGCCGTTCATGCAGATGATCCTGTTGAACACGCCGTCGGCCAGAAGCCGGACGGCTTTATAGCCCATTCTGGCCGCCGTCACCCGGTCTCGGATCAGCGGCGAACCGCCGCGCTGTATGTGACCGAGCGTCGTCACCCGCGTATCGATCCCCGTCGCGGCTTTGATCTTTTCAGCGACTTCGTGGGCCGACGCCGCGCCCTCGGCGACGATCACCGTGAAATGCGTCTGGCCCTTCAGCCGCGCGCTGCGGATGCGGCCACTGACGTCCGCCTCGAAATCGACGCCCATCTCCGGGATGAGCGTGACGGTGGCGCCGGTGGCGATGCCGACGTTCAGGGCCAGATGTCCCGCCCGGTGGCCCATCACCTCCACCACGGAGCAGCGCTCGTGGGCCTGCATCGTGTCGTCCAGCTTGTCCACGGCGTCAATGGCCGTATTGCAGGCCGTATCAAAGCCGATCGTATATGACGTGCAGCCGATGTCGTTGTCGATCGTCCCCGGCAGTCCCACGACGGGCACACCGTGCCTTGACAGCTCCAGTGCGCCCCTGTAGGAACCGTCGCCGCCGATGACGACAAGTCCTTCGATGTCCATGAACTTACAGTTGTCCACGGCGCGCTGCAGCCCTTTCTCGGTCTGGAATTCCGCGCTGCGGGCAGTATACAGGATCGTGCCGCCGCAGCGTTCGATCCCATTAACGTCCTCCGCGGTCATCGGGACGATGTCACCGCTGATCAGGCCGGTGTAGCCTCGCCGTATCCCGACACAGTCGATACCGAGATGGATCGACGTCAGCACGACCGCCCTGATTGCCGCGTTCATCCCCGGCGCGTCGCCGCCCGAGGTCAGAACGCCGATTCTTTTGACGCTGTTTGACATAAAGGCACCTCATTTCTTTCTATCTGAACACGTTGTTATCGCGTCTCAACACCTCAAGGCGCTTGAACGATGCGAAATCCGGGGTGCAGGACGGCAGATGCGTCCGCACCGCGGCGACGAGGTTTTCAGGATTGAGCGCCGGATTCTGCGCCGTGATCACGGCGCGCACAGCAAGCCTGTCGAAGCCCTCCGGCGTAAACAGGATGCTTTGAACGCAGGGCGCAATATCAAAATCCACGAAGCCCTTTTTTGATTTTTTGGAGATGACGAGCGTCTTTTCCCGGAACAGCGCGGCCAGCTTGTCCACCGTTCCGCCGGGAACGCCCGCATCGTAAAAGAACGCCCCTTCGACACGGATATAGGCAAGGTCTGCGAATTTCGTCTCCGGCCTGTATGCCTTGACGGCCCGGATGCCCTCCGGCATCTTCGCGTTCAGGCGCGCCGGCAGGGCGCCCAGATCGATATCCTCCGCCAGGTCGAAGTCCAGCAGCTCGCAGAGGCTTTCGCTCCCCACCGGAAGCGGCAGGGCAAACGAGAGGTACGGGTGCGGATTAAACCCCTCCGTATGGCGGAGCCTTATCCCGGCCCGCAGGAACACGCGCTGGAAGGTCCGCAGGAGGTCCAGGTGCGAAATGTACTGCGCCCGGCCTGTTTTTTCAAACAGCAGCCGTGTCCTAAGCATCGCATGCCCCTCCCTTCAGGAGCGCCGAAGCGCCGCAGCCGGTACATCCGGCGCGGCAGTCGGGCGTGATCTCATTTTTATACGCGGCGTTTCTCTCACCCCACAGGTACGCCTCATCGACGCCGGCCGACACGGCGCGCCACGGAAAACACTCGCCGCAGGGCCGCTCCCGGTGGGCGTAAAAAGCCGGGTTCAGTCCGCATGCCTGAAACGCGTTCATCCAGCGTTCAAATGAAAAATACTCCTCCCAGGCATCGAGGCGCCCGCCGTCCTTCACCACGCGCTCCAACACGGCGCCTATGCGCCTGTCTCCCCGGGCCAAAACAGCTTCGATGAGGCTTGTCTCGGGCGAATGCCAGTTGTAGGTGATTGCCCTCGTACGCATGGCGCCGCGCAGCAGCTCCACCCGCCGCTGGTATTCCTCCGGCGTCACCTGCGCTTCCCACTGGAAGGGTGTGTCCGGCTTCGGCACGAAACAGGAGGTGCTCACCGTGATGCGGACGCCCCGCGCCTTGTTTGAGGCGTACTGCTTCCACGTATGCAAAACCTTCCCGGCCAGGGCGGCAATCGCCAGCACGTCCTCGTCCGTCTCCGTTGGCAGGCCGAGCATAAAATAGAGCTTGACGCTGCTCCAGCCGCCCTCAAAGGCGACACGGCAGGTCTCAATGAGGTCATCCTCGGTGACGTTTTTATTGATGGCATCCCTGAGGCGCTGGCTGCCAGCCTCCGGCGCGAAGGTCAGGCCGGTTTTCCGGACCTTTTGGACCCGCGACATGAGATCCATAGAAAAGTTGTCCGCCCGCAGGGATGGCAGCGACAGGCTGATATTCCGTGGCTCACACCAGTCCAGAAGCCCGTCGCACAGCGGGAGCAGTTCCTTATAGTCACTGGTGCTCAGGGATGAAAGCGTAATCTCCTCGTATCCCGCGCTTTCAAGGGCCTTGACGCCGCAGCCGACAAGCCTGTCCGCGCCCCGCGCCCGGACGGGGCGGTAGGTATACCCGGCCTGGCAGAACCGGCAGGCGCGGATGCAGCCCCGGAACAGCTCCAGGACGACGCGGTCGTGTACGATCTCCGTTGACGGCACGATCGTCTCCTCCGGGAAATACGCGGCGTCAAAATCCTCCGCAATGCGCTTGACGACGGGAAAAGGCGCGCCCTCCCTCGGAACAATATCGGCGACCGTCCCGTCGCCGTTGTAGGCCACGTCATATAAAGAAGGCACATAGACGCCGCCGATACGGGACGCCTGCTCTAAAAATTCATTCTTTGACAGGCCGCTCTTCTTTGCGGCCCTGTATGCCCCGATGACCTCGCCGTTGACCTCCTCCCCCTCGCCAATGATGAACAGATCGATGAAATCCGCCATCGGCTCCGGGTTGTACGCGCATGTCCCGCCTGCAATGACGAGCGGCGTCAGGTCCTTCCTCTCGCTTGCGCGCATGGGCAGACCCATGAGGTCCAGCATGTTGAGCACGTTCGTATAGGCCATCTCATAGCCCAAGGAAAACGCCACGATGTCGAAGTTTCTGACAGGGTCGCCGCTCTCCAGCCCATAAAGGCCGATGGACGCGCAGCGCAGCGCCTCCTCCATATCCCCCCACGGGGCGAAGACGCGCTCGCACCAGACACCGGACATTCTGTTCGCCAGGCCATACAGTATCCGCATGCCAAGGTTCGACATGCCGATCTCGTACGTATCGGGAAAGCACAGCGCCACACGCGTATCGACCGTGCTCAGGTCCTTGACGGTCTGGCCGTATTCGCCGCCCGTGTACCGCGCCGGCTTCTGAACCTTCGGTAAAATTCTTTCCAAACGTTTATCCATTCACACACATCCGACTTTTTTTCCCCTTGATTTTATACGAAGACCGCTCTTTTTACAATAGCTGATTAACAGCCACGCGGCCGCCAGCAGCAGTGTGAAGTTTACCCTGGTCCAGATCAGTACCGCGGCCCCGGCCGTAAGCAGCGCACCGATGACGGCGCAGCTAGTGACGGTGATGAGCTTCTCCGCGGCGTCCAGGCTGAACATCAGTGCCGCAACATCGTACAGCATCCGTCCGCCGTCCAGCTTCAGGACGGGCAGCAGGTTGAAAGCGCCGCAGACCAGGCTGATACCGGCCAGAATATAGGCGCTGTCGCTCGCCGCCGCCCTGCCGTAAAACGACGCGGCGACGGCAAGAGCAAAGCTGGCCGCCGGCCCCGCCGCCGCAGAGATAAGCTCATGCGCATAGGACATCGTTTTATTATATCGGATCGTCAGTCCCCACAGGTCGATCCTGAATTCCGCGATCTTGTACCTCAAAAAATACAGGGCGATCAGGTGGCCGAGCTCATGGATGGCCACGGCGGCCAGAACGGGGAAAAAAAGGCCGGTGAAATCAAAAAAATAGACGGCGGAAAGCGCCACAAGCGCCGCGCCGCTGATTCTGAATTTTCCGATCGTTACGTCCATTGGATATAAAACTCCGGATTGACGTAGACACCGCTGACGTGCAGCTCAAAGTGCAGGTAAGTCCCGGTGGCATTGCCCGTGTTCCCCACTGTGGCGATTTTTGTGCCCTTTTTGACGGCTTGTCCCTTCTCGACGTAGAGCTTGTCGCAGTGGGCGTATTCGGTTTCCACGCTGCCGTGGCCGAGAAGGACATAGTTGCCCAGCGTCGCGCTCTCGCCGGCGGCAAGAACCTTGCCGTCGGCAAAGGCGGCGATCGACGTACCGCTCTTGGCGTCGATATCGGTGCCGTAATGGAATTTGACGGTCTTATCGGCGGGGTCGGTCCTGTAGCCAAAGGAAGAAGAGACAACGCCCTTGACGGGCGTTACATAAGATATGCCGATTCTGGGCATGGCGTAGCTGACGCCGGCCGGAATCGAATAATCGGAATATTGCTCCTGATCCTGCTGGAACGCGGCGATGACCGCGTCGGCAAATGTCTTTTCATCATCCGAGGTCGCGGCGGCGTCGCTGTCGCCTGAGCCGCTGTCCGCTTTGCCCGGCGACGCGGTCGGCGGCGTATCCTGGGCAAAGGTTTCGACAGAAGCCCCGTCGGACGGACTTGCCGCCGCCTGATCGCCAACGGCCGACGAGTCGCTGGCGGCATTGCCGCTTCCTGCCGAATCCGGTCCGGCGGACGGCGCATCCGTTGTGCCGGCGCCGGAGGTCTGGACCGCGTCGCCGCCCGCGTCCGGGGGCGTCCCTGTAAAGGCGTACGTGATCGCCTCGCCGAGCGCGGCGGTGAATTTCTTTTCCCCGCTGATGCCCTCGCCCAGCGTTGCCAGCGCCGCCTTGTAATTGACCACCGAGTTGAGCTTGTCTCCGACGCTCTGGAGCGTCGAGGGAAAAACAAGCTTCATGAAAGCGGCGATCCCGAAGAGCGCCACGCAGATGATGAGCTTTATGGCGCGCCGTGCCGATTTATCCGCACCCGTACCCGCGCCGGAGGAACGATGCCGGCGCGGCGTGCTCCCGCGCCCGCGGTATGGCCTGTACTTATCCAAATAATGTCACCTCGCTCTGTAAAACAATTATATTCCAATTTGTACAGGCGTATGCAGGAACCGGCAAACCTGGCCGCAAAAAGGACGGCCGATGGCCGTCCCTGCGAATTATATTCTATTAGGATGCACCGCGGCTGTTCACTCGTCCCGCTTCATATTTTCCCGATCCGGACGATGGACTCCGTGATCAGCTTTTTGAAGTCCGGGGCGCGGCGGTTTGCCGTCTCCTGCACTTCCTCATGGGCCAGCTTGTTTTGAGAGATGCCGGCGGCCATATTCGCGATACACGAAATACCGCACACTTTCAGGCCCATATGATTTGCCGCGACCGCCTCCACCGCCGTGCTCATGCCGACCACGTCGGCGCCCAGCACTCCATAAGCGCGGATCTCCGCGGGCGTCTCGAAATTCGGCCCTGAGACCTGGATATAAACGCCCTCTCGGAACCCCATCTGGAGATCCTCCGCCGCCCCGCGGATCGTCTCCCTGATGCCGGCGTCGTATACTTCGCTCATATCAGGGAACCGCGTACCCAGCTCGTCGATATTCGTCCCGATGAGCGGCGACGGCACTCCCAGCAGGATATGATCGCGGATGAGCATGAAATCCCCCGCCGAAAACGACGTGTTAATAGCCCCGGACGCGTTTGTCAGAAACAAAACCTCCGCCCCCATCATGCCCATCAGTCGTATCGGCATGACAACGTCGGAAACGTCATACCCTTCATAATAATGCACCCGGCCCTGCATGGCGACCACCGGCACATCCCCCACATAGCCGAAAACATAGCGGCCGCGATGGCCCGGCACCGTGCTGACCGGGAACCCCTCGATGTCTGCGTAATCGATGCTCGCCTCGACCCGAATCCCTTCGGCGAAGTCGCCGAGGCCCGAGCCCAGCACAAGGGCGACCTTTGGCTTGAACGCCGTCTCTTCCTGGATATCCTTCAGGCTTTTTTTCAGAGTCTTATAAATCTTGCTCATTACAAACAACCTGCCTTTTATTCGTATTGCGTATTCGTGATGCCATATTCTATCATTCTTAGTTTTCCTTATCAATATTTACCGGCGTCGAAAACTCAGCCAATTCGGAGCGGGATTTTCTCTCTAAAGTTTCAAGGAAAGATGCAAAAAACTCTTGACAGTCGGGCAAAAGTGTTTTATGCTACATTCTACGAGTCTGAAACAAGACTCGTCAATTATGCCGGGGTGTAGCGCAGCTTGGTAGCGCGCATGGTTCGGGACCATGAGGCCGGGAGTTCGAGTCTCCCCACTCCGACCAGAAAGAAGAGGCAAAAAAGATAAAAATCTTTTTTGCCTCTTCTTTCTGGGTTCCGCCGCCTCTGGCGGCTCCACCGATTTGATTGGACGTCCTCGGCGGGAATGAATCCCGTCTGCTTTTGTTTTTACCTTCAGCCGGAAATCATAGCCCAAAGCTGAATTTATATTGACTATTTTATTATCTTTTGTTACAATTATTATTATCTGGAGATCGAAAATTTAATATTCAGTTTTATAGGGTTCCGCAGTTTAATGTTGTAAACTGGTCAGGTCCGAGATAAAACGCACAGCTTGCTGTGTTCACGGAAGGACAAAAGCCTGGGAGATATTGAAAAATATCCTCCCAGGCTTTTTATTTTATTTTTAAGAAGGAGTAACATTATGAAGTGGTTGTTTTTAATTATAGCAGGGATTTGTGAAGTGGGGTGGGCTATCGGTTTGAAGTACTCGCAAGGATTTACGAAACTTGTACCGAGCGTACTTACCGTATCGGGTATGATTGCAAGCTTCTATTTTTTATCAATAGCCTTAAAAGAACTCCCATTAGGCACTGCATATGCAATTTGGACCGGAATCGGTACAATTGGTACTGTGATCTTGGGAATCGTATTATTTAAAGAACCTATTGATATAATCAGGTTGATTTGCATCGGCTTTATCGTCACAGGAATTATAGGGCTAAAGCTTACGGGCAATACATAGGCGTCGCGGACCGTCACTTTACTTTAACAGCTTTTTTGTCGCTGATACAATCAGCATCATCGGACGGCGGAGCTCGTCTTTCATGCCGTCAACTGTGTCAAGCATCTGCGGAGTGGGCTGAGGCTCTACAATGTCGGTTATCTCAAAGCCGCCTTGCAGCAAGCCGTTGAGGTAAGTCGTGATGGTTCTATGATATTTTATAACCTTCTCTCCAAGAAAATTCGCTTCCCGCACGCCTTCATAAAAGTAGTTATCAACAGGAAAATGCTTGATTGTGCCTGCTTTATCGTAAATCCAATCCTGGGTCCCGTACGCGGTAAAGACAGGATGTTCAACGGAAAATATAAACCTTCCGCCGGAGACGAGCCAGCACCCGACCTTCCTGACGATGTCTTCAAATGATTTTATATAATGAAAAGCCAGCGAGCTGATCACCACATCAAAGAGGCCAGGAGAAAATTCTGCTTCCTCAATAGGCTTGTGCAGGTATTCAATTTTTTTTGCAGTCTTTTCTTTTGCCACAGCCAGCATCTTTTCAGAAATGTCCACGCCGACAACTGATTTCGCGCCGTGCTCCACCGCGTACTGGCAATGCCAGCCAAAACCGCAGCCCAGGTCCAAAACGCGTTTGTCCTTAAATTCAGGCAGCAGCCTTTCAAGAGCCTTCCATTCACCGGCGCCTTCAAGCCCTACGACAGACCGTGTCATCTGGCTGTATTTTTCAAAGAACGTTACATCGTCATATTTATTTTGTTTCACTTGTTCTCCTTCAAAACATCAGAGATATTCGATGTTTTTTATATAATACCGGTTTTCATCACGTCATGTCAACTTATGCCTTTTGATCGCTTATTTTTATCTATGCATTTTGACAAAAGAAAAGCCCGAAGAACTCCTGTCTTCGGGCTTCCTTGTAATCTTGCTATTGCTCCGGGTACGGAAGTGTCGATACGCCGGCAAGCTTCGCGTATTTGTTGAAAGACTCTTTGTATGTTTCCTTCGTCAGTACCTCGTTGGGCAGGTTGAGGAACGTACATTTGTCACCGGGAGCTCGCTGGGAGGCCCAGAGGCTTTCCGGCGTGGCCTTGCCGTCAATCATGGCGACAACGGCGCAGGCGGCGGACGACATGTATTGATAGTTGGAGGTGGCCACGCACGCTTTCCAGGCGCCGTCATAGTCGTTGTTCCACTCCGACACCATGATATCGCTGCCGACGTCGATCATCAAAACCTTATCCTGAAGGCCCACGGTCTCTATGGCGCGGGCCACGCCCTGGGCGTGCGTCTCAATCGCATTCGTGACCCACCAGTACTTGATTTCCGGGTGCGCGGAGAAGAGGGCGCTGGCCTGGTTATACGCGGTGTCCTGGGTCACATCCTGCGTCATATCCAGGGGAAAGATCGTGTTGCCGGGGAGCAGCTCCTTGAACTTTGATTCCGCGCCGACAGCGCGGTCGTTCAGGTTCGGGCGCACGGAAGCGTTTGTGCTGACAAGGGCAATCTCTGATTTGTCGATGTCGCCCCAATACGTTTTATAGTTGTCATACAGCCACTGCGTTTCGGTTTCGCCGACGATGACGTCGTCGCTGCCGACGCACGGCGCAAGCTCGCTTTGCGTGGCAGGGTCCCTGTCCGCGTTCAGCACAACGACAAAGGGCAGGCCCGTTTCGGTGCAAACCTCGTGGATGCGCTGTATGGCGGAGGAATCAAAAATAATAATAATGCCGTCGATCGCCCTCTGGTCCGCCAGGGTTTGAATATTTTCGAGATATTTATCCACGTCGTGCTCCCCTGTCGTTGATGTGACGTTGATATTGAGCCGCGGGGCCAGCTCCTGCAGCGTGCCCATCAGGTTTGTGAAAAGCAGCAGCGTATAGGGATAGGCGAAAAGAATGTTATAGGTCTTTCTCGACCCCGGATCGACGCCGTCGGTAAAGAAGCCGAGCTCGTCGGCGTTCTCCGTCACATCCAGCGGCGTTGCCGATGCGGACGGCGATGCGTCCGGTGTAGCCGCCGAGACAGATGGCGACGGGGACCCTGTGCCTGTGGAACCTGGTTGTTGACTGTTGCATGCGAAAAGCGCGAGAATCATCAGCAGTGCGAGAAGAACCGTAAGAACCTTTTTCATAAAATCCTCCTTATTTTTGAACCCTTACCGGTATCTCTTTTTAAGTCGTACGCAGATTTTGTGCACATTCCACAATTTTCAATATTTTATGTAGCGTTTTTTAGTTACGTGTTTACAGTGTACTAAAGGTTATAGAATTTGTACACTACAGTTTTGGTATCGGCCCATGCGATTTTATTTGTCTCATTCGTCCGAATAATCCGGATAGCCCCGAAAAATACGGCGTCTTTCGTCACCGATAACGACGCGCAAAAAAATTACGACCAGGGTATTGTAACCCCGGCCATAAAATTGAGCATATGCAGCCTATATCTCCTCCCCGGCCGGCTGAGTTTGGCAGCCAACCCGGTCGAGAAAAATCGGGATATTTGGATTTTTGTTGTCCTTATGCCAGGCAACCGCTTCGATCACGGCTTCTGCATCCGTTGGTTGCTCATTTTCCGCTTGCTTTGACATTCTGCTCCGTTTATACAGGATTCCCGGGAGACGCATGGCATCGGTTTCAGGCATGATACCAATATCCACATTGCCGTCCACCAGCGCATTATATAATTCGGACGCATTATAATAGCACATTTTTATTTTTGTATTCGGATGGTTGCTCCAAAAGTATATCAGCGCGTCCTCATAAAATTCTCCGACGAGCCGCCCCTGCAGGCCGCCAATGATAAATGACTCCTGTTTGCCGCGCAGCGCCCTGGTGGCATCCTCCATCATCTTCTGCAGGTCATGCTTCACCTTGGTCAAATAGGCCACGCATATCGCTCCCGCTTCGGTGAGACGGACTGAATTCCGGCCGCGTTCAAAAAGCTCGATACCGAGCTCGCGTTCAATTGAGGCTATCTGCCTGCTGAGTCCTGGCTGAGATAAAAACAGCTGTTCTGCCGCCTTGGTAAAATTCAGGTATTCTGCCGCGGCAAGGAAACAATTGATCTGCGAGGTATTCATGATATGGCACCACTCCATTCATCATACGTATTCGAGAACCTGTGAGAAAGAAAGCCCTATAAAACAACGATTTTGTCTGTTTTCAAGCTAAAGCGCACTTCACCCCTGTTATTAGAATTCCACTCCAACGTACCCCGGGAAATGATGTATGTCAAGTGCCTAAATCCTGTCACTGGCTCAGACGCGCGGCATATTGGGCAGCTTTACACAGGCGCGGAACGATGGTATATTTTTCTAGAGAGCTTACGGTGTCTTGTAACATGCGTATGATGCTCTGTCGTCTTTTTATAACTGTATATCACGGGGGATGTTTTTATGGACAAAATCCAGGAGGCCGCCGATACCTTAGCAAGCGGCTTCAACTGTGCCCAATCCGTTTTTTCGGCGTTCAGCGAGGATTATGGGCTGCCAAGAGAAACGGCCCTGAAAATTGCCGGCGGCCTGGGCGGGGGCGTCCGCTGCGGCGAGCTCTGCGGGGCGGTGTCGGGCGGCGCGCTCGTCGTCGGGCTGCACAGCGGCCAGGATAAGCCGGGCGATATCCAGGCAAAGGAACAGTGCAATCAGGAAACCACGGAATTTGTCTGCAAATTCCGTGAAAAAAACGGCAGCTGCGTCTGCCGCGATCTCCTCGGCATGGATATCTCCGTCGGCGACAATAGAATGAAGGCCAAGGAGCTGAACCTTTTCAATACGGTCTGCGTCGGCCTCATAAAAAGCGCCGTGGAGATTTTGGAGGATATGGGATACTAACGGCAGAAATATGCGCGGTCAACAGGAAAAGGCGCGTCTGAAAGACGCGCCATACAGCGAACATTGCAATAGGATCTTAAAACCAGCCCGACGTCAGCACCGCGGCGACGAGGGGCAGCGTGACGAGCGAGAACAGCGTGGAGACGAAGATGAGCTTTGAGGCAAACGCCGAGTCCTGGCCGTATTTGGCCGACAGCATGGCGGTCAGCGTCGCGGCCGGCATGGCAGAGGACAGAACGGCGACACCCGTGACGATGGGGTCGACGCCGATAAGCCGCAAAACGGCGAGGGTGACGGCGGGAATGGCGACAAGCCGGATAGCGGAATAGTACAAGGTGGCCTTTTCAAAAACCGTTTTCAGGCTCACCTCGCTCAGGATGGACCCCACGATGATCATGGACAGCGCCGTCGTGCAGGAGCCGATGACGTCGATGGTGCTGCTGGCGAAAGCCGGGAGCCTGACTGGGGAAAAGAGATACGCAAACCCCAGGATGACGGCCCAGATGCACGGGTGCACGGCGAGGCTCCTCAACTGCTCCTTTTTATTGGTGCTCGTAAACAGTGACAGGCCCGACGTCCACATAAAGACGCGCAGCGGCACCAGAACGATGGAGCCGTACAGGATGCCCGTGGAACCGAAAACAGACTCGATAACGGGCAGTCCCATAAAGCTGGCGTTATTGCAGATCGTGGCGTATTGCATGACAACGCGCCGCCCTGCCGGGAACCTGTTGTACAGGATGCGGTTGAGGATCATATAAAAAATCTGCGCGCCGAGCGCAATGAGAAATACGACGGCGCATTGGCGCAGCAGGTCCTGTGACAGCTCCGTTTCAAAAGCGTGGAAGATGTTGCAGGGCAGGACGATATAGATGACCACGTTTGTCATGTCCCGCCGCGCCTCGGGGCCAAACCAGCCCTTTTTCGTAGCGAAAAAGCCGACTGCCACAAGGATGATGATTTCGATCTGTATTTGTAGGATGATGACCACCGGTTTCTATATAGGTATAGGTTTGCATTAAACGTCATTATATCGGAAAAGCAAAACCGGCACAACCTGAAATTGTGCCGGTTTTTTATTCGGGCAGCTCTTATTTTTTCAGCGCATTGACCGCCTCGCGGATGTCTCCGGAGAAGTAGAGCGAGCCGAGCGCGACGACAACGCCGTCCTCCCCCGCCGCGCTTATCGCCTCGGCAACGCCGTCCTCGATGGTGGAACAGGCTTTGACAGGCAGGCCGTACGCCGTGAGGAGCTCGGCAAGCTTTTCAGCCTGCATGGCCCGGGGATTATGAGGCGTAACCGTGACGAACGCTTTTGCCAGCGGCGTGATAAAGGTCACCATGCTGCCCACGTCCTTGTCCGCCATGACGCCGATGAGGAACACAAGCTTTCTGCCGCCGAAATGGCGCTTTAAGCTCTCGGACGTCGCCGCGATGCCGTGGGGGTTGTGGGCGCCGTCCAGGATGAACACAGGAGAACGCCGCAGCACCTCAAAGCGGCCGGGCCAGTAGACGTGATTCAGGCCGTCTATAATGTTGCCGTCGGTGATCCTGTAGCCCTTATTCCGCAGGACCTCCAGCGCCGTGACGGCCAGCGCCGCATTGTTCGGCTGATATGTGCCCACGAGCGGCAGCCGGATGCTTTTGTACGGCAAGAAGTCGAAATTGACGGCGTCCAGGTCAAACCCGTGAATCGTCAGACGCCCATAATCGGTGCGGTACAGCCTGGCATGGCTCGCGGCGCATTTTTTCTCAAAGACGTCCTCCACATCCTTTTCGCCGCCGTAGATAACGACGTCGCCGCCGGCTTTGATGATACCGGCTTTCGCCGAGGCGATCGCGGCGAGAGTTGATCCCAGCTCGGCCATATGGTCCAGGCCGATGGCTGTGATCACCGCAACCTCCGGGGTATCGATGACGTTGGTGGAGTCGAGCTCGCCGCCCATGCCGACCTCCAAAACGACGATATCGCATTTTTGATAAAGGAAATACTTCATCGCCAGCGCCGTGATCAGCTCGAATTCCGTGGGCGGGTCCTGCATGGCATCGGCAAAGGGACGGATCTCATCCGTGAGCTTTTCAAGGTCGCTGTCGGGGATATGCTCCCCGTTTACCTGCATGCGCTCGTTGAAGCGCAGGATATACGGCGAGGTGTAAAGCCCCGTCCTGTATCCGGCTTTTTGAAGCACTGAGGCAATCATCGCCGCCGTGGAGCCCTTGCCGTTTGTGCCGGCGACATGGACGAATTTCAGGGCTCTCTCCGGATTGCCCAGCTTCGCCAGCAGCTCTTTTGTTCTCTCAAGGCCGGGCTTGCTGCCCTGCCATTTGACGTTATGAATGTATTTCAGCGTCTCCTCGTAGCCCATTGTTTTTGCCTCCAGATAATCTCGACAACGTCGAATCAAAAGTGCGGAAAACTCCGCTTTTATACAGCAGGAAAATCATTAAAATATCGACAACGGCGATTCCGGCTGATACAGGTAGTCTGAGAGGCAGGTTGACCAGGAACGGCACATGATTCAGCCATTGCAGGCTCAGGGTCGTCCAGACCATCGGGCCAAGGATTTCTGCCGGAAGGATCATGGCGATAAACGTCGGCAGGTTCGTTCTCTTTTTGAGCAGCATGCCGATAAGCGGCGGGACAACGCCCATGATGACCGGCGTCAACGCCAGGGGCGGAAACCATCCATAGGACGAAAAGAGCGTTGTGCCAAGAAAGTCGGCGGCGAGTCCCGCCAAACCGCCGGCAATCGGCCCGAACAGGAGCCCGGCGATGATGATCGGCAAGCTGCCGAAGCTGATGCGGATATTGGGAGTCGGCATGATCGCCAAAAAACGCGTCAGGATAATACTCAGTGCAATCAGCAGGCCGAGGGTGACAACCGTTTTCGTCGTTAACAATTTCTTTTTGGACACAATAATACCTCCTTAAAAATGTGTGCACGAACTGTATAGCCGTAAAGCTATACAGCAAGCACCTGCTGTGCGCCACATATAGGAGGTGTTCTCCGGTATGTAGCAGCGGGATGCGGACACCAAACCGTGGATAAATCCTTCGTCCAACTGACAACTCCCCGTCCAGTCGGCACTTTACGCAAGGTATCCTACTCTGCCGGACTGCGGCTTTTTCTCCGCCGCAGCCTAGTTTTCATTATTTTATCACGATGATACGAGCATGTCCATACTGTGTTTAGCACATTTATTCGATATATTTGTATATTTTTCTTGTCCCGCGCGGGCCGCGGCGGCAAAGCAGCGGCCCGCGAATACAGTTTAACCGCACGCTGTTTTCACATACACGCCGAGGGGCGATCAGTGATCGTCACTCGAAAAGCATAAGCTGTCCCGGCGGCGCTTTAATCAACCGGCTCATGCCGGAGAACCGCCGGAACCGGCAGCGCGTATATCGCTCCGGCGTCTCCGAATTCAGGCGCGGGATTTTCCCCGGCCGACGTTTTGAACACGCTCAGGATTTCCTTCAGCCGGACGGCTTGTTCCGAAAGCTCCTCACTGGCTGCGGCGCTCTCCCCGGAGGTGGCGGCGTTCGTCTGGACGACCCTCGACACCATGGTGATGCCCTCGTTGATCTGCCCGATGGCCGCCGCCTGCTCCGCCGACGAGCCGGCGATGGCACGGACGAGCTGCGACGCTTTCTCGACCTCCGCCACGATATGGCCGAGGGCTTCCGCCGTTTCATTGGCCAGGCGCGCGGCCGCTTCCACCGTTTTGATAGACCCTTGAATGATGGCCGCCGTCTCACTGGCAGCGCCGGCGGAACGCTGGGCCAGCAGCCTGACCTCGTCGGCGACGACGGAAAAGCCCTTCCCCGCGGTACCCGCCCGCGCGGCTTCGACGGCGGCGTTGAGCGCCAGGATATTCGTCTGGAAGGCGATGTCGTCGATGACCTTGATGATCTTGTTGATATTTTTCGAGGAGACGTTGATTTTCTCCATGGAATCCAGCAGCTCCCGCATGCGCGTATTCCCTGATTCCGCGAGATTTCTGGCACTGGCGGACAATGCGCTGGCCGTCTCCGCGTTTTTGGCGTTGATGGTTGTCTGCGACGAAATTTCCTCCATGGACGCCGTCAGCTGCTGAATCGAGCTAGCCTGCTCGGCAGCGCCCTGGGACAGCGTGAAGCTGGAGTCGGAAACCATCTGCGCCCCGGAAAGCACATGGTCGGCGGCCAGGCTGATGGAATCGGCCAGCGCGCCGAACTGCCGGACGAGGTTTAAAAGGCTTCTGCCGAGCAGATCGTTTTCGGACCGGACCGGGACGCTGACCGTCAGTTCCCCTCCGGCGATTCGCCCGGCCAGCTGCGCCTGCTCCCGGATGCTCTCTACGAGCTTGTTGAACGACAGGGCAAGCTTCCCTATCTCATCCCTGCGCTTTTTGATATTGTGGTCCCCCGGCTGGAGAACCGCGTCGATATCGACGTCGCCGGCCGCCAGAAGCTGCGCGATCGCGGTCATGACCGTTATGGGATAGCCGATGTTCCTGGACAGGAATATTCCCAGCAGCACGGAGATGACGATGCTTGCGGCCATCGTCGCGAACATGACGATCCGAAAGGTATTCCCCATCACCTGCATCTGGCTGTAGCTCTGGTCGGCCTCTCTCTGCTTCAAAGCCACCAGGTCGTCAATGGTTTTTTCCGTATCGGTCGCGATCATGTCGCCCTGGTTTCCATCCTCGTTGATCAGACTCAGCGCCATCGATGTACTGCCCCGGTCGATGAGACCAAACTCATCCTCGCGGAAAGCCTGAAATTTGCCCACGGACTTTTCGACCGCGTCGATGGCGGCGGCCGCCTCCGACTGGGCATCAATACCTTTTTTCAGATTGGCGATGCTGTCGGCGATCCGCGCGTCGGCTTCCCTAACCTCGCTGATCAGCTTTTCCCGCTGCTCCTTTTTGTCCAGGGAGTATTCCTCGATGATCGCGCGCTCCGTCTGATAATCCTTAACCAGCGTCACAAGATACTTTGACTGGGAGGTATTCGTTTCATAGGTGTGTTTGCTTTTTGACAGATTATCGCCGATGATAAACAAGCCGACGGCGCCCGTCACTATCGCCAGGATGGCAATAACAACAAAGCTGACCGTAAACTTTCTGGAAATGCTCAAATCGCTGAACCACTTCATAACCTTGCTCCTTCCGACACACTGTATTTAAACAAAAAGCCAGAGACATAACCGTCTCTGGTCAAGTTTCAATAATTTTTTTATCTTTTATAACATATATCGTGCTTTTTTGCAAGTTAATACATCCAAAAATTCATAAACGAAAATTTTTCCCCGAGATAAACAGATTCCGTGCCCGATAAGGCACGGAATCTGTTTATCATGACTTTGTTATTTTACTTGACAAGCTTGGAGATTTCTTCGGCGAAGTTTTCCTGCTTCTTTTCGATGCCCTCGCCTTTTTCAAAACGCGTAAACGCTTTGACGGCGATCGTGCCGCCGAGCTCCTTGGCCACCTGCTTGACATGCTGTTCGACCGTGACCTTGTTCTCCTTGACATAAGGCTGGTTTAAAAGGCAGATATCCTCATAATACTTGTTGATACGGCCCTTTACCATGTTCTCCGCGATCTGACGGGCTTTGTCGTCCGGCAGATTCTTGGCCTTGTTTTCCTCGATGGCTTTGTGGAGCTGGATTTCTCTTTCCTTCTCCAGATCGCCGGTGTCGACAGACGCGGGATCGAGGTACAGGGGGCGCATCGCGGCAATCTGCATCGCAATGTCCTTGCCGAGGGTGACCACGGCGTCCGTATTGGAGATATTGGCAACCTCCATATTGACCAGAACACCGATTTTGCCGCCGGCGTGGACATACGGCACATTCAGGCCCGTGGTGTAACGCGCGAAACGGCGAACACTGATGTTCTCGCCGATAACGAGGACCATTTCCTGCTGCATCTCGCGGACGGTCTTGTCCGAGCCGGGATATTTGCTGTCAAGCAGCGCCTCAAGGTCCGCGGGCGCGTTTTTCGCGGCGGCGGCGGCGACATTCTTGACGAAGTCGACGAATTTCTCGTTCTGGGCCACAAAGTCCGTCTCGGCATTGACCTCGACGACGATGCCCACATTATCGATAACGGCAGCATAGGCGATGCCCTCAGCGGCGACCCTGCCGGCCTTTTTCTGGGCGGCGGCAAGACCTTTTTCACGCAGCCAGTCGATGGCCTTCTGCATGTCCCCGTCGGACTCTGTCAGCGCTTTTTTGCAGTCCATCATACCGACGCCCGTCATCTCGCGGAGATCCTTGACGTCCTGAGCTGTAAATGCCATAGTTATTGTGCCTCCTCAACTGCTGCGTCTTTATCTGTCGTTTCTTCCTTCGGCGCCGCGGCTTCCTCGGAAGCGGTGTCGGCGCCCTGGCGGCCTTCCTGAACGGCGCTGGCCATAGCCTGGGAAATGAGGCGGATGGCGCGGATAGCGTCGTCGTTCCCGGGGATGATATAGTCGATCTCATCGGGATCGCAGTTGGTGTCAACGATCGCGACGATGGGGATCTTCAGCTTGCGGGCCTCGGCGATGGCGTTGCGCTCCTTGCGCGGGTCGATGATGAAGAGCGCTCCGGGGAGCTTTTTCATGTCCTTGACGCCGCCGAGATATTTTTCGAGCTTTTCGATCTCATTGGTGAGCTTGATAACTTCCTTCTTCGGGAGCATGTCAAACGTGCCGTCCTCCTGCATCTTGCGCAGCTGGGCCAGACGGTCAATACGGGTACGCATCGTCTTGAAGTTTGTGAGCATGCCGCCAAGCCATCTGGCGTTGACGTAGAACTGCCCGACGCGCTCGGCTTCTTCCTTCACGGCGTCCTGAGCCTGCTTCTTCGTGCCGACAAAAAGGATCGAGCCGCCGTTTTCGCTCAGCGTTCTGACGAAATTGTAGGCTTCCTCCAGCTTTTTGACCGTCTTCTGCAGGTCGATGATGTAGATGCCGTTGCGCTCCATATAAATATAGGGAGCCATTTTGGGGTTCCAGCGCCGCGTCTGATGGCCGAAGTGCACACCGGCCTCCAGAAGCTGTTTCATTGAGATTACTGACATTTGTTTTCCTCCAATTTTTGTTTTTCCTCCAGTCCCATCTACTCCCGCGCCAACCTTGCGGCACATGACGCGAAATCCGGTGACTGTGCGTTTTTTACAGCAGGTAGTATTTTAACAGATACTGCCTGGAAAATCAAGTGGTATTATTATATACAGATTTCTTCGATTCAGCAGGGCATTTTAAAAAGTTCGCGCGCCGGCAAAGCTGCGGCGGCAAATCGCCGAATAAAAATAACCTGCACGCCGGATCGACGCACAGGTTAAACGCTTTATCATTGTTTTTCCGGCCGTTCCCGGTCATACCCAGGCGCCTTTGCGGCGCTTTTCGCGCCTGAACGTCCCGTCCACCTCGATCAGAATGATGTCGTCGCCGATGCGGCGGATGCACTCCCAGGGAATGACGAAATCGTCCTCATGCCAGAACAACCCAAAAAAGCGGCATGGGCCCGGTACCACCAGCGCCAGGATATTGCCCGTGAGCGTGTCAAGAAGCACGTCGCAGACAAAGCCCAGTCGAAAGCCGTTGCATATGTTAATGACCTCCTTGCACCGGAGATCCGCAATCCTGCATTGCACCGAAATACCTCCTGTCTGAATCGAGACGGTTTGTTCGCTTCCCTTCAATTCTATTCTTTTATATATATATAAATGACACGGCCTCAATCAAAACAGCGGCGGCACTTGCTCTTCTCCCATGCCGGTCATTGCGGCCGATTGGCGGCGTCCGGGGTTGTAACGGCGAGATATCGAGATAAAATGGCGGCATAGCGCGGGATTATGGACAATAAAATCAAAATTTCACGGAATAGGTTGTAATTCTGCGTTTCTTGTATTATAATCTATTCGCAGCCAAATCATCGTCAGATGAGGCTTTTGGCCGTCATTCGATATGACGGTTTTTTTATTCTGAATCACGGAGGTGAACGGCATGGACGGAGACGCTGGCGGTAACGGCAACATACGACTATTTCAGCACAAACGGGGTTTGTCTGCCATGCCGCGCACGCGGTCTTTTTGACTGGGCATATAAACCCTCGACTCAGACAATATAATGAGGGTGATATTATGATTAATTTCTACAAATCCGTGAATGACGAGCTTGTCGCCTGTCCGTCTTTTGAAGAGGGCGCCTGGGTGCATATGACCAATCCCACGGAAGACGAGGTCAGCCTCGTCTGCAAAGCCACATCCATCGAGGCCGATTTTGTCAGGCCGGCCCTCGACGAGGAGGAGCGTCCCCGCATCGAAACGGACAATGGGCAGACGCTGATCCTGGTCGACATCCCCACTCTGGAAAACGACGGGGCGACAAACGTATTTTCCACCATACCGCTCGGTATTGCTTTTACAAAAGAAGCCATCGTCACCGTTTGTCTCAAGGAAACGCCGATTTTAAACGATTTTATCAACAAGCGCGTCAAATCGTTCTACACATATTTCAAAAGCCGCTTTATCCTGCAAATCCTGTTCAAAAGCGCGACACTTTACCTCAGCTATCTCCGCAGTATTGAAAAAATCAGCAATAAGATCGAAAATGACTTGCAGAAATCCATGAAAAACAAGGAGCTTGCCCAGCTCCTGAAGCTTGAAAAAAGCCTTGTTTACTTTTCCACGTCGCTCAAGTCAAACGAATCGGTGCTTGAAAAAATGCTCAAGCTGGAGGCCATCAAAAAATTCGAGGAGGATCAGGACCTGCTGGAAGACGTCATTATCGAAAACAAGCAGGCCATTGAGATGACGAACATTTACAGCAGTATTCTGAGCGGCACAATGGACGCCTTTGCTTCCATCATCTCCAACAACCTGAACATCGTGATGAAATCGCTGACGATCATCACGATCGCCCTGTCCGTGCCGACGGCGATCTCCGGTTTTTTCGGGATGAATGTCCCGAATTTCTGGGAAAACAGCCACTTGGCGTTTCCAATCATCGTGGGGGGCTCCGTGCTCCTGTCGGCCATTACGTCGTTTCTTTTGCTCAGAAGGCGTTTATTCTGAGCATGAACATATTGAAAGCGCCTGCCATCCGGCAGACGCTTTCCTTTTATTTTGTCCCAAAATCACGGGTTATCCCTGTCTGAGGTTGCCCTCGCCGTCGTAAAAGGCGTCGCCGGCCAGACGCAGTATGCCTTTGCCGTCGATAAAATTATCGCCGTCGGCACGCAATACCCCTTCAAAATCGTAATAGTTTTCGCCCGGCTGCCTGACGTGCCCCTGGTAATCGATAAACGCTTCGCCGGGCAGTCGCAATCGGCCCTCCGCGTCGTAATAACTTTCGGACTTTGAATACATGCCCTTTCCTCCAGATAAATTCGCGTGCCGCCAACTTCCAATTCCTGTAGCGGCATTTATATATTTACATTTAATGATACGGAACCGCCGCCCTGTTGTCAAGCAAAAAGCGGTACCTGACAAGTAATAATACTTTATATTTATTCTTGACTTTTGGGCGGGCATCCTGTATCATAGGAATCTGTAAAGCAATACTACTTAACACGTTAACACGCGGAGGCGATATCTGTGACGGGCGACAAGCTGCAAATGACGATGCTGCTGGACTTTTACGGCGACCTGCTCACGGATAAGCAGCGCGAATACTATGATCTCTATCATAACGAGGACCTCTCCCTGTCCGAGATCGCCGAGAACGTCGGCATCACGCGTCAGGGCGTCCACGATATCATCGTCCGGGCCGAGAACACGCTTTTGGAAACGGAGCGGAAAACGGGTCTCATCAAACGGTTTTCAGAGATGCAGGCCGAGATTGCCAGGGCGCTCATTCTGGCCGAGGACATCAAAAGGCAGACGGAAAACGAACACACGGCGGCGATGGCGGCGCAGCTCGCCGAAGTGCTGACAGCGCTGAAAGGTTAGGAACCATGGCATTTGAGAGCTTATCCGAAAAACTGAACGCCGCGTTCAAAAAGCTCCGCGGTAAGGGCCGGCTGCACGAGGCCGACGTCAAGGAAGCCATGCGGGAGGTGCGCCTGGCGCTTCTGGAGGCGGACGTCAGCTATAAGGTCGTCAAGGATTTTATCAATACCATCAGCGCGCGCGCCGTCGGCGCGGACGTGCTGGAGAGCCTTTCCCCCGCCCAGATGGTCATCAAGATCGTCAACGAGGAGCTCGTGCGCCTGATGGGCAGTACCAACGCCAAGCTCCAGATTTCGTCGAAGCCGCCCACGGTCGTCATGCTCGTGGGTCTGCAGGGCGCCGGCAAGACGACCAACGGCGCAAAGCTGGCCGCCCTCATGCGCAAAACCCAGGGCAAGCGGCCGCTTCTGGTGGCGTGCGATATCTACCGTCCCGCCGCGATCAAACAGCTTGAAACAGTAGGCGCGCAGCTGGACATTCCCGTCTTCCAGATGGGCACGGCAAATCCCGTCGATATCGCCAAGGCCGCCATCGCCCACGCCAATAAGCACGGCAACGACATGGTGTTTCTTGATACCGCCGGGCGCCTCCATATCGACGAGGCGCTTATGGAGGAACTGAAAAATATTAAGGCCGCGGTGGACCCCGCCGAAATCCTCCTCGTCGTCGACGCGATGACGGGCCAGGACGCCGTGAACGCGGCCACCGCCTTTAACGACGCTTTGGGGATCGACGGCATCATGCTCACAAAGCTGGACGGCGACGCCAGAGGCGGCGCAGCCCTCTCCGTCCGGGCCATCACGGGTAAGCCTGTCAAATTCGCCGGTACCGGCGAAAAGCTCGACCAGATCGAGGTCTTCCACCCCGACCGGATGGCCTCCCGCATCCTCGGCATGGGCGACGTACTGACGCTCATTGAAAAGGCCGAGCAGAACTTTGACGAGAAGAAAGCCCGGGAGATGGCCGAAAAGCTCTCCAAAAACAGGTTCACCCTCACCGATTACTATGAGCAGCTCACGCAACTTAAATCCATGGGCAGCCTGTCCGATATCGCGGGCATGCTTCCCGGCGTCGACGCCAAGGCTTTGGCCGGCGCATCCGTGGACGAAAAGGCCATCGGCAAGACGGAGGCCATCATTCTGTCCATGACGAGGCAGGAGCGCGAGAACCCGACGGTTCTGAACTCCAGCCGCAAAAAGCGCATTGCCGCCGGCAGCGGGACGCAGGTGGTCGATATCAACCGGCTCCTAAAGCAGTTTGAAACGATGCAGGCACTGACAAAGCAGATGTCGAAAGGCAAAATGCCGGCCATGCTCGGCGGGGGCAAAATGGGCAGGAATCTCGGCGGCATGAAAAATCCAAAGGGCAAAAAAGGCCTGTTCGGCTTTTAACTTATGCCCGCGAGGTGAAAAGCTTCTTCGGTCGCTTTGCTCCCTCAAAATGACGCAATCAGCTCAGGCAGTCGAATACAAGTGCGTATTTACTGATATAGAAACTAAAATTTACGGAGGCAGTTATCATGGTTAAAATCAGACTTCGCCGAATGGGCGCAAAGAAAAATCCCTACTACAGGATCGTCGTCGCCGATTCTCTTTCCCCCCGCGACGGCCGTTGCATCGAGGAGATCGGCGCTTATGACCCTCTGGCAGAGCCCGTCGTCCTCAAGGTCAACGCCGAGCGCGCGCAGTATTGGATCAAGAACGGCGCGCAGCCGACAGATACAGTGAAGGCTCTTCTGAAAAAAGCCGGCGCTGTTTGATCGAGGGTACGCCGATGAAAGATTTGCTCATCTATATCGCGCAAAATCTGGTGGACAACCCCGATGAAGTGACGGTGACGGAAAAAGAGACGGATTCCGAAACGGTTTTCGAGCTCCGCGTTTCTCCGAGCGATATGGGAAAGATCATCGGCCGTCAGGGAAAGGTCGCCAAGGAAATCAGGGCGCTCATGCGCGCCGTGGCCATGAAGCAGGGCAAGCGCATCAGCATCGATATCGTCGACTGAAAAAGGCGGATGAATCCGCCCCCATGTAAAGGATCATATCATGAAGCAGTTTATTGAAGCCGGGAAAATCGTGAACACCCACGGCGTGCGCGGCGAGGTTAAAATACAGCCTTGGGCCGATTCGCCGGAATTCCTGTGCGGCTTCAAAACGCTGTATATCGACGACAGGCCGGTAAAGATTCTGTCCGCGAAGGCTCACAAGACAAATGTTATCGCGCTGCTGGAGGGCGTCGTCGGTGTGGACGACGCCATTCGCCTCAAGAACAAGACCGTCTCCATCAACAGGGATGACGCGGCTCTTGAGGACGGCGCGCATTTTATCACCGATCTCATCGGGCTTGCCGCCGTGGATGAGGACACCGGCCGGACGCTCGGCACGATCACGGACATCCTTCCGCTGACGCCGAACAATGTCTATGTCATCACGGGTACGCGGGAAATTCTCGTCCCGGCCGTCCCGGAGTTTGTAAAGCACATCGACACCGGCGCGGGCCGCGTAACGTTCAGACTGATCGAGGGCATGTAATGAGGATCGATATCATGACGCTCTTTCCCGACACGGTCGGGGACATGCTCTCGGAGAGCATCCTGGGCCGCGGGCAGGAGCGCGGCTATATCCGGATCGAATGTCACCAGATCCGCGATTATACGACAAACAAACAGAACCAGGTCGATGACTACCCCTATGGCGGCGGCCGCGGCTGTGTGATGATGGCGCAGCCGCTTTTTGACTGTTGGAAGCATATCTGCGATGAGGCGGGGCACCGCGTCCACACGATTTACATGTCGCCCTGCGGCAAGGTCTTCCGGCAGTCGGACGCCGTGCGGTTGAAAAACGACTACGACCGGCTCATTCTTGTCTGCGGCCATTACGAGGGCGTGGACGAACGCTTTCTCGACGCGTGCGTCGACGAGGAAATCTCACTGGGTGATTTTGTCCTGACCGGCGGCGAAATCCCGGCTCTCGCCGTCGCCGACGCGGTATGCCGCCTCGTTCCCGGCGTCCTCCCCGACGAGGAATGCTTTCAAAACGAGAGCCACTGGGACGGGCTGCTGGAATACCCGCAGTACACACGGCCGGAGGTCTGGAACGACCGCCGCGTCCCCGAAATCCTCCTATCAGGCCACCACGAGAATATCAAACGCTGGCGGCGCAAGCAGTCCATATTGCGGACAAAACGCCGCCGCCCCGATATGTTCGGCAAGCTGGAGCTTTCCGATAAAAAAGATGCGAAAATACTCAAGGAAATCGAGTCTGAGCAGGACCAGGATTAAACTGAACGGATATAAAAACGGCTGCGGAGAAATTTCCACAGCCGTTTGGTTTATGTTATTAGACCAGGAACTGTTCGATATCCTTCTCGAAATGCTTCGTGTCTTGGTCATCGTCGATGACGAGCTTCAGGTCTGTTTCAATAGTTAGGAGCATGAGGCCGAGCAGGGATTTCGCGTCGGCATAGCCGGATTTCCCGTGCACCCAGATGTCAAAGGGGTATTTTTCAGCGATTTTATTCAGCTTCTGAGCATCTTCAGACGTTGGAATCTTGATATTAAAAGTCATTTTAATATCCCCTTTCTTACATTGATTGTTTTGTTCCTAAAAAAGACCGGATACCATACCGTGATAATACAGCATAAATTCGACGCCGTCAAGCGTTTTTCTGCCATAATATGGCATTTATACAGGGATTTTTCTATGTCCGCCGGCTAGACCTTCAGCTCTGCTCCGGTGCCCAATTCCGCGCTGTCCAGCGCGCTCAGGCGGGGCCTGACGACGTCCCGGAGGAATTCGTCCACCTGCTCCGGCGCCCGGCCGATATAGCCGGCCGGATCGAGCTCTGATCTGATCTCCGACTCCGTCAGGCCGAACAGCGGATCGCCGGCAATGCGGGCAATCAGGTCATTCGGCAAGCCCAATTCCTTGACGGCGTTGCCTGCAGCCACGGAATGGACGCGGATGGCCTCGTGGAGCTCCTGCCTGTTCCCGCCCTTTTTGACGGCCTTCATCATGATATTCTCCGTGGCCATAAACGGCAGCTCGTCCTGGATATGCCTGTCTATGACCTTCGGGTAGACCTTGATGCCGGCGGCCACGTTCAGGTAGATGTTCAAAATCGCGTCGACGGCCAGAAATGCTTCCGGCACCGAGATGCGCTTGTTGGCCGAGTCGTCCAGCGTTCGCTCGAACCACTGGTTATAGGTGGTCAGCGCCGCGTTCTGCGCGTCGGTGATGACATACCGGGCCAGAGAGCATATCCGCTCGCAGCGCATGGGGTTTCTCTTGTACGGCATGGCGGACGAGCCGATCTGTTTGCCCTCAAACGGCTCCTCCAGCTCCTTCAAATGGCTCAAAAGGCGCATGTCGGTGGCAAACTTGGCGGCGCTCTGGGCGATGCCGGACAGGGTATTCAGCACGCCCGCGTCCATTTTGCGGGAATACGTCTGGCCGGAAACGGGCACGACGCCGTCAAAGCCCATCTCGCGGGCGATGCGCGCCTCCATCTTCTTTATTTTTTCATGATCGCCGTCAAAGAGCTCCATAAAGCTGGCCTGCGTCCCCGTGGTCCCCTTGGAGCCCAGCAGCTTCAAAGAGGTAATGCGAAACTCGAGCTCGTCCAGGTCCATTATGAGCTCATTGAGCCAAAGGGCGGCGCGTTTGCCCACCGTCGTCAGCTGTGCCGGCTGGAAATGCGTGAACCCCAGCGTTGGCAGCGCCTTGTATTTATCCGCGAAGTCCGACAGCCGCGCGATGACGCGCAAAAGCTTTGTCCGGATAAGCTGCAGCCCCTCGCGCATGAGGATAACGTCCGTGTTGTCGCCCACGTAGCAGCTGGTGGCGCCCAGATGAATGATCGGGAACGACAGCGGGCAGACCTTGCCGAAGGCATGGACATGTGCCATCACGTCATGCCGCAGCTCCTTTTCCATCCTGGCGGCGTACGCATAGTCGATATCGTAAAGATGCGCTTCCATCTCGGAAATCTGCGCGTCGGTGATATTGAGGCCCAGCTCCTTCTCGGCCCGCGCCAGCGCCACCCACAGCTTGCGCCAGGTGGAAAATTTTTTGTCGGCCGAGAAGAGATACAGCATCTCGTCGCTGGCATAACGGGATGAAAGCGGGCTTTCATAGGTGTTGGTCGGCATATGCACAGTCCTTTCAAAGCATTCGGCGTGAAATACTCACGCCGAAACAATCTGCAATATTTCGCTTCTATTATACACGATTTTCAGTCGCCGTCAAAATCCAGATCCCGCGCGGTAAACTTGATGGTCTTCGCCTTTTCGAGTATAAAGGGCAGCTGCGCCAGAATATAGGTCACGTCGTCCGACGTGTTATTTTCGCTGAGTGAAAACCGGATGGCCGCCGAGGCCGAGGTACCGTCATAGCCGGCCGCTTTCAAAACGCGGGAGGGCTCGCCGGAACCGGCGCTGCAGGCACTGCCGGAGCTTACGCAAATACCGGCCTCATTCAGCAGCGAGACGAGCACCTCGCCCTCTACACCGCTAAAGACGAAAGACGCCAGGCCCGGCAGCCTGTGCACCGGATCGCCCGTCAGCTCTGCCTGCGGCAGCTGCAGCACACCGCTGATCAGCCGGTCCCTCAGTATCGCGATCTTTTGGGCGTTTTCGCCCATGTGGAGCACTGCGTCCTCCAGGGCGGCCGCCATACCGACGGCGCCGGGCACATTAGAGGTCCCGGAGCGCCTCCCCTTTTCCTGACCGCCGCCGATGATCATCGGCGGGACGACGGTCCTCAGGTTGACATACAGCGCGCCCACGCCCTTCGGCCCGCCGAATTTATGGCCCGAGACCGACAGCATATCCACGCCCAGCCCGACGGCGTCCACCGGTATATGCCCGGCGGCCTGGACGGCGTCGGTGTGAAACAATACCCCGCGCTTTCTGGCGACGGCGCAGAGCTCCCGGATGGGAAGAATTGTCCCGATCTCATTGTTGGCCATCATGATGCTCACAAGAACCGTATTGTCACGGATGGCGTCTTCCAGCTGCTCGGGCGTGACATGCCCTTCCCTGTCCACCGGCAGGAACGTGATGTCGAACCCCTTTTTCTCCATTTCCTTGGCCGTCCTGTACACGGCGCTATGCTCGATTTCTGTGATAACGATGTGGCTGCCCTTCTTTTTACGCAGCTCTGCGGCGGCATAAAGCGCCCAGTTGTCCGATTCCGTACCGCCGGAGGTAAAGTATATCTCGTTGACCCTGGCGCCGAGGGCGCGGGCAACGGTGCTTCTGGCTTCCTCCAGGCCGCGCTTGGCCTCCGTCCCGAAGCTGTGTGTGGCCGACGGATTGCCATAGCACTCTTTGAAATAGGGCAGCATCGCGCTCAGCGCCGCGTCGGAAACGGCCGTCGTCGCGGCGTTGTCGGCATAGATTCTTCTTTCGGCCATATAAATCTCCCTGATTTCGATTCAAGTATCGAAGGGCGAACGTAGTTCGCCCCTACGGGACATACCATCGTAGGGGCGATCTGTGATCGCCCATCGTCTGATATACAATTCAGCTCTTCAGGAATTTCTCCAGCCGGTCCATGCCTTCCTTGATGTTCTCCATGGATGTGGCGTAGGTAAAGCGGACAAAGTCCGGCGCGCCGAAGCCGACACAGGATACGGCGGCCACCAGCCCCTTTTCCAGGAAAGCCAGCGAGAAATCGTCCCCGTTATTGATGACGCGGCCGCCCAGCGTTTTCCCCTTCAGCTTTGAGATGTTCAGCATGATGTAAAACGCGCCCTCCGGGCTCAGACAGCTGACGCCCTCCATGGCGTTCACGCGCCCCACGATATAGTCGCGCCGCTCCTGAAAGACGTCGCGCATATGGTCCACGGTGTCCTGCGGCCCGTTTAAAGCCTCCAGCGCGGCGTACTGGGAAATGGTGCTGGGCGCGCTGGTGGAATGGCTGAGGTAGTTGGCCATTACCGTAGCGATTTCCTTGCTCGAGGCTGTAAAGCCGATGCGCCAGCCCGTCATGGCGTAAGACTTGGAGACGCCGTTGACAATAATCGTGCGTTCCTTCACCGCCTCGCCGAGAGCCGCTACGCTGACAAACTCTCCGTTGTCGTATACGAGCCTGTAGTAGATTTCATCCGAAATTATGTATAAGTCATGCCTGACACAGACGTCCGCCAGCGACCTGAGCTCCTCCCTGTTGTACAGCATGCCTGTCGGGTTGGAGGGATTGTTGAGGATAAAGAGCTTCGTTTTATCGGTGACCGCCTTCTCCAGCTGGGCGGCCGTGATCTTGAAGCCCGCCTTTTCGTCGGCGTAAACGACGACGGGGACGCCGCCGGCCATTTTGATGGCTTCCGTGTAGGTGACCCAGTAGGGCGCCGGGACAATGACCTCGTCTCCGGGATTGATGAGCGCCATCAGCGCGGCAAAGATATTGTGCTTGGCGCCGCTGGCAATGACGATCTGGTTCTCGGCGTAGTCAACGCCGCAGTCGGCCTTCAGGCGCTGGGCGGCGGCTTTTCGGAGCGGCACCAAGCCCGCCGCCGGCGTATACTTTGTCTCCCCCGATCGGATGGCCTTGATGGCCGCCTCTTTGATATTCTCCGGCGTATCGAAATCAGGCTCCCCGGTGCCGAAACCGATGACGTCCAGCCCGTCGGCTTTCATTTGCTTGGCCAGGGCGTCGACGGCCAGCGTCGTCGACGCCTGCACCTGCGACGCGACCTTAGATAGTTCCTTCATTCATCATTCTCCTTATTCAAACGCCGGTATTGCCGCCGGTTTTTGTTTACTATGACGTGGATGGCGATTTTAAATTATTATATTTCAAATCCTGCAAAAATGCAAGCATAGCAAGGTGAAAAAGAGAAATTTTGCATCATGCGCTTTTCCGCCATTCATATAAGCGTCATAATAAGGCGCCCTTGGATAACAATGACAGCACCGGAGTTTTTCTCGGTGCTGTCACGGAGCAATATTGTGTTGGCAAGTCTCCGGCCCGTTTACATGTCGTACAGCTCGCCGCTTGAAAGGAGCCTGACGCCGCTCTTCGTAAGGACGCCGATGGCCTTGTCGTTGTCCTCCACACGGACGATGACATAGGCGCCGCCCTTTTCATGGGTGATAAAGGCGTAGACATACTCAATGCTGATGCCGGCGTCCGACAGAAGCCTCAGGATTTTGGCGAGGCTGCCCGGCGTATCCGAGACGGCCACCGCAATGACCTGCGTGACCGACGTGACGCAGTCCGCGTCGCGCAGGACCGCCAGCGCCTCCTGCGGCTTGTCGACGATCAGCCGGAGTATACCGAAATCCGACGTGTCCGCGATCGACATGGCGCGCATATCGATGCCCTTGGCGCCCAGCGCTTCGATCACCTCGACCAGCCTGCCGGGCTTGTTTTCCACAAAAACGGAAATCTGATCAATCGTCATGAATTTACCCCCGATCATAAATAGAATGTGTGCGGCATTTCCGGGCTAGATCTTGCGCTTGTCGATGACCCGGACGGCCTTGCCCTCGCTGCGGGACATGCTCTTGGGCGCTTTCAGCGTCACCTTGGCGGCAATGCCCAGCATGTTCTTCAGCTTTTCCATCAGTTCCTTCTCCCTGCTCTCGATGACCTTGACGGAGTCGGAGAACATCTCGGGATTCATCTCGACGCAGACCTCCAGCGTATCGGAATGATTGATCCGGTCGACGATGATCTGGTAGTTGGCGGAAAGTCCATAGGCCAAAAGCACCGTTTCGATCTGGGACGGGAACACGTTGACGCCGCGGATAATGAGCATGTCGTCGCTGCGGCCCATGGGCTTTGCCATCTTGATAAGCGTTCTGCCGCAGGCGCATTTTTTCCGGCTCAGGATGCAGATATCGCGGGTCCTGTACCGGAGGAGCGGGAACGCCTCCTTGGAGATGCAGGTGAAGACGAGCTCTCCCTTTTCCCCTTCGGGCAGCACCTCCCCTGTCTCGGGATTAATGATCTCGGGAATGAAATGATCCTCATTGACATGCATGCCCGTCTGCTCGGAGCACTCGAAGGAAACGCCGGGGCCGATGATCTCCGTCAGGCCGTAAATATCATACGCCTTGATGCCGAGGTTCGCCTCCAGCCGCTCGCGCATTTCCTCGCTCCAGGCTTCCGCGCCGAAGATACCGGCCTTCAGCCTGATCTGGTCACGGAGGCCCATCTCCTGTATCGTCTCCGCCAGATACTCCGCGTAGGACGGCGTGCAGCAGAGGATGGTGGAGCCCAGATCGGTCATGAACTGGATTTGCCGCTCCGTGTTGCCCGAGGACATCGGCAGCGTCAGGCACCCTGCCCTCTGGGCGCCGCCGTGGAGACCCATGCCGCCCGTGAACAGGCCATAGCCGTAGCTGACGTGCACCACGTCGTCCGTCGTGCCGCCGGCCGCGACGATGGCGCGGGCGCAGCAGTCGTCCCAGAGGTTTATATCATTCTGTGTATAAAAGGCCACGACACGCTTGCCCGTCGTGCCGCTGGTGGAATGGATGCGGACACAGTCGCTGAGCGGCGCGGCCAAAAGGCCGTAGGGATATGCGTCGCGCAGGTCCGACTTTGAAACAAAGGGCAGCTTGTAAAGATCGTCCACGGATTTGACGTCGCCGGGCGTCACACCCTTGTCGTCCATCAGCTTTTTATAGTACGGCACGTTGTCGTACACGCGCTTTACCGTGGCCGCAAGCCGCTCATCCTGAATCTTTCTTATTTCCTCCGGAGATGCGCATTCGATCTCCGGCTGATGGTAATTCTGCAAAAGAATCATTCCTTTCTTAAAGGCTTCCTATCCGGCGCTCCTTCCCAGCTCGAACGCCTTTCTGTTGAGCTCCAGGAATTTTGCCGGGACGCTCTCCTCCACGGCCTTGTTCCAGACCGATACCGGGAGCGGGAAATATTTCGACAGCCTGCCCATGAGGACGAGATTGACAGCTTTGGACGAGCCGGCCTTTTCGGCCAGCGCCAGTGCGTCAAACGCATCCACCTTCACATCGGCGGCCTTCATTTTGTCCACGAGGTTTTCAGGGTACGACGCCGCGCCCGTGATGACAGGCATCGGGTCGATCTGCTGGGTATTGGTGACGATCTGCCCGTCCGGGGCAAGATATTTCACCATGCGCGCCGCCTCTAAAAGCTCGAACGACACGATATAATCAGCTTCGCCCGTGTCGATGACGGGAGAGGCAACATTGTCGCCGTACCGGACATAGGTGACGACGGACCCGCCGCGCTGACTCATGCCGTGCACCTCGCTGACCTTGACGTCATAGCCCTCGTTCATCAACAGGCGCCCCAAGAGCTTGCTGGCTAAAAGCGAGCCCTGCCCGCCGACGCCGACGATCATGATGTTCTTCGTCCTCATCACTTTGCCTCCTTTGACGTGTCTTCAAAGGCCTCGAAAGAGCACAGCTGGGTGCAGACGCCGCAGCCCACGCACAGGGTGGGGTCCACCTTGGCCCTGCCGTCCTCAAAGCTGAGCGCCGGGCAGCCGATCTTCATGCAGGAACGGCAGCCCCTGCACCTGTCGCTCACGACCTCCAGCGGCGGCTTTGCCTTGACCGTTTTTAACAGCGCGCACGGGCGGCGCGAAATGATGACGGACGGTTCAGGCGCCTTGAGCTCTTCCTTAACGGCCTCGTCGCATTCTTTGATATTATACGGGTCCACAACGCGGACGCGATTGATGCCGACGGCCCTGCAGAGCGCCTCCAGATCGATCTTGCCCGCCGGGTCGCCCTTGATGTTGTAGCCGGTCGTCGGGTTCTGCTGATGGCCCGTCATGCCGGTGATGGAGTTATCCAGGATGACCACCGTGGAGTTAGAGCCGTTGTAGGCGATGTTCACAAGGCCCGTGACGCCGGAGTGCATAAACGTGGAGTCGCCGATGACGGCGACGGAGTGCTTTTCGCCCTCCTCGCCCAGCGCCTTGTTAAAGCCGTGCAGGCCGGAGACGGACGCGCCCATGCAGATGGTGGAATCCATCGCGTTAAGGGGCGCCGTGGCGCCCAGCGTGTAGCAGCCGATATCGCCGATGACATTCGTCTTGGCCTTCGCCAGCGAATAGAACATGCCCCGATGCGGGCAGCCCGCGCACATGACGGGCGGGCGCGGCGGAACCTCCGCGTCCAGCGTTCTCCCCTGCGGCACCGGCTGGCCCAGCTTCTCGCGGACGAGATTCTGCGAAAATTCGTCGATCTGCGGGAAGAGGTCCTTGCCGGAGACGTTAAGGCCCAATTGCCTGCAGTGGTCCTCGATGAAGCTGTCCAGCTCCTCGACGACCACGAGCTTTTTGACCTTGGCGGCAAAATCCTTGATAAGCTTCACCGGCAGCGGCCAGACGAGCCCGAGCTTCAATACGCTGACGCTGTCGCCGAAGACTTCCTTCACGTACTGATAGGCCGTGCCCGAGGTGATAATGCCGAGCTCGGTGCCGCCCATTTCAGCGCGGTTCAAATATGTATCCTCACCCAGGGCCGCCAGATCCAGGAGCTTTTGCTCCACCACCGGGTGGCGGCGCTTGGCGTTGCCCGGCATCATGACATATTTCGCGACCTTCTTTTCGTAAGGCACCGCGGGCGGCAGGACACGCTCGCCCGTCACCACGATGCTCTGGGAATGGGCCACGCGGGTGCACATACGCAGCAGGACCGGCGTGTCGAATTTCTCCGACAGCACATAGGCGTACTTTGTAAAATCAAGGCACTCCGCCGAATCGGCCGGCTCCAGCATCGGCAGCTTCGCCGCCTTGGCGTAGTGCCGGGAATCCTGCTCGTTCTGGGAGGAGTGCATGCCGGGGTCATCCGCTACAGCGATGACCATGCCGGCGTTAATTCCTGTGTAAGAGGCGGTAAACAGAGGGTCGGCAGCCACATTCAGTCCAACGTGCTTCATACCGCAGAAGCTCCGTTTCCCGCCGAATGCCGCGCCAAAGGCTACCTCCATAGCCACCTTCTCGTTGGGAGCCCACTCCGAGTAAATTTCGTCGTATTCCGAAGCATACTCCGTAATCTCGGTACTGGGCGTCCCGGGGTAGCTGGAAACAACGCTGCAGCCGGCCTCAAAAAGGCCCCGCGCGACAGCTTCATTTCCAAGCATCAACGTCTTCAAAAAAATGCCCCCTTGCTACAGTTAACAGATACGTCGGTATTATAGCACTTTAAATCGTTGTTGTCCAAGAGAAAAATATGCACGGCGGCACCACGTAGGGGCAAACCTTGTGTCTGCCCTCTCGGCGTGCAGTGCAGCAACGGCACAGGGCAGACACAAGGTCTGCCCCTACGCCGCTAATATCGCTCCTGATCGGTGGGACGTTATGGCTTTTTGATAAAGATATTCAGCACAAGCCCCACGACGGAGAAGGCCGCGAGGATGATATACATCGAGACAAAGCTGCCTGTTGCAACCTTCAGGCTGCCGGCCAGCGTTGCGGCAAACGACGTAAGGATCAGCTGCAGATTCAGGATGCCGAGATTCATGGAGAAATTTTTCTGCCCGAAAAACGCGCCGATAAAAGCCGTGGAACCGGTGGGCGCAAAGCCGTAGCTGATATAGCACAGGATAAGGCCCGTGATGGCAATGCCGAGAGAGTGCGTCACCAGCGCCAGAACAACGACAAGAGGCGCCACGATGGCGACGGCGCTCGTCACAAACTGTGTCTTCCTGCGGCCGATATTGTCGAAGAGCCAGCCGGACACGAGCCGGCCCAGGCCGTTGCCGATGGAGATGAGGCCCACCATGGTGACGGCAAAGGTGTCGGCGGCGCCGGCGTCCGTTATGATGTTCTTTGCAAAGCTGATGGACGCGCTGCCGACAGAGGCCAGCAGGATGAAGAAGATGAAAAGCTGCCAGAAGGACGCTCTCTTGATCATCTGAAGGGGCGGGATCTCCAGCGCCTTGACGTCGCCCTGATCCTTGCTGGCGGCGCCCTTCGGCGCCGGAAATACAGCGCCGGCCGGCGGGTTTTTGATGATGAAGGCCGCGATGATGAAGATAACGGTGGTGATGATCGCCAACACGATATACGTCGTCCGCCAGCCGACATTTTCCATTTTGATATACGCGTCGGCAATCTTGCCGATGAGGATGGAGTTGAGGCCGAAGCCCATGAGCATAAGGCCGGACGCCAGGCCCCTCTTGTCAGGGAACCAGGCGCTCACGACGCCAATGATCGTATTGTATACAAAGCCGATGCCAAGGCCCGCGAGCACGCCGTAGGACAGATACAGCACCGCGATGCTGTTGCCCATCTGCGAGGCGATGAGAAAGCCCGCGAAGAAGAGGACCGCGCCGATGAGCAGCCGGAGCATCGGCGTCGTCTTTTTTGAAATAAGCCCCGAGATAAAACCGCCGATGCAGAACAGGCTCACCGTGATCGTAAAGTTCAGTCCGAGCTGTGCGGCATTCCAGCCGAATTCGTTTTTCAGCGGCGCGTTCAGGATCGACCAGGCGTAGATGATGCCCGCAAACAGCAGGACGATGACACCGACGACGAGCTGTACCCATCTGACATTGATGTTGACCTTTTTTTCCATACTTTCTCCCCCAAATTTTATATGCGGTCAGCCTTTGTTTTGTGTTGCAACGATGCTATCGGCACCGTAGGTCACCCGGAGTTTTGGTTTTTCGATCTTGCCCGTGGGATTGCGCGGGACCTTTGCAAAGATGATCCTGTGCGGGCGCTTGTAGCGGGGCAGCTCATGGCAGAACGCCATGACGCTCTCCTCGGTGCAGGTGTGGTCCTGCTTTACTTCGATAATGGCCGCCGAGATCTCGCCCAGCCTCTTGTCCGGCAGCCCAATAACGGCCACGTCCTTGATATCGGGATGCGCGCTTAAAAAGTTTTCGATCTGCACGGGGTAGATGTTCTCGCCGCCCGTGATGATAACGTCCTTCTTGCGGTCCACGAGAAAGATAAAGCCGTCCTCGTCCTCCTGTGCCATATCGCCCGTGTAAAGCCAGCCGTCCTTCAGCGTCTCGGCGGTCGCCTTCGGATCGTTAAAGTAGCACTCCATGACGCCGGGGCCCCTGACGCACAGCTCGCCCACGCCGCCCTTTTTGACGATACTGCCGTTTTCGTCCACGATCTTCACTTCCCAGCCGTAACCGGGCACGCCGATGGCGCCCACCTTGTGGATGTTCTCCACGCCCAGATGGACGCAGCCGGGGCCAATGGACTCGGACAAGCCGTAATTCGTGTCATACTGATGGTTGGGGAAATACTGCTTCCAGCGCTTTACGAGGCTCTGGGGCACGGGCTGCGCGCCGATGTGCATAAGCCGCCACTGGCTCAGCTGGTAGTCTTCAATTTTCAAGTCCCCCCTGTCCAGCGCGTTGAGAATATCCTGCGCCCAGGGCACCAAAAGCCAGACAATAGTGCACTTTTCGCTGGAGACCGCTTCAAATATGTATTTCGGGTCCGTTCCCTTCAGGAGGATGCCCTTTCCGCCTACGAGAAAGCTGCCGAACCAGTGCATTTTTGCGCCCGTGTGGTACAGGGGCGGAATGCAGAGGAAAATGTCGTCCTTCGTCTGGCCGTGATGGGCCTGCTCGCAGGCGCAGGCGTGCATCAGACTGCGGTGCTTGTGCAGTATCGCCTTCGGGAAGCCGGTGGTACCCGAGGAGAAGTAGATGGCCGCGTCGTCCTCGTCGGTAAGCCTTATATCCGGCGAGGCGCTGGAGCAGTCGGCCGTCAAGAGGCTGTAATCCTCGGCAAAGGGCGGGCATTCGCCGCCGCCGGTGTACAACAGCATGCGCTTGTGGTTGATCTCCTCGGCAATCTCCTCGATACGCCCGATAAACTCCGGCCCGAAGACGAGCGCATCCGCCTCCGCCAGCGTGAGACAATATTTGATCTCCTCGGAGGTATATCTGAAATTCATCGGCACGGCCAGCGCGCCGGTTTTTAAAACGCCGAAATAGATCGGCAGCCACTCCAGGCCGTTCATCATGAGAATGGCGACCTTGTTTCCCTTTTTGATGCCGCTGCCCAGAAGAAAGTTGGCGAACCTGTTGGCCTTCTCGTTAAAAATGTTCCAGGTGATCTCCCGGCGGTAATACGGCGCGTGGGACGGCTCGATCAGCTCGTACTCCTTCCACGTATGGCGCTTTTCATGGCGCTCGGGATTGATCTCCACAAGGCACACGTCGTTCCCGTACAGCGCGCAGTTCTTCTCAAGGATTTCCGTAATCGGCATCGCGATTTCTCCCATCGTCTATCACAATAATCATTTATTAATATTGTAAAACTTTAGTTCTTTAAATTCCCTAGGATTTAAATCGTTGAAGAAACTTTAGCAAAGAACCACACGTTTGTCAATAGGCAAGAAACTTGGGCTGGCGCTTCAGGAATCGCCCGCCGCTCCCCCCGGCCACTTTACAAAATTCCGGCTTGATGATAACATTCAAATATTAAAACCGGCAGGACATGGCAAAGGAGCATAGAGATGCGCAAGCTCGCCACCGCGGCTGTTTCGTTTTCCGGCGCGCTGTTTATGGCGCACTATCTCCTGCCTGACCACGCGCTGCTCATCAGCGCCGCCGTTTGCGCGGTGTTGTCCCTTGCCGGGCTTCTATTCAGGTCCGACACGCGGCTGCGCATTTTTCTCGTCTGCCTCGGCCTCGCCGCCGGCTTTTTGTGGACTGACGCGTACACGGCCCTTTTCTTCGCCCCGGCGAAAGCCCTCAATGGGAAAACCGAAAGCGTCACGGCCGTCGTGACCGGCTATCCCGGCGAAACTGATTACGGGTCAAAGGTCACCGTGAGCGTCCGCGTCCCCGGCCGCCCGTCCCTCAAAACGCAGCTTTACGTCTACGACGCCGCGCCGGACTTAACGCCGGGAAACACAATCGAATTTACCGGGAAATTTCGTCTGGCGGACACGGTCTACGGCGAGAATACGGACACGTTCCTGTCCAAGGGCGTCTTTCTCTCTGCGTCGTTGAAAGGCGATATCACAGTCACAGGCGCCGGCGCGTCCCCGCGCTATATCCCTGCCGTGCTCGCCCACGCCGTCACGGAAAAGCTGAAGGAAATTTTCCCCGCCGACGTCTCCGGTTTCATGCGGGCGCTCATCATCGGGGACACGTCCGGCCTTTCCCAGGACACGGCCTTGTCCGGTGCGCTCTCGACCACGGGCACCGCGCACATCATCGCCGTCTCGGGCATGAACGTGGCCTTCCTGATGGGCGTTCTGGGCGTACTAATCAAAAACAAACGGCTGCTGGCCGCCGTCGGGATCCCGGTCGTTTTCCTGTTCATGGCTGTTGTGGGCTTCATGGCGCCGGTGACGCGGGCCGGTATCATGCAGCTTTTTCTCCTGGCCGCCCCGCTTTTGAAGCGCGAGACGGACGGCGTCACCTCGCTTTCCGCATCGCTGCTGATCATTCTGCTCTTCAACCCCTTTGCCGTCGGCAGCGCCGGGCTCCAGCTCTCATTTTCCGCCACGCTGGGCATCCTTCTTTTGACGGGAAAGCTGTACGACTGGCTGGAAAGGCCCCTGCGCGACAGGAAGATCTATGGGCATCCGCTCTTCAGAAAGCCCGTACGCTTTGTCCTCGGCACGCTGGCGACGACGGCCGGCGCGCTCGTCTTCTCCCTGCCGCTCATCGCGCTGCACTTCGGCACCGTCTCCCTGATCGCGCCGCTGTCCAATATCGCCGTCCTGTGGGCGGTGGAGCTGACCTTTATCGGCGGGATCGTCGCCGTCGCGGCGGCCTTTCTGTTCGCGCCCGCCGGCGCCGCCGCCGCTTTTATCGTCGCGCTGCCGGCCCGGTTTATCGTCAATGCTATTATCGGCCTGGGGCGGGTCCCCTTTGCCGCCGTGTTCACCTCGAACCCCGCCATTGCCGCCTGGCTTGTCACCGCCTATCTGATGCTGGTCGTCTTCGTGATGCTCAGGGCCCGGGCACGGCAGCTTCTGCTGCCGGCCTGCCTGTCCTTAGCAACGCTTTGCCTCGTTCTGATCCTCACAGCCTCCTTCTCGGACAGGCGTGGACTTTCCGTCACGGCCCTGGATGTGGGCCAAGGTCAGTGCATCGTCGTCACCTCCGGCAGCTACACCGAGGTCGTGGACTGCGGCAGCACCAGCGGCAAGGACGCCGGCGATATCCTCACAAAATACCTCCAGAGCCATGGCCGGACAACAATCGACCTGCTGGTCCTGACGCATTATCACGAGGACCATGCCGGCGGCGTCCAGGAGGTTTTGGAACGCAACAAGGTCGCCGCCCTTGCCGTGCCGGACCCGTCCATCGACACCGGCGCCCTGCCCGGGGAAATCCTGGAGCTGGCCGCCGATAAGGGCGTGCGGATTCTGACGGTGACGCAAGATACGCGCGTTAACTGCGGCGGCGAGACCGTCACCCTCTACGCGCCCATCGGCGGCTCCGATGAAAATGAGCGCGGCCTGGCGATCCTTTGTTCGGAAGGCGGCTTTGACGCACTCATCACCGGGGATATGAGCGCCGGCATCGAGCGCCGCCTTGTCGCCGCCGAGCGGCTGCCCGACATCGAGGTTCTGATTGCCGGCCACCATGGCTCGAAGACCTCCACCTCCGACACGCTGCTGAGCGCCGTCACACCGGAGGTCGCCCTCATCTCCGTGGGCTACAATTCCTACGGCCACCCCGCCCCCGAAACGCTCCAAAAGCTGGCGCTGGCCGGCATCGCCACATACAGGACGGACCGGGACGGCACCGTCACGGTAAACGCGCCGTGAACCGGCCGCGGCCATTATGAACAATACGAGGTACAGCATGGCACCAAGAAAGAATGACAATCTCGAATTTGAAGCGCTGAAGACGGCCGTTGCCGCCGGGCAGCCGGACAGGCTCTACGTTTTCCACGGAGAGGAACGCTACCTGCTGGAAAATTATCTTGAACAGATCAGAAAGTGCCTGACCGGCACCTTTTCCGAATTCAATTACAGGCGCTACGAGGGGCAGGGCCTGACGGCCGACACACTGGCCGCCGCCTGCGACACGCTGCCCGCCTTTGCCGAGCGCACGCTGATCGAGGTGCACGACTTCGACCTGTTCAAGGGCGGCGAGGACGCCAAGCAGAAGCTTATCGCGCTCCTGTCCGACCTGCCCGATTACGCCTGCCTCATTTTCGTCTGCGATACGATCGAATGGAAGCCGGACGGCCGGCAGAAGCTGGCGGAAGTGATCAAAAAGAACGCCAGAGTCGTAGAATTCCCCGTTCAGGAGCAGTCAAAGGTCATCAGCTGGATCAAAAAGCACTTTGCCTCCAACGGCAGGACCATCGACACGCCAACGGCGGAGCATCTCGCCGTTCTCACGGGCGGCCTGATGACAGCACTGAATCAGGAGATCGAAAAGGTCTGCGATTACACCGGCGAGCGCGTCATCACCCGCGCGCATCTGGACGCCGTCGTCACGCCGGTGCTGGACGCTGTCGTCTACAAGCTGACGGACCACATTGCCGCCGGCAGCTTCAGCGCGGCCGCCGGCGTCCTGTACGAGCTTTTCTGTATGCACGAGCCGCCGCAGCTGCTGATCTATTCGATCACGCTCAAGCTGCGTCAGCTCCTGGCCGCGCGCCTGTGTTATGAGCGCGGTCTCGGGGAAAAGGATTTGATGAAGCTGTGCGCGATCCGGTTCGAGTTTCAGGCGCGGAACCTCCTGTCCAGCGCGCGGAAGACGACGGTGCCGGAGTGCCGCAGGGCCGTTCTTTTGAGTGCGGAAACGGCGCACCGGATGATCACCGTCGGGGACGCGGAGGCCCGCCTGACGGAACTGCTCATCCAGCTGGCCGAAAACAGGCGGCGGGCACGCGCATGATGAAGGTGCGTGAGATCATCGTCGTGGAGGGCCGCTACGACAAGAACACCGTCAGCCAGGCCGTGGACGGCACCATTATCGAAACGTCCGGCTACGGTATTTTTTCGGATACGGAAAAAATGAATCTTCTGCGCAAGCTGGCAGAAAAGCGCGGCCTCATCATCCTGACGGACAGCGACAGCGCCGGTTTTCTGATCCGCGGCCATCTGAAAGGACAGCTGAACGGCCTGAACGTCAAGCACGCCTATATCCCGGACGTCTACGGCCGGGAAAAACGCAAGCGCACCGCCTCAAAGGAGGGCAAGCTCGGCGTCGAGGGCATGCGCCGGGACGTCATTATCGGCGCGCTCCTCAGGGCCGGCGCCACGGTCGACAATGGAGAAAGTCCGGAGAAATCGCCGTCCATTACTAAGACGGACCTGTATTTTGCCGGCCTGTCCGGGACGGACGGCAGCGCGGAGCGGCGGTTGGCTCTTCTGAAAAAGCTCGATCTGCCGGAGCATCTGTCGGCGGGCGGCCTGCTGGACGTCCTCAACGCGCTTTATACGAAAGAGGAGTTCCTGATGTTCGCCGCGGAGCTGCAGCATAATCATTAAAAATCGCTGCCTTTTTTTGTACGGCATCAATCTGTTGATATGCAGCGCGCCGTGTTCCACAATATTTTGTGCATCCGTCGTACACCGTCGATTTTTTACGAAATGTTTACGTAGTCATCCGCGTTTTGTTATGCCATAATTTTCATATGGTCATCAAAAACAATCAGGAGTTGTATACGATGCGTCATATGGAGATTTGCAGAAAAAACGCGATGCTTCACCCCGGGCAGAACAACACACTTGTGTATTACATCGTCGTCAATGACCTTAAAGATTTTGCCAATGACTTTGCGTGCGAGATTTACGGCGCCGGAGTGACGATCGTTGAAACCGGCGAAACGGAAATCGTGTCGGACGTAACGTTCAGCAAAAACGAAATCTTCTCCCTGATCAAGCTTTTATCCGATCATTTGGTGACCCCCGTGGCCGTCAGCGACGTGGTCAGCGACTGGCTGTGCCAGTAGCGCCGGCATCTGACAAGTTATCTAAAATGAGCAGGGGTATGCCTCGTTTTTTGTGGCATACCCCTGCTTTTTTTATGTACACAGCACCAGGTTTTGTGTTATAATAAATATTATTTCATTCAGCCGGACTTGCAAGCTCGCGCGCTTATAAATACAGATCGGAGGCCACAACATGAAATGTCCATATTGCGGTTATTCTGAAAGCCGCGTCATAGATTCGAGACCTGCCGAGGAAGGCGCCACGATCCGGCGCCGCCGCGAGTGCCTCTCCTGTCAGAAGCGGTTCACCACGTATGAAATCATGGAGCGCGTGCCGCTGATCGTCATTAAAAAAGACGGAAGCCGGCAGACCTTCGATAAAATGAAAATCTTAAACGGCATGCTCCGGGCCTGTGAAAAGCGGCCCGTAGCCCTGGCCGATCTGCAGCGCGCAGTAGACGAGATCGAGCAGGAGCTGCAGAACTCGCTGGAGCGCGAGATCGAGTCCGCCGCCATCGGCGAGCTCGTCATGAAAAAGCTGAAGACGCTGGACGAGGTCGCCTACGTCCGCTTCGCGTCTGTTTACCGGCAGTTCAAGGATCTCAACACGTTTATGGAGGAGCTCAACAAGCTCCTGATCGACAAATAGCGCCGGTCAGAAGATACTGCCGATTTTGATCTGCTCGATGGCGGATATGCTCTGCATCCGAGAAATGGCCGCTTCGGCGGCGCCTTTCGCGGCGCCCTCCTCTTTGGCGTATATCTCCTCCATGAAGCCGTAGATGGCGTCCATTGCCGTTTCCACCTCCGGGTGCCGGAGCACCAGATGCGTGTATGTGTCGCTGTCGGACCACAGCCGGGCCGCTTCTTCCGCTTTTTTTTCGGCCGTCTCCCAGTCGCCCTGCCCGGCGTATTTTTCCGAATCCTCGATCAGGTTTACCACGTTGTCCGTCAGCTTCGTCAGGAAATGGATGTTGACGATGGCCGCCGCCAGCATGAGGACCAGGAAACAGCCGATGAAGATTTCCTTTTTCATTGACAATTATCCTTTACAGCAAAATAGATGCGGCTGGATTCGTCCACGGTCATCAGGTAGACGTCCCGGGGCGCGGCGATATTCCTGTTTTTCAGCTGCTTTTTCAGCCAGACCTCGTTAAAGCCCATCTTCTGCAGGTTATCGCTGATCACCCTGCCGTTATTGATGACGATGACAGGATAGCCCACGTCGTTCGTGGGCAGGTTCATCTGCTTCGGCGTCAGCGGCGCCTGATCCGTATAGAGCACCGTCGACAGCGTGCCGTCCGTTTCGAGAATACCGTACTTGACGGTGCTGATGTCGACGATATTTTTTTTCCGCAGCTGCTCCGAAAGCTCGTCCGGCGTCATCCGGTTCTTTTTCATTTCCTTTTGGATGATCTTGCCCTGATGGATGATCACGTTCGGCTTGCCGCAGATGAACGCGCGGAACCGGATGCTTTTGACGACGCCCGCCGTGATCAGCACCTCGCAGCATAAAAGCGTCAGGACGGGGATCAACCCGTACAAAAGCGGCGTTCCGATGTCCTGCAAAGGGTGCGCGGCCAGGTCGGAGATCAAAACGGCCACGACAAGCTCCGCCGGCTCCAGCTCGCCCAGTTGCCGTTTGCCCATGATCCGGAGCGAGACGACGATGGCCGCGTACAATATGAGAGTTCTGATAATCGCTATTGCCAACAATATCACACCTGTCTGAGTTTTACGCAGATAGTAGTATAACCTCGACAGCGCATGTTATGTCCGGCGCGGCCGGAAAGATTCATTCAAGGAGAAACGTATGGCCATACATGAAGAATGCGGGGTCTTCGGCATCTATGACGCTGCCGGGAACTGTGCAAAAAGTACGTATTACGGTCTTTACGCCCTGCAGCACCGCGGTCAGGAGCAGTGCGGCATCGCCGCCGTCAACAATCTGGAGCTGACGTGCTACAAGGACTCCGGCCTGGTGGGCGACGTCTTCTCGGAGCGGGTCCTCAACGACTTGAACGGTACCATGGCCATCGGCCACGTCCGTTACTCCACAACGGGCGGCTCCCGCCGGGAAAACGCCCAGCCGCTGACGCTCAAGTACGTCAAGGGCTCCCTGGCCGTGGCGCACAACGGCAACCTCGTCAACACCGAGGACCTCAAGCGGGAATACGAATATAAGGGCGCCATTTTCCACACCACGACGGATTCCGAGGTCATCGCCTATATCATCGCCCAGGAGCGCCTGCACAGCGGCAGCGTCGAGCAGGCCGTCAAGAGGGCGATGAGCCATCTCTACGGTGCATATTCTCTCGTCGTCATGTCCTCCCGAAAGCTGATCGCCGCGCGCGACCCGTGGGGCTTCCGGCCCCTCTGCATCGGAAGGCGCGGCGACGCGATTGTTTTTGCCTCGGAAAGCTGCGCGCTGGACAGCGTCGGCGCCACCTTCGTCCGCGACGTGGAACCCGGCGAGGTCGTCTATGTTCAGAACGGCGAGCTGAAAAGCCTGAAGGACAGCTTCGGCAACCAGTCAAATCTGTGTATTTTTGAATATATCTATTTTGCCCGGCCCGACAGCATTATCGACGGGCAGAGCGTCCACGATTCGCGGATGCTGGCGGGGGCATGCCTGGCCGAGGAGTACCCCGTCGACGCCGACGTGGTCATCGGCGTGCCGGACTCCGGCCTCGTCGCCGCGAAAGGCTACGCGCTGGCGTCGGGTATCCCCTTCAACGACGGGTTCGTCAAAAACCGCTACGTGGGCCGGACCTTTATCAAGCCCGACCAGGCCAGCCGCGAAATGGCCGTCCGTCTCAAGCTCAATCCTCTCCGCGCCACGGTGAACGGCAAGCGCGTGGTCATGATTGACGACTCTGTCGTCCGGGGCACCACGTCGGGGCAGATCATCAGGCTGCTGCGGGAGGCCGGCGCCACGGAGGTGCACATGCTCTCCTCCGCGCCCAAATTCATCAGCCCCTGCTATTTCGGCACGGATATTCCGTCCAGAAAAGAGCTTTTCGCCTGCAATCACACCACGGAGGAAATGCGCCAAATCATCGGCGCCGACAGCCTTGGCTTTCTGAGCGTCGAGAGCCTGCACAAGATCGCGCCCAACGCCAAATGCGGTTTCTGCGACGCCTGCTTCACCGAAAATTATCCGATTGCCGTTGTGGACGACGACGAGGGGAAGTGCTGCGGATGAATTTTACAAAAATGCAGGGCACCGGCAACGACTATATCTACGTCAACTGCTTTGAGGAAACGGTCGAAGACCCCGCCGCATTGGCGGTAAAGCTCTCCGACCGCCATTTTGGCATCGGCGGCGACGGGCTCATCCTCATCTGCCCGTCCGATGTGGCCGATTTCAAAATGCGCATGTTCAACGCCGACGGCTCCGAGGGCCGGATGTGCGGCAACGGCACCCGCTGCATCGGCAAATACGTTTATGACCGCCGTCTGACCGGCAAGACGGAGCTCACCCTGGAGACCCTCTCGGGCATCAAAACACTCTGCCTGAGCGTTGAAGACGGCACCGTCAAAACAGTCCGCGTCGATATGGGCGCGCCGGTGCTCCGCGCCGCCGATATCCCCGTGATCTGTGACACGCCGGAATTCGTCGATCAGTCGGTGACGGCCGGCGATAAAACGTATAGGATGACGTGCGTCTCCATGGGCAACCCGCACGCCGTGACGTTTGTGGAGGACGTAGCGTCCCTCGAGCTGCCCCGCATCGGCCCGCCGCTGGAAAACCACCCGATGTTCCCCCAGCGCGCCAACATCGAGTTCGTCCAGCCTGTCGATAACCAAACGCTTAAAATGCGCGTCTGGGAACGCGGCAGCGGGGAGACCCTCGCCTGTGGCACCGGCGCCTGCGCGTCGCTCGTGGCCGCCGTCTTCAACGGCAAATGCCGGCGCCGCGCCAGAGTGATCCTTCTCGGCGGGGAACTGGATATCGAGTGGAACGAGCAAAGCGGCCGCGTCTATTTAACCGGCCCTGCCGAATTCGTCTTCGACGGAGAAATATAACCCCACCCGCGCGGCCAGCGCCATACAGGGCATTTGCCCTGCCGATAAAACCGATTTCTTAATCATGCTTGGAGGAGAAACTACATATGGTCAAGATTAACGACAACTTTCTGAAGCTTCCCGGCGGATATCTGTTCCCTGAAATCAGCCGGCGTGTCAAGGCGTTTTCCGCGGAAAACCCGCCGAAACCGCTCATCCGCCTCGGCATCGGCGACGTGACGCAGCCCCTCTGCCCCGCCGTCATCGACGCCATGCATAAAGCGACGGACGAGATGTCGAACAAGGAGACGTTCAGAGGCTACATGGACGATTCCAGCGGCTATGAATTTCTCAGAAACACCATATCCGAGCACGATTACAAAGCCCGTAGCGTGAATATTGGGCCCGATGAGATTTTTGTCTCCGACGGTGCCAAAAGCGACTGCGGCAACATCGGCGATATCTTCTCCGTGGACAACGTCGTCGCCGTCTGCGACCCGGTCTACCCCGTTTATGTGGACACCAACGCCATGGCCGGCCGTGCCGGCACGGTGGGCGCCGACGGGATATGGTCCAATCTCATCTATCTCCCCTGCACCGAGGCCAACGGCTTCTTCCCGGCCCTGCCGAAAAAGGTGCCCGATATCATCTATATCTGCTCGCCCAACAACCCCACAGGCGCCACCGCCACGAAAGAGCAGCTGAAGGTCTGGGTGGATTACGCCAACGCCCATGGGGCCATCATCCTCTTTGACTCCGCGTATGAGTCTTTTATCACCGATTCCTCGCTCCCCCACAGCATCTATGAGGTACCCGGCGCCGAGACGTGCGCTATCGAGTTCCGCAGCTTTTCGAAGACTGCGGGCTTTACGGGGACGCGCTGCGCCTATACGGTCATCCCGAGTGCCCTTGTCCGGGGCGGCGTCCAGCTCAAGTCCCTCTGGATACGCCGCCAGAATACAAAATATAACGGCGCGCCCTATGTGATCCAGCGGGCGGCGGAGGCCGTCTACTCCCCCGAGGGCCAAAAGCAGACAAAGGCGACCATCGCCTATTACCTGAACAACGCCAAGGTCATCCTGGACGGTTTTTCAAAGGCCGGCATCACCGCCTATGGCGGCGTCAATGCGCCTTACATCTGGGCGAAAACGCCGGGCGGCATCCCCTCCTGGGGCTTCTTCGACCTGCTGCTGAAAAAGGCCTGCGTCGTCACGACGCCCGGCGCCGGCTTCGGTCCGGCCGGGGAGGGCTACATCCGGGTGACGGCCTTTGGTGACGCTGAGGCGACAAAGGACGCTGTCAAACGCATTATCGAGGTGCTCTGAGCAGAGCGCCCTACCGACATAAAGGAGGTTTTCTGCATATGTGCGGTATCGTCGGATACACGGGAAAGCAGGAAGCGGCCCCGATCATGCTTGAGGGGCTTAAAAGACTTGAATACAGAGGCTACGATTCCGCCGGCATCGTCGTCAGCGCTGACGGAGAGCTTCGTCTCACCAAGGCGAAGGGCTTTGTCGACGACCTGAGCAAAAAGATCGACGGCGGCCGCCTGACGCCTGGCACCACAGGCATCGGCCATACCCGCTGGGCCACCCACGGCAAGCCCTCGGACGAAAACGCGCATCCCCATGTCAGCTGCAACGGCAAAATCGCCCTCGTCCATAACGGCATCATCGAAAACTACCAGAAGCTCCGCGAGATGCTCATCTCCAAGGGCATCGAGTTCAAATCGGAGACGGATACCGAGGTGGCTGTCAACCTCATCCAATACTTCTATAAAGGCGATATCGTCAAGGCCGTATCGGAGGCGGCGCTGCGTATGGAGGGCTCCTACGCTCTCGGCATCATCTGCGAGGACTTCCCCGACCTGCTGCTGGCCACGCGCAAGGAAAGCCCCCTGATCCTCGGCATCGGCCAGGACGAGAATTTTCTGGCGTCCGACGTGGCCGCCGTGCTCAAATACACCCGGGACATCTATTACCTGGCCGACGACGAGATCGCCGTCATCTCGCCCAAGGATATCAAAATCTACAGCTGCGACCTGGAAGTGGTCAAAAAAGAGCCGTCCCGCGTGGATTGGGATATCTCTGCGGCCGAAAAAGGCGGCTACGAGCACTTTATGTTCAAGGAGATCATGGAGCAGCCCGAGGCCGTCCGCAAAACGCTGTCGCCGCGCATCAAGGACGGCAGGATCATTCTGGACGACATTGAGCTCGAACCCGATTACATCAAGGGCCTCAGCAGGATCTACATCGTCGGCTGCGGCTCGGCGTATCATGTGGGCGTCGTGGCCAAATATAATATGGAAAAGCTCGTGCGCATCCCGGTGGAAGCGGTGCTGGCCTCGGAGTTCCGGTACGCATCCCCGTTGGTGGACGCGTCGACGCTCGTCATCTGCATCAGCCAGTCCGGCACCACGGCCGATACGATCGCCGCCATGCGCGAGGCGAAAAAATTAGGCGCGCGCGTGCTGTCCATCGTCAACGTCGTCGGCAGCGTCATCGCCAGCGAGTCGGATTACTGCCTTTATACCTGGGCCGGGCCGGAGATCGCCGTGGCGACGACGAAAGCCTATTCGACGCAGCTGGCCGTCACCTACCTGATCGCGCTGGTTCTGGCCGAGTCCCGCGGCACGATCACCAGCGCGGCGTACGCGTCGCTGGTAGACGGCCTTCAGGCGCTGCCGTCTGCACTGGAGGAAGCTTTGAAGCTCAAGGAGCACATCCAGTATCTCGCCTCGATCTATTTCAATAAGGAAAACATCTTCTTCATTGGCCGCAACATCGACTATGCCCTCACGCTGGAGGCATCCTTAAAGCTCAAGGAGATCTCCTACATCCACTCCGACGCTTACGCCGCCGGCGAGCTCAAGCACGGCACGATCTCCCTTATTGAGGAGGGCACGCTCGTCATCGCCATGGCCTCTTACATCAAGCTCGTCGACAAGACTGTCAGCAACATCGTCGAGGTCAAGTCCCGCGGGGCCGAAATTCTGACCCTCACGACCGAGAGCGGCCTTAACCACGTCACCCACACCTCCGACAATATCATCACCATCCCGGATATTCACGAGGTGCTGCTCCCCTCCCTGGCCGTCGTCCCCATGCAGCTGTTCGCCTATTACGTGGCGCTCATGCGCGGCTGCAGCATCGACAAGCCCCGCAATCTCGCCAAATCCGTCACCGTGGAGTAACCGCCGAACCTACCGGTCGGCCATGATTTAGTACGAAAAAATACATCTGAGTTTTCAGATGTATTTTTTTGTGCGTTCATATTTTCCAGCCATTTCTATAGATAATAAGAGCACAAAACCATCGCTTTAATATGCAATTGAGGTAAAATTCATGGGGGCCTATTGGTATTGCGCTTTGGTTGTCCCTGACTTCGCGGCGTACTTTCGTTTCCCGATAAATTCAAATTTTTCCGGCGGCGATTTTTCGATACTGGTTTGGAGATACCGCATAAGTCTTTTTAAAGAGCTTGCTATAGTACTCCATGCTGAAGCCTGCCATGTCGGCGATTTCGTAATTTTTCAAAACGCCCTCCTCCAGCAAAACCTTTGACCTTTCCAGCTTTACGGTTGTTATATACTCGATGAGATTGATGCCGGTTTTCTTTTTAAAAAGAAAACTCAAATAGGAGCTGGAGACAAAGAGCTTCCTCGACAGGAACCCCAAAGACATGGGCGCGTCGATATTTTCGAGGACATATCTGCAGACGGTTTTAATAATGCCGTTGTCGCCGCCTCTCAATTCATATTTCAATATGAACGCCTTTATTGCCCGGATATGGCCGATGAAGGCGGCTTTTAAATCGCCGCTGCCGCGGATGGATGAAAAGTTTATACTCCCCGCAGCGGTCGGCCTTGCAAGCTTTTTGGCCCACGGGAATTCGGCGCAGACGGCTTTGGCCACGTCCTGAAGCACCCTGTTCAGATAATAGATGGATTTCATCAGGTCGGAATCCGTTTTCAGCCAGATAACTTCGAAGATATCGGCGGCAACGGCGGCGGAATCGCCGTCCTCTTTGATGCTCTTAACGAGGATTTTAAACTGCTCATACGGATAATGATCCTGGGTCTTCAGGACCTGATCGACGTAGTTTATCTTCTGCAGCTCATTATTTCTCTCGCTGATATACGCCGACGCTTTTTGGAGCGTCGCCAGCAAAGCATCCCGTTCAATCGGTTTGAGCAGATACTCAAAGGCACCGGATTGTATACCCTTGCGCGCATATTCAAAATCGCTGAATTGGCTCATCAAAATAACGCACTTGCACAGCTTCTCATCCAGAAGCGTTTTGGTCAGGCTGATCCCGTCGACCACGGGCATCCTGATATCGGTGATCACGAGATCGACGGGCTGCTTTTGCAGAGCCCGCAGCGCGTCCCGGCCGTTGCAGGCCTCCGCCGATATCGAAAAGCCCGACTTTTCCCCCCAGATATCCAGATCCCTGAGCTCGTTCCGGGTAAATTCGGTATCATCCACGATCATCGCGCTCAGCATATCTCAGCCCCTGTCCGGCACCGGCAGCGTAAAGTACATTGTCGCGCCGATGTCCTCTTCGCCCTTTATCCATGTTCTGCCTCCATGGCGTTTGATGATATTTTTCACGATGGCCAGCCCGATCCCGCTGCCCTCGAACTCCTCTTCCGTGTGCAGGCGCTCAAAAACGGAAAACAGCTTATCGGCATATTCCCCGCAGAAGCCGGCGCCGTTATCCCTGAAATAAAAAACATATTCGCCGTTTTCTTCCCTGCAGCCGACGGACAGCTGCGGCGCTTCTCTTTTCGACGAAAATTTCAGCGCGTTTGAAATGATGTTGCTCAGGACCTGCCGCATCAGCGCTTTGTCGGCGCTGACCGGGGGCAGCCCCGTTTCAAAATCCAGTACCGCGCGTTTCAGGTGCATATTCGACCTCAGTTCCTCGTGCACCGCCTGGATCATCTTTTTGATATTGAAGGTTTCCTTATTGACATTGGCCCCCGTTGTGACAGAATACCGGAACAGCTTATCGATCATATTCAGTTTATCATGGCATAAGCGGATCATCTTTTGACTGTTCAGCTCAACATCGCGGTGCTCCAGTATCTGTTTGGCGTAATACTCGATCTCCCGCAGCGGCGTTTTCATTTCGTGGGAGACGGCCATGGAGATGTCCTGCAGGTCCTTCATTGAATTTTGCAGTTCCCGCGTCCGCTCCTGGACGAGCAGCTCCAGCGTCGTATTTTTGCGGACTATCTCGTGTTCGGTGCGGTTGCGCTCGGTAATATCCTTCCCGTAGACGGACACCTCAACGGCCTCGCCATGGAGATATACCGGATTCAGTGTGAAGCAGATGACGTGATCGCAGCTCAGAGCGCGGAGATCAATTTGATATTTACCATGCTCCATGGCTCTGACGCACATTTCCGACAGACGTTGCCGGAGCTCAGCATGCGAAATGTCGCAAAGTCTCTTGCCGCGCCAGAAGCCCTCTCCGTAATTGGCCAGGAAATAGTTCTCGGCGGCCTTATTGAACAGGACGATTTTATACGCCGAGTCGACCGAGAATATCAGGTCGTCCGTATTGTCAATGATATTCTGCAGCTCCTGCGTGATTTTCCGCAGGTTCTCAGCGGCCTCCACCTCGTCCGTCATGTCGATAATCACGCCCGCGGCCAGGCGCGGCATCGATTCCTCCGAAAAATACGTCTGGCCCTTCAGGCGAATCCATCGTACCGATTTGTCCGGGAGAATAATCCGGCTTTCCAGATCAATCAGGCCGTGTCTGGGGTCGCCGGCTTTTTTCATCGCCGGGAGGAGCTTTTGCCTGTCGTCGGGATGCGTCAGGGTCAGCAGGAACTCGAAATCGATCTTGCTGCCGTCAATCTTATCGATGCCGAAGATACGCTTGAAGGTGGGCGACCACCGGCCCTCCTTTGTGATCAGGTCGTACGTAAACGTCCCTAGGGCGGCGGCCTGCGCCGCCATCCTCAGGTGGAGCTCGCTCTCTCTGAGCTCCTGCTCCAGTTCCATGTGCTCCGTGATATCCCGGCAGCAGAGAACGCCGCTGACAACCTCGCCCTCGTCGTCGCGGATGGGCGCCGCGTTGACCTCCAGTACGGTGGTCTCCCGATGCCTTATTTTAAAACGGAATCTTGAAAACCTTTCTCCCTCAAGGACCCTGCTGATGGGCAAATCGCCGCGAAATATCCTGTTATTATTCATATCGTAATATCTGACGTCGGTTTTAGCGTCCCACAGCTTTTCCGTCGGGCCGTAGATCGGGTCGAACTTCTCTCTGGCCGCCTTGTTGAACAGCTCATAAAAGCCATCCCGGCTGACAACAATGAGCTGGTCGGACATGTTATCCAGGATCGCTTCGAGCTTTTCCTTCTGCTTTCTGATCTCTCCTTCCTGCGCTTCCCTGCTTTTCCTGAGGAGGACGCTGTCCGTAACGTCCTTTGAGGTTTCAAAAATATACTTCAGCGTCCCGTCGATAATGACGGGTATGATGGTGTAGTTCAAAAAGGCACGGCCATATACCGTAGAAATCTCCTTTTCCTCAAAATTCAGCACTTTTCTTGCCGAACGGACCTGATCCAGCAGCGCCTCCGCCTGACCGCCGTATACGCCCAGCTCCCCTGCGGCCCGGCCGGCATAGCGCCTGAATCCCCGGCGGGAAGCGTCAAAATATTTCAGGTAGCTTTTATTGGCCTTGAGCAGCCGGTAGCCGGGAACGCTGTAAATCGCCGCGCTGATATGGTCGTCCGCGAAAAACTGTTCGATAAACGCAAATTCATTATTCTGCAGGACATAGGGCGCATGGCGGAACTCGATCGCCATCCGGCGGTTCGCCAGCGGCTTTATCGTCAGCGAGGCATATTTCGCCACGCAGTCCTTTGTGAACAGATAGCCCGATACGGCGTTTTCGGTCCGCAGCCTAGTGTAGTCAGACGGATGAAGCTTCAGCAATTTGACAAAAGCATCCTCGACGCGCAGGCCGAGGACCTCATTTTTTGTATAGCCCGTCATGGCAAAAAACGCGTCATCGGCATCCAGTACCCTCTCCGTATCCGCCAGTATATACGAATCCATCATCTCTGTTTGTGGCTGGTCTTTCACTCATTTACCTCTTCCATCACTGTAAATACGGGATTTTCTACAGTGACAACATATCATCGACATTTTTTACTGTCAACATTATGGAAATTATAGTTATTTTCTACAGGCAAATCCCAGATTGGGAATGAAACGCGGCGCCGGGCCGGCGCGGACGCTTGTTCATAAATTATTTTCATTGTCTTCACAGATTTTCCATATCGATGGTTTATCTTAAGTTCATAGAACAGACGCGACAGCAAAAGCCTTTTGCTTTTTAAATAGATTTTTATCCATCCTATTTCATATCCCTCCCCTTTTTGGAAACAGCCCGTTCAATACGTTGAACCGGGCTGTTTCTGTGACCACGGCGTTCCGCGTATCGGACCTGTGGGAAAGCAAACAACAGCGGGCCGCAAAACGTGGCCCGCTGTTTCAGTGTCATTCCGCTTTTATTTGGGATATCCGGAATCCTGCTTCTGATCCGCCGGAGCTTCCAGACGGCGTCCGTCCGCGCCCTGATCGTCTCCTTTATCTTTTTTGAACATCATCGGTATCATTGCGATCATCATGATCGGGCAGAGATACGGAATAACGGCGCCGAGCGTCGTCCTCAGGCCCGGAATGCTCGATCCCAGCAGCGATATAACCGCCAGCAGGATCATGGGCGCGCCGCAGCATAAAAGCATCATCCACAGGTGCCCCATATGACCGCGGTGTTTGTGTCCGCTATCGGTATTGCTATTGTTATGATCGTTATCGTTGTTGCAGCAATTCATCGGTTTCAGCTCCTTTTATAGGAATTATGGGAATTAAAAATTTATGCGCCGATCATGACGCCGCTCATCCCGCCGCCGGTGAGCAGTGCCGGGTCCAGCATGCCGAAAATCATGGCGACATGCGCGACAACGAGAAAGATGCCAACGAGGATTGCATGGAGCTTCAGCTTCTCGACCTGGTCCTTCTTCCTTCCGAGGATGCCGGTATCCAGCAGGAACATCCCTGCAAACGGGATAACGCCAATCAGGTAGAAGCCGACGGCGATCACGTCAAACGGGCCTCTCCAGCCGCCCGTGGCCGTCAGCGGTATGACGGCGGTAATCAGCAGATAAATGAAAACAGCCGTAAAATATACGCCGGCGAAAATACCCGTAATTTTGCTGACGCGTTTCGCCCTGCCCGCCAGATTCCTCGTGAACAGAATGATCAGTTCGGAGATGGCGAGCGTTTCGGCACAGATGACAGGGATCGCCATAAAAAGGAGCAGCTGCCAGGGCTGGTTTGTCGCCAAGAGCTCCATATAATGGGTCATGTAATCTTCCTCCTGTTGTTTTCTCGGATGGCCCAATCATATAAAAAAGTCTTGAAGATATTATGAAGATTTGGAGCCACCGAATATCGTTTGCGGGAAGGCCGCCTCAAATGCGCGCGGACCCGCTTGTCGCATGATGAGACGGCCTTTCAGTTTATGAGCGCGGGTGTCCGAATTTCACGCGACGTTGTAGCCCTGCTCCTCGATTGTTTCCTTAATATGCTCCAGGGATACTTTTTCGGGCTCAAACTCGATGGTGACCTGCTTTCCCTCCAGATCGACAAGAACACTGCTCACGCCGTCCAGCGCGCCCACGTGCTTGATAACCGTCTTTTCGCAGTGGCTGCACGACATGCCGTTGACATTCAGGACTTTCGTTTCTTTTGACATATGGATACCTCCGTTATCATTATCATTTAACTCTGATTGCAGACTGGCCGCACTGTTTTTGAGGCTCTCGAGCTTTGCCTCCTCCTCGCGGATCTGCAGAAGAAGCCGCAGCTTCTCTTCCTCGGCCTCCCGCGTCGTCTCCTCCAGGAGCCTTTCGGACGCCCTGTGGGTTTTGATCATGACTTCCGCGATCTCAAGCTTTGCGCGGGTCAGCTCGGCGGCGCCGCGCGTCAGTTCGCTCAACTGCCGCGTCAGCTCGGCGTTTGCCTTTTCGAGCTCGGCAAGCCTGCCGCTCTCCGTCGTGGCGGACGCCTTTTTCCCGTTTTTCGGCTGCTCCAGAATCCACTCCGGATTGAGCGACACTGTCCGGGTGCCGGTCGGATCATAGCTTTTCAGGCTCAGGGAGTTTGAAACGACGGAGACGGACGAGAACGCCATGGCGCCGCCGGCGATCATCGGATTCAAAAAGCCCAGTGCGGCAAAGGGAATGCCGATCGTGTTGTAGAAAAAGGCCCAGAACAGGTTTTGCTTGATCTTGCGCATCGTCTTTCGGGACAGCCGGATGGCGGCAGGGATCGTCCGCAGGTCGCCGCGCATCAGGGTGATATCGGCCGCCTCGATGGCGACGTCCGTACCGGTGCCGATGGCCATTCCGATGTGGGCCGTCGCCAGCGCCGGGGCGTCGTTGATGCCGTCGCCGACCATGGCCACCACCTTGCCGGCCTTTTTGAGCTTTTCCACCTCTTCCGCCTTGTTCTCCGGCAGGACCTCCGCCAGGATGTTGGTGATGCCGACCTGCCTGGCGATAGCGTTGGCCGTCCGTTTATTGTCGCCGGTGATCATATAGACCTCGACGCCCATTTTCTGCAGATCGGCGATGGCTTCCTTGGAATTCTCCTTCAGCGTGTCGGCAACGGCGACAATCGCTTCTATTTTATCGTCGACGGCCATAATCATCGCCGTTTTGCCGTTATCCTCCAGCGACTCCAGCGTGGCGTTTATTCCGCCCGTTTCGATGCTTCGCTCCAGCATCAGCTTTCGGGTGCCCATCAGGATTGTCCTGCCTCCTGTGACGGCCTTGACGCCTCTGCCGGGGATCGCCTCGAATCGATCGGGGTCCGGCACAGCGGCGAGCTCCTTTTTCCCGTGCTCGTAAATAGCGCAGCCCAACGGATGCTCCGAATTCTTTTCCGTAATGGACGCAAGCCTGAGAATTTCAGCCGGCTCCAGCGCCCCGAAGGGGATGATGTCCGTGACCTCCGGCTGCCCTTTTGTGATGGTGCCGGTCTTATCCAGGACGACGGCGTTGAGCTTATACGCCGTTTCCAGGTGCTCGCCGCCTTTGATCAAAATGCCGCTTTCGGCACCCTTGCCCGTGCCGACCATGATGGCCGTCGGCGTGGCGAGACCCAAAGCGCACGGACACGCAATGACGAGCACCGCCACGGCGCTGATGATCGCTTTCGTCACGTCACCGGTGATGAAGAACCATAAAAGGAAGGTCAAAACCGCAATACCCACCACGACGGGGACGAAAATGCCCGCCACCTTATCGGCGATTTTCTGGATGGGCGCCTTTGAGCCCTGGGCGTCCTCCACCATTTTGACGATCTGGGACAAAACGGTATCCTTGCCGATCTTCGTGGCCTCAAACTTAAACGTGCCGAATTTGTTGATGGTCGCCCCAATGCAGAGGTCGCCGGGCTTCTTCTCCACCGGCAGGCTTTCTCCGGTCAGCATGGATTCGTCGATGGACGAGTTGCCCTCGATGATCTTTCCGTCCACCGGCACCTTTTCGCCGGGCCGCACGACGACGACATCGCCCGCCGCGACCTCTTCGATCGGCACGTCCTGCTCAACGCCGCCGCGGATGACGCGGGCCGTTTTCGCCTGGAGGCCCATCAGCTTTTTGATGGCCTCGGAGGTCTTGCCCTTGGCCACGGCCTCGAGATATTTGCCCAGCAGTATGAGCGTGATGATCACGGCGGCCGCCTCGAAGTACAAATCCTTCATGCCGCCCATCTTTGCCGGCTCAAAGAACACGTTGTACAGGCTGAAGAAGTAGGCCGCTGACGTGCCCATGGAGATCAGCACGTCCATATTGGAGCTTCTGGCACGGAGCGCCAGAAACGCGTGCTTGTAGAACCGGAAGCCGATGATAAACTGGATCGGCGTGGCGATAATGAGCTGGAAATATGCGTTGTGCAGGAACGGAACGTCCACGCCCACAAGCGACAGAAGCATCGCCAGCACCAGCGGGGCGCTCAGGATGATCGAGGCGATCAGCGTGAGACGGAGCTTTTTGATTTCCTTTTCCCTGGCCGCCTTTTCCCTGTCCTCGACGACGTCCTCCAGCTTTTCCGCCCCGTACCCCAGCGCTTCCACAGCCTTTATCATCTCGGAAACCTTGATTTCCGCCTGGTCGTACTCTACCGTCGCCTTTTCGGTGGCAAGGTTGACGGAGGCCTTGCTGACGCCGCCCAGCTTACTCAGCCTCTTTTCGATTTTTGCCGCGCAGGCGGCACAGGACATGCCCGTGAGACTCAGCACGACCTTGCTCTCTCCGGCGTCCTCGTCCTTAATAACGCCGTAACCCAGCTTTTTGATCGTCTCCTCAACCTTCAAAAGGCTTGCCACCTGATCGTCAATTTCAAAGGTCGCGCGCTCCATGGCGAAGTTGACGTTCGCCGCGCCGATGCCGGGCAGCGCGCCGATACCCTTTTCAATCCGGGCCGCGCACGCCGCGCAGGACATGCCCGATATCCTGACTGTTTCTTTACGAGCCATAATTTCCTCCCTGGTCCTTTGTCGTTATGTCTGTGGTTTGCAGCAGCCGGCACCGCCGCCGGCAGACGGCGTGTAGTTCTGGACAGCCTGCTTGACCGCGTCCATGTCGACATTTTTGATATCGTCGACGACCTTTACGTAGCCGTGCAGCATGCCCATGCCACACTCGAACGAGAAGTCGTCCGAAACCGGCAGAAGCGGCGTCTCCTTGTCGGTTGTCAAATCCAGCCCGCCGCCGTATTCCGGGAAATAGACCGTGCCGTTGCAGGCGTTCAGCTGGCTGGTGGTAAATTTGATTCTGGCCGGTATCCCTTTCTGGAGCACGACGACAGCCGGAGAATAGCCCTGAGCGCCCACGTCGATCGTCACGTCCTGCTCGTCGCCGTTAATCGTCGCCACGGCGATATTGTCGGTTGGAATCCTTCCGTTTTCAAAGCCGGGCGGAGGGGTGGCGCAGCACCCGCCGGCAATGGCGGCGGCAGAGCCGGAGGACGAATCGTCGGCGCTGACCGTTGCTACCGTCGCCGCGGACAGGTCGCTGACCACCGTGATGGTGCTCCGGATCATGCCCATCCAGCAGGTATATGTGATCGTTCCTTCCTGGTCGGGCGTGAAGGTGATGACGTTGTCGCCGGGCCGCAGCTTCTGCGTGATGTTATACTGCGGGATCTGAATCGTTTCGTTGCAGCCGTTCAGCGAATTGCTGTCCGCCTGAATGGTCCATTTCACGGGGATGCCCTTCTGGACAGTGATCGGCGTGTAGCTGCCGGGCTGGAGCGTCGTCGTGACGTCCTGCTCCGAGCCGTTGACCGTCGCCTTGCTGGTGGTTGCAGCCGCCGTCGTACCGATGCTCGGCAGGCTGAAGCCCGACAGGGCAAAGCCCCGGGTGAGCATGATGACGCCGAGGACCATGACCAGCATGGCGCTGACCTTCATCATCTTATGGGTGAATTTGCTGCTTAACAGCGAGCTGACCGCTCCGAAACCGAACATCAGAGGGACAGTGCCCAGGCTGAAGAAAAGCATCGACGCGGCGCCTGCCAGAACGCTGCCCGTGCCCAAAGCGTAAATCTGCATTGCCTGGAGCGGGCCGCAGGGCATCAGGCCGTTGAACAGGCCCACAACGAACGGACCGTATTTCCCGCTGCCGCGAAATTTATTGGCAAAGCGCTTCGGCATGTGCGGCACAAATTTGCGCAGCCAGGGGAAGATGTTGAGCATATTGAGGCCCATGATCAGCATGAACACCCCGGCGAGAATAGCGACGATGCCCTTGGCTGTCCCCGAAAAGCTGATCACCGAGCCGAGCCCGCCCACGATGCCGCCAATGACCGTGTAGGAAATGACGCGGCCCGTGTTGTACATGAGGCTGGGCTTCATCTTCGCCGCCTTGGACGCGTTTTCCGGGAGCTGATAGGACACGCACTGCGTGAGGTTGATGCCGCCGCACATGGCCACGCAGTGCAGCGACGTGATCAGTCCAACGACGAACAGGAGGCCGTAGCCCATGTTCTGCGAAATCTGCGGCAGGAAATTGAAGCCGACCGTATTTTTAATGATCAAATAGACGGCAAAGATGATAACGCCGACAGCCAAAAGCTGCGTCGCGGACAGCTTGTCGTTCTTTTTCTGCGTTTTTCCAACGGCAAGGCTGTTTTTGACGCTTCTCCTGACCTTGTAGTCCAGTCTTTCGATGGCGGCCTTTATTTCGTCAAGGGAAATGACCGCCGGATCATAAGAAAACCGCACCGTGTCTTTGGCGTAGATCGCTTTGACGTTCCGGATGCCGGCCTTCTTTGTCAGGCTGTTTTCAATTTTCATCTCGCAGCTGGTGCAGGACATGCCGTCGACCTTCAGCTCTTCGTCAATCCACTGCTGCCGATTGCCTTTGCTTTGCTCCGCGCTGCCGGAGAAAACCATGTTTTTCAGGCTCTCTTCCACCGTGTAATCCAGCTTCTCGATAGCCTGTTTTATCTCATCCAGGGAAATGACCTCGGGGTCATAATAAATCTTGACTGTCTCCCTGGCATAACTGGCCTTGGCGTCCCGGATACCGGCCTTCTTTTTCAGGCTGTTCTCGATTTTCATCTCACAGCTCGTGCAGGACATGCCGCCCACTTTCAGCTCTTCATAAATCCACTGCTGCGCCATAATGCATCTCCTTCGCGGTTGGTCTCGGTTTAAGCGCCCGATACTCCGATTTTATATGCCTGATTTGAAGATTTGATGAAGAAATCCCAGGAATTGCTGAGTTTACAAATTCGTCACATTTGGTTTTGCGGGTTCGGGTCACTTCTTCCAGCGCGCGAACAGGGCGACATTCTGCGTCATATAATTTTCGGAAACCGTGATCGTCTGACCGTCGTCGGTTTTGCCGTCGTCCAGGATCGGCACCGGGTTGCATCCGTTTTTCTCTTTTTCCACCTGGCTGATTTTGAAGCGGTTGCCGCAGTTCTGGCACACCAGCTCGTCGCCCTGCTGTATATAATAGCCTCTGCCGGAATTATAGCAGACCTGGCAGGTGTTGAACGCCGTCCTGATCGTACCGTCGGGCGCTTTTACCGCCACGAGCTCCATGAGCGTATTTCCCGATTTATATGGAATAAAGGTGGCCGTTTCCGTAATCTCGCTCTTGGCGATTTTGATGTCCCCGCCGTTCTGCGCCGCCGCGGCACTGCTGCTTCCGCCCGAGCCCGACGTCCCCTTAATGATTGCGATGACGACAGCCACAACGATCAGGGCGCCGGCGAAGATATAGATGCCCTTCTGTTGGCCTGTTTTCTTTTTCACGGGTCGTTTGTTCATTTTGCTCATGACATGCGCTCCTTCACATATTTTCTTCATGCTATCAGCGTCATGTGAAGATTGTATGTAGACGGGCCCCTCCGCGTGTTTTAATCGCATCCCGGCGCCGCCTTCCGCAAAAAAACACGCCCGCGCGGCTGATGTCAGTCCGCGCGGGCTTTTCGTTAGTTTATTATGAGACTTCTGTCCGGGCGGGGGCGGCGCCGTGACTCCTGCCATTAATCCTCCGGCGCCGCCGGCCTGTCATACCTGTCGAGAAAGCTGTGATATTCGTCCCCGTCGTGATAGCCGATGATCGTTTTCAGGTTGACGTTCCGGACACTGTTGAAAATGCTGATGTCGATGGTCGGGTTGATCTGCCGGAATTTCTTGATGAGGTCTTTCATCTCCTGGCGCTTCGACGTGCCGCCGTTGTCGCCCAGCACGCAGTTTTCCGTAAAGCGGCAGGCGCATTGGATAAAATTGAGGCTGTTATACCGTTTCCAGGCGAGGATATCCGCCTCGCGCACCATGTACATGGGCCGGATGAGCTCCATCCCCTCGAAATTCGTGCTGTGCAGCTTCGGCATCATCGTCTTGACCTCCGCGCCGTACAGCATGCTCATCAGGATGGTCTCGATCACGTCGTCGAAATGGTGGCCCAGCGCGATTTTGTTGCAGCCCAGCTCCCGCGCCTTGCTGTAGAGGTATCCGCGCCGCATTTTGGCGCAGAGATAGCAGGGCGACCGGTCCGTCTTGGCCACCACGTCGAAGATGTTCGTCTCGAAGATCGTGACGGGAATGTTCAATAGCGCGGCATTGTCGATGATGGTCTGCCTGTTTATTTTGTTATAGCCCGGGTCCATGACGAGAAACTCCAGATCAAACTGCTTGACCTTGTGCTTTTGGAGCTCCTGCAGGCATTTGGCCATGAGCATGGAGTCCTTGCCGCCGGAGATGCAGGCGGCGATTTTATCGCCTTCGTTGATCATCTGGTACTCAACGACCGCCGAGGTGAACCGCTTCCATATCTCCTTGCGGTACTTCTTCGTGATGCTTTTTTCTATTTCCTCATACTTTTCCATAGCTGCCCCATTAACCGGCGAATTTATCGTAGCATTTTTCAAAACAGGCCAGAAATTCGTCAACGTCCTGTTCTGTCGTCAGGTGACTCAAGCTGACGCGCAGCGTGGATACGGCACGTTTTCTGTCCTTGGTGACAGCGTACACCGGCCTTGAGACCGAATTGGGCGCGCAGCAGGCCGACCGCGTCGAAACGCAAACACCGTACGCGTCAAGCTCGTCCCGGAAATCCTCCGTCTTTACACCCGGCATGCTGACGCTCAGGATGTGCGGGACGGAATATGCCGTGCTGTTGATTTTGACCTTTGGGTATTTGGTCAGCGCGGCCCGGAGCTTTTTGTTCAGGCCGCTCACGTGCTCACATCTTGGCGCAAGCTCTGCCAGCGCCAGTTCCAGCGCCTTGGCGCACGCGGCCGCCAGGGCAAGCGCCGGCGTGCCGCTGCGATACGGCGTTGCGCTGAGCCCGCCGTGTATCTGCGGCTCCAGGAGGAGCTCTTCCTTTTTAATTAATATCCCGCTGCCGTTCAGGCCATAGAACTTGTGGGGCGAAAACGTGAACAGGTCGGCCCCATCCAAAGAGAGTGGGACCTTCCCCACCGCCTGGGTGGCGTCCACATGGAACCGGCAGCCCGGATAGCCCGACAGGATTGCCGCGATGTCGTGTATTTTTTGGGTAACGCCCATTTCGCTGTCCACATAGCAGGCGGAGACAAGGATCGTATCCTTCCGCAGCAGAGCTTTCAGTTGCTCAAGGTCCACGAGGCCGTCGCTGCCGGAATCCACATAATCGATTTCAAAGCCGCTGTTCTGCAGCGCGGCCAGCGCCCCGTTGACCGACGAATGTTCCAGGTAGGTGGCGATGATATGCTTTCCGGAGTTCCGGTACTTCTCCGCCACGCCCTTCAGGGCCAGGTTGTTGGCTTCAGTCGCGCCGGAGGTATAGATCACGTCGCTGTTTTTGAGGTTCAGCAGTGTTTTTATCTGCTCGGTGCATTCCGCAAGGCGCGCGCCGGCCTGTCTGCCCGGGGTATGGAGAGAATTCGGGTTCGCCGCATAGCGCAGGGCGGTATCGCTGAAAACATCGAGCACCTCCCGGGCGGCGGGCGTGTCGGCGGCATAATCAAGGTATATCATCGGCTCATCTCAATCGTCGTTTATTCATTGAATCAAAGCATGTCAAAAAGCACGCCGTCGACATTATAGCAATGATTAAAGCGACTGTACAGTGGCAAATCCGGCTGTGGGCCTTATGGCATTAAGAAGCAAATCCGATTTTTTAAAATACCGAAAAGTTTGTATTGTTTTTTCTGACCAACTTACATACCCCAAAAAAGCAGAAAACTGTTGCCATAGTAAAACTATATGAATTATATGACTTTGTGATTGACAGTACTCTTGTCTAAAGCGTATAATAGTACCAATATAACATATTAAACATATATGTTATATAATTTCAGTAGGAAGGCGACGTTATGGCTGAAGAACTTCGGATAAAACAGCTCGAAAAAATTTCCGGTCAGCATCCGTGCTTTTCCGGAAAATCCAACATGAACAAAGGCCGCGTCCATCTGCCGGTCAGTCCGACATGCAATATACAGTGCAAGTTCTGTAAAAGGAGCCTCAACAAGACGGAACAGCGGCCGGGCGTTACAAATCAGATACTGACGCCGGAAAAGGCATTGGAGATTCTGGAAAAGGCGCTGGAACTCTGCCCCGACATTACCGTTGCTGGCATCGCCGGTCCCGGCGACACGCTGGCGACCCCCTATGCCCTGGAGACATTCCGCCTCATCAAGGAGCGGCACCCGGAGCTCATCAACTGCCTGAGCACAAACGGACTGCTTCTGGAGCGGTACGCAGACGAGCTTTGGGAGGCCGGCGTTAAAACGATCACCGTCACGGTCAACGCCGTGGACCCGTACATACAGGCGCAGATCTGTTCCTTTATATTTCTCGGCGACCGCGTTTACGAGGGCGTCGAGGCCGCGCAGCTCCTGATCGACGCGCAGAAGCGGGGCATCAGAAAAATGGCCGCGCTGGGCGCCGTCGTCAAAATCAACATCGTGCTGATCCCCGGCGTCAACGACGACCACATCGCCGACATCGCCGAGACGGTCTCACAGCTTGGCGCCTCCATCATCAACATCATCCCCCTCATCCCCCAGCACGAGATGGCGGATTTCGAGGAGCCCGGCTGTCAGGAGCTCAGCGAAGCCAGGGCCGTCGCCGAAGAATATCTGCCTGTTTTCCGCCACTGCCAGCACTGCCGGGCGGACGCCGTGGGCATCCCGGGAAAGGGAGACCTCTCTCACCTGCTTTATGAATTCGGCGGCCAGGAACAAACCTTCTCCCACGGATAAATGACGGAGGTTTAATAATGAAATTTGTTATCATGCGCATCGGGTCGGCCAAGGCCCTTTGCAGTTAAACAGCAGTAAAATCACGTTAAAGGAGAATGCAATTTGGCTAAGAAAATCAAGCAGATCGCCATCTATGGCAAAGGCGGCATCGGCAAATCCACAACAACATCAAATCTGAGCGCCGCGCTCTCGGAGCTGGGACTCAAGGTCATGCAGTTCGGCTGCGACCCGAAAAGCGACTCGACGAACACGCTCCGGGACGGCAAGTACATCCCCACGGTGCTCGACACGCTCCGGGAGAAGTCCGCGGTCCGGGCTCACGACGTTATTTTTGAAGGCTTTAACGGCATCTACTGTGTGGAGGCCGGCGGCCCGGCGCCCGGCGTTGGCTGCGCGGGGCGCGGCATCATCACGGCGGTCGAGCTCTTCAAGCAGCAGAAAATTTTTGAGGAGCTGGACCTGGACGTCGTCATCTACGACGTTCTCGGCGACGTCGTGTGCGGCGGCTTTGCCGTACCCATCCGCGAAGGCATTGCCGAGCACGTGTTTACCGTATCGTCCTCCGACTTCATGTCCGTCTACGCTTCCAACAACCTGTTCAAGGGCATCAGCAAGTATTCCAATTCCGGCGGCGCGCTCCTGGGCGGCGTCATCGCCAATTCGATGGGCACACCGTATTCCAAGGACATCATCGACGATTTTGTGGAAAAGACCCACACAAAAGTCGTGGAATATATCCCCCGTTCCGTCACCGTGACCCAGAGCGAGCTGCAGGGCAAAACGACGATCGAGGCCGCGCCGAACTCCATCCAGGCCGGCGTCTACCGCGCGCTGGCGGGTAAGATCGCCGACCATACCGAATCAAAAGCCCCCACGCCGATGGAAGTTACCGAGCTCCGGGAGTGGGCGGCAAAATGGGGAGATTACCTCCTGGCTGTTGAGCAGGGCAAGGTCACGTCGCAGGGCGCGGCCATCTGAGAAGGAGTGTTTGATACATGGCTAGGATCGCAGACAGTTTAACAGAGCTTGTCGGCAGAACGCCGCTTTTGCGGCTGAACAGATACTCCGAGGATCAAAGCCTGTCGGGCAGCTTGATCGCAAAGCTCGAGTACTTCAATCCCGCCGGCAGCGTCAAGGACAGGATCGCCCTGGCGATGATCGAGGACGCGGAGCGGAAAGGCCTCATCAATAAGGACACCACCATCATCGAGCCGACAAGCGGCAATACGGGCATCGGGCTCGCCTTTGTCGCTGCGGCCAGAGGATACAAGATCATCCTCACGATGCCTGAAACGATGAGCGTCGAGCGGCGGCGGCTGCTGGCTGCCCTTGGGGCCGAGCTGGTGCTGACGCCGGGAGCTCTGCGCATGCCGGGTGCGATCCGCAAGGCGGAGGAGCTCTCCGCCCAGATTGAAAATTCGTATATCCCCGACCAGTTCGGCAATCCCGTCAACCCGGAGGTCCACCGCCGGACGACGGCGAAAGAGATCCTCGAGGATACCGACGGCAGCGTCGCGGCGTTTGTGGCCGGCGTCGGCACCGGCGGCACTGTCACCGGCGTCGGCGAAGTGCTGAAGGCCCACAATCCGGAGACGCAGATCATCGCCGTCGAGCCGCACACCTCCCCCGTCCTATCGGGCGGCGCTCCGGGCGCCCACGGCATACAGGGCATCGGCGCCGGCTTCGTCCCCAGTGTCTTCAACGCCGGTACGATCGATGAAATTTACCGTGTTCGGGACAAGGAAGCGTACGAGGCGGCGCAGGCGGCCGCCTTTACGGAAGGACTGCTTGTGGGCATCTCGTCCGGCGCGGCCCTTTTCGCCGCCACCCAGATCGCCAAGCGCCCCGAATTCAGGGGAAAAAACGTCGTTGTCCTGCTTCCCGACACAGGAGAGCGGTACTTGTCGACGCCTCTGTTCGACAGCCTTGAGCGATGATATGGCAGAGTTCATAATTGGAGGATGACCTATGAGTAAATTTGTTGACCGGCCCCGGTATACCTGTGCGCTCGGCGGCGCGCTCGCCACGCTGCGCGCGATACCGCGGGCCATTCCGATCATACACGCCTCGGCCGGCTGCGGGCAGAACCTGTACAACGCGAACAATCCCGGCGGCGGATATTCCGGCGGCGGATACTGCGGGGGGAACAGCCTGCCCAGCAGCAATGTCGTCGAGCGCGACATCGTCTTCGGCGGTGAGGACCGCCTGCGCGAGCAGATCACGACGACGCTGGAGGTTATGGACGGGGACGTCTATTTCGTCCTGACCGGCTGCATGGTCGAAATGATCGGCGACGACCTGGACGCTATCGTAACCGAGTTTGCCGGGACGGATCGGCCGGTGATCGCCGTACATACCCCGAGCTTCCGCGGCAATTCCTTTACCGGCTATGAGCTCGTTCTGAGCGCGCTGATCAAAAAGTACGTCGCGAAGCAGGAGCAGAAAGAGCCGCGCACGGTAAATATCCTCGGGATCGTTCCAATCCAGGATGTCTTCTGGGAGGGCAACCTCAAGGAAATCAAGCGCCTGCTTGAGAAGCTGGGCCTCAAAGTCAACACCCTTTTCGGTGAGGGCGAGGGGCTCGGGAACATCAAGGATTCCGGCGCGGCGGCGCTCAACATCGTCGTCTCCGACACCTATGGGCTGGACGCCGCGCAGGTCTATGAGGAGGTCCACGGCATCCCGTTTATCACCACGGGCTTCCCTGTCGGCGCGGACGCGACGGAGGCGTTCCTGAAAGAGATCGCCAAGGCCCTTTCCATTGACGCCGCCGTGACGGAAAAAGTAATCCGCGAGGAAAAAGCGGTCTACTACAGCTATCTGGAACGCGTATCGGATATCTATAACGATATCGACCTGCAGCGCTACGCCGTGGTGGTTGCGGATGCCAATTACGCCCCCGCCGTCACCCGGTTTCTCTCCGACGAGCTGGGCTGGCTGCCCGAGCTGGTGGTCATCACGGATTTTGTGAACGACGCACAGAAGGAGCTCCTGCTGCGGCGGTTTGAAAACCTTGAATCGGGTCTTCAGCCGGAGGTCCGGTTCGACACGGACGCGTCCAGCGTCCGGAAGTACCTGTCCCAGGCCTGGCCCAGAAATCATAACGAAAAATACTATGACGCCTTCTCCCCCGCCGTCGTCGTCGGCAGCGTATTCGAGCGCGACCTGGCCACGGAATTTGGGTTCCCGCTTTTGGTGGCGTCGTATCCGGTGACGAACCGGGTCGTTCTCAATCACGCCTATGCGGGCTTCAGCGGCGCGTTAACCCTGACCGAGGATCTCCTGGGGCTCCTGGTCGCCGGCAGATAGGAGGAACACAATGAATTATCTGAACGCAAAATCAGCGCCCGCCCGGGAAGACCGGCTTAAAACAAACATCGCCTACGGCGGGACCTGCGCCGACGTCAAGGACTGCCTGAAAAGCGGCTGCTTCGGGGCGGGCGGCTGCCTGAATCTGGCCGGGCGCCGGTTCTCCCAGACCCACGGCTGCCAGTTCACCCTCAGCCTTGCGATCCTGAACACCCTGAGAAACGCCGTCATCATCATGCACGCGCCGATCGGCTGCGGCTCCTGCAGTATCGGCAACGTGGGCGTCAACAAGAGCTTTAAGCAGCTGCGCGACCCGAAGGCGGAAGGCGTCATCTGGCTCAACACCAATCTCGACGAGGCCGACGTCATCAGCGGCGGCGAGCGGAAGCTTCGTGAAGCCGTCCTGTACGCGGACCGGGAGTTCCGCCCGGAAACGATCATCGTCGCCAACGGCTGCGTGCCCTCTCTCATCGGCGACGATATTGACAGCATCCTCTCTGACCTGCAAAACCAGACGGCGGCCAACATCGTGCCGATCCACTGCGAGGGCTTCAAGACAAAGGTCATGGCCACGGCCTATGACGCCGTCTATCACGGGATTCTGAAAAGGTACGTGAAAACGCCCGACCGGCGGACACAGCTGGCTGAGACGGACCTCGACAAGCTGACGGAGCAGTACAGGATCAGCCGCAACGTCAATATTCTGAACGTCGGCTCCATGAGCCGGGCCGATGAGCTGGAGCTGCAGCGGCTTTTAAACGCCATCGGCTTAAATGTCACCTTCATCCCCTGCTACGCCGAGCCCGAGGACTTTGAGTACGCGCTGGAGACCTCGCTCAATGTCAGCATCTGCGGCACGCACGACGACTATTTTGTCGAGCATCTGAAAGAGACGTACAACATCCCGTTTATCGTCGATACCATCCCCATCGGCCGCAAGAACACAGACCGCTGGCTTTTGCGCATCGCCTCCCATTTCGGTCTTGAAAAAGAGGCGCAGCAGCTCATCGCGCTTGAAAACAAGCAGCTTGACGCAAGCCTCGCGCCGTACCGCAAAGCCCTCCGCGGCAAGCGCGTATTCCTGGCGGGCGGAGAAGTGCGCATCATCGCCACAGCGGAGATTTTACAGGATCTCGGGCTCACGGTCGTCGGCTTCAAGGCGCACCATTTCGATCAGTTTATAGAGCCGATGTTTGACGCTCTGGAGAATATCGACGACGTCCTGGTCGACGTGGCGACAAATCAGCCCTTTGAGCAGTCAAACCTGCTCGAGCGGATAAAGCCCGACATTTTTATCGCGCACACGGGCGGCAACAACATTTCGGCAAAGCACGGGATTCCCATTCTGCCCCTCTTCGGGCCGAGCTACAACTATCTGGGATATTCCGGCGTCTTTGAGGTCGCGCGCCGCCTGAACAAGACGGCAAGAAACGGCCAGTTCAACAAAAAGCTGGCGCAGAATTTAAAGCTCCCCTACAGGTCGGATTGGTATGCCAAGGACCCCTTTACATACATCAAACAGCAAGACGCAGTTTAACGGCGCGGAGGTATTACCGTGGAAAAAATCGCCGTACAATCAGAGTTAAACCCCGAACATAAAAAGAAACCCGTTTTCGACGTCAGGACGCTCCTGCCGGCTCTAAGCGCGCTTTTGGCGCTCCTCATCAACGTCCTCGTGCCGAACAGCCCGAAGTATGTGCAGAAGCCGTTGCCGTATTTCACGATCGCCCTTATCGCCATCATCGGCATCACGCTGGTTTTCGCCGTGCTGTCCCTGTTTTTTGAAAATCTTCGAAAGCGGGTGGCGTTCAAGAGCTGGTTCATCGCCGCGTTTATCCTGCTGCTCAATATCCTGAATATCGCGACGATCAAGCTGATGCTGCTGCAGCCGATCTACTTCCCGAATCCCGACAAGATTCTCAAGGTGTACGTGGACGACGGCGCGTTCATCCTGAAATGCCTCGGCTATTCGCTCAGGCTCCTCTTCACTGGCTTTTTCATCGGCGCCCTGGCGGGCCTCACCACCGGCATCCTCGTCGGCTGGAGCCGGAAGTGGAGCTATTGGGTGAACCCGCTTATCAAGATCATCGGGCCGATCCCCGCGACGGCCTGGGTCCCCATCGCGCTGGTGACGTTCCCGACGACTTTCACCGCGAGCACCTTTCTGATCGCGCTGGCCGTCTGGTTCCCGACGACGGTCCTGACAAGCTCCGGCATCTCGAACGTGCAGAACTCCTATTTCGAGGTCTCCAGCACATTGGGCGCCAAAGCGCTCCACAAAATCTTCAAGGTAGCGCTGCCGGCCTCGATGCCCATGATCTTCATCGGCCTGTTCAACGGCACGGGCGCGTCGTTCATCACGCTGATGACGGCGGAAATGATGGGCGTCAAGTTCGGCGTCGGCTGGTACATCAACTGGCAGAAGGATATGCTCTCGTACGCCAACGTCTACGCGGGTCTCATCGTCATCGCGGTGACCTTCTCGCTCCTCATCACGCTCCTGTTCCGGGTGCGCGACAAGGTGCTCGTCTGGCAGAAGGGGGTCATCAAATGGTAAAATCCGAGACCGGCTATATCCGGGCCGAAAACCTCCGGAAGGAGTTTGTCCAGCCGGATGGGCAGACAGTGGTGGCCTTAAGCAATGTGAACGCGGAGATAAAGCCCGGAGAATTCATCTCTCTGATCGGCCCCTCCGGCTGCGGCAAATCGACGTTTCTGCGGCTGCTGGCGGGACTCACTACGCCGGACGAAGGCGCGTTTACCCTGGACGGCGTCAAAATCACGGACGCCAGCTACGAGCGCGGCCTCGTCTTCCAGGACCCTACCCTCTTCCCCTGGCTGACCATCTACGACAACGTCGCCTTCGGCCTGAAGGTCCGCAGCATCTATCACGAAAAGAAAAAGGACGTTCTGGATTTTATCCGGCTCGTGGGACTTCAGGGCTTTGAGAAGGCCTACCCGCACCAGCTCTCGGGCGGTATGGCCCAGCGCGCGGCGCTGGCCAGGGCCCTCGTCAACCACCCAAAGGTGCTGCTGCTGGACGAACCATTCGGCGCGCTGGACGCCTTTACCCGCATGAACATGCAGGATGAGCTCATCAAAATCTGGCAGGAGCGCGGAACGACGACGGTCATGGTCACCCACGACGTGGACGAAGCCATCTATTTAAGCGACAGGATTTTCGTCATGTCGCCCCGGCCGGCCAGGATCGAGAATATCCTTGAGGTGGAGATCGGCCGCCCGCGGGAGCGGGATCTGCCCGAATTCCTGCGGCTTCGCGCCAAAATCCTTCAGATCCTCGACTTTGCGGGCAAGCGCGAGGATATCCAATACTACCTGTAAGCACATCCATTTTATAAGGAAAAGGAGTTATTATATGAACAAGTTAAAAAAGGTTCTGTCAATCCTCTTCGCACTGACATTACTCGCCGGAATTATCTCCGCTTGTTCTTCTTCGACGGGAACCTCTTCCCCCGGTTCCTCGCCGTCCGCGTCCGCCGACGCGTCGGCATCCTCGTCAGGCACCCCGGCGGCCGCGTCGCCCTCCAGCGCGCCGGAGGACGATTACGTGCTGCGCATCGGCTGGGGCGGCAGCCTCTGCGAAGCGGCGATCCATATCGCGGCTGAAAAGGGCTTCTTTGACAAAGAAGGATTAAAATACGAGCTTGTCAAGCTGGCGCCCGGAACCACGTTCGACGCTGTTACGGCCGATCAGATCGACGCGAGCTTCGGCCTTCTCGCCAGCCTCATCCAGCCGCTCTCCAACGGCCTGCCTGTCAAGATTACGACCGGCCTCCATACCGGCTGCGACAAGGTCCTCGTCAAAGCGGGCTCCGGCATCACAACCCCCAAGGATTTCATCGGCAAGACGATCGGTGTCACGAGCTATACGGCCAGTCCCTACATTTTCGCCAAGCGCGTCCTGGCCGATAACGGCGTCGACGTGACGGTGAAGGGCAACCAGGTCAACTTTGCCATCTACTCACAGGCCGACCTCCCGGCAGCCCTCGCAAAGGGCGCCGTCGATGGCATCGCGCTCAACGATCCGACGGCCACGATCGCGGCCAATCAGGATAACCTCAATATCATTTTCGACTCCGCGATGCAGGAGCCCTATAAAGACCAGTACTGCTGCTCCGCCTACGTCCGCGACAATATCATCACCGACCACCCCACCCTCGCCGCCAAGTACACAAGAGCGGTGCAGGAAGCCGCCGCCTGGGCGCAGGACAACAAGGACGAGGTCGCACAGCTTCAGGTCGACAAAAAGTACGTTGCCGGCGATCCCGCGGTGAACGCCGAGGTCCTCAAGACCTTTAATTACATGCCCTCATACCAGCAGGCTTACGATATGTTCGCCCTTCTGGGAACACAGATGCAGTCGGTTGGCTTGCTGCCCGACGACCTCGACGTCACCGCCCTGCAGAAGAACAGCTTCTTCAAGCCGGACGGTCTGCTCTATAACTAAGTACAGCGCTTCAGGCTCCCCAAGCCAAATAAAAATACCCAATGCGCCGCCGGAGGGCGGCGCATTGGGCAATTCAACAAATCTTTAATGAAACGCGGGGTGTCCTTATGGGAAAAAACTGGCGTGTCGCCACGGCAAGCACGGACGGCACCGTCGTTGACGAACACTTCGGCCGAGCCGAGGATTTCTATATCTACGATATCGGCCCGGACGGGGCTTATTCACTTCTTGAAAAGCGGTCCGTCCATCCCTCGGGCGAAGGACTTGGACACACGGAGGACGCGATGCTTGAAAAGATCACCGCCCTGCGCGACTGCTGCGCGATTCTCGTCGTGCAGATCGGCCCGGGCGCCAGAAGAAGCCTCGAGCTCAACAGGATCGCCGTTTTCGAGGCGCCCGGCGATGTTGGCGCGGCGCTGCGCGCGCTGGCTAAATATTTCGTCAGGACGAATTACAGTCCCCTGCCGGGCCTGTAATTCACCCCTGCCGAATACCTGAAAATACGGGAGGGATGGATAATGCCACTCAGGATCGCCGCGGCCAGCAGTGACGGCAAGGTCGTCAACCGCCACTTCGGCGCCGCCCGACAATTTCTGATCTTCGACGTTGACGGCGCCGGCATCCGCTTCGTCGAAAAGCGGGAGAGCGAGCCCCCGTGCAGCCAGGGGGCGCACGACGACCAGAAATTGCAGCATACGATACGGCTCATGGCGGACTGCGACGCCGTTCTCGTCAGCAGAATCGGCCCCGTCGCGGCGGCGCTGCTGGCCCAGTCGGGGATTTCCGCCATGGAATTCGGCGGGTTTATCGAAGATGCGGTTTACAAGCTCGTTAATTCATATTATGATGATAGGAAATCCATCAAAAATGAGTGAACGGCATGAAAAACCCCCTGAACTATCAGACGACGGAATTTGACTGCGGCCCGACAACGCTGATGAACGCCATGAGCTTCCTGTTCCGGCGCGAAGATATCCCGCCCGATATTATGAAGCATATCATGCTCTACAGCCTGGACGCGTATAATGTCAAGGGAGAATTCGGGAAAAACGGCACCTCGCAGATGGCGATGATGTTTTTGTGCAACTGGCTCAATCAGTTCGCCAAGGTGAAAAAATTTCCGCTTCACTGTGAGTTCCTGACCGGGGCGGATGTGTCCGTCAGTCAAACCAGCAAAATCGTCGCCTGCCTGCAGCAGGGCGGCGCCGTTGTCGTCCGGCTGCGCCACGTGGGCTGGCATTACGTTTTGCTGACCGGCGCGGACAATGAAAACGTCTTCATGTTCGACCCCTATTACCGCAAAAAGCCGTTCAATACGAACGGCGTCGCCCTGATCACCGACGAACCGTTTTCAAAAAACCGCAGCGTATCGTATGAGATTCTGAGCGGTGAGGGCAACAGCATGTATAACCTGGGTCCGAAGGACGTCCGGGAGGCCATCATTCTGTTCAATCTTGAAACGCAGAAAACCCCCGCCAGAACGATTGAGTATTTCATCTGAACCATTTCGCCGCGGCCGTTTCCGCGCCCTGTAGTCAGGACGCGTCTGTTGTGGTATACTAAAAGCACTCGGTTTGAAATACGAAAAAACAATAGCAAAGGAAGACCGAAGAACAGCTTCGGTCTTTTCACTTTTCAGCGTGTGTTTCGTCACCGCTGGGAAGCATATATGCTGCGGAGGATATGCAACATGACCCCTACGGATAAAAGAAGCTGCGGCGGCTGTGCCGGCTGCGGTGCCCAAAGCCGCCAGGCCTGCGGCCGGAGCGGCTGCTGCGGCGGATGCAGCAGAGAGATCGTCATTTCCGAGCCCGAAAGGGACTTTCTGCTGCTCCTGGCGCAAATCCCCTTTCTTCCTCTGGCGCGGTTTATCCGGAAAAGCGCTGCGCCGGAAGGGCCCGACGCAGTGGCGCTGGCGCCGGTTTATATAAATTCCGCGGGCGATTCCATGGACGCCGTGCAGACGACGAGCCTTGTTCTGCGCGCCCTGGAGAGCAAACGCCTGATTACGCTGGATTACGATAAGCCGCTGAGCAATTTCGATTATTCAATTTACGGAGAATCGCCCCTGTTCAAAGACTTCAAAGCCGCCGGTCAGGACGGCAACCATCGGGATGGGCCGCCGCCCGGGCAGTCTGTGCTCGAATGCGGCAGCATCGCTTTGACGTCACTCGGCCAGGAGGCCCTGGACAGCCTGGAGTAACCGGCATCGCAGTCCGCCGGCCGTCATGCGTCTTAAAAAAATGCGGACTCGCTTATCACAAGCGAGTCCACGTTTTTTTATGTGCATACGTAAGGGACAGCATCTCAGCCGTATTATCACATTTAGATAGTTTTGTATTAGTAAATTTTTACAACTTTTCGTATTTTTTATATACGCGCATTGTAGTAAGATACTATAAGGACAGCATATTTTGAAGCGATGGGTAAGACACCGGAAGCTGTAAGCTGTAACGCGCCGTTTTTCGCAGGCGCGGCTTACATATTTAACATTAGGAGGTCATGTTGACATGTCAAAAATCAAGGAAGTCGCCAACGCGGTGGAGCTCGGCAAGGTCAAGCTGATCGAAGGTCTCGTACAGGAGGCGCTGGACGCCGGTGACGACCCCAACGCCATTCTGAATGAGGGCATGATCGGCGCAATGAGCGTCGTGGGCGCCAAATTTCAGGCCAATGAGATTTTTGTTCCAGAGATGCTCGTCGCGGCCAAGACGATGAAAAAGGGTGTCGAGGTCCTGAAGCCCCACCTGGCCGGAGACAGCGTCGGCAAGCGCGGCAAGTACATCATCGGCACCGTGGCGGGCGACCTGCATGACATCGGCAAAAACCTGGTGGCGCTGATGATCGAAAGCGCCGGCTTTGAGGTGATCGACCTGGGCGTCGACGTTCCGGCCGACAAATTCGTTCAGGCTGTCAAGGCCAATCCCGACTGCAAGCTCGTCGGCGCGTCCGCCCTTCTGACGACGACGATGGATTCCCTCAAGAACACCGTCCAGACGATAATCGACGCCGGCTGCAAGGAGCAGGTGAAGATCATGGTCGGCGGCGCGCCCATCACCCAGGCGTTTGCCGACGAGATCGGCGCCGACGCCTATACGCCCGACGCCGGCGCCGCCGCCGTCAAGGCCGTCACGCTTGTCAGTTAAAGCCCCGTAGGCTTCAACTGAGAAAGGCAGCCCTTTCCATAGAGTCCTTCAACAAAGACGCCGCAGATTTTTTGCGGCGTCTTTGTGCGCTTTGAGACTTCCTTCAGCTTGCTCTGGAGGCCCTGGCTTTTTTTACGGCAGGCAGAGCCGCCACGGCGACAGCACCGCCGATCAGGGCGGTGGCGAGCTGCGGCAGAGAAAAGGTCGCCGATACTGTCGCGGCCTGTTTTGCCGGCAGATTTAAAAACAGGGGGATCAGCAGCCGGACGATAACGAGATATAAAATCAGGAACTTGCCGGCGGCACCGGCGACGAGCGCAACCACAGTGCCGATGAACTTTTCCTTAAAAGCCCGCTTGGCCACAAGCTGCCAGATCAGCACCAGTCCACAGTTCCCCAGAGCGATAAACGGGATCAGGACCCACAGCGGGCCTATCCCGACGAGCTTTGCCAGAAATGGGGAAATGACGGCCACGACAAGCCCCGACGAAAGCCCGCACGTCATGACCGTCATAATCAGAATCAGGTTGACCAGCGAGCCGGTAATCAGGGTAATGCCGAGCGGCGCGGTCGCTATTTGGATCACAACCAGCAACGCGAGGAAAATCGCCGTCCGGACGATCCAAAGTGTTTGTTTATTCATATAAGCGCCTCCTTACCTGTTTTGTAAAATAATATACCTTCCTGTCATAAAAATAAATATCAAAAAGCTCTGTACTGTCGGCGTTTTTTGAATTTTATTTGACAAACCTCATAAAGGATGAGACAATTACATCATCAATCCATATATGTATACTATGATATATTATTTGACAGGGAGACGATCTATTTGGGCAAACGTACATATGAGGACGCCCTCGGTTTTCAGACCAAGGCAGTGCATACCGGCAACGACGTTGACCGGGAGACGGGCGCGATCCGGCGTCCCATCGTCATGGCCAACAGCTACGAGCTGCCGTATGACCCCACGGACATGAACTGGAGCAGCGCCGGAGAAAAGCCGCTGTATACGCGCAACGGCGGCGCCAACCAAAACTACCTGCAGGAAAAGCTGCGCTCTCTGGAAGGCGGGGACGACTGCGTCGTTCTGGCCAGCGGCGTAGCGGCGCTGTCGGGGCTTTTCTTCACCCTGCTGACATCCGGGGACCACGCCGTATTTTCAAACATCACGTATATCGCTGTCTATCGCCTGCTCAACGAGCTGCTGCCGGGAAAATACGGCGTCGGGACGACGATCGTCGACACATCGGACCTGGAGGCCGTCCGTGCCGCCATCCGTCCCAACACAAAGCTGATCCACATCGAAACGCCGGGGAACCCCACAACGCAGATCAGTGATATTGCCGCCATCGCGCAGCTGGCCCACGACCGCGGCATACTGCTGTCCGTGGACAACACTTTCGCCTCGCCTTACAGCCAGCGGCCTTTGGAGCTGGGCGCGGACCTTGTCGTGGAAAGCCTGACGAAGTACATCAATGGGCACGGCGACGCGATGGGCGGCGCGGTCATCGGCCCCAAGGCGCTGATTGACCGTATCCGCGCCGACGCCATGGTCAACCTCGGCGGCGCCATCAGCCCGTTCAACGCCTGGCTGATCATGCGCGGCGCCGTGACGCTGCCGCTCCGGATGCGGGAGCACAACAACAACGCGCTAGCTGTGGCCCGTTTTCTCGAAGACCAAAAGGGCGTGCGTTTTGTCGCCTATCCCGGCCTGGAAAGCCACCGGGGTCACGAGACCGCCAAGCGGCAGATGATCAACGGCTTCGGTGGCGTGTTGGCGTTTGGCCTGAACGCCGACCACGAGACGCACAACCGTTTTGTGGCCGCCTTACGGATCATCACCTCCGCCGTCTCCCTGGGTCACGACGAGAGCCTGATTGTATTCCTCGGCGAAAAGGACGAGCGCCAGTATCTGTATCCGGAGGAGTTTCACGGCGGCTTTTTCCGCCTCAGCGTCGGCATTGAGGACGCACGGGACCTGATTGGGGATTTAAGCCGGGCGCTTGACGCGGTTGGGTTAAAATAGCCGTATATTCAGCCCCCGCCGTGCCTTACTCTGCTAATATTTGAAAGACCGGATCGCCCTTGATTTCGGTCTTTCTTTTTATTACGTATCTCCCTTCCGGCCGCGCCGGCGCCGGCGAAATGTCCCGGTATTTTAGGACATGACGCCGTGTCCTGCCCGCATATAGTGTACTAATTGTTTTCCACTAGCGGGAGGATGGCCCATGAAGCGCGGCAAAAAGATGCTGATGAATACAATACTCCTGACGGGTACGGCGCTCGTCATGCGCTCGGTGGGCATGGCGTTTCAGGTCTATCTGTCCAATAAGATCGGCGCCGCAGGCATCGGGCTGTTTCAGCTCATCATGTCCGTCAGTATGCTGGCCGCCACCTTCTCGATCTCCGGCTCCCGCTTTGCCACGACGCGCCTCGTTTCCGAGGAGCTCGGCCGGTCAAACAACGACGGCGTCAAAGCCGCCGTCCGGCGCTGTCTGATATACGCCTTCTGCTTTGGGATGGCGGCGGCGTTTCTTCTGTACTTCGGCGCGAACCTAATCGGCCTGACCTGGATCAGGGACGCGCGGACGGTGCTGTCCCTGAAGCTTCTGGCGCTGAGTCTCCCGGCCTTTTCGATGTCCGCCGTCCTGTCGGGCTATTTCACCGCCGTCACCCGCGTTATCAAATCGGCCGCCGTCCAGGTCATCGAGCAGCTCGTCCGTATCGGCGTCGTCGTGGCGGCGCTGTCGCTGGCGACCAACTACACGGTAGAAACAGCCTGTGCCATCATCGTCGCCGGCGGCGTGGCGGGGGAAATGGCCTCCTTCCTGCTGCTGTTTGTCCTCTATCTCCACGACAGGCGGCGCTATGTATCCCACCATCAGAAAACAACCGACATCACAAAGCGGCTTTTAAATATCGCCCTGCCGCTGGCGCTCTCGGCCTACGCCAGGACAGCGTTGTCGACCCTGGAGAACCTCCTTGTGCCGCGCGGGTTTAAAAAGTCCGGCGCTTCCAACGAAAAGGCGCTGGCCGATTACGGGATGATCCAGGGCATGGTCTTCCCCATCATCACCTTCCCGTCCGCCTTCTTTTACTCTTTGGCCGAGCTGATCGTCCCGGAGCTGACCGAGGCGCAGGTCAACGGGCGGACGCGGGAAATCAGGGATATCGTCGGCAGGATTCTATATATGTGCATCCTGTTTTCCTTCGGCGTCACCGCCGTCATGTTCTGGTTTTCCGACGTGCTCGGCATATCCGTATATAAAAGCGACGCCGTCGGGCATTATATCCGCCTTCTCGCCCTTCTGATGCCGGTGATTTTCATGGACAGCGTCACGGACGGCATGCTGCGCGGGCTTGGACAGCAGATGTACTCCATGTTCTATAACATCCTGGATTCCTTTATCAGCGTCATACTCGTCTACTACATGCTGCCGAAATTCGCGGTCATCGGCTATATCATCATGATCTACTTCACCGACATCTTTAACTTCACCCTCAGCATCCGCCGGCTCCGCGCCGTGGCAAAATTCCGGCTGCCTGTGAAGAACATCCTCAAAGCGGCGGTATGCGCCGTCGGCGCCGTCAATATCGCGGTGCTCCTCCTCCGCGTCGTCGGCCTGCCTCTGGCGGCAGGCGGGCTCACGCTGACGGTCCATATCATTCTCTCCCTCCTCATTTACCTCCTGCTGCTCGCCGTATTTCGCTGCGTCGGACGCAGCGATATCAAGTGGCTCCGGTCGATGATGGACATGAAAACCGGCGTGTCATAATTTAACAAAAAGGTACTTTTAAATCGTCCCCGGAAAAGATATAATGCTGTCAATAAAAACTACGAAGGAGATTACGACAATGGCTGACAAATATCTTGGAGAGCCCGTCGGCAAGCTTGGCTTTGGCTATATGCGCCTGCCGAAAAAGGGCGAGGAATTCGATCTCGAAACGATCAACCGGATGGTGGACGCGTTCCTCAGCGCCGGAATGACGTATTTCGATACCGCCTGGGTCTATCAGGGCTCGGAGGAAGCAATGCGCAAAACGCTCGTGGAGCGCCATCCCCGCGGCACATATACCATCGCCACAAAGCTCCCGGTCCGCATGGCCGCGGCGCCGGAAGACCTTATCAGATTCTTCAACACGTCGCTGGAGCGCCTGGGCACCGATTACATTGATTTCTACCTGCTGCACGGCCTGGACGCAAAGCTCAACGAAAAAGCGGAGAGCCTGGGTGCCTGGGAGCTCGTCCAAAGGCTGAAGGCGGAGGGGCGGGTCCGTCACTACGGCTTCTCCTTCCACGGCAAGCCCGAGGACCTGGAGGAGATACTGGCAAAGCACCCGGACGCCGAGTTCGTTCAGCTCCAGATCAACTATCTCGACTGGGACAGCAAGGACGTCCAGTCCCGCCGCCTGTACGAGATCGCCAGAAGCCACAACAAGCCGGTGACCATTATGGAGCCTATCAAGGGCGGCATGCTGGCCAGTGAGACCTCGGCCATCGCCCCCGTGCTCAAAGCCGTCCATCCCGACACTTCCGTCGCCTCCTGGGCGCTGCGGTTTGCCATGAACCTGGACGGCCTCATCGCCGTTTTAAGCGGCATGGGGCGCCTGGAGCAAATGCAGGACAACCTGCGCACGGTGCAACACCTGAAGCCCTTCAGCGACGCCGAGGTCCAAGCCGTCGGCGACGCCGCGGAGCTCCTCCGGAGCTCTCCGAGGATCCCCTGCACCGGCTGCCGTTACTGCGTGGAGGGCTGCCCCTCAAAGATCAACATCCCGATGATGATGAACCTGTACAGCGATTATCTCGTCTATAAGACGACGGCTAACGTGGACCACGTCTACGAAATCTTTACAAACAACGGCGCCAAGGCAAAGGACTGCGTGGCCTGCCGGTCCTGCGAGGAGCACTGCCCTCAGAAGATCGAAATTTCCGGCACCATCGCCAAGCTCTCGGCGCTTCTGGACTGATGTGTGGCGATGGCTGAAGTCAAATTGATGTCTCCTCAGGAGATCGAAAAAATGTTTGGACGCTTTGCCGCCCTGAAAAATGACACCTCGGCCCTCCGGCGTAAATTTTTGGACTGCCCCTACGGCGAGGACCACAAGCAGTCGCTCGATATCTACCTCCCCGACGAGGGCGACGGGCCCTTCCCCGCCGTCTTTTTCCTGCACGGCGGCGGCTGGACCGCCGGCAATAAAAAGGACGCGCAGATTCTGCCGTTCATGAGCGGCGTTCAGCGGGGCTATGCCGTCGTCGGTCTCGGCTACAGGCTTGTCCCGCATATCCGCTATCCGGACAACCTGTTCGACGTCAAAGCGGCGCTCCGATGGGTGGCTGAAAACGCCGCGTCATATCTCATCGACCCGGACCACGTCGCCCTGACCGGGGCCTCTGCCGGAGCGCATCTGGCCATGATGGCCGCCTTTACACAGGGACAGGCCGCTTTTGAGGGCGCGCCGCTGTCTAAAACATGTACCGTCCGCGCCGTCGTCGATCAGTACGGGCCGACCGATTTTCTCCGGCAGGCGGCACAGTACGATGCCTCGGGCTATACGCGCATGCGCGCGCCGGACGACACGTCGCCTGAATCTGTGGACGAGCTGTTGGGCGTTCCGCTGAAATCGGTTCCCAATCTGGCGTGCTTCGTCAACCCGCTGGACAATGTCCACCCCGGCATCCCGCCTGTGCTCATCCAGCATGGGCGGTACGACCCCTGCATCCCCTATCAGCAGGCGACGGAGCTCTATGAAAAAATCGTCAGGACCGCCGGCGAAGGGAACGCGGTGCTGGATATCAGCGAGACCTATACCCATGCCGACCCGGGATACGCAGACCCAGAAAGCGTCGGGCGGACCTTCGCGTTCCTCGACGGGCACCTGAAAAATAATAAGAAAAAACTGTAATATTTGACAAAATTCTCACCATTGTTTAGAATAAATGGTATTCACCGGAAGGGGGAGGTATGTCAGCGTGTTCAGAAAAAGTCTTCCTGTCTTTTTCCTCGCGATGATCATAGTCTCCCTTTCCGCGATTTTTTACGCGGCGCATACTTACGAGCAAACCGAGCGGCTGCCCGGTCAGGGCATCCATGCCGCGATTCTGCTCTCCCTGCTTGCCGTACTGGCCGTGACGATCGCCGCCTTTGTTATTGTTTTCAGAGGACAAGCCCCGAAACGACGCCCGGCGGACGTCTATCCTTTAACGATGTCGATTCCGAGCGGCATTTGCCGCATTGAGAATTTTGAGACGGGCCGGATCATTTTTGCCAACGAGTTTTATTACGGCATGTTCGGATACACCGAGGAAGAGGCGCGCCTGGGCGGCTTTACGACGGCGGACTTTACTGTCGTGCCCGAAGACCTGGCGGCGCTGAAGGAAAACATCCGTCAAAACTTCACGCTGAGCATCAACTGGTACGAAACAGAGGTGCGCCACGTCCGGAAGGACGGCGAGGTCATCTGGACGCTTTCCCGGTACAGCAGGGACCGGAGTCTGGCGGGCTCGGTCACTGTCGTCATGATCGACATCACCGACAGAAAACGGATGGAGGAAAAGCTGCGCATCAGCGAAGAGGAATACCGCATCGCGACGCTCCACAGCAACAAGCACATCCTCCGCCTGGACATCCGCACCAGAATCTCCTATCACCAGACAAGCCTCCCCCCGGTCTTTGACGTCCCGCCCGTCCTGGAAAACGTGCCGGAAAGCATCATCTCCTCCGGTGCGATCGCGCAGGACAGCGCGGACGCATTCAGAGGGTTTTTCGACACTATTTATCGCGGCGAACGCGAGGGCAGCGTCGTCGTCAGCGCCTATGACCGCGGCGCCGAGGAGTACAGATGGTATCACTTCGATTTCACCTCGATCTTTGACGACGGCGGCAAGCCCGCCCAGGCCATCATTTCTTTTTATGACGTCACGCTGCAGCGACAGAAGGAGCTGGCCTTCCAGCGCTGGCAGCAGACCTACAACGCCATCCCGAAAAGCGCCACGAATTATTATGAGTACAACTTGACGGACGACAGGTTCGAGCACGAGGAGGGCGGCATGTTCCCGCCGCTCCCCCGGGTTATTTCCCGAAAGCTGCGCGACGTCACATCCTTTATCGCCCGGCGGCATATCTATAAGGAGGACGCAAACATCTTTCTCACCTTCATGTCCCGGGACCGCCTGCTTGAAAACTACGCCTCCGGCCACCATACCGACAAGACGGAATTCCGGCGCCTCGCGGACGGCATGCCCAAGTGGACGTCCATCAGCGTCCAGCTGATCCCCGACCCGTACTCTCCCGATGTGAAGGGCTATTTCCTCCTTGAGGACATCGACGAGCGGAAAAAGGCCGAGCTGAGCCTCCAGGAGCGGTCAACGCTCGATTCGCTGACAGGGCTTTTGAACAGAGCCACCTTTATCGAGAAATTCACGGAGATTCTTCAGCAGAGCGAGTCCGAGACGCAGCACGCCCTCATCATGCTCGATATCGACAATTTCAAAACCATCAACGACACGCTGGGACACAGCGCCGGCGACGCGCTGCTTCTGAGCATCGCCGGCAAGCTCAAGTACGCGCTGCGCACAGACGATCTCTGCGGCCGCCTCGGCGGTGACGAATTCGTCATTTGCCTGAAAAGCATGAATCTCGGAAAACCGCTGGAGACGCGCGTCAGCGATCTGTGCCACATGATCTGTGACGAGCGCAGCTGGGGCGTTTCCGTTTCGGCGAGCTTCGGCATCGCCGGCTTCCCCTACGACGGCCTGACGTTTGACGAGCTTTACAAAAAAGCCGATATCGCGCTGTACCGGGCAAAAGCGCAGGGCCGCGGCCGCTTTGCCGTCTACGACCCCCAACTGAGCTTTGACGATATCGCCGCCGCCGTCAAACAGCCCTGAAAACACGCGCCCGGGCGGCCGCCCGGGATTTTTTTATCGCGATGGGATTTTATAAAACAAGCAGTATATTTCCCCCTTTCTCCTCATACATATTTACGGAAGACACAATCCTATTAAGGAGGAGTAAGAGTGAACGATCACAACATTTATGAGGATATCGCTCTCCGCACCGACGGGGATATATATTTAGGTGTAGTCGGGCCCGTCAGGACAGGAAAATCCACCTTTATCAAACGCTTCATGGAAACGCTTGTCATCCCGAACATCGACAATGTGTATATGCGGGAGCGCGCCCGCGACGAGCTGCCCCAGAGCGGCTCCGGGCGCACGATCATGACGGCGGAGCCGAAATTTGTACCGGAAGACGCTGTGGACATCACGATGGACGGCAGCGCGACGGTCTCCGTGCGTTTGATTGATTGTGTCGGTTACATGGTTCCGGGCGCCATCGGCCAGTTCGAGGGCGACGCCGAGCGCATGGTGACGACCCCGTGGTTTGATTACGATATCCCCCTGACCGAGGCCGCCGAGGTCGGCACGCGCAAGGTCATCTCCGAGCACTCCACCATCGGCCTTGTCATCACCACCGACGGCTCCATCACCGACATCGAGCGCCAGAACTACATCGAGCCGGAAGCGCGCGTCATCAAGGAGCTCAAGGAGATCGGCAAGCCGTTTCTCGTTATCGTCAATTCCGCCAATCCCACGTCCGAACGGGCCGTCCGGCTGCGGCAGGAGCTCTCCGAGAAGTACGGGGTCACCTGCCTGGTCAAGAACTGCATGACGCTGGACAAGGATGATATCACCGGCATCATCAAATCGGTCCTCTATGAGTTCCCGCTGTATGAGTTCGGCGTTTATCTGCCCGCCTGGGTCAACGCGCTGCCGATGGATCACACCATCAAAAGTGAGTTGTTCACAACGATCCGGAAATGCCTCAATCCCGCCCTGCGCATCAAGGACGTGGACACCGCCGTGGGCGCCATCGGCGAGTCCGGCAACATCAGCCAGGCCTCCGTCCGCGATATGGACCTGGGCCGCGGCATTGTCAGCGCCTCGCTGGAATTGCCCCACGAGCTGTTTTACAACACGCTGAGCGAGCAGTCCGGCCTCGACATCAAGGACGACGGCGACCTCATCTCTCTCCTCTCCGAGCTGTCGAAGATCAAGCGCGAGTACGACAGGATCGACTCGGCGCTGCAGGACGTACGCACCCGCGGGTACGGTATCGTCATGCCGGGCCGGGAGGAACTGCGGCTGGAGGAACCGGAAATCGTCCGTCAGGGCGGCCGCTACGGCGTCCGGCTGAAGGCCAGCGCCCCGTCGATCCACATGATCATGGCCAACATTGAAACCGAGGTCTCCCCCGCCGTTGGCGGAGAAAAATCCTCCGAGGACATCATCAACTTCCTGCTTCAGGAGTTCGAGGGCAACGTGGGCAAGATCTGGGAATCCAATATCTTCGGCAAATCCCTCTACGACATTGCCGGCGAGGGCCTCAACGCCAAAATCAAAAAGATGCCCGAGGAGACCCAGGGCAAGCTCCAGGAGACGCTCCAGCGCATCGTCAACGAAGGCAGCGGAGGACTGATCTGCATCATCTTGTAATACGGAAAAATCTCATATGAGGATATTGACATAAAGGAAGGGTGAACGTACCGCACGTTTCACCCTTCCTTTGTATTTACGGCCATTTTTTATAAGCATAATCGAGCTAATATATCCGCCGTCAGAGCTCGTCCAGGCCGCCGGTGCCGTCGGGAAGAATACCGATAAAATCCCTGGCTTCCCCGGAAACTTCATTTGTTCGCCATGCGGCTGCCAGGAACGGGTCGTTCCCTGACGGCGGCATATCGAAAAATCTGATTTCCTCATGGCCGGGCGCCTTCTGAAAATATCCGCACACGCTCATGCCCTTTCCCTGCCTCAGCACGCGGATCAGGGATTGGAAATTCTGCACGAAATGGACGTCCTTCGGCGTGATGCCAAAGCGGCTCAGCGTCACCAGCGTCCTTTTTTTATCGACGACCTCATTGCTGAAAGGGATCGTATAGAACACCTCGTTCTCCAGCGCCGTGCGGTCGATCTGTTTTTCCGACTCCAGCGCCGCCAGCGGGTGCTTTGCCGACATGGCCAGGCACACCCTGCTTTTGAATATGCGCCGCACCGTGACATTCGGCAGGTCGCTGAAGATAAAGTCGTGCGTGAAGGCGATATCCACATCGCCGAAGCTGATCGCCTGCTTCAGCTCCAAAAAATCATACAGGCCCTCGTCCAACTCGATATCGGGATGCGCGGCCGCGTAATCGCTGATCAGCCGCTTGAGCTTGTCGTAATCCTCGCTGGAGTCGTATGTACTGGGATAGCCGATCCTGAGGATTTTTTTCTTCGTCATGCTCTTGGCATGCCGGACCATTTTGCACATGCTGTTATACGGGGTGCGGAAATTGGCGTACAGGTATTCGCCCGCCGGCGTCAGCGTCAGGCCCCTGTTGGTCCGCACAAAGAGCTTGACCTCAATGCCTTCCTCAAGTCTCTGGATGGTTTTGCTCACGGAGGACTGTGAAATGTAGAGCGCGCTTGCCGCCTCGGTGATATTCATTCTCTCCGCCACCGCGAAAAAGGTTGCCAGCTGCTGGAATGTGATATTGTACATCGCAAATTTCCCCCGGCTGTATAATGCGCCTGACCTTCAGGTGATACCGTTTGAAATATACCATGCCGGCCCGGCAATTTCAAGCCTCCCGATACGGCGCGCCGGCCCGGCAACGGCAAGAGGAGGGCGCGGACGCCCTCCTCTTCATCTGTATTCAGTTGGCGTTTTCGGCTGCGGTCACCGCCGCCAGGCGCTTCTGCTTGACTTTCCCGCCCACGGAAAACAGCATCGTCAGCACGGTGAAGCAGATGCCGATACCCGCGAGGATCAGTGCCGAGGTCAGGGCCGATTTGCCGTCATAGCCGCTGATCGTCTCTTTGAACAGCGTGACGGAATAGGTCATCGGCATGAACGGATAGAGCACATTAAAGAATTTCGGGACAGTCTCCATCGGGAAGGTGCCGCCACAGGAGGTCAGCTGGAGGATGAGGAGCAGGAGCGAGAGGAATTTGCCGGCGTCCTTCAGGCAGACCATGAAAAACTCGACGATGGAGATAAACACCATGGAGACCAAAATGCACGACAGATAATACGCCGCGGGGGCGGCCAGCTTGATGCCCAAGCCGTAATGCACGATGAGCGCCAGCGCCACCGCCTGCACGACGCCGATGAGCGCAAACACACCGACCCGCACAAACCGCCGCCCGGAATCCCGCGACAGCATCGGGATCTTCTCGTCGCTGTCCAGATAGATGCCGACGAACATGATGATCGCGCCCACGTAAAGCGACAGGGAGATAAAGTAGGGCCCAAAGGCCGTGCCGTAGTTGGGGACGGGATTGACCGGGCTCTCGGTGATGTCCACGGGATTCGAGGCAAAGGCCGGCAGCCCGTCCGCCGCTTTCAGGTCGTCGTTTGCCGTGGAGATAGAATCGTCCACGCCGCTTTTTGCCGTCCCGATGCCGTCAGACAGTGCTTTGGCGCCGTCCTGCAGCTGTGTCGTGCCGTCCTGCAGCTGCGTTGCACCGGCGGCGACCCGGTCGGCGCCTTCTTTGGCCGACGCGAGACCCGCTGTCAACGCCTGTGCCCCGTCATACAGCTGCCGGGAACCGCTGTCCAGCTGATCCAAAGCGCCGGTCAGCGCGCTCATGCTGTCGGAAATTCCGGAGAGCGCCCCCGCTTTCTTCTGCAGCGCGTTAACGCCGCCCGAGACCTGCGCCGCCCCGCCGCTGAGCTGCTTGAGCGCCGCGCTCAGCTCAGCGATATTGCCTTGCATATCCGACAGCGACCCTTCGGCGGCTTTCAGCTGCGCCGTACCGGCCGCAACAGCGGCAGCGCCGGACTTGAGCGCGCTCCCCGATTGCGCGAGCTGCTGCAGCTGCTGCCGGTTATCCGGAGACAACGCCGCCTGCAGCAGCTGCCCGACAGCGGCCACCTTCTGTGCGTCCGTCATGGACGGCGACGTTTCAATGGCGCTCAGCTGCGTCATCAGGGCGTTTTCCTGGTCCAGCAGCGCCCCCACGCCGTCCACATAGCTGCCGACGCCGGCCTCAAGCTTGCCGGCGCCGTCGTCCGCGGCGTCGATGCCGCCCACCAGCGCCGGGATACCGCTTGTTTTGGAGGATACGGCGTCCGAGAGCTGCGCGGCACCGCCCGAGGCCTTACTGAGCCCGTCGGAAACCTGCTGCGCGCCGGAAACGAGCTGCTGCATCCCCTCCGTCAGCGACGCGGTCTGGCCGGCGGCGCCGCTCATTGCAGACATGGCGCTCTTCACGCCGCTTTTCGTCTGGGCGATCCCGCTGTGCAGCGCGGCGATGCTCCGGTCGAGCGTTTCGGAGCCGTCCAGCAGCCTACCCAGCCCGCCGTCCAGCGCGCCCGCGCCCGCGGCCAGATCGTTCTGGCCCTTTTTGAGCTCGGCAAGGCCGCTGTCCAGCCGCGCCGCGCCGTCCGACATATCGCCGAGGCCGTCGCTCAGCTCCCGCAGCTGCGACGGGACCTCACGCAGCTTGTCGGTCAGCTGCGACGTGATCTCTTCGTCGACCTTGGTTTCCAGCTTCTCCTCCAGCTGCAGGACGGCGCGGTTTAAAATCTGCGCGGCCAGAAAGTTCCGCTTTTCGTTGGCGGAATATGTAATGCGCGCGACATGCTTATCTGCCGTGTCGGCGCTGGCGATGTCCCTGGAGAAATTGTCCGGGATCGTGATCACTGCGTAATACTGCGTGCCGTTAAGGCCGCCGGATGCGCCCACGGCGTCCGTCTTGACCCACTTGATCTCATTGTCCCGCGTCAACTCGTCAACCAGCTCACTGCCGAAATTCCGCGCCGCGCCGTTCACCTCGGCCCCGCTGTCCTCGTTGACGACGGCCACCGGCAGCTGGCTGAGTCTTCCGTAGGGGTCCCAGAACGCGCCCAGATAAAATAAGCTGTACGCCAGCGGAATAACGATAACGGCCAGAATGATGGCGACCTTCATAATCCGCCCGGATTTTTTAGTTTTCATTTAATGCCCTTTCCTTGTTCTCTGCCGCCGTCAGCAGCCCGCCGAAAATAACGCCGATGGATTGTGATATCTTTCTTTCGTCGAGCGGCTCATGGAATTCCTCCCACTCAAACGCCAGCGCGCCGTAGCTCCTGATGATGACAAAGGCAATGATCTCCAGATTCAGCTTGTCGGTGACAATGCTGTCGAGCCGGCTTTTCAGATATGCCGCGATCTGATCGTCGATCATTTTAACGCCGTTTTTGGCGATGGCGATCTTCATATCGCGCGCCTCGGTCATAACCTTGAACAGGAACTTCTGCTTCTTCCTGTACGTCAACATGGTGTAAATGACCTCGACGATCTCGTCCACAAGCGGCAGGTCCTTACTCATGATCTGGCGGAGCAGCACGTCGAATTTGCCGATGAATTCCTCCAGCAAATAGTAAAACAGCGCTTCCTTATCCTTAAAGTACAGATACAGCGTGCCCTTCGCCACACCGGCGCGCTCGGCAATGCTGTCCATGCTGACAGCCTTGTATCCGAAGTTCGTGAACAATTCCTTTGCCGCCTTTACAATTTCCGCTTTTTTTGTCTCTTTATCAGACATAGAACGCCTCCTCAAAATGACCGAATGACCAATTCGGTCATTATTATAGTCCCGTGATTTTGAAATGCAATATCGAAGTGCTATAAATTTTTACCGTCGCGCCGAAAATATTTCATCAAAACAGCCGAAACAATTAAAATCCATGCGCCAGGTCCTGAAGCCGCACATGGATTTTTGCTGTTTCTATCTGTTATTTTATATAAGCAGGCTTTAAAAAATTATTATTCAAAAATGAACCAATTGACATCTCGTGACTATTGACAGGTGTATAGGATTCAGGAAGGAGGTCAGGCTTGGAAATACGGTCCGCAATAAAAATTCAACAAACACCGCCGCGTTATATGTTTGCGGATCTGGTGGATGAGCACAGCGATTCGATTTACAGGTTTTGCCGAAGCCTTACTTATTCCAAAGAGGATGCGGACGATTTATTTCAGGAAACATTCTTAAAAGCGTTTGAACAACTGCCCAAGCTTAGCGCTTCGGACAATCCGAAAGGTTTTCTCTTTTCCACGTCGCTGTATATCTGGAAAAGCTGGAAGCGCAAGTATGCCCGCCGCAAACGGCTGGCCCCCGTTGAAACGCTGGATGAAAACAACGCCGCCGGCTTACATATGGAAGAGCGTTTTATGGCGCAGGAAGAAACCCGCATTGTCCGCGAACTGGTTGAGGCTTTGCCGGATAAATTCAAAATTCCCGTTATCCTATACTATACCATTGAAATGAGCATAACGGACATTGCCGTGGCCCTGAAACTTCCGAGCGGTACAGTCAAAAGCAGGCTGTTCAAAGCGCGGAAACTTGTTGAGAAAGGATTGGCTGCGATTGATTATGAAAAGTAAAAATTACAGTGTAGATCTACTGCTTAAAAAGGCCTTGAGCAGTGCCGAAATCCCTTCCCCGGAGTTAGTACAAAAAGTAAAATATGAATGGATCAAGGAGGAACCTGTTTTGAAGAAATCCGTTATACGACACTCTTTCAGCGCAGCCGTCATTGCCGTTATTGTCTTTGTGTTCGCTACCACCGCATTTGCGGCCTGGTATTTCCTCTCGCCCTCAGATGTTGCGGACAGGCTGGAGTCTCCTGCTTTAGCGGAAGCCTTTCGCAGTAATGATGCCTTGCTGGTCAATGAAACAAAATCTCAGGGCGGGTATGATGTGACCTTTCTGGGCATTGTATCCGGCAAAGGACTCACAGCGTTGGACAGCGCGGTAGATACTGCAAAATCCTACGCGGTAGTCGCGATTGCAAAGCAAGACGGCTCTATGCCCGACACCAGTGACGAGGACTTTGATAATGTGCCCTTTTTTGTCTCTCCGCTGATCAAGGGACAAAAGCCCTGGCTTTATAATATCGCCAGCATGAACGGCGGATATTCGGCCTGCGTGGCAGACGGCGTCATGTATCGCTTAATCGATTGCGACAGTCTGGAGATGTTTGCCGACCGGGGCCTTGAGCTGATTGTCAGTTCTACTGATTTCTATAGCACCGAGGCGTACAACTATGATGAAGCTAGCGGCCTTGTTGCTCCGAACCCCGATTTTGAGGGCGTCAACCTGGTATTTGATCTTCCGCTCGATCCCACCAAGGGCGATTTTGAAAAAGCCCGGCAGTACCTTGACACCTTATGGGAGGACACGGGAACAAACGGTGCCGAAGCTGCTTTCGGGCAGGCAGCTGCGGCCGATAAATCGGTTGAGCTCCATGACAGTGATAAAGGTATCGGCGTAAGCCGGGTTATGACCTATGAAGAATATCAGGCCTGGGTGGAACAAAAGCTTGCCGAAACCCAGGAGCTGGTCAGCAAGGGCGAATATTCGGCAGCTTCGCTGGAGCGTGACCGCAGTGATTATGAGGACAAGCTGGAAAAGGTCAAAAACGGCGCAACACTGACGATGACAGAATTTGAGGATGGCAGTTACACAGTCATACTGACTTATCCTGAAACCGGAGTCCCCGTAACCCGCAACGCCGATGGCGGCATTGTTCTTGGCAATCAGCCATAGTCACGCCGGCATCGCTAAAAAGGTCTCAATTCAAAAGATTAAACCACCGGCTCAGCTAAGCCGGTGGTTTGACCTTACTTTTCACAAAATAACCGCCGAAGCGCATCAGCAGCGCCCGGCGGTTTAAATTCGTTATCAGCTTTGCCCGATGCCCAAATTGTACATCCGCCAGACGATGGCGCTGAGCTCGGCGCGGGTGATGCTGTTCTGCGGGTAATACATGAGGCTGCCCGACTCGGTGCTGCTGCCGGTGATGATATCGGCGTGATACAGCGCCAGTACGAAGCCGTCCGACGTATCCGCAAACGTCGTCTCCGGCGTGTCTATGGACGGCAGGCCCACGGCCTTGGCGGCGATATGGGCAATCAGCTGGCGGTTGACGGGCGCGTTAAGATCGGCGATCTCTCCCTGGCTGACAATGCCCTTCGACATGGCCAGCGTCAGATAGCCGCCGGCCCAGCTGCCGTTGGCGGCGGGCTGCGGCGCAAACCCCACGGCCAGCAGAATGAGCTTCAGCGCCTCCCCGCCGGTGACGGTGTCCAGCGGACGGAACGTGCCGTCGGGCAGCCCCGTGATAACGTTCCCGGCACCCAGGTCGGTCACGTACGTATAAAACCAGTCCCCCGACGCCACATCTGAAAACACACCGCTTGGCACCGGCACGCCGCCGGACGACCAGGACGCCGTGACCGCCAGATTCTGAGACACCGTTGTCAGTGCGGTGATCCCGGTCCCGCCATCTGTGAACCAGCCGGCAAATGTATAGCCGCTCATGGACGGCGCCTCGATATTGCCGTAGGGCTTGCCGTATTCAAAAAACTGTATGCTGTTGTCGATGCTGCCGCCATTGGCGTCAAAGGTCAGATACCTGTAATCGTGCGGGTCGGCGCCCGTATAATCGTTATAGAGAAAAAGCTTCACCTCGCGGATGCGGCGCTCGACGAGCCTGTCGACGACGTTCTTCCCCTGGTGGCACCAGGTGCCGATGGCGTTGACGATGTCCATGTCCGAATATCCGGAGATACCGTTTTTCAGCGCGCTGCACAGGCGATAGGACGAGTTAATCCATCCGGTGCCGATGTTATATGTAAGGTCCAGCAGCGCGTCAAACTGATTTTGCGTCAGCAGAATGTTGTACTTCGTCAGGAATTGATTGACCGTATTTTCTTTCGACGCCAGAGCCTGGCGCAGGAGCGCATCCCCCGTCTCCTCCGTGATGCCGTCGGGATAATCGGAGGACTTGCAGATGGTGCCGTAACCGATAAACGCCGAGCCCGAATCCCAGTAGACCTGGCTGCGGAACCCCTCGAATTCCTTGATGAGTGCGATGCCCGACGCGCTGGTCGTCATCGCCGCGGCACGCGCGGGCGGCGTCAGCAGCGCCGCCGACAGCAATACGGCTGCCGCGGTCACAAGCGTCGACGCGCGTTTTGCTCCGGTTTTCATTGGATTCACACCCCTGTCCCTGGCGGTTACTTTAAAAAAACAGCACTATGCGACAGTGCTGCTTAACATTAGGGCCAACATTGATCGATAGAACACTGTTTAAATGTCAGCCTTATTATAAGGGGGAAAAAGGTCGAATTCAACACAATTGTCTTATTTTTGTCACTATTACAGTAATTCTGTTACACTTTTGTATATTTTTTGCCTAAATTTTCATTTTTATTCCCCACTTTACGACAAAACATCGCCCGCATCATCAGTTCAGCGTATTCGCCCGGAGCTCGAAAAGGGTGTCGATTCTCTCCTTCATGGCCTTGTTGGCGGGCCGCGACAGAGCGGGGTCCGCCTTGAGCACCTCCGACGCTGCAGCCTGTGCCGTGGTCAAAACGTCCATGTCGGCGGCAAGGCTGGCGATGTGCATTTCCGGCAGCCCGTGCTGGCGCGAGCCGAAGAAGTCGCCCGGGCCGCGCAGCTTCAGGTCCTCCTCGGAAATCTTAAACCCGTCGTTCGTGCTGCACATGATCTTGAGCCGCTCCCGCGACACCTCGCCGCCGGCGCCCTCGAACAGGATGCAGTAGGACTGGTGCTCGCCGCGCCCGACCCGGCCCCGGAGCTGATGCAGCTGCGACAGGCCGAAGCGGTCGGCGTTCTCCACGACCATCAGCGCCGCGTTCGGCACGTCGACGCCGACCTCGATCACCGTCGTCGCCACAAGGATATCCGTCTGGCCGGCGGCAAAGGCCGACATGACGCGCTCCTTTTCCTTCGGCTTCATCCGGCCGTGGACGAGGGCCACCCGCAGATCTGGGAAAATCTCCTGCTGCAGTCTTGCGGCATACTCCTGGGCGGATTTCAAATCCGCGTCCGCCGTCTCGCTCTCCTCCACCATCGGGCAGACGACGTAGACCTGCCGGCCCTCGCCGACGAGCTTGCGCATAAAGTTATACGTCCTCTGGCGGAGCTTCTCGCCCGCCGTGTACGTCTCCACCTTTTGCCGGCCGGGCGGCAGCTCGTCGATGACCGATACATCCAGATCGCCGTAAATGATGAGCGCCAGCGTGCGCGGAATGGGCGTGGCCGACATAACCAGCACATGGGGCGAATCGCCCTTTGCGGTGAGGGCCGACCGCTGGCCCACCCCGAAGCGGTGCTGCTCGTCGGTCACGACGAGCGCCAGATCGAAAAACTCCACGCCCTCCGACAAGAGCGCGTGCGTCCCGATGATCACGTCGAGCTCGCCGAGGCGAAGCTGCCCCTGGACGGTTTTCTTCTGCTTCGGCGTCATGCTTCCTGTCAGGAGCCCGACCTGGATGCCCAGGGGCTCCAGAAGCGCGCTCAGAGAACGGTAATGCTGCTCGGCCAGAATCTCCGTCGGCGCCATAAACGCCGACTGGCAGCCGGACTTCCAGGTAAACCAGCAGCACGCCGCCGCCACGACGGTCTTGCCGGAGCCCACGTCGCCCTGCACCAGCCTGTTCATCGGCGTGGGCCGCTTCATGTCCGACACGGCCTGCTCGATAGACCGTTTCTGCGCGCCGGTGAGCGTAAAGGGCAGCGCGGCGTAAAAGACGTCCATATCGGCGTCCTTCAGGCCGCGGCCGGGCTTAACGGTCCTTATTTTGCGGATGACCCCCATGGCGGCGGAAATAATGAACAGCTCCTCAAAGATCAGCCGCCGCCGCGCGATCTCCAGCGCTTCAAAGCTCAGGGGAAAATGAATGTTTTCATAGGCATACCGCGCCTGGGCCAGCTTGTACCCCTCGCGGACCGCCTCCGGCAGATAATCCGGCAGCGCCTCGCCGCAGGCCTCCAGTCCCTGACGGGCCGCGCCCGCCAGGATGTTCTGCGACAGCCCCGCCGTCAGCCGGTAGACCGGCATGATCCGCCCCGTCACGTTGCGGGTCGTCTCTCTTTCAAACACGGGGTTCGTCATCTCAGGCCGCCGCGCCGTGCCGGCCACCTTCCCGTAAAAAACGTATACCTCGCCGGGCTTGATGGCGTCCTTCACAAAGCTCTGGTTGAAAAATGTGATGTCCATCGCGCCGCCCTCGTCCACGACGCGGACCTTGACGAGGTCCAGGCCCTTACGGATATGAGACAGCCGCGGCGCCGCGGCGGCCATCGCCCGGATGCAGACGGTCTCGTCCGGCACGGCCAGGGAAATCGGCTTGATGACCGTCCTGTCCTCATAGGCGCGCGGAAAAAAAGAAACGAGATCGCGCAGCGTCTGGATTCCCAGCTTCGCCATCCCCTTGGCCCGCGCCTCCCCGACGCCCTTGATATACTGTATATCCGTCGCCAAATCCGCCACGCGCTCCCCTCCTCTACGATATACATATACCGGATTGTAACATATGGAGGGAATTTTTGCAAAGCGCGGCTACTGGCGGCTTGAAGATTGACGGTCTCGGATGTATGATGGATGAAAACACATTTCCCCGGCGGGCCGGGCCCATGCTGCCTGTCGCCTGGGGAAAACGGGCATAAACGGAGGTACCATATGAACAGAGTCACACAATTACAAATCGAGCTCCTGAAAATAATAGACGCGCAGGATGCGACCATCCGGCGCGACGAGACGCTGGACTGGGAGCGCCTGCACATGGCCTCCTCCGCCAGGGTCGCCTGGCTGCTGGCCCTACAGCGCGGCGTTGACCCCGAGCTTGCCGCCGCGGCCGCCGCCGTCCACGACTACGGGCGGATCGTTACCGGAAAACAGCCGGATCACGCCGAGGCCGGATACCTCCCGGTGCAGGAGTTTTTAAAGAATACCGGCCTTTTCACGGCGGAAGAGATCGCCGTGATCGCCCTGGCCGTCAAAAACCACAGCAGTAAAACCGTCGTCGGTACGCCAGTCGAGGAGATCGTCAAGGACGCCGACGTCATCGACTGCTATCAGTATGGCCTGCCTTTCGACCGCCCTGAAAAGAAGGACCGCTATGAGGCCTGGCTCCGCGAAACAACCCATGCCGGAGCCCCCGCCTAGCTGCCCGGCGATAAAAGCCGTCTCTCGATCCATATGTGCGAGAGAAAAAAGAGGCGATCACAGATCGCCCAGCTTGTCGAAAAACCTGCCTGAAGAGGGCAAAGCCTCGCAGAGTTTGCCGCCGGAGCGGCAAATAAATTCAAAATCGTCACGCAGGAGGACATGCGCCTCCGGAGTGCCTCTTCTCATGCAGCGCGCGGCTGAGCGCGCTGCATGCACCCCCTTGTCGATAAAGCCCAAAGGGCTTTATCGACAGTCTGAGGCGATCACAGATCGCCCCTGCGGGATGGCGGTACCATGCCGGGCCGCCGGCGGCTATGCACGCTGCTTTTTGAGCGTTTTGCGCAGGATCGGCGCGATGACGGACGCGGCGATGATCTTTATCGCGTCGCCGATGAGGAACGGCACCACGCAGGCGGCCAGCGCCGCCGCAAACGGGACATGCTGGCTCACGGCATACCACAAGGTTCCGCAGGCGTACAGTGGAAGGGCTCCGAGCACCATCGCCACCGGATATGCCCATCTTTTCTGCTCGAACTTATCGACGAACAGCCCCGTCACGAGCGCCATCGGAATGTAGCCGATAATAAAGCCGCCTGTCGGGCCGACGATTCTGGGGACGCCCGCGCCGAAATTCGAGAAAACCGGAACGCCAATCAAACCGATCAGAATATAAACGCAGACGGCGAGCGTCCCGTACTTCCAGTTCAGCGTCGATGCGGCTATGTAAATAGCAAAGGTCGTAAGCGTCAGCGGTATCACCCCGAATACCGGCGGAAGCGGAATCGGAGATAACACGCAGATAACAGCCGTAAACAGCGCCGCGAAGACCATATTTCTTATTTTCATATACTATCCATCCTTTTATATAGTTTCATCCCATCCCTGCGGGTCCTTCCCGACTATGCGCTGTACGGCCGGATACTCACTTCCCCCGACGACAGCGCCTCGACCGTATCGTCCTCATACCGGACCACAAGCCGGCAGTCGTCGTCCACCCGGAGCGCGCGGGCCCGCCGCACAGTGTCGCCGGCAATGACGTCCACGTCCCGGCCGACGACAAACGACCGGGCCTGATACGCGCCGATGAAGCGCTTGCCGGAGAGGCTTTCATAGAAGGCTGCGAACCTTGTCAGGATCTCCGCGATCAGGCGGCTCCTGGCCTCCGCTGCCGGCGCGGCGCCTTCGTAGACCGCGCCTACCTTATCGGCGATGTCCTCCGGGAAGCCCGAATCCGGCGCCGTCACATTGACGCCGATGCCGAGGACAGCGTACTCCATGCCGCCGCTCTCAAAATCGAAGGCGCCCTCCGTCAGAATGCCGCAGACCTTTTTCCCGCGGCAGTAGACGTCGTTGACCCATTTGATCCCCGCGCCGACGCCCGTCACGGCCTCGATCGCCTCGGCCACGGCAACGGCGGCGGCGGCGGTGATCATTGTGACCTCCTCAGCCCTGCCCTTCGGGCGCAGCAGCACGCTGAAATAGATGCCCGTACCGCCGGGAGAATAGAAGTTCCGGCCGAGACGTCCGCGCCCGCCCGTCTGCACTTCGGCGACGACGACGGTCCCCTCAGGGGCGCCGGAGGCCGCCTTCTCCTTGAGTACCGTGTTCGTCGAGGTCAGCGTCTTACGCACCTCGACGTTGAACTGCCCGCCAAGCTGTCCGAGATGCTTCTCGATACTTGCTTTCGACAGAATGTCGCTGTCATTGCCCAGGCAGTAGCCCTTATTCGTTACCGCCGAGATGTGATGTCCGTCCTCCTGCAGCGCCTTGACCGCTTTCCAGACGGCGTTACGGCTGACGAACAGCTTGTCCGCCAGCTCGTTTCCCGAAACATATCCGCCCTTATTGTTTTCCAGAGTCTCCAAAACCTGATCTTTTAAGTCCATTATTATCACCTGCAGCTTAAGCTTTGCTCAGTATAAAAGGAAAAAAGCTCATTGTCAACCAATCTTACGTTTTTGGTGACAATAGGCTTTTTCATTGCGTCAAAAGCTACCCCGGCTGTGCCCGTGATTCGGATAAAGCTCAAAGGGCTTTATCAACAGCGTGAAAAAAAACCGGAGACAAACGTCTCCGATTCTTTCTTTGATTGGAGGCAGCACCCGGAATTGAACACGGGGATCAGGGCCCTGCAAGCCCCCGCCTTAACACTTGGCTATGCCGCCGCGGTACTACGGGGTTATTTTATCACCCATAAGCTGCCATGTCAACCGCATTCATGACAAAACCCGGCGCATTACGGCGTGAACAGCCTCTTGATTTTCGGCATCAGCTCTTTTGCGGCCTTGTACCCCGCGTCCATACACGTGACCATCTCGTCAAAGGTCAAAACGCTGGTGGATTCGGGCAGCTGCGGCGTGATCATGAGCGTTTCGCCGCTGGCCCTGTACTCACTTAGGCAGCCCATCAGGACGGACAGGGAGTTGGTGCAGACGTCAAGGATGTTGGCGTCCGGCTTCATCGGATAGTTTTCCGATAAATCGACGGCCAGCACGTTCGGCTCGCCGGCGGCGATCAGCAGATCAACGGGCACCACGTCCGTGACACCGCCGTCCACAAGGCACATGCCGTCTATCAGCTTCGGCTGAAAAATTGCCGGCACGGCGCTGGACGCCCGCATGGCGGTGCTGATTTTGATATCCGTCTTCCAGACGACGTTTTTCATCTGGCTGACGCCGTTTAAGGAATTGACATAGGCAATCGTCTTCCGGCTGTAAAGGTCGACGGCGGTGAGGACCGTCCGCATTTTCAGCGCGGAGATATTCTTGCCCGCTGTCAGCCCCTCAAGATACCGCTCCAGCTTATCTCCCTTTAAAAACCCGGAAAACCTGATCGGATTTCCCCGGAAAAGCTGGACGATGGAGCCCAGGATACCGACGTAATCGCCGTCCACAAGCGTCGAACTGTTATTTGCCAGCTCGATGACCTTCTCCTTCATCTCGCCCGCCGTCATTCCCACAGCGTACAGCCCGGCGATGATGCTCCCCGCGCTTGTGCCGGAGACGGACGAGGGCAGCATGCCCGCTTCTTCCAGCGCGCACATGACGCCGACATGGGCGGCCCCCCGCGCTCCCCCGCCGGAGAGCGCGATTCCAAAGCTCATATCAAACCCTCCTATGATTATTCATAGGAGATTTATATTATGCCTCGCCGCGGAATTTGCCTGTACACAGCGGAATCTTCGGCCCGGCCGCCGTCCACTTCAATATTTCGACGATATTCCCTTCCGGGTCCGTGGCGTAGACGATATCGAGCTTCCTGCCGTCGGGGTATGTGGCCGTTTCCATCGTACCGACGGCGCCGCCGCCGGCGTCTAAAAGCGCCCGCAGCGTTTTGGCCACGTCGTCTACGGCAAAGGCAATGTGCGCCAGTCCGCACCTGTTGATCGCCGTGCCGGCGCTGGGGATCGTCTCACCGTACGTAAAAATCTCGAGAGTCGGGGTGTTCTCCTCAAAGCCGGGCAGCGCCAGATGCTCCCCGGTGATGTGAGCGCCCCTGATGCCCGTAATGGCGTCGACCCACGCGCCCTTCAGCTCGCGCTGCTGCCCGATGCTCCGGCATCCGAAGACCTCCTTGTAAAACGCGATGAGCTTTGCGCTGTCTCTGGCGATGATATTTGTATGGACGTATTTTGTCATGCGCTCCTCCTCAAAATCTATCCACAGGCGTTAAATCTTCTTGTCTGAGCGGCGTTTCAGCCGCTACCGGCTCAGTATAGTGCATCGCCCCGGTGATGTCAAATTGCAGTAAACGCCCCCCGAAGGGGCGTTTACTGCTGCCGATAAAGCCCAAAGGGCTTTATCGGCAAGGGGCTGCATGCAGGTTTATCCACAGTCTTAAACGCCCCCGAGGGGGCGCTTAATTTCGTTTATAGTTTATCCAGAAGGCCGAGCTTATCGAGCGTTTTATAGAGCACTTCCGCCAATGCTTCCCGCGTGAGGCATTGCTCCCAGCCGAAGTTGCCCTTTCCGTCTCCCTCGAAGAGGCCCGCCGCCTGGAGCTTGGTCACGGCCTGCTCGGCCCAGGCGCTGTGCGCGCCGCCCGTGCCGTCCAGCTCCGTCAGCGATGCCCTCGCCTCGTCAATCGTCATATTCAAATCACTCCCCGTATCGCTGTAATTCCATAGGCCCGCCTCGCTGTAGGCCTCATCCAGGTCGACGCTGATTCCAGCCGCCGTCTGGCCGTTCAGATATTGATAGACGGTGGCATGCTCGGAAATCTTGCCGCCCGACCAGGAATAGGTCTGCCAGAAACCGCTGCAGGCGCCCCTGGCCGCCATGGCTTCCACCACGGCGTAGCCGCCGTACACGCCGATTTTATAGCCCTCCGTCTGCTGCGCGGCGGCCCTGAGATACGCCTCGACGGTATTCATATCCTTTTGCAAAGCGTCAAAATCGACAGCAAAAAATATTATCCCGCTTGTGGGCATATTGATTTTCTTCGCCGCCTGCAGCGCCAGCGCGCCGTCCTCAGCGCCGCTGGCGGCGCCGCCTTTCGCTCTATCCGCCGTTGTTTCAAATACGGAGAGAAGCTTGAACCCGGCATCCGTCAGGATTTTGGCCTCCTCGGCCGACAAATGCTTGCGGTATTTTTCCGGCACAAGATACCGGCAGACAAAGCGGTATCCCAGCGCGTAAAGCGCCGCGGCGTCCGTTTTTGTCAGGACTGTGGAGCAATCGATTCCCTTGATTGCCATACTTGCCTCCTTTCAGTTGGCAGATACCCTATTGTATGCGCCGGAGGCGCCGTTTGCCGCGGGCAGGGACGGCAGAAAAAAGACTGCCCTGTAAACAAAACAGGACAGCCCTATATATGAAATATGAACAGATGCCGGCTAGCGGCCGACGATTTTCCCGGTCTGTGTGATGTCGAAGCCGGCCGCCTTTTCGATATCGCGTTTATAGTCGTCCGAGGTCATGATCTCCAGTATCGCCGCGAATTGCGGCTTGTCCATGTCCGATTTCCTGATGATGAGGTCGTAGCACTCCGTCTGAAGCGGAACAAACGAGACGCCCGCCACGCCCTGGCAGCCCTTCTCGCTGCCCACAGCCACGTCCGCGAGGCCGGCGGAGACCTGGGCCGCAACGGCGAGATGCGTCTTGAATTCGTTGGCGTAGCCACGGATCGCCTCGCCGGAAAAGCCCATCAGCCGGAGCTTCTCATCCAGCAGGACGCGGGCGCCGCTGCCCTTTTCCCGGTTGGCGATCGTGATATCCCGCCGCCGCAGGTCCGCCCAGTCCCGAAAGCCCAGCGGGTTCCCCTCCGGGACGTAAAAGCCCGCCCGTCTCCCGCCGATCCGAACGACGACGGCCGGGATGCCGGGCATCATCTTTTTGACATACGTCACATTGTACGCGTCCTCGTCTCCGTCCCAGAGGTGCGCCGTTGCCACGTTCACCTTTCCCTGATACAGCGCGTAAATGCCGTTATAGCTGCCAAAATGCGAGCGGTAGATGGGAATACCCTCGTATTTCGTATTGAGATAGCTCACGAGGATATCCAGAGAGATATCCTGCCCGCAGATAATAAGCTCATTTCCCCGCAGGAGCTCCTCGCTCTGCTGCAGGACAGCATGCCCGTCGGCTTTGGCCGGCGAATCTGCCGGCGGGGCCGCGTCCTGCCGGTGCCGGCCCATGCTCCGCTTCAGATAGGCGTCGACCTCCAGCCTTGACACCCGCATCTGCTTTCCGACCTTGGAGCAGTCGAGGTCTCCCCGCTTGATTAGCTCATAAACGGTGTTCCGCGCAATTTTCAGGATATCCGCCACTTCCTGCACATTTAAAAGATCGCTTTCCATGGGCGATGCCGCCTCCGTTCTCGATAATACCACACGCCGCCTGCGCCCTCCGGCGCAAGACCTTTAAAGCTTCAGCGCTCACATGCGCGATATAGTGAATTCTCAGAAATCATTATATCATTTTTCGGCGCTGTGTAAATGCCGCCGGGCCTCAGGCTGTACTATGCTACAGAATAGTTGCCAAATTAACACCGAATTCAAAACAGTTTGCACATTGCTTTTTTCACTGCAAGCATTTAACATAAATTTGACTTGGCGATTCGTTAATAAACGTCAACCCATTCTCGCGCCAGCGTATATAAACATGACGAAACGACACAAAATGAATTGTAGCGGTTTATTCTTCACACGGCGACATCATAATTATACTCGTGAAGGAACGGTACAAAGCATTTCAAGCTGCCCAATTCGCGTGAAAAATGAATTGCGCTGAGATTGAAAGTCATTTATTATTGGAGGATAAGATTATGAAAAAGCTACTGTCACTATGTCTGGCGCTCGTACTCGCATTTGCCCTGTTTGGCTGCGGAACACCCACGGCGCCGTCAGAGAGTCCTTCGGCTTCCCAGCCGGCATCCACCGCATCAGCGTCCCCGAGTTCGGGTGCGGCGGCCAATCTCACGATTCTTGCCGCCGCGAGCCTGACACAGCCGCTGGACGACATCATCGCCGCCTATAAAACCGTGGCGCCGAATGTCACGATCACCCCCAGCTACGCTTCCAGCGGCGCGCTGCAGACACAGATCGAGCAGGGCGCCCCCGCCGATATCTTCTTCTCCGCGGCAACGAAACAGATGGACGCGCTCGATCAGGGGGGGCTCATCGTCACCTCGTCCAAGGTTGACCTGCTGAAAAACGAAATCGTGCTCATCGTCCCCAAGGATGCGCCCGTCAAGGTCGGCGGCTTTGGCGACGTGGCCACGGACGCCGTCAGCAAGATCGCCCTGGGCGATCCCAAGAGCGTGCCCGCCGGCCAGTACGCGCAGGATACGTTCAATTATCTCAATCTGTGGGACACGGTCAGCGCCAAGGCGACGTACGGCTCCGACGTCAAGCAGGTCCTCTCCTGGGTCGATTCCGGCAACGTGGACTGCGGCATCGTCTATAAAACAGACGCCCTGACGGACGAAAACGTCAAGGTCATCGCCGAGGCGCCGAACGGGAGCCACACGCCTGTCGTCTATCCGCTCGCCATCGTCAAGGCCAGCACCAACCAGGACGCGGCCGCCGCTTTCATCAAATATCTGCAGTCCGACGACGCTCTGTCTGTGTTCGATAAATATGGCTTTGTGACAAAATAAAAATCAATTTCGTGGGGTGGGACTTTGGATTATTCTCCGCTGTGGATTTCGCTGCGCACGGCGCTCGTGGCGACGGTATTCGCCGTCATTATCGGGATCGTCGCCGCCTATTATGTCATCAGGCTCGGCAGGCTCCTCAAGGGCATTGCCGACGGCATCCTGACGCTGCCCATGGTCCTGCCCCCCACCGTCGTCGGCTTCTTCCTGCTTGTCTTTTTCGGGATTCACGGCCCCGCCGGCCGGTTCTTCCTGGCCGTCTTCCATGAGAGAATCGTCTTCTCCTGGTACGCGCCCATCATCGCCTCGACGGTGGTCGCCTTTCCCCTTATGTACCGCACCATGCGCGGAGCGTTTGAGCAGTTTGACCAAACGCTCGTTTACGCGGCCCAGACGCTGGGGCTCAGCAACACCTTTATTTTCTGGCGGATCATTCTGCCGGGCAGCCGTTACAGCATGATCGCCGGGACGGTGCTGGCCTTTGCCAGAGGTCTTGGGGAATTCGGCGCCACCATCATGCTGGCCGGAAATCTCCCCGGCAAGACGACGACGCTCTCCGTTGCCGTCTACGCGGCGATGGCCGCCGGAGACAATGCGCTGGCCTACAAATACGTGCTCATCGACCTCGTCATTTCCTTTGCCGTCATGCTGGTCATGAACCTGGTGACGGGCGAGCCGTCGCGGCGCCGGCGCAAAAACATCCCTGCGGCGAAGGGGGGCATTTAATTGTCCCTCGAAATAGATATCAAAAAAACATGGCCGGGCTTCAGGCTCGACGTCCGTTTCAAGGCGGAGCGCGAAATCGTCGGCTTTCTCGGCGCCTCCGGCAGCGGCAAGAGCATGACGCTCAAATGCATCGCCGGTATCGTCCGGCCCGACGAGGGCGTCATCATAGCGGACGGCGTGCCGCTCTTTGACTCCGACAAAAAAATAAACGTCCCGCCCCGGCGCCGCGAAACGGGCTATATGTTCCAGAATGCCGCGTTGTTTCCGAATATGACGGCCCGGCAAAACGTCCTGTGCGCGGCCAAGGGCATGCCAGACCGCAGCCGGAAGCTTAACAGGGTCAAGGAGCTGTTCTCCATCATGGGCCTCGACGGCCTCCAGGACCGCTACCCCGCCGAGCTCTCCGGCGGACAGCAGCAGCGCGTCGCTCTGGCGCGCATTTTGATGTCGGAGCCGAACGTCCTCATGCTGGACGAGCCATTTTCCGCCCTGGACAGCTATCTGCGCTGGCAGCTGGAACAGGAGCTCGCCGTGATTTTAGGCGAGTTCGGCGGTACCTCCCTCTTCGTCTCCCACAACAGGGACGAGGTGTACAGGCTGTGCCACCGCGTGGCCGTCGTGTCCCGCGGTACCCTCGTCGCCGACGGCGACAAGTGGGAGCTGTTCAACGACCCCAGGTCCTACGACGCCTGCCTCCTCACCGGCTGCAAGAACATCTCCCCCGCCGGACCCGTTTCCGACAGGACAATCGCGGCCGGCGACTGGGACATGACGCTGGAGTGCGGCGGCAAGCCCGCCGGAGATGTCAAATACGTCGGCATCCGCGCCCACGACATCGTCCTCACCGATGCCTGCGACCTCCCGAACTGCTTTGAATTCGAGGCCGTCAGCACCCTCCGGGACACCTTCAGCTACATTCTCCTGATTCGTAAAGCAGGCTCGAACGCCGCCAAAACGCTGCGCCTTGAAATGAGCCGCGAAAAGTACGAATCGCTGAAAACACTGCCTCGCTACGTTCAGCTTCCCCCGGAAAAGCTCTTGCTGCTGGATAAATAACGCCCATGTAAAAGAGGCTGCCCTTCAATTTGAGGGCAGCCTCTTTTATTGTCAATCTCAGCCTTCCGTCTTTTGATACGCAAATCTCGGCGAGCCATCGGGGAGGTAGATGACGCCGCAGTAAGTGAAACCACATTTTGTGAGCAGACCGCGCATCGGCAGGTTGTCCTCGTGGGTGTCGACACGGACATTGCCGCATTTTTGCAGGCACCAGTCGAGGCAAAAGGCGGCAACGCCCTTTTGATGGATGGCCACGGCGATGCGGTGGACTGTGCCGTAGGGGTTTTCATTGAGCCACCTGCCGTCGTAAATCTCTTTATACGTCGGGTCCTCGCCTGTGACGAGGCTGAAAACAGCGGCGATTCTGCCGCCGTCCATGCAGATGTGGCTGAAGCCGTTTCTGATGTCCTCCAGGACGAGACCCTCTCCGGGGTAACCGTTGACCCACTGGGCCATGTTGCCGCTTGTCCTCATATAATCGCGCGCCCTGTCGTAGATATCCATGATATCCTTAAGCTCGGATGGCGCGGCCTGCCGTATGAACACTGCTCGTACTCCTTTATTTATAAATATCCAATCCGATAATAGCACAAAAGCAAAAAATATAAAATCGGCGGGCGATTCGTGCATCACCCCTACAAAGAGTCATGTCGCGCTCCGTAGGGGCGATCTGCGATCGCCCGTCTTTATTGCAATAGTTCAGATCGCCACTTTCTCCGCGCGGCACGGCGTGGCTTCCATCAGCCTGTCGGCGCCGCTGTAGACGTAGCCTGTGTCGCTCCTGGCGTAGCCCAGCAGCGTGATGTTGTACTGATTGGCCAGCTTGACGGCCGCCGTGGACGGCGTAGACTTGGAGACGATGACCGGCGCGCCCAGCCGGATGACCTTCGTCATGATTTCTGAGGTCACTCTGCCGCTGATAAAGACGATGCCGTCTTCCGCCAGCGCCATTTTCCCCTCCTTGAGGAGCGTCCCGGTCACCTTGTCAAAGCAGTTGTGCCGGCCGATGTCCTCGCTGAACACAGAGTACCCCGGCGTATAAAAGAGCAGACTGTGCACGCCGCCGATCTCCCGGAAGAGCTCGGACTGTCCGGCGAAGTCCCGCATCCGGCCCATGATGTCCTCCAGCGAGAACCGGCCGGCGCTTTCCGCCTTTTTAAACTGGCTCCGCTTCAAGGGATTGATATACGTGTAGCATTTGCCGCAGCCGGCGGTGATGCTGCGGAGGCTCTCCTGCCTTTTGACGGAGATGCCCTCCTTCAGCCGCACCATGACGGCCATGGCCCTCTCGTTATAGCAGACCTCTTCGATGTCGTCAAAGCTGTTGATCACGCCCTCGCTGTACAGAAAACCGACGGCAAGCTCCTCCTGCTGCCTGTTGAGGCAGAGCATAGAGACCATTTCCATGCCGTTGATATAGATTTTCAGGGAAATCTCGGCGATAACCGGCTTGCAGACCTCCTGCAGCGTATACGCGCCGTCCTCCCTGCTGATTTTCAGCACCTCAAATTCTTCGAAGATTTTATCTTCCATGATCATCAAGTCCAATCGAAAGGGGATTTTAAGAACTGTGCCGGCTGTCTCAAGGCCCGGTGAACGGGACGCCGGGGGCGGCGCCCCCTACAGGATATGCCGGCATATGATGCGGCGTACTTGCAGGGTGCGTCTCCGGCCGTCCGGGCGCTTTGAGACAACCGGCGTATTTTAGAGCTTGGAAATGTTCACGGCGCAGGCTTTGTATTCCGGCGTCATCGTGACGCGGTCGTAAGCCTTGTTCGTCAGCCAGTTGGCGTTGCCTTCGCGGTAATGGAACGCCATCCATACAAGGCCCGGCTGAATCCGCTCGGAAACGCGCGCCGTTACTTCAACAGAGCCGCGCCGCGACCAGACCCTGATCTTCTCGCCGTCTGCGATACCCATGCGGCCGGCGTCGATATCGGAGATGTCGGCGTACTCCTCGGGCAGCAGGTCGTTGAGCCCCTTGGCCCGGCCCGTCTGCGTCCGCGTGTGATAGTGGTAGAGGCGGCGGCCCGTGCTTAAGACGAACGGATACTCCGCGTCGGGCACCTCGGCCGGCGGCGTCCATTCCAGAGGCACCAGGAGGCCTTTGCCTCTTGTGAAATTGCCGTCCTTGTGCAGGATCTGTGTGCCGGGATGGTCCTCGCTGGGGCAGGGCCACTGGATGCCGTCCCCGTCGAGCCTGTAATATTTGACGCCGGCGAACGAGGGGCAGAGCACGGCCAGCTCGTTATCCCAGATTTCCCGGGCGCTGTTGGACGCCCACTCATGGCCGAAGCGCTTAGCGATTTGCTTGAAGATCCACCAGTCGGGCTTTGCCTCGCCCGGCGCGTTCTTGATCTTCCGGACGCGGCTGATGCGCCGCTCGCAGTTTGTATAGGTGCCCTCGTCCTCGCACCAGGAGGCGGCGGGCAGAATGACGTGAGCAAAGCGCGTCGTCTCCGTCATGAAGATATCGGTGCTGACCAGGAATTCCGCTGCGGCCATGCATTTCTCAACATGGGCGATGTCCGGCTCGGCCTGGACAAGGTTTTCGCCGAAGAGGAACAGTCCCCTGATCGTTTTGTCGAGCAGGCCGTCCAGCATCTGGGCGATCATCAGGCCGTTCTTGGCCGGAATGCTGTCCACGCCCCAGGCCTTTGCAAACTTGGCGTTGACGGCCGGATCGGTAAAGCTCTGGTAGCCCGGCAGCACGTTGGGCAGCGCGCCCATGTCGCAGGCGCCCTGAACGTTGTTCTGGCCGCGCAGCGGATTGACGCCGGTGTTTTCCTTGCCGATATTGCCCAGCAGCATCTGCAGGTTGGCCACCGATATAACGTTATCCGTGCCGCAGGTGTGCTCGGTGATGCCCAGGGTGTAGATCAGCATGGCGGGCTTGACGGTGCCGAGCATGCGGGCGATCTCGATGATCGTCTCCTTCGGGACGCCGCTGATCTCCTCGCCTCTTTCGGGCGGATATTTCATCACGCAGGCCTTGAGCTCTTCAAAGTTCTCGCAGTGATCGCGGACAAACTCTTTATCATAGAGGTCCTCGTTGATCAGAACGTTCATGATGGCGTTCAGGAAAGCCACGTCCGAGCCGACCTTCATCTGCGCGAAGATGTCCGCGTAGTCGGCCAGCCGGTGCCGTCTCGGGTCGCAGACGATCAGCTTCGCTCCGTTCCTGGCGCCGTTCTTGACGAAGGTGGAAGCGACCGGATGCGCCTCGGTCATATTCGTGCCGATGCAGAACAGGAGCTTCGTGTTGGCAAACTCCTGGATGGAGTTCGTCATGCCGCCCGTGCCGAAGGATTTCATCAGGCCCGAGACGGTCGGCGCGTGGCAGACGCGCGCGCAGTGGTCGATGTTCGGCGACTGGAAGACGGCGCGCACCAGCTTCTGCATCTGGTAGGAGTTCTCGTTTGTGCTTCTGGCGCAGCTGACGCCCGCCACGGCCTCCGGGCCGTATTTGGCGATGATAGCCTTGAACTTATTCGCCACCAGGTCGAGCGCCTCATCCCAGGAAGCTTCGCGGAAGGTACCGTCCGCCTGCTTGATGAGGGGCGTCGTGAGCCTTTCGTCCGAATAGATGAAGTCGTAGCCGAAACGGCCCTTGACGCACAGGCGGCCGTCGTTGGGCTGCGCGCCCTCCACGCCGGTGACCTTGACGATCTCCTCGCCCTTCATATGCAGGTTCAGCTGGCAGCCGACGCCGCAGTACGGGCAGGTCGTTCTGACCTTTGTCGTTTCCCAGCTCCGCGCCTTGCCCACGGACTTCTTCTCGATGAGCGCGCCCACCGGGCAGCGCTGGACACATTCGCCGCACTGCACGCAGGAGGATTCTCCCATCGGCTTGTCGGTGTCGCAGACGACCACCGTCTCGCTGCCGCGCTGGGCCAAACCCAGTACGTCGTTGTCGACGATCTTGTTGCATGCGATCACGCAGCGCTTGCAGAGGATGCATTTCCGGTTGTCCCGGATGATCATCGGGCTCGAGTCGTCGATACCCGGGTCGTTTTCGCTCTTGAGGATGAACTTGGGCGCCTCGATACCCAGCTCATAAGCGGCGTCCTGCAGCTGGCAGTCGCCGTTCTTTTCACAGGACAGGCAGTTGTGGGCGCCATTGGACAGCATGAGGTTGACGATGGTGCGCCGGGCGCTCAAAACCTTCTCGTTATTGGTGCGGACGACCATGCCTTCGGCCGCCTTCACGGAGCAGGACGGCTGCAGGTTCCGCATGCCCTCCACCTCGACCACGCAGATGCGGCAGGAGAAATTCTCGTGGACGCCCTCCATATAGCACAGGGTCGGAATATGAATGCCGTTGGCCTCGGCGACCTGCAGAACGGTCTGCCCCTCCTGGCCCTGGACTTTCTTGTTGTCTATCGTTAAATTGATCATTACTTAACCCCCATTCAGGTCACCTGGAAATTGCCTTGAAAGGGCACTTTCCAAAGCAGGCGCCGCATTTGATGCACTTTGATTCGTCGATGGAGTAAGGCGTATCCTTGTCTCCGCTGATGGCCGACACAGGGCAGTTCTTCGCGCAGAGACCGCATTTTTTGCAGGCGGCCTTGTCGATGGTATAGCAGGCCAGAGCCTTGCACTTGCCCGTGGGGCATCGCTTGTCGGCGATGTGCATCTCATATTCGTTGCGGAAATTGCGGAGCGTGGAGAGGATCGGGTTGGGCGCCGTCTGCCCCAGGCCGCACAGCGCCGAGGATGTGACGTCCCGGGCCAGGGTCTCCAGCTCGTCGATGTCCTCCATCGTCCCCTCGCCGTCCGTGATCTTCTGAAGAATGGCCAGCATCCGCTTTGTGCCGAGACGGCAGGGCGTGCACTTGCCGCAGGATTCGTCCTGGACGAATTCCATGAAGAATTTCGCCACGTCCACCATGCATTTGTCTTCGTCCATAACGATGAGTCCGCCGGAGCCCATGATGGCGCCGAGCTTCATCAGAGAATCGTAATCCACCGGCGTATCCAGGTTTTCCTTGGTGATGCAGCCGCCGGAGGGCCCGCCGATCTGCGCGGCTTTGAACTCCTTGCCGCCGGGCAGGCCGCCGCCGATCTTATACACGATGTCGCTGAGCTTCATGCCGATAGGCACTTCCACAAGGCCGGTGTTATTGATATCGCCGGCCAGGGCAAAGACCTTTGTGCCCTTGCTCTTTTCGGTGCCGAAGCTGGCGTACCAGCCGCTGCCCTTCAAAATGATGGGCGCGATGTTGGCAAAGGTCTCCACGTTGTTGATAATTGTCGGCTTCTGGAACAGCCCCTTCTGGAACGGGAAGGGCGGCTTTTGCTTCGGCTCGCCGCGCTCGCCCTCAATGGAGGCCATGAGCGCCGTCTCCTCGCCGCACACGAAAGCGCCGGCGCCGATCCGGACCTCGATGTCAAAGTCGAAACCGCTGCCGAGGATATCCTCGCCCAGCAGGCCGAAGTCCCGCGCCTGCTCCAGCGCGGCGTTGAATCTTTCAATGGCCAGCGGATACTCCGCCCTGATATAGGCAAAGCCTCTCTCCGCGCCGATGGCGTACGCGCCGATGAGGATGCCTTCGATGACCGTGTGGGGATCGCCCTCGATGAGGCTGCGGTCCATAAACGCGCCGGGGTCGCCCTCGTCGGCGTTGCAGACGATGTATTTCTCGTCGCTCACGGCCTGCAGGCCCGCATTCCATTTGACGCCCGTGGGGAATCCCGCGCCGCCGCGGCCTCTGAGGCCGGACTTTGTGACCTCGTCGACCACCTGCGCCGGCGTCATGGAGTTCAGCGCCTTCGCGGCGGCCTTATACCCATCGCTGGCGATATACTCCTCGATGGAGCCGTAATCGATGTTGCCGCAGTTGCGCAGGGCGATTTTGATCTGATTTTTAAAGTACTCAATATCCTTCAGGTGCGTCACGCGCTTTTTCAAAGCGGTGTCGTAGTATGTATTGTCTTCTTTCACGGCGCCGCCCGCGAAGTGGCTTTCAACGATCGCCGGAATGTCCGCCGGCGTCAGCTTTGTATAGAAGACTTCCTCCGGCATGACGACCATCACGGGGCCCAGATTGCACGTGCCGATGCAGCCCGTTTCGCTGACCAGCACCTTGTCCTCCAGGTGATTATCCTCGATGGCCTGAAGCAGCGCGTTCTTCACCGCGTGGCAGCCCGCTGAGACGCAGCCGCCGCCGGAACAGACAAGCACCCTGTATTGATAGCGGCGCGTTTCCTCGAGGAAATTCTCCCTGATGCTGTCGAGGTCGGCCGCCGTTTTAACCATTTTTGTTTCAATCATGCTCCAAACTCTCCATTTTTCAGAACTTGCTTGATCTTATTGGAGTCCATCATCTGATACACCACGTTGTCGATAGTGACGGCCGGGGCCAGGCCGCAGGCGCCGATGCACCGCGTGACCTCCAGTGTGAATTTGCCGTCCGGCGTCGTCTCTCCGACGCCGATTCCAAGCTCGTCGGTCAGTGTCTCGAGAATCTCCTTGCCGCCGCGCACGAAGCAGGCGGTACCCATGCAGACCTGAATGGTGTGCTCCCCCTTCGGCACCATGCTGAAGTGGGTATAGAACGATACCACGCCGTGGACCTTCGCGACAGGCATATTGAGCTTCCCGGCGATATACTCCTGGAGCTCCGACGGAATATGGCCGAATATGCCCTGCGCCATATGTAAAATCTGAATCAGGCTGCCTGGCTTCGATTTATAGATCTCGATAACCTGATCCAACCGTTCGTATTTCTGTTCCTCCGTCTCCTGCCCGCACTTGCAGACAGTCTCCCGCTCCTCCGGATTCATGTTCATATTCATCACCTTTACCAAAATTAGTTACGCGTAATTTGCTTAAGTGCACAAAATATTATGGGGCAATTTGATTATACATCCCGCCTATTTGAAAATAAACTATCGTTAACATAAAGACGATTTCGTCACGAATCGCGTTTTATTTTTTCACTTTTCAAAACAATTTGTTTATTACTTCAATAATCTTTTTGTTTTTTTATCATAAGTGTACAAGATATGGTATTCCGGATTTGTTATTGGCACAGTTTTCCGGCGTCAATTGCCACGCGTGCCTTTAGTCATTTTTCACAACATGTGCCTCCTTAGGAAAATGAGGACAGGCCGCTCCTTTGGCGGCCTGTCCTCAGCTTGTCGAAAAACCTGCCTGAAGAAGGCAAAGCCTCGCAGAGTTTGCCGCCGGAGCGGCAAATAAATTCAAAATCGTCACGCAGGAGGACATGCGCCTCCGGAGTGACACTTCTCATGCGGGGCGTGGCTGAGCGCGCCGCATGCACCCCCTTGTCGGATAAAGCCCCACGGGCTTTATCGACAGTCTGAGGGCAGGCCGCTCCTTTGGCGGCCTGCCCTCGCTTATCGCGGGATGCTACGCGTTTGTCCGCATGTCCTTCCAGGCGGGCAGCTTTGACATCAGGCGCACGGCGGTCTCGTGAGCCGCGCCGTGGTCAAGCCCCTGCGTGCGGACCAGGAACTCCGTCATGCCCTCGAGTTTTTCGGGGTACGACTGCATGGTGCCGTCCTCCCGCGCGCAGTAGACGCAGTAATCCTTGCTCTGGTCTCCTCCCGGAAAATCTTCCGCCGCTTTCATCGGCATACCGCAGGCAATGCATGTTTTCATATTCTGATCGTCCTTTCAGTTTTATATTGACGGCGGCCGCCGCCGCCCGGTTTAGCTCACCCGTTCAGCAGCTTAAGAAAGCTCCCCACAAGCGTCGTGCCGTGACGTCGGATCACGTTCCCCTCCGGCGCAAACAGGCCTCCGTTGGCAAGATAATAATGCACCAGCCCCATCCACATGTTGAAGAGCATCGCATCGGGGATGCCGCGCTTCTCTATGCGGCTGGATTCCCTCTCGGCCACGCGGTTGAAATGCAGCGACACGGCGGATTGAATGTCAATCCAGCTGTCCCGCGCCGCCGTCGGCAGCATGCGATTTTCCAGGACGAGCCGCGTGTAAAACGGCTCATATGCCGAGATGGCGCCGAGATGCGCCCGCAGCAGCTCTTCCATACTGCCGCAGCGTTCCGCCAGCGCGTGGGTTTCAAGGGCGATCAGCGCGCCGTAATGCGCCACGACCTCCTCGATAAGCGCCTCCTGGGTATTGAAATGCAGAAAAACCGTCCCGTGGGAGACGCCCGCCGCCGCCGCGATGTCCGCCATGCGCGCGGCCATGATGCCCCGCGATGAAAACACCGCATACGCCGTCTCGATCAGATGTTCCTTTGTCTGCGCCTTTTGCCGCTGCCGTTTAGATTCTGTCATTTTATATGACTCCTAAGTCACTGACTTTATAGTCATCATATCTTATATTTGAGATTTGTCAACACCCAAAAGTAAGCCGCGCCGAAAGGCGCGGTACCCAGCTTGTCAAAAAAACTGCATACAGAGGACAAAGCCTCGCAGAGTTTGCCGCCGGAGCGGCAAATAAATTCAAATTTGTCACGCAGGAGGACATGCGCCTCCGGAGTGACTCTTCTCATGCAGCGCGCGGCTGAGCGCGCTGCATGTACTCTCCTTGTCGATAAAGCCCGGAGGCTTTATCGACAGCTGAGTAGGCCGCGCCGATAGGCGCGGCCTACAGAGAATTCTATACATTCTCTTTCCTTTTAAAATGCACAAATGACAGGATGCAGACCGGGATAAAGTAGGCGCACCAGAATTCGAGGATCAGGGTGCCCATAAGCGCCCCGCCCGCGTTTGCCCCACCGAAAACGCCAAGCATCGGGATCACAACGCAGCTGACCGCGAAGACGCCGTGGGCCAGCAGCAGCCCCTTCAGCCATCTATCGGCCGTCGTTTTGACCTGGACCGCGAAAGCGATGAAAAAGGTCGCCAGCGCCATGAACGCATAGCCCAGCAGGTCGTAGTTGAACATCAGGCCGAAATTCGCGTAATCCAGCAGCAGCGCCGCCTGGCCGGCCAGCGTGCCCATTCTGACGGTGGTGAGCTGGGCGAAATACACGAGCATGATAAGGACAGCATAGACGGACGCAAACGCTACCGCCGTTTTGCTCACCGCCGACGTCTCGCGCCCGCCGAAGGCGGCGAAAGCGCACACCAGAGGGACAAAGCCCCATGCGATAAACATGCTGGCCAGGAAGCTCACAAACGAGCTGCCGAACGCCATGCCGAGCGCGAACGCGGCGACGGCGGCCAGCGTCACGAGCGCGGCGAGCATCCCTGTTTTCTTGTTCATATCTTTCATTCCTTTCACATAAGCCGGTTTACAATAAGGTCGATCATCGCGTCTCTCTGTGTCTTGTCGTTAAAATCATATCCGAACAGCGCCCCGCTCAGCTCCCGGCGCAGGAATATGCCTTGGAGAACGGACGTGACGGCGAACATCAAAAGCGCTTTATCGCGCTCCGGGAAATCAAGGCCCTGTAAGGACAGCAGCAGCCCCCGCACGGTTTTCATGGTGTTGTCTCCGGCCTCCGGCGACTTAAAATCCCCCAGGATGGAAATCTGCGACACGGCGGGATTGGCGGCCAGAAAATCGGCGACATTCTTGACGACAGCCGCCAGATACGCCGCGCCCTTCAGCCCCGGGCCGACATCCGGCTTAAAGCCGGCGATAAAGCTGCCGATAAGCTGCTGCACGCAGAGCTCGATCAGGTGCTCCTTCGTTTGAAAGTGATAATTGATAAGCCCCACGCCGACGTTTGCCCTTTCGGCAATAGCCCGCACTGTAATCGTCTCGATGCTGCCGGCGCTCTCGCCGATCAATTCGGCGGCCGCCCTGAGTATTTTCTCCCTGGTATCCTCTCTGCTTTTCAAAACACCCTCCATGCTGAACGACGTTCTGAACAACGTTCAATACCATTATACCAACCGCCACCTGTTTGTCAACAGAAAAAACGGCTGTTTCCTCCGCCGGGTGCAGTTTACAATTTAACGAACAAATCAACATTTTTTTCAATATGATATGGCGATGCGGAACTCGCTCTGAGTGAAGCTTAATATATCTTTGGAGAAACAACATGTACTTCGATTTTCAAAGCGCGCGGCGTAATTTCAGCTATATACCGGAGCCCATCCGTAACGGTTGGGGCGCCACCGACCCCGGCCCGCGCGATATTCTTCGTGACCTGGAAAATCCGGATATGCTGGTCCCGCCGGCAACAGACGCGGGACTCATGCCGAATCTTAAATTTTCTTTTTCCGACACCAGCATGGTACTGAAGCCGGGCGGCTGGTCCCGCGAAATCACCGCGAGGGAAATGCCGGCGCTGAAGACGCTGGCAGCCGTCAATATGCGCCTGACGCCGGGCGGGGTGCGCGAAGTCCACTGGCACGAAGCCTCCGAATGGTCGCTCGTGCTCACGGGCAGCGCCCGCGTCACCGCCGTCGACCAGCAGGGGCGCAACTTCATCGGGGATATCCATCCCGGAGACCTCTGGTACTTCCCTCCCCGCGTTTCCCACGCCCTGCAGGGAATGGCGGACGGCTGCGAGTTTATCCTGCTGTTTGACGACGGCGATTTTTCAGACCTGAATACCCTGTCGCTGAGCGATCTGTTTGCCCATTATCCAAGGGAGGTGCTCTCCATGAATTTTGGGGTTCCGGCCAGCGAATTCAGGACCTTCCCGTCAGGGCAGGTTTATATATACCAAGGCACCGTACCAGGCCCGCTGGAGGAGGAAGCCGTCCGTTCCCCGTTCGGGCCGGTGCCGCAAACCTTCAAGCATGAGCTGATGGCCCAGGACCCCATCGCCACCGCGGGCGGCAGCGTCCGTATTGCGGACACCGCAAACTTCCACGTGGCCAAAACAACGGCCGCGGCGCTTGTAGAGATCAAGCCCGGCGCCATGCGTGAGATCCACTGGCACAACAATAACGATGAATTCCAATATTACCTGACCGGTCAGGGACGCATGACGGTTTTCGGGGAAAACGGCAGGGCCCGCACCTTCAATTACCGCGCGGGCGATGTGGGTTATATCCCTGTCGGCTACGTACATTATGTCCAGAACACCGGAAACGACACGCTGTGGTTCCTGGAGGCATTCAGGAGCGAGCACTTTGAGAGCATTTCTCTCAACCAGACCATGGCGCTGACGCCCCGCAGCATTGTCGGGAGCAACCTGCGCGCCGGCCCGCAATTTCTGGACGCGCTGCGCGCCGCGAACTGTCCCGTTATCCCCTGCGTCTCCGACAACGCCTATCAGGCGGATGCCGGGGGGATGAAATAGCGGCCTGAAATAAAAACCGTTTGCAAAATCAAATTTGCCACGCTATAATCAAAGCGCAACGCGCCGTGTTTCACGTAAGTCCAGTTGAAACACGGCGCGTTGCTATTTTTATTTTCAGGTGGGCGACGATGGATAAGACAAAACATAAGCTCTGGACAAAGGATTTTATTTTAGCCACCCTCTCGGGACTTTTTGCGGCGCTGGTGTTTTACATCACAATGACGACCCTTGCCGACTACGCCGCCAAAGCCTTCGGCGCTGGTGAAAGCATCGCGGGCCTGACGGCGGGCATCTTCGTGCTGGGCGGCGTGCTCGGGCGGATTTTCTGCGGCCGGTATCTTGAAACCGTCGGCCGGAGACGGCTGGTGCTGGCCGGCGGTGCCGCGCGTTCTTCCTCCTGAGCCTGCCCTATCTGCTCCCTATCGGGCTTGCGCCGCTGCTGGCCGTCCGCTTTTTGCACGGGGCGGCCTTCGGCGTTGTCCACAGCGCTCTGTCCACGGTCGTGGTCGACCTGATTCCTCCGGACAGGCGCGGCGAGGGCATCGGTTTTTTCTCGCTGAATTTCACCGTCGCCACGGCGCTGGGGCCGCTGGCCGGCATGTTTATCGTACAGCATTTTACATATACAGCACTGTTTGCCGTCTGCGCGGCGGCGGCGCTCTTAAGCCTTCTCCTGGCGGCCTTCGTCAAAATAGAAAAGCCTGTCTTCAGCGAGGAGCAGCTCGTCCAGCTTAAGAAAAAGCCGCTTGGGGATATCTTTGAGCGGCGCGCGCTCCCGCTGTCGCTGGTCGTTATTTTCATGAGCCTGTGCTACACCGGCGTCACTGCCTTCCTTAGCTCTTATACGGTGCAGCTTCATCAGGCGAGCACCGCGTCGCTGTTCTTTATCGTATACGCCGCCGCCATCCTGATCTGCAGGCCTCTGGCCGGAAAGCTGCTGGATAAAAGGGGCGACAATATCGTCATGTACCCGGCTGTCGTGTTTTACGCGCTGAGCCTTCTGGCGCTGGCCTTCGCGCGCGGGGGCACCATGTTTATTCTGGCCGCCGTCCTCATGGCGCTCGGCTACGGCAATATTCTGAACATGGGGCAGACCATCGCGGTAAAATCCGTAGACCGCCACAAGGTCGGCAGCGCAACGTCGACGTACTTCGTTTTCTCGGATATCGGGCTGGGGCTGGGGCCGGTGCTTCTGGGCCTGATCGCCGGCGCCGGCGGCTTTGCCGCCATGTATCTCGCCGAAGCCGCCGTCGTCGCTCTCGGCGTCCCGCTGTATGGCCTCCTGCACGGCAGGCGCGCCCGCCGCGCCCAGGCCGGTATCTCACAAACTGAAAACAGCCCGGAGCATTAAAGGCTCCGCGCTGCTTTTACCTCTACACGTTTTTACCGGGCCCCCGGTCCGAAGGATTGCGCCTGTTGCCGTGGTACCTGCCCCTGTAGCCGGAGCCGGAGCTTTTTCCGCCGTTTGGGTTCCCGGAATGATGGGTCCTTCTGCCTCGGGGCGGCGCGTCCAGCTGCCTATCCTCCGGCGTCTCATCCTGCAGGATATACGGATGCTCGGAGACGACCTCCAGCCTTTTGCCCGTCAGCCTTTCAATGCCGTCCAGGCTCTTGATTTCCAGCAGGTCACAGAACGAGATGGCCGTGCCGCCGTGTCCCGCCCTGCCCGTGCGCCCGATCCGGTGCACGTAATCCTCCGGAGACTCCGGCAGGTCAAAATTGACGACGTGGGACAGCTCCACGATGTCGATGCCCCTGGCCACGATGTCTGTGGCCACAAGGACGCGGGACTTGCCCTCTTTGAACTTGCTCAGGGCCATCTGCCGCACCGACTGGGACTTGTCGGCGTGGATGACCTCGCAGGTCTCGCCGGCCCGGCGCAGCGCTTCCGTCAGCCTGTTGGCGCCGTGCTTCGTCCTGGTGAATACAAGGGCGGAGACAATATCCTCCGTTTTAAGCAGATGGGCCAGCAGCTTTGTCTTATTGCTTTTGTTGACGTAGTACAGCTTCTGCTCAATGGTGTCCACAGTGGAAGACACGGGTGTGACGGCCACCTTGACGGGATCTTTTAATATCCTTTTCGTCAGCTTTTCGATCTCGGCCGGCATCGTCGCGGAAAACAGCATGGTCTGCCTTTTTTCGGGCAGCCTGGCGATGATCCTCTCCACGTCGCGCAGAAAGCCCATGTCCAGCATACGGTCCGCCTCGTCCAGGACGAAATAGCTGATATGGCGCAGGTCGACATGCTTTTGATCCAGCAGGTCGATGAGCCGCCCCGGCGTCGCCGTCAGGATGTCCACGCCGCTCTGCAGCGCCTGGACCTGGGGATTTTGCGACACGCCGCCAAAAATCACCGTGTTCTTCAGGCCGACAAATTCGCCGTAGGCCGAAAAGCTGGCGGCGATCTGTGTGGCAAGCTCCCGGGTCGGCGTCAATACCAGCGCCTTCGGGGCGGTGCCCTTTCGGAGCGCTTTCTCCGCGTACAGCTTCTGCAGGATGGGCACGGCGAAGGACGCCGTCTTTCCCGTCCCCGTCTGGGCGCAGCCGAGAATGTCCCGGCCGTCCAGCAGCGGCGGAATAGCCTCCTCCTGGATCGGGGTCGGTTCGGTATATCCGGCCTTGTCCAGGGCTTTTAAAATCGGTTCTATAATTTTCAGACTCTCAAATGTCATGAATGTGATTTTCTCCTTCTTATCTTCAGCAAAGTGCGCTGGACAGCCGGCATCTCATGCGCACTGTCCAAGATAAAAGGGCGGTCACCCTAAAAAGAGCTCTCCACCCAAATTACAGTTGCTTGATTTATTCAACTGTTTTAATCATACTATGAATGGGACGTTTTGTAAACCAATTATTCAAAATTTCGGACGTTTGCTCCGTTTTGCTACGACTCCGGGACATATTTCAGGTCGTATGTATCTTCCAGAATCCGCGTCATGCGCCAGATCGTTTCGTTATAAGGCGCGGGGACGCCCAGCTTCTGCCCTTCCCTGTAGACCGCTCCGTTCAAAAAGTCGACCTCCGTCCTGTTTCCGCGGCTGACGTCGTGGATGGCCGAGGTATAGTGCCGCTCCGTCACCGGCCCCTTCGGGATGGACGGCAGGCCGTGATGCGTCCAGTAATCCTCGGCGTCCATCGGGATACCTTTTGCGGTGGCCACCGCACAGACCTCCCTGCCGATGTGCTTATACAGCTCGGTGCCCATCTCGTGGCTGATAAAATCCTGCGGCGCGATCTGCAAAATGGCGCAGGGGCAGTTGAAGACGGCGTTATTATAGAGCTTATCCCAGATGATCGCCTCAATATTTTCGTCCAGCCGCGCGATAAAGCCGCCGGCGGTAAAAATATCGACGAGCCGCCGGTATGTATCAAAACGCCGCGTCTCCTTACCCAGCGGATAGAAGAAAGCCCCGGCCGGACTGTCGGGGAATCTGTCCCGGCCGAAAATTTTACCCGGCGCGTAGAGGGTGGCCGACGATTTCAGGATGCCGTGCCCGATGTTTTCCTCGGGCAGCAGCCGCTTTAACAGGTCCGCGTTGCCGATGCCGTTCTGCAGCGTGAGGACCACCGTGCCGTCCCCGAACAGGGCCTTGTTATTTTGAACGGACGATGTGGTGTTGATGCCCTTGACGAGCAGGATGACCACATCGCAAACGCCCACGTCTTCCGCCCGGATCGTCGCCCCGTCCACCCGGACCGTCTCCGGCGCGTGCCCCTCGATCTCCATAAAAAGGCCGTTTTCCGAAACGGCTTTCATGTGAGCCTCATATGGATCGACAAAATATACCTCGCCGCCGCCCTTTTTGAGATACGCCCCTACCATCGCGCCCATCGCCCCGGCGCCCAGAATCGCGATTTTCATGTCACGCCCTCCTGTCCCGTTCATGTGATTTATTGCCCGTTTAAGGACATTTTACCACAAAATGGCGATAAAATGAAATAATCAATTTCACGAAGCCCCGCACAAAGCGCGCCCCCCACGTTCTAGTGCTGTAGGGTGCCGGGAGGCGGGTATTGAGCCGTACGAGGGATTCGACAGGAAAACAGGCTTGTATTGGATGAAAAAAGACTTCTATTTGATGTTTTGGGGCTGATATTGATTAAAAACGCCTTGTTAAGCTTTGAAAAGGGGCTGGAGTGGGGCGATATTTTCCTTGATATGTTACGAGAGCATGAAGTGTTTCGCACTCGAAAAGCGGTCAAATCGTTGCGGTTACAGGATAATCGATTTTTGAAAATCTCAATTTGTGCTATATTATAATTATTTTTTTCTGCGTTGCCTTTTGCGTATGGGTTCTTTAGCTTCATTATAGCACGGATATCCCTTATTTTGCGTAATATGATGACCGGGTGAACACCCTCCCGGCGCGGAGCAAGATTCACTCCTTCCGGCGCTGCGCGCCCCTTCCCCTAGGGGGAAAGCCTGGATTCCCGCCTTCGCGGGAATGACAAGCCTGCAGGAAGTCTTACGGGGTCCGGGGCGGAGCCCCGCAAAAACGGGTCATAGGGCGCAGCCCTATACCTTACTTTGGGCGGGCGGGCGGGAATTTTGATGTAGGCGATCGGTAATTAATAATGTATAATAATGCTAAGCTCACAAATACGCGGGAAAGAAAACGAGGGCGCCATGAAATCCATAATGGAACTATATAAAATCGGCAGCGGGCCGTCCAGCTCCCACACGATGGGGCCGGAAAAAGCCGCGCGGATATTTAAAGGCGAGCACACGGACGCCGAAAAATTCAAAGCCGTGCTTTACGGCTCTCTGGCAAAGACCGGCAAGGGACATATGACCGACACCGCGATACTCCGGGCGCTGTCACCGACGCCGGCGGACGTGGCGTTTGTCCCCGAGCCGGAGTTTGTCCTGACTCATCCCAACACCATGGACTTTTTCGCCTATACCGGCGGCCGTGAAACGGGCTCGATGCGCGTTCTGAGCGTCGGCGGCGGCGATATCGTCATCGAAGGCCGGCAGATTCTGGAGCAGCCGGAGGTCTATCCCGAAAACACGTTTTCGGAAATCAGCCGTCTGTGCAAGGCCGGCAACATCCGCCTGAGCGAGTATATAGAGCGCTGCGAGGGCCGGAAAATCTGGGACTATCTCTATATCGTCTGGGAGGCGATGAAGCGCTCCATCGTGGACGGGCTCTCCGTCACCGGGACGCTGGAGGGCGGGCTGGGCGTGGAGCGCAAGGCGCAGTTTCTGTACAACCAGCGGCATATTGACGAGAGCCCGGAGACCAGGGAAAACCGGACCGTCTGCGCCTACGCCTTCGCAGTCAGCGAGCAGAACGCCGCCGGGGGCACCGTCGTCACGGCGCCCACCTGCGGCTCCAGCGGCGTTGTGCCGGCGGCGCTGCGGTATATGCAGGAGAAGAAGCATTTTACGGACGAGCAGATCGTCCGGGCGCTGGCCGCAGGCGGTCTCATCGGCAATCTGGTCAAGCAGAACGCCTCCATCAGCGGCGCGGAATGCGGCTGCCAGGCGGAGGTCGGCACCGGCTGCGCGATGGCCTCCGCCGCGCTGGCGGAGCTGTTCGAGATGGGCATCGACCAGATAGAATACGCCGCCGAGGTGGCGCTGGAGCATCATCTCGGCCTGACGTGCGATCCCATCGGGGGCCTCGTCCAGATCCCCTGCATCGAGCGCAACGCCGTGGCCGCCATGCGCGCCATCAACGCGCTGAGCCTTGCCAATTTTCTGTCGAACACCCGTAAAATCTCCTTCGACCTCGTTGTCCAGACCATGGATGAAACAGGCCGCGATATCTCCAGCCGCTACCGCGAGACGGCCGAAGGCGGCCTTGCCAAGCTCTACAGGATCGGCAGCTGAAAACTCATATGCAGCAAAAAAGCTTCGCAGAATTCCCGCCGCGCACGGCGGGAACAAGATGGAATCCGTCATTTCCGGCGGCGTGTAGTCGGCAATGACACTTATCGTGTAGGCCACGGCTGAGTGGCCTGCACGCTGCCTTTTGTCGGATAAAGCCCTCCGGGCTTTATCCGACAGTCTGAAAGGGCCGACCGCAAGGTCGGCCCTTTGTCATCGTTTCGGGGTTCAGATCAGCCTGTCAATCTCTGTTTTGTGCCGGACGATGAACTTCAGCATTTTCCGATTTGTGTCGCCGAGGGGCCGCAATTCCTCACGGCCTTCCAGGTATACGGCAAAAACCATCTGTATCGACAGGATCACGGGGAAAATGGCCTGCTTTTCCTCCGTCGTCAGCCTGTTCTCCCTGTCATAACCGCGCAGGATGCCGCCTAGCACGTCGAGCCACTTTTCATAGTTCTCCTCATCCGTTTCGCTTAAGAGCCCCGTCGAGCAGTAACAGACGTCCCACAACCGGATGTTGACCTCGCCCATGTCGAAATTGATAAAGCCGCTGACCGCACCATCCGAAAACAGGATATTGCCGGGGTGGGGGTTCCGGTGGACGAGCTGCCGCGGCAGCTTGCCGTACAGGCGCCCAAAACCGTCGAGGTAATCTCTGAAAAAGCGCTCGTCAAGCCCCATGTTCCACTGGACGTTCTGCTGCCGGAAATTCGGCAGCGCCCAATCGGTGACGATCCGGTACAGGTCAACGTCGTCCGGTGAGACATCGTTTTGCACCTCCTTCAGCGCCCTATGCAGCCGCGCGATGCCGGCGCCGTATTCTTCACCGACCGCGGTCCGGCGGTCGCCGAATCTTTCGGGCTTGGACAGCGGGCTGCCCTGGAGCCTGTGCGTCAGGATGAAGACCTCGCGGCCGTCCAGATAGGCGCCGCCCGCTGTCGTCGGCACCGGCAGTGCGGAAGCAAAACCCTGGCAGTCAAGCGCTTCGGCGATTTTAATGTCCTTCAGCAGCTTCTCACGATCACCCGTTCTCAGCACATAGCCGCCGACGGTCCAGTCGCTGCCAGACGGTTTCGCGCCGTCCGGGATACAGATATCCTCAATCGGCAGATTTTTTTCAATATCCCAGTTTTCGAGGATTTTTCGAAGTTCTTTTTCGGTATACATTGTTGCCACCTCTGGTATTTTTGGTGTGTGTTTTCCGTAAATCGCGATAAACTTTTTCGGAGAGCAGCCATACATTTTCATAAAAGCCTTGTAAAACCCCGCATACGTGTCAAAACCGTATTCCATGACGACCTCGATGGCTTTCCTGCCGACGGCGATCTCGCTCAGCGCATGGTCCAGCCGGCGCTTGAGGATATAGGACGCCACGGATGCGTCCATCACCGACGAGAACAAGCGGTAGTAATGAAACGTGGAATAATTGGCCATCCGGGCCAGCTCCTCAGCGGTGATGTCCGTCTTGAGATTGCGTTCGATGTAATCAAGGCTTCCTTTGATGATATCCGGTATCTGCATGGCGCTCCTCCTCCGTACGGTGGCCCCAGTATAGCGCATGTCACCCACGAAAACATTTCCTGCCCTGCTGCTTTTCCTGATCATTGCTTACGTATATAAATAATCATCTGCAGCAGCAAAAAGCAAGGGTACCTCTCAACGGCCCTTGCTTTTTGTCAGGTTCAGTTATCCTGCCCGCACCGGCTTTGACAGAGCGTATCTCGCATAGGCTTCACTGGATTGCAGGGGGGCTATTTCATAGCCTGCGGTATACAGCGCGTTTCTCAGTTCTTCGGAAGTGCATTGGATTTCAACGTGCCGGCTCCATAACAGGCTGTGCCCGATGTGGGTGCGGAAGTCCACAAGCGGATTCAGGCTGGCGTTATGATGCGTGGTTATCGGGCTGTAAACGGTTTTGGCGCCGTTATCATAGACAATAACTTCCCCGCACACCATCAGGTACAGGTCTGAATTCGGGCTTAAAATCCTGTCTAGAAATTCATCAAGTGAGATGGTCATGTCATTTCACCTCTCACTTGTCATTGTAAGAGGAACCCTGCGGCAAGTCTGTTGCATTTACAACAGCATAGATAAACTTTCCTTTTTTACCGCAGCAGTATCCTGCCCTCTCCGTCCTTTTTTGTGATGCCGCGCATGTCCAGATATTCCATCACGGCGAGGGCGACCTTCCGGGACGAGCCGAGCGCGTCGCGGAACGCGGCGAGCTCCACGGGGGACGCGGCTGCCGCCAGCTTACGGAAGCGTTGTTCCGCCTGAGCCAGATAGTCCCGGTGCATGTTGTATCGGGCGTCAAGCCGCACGATGAGGCCGACCCGCAGCAAAGAGCCCATGATCGCCTTGAATCGCGGATTTTCCTCAAACTGCGCGCTCACCGCCTCGTTGGCCGGGACGGCAAAGCCGGCGTCCAGATAAAGCGTTTCGAGCTGCTTTTTGAGCTTTTCGTCGTTTTCATCCTGCCGGCGCTGAAAGGTGGCGAGGGCAACCGTGGCATTTTCGATCCGGAGGACTTTTTTCTCCTCAAAATACTCCAACAGTCCTTCGGAGCGCTTGACGTTGTCTTCTCCGGCGAGCCGGGCGCGCAGCTCCTGACGGGACATGCCAGGCTCCAGCGGATTCTCCCGGTGAAAGCTCCGCAGGATGCCGGTCAGCCTGCTCTGCAGGACACGGATAAAATCCGCGTGCAGGCAGGCCCCGCCGTTCAGCAGCACGGCCTTGTTCTGGCCGATCAGGCGGTCCAGCGCCGTTTTCGCGCTCTGCCCGTCGAGGCCGGCCCTCAGGACAAGCTCGCCGAGCGTATAAAATAACGCGGAGTACTCCCGGACGGCCTGCTCCAAAAGCGCGGCTCTGCCGCCCGTCTCCTTAACGCGGAGCCCTTCCAGCACGGGCGGATGGTTGCGCCGCTTTTTAAGAGGGCAGGCGTCCAGGATGACGCCGCCGCCGATCGTCGTCAAAGGAGAGTAAAACCGAATGACGCACCGGTCCCACTTTTTCACGGAGGTCTCGTCGTCCAGGCGCAGCTGGGCGTAGCAGCTCTCGCCCGGCATCAGGATAGGGCGGTCCAAAAGCCGGACCTTTGCCACCGTTTCAAACGCGCCCTGATAAAAATGGACGCGGCTGTTGTTTGTCACCGGATATTTTGAGGACTTCAAAACCTGCAGCCGGACGTCGACAAGCCGGGTCGGCAGCAGGCTCCCGGCGACGGCGAGAATGTCGCCGCGGCGGATGTCCTCTTTTCTCATGTTGGAGATGTTGACCGCCACGCGCTGCCCGCTGAAGGCCTCCGCCGCTTTTTCAGAGTGAATCTGTATCCCGCGGATTTTCACGGGCGCGCCTTTGGGGTACAGGCAGTACTCGTGCTTTAAGTCGACGGTCCCCTCCGTGAGTGTTCCGGTCACAATCGTCCCGAAGCCCGTGATTGTAAAGACCCTGTCCACCGGCATTCGGCACGGCAGCGTGCGCCCCTTCCCCGCCGTCTTGTCCAGCTCGGACGTTAGCGTGCGCTTTAGCGCGTCGATGCCCTCGCCGGTGTAAGCGGACGTGCGGACGATCGGCGCGTTTTCCAAAAACGTGCCTTTGACCGTTTCCCTGATTTCCTCCTCCACGAGGCCCAGAAGCTCCGGCTCCACCAGGTCGGTTTTGGTGACGGCAATAACGCCTCTCGAAATATCCAGCAGCGACAGGATATCCAGATGCTCCCGGGTCTGGGGCATGACGCCGTCGTCGGCGGCCACCACCAAAAGGGCGAGATTGACGCCCCCGGCCCCCGCCAGCATGTTGTGGATGAATTTTTCATGGCCCGGGACGTCGACGATACCCACCTTACGGTTTTCTCCCAGATCCATGTAGGCAAAGCCCAGATCGATGGTAATGCCGCGCTTTTTTTCCTCCGCCAGCCTGTCGGCGTCGATGCCGGTCAGCGCTTTGATGAGGGCGGTTTTCCCGTGGTCGACGTGGCCCGCCGTGCCGATAATCATGTGGTTCATGCTGTCCCGTCTCCAATATTTCTGTCAGCCACGGGAGGCCTGACGGTTCATCCGGCAGGCCTCAGGCTGTCGATAAAGCCCTTTGGGCTTTATCCGACAAGGGGATGCATGCGGCGCGCTCAGCCGCGCGCTGCATGAGAAGAGTCACTTCGGAGGCGCATGTCCTCCTGCGTGACAAATCATGAATTTATTTGCCGCTCCGGCGGCAAACTCTGCGAGGCGTCCCCCTCTGTATGCAGCTTTTTCGACAAACTGAGGCCTGACGGTTCATCCGGCAGGCCTCCCTCATACGTTTACTGTTTTATTTGGTGCGGTATTTCGTATGCAGCAGCTTGTGGGAGAGCTTGCCGTTCCGCTCCTTAAGGAAATCGGCATAGAGCTTTTGAATGCTGGGATTCTCGTGGGACTTGCGTATCGGCAGCGCGCGGTCGTGCTCAAAGGTGCCCTCCCGGCGCTTTTTATACGCTTCCTTTTTGTCCGTTTCCATCAGGAACTTGGGCTGCCCACCGCCGGTCACGCAGCCCTCGGGGCAGGTCATGACCTCCAGGAAATCCAGCTTGAGCCTGCCGGCCTTGATATCCTCCAGAACGGGAATCACGTTTTTGAGGTACGTCACGACGCCGATCCTGAGCGTCATATCGCCGACCTTGATGTCGGACGTGTGGAAGCCCTCCGTGCCGCGCACGGCGGTGACCTCCACATTTGGAATAGGCTGGCCTGTCATCAGCTCGTAGCCGGTGCGGATCGCCGCCTCCATCACACCCCCGGTGACGCCGAAGATATGCCCCGCGCCGGTATAGTCGCCGGCGGGCGAATCAAAGGCCTCCTCCGGCAGCGCGTCAAAGTCGATGCCCATGTCCCTGATGAGCCAGGCCAGCTCGCGGGTCGTAAGAACGGCGTCCACGTCGCGGCAGCCGCTGGCGTTCATCTCCGGGCGGTTTGCCTCAAATTCCTTGCAGGTGCAGGGCATCACGGCGACGCTGAATATCTTTTCCGGCGCGACGTTGTCCAATTTCGCGCAATAGGTCTTGAATACCGCGCCGAGCATCTGCTGGGGGCTCTTGCAGCTGGACAGGTGCTTTGTCATCTCGGGATAACTCGTCTCGAGGAACTTGACCCACGCGGGACAGCAGGAGGTGAACATCGGCAGCACGCCGCCCTCCGTCACTCTTTTGATAAGCTCGGTGCCCTCCTCCATGATGGTGAGGTCGGCGGAAAAGTTCGTGTCATAGACCTTGTCGAAGCCGATCCGGCGCAACGCGGCGGCCAGCTTTCCGGCGGCGATCGTGCCGAAGGGATAGCCGAACTCCTCGGCCAGTCCCATGCGGACGGCCGGCGCGCTCTGCACCATCGTGAACTTGTCGGGATCGCTGAGCGCCGCCTTCACCTCGCTCAGGTGACAGACGTTATACGCCGCGAACAGGGGCTCCGTGACACTGTCGGGGATGCCCCGCTCTTCCCGGACACGTCTGTAGGCCTCCTCGCCGTGGATCGCCGGGGATATATAGGATTTGCACTTCTGCACGCACTGGCCGCACATAACGCATTTGTCCTTGTTGATCGTCTGCGGTTTGCCCTGCTCGCCCTCGATGGCCCAGGAGGGACATATCTCCGCACATTCCCTGCAGCCGGTGCAGAGGTTTTCGTCAATACAGATTACTTCCATGCCGGGCCTCCTTACAGCGTTTTCGTGATTGCAAGGGTTTCCGCGGCGCGGCGCATCTTTTCCTTGCGTTCTTCGACCGGGTCGACATACCGCAGCGCCTGGTGCGGGCACACCTCGACGCAGGCCGGCCCCGCTTCCCTGCCGGCGCACAGGTCGCATTTGAACGCGCCCTTTACCGCCTCGCCCGTCGTCTGACGCAGCACCTTGCCGCGGTCATAGACCTGGGCCAGCATGATGACGCCGAAGGGGCAGGCCATCATGCAGTCCTTGCAGCCCATGCATTTCTTCTCGTCGATGATGACCTGATTGTCGACGCGGGAAATGGCTTTTTTTGTGCAGGCGTTCAGGCAGGGGGCATCCTCACAGTGCTTGCATTGGACAGGGACGGAAAATGTTTCCCCCTTGACCAGGAAAAGCCGGGGCATGACCGGAACGGAGACCGTCCCGACGGTTCTGCCCACGCCGTTGCTCTTCTGGTTGTGGACGGTGAAGCACGCCAGCTCGCAGGCTTTGCAGCCGGTGCATTTATCGCTGTCGCCCACGACGAACGCGCCTAATTGTTTGGCCATATGTATACCTCCGATTTATTTAGCTTGCGCCGCGGCGCCCAGGCTGCCGTCAGCATTGGCTTTTGCCGCGGCGAGGCGCCGCTCCTGAGCCGTGTCGGCGATCTCTTCATAGCTGACAAGCTTGAGCGCCTCTGTGGGACACACGCGGATACAGGCCGGGCCGCCCGACTGCTCACGGCACAGGTCGCACTTGTTGGCCACATACCGCTCCTTGCCGTCCGGCTGGTACACGCCGGAGACGGGCGCCATGTCGATGGCGCCGACGGGACACGCCTCCATACAGGCCTTGCAGCCGATGCAGTTTTCCGTGTCGATAAAAACGGTGCCATCCTCCATATGAATGCATTTCTGAGGACAGGCCGCCATACAGGCGGGATTTTCACAATGCTTGCATTGTACCGGCACGCTGATGGCGCGGGTTTTGACCATATGGAGCTTCGGGTTAAAGGTATAGTCGTCGGGGTCGAGCTCGAAGATGTGCCGTCCCGTATGAGACACCACGCAGGCGACCATACAGGTGCGGCAGCCCATGCAGAGGTCGGGATTGCCTTTGACGAATGCGTTCATTGCACTGCCGCCTCCTCTCCGGAGACGTCGATGCCCATGCTCTCCCGCAGCCTGCGGTACTCGGTCACCACGTAATTTTCGGCCCACGCCTGATCCTCGATGCACTCGATGCGCACGGAGCAGTACTTATACTCCGGCGTGTTGCTGACGGGGTCGAGGTTCGGGTTCGTCAACATATTGCAGGCGCCGATCCACCACTGATATGTCATAAAAACGGCGCCCGGCGAGGTCCGGTCGGTGCAGCTCACGCGAGACAGGCACCAGCCCCGCCGGCTTTCCAGCCGGACAAGGTCGCCGTGCTCCAGGCCGTATTCCAGGCAGTCCTCGGGATTGATCTGGACCCAGCCTGGTTCGTCCTCAAGGCTTCTGAGCAGGCGGCAGTTGCCCGTCATGGTGCGGGCGGAGTAATGCCCCACCTCGCGGCCCGTGTTGAGGATGAGCGGATATTCCGTATCCGTCAGCTCCTGGGGCGGGCGCCAGTCGGTGGCGTAGAACCGGCCCTTGCCGTCCGGATTTGAAAACTTGCCCTTGTGCAGGTAAACGGTGCCTTTGTCGCTCATGTCCTCACTGCGGCAGGGCCACTGGACGCCGCCGGTCGCTTCCAGCTTTTCGTAGGTGGCGCCGGCAAAACTCGGGCACAGGCGCCGCATTTCATCCCAGATTTCCTGCGTATTGTTGTAATGCATAGGGTAGCCCATGGCGGTGGATATCTCGCTGATGATCTGCCAGTCGACCTTGACGCCCTCGGGCGGCTCGATCATCTTATGGAATCTCTGGAAGCCGCGGTCGCAGCAGGAGTACACGCCCTCGTGCTCACCCCAGGAGGTGGACGGCAGCACCACGTCGGCATACTGCCCGGCGCGGTTCATAAAGATGTCCTGCAATATAACGAGATCGCACTTTTCAAGCGCCTCCCGGACCTCGTTGATGTCCGGGTCTGTCTGCGCCGGGTCCTCGCCGAAGATATAGTAGGCGTGTATCTGCTTGGAGGGGTCCTCGGGCCGCAGCACCCTGCGCGGGACATGCGTCAGGGGCAGGCCGACCTTATTTGACAGCGGGACGCCCCAGGCCTTCTCAAACTTCTCCCGGACCGCATCGTCGGTAATGCTCTGATAGCCGGGGTAGTTGTTGGGCAGCGCGCCCATGTCGCAGGCGCCCTGCACGTTGTTCTGGCCGCGCACCGGGCCGATGCCCGTGGCCGGCTTGCCGAAGTTGCCGGTCATGAGAGCCATATCGGCCAGCGTCTTCACCACGTCCACAGCCTGCCCGAACTGGCACACGCCCATGCCGTACAGGATCATGGCCGGTTTCGTCGTGGCGTACAGGCGGGCAGCCTTCCTGATGTCCTCCGGGGATATCCGGCAGATGGGCGAAACGTCCTCCGGGGTGTATTTTTTGATGACCTCCACGAACTCGTCGAAGTCCGTCGTTTTCTCCCGGATGAATTTCTCATCCATGAGGCCTTCGGTGTAAATGACATTGCACAGCGCGTTGACGAGCGCCAGGTTGGTGCCGCCCTTAAGCTGCAGGTGTATGTCCGCGATGCGCGCCGATTCGATGACCCTCGGGTCGACGCAGATGATTTTCGCGCCCTTTTGCCTGGCGCGGATGATTCTCCTTTGGACTATGGGGTGCGAATCCGCTCCGTTGTAGCCAAAGTTGAGGATAAGTCCGGCGTCTTCAATCTCCTGAACCCCCATGGTCATGGCGCCGGAACCAAGTGAATACTGTAGACCCGCTACAGAAGGTGCGTGTCATATTCGGGCGCAGTGGTCGATATTATTCGTACCGACGCACGCGCGCATAAACTTCTGCATCACATAAGCGGCCTCGTTGCCCGGTCCGCGGGCGGAGGCCGTGCCCATGATGGCATCGGGGCCGTAGGTGTTTTTGATCTCCGTCAGTCTGCCGGCAACAAAATGGATGGCCTCGTCCCAGCCGACCTCCTCCAGCGGCGATTCCTTTCCGCCCTTGCGGATCATCGGGTGCCGAAGGCGCTTTGTCAGAATCTGCGGATCGTTGAGAAAGTCCCAGCCGTAGTGACCCTTCAGGCAAAGCGTGCCGTCGTTTGTCCGGCCTTTCGCGGGGACGGCGTCAACGATCTTATTGGCCGCCTCGTCGACTGAAAACATGATATGGCAGCCGGCGCCGCAATACGGACAAATGGATTCCACTTGCTTTGTCATAATGCCTGCTCCTCCTTGCTTCATGAAATAACCTTTCCTCCTGATGATTCATGACTTTTTATGGGGATATATGAACAATCAAACGGTGTTTATAAATTGACGGGCTGCGGGGCGCGGCGCCTCCGAAAGCCTGCCGGCGCCGCTGTAAACGTAACCGGTATCGCTCCTGGCGTACCCAAGCAGGGTGATGTTGTACTCATTGGCGAGCTTCACGGCCGCCGCCGACGGCGTGGACTTTGAAACGATGACCGGTATGCCGAGCCGGATCGCCTTTGTCATGATTTCCGAGGTCACCCTGCCGCTGATAAACACGATGCCCTCCTCGGCAAGCGCCAGCCTTCCCTCTTTCAGGAGCGTCCCTGCCACCTTGTCAAGGCAGTTGTGCCGGCCGATGTCCTCGGAGAAAACCGAATATCCGGGTGTGTAAAAAAGCAGACTGTGCACCCCGCCGACCAGCCTGAAAATATCGGACCGTCCGGCGAAGTCCCGCATCCGACGCATGATGTCCTCCAGTGAAAACCGGCCTGCCGAATCCACCTTTCTGAACTGGCTCCTCTTCAGCGGATTGATATAGGTAAAGCATTTGCCGCAGCCGGCCGTGATGCTCCTGAGGCTCTCCTGCCGCTTGACGGAAACGCCCTCCCGGAGCGTGACAAGGACCGCCATGGCCCTCTCGTTGTAGCAGACCTCCCCAACGTCCTCGCCGCTGCTGATCACGCCTTCGCTGTACAGAAAGCCGAGGGCCAGCTCCTCCTGCTGACGGTTGAGGCACAGCAGCGAGGCTGTTTCTATGCCGTTCACGTATATTTTCAGGGAGATTTCGGAAATAACCGGCTTGCAGACGTCCTCCAGGACATAGCCGCCGTCCCCCCTGCTGATTTTCAAAACGTCAAACTCTTCAAAAATCGCGTCTTCCATATTTTAAATCTCATTAAATATATTGGCTGAAGAAGCTGTTTAACCTCTTCAGCCGTGAGTCCTTAATTTACGTATCATCCGCGGGCACACCTGCGCGGCGCCGCCAGAGGCTGTTTACCATTTATTTTATTGCGAAATGAGCAAAACTTTGTCGTATATTTAACATACTTCTAAAAGTTATTTTTTATAATTCAAATTATATCATTGTAAAAATTGTTGTCAATTTCATATAAGTCAATATTTTGTGAGTATCAGTTGTTTTTATATAACAATTTAACTTTTCTGGACGCTTTCATATTTTGCGGGTTTTTGCGCAATGATTCTTCCTCGCCGCCAGCAATAACAAAAGAAGCCGACCGCTTTACAGCAGTCGGCTTCTTTCAGAACTTTTGAGTGGTTTTTTAATTAATATTTGCCAAAATCGTCATGACTTAAAGAAATGCTTAATTTTGCATCGGTCATAAATTTCTGCTCTTTAGCTGCCGGTGATTCTTTGTTTATTGAAGCATTATTTTGCTTTACTTTAAACGTATCAATCATTTCTTTCAGCTGTTCGGCCTGGCTGGATAATTCTTCGCTGGCTGCGGCGCCTTCCTCAGACGTCGCCGCCGTGTTCTGCACGACCTGCGACACTTGGGCGATCCCCTGATTAATCTGCTCAATAGCAGAAGTCTGCGCATTGGACGCGATGGCTATGGACGCCACGAGATCGGCAGCGTTTGTAACCTCGTCTACGATTCTGTTGAGCGCAAGGGCCGTTTCATTGGCAATTCGCGTGCCGGCTTCAACCTTCCGGACGGAGCCTTCTATCAGCTCCGTTGTTTCCTTCGCAGCCTGCGCAGACCGCGCCGCCAGATTTCTGACCTCCTCGGCCACGACGGCAAACCCCTTGCCGTGCTGTCCGGCTCTTGCCGCCTCTACCGCGGCGTTCAACGCCAAAATATTCGTTTGGAAGGCGATATCGTCTATCACCTTTATAATTTTGCCGATGCTGCTCGACGCCGAATTGATTTGATCCATCGCATCGAGCATTTCTCTCATTTGCCTATTGCCTGTCTCCGCGTCTGATTTTGCGCTTTGAGCAAGCTCGTTGGCTTTTTGAGAGTTATCTGCATTTTGTGCGGTCTGGGCCGCCACCTCTTCCAGCGCCGCCGTCAGTTCTTCAACAGAGCTGCTCTGCTCTGTTGCCCCCTGCGACAGAACAACACTGGAATCAGATACAAGATTTGCCCCGGATGCAACCTGATCGGCCGCCAATAAAATGCTGAATACTAAATTATGATATTTGTTAACCAATTCAGATAAGGCTTTTCCCATCGTATCATTTTCGGACCTGACATTTACTTTGGTAGTCAAATCCCCGCCGGCGATCCTTTGTGTCGCGGCAGCCTGTTCATATGTACTTTCTATAACCGTGTTCAGCGAGCTTGCCAAGACGCCGATCTCGTCTTTTCTGGACATGATTTCTCTGTCTTTCTGAGTTATTATCTTCTCAACCTCAAGATCGCCAACAGCAAGCATTTTTGTAAATTCGGCAAATAATTTCATCGGGCGTCCAATAAGCCGGCTTATATGGACTCCCAGCACAACGGAAATAACGATTGATATAACGACAATCCCAATCATCGCATAAATAACTGTCGTAGATTTGTCGCTGTCATTATTCACTTTTTCCGTCGTCACTGTTGCGGAGGTCGTACTGTCGCTGCCCGCATCCGCCGCAGCCGCCGTTTGGTAATTGTCGTACAGATACTGTTCATGCTCAGCTAAAATCGATAGATTTACAACACCAATAACACCGATGATTAAAACCAGCAAGGTCGTGATAAGGAAACTGATCAGGAGCTTATTTGAGATTTTGAGATTACCGAACCACTTTTTCATAAATCCAGGTACCTTTCTCTTTATGAGCTTTCGCTCTTTTTCACTCGCAATAAAGAATTCTCATTTTATTATCACTTAAAATATATCGGCAGGAATAGCACATGATTTACCTTTTTTCAGTTTTATTAATAGCTAAAAAACTCTTTTCTTCTTCAATAAAATTCATCAATATTTATTAAACTTTATTAAATAATGCAGCAATAACCTCGGCAAGGCGCAATAAGCTGCACAAATAACAAGTATAAATGACAGCGGACAGGTTTTGCAGCTTTCCAGCAGAAAAAGCAGCGGATTTTCGGGTCGAAAATCCGCTGCTTTTTCTGCCGTTTTTGAGTCAGCCCCTTTTTGCACTCTTGGGCGGCTTTGGACCGGTCTTTTTGCCGGGGCCTGCCAGTCTTTCCGTCTTGACAGGTTTCCCGCACATTTTGCAGCCTGCCATTGCGTTAACAATTTCATCACCCCGGCCCGCCGGGATTTCAACCACGGTCTGCTCGGGAAAAACTTCGACTTTGCCGATATCGCTGACTAAAAGCGCCGTACGGTCGACAATTGCGCCGATGATATGATTTACCGCAGCGTGATGACTTGAACCGATATCGATCAGGATAGTCTCATAGGCGGCCAGTTTCCGTTTCGGCTTACCGGCAGTCTTCTCAACACTGGAGGATGATTCTTTATCCATTTTATCAGCGTGCGGTATGGCGGCGGACGCCATATCGCGCTCGAAATAGTGCTGCATTGCTGCCGCCGCAATCTGCTGATAGCTGAAGCCGCGCGCACTGAGCTGCTCCGTAAGCTCTGAAAAGAAAGGCTTTACCTCGATTTGCAGCGCTTCTTCCATTGCGGAAATTATCTTGGCGCCGCTCACCTTTTTAATTTCGTCTGTCGTTGGCAGATCAAGCCGCGTTATCTTCGACTTTACTTCACGCGCTATATTCCGCATCGAAAAAACCTCGCGATTGCCGCTGCAAAGCGTGATGGATCGGCCGGATTTGCCGGCACGCCCTGTGCGGCCGATGCGGTGCACATAATATTCGGAATTGGCGGGAATGTCAAAGTTGATCACCAAATCCACATCGCTGACATCGATGCCGCGGGCGGCAATATCCGTGGCGATCAGGATGGAGGTTCTGCCCTGCTTAAAGCCCTGCATGACAGAAGTCCGCTGAGACTGCTTGATATCGCTGTGGATGCTCTCGACGCTGAAATTCCTGAAGGCCAACAGCTCGGCCAGCTCATCCACCATTTTCTTCGTATTGCAGAATATAATCGCTTTACCCGGCGCATGAAAATCCAGGAGGGCGACAAGCGCGTCTTTCTTCCTGTTATGCGGCACATCCAAATAATTCTGCTCGATCTCGGCAAGCGTCACCTGATCCTTATTGATCTCGATCATCTGCGGGTCCTTTTGGAACTCATGGGTGAGCTTTAAAATCGCGGGCGGCATCGTTGCGGAGAAAAGAACGGTCTGCCGGCTTTCCGGGGTATCCCTTAAAATCGTTTCGATGTCCTCTTTGAAGCCCATGTTCAGCATCTCGTCGGCCTCGTCGAGAATGACCATCTTCAGGTTGTTCAGCTTCAGGGTTTTGCGGCGCATATGATCCATGACACGTCCCGGCGTACCGACGACGATATTGGCCCGGCGCAGACGGATGCACTGCTTGTCGATCGCGGCGCCGCCGTATATCTCAACAGGACGGATGCCGGTTTTAAACCGCGCCACCTTGCGGATTTCATCTGCGGCCTGCATCGCCAGCTCCCGTGTCGGGCAGAGAATGAGCACCTGAATGGTCGCCTTCTCCTCGTGATTGTCGACTTTTTCAATCGCCGGGATTGCAAAGGCAACCGTTTTGCCCGTACCCGTCTGTGAGCGGGCAATAACGTCGACACCCGTTCTGATGAGCGGTATGGCTTCGGACTGGATGGGTGTGGCAAAGTCGAAGCCCATCTCTCCAATGGCTCTTTCGATTTTGGGGGTAAGACTCAGCTGGGAAAATGGAATTTGTGTCATGGATTTCCTCAATTCTAAAAATAAAAAACGAGACAGAATGCCTCGTTTCGTTTAACGATTAATTTGTACCACGATTTAATAGTATAGCGATGAACCGGCATTTTGTCAATGATTTCGAATTATATGCCTATCATCTCTGAAATTTAAAATAATAACCACCGAGGATGAATTATTGTAAAACAATTGATCTTGCGGCATAATGCCTGTAATATGATACAGGGCGACGGAAACGGGTGGCAATCGAAAGCCTTTGAGGACGGAAAAATGTCTCAAAGGCTCTATCAGCCTATTACTCTTGCTTCAGATCATAAATTCTTTCTTTAATGAGCTGGTAGCCTTCCTTCCATTTTTTCGCCGCATATGTATCGCCCTTGGCGAGAGCCCTCGCATATCCGTCCTTATATGCATTGGACTTGCTGATAAGAAGTCTGATTATACGTTCATTCGACATTCAATGCTCCTCCTTAAGTTAACATAATTATTATAGCACAAGATGTTCGATTTTGCAAAAAAAGAAATGATCGCAGAAAAAACAAGGGTATTTCAGCCTTTTTAATCAAAAGAAGTAACGAATTTACCCGTATCAAATAAATTCACCGAGGCAACGTATGATAGAATTAGGTAAATTTCAAAAATTGAATGTCCAGCGGCTGACGCAATTCGGCGCATACCTGAACATGAAGGATGAAAGTGACAGCGATGAGATACTGCTGCCTCAAAATCAAGTGACGCGGGAGGTGCAGATCGGTGATGAAATAACTGTCTTTGTCTACAAAGACTCCGAGGACAGAATCATCGCCACGGTCAAAGAACCTAAGCTGTCTCTTGGCGAGTTGGCCGTTTTGAAGGTGGTTGACATCTCAAAAATCGGCGCCTTTTTAGATTGGGGACTGGAAAAAGATCTTTTTCTGCCCTTTAAAGAACAGGTAGGGACAATAAAAAAAGACGGCGAATATCTGGTAGCGCTGTATGTCGACAACAGCCAAAGGCTTTGCGCCACGATGAAGGTCTATAATCAGCTGAGCGCGATGTCTCCGTATAAGCAAAAGGATCGTGTACAGGGGATCGTCTACGGCATTAGCGACGAATGGGGTTGTTTCGTGGCTGTGGACAATAAGTATCACGGACTCATCCCTAATAAAGAGCTCTATGGGAAGCTTCAGATCGGCGACAAAATTGAGGCGAGAATCATCAAGGTGCGGCAGGACGGGAAGCTGGAGCTCAGCCTGCGGGAGCCCGCCTATAAAGAAATTGAGGGCGACGCGCGCAAAATATTCGAGAAATTGAAAGCCAAGGGGTTCCTGCCGCTTAATGACAGCAGTTCCCCCGAGAGAATCCAGTCCGAGCTGAACATGAGCAAAGGGGCCTTTAAGCGGGCGGTCGGGCGGCTTTTAAAGGAAGGCGCCATAAAAATCACCGGCGAGGGCATCGAGCCGGCGTGGAAATCAAAATAAATTCGCGTCATGATAAGCCATATAAAGTCGAAAGGATCACTTATCACCATGGATTTTGAAGCGTTGGGGCTTAGTAAAGATATTATCGCCGGACTTGCACTGCAGGGAATTGACACACCGACGGCTGTACAGGAGCTGGCAATTCCTGAAATTATTGAAAACAAGAATATTGTCATTCAATCGGAAACGGGCTCGGGAAAAACCTTGGCGTATCTGCTGCCCCTTTACGCGCGGCAAAAAACCATTGAGCCGGTGATGCAGGTTATCGTTGTCGTACCGACGCATGAGCTTGCCATGCAGGTTCATCATCAGGTCCAGACACTTTCAAAGAATTCCGGAATGCCGGTCAAATCAACGGTGATCTTCGGGGACGTCAACATCCGGTCTCAGATTGAAAAACTAAAAGAGAAGCCCCAGATCATCATCGGCACCGCCGGCAGATTGATTGAGCTGATACAATTAAGGAAGATTACCGCCCACACCATCGCAACCGTTGTGGTCGATGAAGCGGACCGAATGCTCGACATTAACAATATCGAGCGGGTCAAAACGATTTTGAAGGCCGTGATGCGCGATACTCAAATCATCATGGTCTCCGCCAGCATCCCTGACAAAACGCTGAAGCTGGCTGAGGAAATTGCCAAAAGCCCGGAAATCGTCAGGACGGGCAGAAAACTCGAGATACCGGAGAACATACGGCACCAATATATCGTCGTCGAGGCGCGGGACAAAGTCGATACGCTGCGCAAGCTTATGAATATCCTGGGCCCAAAGCGTGCCCTGGCGTTTATCAACAGCACCCTCGACATCGATATTGCCACCGAAAAATTGAAGTATCACAAAATGAACGCGGCGAGCCTTCAGGGGCGAAGCTCAAAAGAGGATCGGCAGAGGGCGCTCGCCGGCATTGCCAGCGGCAAGCTGCGGCTGCTCGTCGCCACAGATATCGCGGCACGCGGTTTGCATATCGACGACGTGGAGATTGTCTTCAGCGTCAGCATGCCGGAGGACCCGCTGGATTACCTGCACCGCGCCGGAAGAACAGGCCGGGGCGGCGCCCCGGGGCTTTCAATCTCCATCGTGACGAAACAGGAAGTGCCGCTTATTACAAAATATCAAAACGCCTTTCACATCAGCATGACGAAAATACAGATGCATGAAGGGAAAATCGTTGAGAGCCGCGGCCGGACAGATAAGGAGCAATCGTGTTGAACGGACAAAGAAGGGCAGACATCAAAATCGGCGCGCTCGTGGACATCGTGCTGAAGAAGGATCAGGCCACGGGCGCCCTGACGCGGGGGCATGTCAAACGCATTCTGACAAACAGCCCAAACCATCCCCACGGCATCAAGGTAATGCTGGAAGAGGGCGATATGGTCGGCAGAGTCAAAGAAATATTGGACAGTTGACAGGGTTCTGTTTCGACATAAATTCGCGACGCATCACGACATGAATTGGAGATAGACAAGCCTATGGCTAAAACATTGGTACTTACAGAAAAGCCGTCCGTCGGGCGTGATATTGCCAGGGTGCTCGGCTGCAATCAGAAGGGCGACGGCTGCCTGCTCGGCGACAGATATATCGTCACCTGGGCGCTGGGGCATCTGGTGACCCTGGCCGACCCCGAGGCTTACAACGAAAAATATAAATCCTGGAATATGGACGATCTCCCGATGCTGCCTGATAAAATGAAGCTTGTCGTGATGAACGAGACGGCCAGGCAGTTCAAGGCGGTGCAGGCTCTCATGAAAAGAGGCGACATCGCGGAGCTTGTCATCGCCACCGACTCCGGGCGGGAGGGCGAGCTCGTCGCGCGCTGGATCATGCAAAAGGCGGGCTGGAACAAACCGGCGAAGCGCCTGTGGATTTCGTCGCAGACAGACAGGGCGATCAAAGAGGGCTTTTCGACCCTCCGGCCTGCCGCCGAATATGATAATCTCTATAAAAGCGCCCAGGCGCGAGCGGAAGCGGACTGGCTTGTGGGCCTCAACGTCACCCGCGCGCTGACCTGCAAATTTAACGCGTCGCTGTCCGCCGGCCGCGTTCAGACGCCGACGCTGGCGCTGCTTGTTGAACGCGAGCAGGAAATCAAAAACTTCGAGCCCCGTGACTATTGGACGGTGCAGCTTGCCGCCGGCGGCTTTACGGCCACCTGGCGCGACGCAAAGGGGCAATCGATGATCTTCGACCGGGCGAAGGCGGAAGCGATTGTTGCCGCCGTCTCCGGCGGCGAGGGTGTTTTGTCGGCGGTAACGCGGGAATATAAGCATCAGGCGCCGCCCGCCGCCTATGATTTAACGGAGCTGCAGCGCGACGCCAACAAAAAATACGCTTACACCGCAAAGCAGACACTCTCCTATATGCAGAGCCTCTATGAAACACATAAGGCGCTGACCTATCCCCGGACGGACTCGCGCTACATCACCGACGACGTGGCCGCAACCCTTTTGGAAAGGCTCAAAAGCGTTGCCATCGGGGACTATAAGGAGCTCGCCCAGGAGCTTATACGAAAACGCCCGCTCTCGACCAGGTACATCGTCAACAACGCCAAGGTCACGGACCATCACGCGATCATCCCCACCGACGAGCAGATCGACCTGTTCCGTCTTTCGCCGGAGGAGCGCAACATTTTCGACCTTGTCGTCCGCCGGTTTATTGCCGTGCTTTCGCCCGCGTTTGAATACGAGGAGACAAAAATAAAGCTCACCGCCGGTAAGCAGGATTTTTACGCAAAGGGTAAAATCGTTAAAACGGCCGGATGGAAAGCGGCCTACGGCAATCTTTTGGCCTCGGACGACGAAGACGGCGAGGAGGAGCGTGATCAGTCCCTGCCGCCGGTGCGGCAGGGCGACCGCGTAAAAATCACAGCGGCAAAGCTGATCGCCGGAAAGACGAAGCCACCCGCCCGCTACAACGAGGCGACCCTTCTCACCGCCATGGAAAATCCGGCGCGCCATATGGAAAACAAAGAGCTGCGCGAGGTGCTCGAAACGACAAGCGGGCTCGGTACGCCCGCCACACGCGCCGAAATTATCGAAAAGCTCTTCTCGAGCTTTTACGCCGAGCGGCGGGGCAAGGAAATCGTCCCGACCTCAAAGGGCATACAGCTCGTGGGCATTGTCCCCGGGGAGCTGCGCTCGGCCGAGCTGACGGCAAAATGGGAGCAACGGCTTTCCCTGATCAGCAAAGGCAAGGCCCGGGATCAGGACTTCATTGCGGACATGCGCGGTTATGCCGCTAAACTCGTGACGACCGTCAAGGCCAGCGACTTAAAATTTGTTCACGACAATGTCACTCGTGAAAAATGCCCCGATTGCGGCAAATTCCTGCTGGACGTCAAGGGCAAAAAGGGAAAAATGCTCGTCTGCCCGGACCGGGAATGCGGCTATCGCAAAAGCGTCGTCATCGAGACAAACGCCCGCTGCCCGAACTGTCACAAGAAACTTGAGATGCGCGGCGAGGGTGAAAACAGGATGTTCACCTGTATCTGCGGCCACAGGGAAAAGCTCAGCGACTTCGAAAAGCGCAAAGCCGCGGCGGGCGCCAATAAAGCCGAGGTCAGAAAGTTTATGAACAATCAGCAGGATATCGAACCGGCAAATTCCGCGCTTGCCGAACAACTGGCAAAGTGGAAAGAAAATCAGTAAATTTGACGAGGTTAAAGCGTTTATGCTTCTGCAAGCCGAAAAAATCAGAAAAAGTTACAGTGAAAACGTCCTGCTGAGGGATATCGACCTTTATATCGACAAGGGCGATAAAATCGGCGTCATCGGTGTGAATGGGACGGGCAAATCGACATTTCTCAAAATCCTCGCCCAGGCTGAAGAACCAGACGATGGAATTGTTTCGAAATACACCGGTGTCCGCGTCCAGTATCTGCCCCAGAATCCCGAATGGGATGAAGCGCTGACGGTTCTGGAGCATGTGTTTGCGGATGCGCCGGAGCTTGAAGAGGATCATGAATTTGAAGCAAAGAGAATATTGTCGAAGCTCGGCATTGCCGATTTCGATAAACCGGTCCGCAGCCTGTCCGGCGGGCAGAGAAAACGTGTGGCGATCGCCAGCGCCCTCATCCATCCCTGCGATGTGCTGATTCTGGACGAACCCACAAACCATCTTGACACGGACATGATTCAGTGGCTTGAAAACTATCTGATCAAATTCACCGGGGCGATCGTCATGGTCACCCATGACCGCTATTTTTTGGACCGGGTCACAAACAGAATCGTTGAAATAGATCACGGGCAGCTGTACAGCTATCAGGCGAATTTCTCAAAGTATCTCGAGCTCAAGGCGCAGCGCGAGGAGATGGCGCTCAGCTCTGAACGCAAACGGCAGAGCATTTTACGCAAAGAGCTCGAGTGGATACAGCGCGGGCCTCGCGCCAGGGGGACAAAGAGCAAGGATCGCATTGCCCGCTATGAGGCGCTCAGCGAAAAAAGCGGGCCCGAGGAACAGACAAAGCTGGCGCTGAGCTCGCTCTCCTCCAGACTCGGCAAAAAAACGGTTGAGATCAGCGACCTCTCCATGGGCTTTGACGGCAAGCCGCTGTTCAGCCACTTCGACCATGTCCTCCTGCGGGACGACAGAATAGGAATTATCGGCAAAAACGGCTGCGGCAAATCCACCTTTCTGAATATCATCGCCGGCAGGCTGACGCCGGACAGCGGCGCCGTCGTGCTTGGCGATACGGTAAAGCTGGGTTACTTTTCTCAGGGCTCGGAGGAAATGGACCTCAATATGCGGGTGATCGACTACATCAAGGAGATCGCCGGAACGGTCGAAACGGCCGACGGCACGCTTACCGCCTCGCAGATGCTCGAAAAGTACTTATTCCCGCCCGACCTGCAGTGGAACACGATCGGCAGGCTCTCCGGCGGCGAGCGGCGGCGCCTTTATCTCTTAGGCATCCTCATGCAGGCGCCGAATGTTCTGCTGCTCGACGAGCCGACGAACGATCTGGACATCCAGACACTGGCCGTCCTCGAAGATTATCTGGAAGCCTTTAACGGCGCCGTTATCGCCGTATCGCATGACCGGTATTTTCTGGACAAGGTCGCCGACACGCTGTTTGATTTCCGCGGCGACGGCACAATCAAAAAATATCTCGGCGCCTACTCAGACTATATGGAAACGAACGCCCCGGAGCAGGCGCCAAAAGAAGTATCCAAGCCGACCGCGCCCGTCAGGACCCCCGGCAGCAAAAAGCTCAAGTTCTCATTTAACGAACAGCGTGAGTTTGAGACCATCGACAGTGAGATCGCCGGCCTGGAAAATGACATTGCCGGCATAGCCGCGCAAATGGAGCTTGCTTCCAGTGATTATGTGAAGCTGCAGGAGCTCATGGCGCAAAAGGATCTTCTGGACAAAACTCTGGAGGACAAGCTGGACCGTTGGGTTTATCTCAATGATCTGGCTGAAAAAATCGCGGAAAGCGAAAAAGTCTAACAGGCTGTCGATAAAGGGCTGCATGCAGTTCGCTCAGCCGCTCCCCCTTTTATAAATGCGAAATTATCGTCATTGGAAAGCTCTCTGCGGTAGGCATACCCCAAACGGCCGAAGCCTTTGATTTCCTCGGGGTCTGTTATATGCCGCTCGGCCAAAAAGCGTACCATCTCGCCGCGGGCCATCTTGCACATGGTACCCTTTTGGATGATCCTGCTTTCCTTCAACTCTCCGAAGGTACAGGTGAGAAAGCGGACAGCTGCCGGCAAATGCGCCGAAACAGCCTTGCTGTACTCTTCCGATGCCAGATTTAAAATGAAATCCGTCTCGGTACAGAGCTGCCGCGCCAGCTTGTCTCCCCAGAAAGCATAAAGGTCTCCCCAACCATCCACAGACAGCTTTGCCTGCATCTCCAGACGATAGGGCGTCACCCCGTCGAAGGGGCGCAGCAGGCCGTAAAACCCAGAGAGAATGCGCAAATATTCGCTGATATACTGAAATTGCCTGTCCTCAAACACACCGGGAGCCATATATTGATACTGGATCCCCTCGTAGGCCAGAATAGCGGGAGTCAGATTGCGGCGCAAATCCATCGTCCGCACACGCCCGTCATTGAGGGCGGCGATGGCATCGTTGCAGCGCCACAGTGACTTCAACCCGGCATAGTCCATGCTTTGCAGCGCGCGCAAAAGCTTTTCCGCCTCGCCTAAAAACTGCGGCAGGCTCTCATAGGGCAGACTGTCGGTGTCTGTATTCATTTTTTTGGCGGGAGAAATGATGATTCTCAAGGGATCACCGTCCTTTTTATATCTGTCATCAGTTTAGCGGGCCTTCCGCATATTCCCATAGTACGTATCTAAACTCGCTTGTAAGCTGCGCTATCATCATTCCGGTGTTATCATGTTGAGCTGTATCATCATTATTTATTTTATATAGGTCTTGTGTTACAATAACAACATTGCTAATTTGGCTTTTTCGTGCAATGATATTATAAAAGATATTTACAGTATAATCGAGGGGGGAAACTTATGAAACCGATTGAAATTGGCTCTTTGGCACCTGACTTTACTTTGGATGATATTCTGGAGCAAGGTATACATCTGGCAGACTATAGGGGTAAAAAAGTGCTGCTATCCTGGCATCCCGCCGCTTGGACCGGCGTATGCACCGATCAGATGCGTTCTCTTGAAGTCAATTATGAGAAATTCCAGACGCTGAATACCGTGCCTTTCGGTTTGAGCTGTGATCCGAGTGCATGTAAAAAAGCATGGGCCGCCGTACTGAGCATAGGTGATGTGGCTCTTCTGAGCGATTTTTGGCCTCACGGCAAGGTTGCCCGGAATTATGGCATTTTTATCGATGAATTTGGAATGTCGCAGAGAGCTAACATTATTATAGATGAAGCCGGCATTGTCAAGTGGGTCAAGATATACGGGCTGTCCGAAATGCCGGATATTGACGAGGTGCTGCAGGTTTTAGCAACATTATAGCCAAAATATTCGCGCCCTGAAGCGCATGATCCTCGAAATCCAACTAGGCCAAAAATAAACTGCGAATGTCACTTATTTAAGTAACATTCGCAGTTTTCGTATTATGTAAGCTTAAATCAGTTTTCGTATTTAAGCGTAATACCATTAAACTTTTACCTTTTACCTGACAACAGATTAATTATGGCAAGCAATATTGTCGCGCCAATAACGGCTACAATCAGACTCCATAAATTAAATCCGGTTATGCCTTGTCCACCCAATAAATTGACAACAAAACCGCCGATAAATGCACCTATAATGCCAACCACAATATTTGCAAATGCACCCATCTTAGCATTATTTCTGGTCAGAATGCTTGCTATCCATCCGGCGAGTGCCCCAAGAATAATCCATCCAATTATGCCCATATAACATTTCAATCCTTTCTTTATTGATTAACCCAGCTTATAACTCTATGTAATAATTACCACTTCTCAATCCTGATGTATCAAAAGACACGGAAAGAAAAGATAGATATTTTATTATATCTCTCGAAGGCATATTGTGTCAATAAATTAGTTTGTTTAGACATACTGCTAAAATCCATAAAAAATCAGCAATCAAATGCGCGGGAAATCTTTCTCTCCTTACTTTTGCCGGGATGCTTTCGGGGGGCGCAGAGCGCCGCGCTTTATGACGATGTCCAATTCTTTTATCGCCTTATATACGCGTTCCGCTTCCGCCCGTATCCTGTCCTTGGTGCCCGCGTCGCAGTCCATCGCGTCAAATACCGCCGCGGCTGCTTTTGCATAATCGCGTTTGAATCGGGTGTTCAGCGCGGTCCAGTCGATACCCTTGAATTTGGCGGCGGCTCCCCTGTCCAGCGGCAGCCTGCCCTGCAAAAGCAGAACGGCGATCACGGGATAGCCCGCGTACCCCTGCCAATAGGTCGCGCTGTCGTTGGAGGTGTAAGCCTTATCGTCCCATGTAACGGTATATTCCTTCTGCCCATTTGAGGACCGGACGGCGGCCTCGCCCGTCCGCATGGCAACGCGCCCGTCTGCTATGGCGCTGTATGCTTCATAGATTTTTTCAACCGGCGGTAATTTCTCCAACCGTCAGCCCTCCCGATACACGTTTTCAGCAGTTGTTCCAGTAACAGAACAGCTACGTTGTTATGCAACAATTATATACAACTCTTTAGAGTCTTCACCTTTTCGCGGGAAACTCCTTGAATTATACGGCCAACCGTATATAATTGTAAAGATAGCATTTTAAAAAGGTGGAAACTACAAATGTTAGAGTATATTTCCGCGCCCGAAGCGGCGAAAAAATGGGGCATATCGGAACGGCGGGTGCAACGGCTCTGTGAGGATGACCGCATACCCGGTGTTGCAAAGTTCAGCCGTATGTGGCTGATACCAAAGGACGCGGAAAAGCCCGTTGACGGACGACATACCCGCAGGAAAACAAAGGATGGCAAAGATATATGAAACGGATATTGTTAATTGAGGATGATTTAAGTTTAATCAATGGACTGTCTTTTGCCGTTAAAAAGCAAGGGTATGAGTTGGACATTGCCCGTACAATTTATGAGGCCGATACCGCATGGACAGACGGAAAATATGATTTGGTGATTTTGGATGTTTCTCTACCCGATGGTTCCGGCTTTAATATATGTAAAAAAATCCGGCAGACCTCAAAAGTGCCCATTATATTTCTAACTGCTGCCGATGAAGAAACCGACATTATCATGGGGCTTGACATTGGCGGCGATGATTATATTACAAAACCTTTTAAGCTGGCTGTGTTTATGTCAAGAATAAACGCGCTGCTCCGCAGAAGTAATAATTTTATTCAGACAGATTCCGAACTGTATTCTAACAGTATTTGGATTCAACTTCTAAAAGGAGAAGTCTACAAAAATGATGTACAACTTGAATTAACGGCAGGCGAATATAAGCTGCTGCGTCTTTTTATGGAAAATCCAAATATGGTGCTTTCGCCAGAACAGATTTTAAGCCGGTTATGGGATTGCAGCGAGAATTATGTGGACAGCAATACGCTTACAGTATACATCCGAAGATTACGCACAAAAATCGAAGATGATCCAAGTGACCCCAAAAGAATAATTACTGTTCGACGTATGGGGTATAAGTGGAATTCGGCAGGCTGAGGTGCAGGATGAAAATACTGACAAACAAAAAAATTAAGTCTCTCTTTTGTAGAATCCTGATGTGCATATCAGTGTTCGCGGTTATTGCAGTAGTTCTTATGAACTTTGCAGCTCAAAATGCAGCGATTTATATCTTTTTATGTTCTTTATGTATAGACGTAGCAATCTTGTTTTTCTGCTATGAGTATTTCAAGGAACAGCACATGATTATTGAAACCGCTGCTGCACGAATTACAGCTTACATAGCCGGTGATCAAGACGCCCGCATCCAGTGTGATGACGAAGGCGAGTTATACAGACTGTTCCATGAAGTAAATTCTTTGGTTTCCATTTTGAATGCCCATGCTGAAAACGAGTTGAGAGCAAAGGAATTCTTGAAAAACACGATAACAGATATTTCGCATCAGTTGAAAACGCCGCTTGCGGCGCTCAACATCTATAATGGCATTTTACAGAGTGAAGCGGAGAATTCACCAACGATTCAGGAGTTCACAGACCTTTCGGAACAAGAACTGGACAGAATAGAAACACTCGTCCACAACCTTTTGAAAATCGCAAAACTTGACGCCGGAACAATCGTGATAGAGAAATCCGAAGAAAACATGTCCGAAATGATGGACAGTATAGAAAGGCATTTTGCATTTCGTGCCACGCAAGAGGAAAAGAAAATGATTTTATCCGGTGATGTTGATATCTCTTTACCATGTGACCGTAATTGGCTGATTGAGGCAATCAGCAATATTGTAAAAAATGCTCTTGACCATACACAAAAAGGAGATGAAATTTATATTGAGTGGAAACAATTTGCGTCTGTTGTTCAAGTCATCATAAATGATAACGGAAGTGGTATTCGCCCGGAGGATTTGCACTATATTTTCAAAAGATTTTATCGCAGTCGTTTTTCTAAAGACACGCAGGGCGCAGGGCTCGGCTTGCCGCTTGCAAAAGCTGTTATTGAAGCGCACGGCGGAACGATCGAGGTTGATAGCGAATTAGGTATTGGTACCACCTTTACAATCAATTTCTTAATTCCTACAAAATTGTAGGGCGAGTGTCATGTGACAGTAAGCTTGACGTGATAATCTTTCAGTATCAAGGCAGAGAGAGGTGGACAATCTGTGAATTTATTGGAAGTTAAATCAATTTCCAAAACCTATGGCAGCGGTGAAGCTGCCGTACACGCATTGAAAGATGTGAGCTTTTCCGTTCCGAAAGGTGAGTTTGTTGCCATTGTTGGAGAGTCCGGCTCCGGTAAAAGTACACTTTTGAATATGGTGGGCGCGCTTGATAATCCTACTTCCGGGAAAGTGTTTATTGACGGTAAGGACATTTTTGCTATGAAAGACAGCGGCCTGACAATCTTCCGCCGCAGAAATATCGGGTTTATTTTTCAGAGCTTTAATCTGATTCCCGAGCTGACGGTTGAGCAGAATATCATATTTCCCGTATTGCTCGATTACCAGAAGCCTAACAAAAAGTATTTGGAAGAATTACTTACTGTGCTTAATTTAAAAGAACGCCGCAGCCATTTACCCAGCCAATTATCCGGCGGACAACAACAGCGTGTAGCGATAGGGCGCGCGCTGATTACGCGGCCGTCACTTATCCTTGCAGACGAACCAACGGGTAATCTGGACACGCAGAACAGCAGCGAAGTAATTGCTTTGCTGAAAGAAGCCGCAAAGACGTATGAACAGACCATTATTATGATTACTCATAGCCGAAGTATTGCACAGACCGCAGATCGAATATTGCAAGTCTCCGATGGTGTATTGACTGATTTCGGAAGGTGCCGCGAATGAAAAGCTATCTTAGCCTAATTCCTATTTCTGCAAAGGTACATAGACGGCAGAACCGCATGACGCTCCTTTGCATTATCTTTGCTGTATTTTTGGTAACGGCTGTTTTTTCTATGGCAGACATGAGCGTCAGGATGGAGACATCAAGATTACTGGCGAAGCACGGCAGTCAGACGCTTCAAAATATGATCGGTAACGCTGCGGTACAGAATTATTTTCTTCTCGCTGCGGCTCTGTTTGGGCTGATACTTGTTGCAGGCGTATTGATGATTTCAAGCAGCATAAACAGCAATGTCGCTCAGAGGACAGAATTTTTCGGTATGATGCGCTGCATTGGAATGAGCAGGCAACAAATTATCCGTTTTGTAAGATTGGAAGCACTTAGCTGGTGCAAAACGGCTATTCCGATAGGCATTGTACTTGGAATTGTAATCACATGGGTGCTGTGTGCTGTGCTGCGGTTCCTTGTCGGGGAAGAGTTTTCCAACATACCGTTATTGGGAATCAGCCTGATCGGAATTGTCAGCGGAATTCTTCTAGGTGTTATCACGGTTCTCATTGCCGCCAGTTCTCCCGCAAAGCGGGCTGCTAAAGTATCACCTGTAACAGCGGTATCGGGCAATTCTGAAAATACAAACAATGCAAACCATGCGTTGCATACCCGCTTTTTCAAAATTGAAACCACCCTTGGTATTCACCATGCTGTATCGGGTAAGAAAAACCTGATTCTTATGACAGGTTCTTTTGCACTCAGCATAATCCTTTTTTTGAGCTTTTTTGTTGTGATAGAATTTGTCGGCTGTATTATGCCACAGTCCTCGAATACCTCTGACATCAACATTTCCAGCAGTGACGGTTCAAATTCCATAGATAGTGCGCTGCTGCGTGAACTTGAGGATATGGATGGCGTTAAACGTGTTTTTGCCCGCAGGAGCCTCCTTGATATTCCAGCAAAAGTAGGAAAAGATGCTTCCCGGTCAGAAGCGATTGATCTGATTTCCTATAATGACTTTGATTTGGACTGCCTTACAAAAGATAAAATGCTGAAAAAAGGCAGCGACATTTCAAAAGTGTATGGGGACAGCAATTATGTGCTTGCCATTTGGGACAACGATAATCCTTTAGACACAGGCGATATCATACGAGTAGATAATGAAGAACTTGTAATCGCAGGTATATTGAAATACAACCCTTTTAGTGATGACGGCAGTACAGACGGGAAAATAACGCTTATTACTTCTGCCGGAACTTTTACTCGGCTGACAGGCATCACGGACTATTCGCTTGTTCTGATACAAACGGCAAAAGATGCGACGGACGAAAATGTAGCAGCCATCAACAGCATATTAGATGAAAATTGTACGTTTTATGATATGCGCGACCAACGTACTACCAATACCTATATTGCGTTCGTATTGTTTGTATATGCGTTTTTAACCATTATTACTTTGGTCACTGTATTAAGTATTATGAACAGCATTTCCATGAGTGTATCCGCAAGAATAAAGCAATATGGAGCTATGCGTGCAGTTGGAATGGATGAACGTCAGATACCAAAAATGATAGCTGCCGAAGCGTTTACCTATGCTGTATCCGGTTGTGCTGTCGGCTGTACCGTTGGTCTATTGATTAGCAAGTTGCTATATAACTATCTTATTAGTGCTCATTATAGCTACGCTACTTGGAGTGCTCCTGTTGTTCCTCTCGTGATAATTCTCCTATTTGTTGTTGCCGCTGCTATCGCTGCGGTCTATGCTCCGGCAAAACGAATTCGGAATATGGCAGTTACTGACACGATCAATGAACTATAAGGGTGCTATTTATGAAAACAGGGAAACTGGTTAAACCAAGCTAAATTCTATACTATCTGCCGGACGACGGCAAAAGAAAAAGGCCGTCGTACAGCCTACATATTTCGACAATAGAGGAAACCCCTGAAAATCAAGCATTTTCAGGGGTTTCTGGCGGAGGAGGTGGGATTCGAACCCACGTGCGCTTGCGCGCAAACTGATTTTCGAGCGATTTGGCCCAAAATTCAGACAGGGTCAGCCAGGTGCAGTCAAAGCCACTTGGGAAACCCTAAATTCCAGCGTTTTCAAGGCTTTGGGGCGATAACGCCCATCAAATCAATACTTTCGATATCCCACACAAAATCACGCAGTTTTGAGCCGTTTTTTCGAAAATGGTAGGGAGCTGTTAGCGAATGTGTGGGTTTTTCATACATACAAATAAAGACTTAAATCCGTGTTGTTTGTTGTCGGCAATTCAAACAATCGGAGGAAAAGAAAATTGAAAAAGACCACGTTAACCATCGACGAGCTCTACTTGTCTATGTTCGAACAGTACGAAGATATATTAACAGTCGAAGAGGTAGCCCATATGATGCGGCTGGATGCGAAACGGGTTTACCGTATGATTCGGTCCGGTGAATTGAAGAGCATGAATGTCGAACGAGCTATCCGGGTCCCCAAGCTGTGGGTTATCGAATATATACAGAAATATGGTTTTATCAGGCAAGAGAAGATACACCGCCAGCGCCGTGCCGAAGTCACAGTCTTTTGCCAGACACCCAAAAGCCGTAAACAGATACAAGAATTTTTGGACCTAGCAGATCGCAAGTTCTTCCGCGACTCTGTGCTCCATCCCCTACTGGAGGAAGGCGTACTGGAAATGACGATTCCTAATAATCCAGCTCATGTCAAGCAGTGCTATATAGCAACAAAGCATTTGTCTTCTGAAGAAAATGAGCTTGAGTGAACGTTGTAATCGGGACCTCCGGACCGTGTAATATCAATGAGGCCATATAGAAAGGATGAAATTCAAATGATCGATAAAATTCAGGAAATTCCGTTGAAAGAACTGCATGATTTTCGAAACCATCCATTTCAGGTAAAGGACGATGATGAACTTAGAGAACTCGCCCAAAGCATCCGCGATAACGGGGTTTTGGCTCCTGCGCTTGCGAGACTACGGTCAGATGGAGGCTATGAGTTGGTTTCTGGCCATAGGCGCAAAGCCGCATGTGAGTTGATTGGCCTGGACACCATGCCTGTGATTATCAGAGAGTTGGAGGATAACGAAGCTGTAATAATCATGGTGGATTCCAATAAGCAACGGGAACATTTGCTGCCCAGTGAAAAGGCTTTTGCCTATAAGATGAAACTGGATGCGATTAAAAGGCAAGGTAAACGTAATGATTTGACTTCAGCGCAATTTGCACCCAAGTTGGCAACAGAAGTGATCGGAGCAGAAAATAATGAAAGCAAAGACCAGGTAAAAAGATTTATACGCCTTACCAATCTTATTCCGCAGTTGCTTCAGATGGTAGATGAAAAAGATATAGCTTTCAATCCTGCAGTAGAAATTTCCTACCTTTCAAAAGCTGAACAAGAAATGCTTCTTGAAGGCATGCACATTTTTCAATGCACGCCTTCACTCTCACAGGCCATTCGCATGAAAAAACTTAAAAAAGAAGGTATTCTGGACATGGAACATATCTGCAATATTATGGAGGAAGCGAAGGCAAATCAAAAGGATAAGATTACGCTCATGGCAGATGAGATTAAAGAGTATATTCCTGGTCGATATAAGGGTTCCAAATCTAGGATGAAGGAGTACCTTCTGCAGCTCTTAATGAGTAATAATCCCCAAAGTGAGCTGAATCATTTATAAACTAATCGATCGAAAACTCAATAGAAGTTCTAAACCCAGTCTTCGACATAAAGGCTGGGTTTTTCTTAGAATAAAGTTATATTTCGGAATTGTTAGGAATAGAACCATATTCTATCACTTAGGAGAAAACCGTTTCGATTTTTGTACTGTATCACGCCGTGCTTTACAATGCTGTGAAATCCGCTTAAATACTGGGTTTCTGAGCGATTTGTTTGCTCTGCGGCATCACGCGAAATCCTGAAATTGCCCCGTTTTCCAGGACGTTATTAACAGGAATATTAAAATCCGGCTGTCCGACCCACTCTGCTAATAAGGATTTGAGATCGCTAAGGATGCTGCCGACTGGGTGGCATCCTTGTCCTACAAGTGCCATATATTTCTTGAGTTTGTTCGTTTCTTCGTATATAATAATAAAAATAGGCTACTTTTTTGTGAGGTACGCATAGTTGAATTATGTAACTGCAAAAGAAGCTGCAAAGAAATGGAATATTTCTGTACGCAGGGTTCAGTTGCTTTGCGAGCAAGGAAGGGTTAAAGGCGCATGCAGGCTTGGATGGGCATGGGCTATTCCTCGTGATACAGACAAACCTACTGACTTGCGTTGCCAAAAAGAGCATATGACGAACATATATAAAGAGGGCCAGATATGAATCCAAAACTTGCAGTGCCAGATGCTGCCTCACTCGTATTATCGTTGCGTTCAGTAGGATATTCCCTTGAAACTGCAATTGCAGATATTGTTGACAACAGTATTACTGCGAAGGCATCAGAAATATATATTGATGCGAACTGGAATTCGGAATTTTCGTTTATAAGCATTTGTGATAATGGATATGGAATGAACGAAAATGATTTGCACCAGGCGATGAAAATTGGTGCAAAGGTTCCTACTGACCCTAGAAGCAACGATGATTTGGGCCGGTTTGGAATGGGGCTAAAAACAGCCGCATTTTCTTTGTGCAAACGTCTTACTGTTATGAGCAAGGTATCAGACAAAAACATGTCCAATATCAGGGTATGGGATATTGACAACATTGTAGATTCGAATAGATGGGAATTATTCGATGACAGCCAAACATCTGCTTGGAGAAACGCAACCCAAAGGTTTAAAAACCATCTTCAAGGAACAATCGTTGTACTTGAAAAGCTAGACAGGCTTATTACAGAGGATTATAGCGATCAAGCAATTGGTCGTTTTTGGCAGCGCATTGCAGATATGGAAAAGCATCTAACGATGGTATTTCATCGTTTCTTAGCAGGACAAACTTTGCGAATTTTTGTAAATGGGAAAAGAATAGAGCCATGGGATCCTTTTATGCGTACTTCATTTGCTACTCAAGAGTTTAGAGAAGAGTTTTTAACATACCAAGGTAAAAGTGTTCGTGTACATACTTTTATTTTACCGCATCATTCCAAATTATCAATGAAGGAATACGATGATACTGGCGGAGCAAGCGGATGGCAGGAACAGCAGGGTTTTTATGTTTATAGGAATAGGCGGTTGATTGTTCCAGGAACTTGGTTTAAAATGCTTCGGAAAAATGAACCCGGACAGCTTGCCCGAATCCAGTTGGATTTGACTGGAGATATGGATTTTGACTGGAAGATTGATGTGAAGAAATCATCAGCATCTCCCCCATCAATATTGCGAGAAAATATTAGGCGAATTGCACGAACAGCCCAAGAGGCCTCGCGAAAAGTTTATTATTTTAGAGGAGCTGTGATCAACCAACAAATCAAAGCTGAAGACAATGATGCGGTATGGGAACAAGCATCAATTCGTGGCAGAACTTTTTTCAGGATAAACCGCAAGCATCGGCTGCTAGAGGAGGCATGCTCCGGGCTGGGCGTTGATTCAAAGAAGAAGCTTGATACATTTATGAGCCTTATTGAAGGTTTTGCCCCTATGAATGCATCATTAACAGGACCGATTTTTAACGAGACAAGCCAAGGAAATGGATTGATTGATAGTGCTGCACATTTTTGCAGTGATCTGATTGAAGCAGGATACAGTCCCTGTGAGGCACTCAGAAAAGTCCTTCAAATCAGTATCTATGAAGGAATGGGTGAAGCAATTAAAGACAAGCTAAAGCTTTGAGGGGGATTATATGGACAGAGAGGCAATATCAAGGATAGCCGTTGAGTATTGTTGGTCAATGATGGAAAAGGCTACAACTTTTGAAGAAGCATCTTTAAAGACTATAGAATTTGTAAAAAGCAACCTGCCAGGTGGGTCAGAGATTGACGCTGAATGGTTTAAAGAGCATCTTAAACTATCCATTACACAAGAAGTGTCAGATTATCTTATGCTCCAAGGAGAAGACCAAAATTCAAAAGAGAAATGGTGGGCTGAGCAAAAAAGCCAAAATCAGCTTGGGCATTGGAGCCGTTGGATAAGGTATCTTATTAAAGCGAAAAATTGGAGCCCAGCAGTTATTGACAGCCTTGATAAAACAACCGATAAAATCCTTGATGCTGTTGACGACCCAAAGAGGAGCTCGCTTTTAAGCGACAGGCGCGGACTTGTATTGGGTTATGTTCAATCTGGTAAAACTGCACATTATACTGGATTAATAAACAAAGCGCTTGATGCAGGCTTTCAATTAGTAATAGTACTTGCCGGAATGCATGACAGTTTACGTATTCAGACTCAAACAAGACTTGATGAAGAGGTTCTTGGTTTTGAAACAAGCATAGATGTGCTTTTAAAGAATGGCATGGTCGGCAAAAGAATTGGAGTGGGCGAATTAAGTTACCCGCCCGAATTAAAGTTGCGAACATATACGACTCGAGATCCAAAAGGCGATTTTAACAAGGCACGTGCAAATAAGATAGAGGATTTAGAAGGACGCCCTTCGGTTTTTATTGTTAAAAAGAATGCCACTGTTCTAAAAAACCTTTATCAGTTTTTTAGAACAGGAAATTTGACAAAAGATCATTTGAGCAGACAAGGCAAAGCAGTAATTGCCAATATTTCAATGCTGATGATTGATGATGAGGCTGACCAAGCTTCTGTCAATACAAAGGCAATAAGTGATGAGGACGGGAACATCCTGCCCGATTATGAACCTTCACGCGTAAATGCAGAAATAAGAAGGATATATAATCTATTTTCAAATAAGGCATATGTGGGATATACCGCTACTCCTTATGCGAATATTTTCATCCATGATGAAGCAAGCACAGAGGAGTATGGCAGCGAACTGTTTCCTAAGGACTTTATTCTTAGTTTGCCGAAACCTTCAAATTATATAGGCCCGGCAGAATTCTTCGGGCTCAATCGCAATGATGGACAAACCATGAATTTGATCAGAGAAGTGCAATATGACCCGCTGTTTGTACCAGCAAAAGTCAAAAAAGGCCATGTGCCGGAGAGGTTGCCCGAAACACTTGTTGATGCAATGGAGGCCTTCCTTATCTCATGTTCCATTCGTTTGGCTCGCAAGCAGGAAGATGCGCATATGTCGATGCTTATTCATGCTGCACGCTTTACCGATATCCATTATGAGATAAAAGATCTTGTAGTCAGAAAGATACAAGATATAAAAAACCGGTTGAGATATGAAAATAAAACAGATTTAAATTCATTCGCGAATAGACTCAAAATTTTATGGGAAAACGATTTTATTGAGACGTCTTTATATATGCGCGATAATTTTTATGATCTGGCAGGAGACTGCCAAATGCCTGATTGGCCGATTACTTTGGATGGCATTATAAAGGTTTTAGATAAACTTGAAGTACTTGCCGTAAATGGCATCAGTGATGATGAATTGCAGTATAGGGATTTCTCACAAGGCAGAATTGTCATAGCCGTCGGAGGCGACAAACTTTCCCGCGGCTTGACATTAGAAGGGCTCACGACAAGCTATTTCCTCCGCTCATCAACTTTCTATGACACTTTGATGCAGATGGGCAGATGGTTTGGCTATAGGCCTGGCTATCTTGATTTGTGCAGACTTTATACTACGCATACTTTGTCCGAATGGTTTGAGCATATTGCTGTTGCGACGGAAGAATTGCGAAGTGAGTTGTTCGATATGGATCAAAGAGGTAGCACACCAAAAGATTATGGGCTTAAAGTGCAGACCCATTCGGAACTGTTCATAGCAGCAAAGAACAAGATGCAGGCAGCATATGAAATGCAGGATGATTACAGCAACAGCGTAAGTGAAACTACCAAATTTGAGTTAGACGAAGATTTCTTCCGAGACAATCAGAGTGCTGTAGACCATTTTATCAGGCAACTTGGCACTCCCGATAATGAATATCTTCGCAAAAAACGGCCAAGCAAATATGCCAAAGTTGCAAATATGCCCAAACACTATTTTTGGGATCATGTTGATGGTTTTAGCATATGCAGTTTTTTATCGGAATACAAAACTGCACGAAATGCGCCAAGGGCAAATAGTACACGCTTAAAGGAGTACATCAGAAAACAGATCGACAAGGACGGATTGACGGACTGGACGGTCTGCTTGATCAATGCAGATGAAAGCGGACACCAAGAAAATAAAACATATGAAATTGGTGGATTGCCAATATCCCGGGGAGTCATAAGATCTCGCGGTGTAAGAAGTGAAAAAAAGGGCGCAAAAGCATTTGGACGTTTGCTGTCACAAGACCATGAATATTTGGATTTCGATGATGAACAAATGAGTAAAGTCATTGAATTAAGAGACAAGGCAACCAGCGTCAAAGGGAAACGTTCAAAAATAATAACTGACAATGCCAATATTGGTTGGGAAGCCGCTACATATATTCGTCGCGAATTAAGGAGTAGCCAGTACAATCACGGCCTATTGCTGCTGTATCCTATTGAAAAATCTGATGACAGCGCTTTTTCTGATTTGGCAGATGACATTGTGCCTATTGGTATCGGCTTGGTATTTCCCCCGAGCCATGAATCTACTCCAGTTGCTTATATGGCTAACAATGTGTTTCGTGCTTTGGAAGAGGAGGATGAGCAAGAATGAACAGTAATTTGTTGCTGGCTCATCAAATGTTTTCTGCGCTTGACTCGGAGTATCATTCTAAAAAATGGGTAGGCCAAGAACCGCTTTTATCACGTCAGATGAAACTAAGCAGTGAAATTCTGGCTGTTTTCGCTGTCAGAAAATTAGATGGAAAACATATTTTATACCTTCAATGCAATCCTTCGGATGCAACTGCAGGGCATAAGTATCCAGCATGGAAAGGCATTTCCATTGAATTTTCCGGTTTTGAACATGTAGGAATGGAAGGGTGCTTTGTTCGTATTGAGCAGGGTGAAGGAAGCGATGATGACGTATATTTCTCTATTTGCGATGATTTATGCTCTTGCTTGAAAGATGCTTTAAGAAGCAATCTGCGCCAAAGACTTTTTGCAGCTTTGGAGCGGTGGAAACGTTTTTTCTCTCTTCGAGAGAACATCAAATTGACGCGAGAAGAACAAATAGGTCTATTTGGAGAACTGTGGCTATTGCGGTCCATGCTGAAAAACGGCATAGGCTTACAGGCTATTGATAGCTGGAAGGGCCCTTATCATGGGGTGTTTGATTTTTCTTTGCAGAACATGAGTATTGAGGTCAAGACTACAGCCGCCAAAATGCCGTATAAGGTCTTTATAAGCAACGAGATGCAACTTGATGAAAGGCTTGCAGGGGGCATGCTCATCCTATCTTTTCTAGCAGTTCAATCCAGCGACTCTTCTGGAGAAACTCTTGGGGATGTAGTAAAGTGCATTGATGATTGCATTGGAGACGACGAAGCTGCTCGCAGTGCATTTCAAGATAAAATATTCGGTTGCGGACTGGCACACCCCCATGTAGACGGCTATACTTCCCATTATATTGCTAAAGAGCAAGCTTTTTTTAATATTAAAGAGGGATTTCCGCGCATTTTAAGTGCGAATTTGCCAAATGGACTAGGAGATTTATCATACTCTATAGAAATAAGTGCTTGCTTTAATTACAAAATCGATAAGCAAGAATTTTGGCGGAATGCAAGTCTGCATGCAAAGGAGGAGCAACTATGATGCTCGAAGATTTTCATGCAATGGTTTGCGAGGATGCCAGAGCGGATCACGAGGCCGGTCGTTACCGCACAACAGAGGAAGCCATGGAAGGGATTTTATGTGGCTATCTCGAAGAAGAGCAGGTAATAAACGATATACAGCTGAGTCCGTATCAAAAGACTAACACCAGCAGACAGGCTATGATGGTAAGTGCGCATGCATTTGATGAGAAAAATGCGACTCTTAATTTGCTTGCAGTCAAATGGGAACGTAGCAACAAACTCGTCAAGATGAGCCACAACGATGTCAACCGCATGTTCAAAATGGTGCGCCGCTTTTACAGAAATGCTAAAGCTGGAATGTATAAAGAAATGGAGGAAACAGATGCTGCCTATACTTTAGCGCAGTTGATTTATGAAAGGCAATCTTTTATTTCAACAGTTCGCGTCTTTTTGGTCTCAAATGCAATTGTGGATATAGAACCTCCGGCAGATGCAGAAGAGGAAGATACCATCTTCTCATACGATATATGGGATATTGATAGGATATTCAGGCTTATTGGCCAAGCTGGAAATGCTGGAGAAAACGATATTAGATTAAGAGATCAATACGACTGCAGCATTTGCATGTTGAAGATGCAGGCTGATCATCAGAAGTATGATTGCTATGTCGGCATGCTTCCTGGAATAGTGCTGGCAAGAATATATGACGAGCATGGACAGCAATTGATAGAACGAAATGTACGCTCATTTTTGCAAGCTAAAAACGCAGTGAATAAAGGTATCCGAGATACTGTCCGAGATGAACCGGAGATGTTTATGGCTTACAATAATGGCATTTCGACTGTAGCAGCATGGATAGAAGCTGACGAGTTAGGCAACGGAGTTGTTTCTGTACATAGCTTGCATGATTGGCAAATTGTAAATGGAGGACAAACCACAGCATCTCTTGCCAATGCATATAAGGCAAATCTAGATATGAGTCAGGTTTTTGTGCCTGTAAAATTAACCATCCTCAAATCAAATCGGCAGAAGGATCTAATTATTGCTCATATATCTAAATATGCAAACAGCCAAAATAAGATTACCATGTCGGATTTCAGCGCAAATACTCTGTGGCATGTTGAGATGGAAAAGCTTTCTCGGAGAATATGGGTACCATCCCGACAAAGAATGCGTTGGTTTTATGAGAGAGCCCGGGGGCAATATCTTGTTGAGCTTAATAGGCAAAATACTGTTGCGCGTAAAAAGACTTTTAGAGAAGAAAACCCCAAGAGTCATGTTGTTACAAAAACAATTGCGGCCAAGTGCATGATGTGTGCTATGCAAAAACCTTATCTTGTCAGCAAAGGTTCGGAAACCAATTTTGTAAAGTTCATGGAGTTGGTAGAAGCGGGCAAAATACCATTTCCCAACGAACAGTACTATAAGCATATGGTTGCAAATGTTATTCTCTTCGACAAGTGCGATAGAATTGTGAAAAGCTTGCAATTAGGAGACTATAAGGCAAATGTTGTAGCCTACACTATTGCTTTGACTTACAGGCTTTATGAATCAGAAATTGATTTGGACAAAATATGGGCAAGACAAAATATTGATGAGAAGCTCGAACTGCTGTTGAAAAAATTGGCTCAAGCAGTTTGGGAACATATTACCCACCCAACTATTGAAGGGACCAACATAACTCAATGGTGCAAACGTGAAGAATGCTGGAACCTCCTGCTCAAGCGACAGGGGCTTGATATTGCTTCAGTTGAGGAGGAGGATGAAGATGAAGAAGCTTAATACGATCGATTTGTTCGCAGGTGCGGGCGGGCTGAGCCTTGGATTTGTGAGAACTGGGTGTTTTAATATCATAGCGGCTGTAGAATATGATAGGTATGCTGCCCAGACATATGCAGAAAATCATGAAGGAGTTGACGTACTGCGAGAAGACGCATCAAAAATATCGTTTAAAGAGAAAATAGAAACCAAATATGGCAAAGTGGATATAGTAATAGGTGGACCTCCATGCCAAGGATTTTCAAATGCCAATAGACAGAAAAGCAACCTGATTAGCGGCAATAATCAGCTGGTGCAGCATTATGTCCGGGCAATAGAAGAGCTGGATCCCATTGCTTTTGTTCTTGAAAATGTAAAGACATTGGAATCAAAAAAGCACTTTTTCTTTGTTGACAGCAGCAATATTGATGAAGTGAATCAATTGGGAATTCCAACTAAGAAAGAGAAAATTAATTTATGTGGGGAAAATGAAACTGCAGCGATGATTGCTGGAGTATTTCCTTATATGGCCGATTTAGATTTATATAGAATAAAAAAGGAAGGATACAGCTTGCTTTGCACGCTATTGAAGTTTTCACGCACCCGCGAGCGTGCCGAAAAGTATTTCAAAGATCAAGAGAAAAGAATTGATAAGTTGTTTAAAGATTGGGAGCATCTGCATTCAGCCTTTTGGAATGAACAATGGGAACATTTTTTTCGAGATGCCAAAGAAATCCTTCAGAGATTTGGATTTGAAAGAGAAGAGTATTCTATATATTTTGATAGGTTGAAAACGCTTGTGGAAGTTGAGCAGGCAATTGAACGATTAAGTGAGTTGAATGAAAATCATATTGATTTTGAGATACAAGTTTCTGATAGCCGCATAACGGTAATTGCTGATACTTTTACTGTAAAGGATTACTTGGATTGTAAATTCAAAGCGCTGGGTTATGATTGTAATAAAGCAATTCTGAATGCTGCTGATTTTGGCGTCCCACAGACAAGAGAACGCTTTATCAGGATAGGCATAAAAAAAGAAATTGCCAACGGAAAAGAGGTCAAGTTGCCTTCGCCTATTCTTAAAGAAAATGATTATAATACCGTCAGGGATGCAATTGAGGATTTGGAGGAACTGGATGCTTCTATTGATGCAGAAGCACCCCCTATACATGCTTTATTAAAAGAAGGTTCAAAATTGGCGGCTTTGCTTTATGATGAAGATATTATTTGCAACCATGTTGCTACAGACACAGGCGAAGTAGCTAAAAAGAGATTTGAAGCGCTCGCTCAAGGAGAAAACTTTCATAATTTAAATAAAGCATTAAAAACTACATACTCTCTCCCTGAAAGGACGCAGAATACCATTTATCTGCGCCTACAGTATGACGAACCATCTGGAACTGTGATGAATGTCCGCAAATCCATGTGGATACATCCGATATTGAATAGAGCATTAAGTATTAGAGAAGCAGCCAGATTGCAATCTTTCCCAAACAGCTTTGTTTTCCATGGATCCAAGAATTCTCAATATCAGCAGGTAGGCAATGCAGTTCCACCCCTGCTGGGGCAGGCCATTGCTGAATGTTTGCTGGAACAACTGGAAATAAAATCAGCGAGTTCTTTGGCTAACGACTTAGGGGTTGCAACAACAAGTACCCATATGGAGAGAGAAGACGATCACATTGCCTGATATGTTTGATCCGCAAAAGCGAAGTGAAATAATGTCCCATATCCGCTCAAAAGATACCAAGGGCGAATTATTGGTGCGCAAATATTTGCATAGAATGGGTTTCCGATTTCGCCTTCAGGATGCAAGATTGCCAGGCAAACCAGATATTGTGTTGCCGAAATATAAATGCGTCGTGTTTATCCATGGATGTTTTTGGCATGCACACCAAGGATGCAAATACTATCGTGATCCCAAGTCTAATACTGACTATTGGATTCCTAAAATTCAGAAAAATGTTGAAAGAGATAAACAGGTAGTTAGTGATCTTGCATTGATGGGTTGGAAGGTGGAAATAGTCTGGGAATGTGAGCTGAAAAAGGATGCTGAGACACGATTAAATAATTTAGTATCGTCATTGATATATAACTTGACAGTAAACAACATATGACAAAGTTACCATTGTTACTGGAGAACATATGAGTATAATCAATCCATACTGCTTGATGAATTTTGGGAAAGTAATTCCATGTTTAAGAAATAGTAAAGTGCTGTGACTGCATACGAAGAGTATATCCACAGTTTTACTGAAAATAACCTGCAAACCAGATAAGCAGATGAAAGCGTATGTGAACGAGGTGTCTTTGTGGCAAATAAGAAGCTAAATGCTCATGTATATATGGAGACGAAGACTAAATTTATCGACCATAAGCTTACAGTCCTGCAGAACGAAAACGGCTACTTGTATGCTAATGGTATTTACCCTACCAAGATTCTTAAGCAGGATCTTCCCGACTGGTATATCCGCTGCTACATATATCATCAATATGGATATATTTCTGCTAAAGGTGTGAAGCAGCTGCTGTATGCACCAAACTATGCATTTGACAATCATCTCTATAAGGATGATTGTCTGTACGTCTCTTATAACGGTAAAATTGAACGTCAATCCGGAACCGATCTTTCTATATACTCAGGCTATGACGAGTATCTATATGGACCATGCATTGTTTCATTTACTCAGGCAGTTGGGCGATATTCTGGCTATGATATTTCTGATATTCTGGCCTCAATGGCTGCTAAAAAGCAATGGTATGAGGAAAGAAACGGAGCGGGGGCGATGCAAATATGACAAGGGAGCAGGCGGAAAAAGAGCTCATTGCCATGCTTGAAGAAGCGGGGCAAGGCCCATATTACGATGCGGATGAGGTCTTTGCACATCTGCTGGAAAGCTTGACAGATAAATTCGCCCTTACGGAAGAAGAAAGGCGGAGTTACGAACAGAGGATGCTTCACGAAACAGAGGTAATACAGGCATTAGGACTGCTAGAGGAATAGTCTTCGTTCCAGTTGCTTTATGTTTGCCAACCTTATTTAAATTAGCCTTATAGTTAGGAATAAACGATATAATATCTCTTGCCGGCACGTTTTCGGAGGTGCCGGCAATTTTATTCTAGGAGAGATATTATGGCATCAATTGTAAAGCGCAACAAAAGCTATGCGGTAGTTTACGGCTACAAAGACTTGGGGGGCAATTACAAACGAAAATGGGAAACGTATCGAACTGAGGAGATGGCTCAAAAGAGGAAACAGGAAATCGAAGACCCGATTTTATTTTTAAACGAGCATCTCAAAACAAGTAAGTTTAATGATCTTCTTAATGAATATATTGAACTCCACGGCCTACGCAAATGGAGCGCGTCCACCTATTCAGATCATACCATGCTCATGGATAACTATATCCGTCCCATTTTGGGCGAGGTCTCATTGGCCAGGATGGATAAGTACTTAATGAATAAGTACTTTCGTGCATTAAGTGATACTCCTTCAGTTGGAAGAAAAACAGCAGCGCAACAAGGATATGTGACCGAAATCACTATATTTGAAGTGTATAAGCTGTTGCGAAGTGTTTTTCAGCAAGCTGTTCATTGGGGATATTTTAATGAAAATCTCGTAGCCCATATGGGATTAAAACCGCCTAAATATGCTCCTCGCAAAACCCTTTCCTCAGATCAAGTCGCTTTGGTAATTAATAGCGCTATCGATCGAGAGGACTTTATCCTGGCATTATCGGTTCAATTGGCCTTTTCGTGTTCCATGCGAAGAGGTGAACTTCTAGGGTTATGCTGGAATGATATTGATTTTGAGAACAGCTGTATTCATATTACAAGGGAGTTGGCGCGAGTATCCAATAATGCCATAGAGGTGCTCAAACATAAGGATATTTATAGAATTATCGAACCAAGAAAAACAGAGAACAAATCGAGGCTTGTTCTGAAAAGGCCAAAGACAGATTCATCTATTCGAACGGTATATATGCCTGCATATGTATCCAAGTTGCTATCACTATGGGGAGAGCAGCAAAGAATATATAAGCTTCGAGGAAATTACCATGAGTACGATTTGGTTCTGTCGGGCATAAACGGGAACCCTATCTGCCCCAAACAATGCAACGAAAGATTCAAAAGGCTTTTAAAGGAAATGGGGTTTCCTAAAGCTGTCTTCCATAGTCTTAGACACTCCAGCACATCATATAAGCTGGTGTTAAGCAATGGAAATATTAAAGCCGTTCAGGGCGACAATGGCCATGCCCAGGCGGATATGGTTCTCTCGGTGTATGCTCAAATCAACGACGCAGAAAGGAAAAACCTTGCTCATGAAATGGAATCAAGCTTTGGCACTAAGCTGAATGTTTAATCTTTAAGCCTCAGTAGCACCCCGTTAGCAGCATAATTCCATTCAGGCGATTTTATCTGGAGCTGATGTGTAAAAAGGAACCGTCAACCTCATCCTTACCAAGGATGAGGTCCGCACAACATTCTCTAAAATATAAAATAAAGGACTATTATAAGGACTATTATTATGTATAATATCTTGCTCAAAAAAGTAATAAAAAGCAACGACATGCTAGATCTTTCAAAAAACTTGAAGGCAATGGACGAGTTTATAAAACAGTCTAGTGAAAGCGATATCTTTTATGAAGAATTGTATAGTGATATTCGCAGATGCGTCCCAGAACAAAACGGGGCATTTCATATATGGACGGGTGATGAATGGGCTACTGCATATATTCTTTATCAATGGATCATTCCTTTCTTCAATCAGTGGAATAAGAAAAGATTAGTTGTAATATCTAACTACCTTGAACAAAAATACATTCCTGCCCAGGGAAAAATCATCTGCCCAGAAATGGTACGTGAACTTTTAGACTTTATTGAATTGAAATACGGCTTTTTATCAAAACTTGCTCGCAATCCCATTGATATTTTTATTGTTAATAATACAACAAAGAGCTATAATTCTTTTTATAATTTTTCTTTTGATTTATATGGAGATGTTCACGATTTAATCTTTCTATCATCCATGCGGGATACACAGCAGGTCACTCCAGAGTTCGTATTTTTACATGAACTCGGGCACTTGATACATACACGCCTAATTAAAAAAGGATTTACCGTTCCGGTGTCTTTTGATTTCTTGACAAGCCAAGTAAGAATGTTCAAAGATATCGAAAACGATGAAACCTTAGCTGAACTTTTTTGCGAAAGTTTTGCGCTTGCGGCTTTCAATAGGACTCCCTATGAAAAATACGTCATGCTTGATGGCGTCAAGCAATCCGACAGAGATATTATATCGTTTTACTTCTTCGTGTTTATGCACACCCTGGAGCAAAACCCGGACGGGACATTGCCGTGGCAAGACATATTATCGTTGTTCTCGCGGGGAACATACGGATCAGATTAGAGAGCCGCTAAGCGATTAGGTGAAGTAATCCAAATGTGCGGAGTATTTAGTTGCAATAAGTATTAGCTCACGCAAATAACTACCCGGACATCCTTCGCTTTTACATTTATAGAGCGCATATCCTTTATTCTATAATTGTTGAAGTTTTCGACCAATACTTCGATTCGGGCAGCCAATGATTTGAAGACGGCATACCATCCCTCGCGATCATCCCATTCATAGTAGGAATACGCTTGCTGTTCGGGCTTATCCAGGCTGGCATAGTCCGTAGCCGTAAGCCATTCCTCTATGCTGTCAATATCTCGTCGCTGAAAAGCGGCAATATAATGCCTGTCTACAAATCCGCGCATAATAGGAGGTCCTCGCAATTGATCCTTTATAGCGGTTTGGAAATCAAACGCTTCAAATTTGCGAGTCTTAACCTCATGGTTATATTCGTCGCTGTTGTCAATGGCTTCACGAAGGTAGGATTTCCCGCTTATTGTAAGGCAATGATGATATTCTCCATCCAACCCTAGAACATAGCTATCGATATTCACCCATTTGTTATCAACAAGTACCTCGGAATAAAAATCGTAATATACACCCATAAAAAGCACCTCTTTCCAGAAAAACAGCTTAGCCTGCAAATAAAATTATAGCATATCCACCGTTAAACTCGAAACACGGCATTATTTTCTATCAACTCCTCAAACGATACAGGTTTATAATCATTAACTTCCACACTGGTATTGAAGGCATTTTCCATTGTTTTAAGAAGGGGCCAATACGATTGTGGTTTGTTGTTATGGATATGACCATAAATCAAATATTTTCCCTCAAAACTCATCATAGGAAAGTGGCAAAGCGTGATTTTGCTTTTGCCGTTTTCCAATACCATTAGATTATCAACGCTCTCAAAATGCTGGCCAAGGTTTACCTTTTTCATCCAAGGGTGATCGTGGTTCCCGACAATCAGGTGCTTCTTTCCCTTGAGCCGGGAGAGAACGGTGTTGGGCTCCATTTCCGAACGGAACATCAGATCTCCAAGGATATAGACCTTATCCAAATTGGTCACCCGTTTGTTCCAGTTCTCAATCAGCGTTTCGTTCATTTCATTGAGCGAAGAAAACGGCCGATTGCATAGCTTAATTATGTTCTCATGACCAAGGTGCAAGTCGCTTGTATAGTAGATCATTCGGTTTCTCCTTGATGAACACCATGCTCAGCAAATGGGAGTATGCTATCAAATAGAAACTGTAGTTTATCAATAGATTTTTGCAGATGATAATGACCACAATACCATTTGGCGTAACTGATCTTTTCCTCCAAAGTATCCAGCCACTGTTCAGTAGACTTGTCCACGGCAGACTGGTCAATAGATGGCAAGAAGACTTCTCGCGGCTCATACTTTAATGGGCAGGTATGGGACAGCACTATATCGACCTTATAGTCAATAGATTCCAGCTGTTGCTCCACATAAGCCTTAATAGAATCGGAAGGCTGCTCGTCTGACCACCAGCCGAAATTCCGCTCAAGCCGGTAAAATTTATCCACACTATAGGCGCCGCCAATAACGATGCACTTATGATTATTCAGATTGAAGAATTCGCCATCTTTTGCAAACAGAAGATTGGGGAATTCTTTTTCATAGAGGACAGTTCCGCCACCCCATTGCATGAATTCATACGTGGGAATGGTTTCTGGACGAATTTCATGATTGCCATGAATGCAGAATAATGTGACGGGCAGTCCGCACAGCGCCTGCTTTATCGCAACATCTTTCTTGCCTCTATAGTAATTAATTCCTGCGTCGCCTAAAATGATAATCCCATCTTCTTGGCTTGTAGTCATTTTGGCACAGAAAGCAGATATACGTTCAAAGTTACCATGCGTATCTCCGGTGATATAAATCATACGTATCATACCTCTTTTATTCATTATAACACATGGGATGACCTTCAATAATAAACGAAAGGAATAAACGCTATGAAAGAGCAGGATTCCATTTATCATTTAATGTTCCGTGACCAGTCCGATGTTCTTCATGTTAAGGATGTCCAAAAAATCCTCAGCATCAGCAAACACCAAGTGTATCATTTGATTGAGTCCGGCAAAATACGGGGTGTCAAAGTTGGGAAATCGTATAAAATTCCTAAAGTAAGCGTTATTGATTATCTGATCGGTAACTCAAATGACTGATCACTAAGCAGAAGCAGGCCGAAATTTCGGCCTGCTTCTTACTGAAAAGTCTTTGCCATTACAGCAGTCCGTCCTCAATGAACGGGATAGCTCCAAAGCGTCCGAGCAGATAGTTCTTTTCTAGCTTTGTGTCCTTTCTCACAGAGAAATCATAAAGAGAAAACAGATCGGTAGCCGCGGTATTTTCACTTTTTTCCGTAAACCAGATCTGGTCGCGGCGGAAGATATCCAGATCCAGCAGGTTGGTATTGCGCGAGGTGAAAATCAGCTGCGCTCCTTTGGGGTTGTGTTCGTTGCTGTTAAAAAGTGCCACGATGTTCCTGGTGAGGAGCGGATGGAGGTGAGAATCCATATCATCCACGACGAACAGTTCCCCGTTCTCCAGCACCTTTTTCACGATGCCGATCAAGGCAAAATAGCTATTTGTTCCATCGGATTCTTCCGTCATATTGAGGGAGTAGGATGCGGTATTTCCGTCCCCATCCGCAATTTGATGGATGGCGTCCACATTGAAGTATGCGTTTACAAAAGACTTGTTGAGTAAATTATTCCGTTTCCCGGCGTACTCGTTTACCTCCAAGGACTTGATGCCCAAATCAGCTGCCTGGAGCATCGCGGCAATGGCCGCCCGGTAACCGTCGTCCTTAAGCTCGCCGGCATCATTGCCATATGCTTCGGCTCTGCTGAATCTGCAAATGATCGAACAGGAGGCAAACCATTGAAACACGGGTATGACTTTATCGTAGTTCCAGTTCGCGGCCGTGGAAAGATAGAGCTTGTTTGCGGAATTGCGTTCTTTCAGACTGTTTTGTATATCGACATCCGTGATAAAGCGGTAATCATCCTTATTTTTTCGCTCAAATATGATGGCCGCTCTGCCGTTTGGATAGTAATACAAGTATTCCTCGGTAACCTCCGCTTCGTTGGCCGAGAAGCCATAAGCATATCTGACCCCATTTTGACGAAAGATCACCTCAAAGGAGCTCGGTTTCCCGATACTCTCCCGATCTAGCTTAAAAGGAATTCGTCCGGTTTGCTTATTGAGCTGCTTTTCATGGGAGGTCAGCACAAAGTTGGCCATATACCAAAAAGCGTTCAGGACATTGGATTTTCCGGAAGCGTTTGCCCCGTAAAGGACGGCCGCTTTCAAGCATTTCTTCTTATCATCCGTATCTATCACATGAGAGGGATGCTTCTTATCCGCTCCGGCAAGCATGGAGAAAGTGACCTTATCCTTTATGGAAAGATAATTCTCGACGGAAAATTGAATCAGCATACGATTACCTCTCCTTATTTTTAATGAAAAAATTATATCTTTGTTTTTGTGAAAATACAACAAAAAAAGAATTTTAATTGTTTAAGCGGGCGAATCATTTTTCTGTAAGAAGCGGGCGCTGCCTATCCTGCAGTGCATGATCGGGCACAAGCAAAGTCTGATGACTTTAATTCATGATATTTCCGTCAAGGCAAAAATCTTGGTTATCCAATACGAGAAATGGAGGATAAGCGTATGGAAAAAACGATTCTTCGTGTGGAAGGCATGTCCTGCGGGCACTGCGAAATCGCCGTCGAGCCAAAAACAAGAAAGCCCGCATATCGAGTTTTTTCGATATATGGGCCTAGCGGAAAGCACCGGTATTTGAAACAAATAACCGCTGCTTTGAACAAGGACGCCGGGCATAATTACTGGCCGTTCCCTTCAACAGATCTCCCTGATTTCTTATGCATTGCGGACGACGTCCGAAAGTTGCCTTTCAAGTGCGGACTTTTCCGATAGGCAGCCTTGCAGGAGGGTTGCAAGATTTGAGAGGTGCCGTTGAGCTGCCCTTTCACCTGGGTCAAGCTCCCAGCCGAGCTATATCACCGAATATTACCATTTCCGGCGTTTTTAGTAACTCGATTCGCTTTGCTGAATTTCAGTTGTCGTGCTATGTTATCGTAATAGGCTCGCTCGTGCTCCCGAAACAGCCTATTACGATAACCAAGATATTGTGATAGATTGATGCGCGGGTACAAGATAGGGGATATTATTCATAGCCACACATTACTTTACCAACCGTAAGAAGAATATGATTCTTTTAGCTTTTTATGGTCAGCATCTTCTTCATGTTCCCGTGTACCAAAGAACTCGTCGTCCCTAGCAACCGTCGGGTCAAGCCAGTCGGCCTTTTGCTTTGCCCATTCGACCCAGGAACGCGCTTCCGCGGTCAGGTTATCTTGAGTTTCGACAGAGGCAACATACGCCCTAATCTTACACGCGGTGTTGAAATCCTCGGCGGCGTTCATGAGCGCATTTGTACGTTGAACTTCAACGTTATATCGCTCCCTCCGCGCTTCTTTCCGTGCTTTTTCTTCTTGACGTTTCCGCTCTGCTTCCTCTGCAGCCAGCCGCTGAACGTATATGCGTTCGGCGGCTTCATAAATACTGATTAGAATATCTCCGAGTCTGTCTTCAAGCAAATTAGTCTTGCTATCACTAAAGCTTTTATAATTGGCAATCCCGAAACAGAGTTTACCGTTATAGACATAATCATATTTTCGAATGTTGGGCTTTGAAGCGTATCCACCATGTTTCTGAGCGTCTTGATAAATCAACATTTCACGCTGCTCATCTTTAGTCAGCAAATGATCGATTTTACTCTGGGATTCACTAATACTGATAGGAATCGTCTCACCGCGAACAATAAATTTTAAATCAGCCGTGAGTGTGCATCCGAGAGGTTCCATTGCTCTAATTAGCGTATCGAATATGCGGCAAGCTCGTGACAATGAATCCAAGCTTATGCTTCCCCACAAGAGCGGCGGCGTTTTCCCGTCAGTTCTATTACCACGCCAATTCCTATGAGCTACTTTATCATCTTTATCCCAAGCGAGAACGGCTTGCCTGTGAGTAACTATCTTCGTGTGCATTTTGTCATTATCGCTTGTCATCTGGATTTGTGTTGCAACAGCTAATAGGATAGCCCGATCTTCTTCGCCGAGAAAGTCCAGGGAAGGTGTATCAGCGGGTGCATGCGGGCTTGTAAACCCAGTTTGCGGCCCCGTTTTTTGTTTAATCTTATCATTCTCAGGCAGCGGCGGTTGTTTGGCGGCTTGCTTACCAGCTCTGACTTTCGCCCAATAGCCCATCGGAGGCGTTGGTATTTTAAGCGACTTGCATATCTTATGTATCGCAACATCTGACACCTTATACTTTTTCGCGACCTCCGTGACCGGAAGTGCCCACACTTCTTTATATAAGATCTCACGGTCATAAATATTATATGTCTGGCCGTATTGTGTCATTGTCTTGGGCTCGCCCAATTGCTGTAAAATCTGAGCGTTATCCGCCGCTACGTTAGACGCTGTAACAACTTTATCCGGTTTGGGAGAGTCAGACTCATCTGTCTTTAAGGGCACAGCAACAGAAATCTTTGGCGACTCTTTTTCAATACTATTTTTCGGCGCAGTCTTTCCTAAGTTTTTCCTCCTGCGTGTAGCAGGAATTACACTATATATTGAAACAATTGTATCCTCCGAGCCCGGCAGCATGATTTTCTCAGTGGGCTTACCAAAGCTTAGCTTCGTCCAATACCCGGAGGGGGGTATCGGTATATCTGCTTCTTTTACTTGCTTTATAAGCTGACCATACTCGATATTGTATTTTTTCGCCACACCAGCAACAGATATCTCCCATACTTCATCGTATAGCTGCTTACGTGTCATTTCGATAGTGGGAGTTCTGGGCATAACGGTTTCCTCCTTTCCTTGATTATCTATCGCCAACTCGATCTTCGGCGTCGGGACGACGTCAACAGGTGGTGATATTAAATCAATTGCGGGTGGTTCTAAAATTGGCTTATCTAGTAAAGCTTCTTCTGGTGGAGCTACTTTCTCCGACGTCCTCTTTTTCAAAGTCGAGAGACCAGTAACGGCTTCGAACTGTGTTATCCCTCCAATTCTTCTTTTTCTTTTAATAGAAAAAGCAAGTCATGTTTCATTTCGTCAAACTGCTTGATGATCGTATTTAGATTGTCCTCGATGTGCTGCACCTGCACTTCGTTTATTTTGCCGTGATTATAAGCTATTAGCCGTTCCGGAACAATAGTATAAGACCAGCTGTCCCTATACCTATCGTCACTTTTTACAGCGAATCCTATCGGAAGCAGGTTGTTGCGCATGCCGAGCGTGAGCATTGTAGGTGATATTCCAAGATAGTCAGCAGCAATTTTTAACGTTATTTTAGGCATATTTCTGATTTCATCATCCGCATGCATGGCCATACGTTTCACCTCCTTTGCCTGAAAACTAATTCTTATATTGCGAAAAACAGTCGACCAACAATTGCATAAACGTTTCATCCCGCACTTGACATTCCCATATCACCAAAACGTTCCACCCAAGTTTTTGAAGATTATTGATATTCTGCATATCTCTTTTTCTATTATCCGAAAATTTCTTCTCCCAAAACTCAACATTAGTGGAAGGTGTAGCTGCATATTTGCATTCAGGATGTCTATGCCAATAACATCCGTTCACAAAAATAACAAGTTTAAATTTTCTCAATACAATATCTGGTTTTCCGGGCAAATCCGCCTTCTGTACTCTAAACCTATAACCATTTTGGTGTAACCATGAGCGTACTATTAATTCAGGTTTTGTATCTCGGCCTTTGATTTTTGACATGCACTTGTGCCGCTGTGCTGGTGTAAGGACATCTGACATCCTATTCGTCACCTTCTGTATGTAGCTCGATGGGGTCAGAAAAATCAAACAAGCCAGGGGAGCAAGAAATACTGTCCACGCTGATCCCATCAGGCAACAACGCCAGCTTTTCAAGCAATTCTTTAGCGAACTGGCGCATGTCTGAAACAATTCTCAGTTTTGCGTCGTACTCCGTGAGGTCATATACTCGATATAGTGCATAATCTTCCAGCTCATTCGCCATGGTGATAAGTTCCGCTCTTGAAATATGGAATATCGTCTCAAATTTATTTGAAGTCGATTTAACGTCCAGCAGCGACACTGCACTATCTGCTGCTGTAATTTTAAAATCATATGGAGCGACTGCATTTTCACGCGATACCCATTCAGAGTCCAGGAGTTTTCCTTGATTGATTAGCTGCTGGAAATATTGTGAAACCAATTCCTCCCCCATGCTTCCGATATAAGCTGCCTTTTGCCTGGAAGTCGCTAACTCTTCAGACGACATTACATTCCCACTATGCTTGTAAACGCGAAGAACTGCTTCGGCATCACCTTCGACTGCCGCAATTAAATCTTCATCAAGAAGGAACCGATAAACGGGATGCGGAGCTGGTAAGTCGAGACGAGTAACAATCTCCTTTAATTGATCACTCTCGATTTTTTGCATACCAGAAGTTAGAATACTGGAGAATTCATGATGAAGTTTTTTATCTACCTCGAGGGAAGCAGCAACAAAGTCAATACATACAACGGAGGGAATAGTATCCCCATCAAGTCCAATTAAAGCAATATCCCCTGGTTGAAGACTATCATAACGTTGTGGATCTGTTTCCTGAGAATAAATAAGTTCTCCATTCAGCCTCCAGTTCTTGGAGCCCTTTGATTTAACTATTTTTCTTTGAAGTACATGGGCATCCTTGAGGCCAGGGCCATAAATATATAATGATACAGGTAACTTGGTGTTCGCCGTAGTTTTTCTCAACTCTGGATATAACTCATCAACAAAAACATCACTATTCAGATTCAATGCTTTTTGTTTGCTGGGTTTTTCTTTTTGATTTGAAAAATAACACTTGAAAAAGGTCAAATCAGAGTGAGTTAGTTTCTTTAGGGCCATTTTCTCCATTATCCATTACCTCCCTTGATTTCACGTAGCATGTTTGCTGCAAGAGCTTTTGCCAAAAGTGGTGGAACTGCATTTCCAATTTGCTTGAACGCAGGATTCATCGTCCCCGAGAATTTAAAGCCATCAGGGAAAGATTGCAGTCGGGCTGCTTCCCGAACAGATATTGTTCTCTTTTGTTGACTATCATAGTGAATATGTGAATAGCTGTCTTTCCCTAAATGTGCCATCAATGTTCTGGCCGGAGCATCCGGCTCCATTTTTCTCCATTTATTGGGGAATTTCTCTGGGTCATATGGGGGAACGATTTTTTTAAAAAGTTGATCATATTCTTCACAACCCTCTGAAATCTTTTTTCCCTTCCTCTGGAGACTTTTTAATTTCTTATTGAACATTTCTATTGCAATGGCATATGCTTCTGGGTATTGATCGCCCGGCTTCATTTTCTCGAAAATATCATAGTCTCGTGGGAGATAACGAATAACGTGATCGCTAATTCCTTCCAAGTTCTCGTGTCCTGGCCATGTCCGCATTAAAGTTGCATAATCTGATATTCCTTCCAAGTTACATGTCTGATATGGTACCATTACATCAAAGCGTCTCGCTCCACGTTTAAGTTTTTCAGTCAAGTGATCTGTTATAGGTGGTAAATCTTCAAGCGCTTGCTTAGCTGTGATTGCTGGTGGAAGATCAGCGGATACAGCAGGTGGCAACATAAAAGAGGTGTTTTCCTTGAATAAATTCTGCTGATTCTCCAAACTGTGGCTGTTAATAACAGTTTGAAGGGCTACTTGCCTTGTGCCTTCATATCCCCGAGGCAACTCGTGATAGTTTGTCGGTTGAGGGAAAAATTCATGAGGATTTATTCCTTCAGCGAAAGCAACCAAAAACATTCTTTCACGCATTTCAGGTACACCATAATGAGCCGCATTTAGTAGAGTATAATGACAGATATATCCCAAATCAGCAAGGGAATCACTGACCTCTTCTGCTATATTGTGCCCACCATAGTTCAGCATGTCTGGCACATTCTCCATTAATAACGCAATGGGTTTAAAGGCCCTTACATAAGCCAAATAGCGCAAGTACAAATTTCCGCGTGGATCATGAATATATGCTTCCGGATGAGCATCAATTTCTCTTAGCTTGGCTCGTCCGACACGTGCAAAAGCTTGGCAAGGGGGACCACCAACAATTATATCTATTGCGCTATCTGTCTGACCCAAATTCAACATTTGGGCTAACATGTCCGGCTCGGTTTGAGTAATATCAATAGGCATGCTGTGATGTGCAAATTCTGACTCATCAAAGAAGTTAAGCGCATGTGATGCTGTAGCGAATGGATCAATCTCCACCGCCGCAGAAATTGTAAACCCTGCTGCCTGAAATCCTAACGAAATGCCTCCGCAACCTGCGAATAGGTCCAATACGCGTGGGCGTCCCCCGTTTCTTATTCTGACAATTTTATTCGCAGTAATTTGGCTCATAAAAATTCCTTCCACAGATTGCATAATAATCAATGTGATTTTATCATGTTACACCATTATCTTCAATTAAGATTTCATTAATACCTTACATCTGTCGAATCACAAGCATAACTCTCCTCTTCATAGACTGACAACTGAAGAAACTACGGCATTAGCTGGAGATAAAACGGCATTACAGAAAATCGGTAAAAAACTTCCTGCACCTGTCAACGTTGTTGTACCAATTGCTACGGGGTGAAGTCGCCCAGCAGAACGCCCGAGAGACCAGGGGCGATGACAACCGCAGGAATGGGAAGGCTTCCAAAAGGGATATATTCTGAATGTCGACCTTCCCCCGTTCGGGAGCTTTTTCCGTAATGCCGATGCGCGAACAAGTTTAATCAGGTCCCAATTCATTCCAATGCCTACGATGTATATCTGCCCGAAATCGCAGCTTTAAAAAAGACTAGCCGAGTTGTGGGGCGAGTATCCGATGTGCAGAAGCAGCTTTCAGCAGTACTCAACTACAAAGAAAGGGAGCAGAAATAGATATCTGCTCCCTAATACTATTAATCATCATACTGTTCTTGTTCGTCTTTACATTTTTCGGGATTATTCAAATATGTTATCAAATCCTTCAGTAGGATTAAATCACAAACAGCTTGACTTGTTGTTATGTCGAATAATTTATGAGTGATACCATGGTACTGTCTCATATAAATATTTTCATCTAATAAAAGAGAAGTGATATAGAATTTCTCTTTATACTGTTCAGCGGCTTCCCAGGCAACTACTAGATTTATATCATTACTATTCTTGATGCCGCTCTCAATATCCTCAATTAAACCATCAAGACTAAACTTATATTCAAGCACTTTCGGCTCAGAACATATTCCTGCTGGATATTCTTCATATAAATCCCCGAGAGTATCTCTCAAAATCCCTAAAGGATTCTTTATTTTATCAAAAACATGATTATCAACTGGTGGATCAATTATTATATGATATAACCCATCATAAGTAAACCGCTCATTGGTTGACATTATTTTAATACCCCGTATAACACCACCAGCCAACAACTGGTTGAATAAAGCAATTACATCCTGTTCTCTGGTAGGTTCAGATGTTATCGAAACTCTTTTCATTGGAAGAAAGAAGTTTTCATTTTCCAAAACCAGAGGGTTAGTGTTTTCATGAGCTTTCATATCAACTTTCCAGTCATCTAAATGCTGTTGCCTCATTAAATCATCAGGGGTAGCTCCTGTATTTTTCCTAAAACATTTTTTTGTTTTATTTAATGGACCATCAGCAATCCTTCTTGCTATATCTTTAGAAAAATCCACAATATCTTTTTGGAATCCTTTTCTCCCTAAATCAGCAAAGCAATTTTCAAAATGCATAACAATATGTAGCTGAAATTGTCTACCAGCATTCTTCTTTAAAGGAATAAGGATTAACTCTCCTTGTGGCATATTATTTGCCGCAATTTGAATACCACCTGATATAACATTTATTCCATTTCTCAACCCAAGCGATTCGCTGAATTTATCCCACAATTTTGTAGAGTATGCATAACAAAAATAAACTATTGGCCTACACTCGTCAATTATTTTCTTTTCAGTTTCGTCAATAGTTATTTCGTCCTGTAAACGATTATAATCCCATATATCGTAGATAGCATTGAGATTCATGTATTTGGAAGGCAATCGATATGTATCACCCTTTGTACGATAGAGTTGATCCATCTTTAACTTAATATCCGTATACTTTTGAACTTTTTCAAACATTTCATTTGCCCAGAGATATCCAATACCTTGACATTGCGCCTCAGTTTTTTCCCCGCTTTTATCAACAACTGAAACTATGATCAGGATATTTTCATTAGGCATTATTGCACCCAAACCAGTTTTGATTTTAAGTACTTTAAGCCAGCTTTCAGCATTAGTAATTTTCATCCAGGATAAATCTTTAGGATTCGTATTTTCATCATATTTAATACAAACAGATACTCCTCGATCTATATTTGCAAATAGTGGATCAAAAATATCTGAATCATCTGGAATAACCATAGGGTTCCCGGCCGGATTTTCATCTGAAAGCCAGTTTCTTGCGTTCTCCATTTTTCCAATTGCAGTAAAGGACGGTGATTTTGTTGCAATTTGTATATAGTTAAAACCATATGCAAGATATGTCGATCCAACGCCCTTATGTCCTCTTGTATTTCCGCTTTTAAAAGAAAAATTAGGAGCTAAAAATCTCGTATATTGTTGTTCTTCAAACCCTATCCCATTATCTGTTACAGAGACGGCGTTTTTTTGTAGATCGACCAAAACATGAATCATTGCCTTGTAATCAGGTTCTTTCAGCTTCATCCGAACATCAAGAGCATCCAATCCGTTCTGGATCAATTCACAAAATGTATCAAACCAGCCAACATAAGAGCTAAGAATATTTTGAATTTCTCTTTTCAACGATCTAATAACAACCTCATCGTTTCCAAGATATTTCGCACTTAATGGATCGAAGTTTTGATTATACATAGTGATCCTCCAAATTTTTAAAAATGTGTATAACAAGGCTCACTATCCAGTGTAATTGAATAGTTTAATTTTCGAATGTGTAACGATAGTCCATTTTGCCGGTCTTTGTCAACTTGACATTACATTATTTCATAATCGATTTTCTGCGTAGTTTTTTGCGCAAAGGATTTAATTGCGGTTTCAATAATATCCGAACTAGATATAAAGGTCTTTTTGGCTGCAAGCAACATAAAACATTTTCGTAAACTCTTCTGTGGGATTTTTATTAATTAACTGCGGGTTAGGATATAAACTTGGAATTTTTATCTTGTCAAAATTATTCAGCTTTACACTTACGATAACTTTTTTCCATTCCAGACTTTTGGCTTGATGGATTGTCATATAACACTATTGCCAGAAAAACCTCATTAAAGAGTTTAAAAGACGTGTCCCATGTTAAAGCGTCAACTGCACTCTCAGTTTATCGCTATCTAGCTCTCCAAAGATCGGAATCTTAAAGTTAGGCTCGAATAGCGCATTATAAAAATCTAAAAACTCTTTTTTTATCTCTGCATTGAATTTCTCGACAACTTGCGTAGTCAGGCTTTGATCGGTAAATACACCGCTCAAAGTCTGGTCTATCATCTCTTATCAGTCATTGCATATTCCACTAGATTAGTATCTTAATTGCATTATCAAATAGCAACTGTTCATACGCATCAAGCTTACCCATAATTTTATCTTTATTAGAACTACAAAAGTTTTTTACTTGAATTCCTGTTAGGCTAAGTAGTATCGGAAAATTTGTTTCAAGCATACGAATAGTGTCCAGAGGGAAACCATACTCCGATAGATGCTCACCGAAAGAAGTCCTGACCCCAGTTTCATAAAACCGTTTCACTTTTGAAAGACTAAATTCTCCCACGTTGTAGCCTCTTTGCTTTGCCACAAAATCAAATATACTTTCAAAAAGAGAAAGAATTTTCGGTATTTTATGTTCAATAATATCTTTTAAAGTTTTAAATGCATTGGAATATGCTTGATCAATCGTTTTTACACGAGAATCCGGTTTTCCTACCTTTTGTATTTCAAATTTTAATATTCCAAGGAAACCATCGTTGTAATAACTCCAGCAAATCCCTGAAAAAAGTTTTGCAATGGACTCATCAATAAGACCGGCTCTGCAGAATGTATTAAGAATTTTTTTAATATAGTGGAACTTTAAAAAATTCTCGCACAAATCTGTATTATGAATAAGTGGTGTAAATTGATCAAATTGGTCTTTATCTTTTAAAAGCAGCCGCGCCAGCTGCTCCTGATGTTCTTTCGGAACTAATCTATTTTTTTGGAATATCTCATCTGTTATTCTATACTGACTTGTTTTTTCATTTCTAATTTGCTTTGCTCTTTGATTCTTATTTGTCAAATCAACAAATTCAGCATTATCTAAATCTATACCATCAAGATCGATATCTGCATAAGTCGCAAAATCGAGTGAAAAATCAGATGACTGCTCGATCTCCAATAGCTCTTTATTCATATAAAATATTCGACCAATAAAGCTATGATAATAACGGCCAGCACGACCCTTTATATTTTTTATATCGAATGGTGTAAGCGGCTCGCGTCCTTTTTTCGCGTTCAAAATAACCATATTTTGCGCATCTGTATTAACTCCCTCGACAATTGTTGATGTGCAGAACAGGATATTGAAAGCTCCATGATTAAACTGTTGCAATACCTCTGTTTGAATATACTTTGGGAGTTTCCCATGATGTAAGCCAAAGCCTTTTTCAAGGACTTTAACAAAACTCCATTCTTCAACTGAATTATTTACATTGTATGTTTTTCGAATATGTTGAAAGAACATTTTCAGGCGATTAGAATCCGGGGAAAAATCTATATTTAGGCGCAAAGCTAACTTTGAAGCATATTCATTGGCCTTACCGGGAGTAGTGCAATACAACAAAGTCTTTCCATAATTATTTCCTTTAATATATTCCGCAACATTACAAATCTTATCGTTTACACGTGGATCAAGCTTCATTAATGCATTTGAGATAGGTGACGGTAGCTCTATGGGGGATATTTCTTTTATTTTACTACCAAAAGCCTCAACTGTTACCCGGACGGTTGGCTCAAAATTGATCTCTTTAACCTGAATATGATTAACTTCTATAAATCGTTTCATTCCAGCACCAAACCGTTCCCAATTAAGATTCGGCCCGGCCAAATAATAGTCATTCACATCCTTAGATAGAAGATACAAAGCTATCCGAAAAGTCTTTCCTCTATTTATATCTAAGAAAGTTGGTGTCGATTCCTTATTATCGTCTGCCTTCTCATCAGTTTCATCATTACAGTAATCTTCATCAACTTTATATATTTCATCATAGAAGAAAAAATCTAAATGAATATCCGGATAGTTTGCTAAAAGCTGAAGCGCTCTCTCAGGAGTAAATACAAAAATGTTCCGACCCGTTAAGTCGATTTCACTATCAACAGACTTTATAACCTTATATTCAAGTTCTTTTTCTTTTACAAACATATTCATTTCAGTGGCATTTTCTTGGAGCAATGCAACCGTCGGAAACACTAGTAAAACATTTTGATATTTTTCATAGTTTAAAAAAAGAATCTCACGCATTAAAAAGGTCTTACCATATGATGTTGGTGCACTAACGAGCATCCTTTTAAGCTTTAAACTTTGATAGAACTCAACAACTTCAAGTTGTGACTTATCTAAAATATTATTAGGCCGGACTTTTGATCGATAAATATTTTTTACCGACTCATCGCGTAATGTTAGGAGGTCCGAAACGCCTTTGTCCGGATTCTCAAGAAATTTATTTTGAATATTATAGCCAAACATTCGCATTTTCTGCGAAGCGACATAAAGCAAATCACAGATCATAGGATCATCTTTCAAGGTGCTTTGCTCCGAAATAAAGCACACCAAGTCCCTAAGACGTTCCTTAGTTTTTACACTGTTTTCTTTATAGTTATTGATTGCTAAAAGTAAATCTTTAACGTAATCCACAGTAGAACCCGCTTTCCGCATCTCTTAAACGATCAATATCTTCGATGGGGAAAATATAAAAAATAATCTTTGGATCAAATCCCGAAAATGAATAACTGTGTTTTAAAAAGTAAGTCTGCATCTCTTTATTCTCATCTTCTATTTTCTGGAATATTTCAGCTGCGGTTTTATAGACACTCGCTTGCCCATATGCCAACAAGCATGGTATATATATTGAAATTCTGTTTTGCTGAAAACATTCAAGTAAAGTTTTCTGCCGCGATATAGGTTCTTGTTTTAAGGTGGCAATATTGACTCTGTTGATAATATCTGTCAAATGCTCACATTCATCAGTTGTTCCTGTCTGTTTATCACAGACAAAAAATACTTGCTCACTTAAGTATTCACGGCTAAATTTATCTAATAAATCCTTACTAATGTCGTCCTTACAATAACTTTTGTCTCCTAGTTTGGCTTGCCCTAACCAAAGACCAATATTATCATCTATCAGGGAAAAATATGTAAGATCATAGCCCTTGATCTCATTATTATCCTTTTGTCGCATCAGAGCTCTTACAGCCAACTTATAGGCATTGGGCGTATATATTTGTATTAGGAGATCTAAAAGGACCTCACTCGGTATCCCATCGGCGTTGACAGGACGTTTAGGTAAGCGCATTTTATACGCGTATTGGGCTGCTGTATCTAAATCTGCAAATGTTTTTTTCTTATAGTGTTTTACGACTTCATCTTCACCATAGCAATAAAACAATAAATTTTTACGCATTAGCCCGCATAATTGCTCTACAGCCTGAGGGCTAACGGCATGGCTAAGGGGCTGAAATTCGTGACGGTTAGAGACGGGAGAATATTTGAAAATTATGCCACGACTTTTATCTACTATTTCTTTAACATATATTTCTCTATATTCATCTGAAATCGACATTAACTCATCCTCGTGCTTCTTATTATGTACAAGTATAGCTAACAGCTTAAATATTTCTCAAAACCATATGCCGTTGTCAGCAGACTTTCGCTCATCTGGTGACATGTGGGATCATAGCGCCGCCCGCCACTGGCCGCTACCCTACTGAAAGTCATAGCTGAGGTGACTATATATAAACTACAAATTATCAAAATATGATATAAATTCAATTTTATACTTTCCATCAGGGAAGAGATAGTTATATAGATCAATAAAATAGTCGTCAGTCATGCTAGCAATATAGTCAACAACAATTTGATTTGGTTCTTCTTCAATATATTTTTTTTCAGGAAAGTAGGAATATCTGCTATCCTCGATGAATTTGATGTGGTGTTTATACAGAACAGAATTTTTATTCATGTGCTTCGCATCGTCAAGTAATTTGTAATAAACCTCGCTAAACATTGGCCTAATATTTTCATTATAAGATTTATCGATTTTTTCATTTCGATAGATTATTTCGTTATTTTCTTTTTTTGCTATTTTTAGCTCATCGTATATATCTTCGTCCATCAATATATAATCTTTATCATAGCTATTTTCAACGATATTTACAGTGAGGTTATTTATTATTGGCGAATTCCTCAACGCCTATTTTTCCTTTTGTAAAAATTGGGGCATCTTGCAATAGATTTGCGCGTCGAGCATCTTGCCGGTCTTTACCCAAATAGGCAATCATATCACATACCCTAACAACACAACCTTCAATAGTAGCCGGAATTAAAAAATCAATATTCTTTTTGTCAACATAGCATTCTTCAACTTTAACATTGAAATCTGGAAAGGTACATAAAGGAATTGGACGATACTCCTTTTTTCAAATTCCCCATTATGACACAAAACACCATCTAAAGTTTGCAGGCTAATATTTCTTGCAAACATAGTATCTAACACACGAACACTATGAACATTATGATTGAAGTAGCGACCGGTATTATCTTGCAATAGTTCACTTAAGAATCTTTCGCCAGCATGTCCAAAAGGGGTATGCCCAATATCATGTCCCAACGAAATTGCTTCAATTAAGTCAAGATTGAGTCCCAGTAATGATCCTATGTTCCTTGCAATTCTTGAAACTAATTGAACATGTAGACCTCTTCGAGTTATATCATCATTGCGATAAAATGAAAAAACCTGTGTTTTATCTGCATAACGATTATAGAAAGGACAATGGAGAATCTTTTCAATGTCTCTAACAAATGACGGTCTCCACAAGCTTTCAACATCACGTTCTTCGTTTCTACGAACAACAGATTCATTCTGACACTTGTTTGGATTTTCTTTATCATTTTCTCTGTCATAAATAATCTGTTCCTGTATTCCTTTTGATAACGACAAATACTTTAACACTCAAAACCTCTCCTAAATAACTTAATATATAATTATAGACCAGAGAATGGTAATAATCAGACATAAACCGATCCATTTTTAATCGTTTTTGCGTTCTAAATCTAAAATAGACATAACTTAGGAGTTCTTATATTTTTCTTGACATTGGCGACTTGTTGAGCATTAACTTATAAAATTGGGCTTGCCGTAGATTTGAATAAACTTATATAATAGGAAAACCTTGTATCTATTATAGCATAATTTGTAAGGATCTCAATCAAAGTTGCTAAAATGACTGAGCACATCGTTTCCGGTCGCTTTTTCTCATTATATTATTGCATTCACAACATTGAGTTCTTGAAATAAATGTTCAATCAATGAAACATTGAACAAAAGAAGCGTTTTGATCTATGTAACTCTTTCACTTGGGTGAGCATGCGGAATGGTTCCAGCAACATTGATCAACGCCATATACCGATTGGGTATGCCCGGCAGGCTGTCGTCCCAGCCCATCGCCCAATGGCATCTCCCTCCCTACTGTTGCCGAGACGATTTCGGCGGGCGCAAAGAGCCGCGCTTTATGACGATATCCAGCTCTTTCATCGCCTCAAATACACGCTCCGCTTCCAACCGTATCCTGTCTTTGGTGCCCGCGTCACAATCCATTGCATCAAATACCGCCGCTACCGCTTTTGCATAATTGCGTTTGAACTTGACATTCAGCTCCGTCCAGTCAATACCCTTAAATTTAGTGGCGGCTTCCCTGTCCAATGGCAGCTTGCCCTGTAAAAGCAGAACAGCGATCACGGGATAGCCCGCGTATCCCTGCCAATAGGTCGCGCTGTCGTTGGAGGTGTAAGCCTCATCCTCCCATGTAACGGTATATTCTTTCTGGCCGTTTGAGGACCGGACATAGGCCTCGTCCGTCCTCATGACAATGCGCGCGTCCACTATGGCGCTGTATGCCTCATAGATTTTTTCAATCGGCGGTAAATTTCTCACTATCGGTCCTCCCAATAGACGTTTTAGCTGTTTCAGGAATAGAACAACTACTTTTATTACGCAACAATTATATACAATTCAAGCTCTTATGAACAGCCTGCATCTTTTTTGATGGCATGCTGTTCTAAATTTTATTGTGACAGCACTTCTAACATACTTATGCAAAAAGGTCAGTGCAAAAAGGAGTGAGTATGGTGCACATGCAATCTGAAGTATACCGCACAATGTTTGAGGATTACCCGGATGTTCTTTGTGTGGCGGATGTGCAGAAGCTGCTGGGAATCAGCCGGCATCAGGTGTATCACAGCATCGCCACCGGCCGAATACGCGGGATCAGGATCGGGAAGGCCTACAAAATCCCCAAGATAAGCCTGATCGGTTATTTGATTGGGGAACAGCCGGAGATTCCGGGAAAAAAATTTTGATCCGCACATTGGCATTATTTTTTGCCTTGTGCTACGATCATGTTGCCGATAACAGACAAAGCCAGAAAAAAGGAGGAACTATGAGAAAACAGCGGCCGATCACCGGCAGCATTCAGCCCAAGGACGGGAAGCTCTACGCCGTGATCAACGAGTATGTCGACGGCAAGCGAAAGCCGAATTGGATAGACACCGGCTTCAAGGTTTATGGTGGAAAACGCAACGCCGCCGAGTTTCTGCAGCGCGTGCTTGTCAAACGCAACGACGAGCGGAACAGACCTGCCCGTCTGAAGGACGCCACCGCGGATATGTTCTTTGTCGACTACCTGCGGATATGGCTGAAAACCAAGAAAAACGATCTGGAGCCCATCACATACCAAAGCTATGAAGGGTCGATCGAAGGACACATCAACAGCTATTTCAGTGCCCGCGGCAGCAAGCTGTCCACCCTGGAGCCCGGCGATTTTGAGGACTTCTACGACTCGCTGTATCAGGCCGGATTGTCGGGAACAACAGCCCAGTATCTTCACCGGCTCATGAAGCAGGCGATGAATTACGCGGTCAAACGTGATATACTGCTTTATAACATCATGGACAAGGTGGACGCGCCCAGGCGGAGCAAACATGTAGCCAGCTATTACACCCGGGAAGAAGCTCTGCAGCTGTTCGAAATTGCCAAAGGCGATCCGATTTACCTTCCTATCCTGCTGGCGACCTATTATGGTCTTCGCAGGAGCGAGGTGATGGGACTGCGCTGGAGGAGCATCGATTTTACGGAAAACCGCATCAGCGTTGAATACAAGGTGCTGCAGTTCCAGGAAAACGGCAAGACCGTCGTGCGGGGCTCCGACAATATGAAGACGATCTCCAGCCGGCGTTCCATGCCCCTGATCCCCAGCGTGGCGCAGGAGCTCAAAAAGGAAAAGGCCCGGCAGGCGGAAAACAGGCGGCTGTTTCCCAAAAGCTACAGTAAAGACAAAAACGGCTATATCTGCGTCGATGCGCTGGGAAAGCTGTACAAGCCCAACTTTGTTTCGTCGCATTTCAGCTTGCTGCTTGAAAAGCATGACCTGCGGCATATCCGCTTCCATGAGCTCCGGCACACCTGCGCGAGCCTGCTGGCCGCCAGCGGGGTGCCGATGAAACAGATCCAGCTTTGGCTGGGGCACAGCAACTATACGACCACGGCAGACATCTATTCGCATCTCGATTTCAAGGCGCAGGAACAGTCCGCCAGCATGATTGAAAGCATTTTAGGGTAGAAAAAAGCCTTGAAAATGCTGCATTTTCAAGGCTTCGTGGCGGAGGGTGTGGGATTCGAACCCACGTGGGCTTGCACCCAAACTGATTTCGAATCAGCCCCGTTATGACCACTTCGATAACCCTCCGTATGAAATTTTATACACATTTCAGGACCTTGTGGGAGCCCTGTCATGTGATAGGAACGCGTCAGGAGACACCGTCGCTATTTAAGCTTTTGACCTTCTCAGAAAGCCACTTAAATCAGGCGATTCCGGATTTTGGAGCCGGATTTCACGGCTCAGGTTTCGAGTCAGCCCCGTTATGACCACTTCGATACCCCTCCGTATTCAATTGTGCCTTTTGAAAGCCCCGCCGCGCGATCCTGATCCTGTTCTGTTTGGCAATCTTCCGTATTGCTTTAAATAAAATACACGATTATAATGGAATTGTCAACTCAGCGGGTGGTGTTTTTTTATGGGCGGTACAGGTTCAGTCAAGGAAGTCAATATCAAAGCCGACATGCCGACGGCGGACGCCGCGATCCGGCGCATCACTTATAATCTGAACAACGCCAAAATGCTGGGCACTAAAGTGTTAAAGATCATCCACGGCTACGGCTCGTCCGGCACCGGCGGCAAGATCAGGATCGAGGCGCGGCGCTATCTCGGCGAGCAAAAGCGCAAGGGCTTCATCCGGGATTTTATCCCCGGCGAGGATTTTTCGATCTTCGACGCGGCAACGCGCGGCGCCTTTCAGCTCTGCGACGACCTGCGGCGCGATCCTGATCTGGACCGGCATAATAACGGCATCACAATTGTAATTTTTTGATAGTGCGGCTGCCCGCACTCGATAGTATCGGAGGCTTTATGGACCTTATTGTCGCGGTAGACTCAAACTGGGGCATCGGCAAGGGCGGCACGCAGACCGTCGTCCTCCCGGAGGACCGGCGCCGATTCAGAGAACTGACAAACGGCGGCACCGTGATCGTCGGGCACCGGACGCTCCTGGATTTTCCCGGCGGCAAGCCCCTCCCCGGCCGGAGGAACATCGTCATGTCCCGGAATAAGGACCTGAAAATCGAGGGCGCCGCTGTCGTCGCGTCCACGGACGAGCTTTTCAGGGAAATCGCGGGGACGGCGCCGGACAAGGTCTTCGTTATCGGCGGCGACAAAATTTTCAGGCTGCTGCTCCCCTACTGCACCCGCGCGTTCATCACGAAAATCAAGGCGGCGCCCGAGTCGGACACTTTTTTCCCGAATCTGGATGCGCTTCAAAACTGGACGCTGGAGGACGCCGGCTCACCGAAAGCATACGACGGCATCGAATACGCGTTCCAGGTTTACAGAAACAACGCGCCGCTGGGCGTTTAACAGAAAGGGTACCATATGTTTGAACACTTCGTCACCGGCGAAACGCTCCCCGAGGCGTATCACAAGGCGCTCACCGCGCTCCACCGTGAAAACGACCGGCTCCCCTGCCCTGACTACAATACGAACCAAAAGGAAGCTTCCATGACGTTCGTTGTCACATCGCCGCTCAAAGAGCCGATGATCAGCAAGCTCTTCATCGGCGACCCGCGGGCCCTGGAGCAGTACCGGCAGGAGATGCTGGACGGCATCCTCGACTTTGAGGTCGCCCGCGGCAACTGGGAGTATACATACCACCAGCGCATGGCGGACCAGATTCCATGGGTGATCGACGAGCTCCGGCGCAATCCCGACTCCCGCCGCGCCGTCGTCAGCATCCGCAGCGAGGAGGACATGCACACCGGCTCGCCGGCCTGCCTGCAAAACATCCACTATCTGATCCGGGACGGCAAGCTCCACAGCAAGGTCCTCTTCCGCTCCAACGACGCCACAAAAGCCTCTTTCATGAACGCTTTCGCGCTCATCATGCTCCAAAAGCGCATCGCCGACGCTCTCGGCATCGCCGTGGGCACCTATACCCACCGGGCCAACAGCTTCCACGTCTACGAGCGCGACTACAACATGTTCGACGGCTACATCCGCCGCATCGAATCCGGCGGAGACGTTACCTTTAACTATATCGGCGACTGGGATGAGCTGATGGACGAGGCCAAACCGGCCATCGCCGAGATGGTGCGGCAGCTGAAGGACAGAGAATAAATCCGGAGGAGGCCATATGAAAAGAGCCGCTGCTATCTGTCTGCTGATCGTCGTAATAACGGTCGCAGGCTGTGCGAAACAGGAAAAGCTGGACTATACATACAAGGGCGAAAGCGACGATTGGTCCGCCGAGTACAAAACAGCCACAACCGGCTCATGGACAAAACGAAACGGCAGCGAGCATTTTAACGGCAACACCGATAACACACTGACGATTACATATAAAAAAGACATAACCGAGTTGGTTTCAAAGCACATCGCGGTCTCTTATAAAACCGCCGCCGGAGGCGGCAGCCAGTCCTTGGAATACCTTGAGCCTTCGCCCTCCGGCGCTTTCACGCTGCTGCGTGAAAGCGGAAAAAACATTGCACTTGAGACAGAGTATTCCGTGATCAAGGTCACCATCACGGTAGATGACAGCACCCAGGCGCTTGAACTGAAGTACGACAAGTAATAACGGCAAGCTTATGCGTAAAGAACAACGGGAGCCCGCGCGGCTCCCGTTTTAGTTTGCGGAAAAGCACCGGCTGCCCCCTTGCGGGTCATCATTGCACAAAGCCCAATCGGCATTACTCGACAAAACCGTTTAACTTCCGTTTACATTACCGTGATAAAATAATCCCCGAGGTGATGAATATGCCGAAAATTCTAATTGTGGACGACGACCCGTATATCCGCGAACTTGTGGGGAAAATACTGCAAAATGGCGGCTTTGACGTCGTTGACGCGACCGATGGGCATAACGCGCTTGAAAAAATTGACGGCTGCGACTGCGCCGTTGTTGACATAATGATGCCGCAAATGGACGGCTATCAGCTTGTCGGGAAGCTCCGTAAATATTACGAGAATCTGCCCGTGCTGATGCTGACGGCAAAGTCGGGTCTGCCCGATAAGGTCAAGGGCTTTGAGCTTGGCGCGGACGATTACCTGACAAAGCCGTTTGAGGGCGATGAGCTGCTCATGCGCGTCAAGGCGCTGCTCAGGCGTTACAAAATCGAATCGTCGCAGGTTGTCCAAATCGGCAAGTTGACCGTTGACCGCGACGGATACAGCGTGAACGGCGAAACAATCCCGATGAAAGAATTTGAGCTGCTGTTTAAGCTGGCGGGCTTCCCCGGGCGGACCTTCTCCCGCGACAACCTCATCGAGGACGTTTGGGGCTACGACTTTGACGGAAACGAGAGAACGCTCGATGTGCATATAGGGCGACTTCGCGAGCGGTTTCCAGAGGAGAAGTACGGCTTCAAAATCACCACCGTGCGCGGACTTGGGTACAAAATCGAGGTGACGGTGTGAAAAGGGAAGAACATATCCACCCCGGCAAAGCCGGCGTGATTTTCGGATTTGCAGTGTGCTTTGCCATATTCACCGGATTTGTCGCACTCGCATATATCATCGTCAGACACGCAGGGCTTTCTGAGTTTGCGACTGCAATGTTATCGGGGCTTGGCGGATTGATATTCTTTTGCGTGTTTGCCGCGCTCCTCAGCTTTATCCGCCTGCAACATTTCAAACGTACCCACCGCGACTTTACGCACGACATTGTGCTTAACGCTTTTGAGCAAATTTCGCACGGAAATTTTGACATATTTATCGAGCCGAACCCCAACGACCCATACTCGGAAATAACGGATGCCTTCAATGAAATGGCGAAAAACCTCGGCTCGCTCGAAACGATGCGGCAGGATTTTATCAGTAACGTCAGCCACGAAATACAGTCGCCGCTCACGTCGATAAAAGGATTCGCCGCACTACTGAAAAACGACGACCTGCCGCCCGACGAGCGCAGGCGCTACGCCAAAATTATCGAAGCAGAGAGCCGCAGGCTGTCAAGTCTGTCCGACAACCTGCTGAAGCTCTCCGCCCTTGACGGCGAAAAGAAACCGCTGAATCTTGTCGAATACCGCCTTGACAAGCAGCTTTCACAGATCATCCTGTCACTGGAGCCGCAATGGTCGGCAAAGAATATCAGCTTTGACGTTGACCTGCCGAAACAGACCATAACCGCCGACGAGGATCTGCTGTCTCAAGTATGGGTGAATCTGCTCCACAACGCGATTAAATTCACACCTGCCGGCGGAGAAATTTCCGTCAAGCTCTCCGACAGCGCCGTCATAATATCCGACAGCGGCATAGGCATTGCCCACAGCGACTTGATCCACATCTTCGAGCGGTTCTTTAAGGCCGACAAAGCTCGCGACCGCGCACTCGGCGGCAATGGCCTGGGATTGTCGCTCGTTAAAAAGATTGTGGAACTCCACGGCTTTCACATCACTGTGGAAAGCGAAATAAATAAAGGGACGCAGTTTACAATCCGTTTAAATTGAATTTAACCTCCGTTTAAATTGCGGCCGTATCCTATGGCTGTAAACAAAAAACGGAGGTACTTTTATGAACAAGCTTACAAACGGCACGCCGGCGGTCGAAGCGGTCGGGCTGGTTAAGTCGTTTGGCAAAAACAGAGCCGTGGACGGCGTCAGCCTGACAATTCCGGCAGGCACAATCTGCGGCGTATTGGGACCCAACGGCGCAGGCAAAACGACCACCATCAATATGCTCGCGACGCTATTGAAGCCAGACGCGGGGACCGCAAAAATCTTTGGGTACGACGTAAGGAAAGACACGCAGATCGTACGCCAGCTCATCGGCTTGACAGGGCAATAACGTCGTTGCCTGCATCGGGTTTGTGATGTTTGTCGGTTGGTGCTTAAGCTGGCTGTTCGCGTTTGTGGCGATGCGGGCAAAATCCGTATCCTCCGCGTCGATGTCCGCCATGCTTATCATGTTCCCGCTGACGTTTTTGTCAAACGCCTTTGTTCCGACGGAAACGATGCCTACGGCAATCCGTTTCTTCGCCGATAATATCAATCCTGTGTCCAAGGCAATTGCGGCTGTGCGCGAGATACTTGGGAACGGCACAATAGGCGCGGACTTCTGGCTTGCGCTCGCGGGTTCGTTTGTCATCCTCGCGGTGTTTGTACCGCTCACACTGCTCACATATAAGCGGAACGCTTAATGCTGCCGTTATCCTGGGCGCCGCCAGCCAGCCCGCGCGATTCGGCGCCCCATCGACATACGAAACCCCGGAGCCCGTGCAAATTCAAGGGTCTTCCGGGGTGTATTCAAAGTATTCAGCATTTTTATATCTGTTTGCAGACATTATATCTTCGGCAGCCTGAGCACATGCCGTATCCGCACCGCGTCGAAGGGGCACATCTCCTGGCAGCAGAAGCAGGAGATGCAGGTTTTGACGGACATGCCCGCCTTTTTATCCTTGATTTTAATGATCTGCATCGGGCAGCTTTCGGCGCATTTGCCGCAGCCGCGGCATTTTGACGTGTCGATGGACGGCACGGCCCGGTAGACGCCCTTGATAACCCCGCCGATGGAGCGCATCAGAAAGCCGCGGTTATTCCCCTTGTTCACCGACTCCGGCAGAATGTAAGGCGGCGCGGCGGGCGCAAAAGTGTCACCCACCGTCTCTATGTCCTGGGGCGCGGTCAACCCCTTTTTAAGCGCAAGGCGGACAAGCGGCACAGACTCGGGGTCCAGCCCCATCAGCTGCGCGGCGACGTAATCCTGGGCGAAGATATCCCTGGACGCCAGCGTCAGGCCCATGTGGCGGATGCGGCCGTTGAGCGGCCCGTTGCCCTCCATGGTCTCCACAGCGTCGATCAGCGTTATCTGCGGCTTCACCACCTGCGCCAGCTCCAGGAGCATAGTACAGAAATCCATGAGGTCCGGATATTTGTAGTGCAGCTCCGGCTTCTGGAGGCCGGGTATCGCGCCGAACAGGTTTTTGACGCCGGCGGAAACCGTCGTCAGGCCGTGGGTCTTCAGCTTGGCGATGTTGACGACGATATCGGCGCGCACGATCGGGTCGATGATGTTAAAGCTCCGGTTTTGAAAGCCCTCCGGGCTTTGAACGGCGGTGTAGCCCGTGTCAAGATTCAGCTTGACGACGTCCCTCATGACCCCGTAACCGCAGGCCTCATAAATTGCCCTGAGGCCGCCGGGCCTGTAGGCGCCGCCCGGCGAGTCGGCAATAGTGATGTCGTCGATCCCCCGTTCCCTGAGCCAGTCCACGACGGCACGGACGACGGCGGGGTGCGTCGTCGCCGCCTGTTCCGGGCGGTGGGCGCCCAGCAGGTTGGGCTTGATGAGCACCTTCATACCGGGCCGGAGCTCCTTTTCAAAGCCGAGCGCTTCAAAATGCCGACTGACGACGACGCGCAGGTCACCGGCGTCATATTTTCCCGTTTTCAGGACGGATACTATAGCCATATCTCTCTCCTGTTTCTGTTTCATTGATTTTGAGGATATCAGACTCAACCTTTAATTGCAATTGTATATTGCGTGTGATATGATGCTTGCCATCAGACTGAGACAAGAAAGAAATGGTTGCCGCTATGGAATTTCAGATGTGCGTGCCGAGCCTTTTCGGGCTTGAGGGGCTCGTTGCCGACGAGCTCAAGCGCCTTAATATGAAAGACGTCCGCGCCGAAAACGGGCGCGTGCTGTTTACCGGCGAAAAGCCGGATATCGCCAGGGCCAATATCAATATCGCCACCGGCGAGCGCATCCTCCTCGTCGTGGGCGAGACGCGCGCCGAGACCTTTGACATGCTTTTCGAGGGTGTCAAGGCGATGCCCTGGGAGCACTTTATCCCAATGGACGGGGCGTTTCCCGTCAAGGGCCACGCCCTCGACTCAAAACTGCATTCTATTCCCGACTGCCAGAGTATTATTAAAAAAGCCATTGTCGAGCGGCTGAAAGCAAAATACAAGGTCGAGTGGCTCAAGGAGACGGGCGCAAAGTACCAAGTCCAGTTCGCCATCATGAAGGACGTGGCCGCGCTCTATATCGACACCTCCGGCAGCGGACTGCACAAGCGCGGCTACCGCCCTGTCGGCAACGCCGCGCCGCTCCGGGAAACGCTGGCGGCGGCCATCGTGCGCCTGGCGCGCTACCGCGGCCGTGAGGAGCTCTGCGACCCCTTCTGCGGCTCCGGCACACTGCCCATCGAGGCGGCGCTGGCGGCATTAAACCGCGCCCCGGGCCTCAACCGCGCCTTTGCCGCCCAGAGCTTCAAATGGCTGGACAACGCCGTCTGGGCGCAGGCGAAGGACGAGGCGCGCGACAGAGAGTACCACGGCAGCTACAACATCTGGGGCGGCGACATCGACCCGGACAGCGTCAAAATCGCCGGGGAAAACGCCCATCGCGCCGGCGTCCGGGAGCATATCCGCTTCGAGGTCGCGGAGGCCGCGGAGTTCAAGCGTGCCGCACCCGGCGGCATCATCGTCACAAACCCACCCTACGGCGAGCGCGTCATGGAGCATCAGGAGGCCGAGCGCATCTATAAAAAATTCGGCGCGGCCGTCCGAGTCCTCGACGGGTGGAAGCTGTACATTCTCTCCTCCCATACGGAATTCGAACGCGCCTTCGGCAAAACGGCCGTGAAAAAGCGGAAGCTGTATAACGGCATGATCAAGTGCGATCTGTTTATGTATTACTAAAACGGACGGTGCTGCAATGAGGCATCTTTTTATCGTCAACCCCGTGGCCGGCGGAAAAAGGAACAGGCACAAAGAGGTCGTCGAATACATCCGCGCCGTCATGTCAAAGCACCCCGAGTCCTTTGAGATCTACGTCACCAGTGCGCCGATGGACGCCTGCGGCAAAATACGGCTGGAGGCCGAAAACTGCGCGCCGCTCCGCGTTTACGCCTGTGGCGGGGACGGCACGCTCAACGAGTGCGTCAACGGCGCGGCGGGGTTTTCTCACGTGGCCGTCACCCCCTATCCCATAGGGACCGGCAACGACTTCGTCAAGATGTTCGGCAAGGACGCGAAAAAATTCCGCAGCCTGCCGGCGCTGCTCCAGGGCTTCGAGCGCCCCATCGATCTCATCGACTGCAACGGCCGGTACGGCATCAACATCTGCTCCATCGGCATCGACGCCCGGATCGGCACCGACGTACATAAATACAGCGCCATCCCCGTCATCGGCGGCGCCACGGGGTATGTGGTGTCCCTCGTGGTAAACCTCGTCCGCGGTGTCAACCAGCCGCTCAAGATCACGGCGGAAAATATGCATCTCGAGAGCAGCTTTGCGCTGGTCTGCGCCTGCAACGGCCGGTATTACGGCGGCGGCTTCAACCCCGTGCCCGACGCGATGCCCGACGACGGCGTCATCGAGTTTCTCATCGTGCGCGCGGTGTCGCGGCTGAAGTTTCTGCGTGTGGTGGGAAAATACGCCAAGGGACGATTTAGGGAAATGAGTGAAATAATTTCCCATTTCCGCGGGAATCATATGTTCATCGAAAGCGAAAAAGAACTCGCCGTCAACATTGACGGGGAGCTTCTGTACGCCAGAGATGTGACCTTTCGGATGATCCCGGGCGGCGTCAACGTCATCTTCCCGCCCGGCATGAAATTTTTTGATTCTTCCGACGTGCCATTTGCCGTTAAACTGAGCAATTTGGAGATTTAAGAAGATAATTGGCCGATATTTTTAATTTTTTCGTGTTATTGGCCGTTCTTCCCGGACTTATTGCGTAAATCGCAGTTGCACAATAGCAAATCTTGGACTAGAATTATACCTGCGTTAGCACTCTATATATCAGAGTGCTAACGCAGAACTCGTGAAAAAGACATTAAATTTACAGGAGGTAATTGAATATGATATTAAAACCACTCGCCGACAGAGTCATCGTCAAGCAGGTCGCCGCCGAAGAAACCACCAAGAGCGGCATCATCCTCTCCAGCGCCGCGCAGGAAAAGCCCCAGGTCTTCGAAGTGATCGAAGTCGGCCCCGGCGGACTTGTCGATGGCAACGAAGTCAAAATGGTTGTCAAAAAGGGCGACCGCGTGATCACCGGCAAATATTCCGGGACAGAAGTGAAAATAGACGGCGAAGAAATGACAATTGTCCGGCAGAGCGATATACTCGCCGTTGTCGAATAAGCTTTGCGGCATAATTTAGGAGGTAATATATAATGGCTAAACAGATTATTTATGGCGAAGATGCCCGCAGAGCCCTTGAAAAAGGCGTCAACCATCTTGCGGATACCGTCAAGCTGACCATCGGCCCCAAGGGCAGAAACGTCGTTCTCGACAAGAAATTCGGCGCTCCCCTCATCACAAACGACGGCGTGACCATCGCCAAGGAGATCGAGCTGAAGGATCCGTTTGAAAACATGGGCGCGCAGCTCGTTAAAGAAGTCGCTTCCAAGACCAATGACGTGGCCGGCGACGGCACCACCACGGCTACCGTCCTGGCACAGGCCATGATCCACGAGGGCATCAAGAACGTGGCGGCCGGCGCGAACCCCATGGTCATGAAAAAGGGCATTGAAAAGGCTGTCGAAGCCGCCGTCAAGGCCATCAAGGATAACTCCCAGCCCGTCTCCGGCTCCGAGGATATCGCCCGCGTCGGCGCCGTCTCCTCCGGCGACGATAAGATCGGCGCCCTGATTGCCGAAGCCATGGACAAGGTCTCCAGAAACGGCGTCATCACGGTCGAAGAGTCAAAGACCGCCGAGACGTTCTCCGAGGTCGTTGAAGGCATGCAGTTCGACCGCGGCTACATTACCCCGTATTTCGTCACCGATTCCGATAAGATGGAAGCTGTTATCGACGATCCGGTGATCCTCATCACGGATAAGAAAATCTCGAATATTCAGGAAATCCTCCCCGTTCTTGAGCAGGTCGTTCAGGCCGGCAAAAAGCTCGTTATCATCTCCGAGGATGTCGAGGGCGAGGCTCTTGCCACCATCATCCTGAATAAGCTCCGCGGCACTTTCGTCTGCGTCTGCTGCAAAGCCCCCGGCTTCGGCGACAGACGGAAGGAAATGCTGCGCGATATCGCCGCGCTCACCGGCGGCCAGGTCATCTCCTCCGAGCTCGGCATGGAGCTGAAGGAAGCCAATATCAGCATGCTCGGCAAAGCCCGCCAGGTCAAGATGACAAAGGACAACACGATCATTGTCGACGGCGCCGGCAACCCCGAGGATATCAAGGCCCGCATCAAGCAGATCACCAGCGAGATCGAAATCACGACCTCCGATTATGATAAAGAGAAGCTCCAGGAGCGCCTGGCGAAGCTCTCCGGCGGCGTCGCCGTCATCAAGGTCGGTGCGGCCACCGAAACGGAAATGAAAGAGAAGAAGCTCCGCATTGAGGACGCACTGAACGCCACCCGCGCCGCCGTTGAGGAAGGCATCGTGGCCGGCGGCGGCACTGCCTACGTCGTGGCCTCCAAGGCTGTGGATGTGCTTCTCAAGACGGTTTCCGGCGACGAGAAGACGGGTGCGGCCCTGATCGCCAGAGCCCTTGAGGCGCCCATCAAGCAGATCGCCGTGAATGCCGGTCTGGAAGGTCCCGTCATCCTCGACAAGGTGCGGAGCAGCAAATCCACCGCTTATGGCTTTGACGCCGCCAAGGAAGAGTACACCGACCTCATCAAGGCCGGCATCGTCGATCCGACAAAGGTTTGCCGTTCGGCCCTGGAAAACGCCGCTTCTGTGGCCGCGATGGTCCTGACCACCGAATCTCTTGTCTCCGACATTCCCGAGCCTCCCGCGGCGATGCCCGCAGGCGCCCCCGACATGGGCGGCATGGGCGGCATGTATTAATAGAAAATCAAAAACGATTTCAGCAAAGGCACAGGGAAATTCCTGTGCCTTTGCCGCTTTTTCGTCGCCATTATGGATATCTGCCAGATAAATTCTATTTACTTGGCGGGGCCGATATGGTATGTTATTTTCTGTAAATCATCGGCCTTTGCGGCGAAAGGTGAACAGATGTCACAAAAATCACAGTGGGACAAACCCGAATACTTTATTTATATCGTGCTCTCCGAAACACCCACGGGCTTCGGCCGGGTGATCCGATATTTTGGGAAAATCAAATATAACCACGCCTCCATCGCGTTCGATGAAAAGCTCCGCCAGTTATATTCATTCGGACGGCGGCAGTACAAGAACCCGCTGAACGCCGGACTCATCCGCGAATACCCGGAACGCTTTTCTCTGCGCCGTTTTTCGCGGGTCAACGTCCGCATCTACAGGATATCGGTCACAAGGGAGCAATACCTGCTGGGCAAAAACAGAATCCGGGAAATCAGGCATGACAGGGATGGATATCTGTACAACCTGTTCTCCGTTCTCTCCTTTCCCCTGCTCAAAGGCTTTCATACCTATAAGGCGTACTCCTGCGCCGAGTTTGTGGCGCATATGGTCCGCACGATGGGTATTACGCTGGGCGCGGCAAAGCCGGACAGCGCCTTTACGCCCGAGGAGATCGGCGACCGCGTCGAGAGCCGGCCGTTTTTCGAGGGCAATCTGCTCGATTACTGCGCAAGCGCTCCGTACATACGGGATTGCTTCTTTGACGACCCCGGTTATGTCAGGACGGCCAGGACAAGCTGTGCGCTGCCCTTCAGGCTCCTGTACCGGAAAATCCGCTTCAGGAACAAGTTTGCCGCCGTGATGTAACGCCCGGTCAACGCAATAAAACTCCGGCAGCCGGCGGTATTACCGCCGGCTGCCGGAAATCTGTCCGGAGCTTTTTGTGCCTACACGTTTATCTGCTCGTGCTCTTCGGTGCGCTCCGCTTCTTCGATGCGCTCTGTCTCTTCGGTGGTCTTTTTCTGCCGAGCCGCGATAATCTGCTTCCGCCTTTCTTCCATCCGGCGCTTCAATTCCCGGCGTTTTCTCCAGTCTTTGACGACAATCATGATATAACCGCCTGTCAGGAGCAGAAAGAGGACGAGGCCGAGCCAGAACCAGACGCTGGACAGGGTTTTTGAAATCTGCCCCTTGATGTACGCCGGCTTGTCGAGCGGCACATCGCGTGCGGCGACAAGCTGGACCTTACCCCGGACGGCATTATCCAGATAGACGGTCATTTCGCCCAGAACCGCGCCTTTTCTGACGGGCGCCGTCAGCGTCTCCCCCGCCTCCTGGTTGTAGATGACGATGTCCTTCCGGCAATCCGCCGCCTGCAGGTCGGTGGGCACAAGCGCCGAAACAGCCGCCGCCGGTTTGAGCTCGATGCTGTCAGCGCCGTTGGCCAGGTCGATTTTTTCCGTGGCGACGATATCGTCCCTGCCGACGAGGTCCTGCCAGACATATCCCGAAAAGCCCCAGTCCAAAAGGCGCCGGGCCTCGGTATAGCCCTGGTCCTCCGCCGTGCCGCTTTTTCCGTCCGCCGCGCCGGTGATGACGGAAATCAGTGTCATGTTTTTGTCTTTAGCACAGGAAATCAGGGTATAACTTCCATTGGAGACATCCGCCTTCCCCGCCGTACAGGTCCCGTAAAAATATTGGCTGTTGCCGAGCAGCATGAGGTCGGCGTTTTCAATAGTCCGTGCCTGCGCGGACCCGCCCTCGCCGGTCGTGTAAGCCGGCGTCCCGGAAAGGCGCATAAACATCTGATGCTCGGCGGCCTCATGAAAGATCAGGAACTGGTCCCAGGCCGTCGTATACTGATCCGGGTCGTCCGAACCGCCGGGGCTTGTAAAATGCGTGCCTGTGCAGCCGAGGCCCGCGGCTTTTTCATTCATCTTTTCGGTAAAAGCGCCAATGGAACCGGAGACGTGCTCGGCGATGATATTGCAGGCGTCCCCGGCGGACACGAGGCCGGCTATGTACATCAGGTCCTGAAAGCTCATCGTCTCTTCGGCGGCGAGGCTCAAGTCACCGCCGCTTTTACCGGCGGCGGCCACCGCCGTCTCCGACGCCTCCACGGTATCCGACAGCGCCACGCTGCCGTCTTCGACGGCCTCCACGGCCAAAAGCAGCGTCATGACCGCGGCGGTACCGCCCGCCGGAACCTTGGCGTCCTTGTTCTTCTCGTATAAGATCTGCCCGGTGCCCGATTCGACGAGGAGCGCCGTTTCCGCCGTGAGATCCGGCTCATCAAGGGCCGACGCCGGAGGAAGCGCAAGCGCCGACATCGAGGTCAGCAGTATCAAAAATACGGTGAAAATATTAAATTTCCTCATACATTTCTCCCGTATGGTATGATATAATAAATTCTAAGAATTCATTATATCGCATATCCGTGGCGTTTTTCGGATGTTTTTTCTGCAAAAACCGCCGGAATATTCGCCCGGTATGAGCTACATATGTCAGTATATCAAAGAATATGCCGCAATGGCAATCTTTCATCGTGATTTTTCACAATTTCCCTTATCGGCAGAAAGAGAGACGGCGATGAAAAATCTCAAAAAGGCGGAACTGGCGGTCATCGGCCTGACAATTCTCTGCCTTTGTTTCACAGCGGGCTATTTCGTTGGGAGAGGCTCGGGCGCCCATATTGTCTCCTTTGATACGCTGCCCACGGCCGCCGTCCCTTCCGTCAGCACGCCGCCGGCACCGGACGCCGGACCCCCTGCAACTGCGGCAACCACCGCCGGCGCCGCCCGCGCGGACAAGCTCAACATCAATACAGCATCGGCCGCCGAGCTCGGCGCGCTGCCCGGGATCGGCCCGGTCCTCGCCCAGAGGATCATCGACTACAGGGCGCAGTTTGGCGGCTTTCAGAATATTGACCAATTCAAAGATATAGACGGCATCGGCGATAAAAAGTTCGATGCGCTGGTGGATTTAATCACAGTCGATTGAGGTGACAGAATGAAAATACTTGTGGTGGATGATGAAAAGCTCCTTGTAAAGGGCATTAAATTCAATCTTGAGACGGAGGGCTATCAGGTCGAGGTCGCCTATGACGGCGAAGAGGCCGTGGAGCTTGCGCGGAGCGGCAATTTCGATCTCATCATCCTCGACGTGATGATGCCGAAGCTTGACGGGCTGGAAGCCTGCATGCGCATCCGGGAATTTTCGACGGTGCCCGTCATCATGCTGACCGCGCGGGGCGAGGACATGGATAAAATTCTCGGCTTCGAGTACGGCGCCGACGACTATGTGACGAAGCCGTTCAATATCGTGGAGCTGAAAGCCAGAATCCGTGCCCTTTTGCGCCGCTCGTCGCTTTTGAGCCAGACGGGCGGAGAGGCCTGCATCACCGTCGGCCATATCGTCATCGACACGGAGAAGCGGACGGCGAAAAACGACGGCGCGCCGGTGGAGCTCACAGCCAAGGAATTCGACCTCATCGAGCTGCTGGCCAAAAACCCGGACCGCGTTTTCAGCCGCGAAAATCTCCTGAACATCATCTGGGGCTACGATTACCAGGGCGATATCAGGACGGTGGACGTCCACGTACGGCGCCTGCGGGAAAAGCTTGAGAAAAACCCGGCCGAGCCGGAGCGCATCATGACTAAGTGGGGAGTCGGTTACTATATCAAAGGATAACGGCAGAAAACTGAAGTTTTTGAGCAGTATCAGGACGAAGTTTGCGCTGATGTATTTTTCGATCATCGCGGTCGTCCTGATACTCATGAACACTTATTTTCTGACGCAGTCCCGCGACATCATCTTCCAGTCCAAAAAAAACTTTATAGAAACCCAGGCCTTTTTCATCGCGTCGAACCTTTCCACCTCCTTCCCTACCAGCCTGTCTATTGACGGGGTATTTCAGGTTATGGACGCGCTGGACGTGACGGGCCTGACGCATATCACCATCGTCGGTATCGACGGCAACGCCCTGTACGACAATAAAACCGGCAATGACAAGACAGACCCCAACTTCTTTTCCGACAGCGTGAATCAGTCGCTGGCCGGCAACGACGTTTTTTCTTCCAGCTTCTCCGACGGCGCCTTTTCAAGCAGCGCCTTCACCCCTGTCAGCAAGGACGGCGGCGCTCCCATCGGCGTCGTTTACGTCCATGAATACGACACGGAGCAGGGCCAGATTCTCCTGCGGCTCCAATCGACGATCCAGAATATCTCGCTCGTCATCGCGCTGCTCTCCGTCATTATGGTGGGCTTTGTCACCTGGACCATCATGCACCGCATCACCTCCATTCTCAAGGCGATCGAATCGGTGCGCGAGGGCGAATACAACTACAGGATTCAGGTGCGCGGCAACGACGAGCTGGCGCTTTTGGGCGATGAATTCAACAGCCTCACGGACAGGCTGCGGGAGACGGAGGAGATCCGCCGCCGCTTTGTGGCCGACGCGTCCCACGAGCTCAAGACACCCCTGGCGTCGATCCGGCTTTTGAGCGACAGCATCCTGCAAAACGAGGGCATCGACACGGACACCGTCCAAGAATTCGTCAGCGACATCGGCACGGAAGCCGAACGGCTGTCAAGGACGACGGAAAAGCTCATGAGCCTCACCAGGCTCGACGCCAATATCGTCACGGCGAGGGAAACCGTCGACGTCCGCTCCGTCATCACAAGCACGATGCGGATGCTCAATCCCCTGGCGGAGAGCCGGGGGCTCAAGCTGGACGCCAAGCTCGACGGCGGCTGCTTCGTCTACTCCACCGAGGACGACATCTATCAGATCGTCTTCAATCTTGTGGAAAACGCCATCAAATATAATCTGCCGGGCGGCAGCGTCACGGTCACGCTGACGCGCGAGGAATCCGAGATTCTTTTGACCGTCGACGACACCGGCATCGGCGTTCCGGAGCCCGACCTGCCGTATATCTTCGACAGGTTCTACCGCGTGGACAAGGCGCGCTCCCGCGCCTCCGGCGGCAGCGGCCTCGGTCTGTCCATCGTGCGCGCCACCGTACAGGAAAACAACGGCACGATCACCGCGCAGCGCCGCGAGAGCGGCGGCATGCGCTTCGAGGTCATCTTCCCGCTGTACGTATCCCCCCAAACCGACGCGTAATAGCCCTGCATCCCGGCGCAAGCACCTTGCTCGATTAGATGCAAAAAAGCCTGTAACTTTAGACAGTTACAGACTTTCTTCATGGCAGCGGGAGAAGGATTCGAACCCTCACAAACAGAGTCAGAGTCTGTCGTGCTACCTTTACACAATCCCGCTATATTTTGGATGAATGACTCAGCAGAACTGAATTATAGCGTCTTTCATCCGTGTTGTCAAGATGTTTTTATGTCACCGTACAAGAAATTATTCTGAGGGCTATCGTTTGGTCCTGGAGGCTTCCGAGGCACGGGAGCCATGCCCGGAATCCGGGCTGTTCCATGCTTTACCAATTGACATGGCCTGTCCTGATTGGTAAAATAGCCGGGTGCCCGGTGAGGGCATTTGCGTCGCCGCGGTGCGGCTCCCGGCAAAGGCGCCACTGTCAATGTGACCGCCTGCATGCCTCGAATATGTGAGACATGACGAATTTGAGCAAGGCGCATTAAAGCACTTGATTTTTTGCCGTCCCAAAGCCATAATGTATATCCGACAGCAAAGGTGCTGCAAATCTGTACCAGATTTGCAGCCTTTTATTGTGATTATAGACATATATATTCATTTCTCAGAACTTTTGCCATGTGTTTTAGATAATTTTTTTCAAATATACTAAAAAATGATGTCGAAATACAAAAATATACATTGTAAGATTCCTTCTGCGGTTATATAATAAATAACCATAAAATCGGGGAAAATCAGTCGGTAATTTGTGCAAAGCGAATTAATGATTTACTCCACTAAAGTTTAAGCAAAATTTAGGAAGTGAAGTTGTGTCGAAATACAAAGCAAATCGAATATCTCCGGCTCCATGCACCGTACTGCCGAAAACCTCCATCACATCTATACGGATGAACACCGCTCCAGGCGGTCATTCTATGAGTGAAAAAGCGCCGCCGCTGCGCCCGGTTTTGCCCGTATGCAGGCAGACAGGCTTGCCGGCAACAGTAAGGGAGAGTTGATGTATGGCAAAATACATTATCAAAAGGGTCATACTTGCCGTAGTGACGGTTTTCGTGGTAGCGACCATCACCTTTTTCCTGATGAATCTGGTGCCCGGCGGTCCTTTCATTACAGAAAAATCCATCAGCGTGCAGGCACAGGAGGCCCTCAAGGAGAAATTCGGGCTAGACAAGCCGCTGATTGTTCAGTATAAGAATTACATGCTCAGCATACTCCAAGGTGACTTCGGCCTGAGCTTAAGGCAGCGCGGCCGCACCGTCTCCGATATTATCGGCAGCAGGTTCCCCATCTCCGCCAGGCTTGGCGGCATCTCCATGGTTGTCGCCGTGGTGATCGGGGTCCCCCTGGGCAGCGTTGCCGCTTTAAACCGCGGAAAGTGGGGCGACAAGGTGATCACCGTGATCGCCACCTGCGGCGCCGCGTTCCCCAGCTTTGTCATTTGCACTGTGGGAATGTACATATTCGGCGTCCATCTGGGGTGGCTGCCGACCATGGGCCTGACGGCGCCGGCCAACTACATCCTGCCGGTATTCGCGCTCTCCTTTTACCCAATGGCCTATATTACGCGGCTCATGCGCTCCTCAATGCTGGACGTCATCGGTCAGGACTATATGCGCACTGCCCGCGCCAAAGGCCTCTCTCAGGCCAACCGCCTGTTCAGGCAGGCGCTGCGCAACGCCATCCTTCCCGTCATCACCTATGTCGGCCCGATGCTGGCTTATCTGCTGGCCGGCACCTTCGTCGTGGAAAAGATTTTTGTGATTCCCGGCCTGGGCGGCCAATTCGTCAGCTCCATCCTGAACCGTGACTATACCGTTATCATGGGCACCACGATCTTCCTGGCCACGCTCGTTATTGTGATAAATGCGCTGGTGGACATTGCCTACAAGTTCATTGACCCGCGCGTCCAGCTGAAGTGAGGAGAACAGAACAATGACTAAAAAAAATCCGTTGAGCCTTCAGCTGAAGGTTGAAGATTTTCTGCCCGCCACTGATGCGGAAAAGCAAAGCCTTGTGCAGATGCGCCCCGGCGTCAGCTTCTGGAAGGACGCCATGCGCCGCCTGTCAAAGAACAAGGTCGCGATGGTGAGCCTGGCGGTTATCGTGATCATCATGCTCTTCTCCTTTGTCGTCCCCAGCCTTTATCCTTATAAATACGAGCAGCAGGTCAAGGGCTCGGAGAATCTCTATCCCCTGAAATATTCCCAGCAGGAGCAGGCCCGCATCGACGCCGGCGAAAAAGTGTTCCCTCACGTTCTCGGTACGGACGACCTGGGACGCGATTACGCCGTCCGCGTGATGATGGGCAGCCGCATTTCCCTCTTGGTGGGCCTGATCGCCTCCGCCCTCATTCTGATCATCGGCTCTATTTACGGCGCCGTGGCCGGCTTCTTCGGCGGCTGGGCGGACATGATCATGATGCGTATCGTGGATATCATCTACACCGTCCCCGATATCCTGATGATCATCCTCATTTCCTTCGCCATCAGCGAGCCTATGAAAAACCTGGCCAATCAGCCGGGCTTCCATTGGATTCAGACGGTCGGCGTCAACCTCATCAGTATCTTCCTGGTGTTCGCCTTGCTGTATTGGGTGGGCATGGCCCGTATCGTCCGCAGTCAGGTGCTCACGCTCAAGCAGAACGAATTCGTCACGGCCGCCAGAGCGTTGGGCGCCAGCAGCGGCCGCATCATTGGCCGGCACCTTCTCACCAACTGTATCGGTATTCTGATCGTCACGACGACGCTGCAGATTCCCTCCGCCATTTTCACCGAGAGCTTTCTGAGCTTTCTGGGTCTGGGCGTGGCCATCCCCATGCCCTCCCTGGGCTCCCTGGCCAGCGACGCGCTGAACGGCCTGACGTCGTATCCCTACCGGCTGCTGGCCCCAGCCCTGCTTATCAGCCTTATCATTCTCAGCTTTAACCTGTTTGGCGACGGCTTGCGGGATGCGTTTGATCCCAAGCTGAAGCACTAGAAAGGAGGACACACGCAATGAACAACGATTATTTGGTTGATATCCAGGACGAGCGGCTGTCCTTCTTTACCCCGGCGGGTGAGGTCAAGGCCCTGGGCGGCGTATCGATGTATGTCCGCGAGGGCGAGGTACTGGGCATCGTGGGCGAGAGCGGCTCGGGCAAATCCGTCACCGCTTACAGCCTGATGGGCCTGACGGCGCACCCCGGCAAGCTTGTGGGCGGCGACCTCTATTTCAACGGGCACCACATCAACGGCATGAATGAACGCGAAATGCGGAAAATGCGGGGCAACGAGGTGTCCATCATCTTTCAGGACCCCATGACAAGCCTCAACCCGGTCTACACCATCGGCAGGCAGATCCGCGAGGTCATCCTGCTGCACACCGATAAAAACAGGCAGCAGGCCAACGACCGCGCCCGGGAGCTTTTGCGCCTGGTCGGCATCAACGAGCCCGACAAGCGGCTGAAGCAGTATCCCCACGAGCTGTCCGGCGGCATGCGTCAGCGTGTGATGATCGCCATCGCCCTGGCCTGCGAGCCGAAGCTGCTGATCGCCGACGAGCCCACCACCGCCCTGGACGTGACGATTCAGGCGCAGATTCTGGAGCTGATGATGGATCTGAAGAAACAGCTGAACATGTCCATTATCCTCATCACGCACGATCTGGGCGTCGTGGCCGGCATGTGCGACCGCATCGCCGTCATGTACGCCGGCAAGGTGGTGGAAAGCGGCACTACCGACGAGATTTTTTATAACCCGTCTCATGAATACACAAAGGGCCTTTTACAGAGCGTTCCCAATTTAAACGATCGCGACCATAAACGGCTGGTGCCGATCGAGGGCCTTCCGGTAGACATGCTCAACCCGCCGGCCGGCTGCCCCTTCGCGCCGCGCTGCCGCTCCTGCATGAAAATTTGCCTGGAACGCATGCCGGAGTACACCCAGCTGGAAGGCGCGCATTACAGCGCGTGCTGGCTTCTGGACAAGGCGAAATTTGAAAGCCAGGGAAAGGCGCAGTCGTAATGGAAGATAAAAAACTTGTTGAAGTACGGCATCTGCAGCAGTACTTCCCCGTCAGAGGCGGGAAACTGTTCGAAAAGAAAGTCGTCAAGGCCGTGGACGATGTGTCTTTTTATATCAATAAGGGCGAAACGCTGGGCCTTGTCGGAGAGTCCGGCTGCGGCAAAACGACCACCGGCCGGACCTTGCTGCGTCTCCATGAGCCCACCGGCGGCAATATCATTTACGACGGACAGGACATCACGCATGTCAATATGCTGCCCTACCGGCGGAAAATGCAGATCGTGTTCCAGGACCCCTACGCCAGCCTGGACCCTCGCATGACGGTGGGCGACATTGTCGGCGAGGCGATCGACATCCATAAGCTGGCCTCCGGCGCTCAGGAGCGGCGCGACCGGATCGTGGAGCTTTTGAGCCTGGTCGGCCTCAACACGGAGCACGCCAACCGCTACCCGCACGAATTTTCAGGCGGCCAGCGCCAGCGGGTCGGCATTGCCCGGGCCCTGGCCGTAAACCCCGAGTTCATCGTCTGCGACGAGCCCATCTCCGCACTGGACGTCTCCATTCAGGCTCAGGTGGTCAATATGTTTGAAGAGCTGCAGGAGCGCCTGGGACTGACCTATTTGTTTATCGCCCACAACCTGAGCGTGGTAAAGCATATATCCAACAGGATCGGCGTCATGTACCTGGGCAAGCTGGTGGAGCTGGCGGACAGCTATGAGCTGACCTTCCACAGCGTGCATCCATATACCCGCAGCCTGATCTCCGCGATCCCGATTGCGGACCCCAAGACCTCCCGCAGCACCCAGCGCATCGTGCTGGAGGGCGACGTGCCCAGTCCGGTGGACCCCCCGTCGGGCTGCCGCTTCCGCACCCGCTGCCCCTACGCCGACGAGGTCTGCGCCGCCGTGGAGCCCGAGTTCCGGGAGGTTTCCTCCGGCCACTTTGCCGCCTGTCACCACTTGGACCGGGTGCAATGAACCGTCCTTTCCTTCCCGGCGCCGATGTTTTACGGCACAGTCCCCATAAAACGACAGGCACTGCCGGAAAAAAGGAGTAATCTGTTGATAATCACCGTGGGAAAAGGCACACGGCGAATATAAATAAAAGAGGAATATACAAGGAGGAATAGCTAATGAAAAAAATTTTTGCATTACTACTGGCACTCGTGATGGCCCTGACGCTGTTCGCCTGCGGCACCAATAACGGTTCCGCAACACCCAGCGCAAGCGCATCGGACGGTTCCGCCGCCCCCGCCACAGGCGCCAAACAGCTCGTCGCGCAGATCGGCCCCGATCCCGAGACGATTGACCCGGCCCTGAACACCTCGATCGACGGCGGAAGTTACATTCTGTATGCCTTCGATTGCCTGCTGAACGTCGACAAGGACAATAAGATTGTCGCCGGCTCCGCGGAAAAATGGGAACCCAGCGCAGACGGCCTGAAATGGACGTTCCATCTGCGCAGCGGCCTGAAATGGTCCGACGGCTCGGCCCTGACAGCCAAGGACTTCGTCTACAGCTGGAAGCGCGTTGCCGATCCCAAAACAGCCGCCCCATACGCTCAGACCGTGCTGGGCATGGTCAAGGGCTTCGATGAGGCGTCCGCCGGCGATGTCGATAAGCTGGCCGTCACCGCGCCCGACGACAACACCCTGGTCGTCGAGCTGGCGCATCCCTGTGCCTATTTCGACAAGCTGGCCGCTTTCCAGGTACTGAGCCCCGTGAACCAGGCCACCATTGAAAAGAACGGCGACGCCTGGGCCACAAAGCCTGAAACCTATATCTGCAACGGTCCCTTCTATATCAAAGAGTGGGTCCCCAGCTCCTATATCCTGTATGCGAAGAACCCCAACTACTGGAATGCTTCCGCTGTCAAGCTCGATACCATGAAGATGCTGCTCATCGAAGATCCTAACGCCGCCTACGTCGCTTATCAGACAGGCGAGACCATGATGATCAAGTCCGTCCCCGCCGCGGAGATCCCCGCTCTGAAGGATAAGCCGGACTTCCATCTTGATCCGCTTGAGGCCACCTATTACATCTGCCTGAACGACACCCTGCCCCAGTTCTCTGATACCCGCGTCCGTCAGGCTCTGAGCCTGGCCATTGACCGCAACTATGTGGCCGAGACCCTGATGCAGGGCACATACTCCGCCGCCACCAGCTTTGTCGGCCCGGGCATCTCCGACTGGGACGGCAGCGACTTTATCAACAACGGCAACGGCGGCAAGCCCTATATCGATAACAGCGACTTCCAGGCAAACCTTGCCAAGGCCAAGCAGCTGCTGACCGACGCCGGCTACCCCGACGGCAAAGGCTTCCCGGCAATCACCTACTCTATCAATGACCAAGGTTACCACAAGATCGTCGCTCAATATATCCAGCAGGCCTGGAAAGAGCTCGGCCTCACGGTCAACGTGGACGTCGTCGAGTGGGCCTCCTTCCTCCCGCAGCGCCGCGCCGGCGATTATGAGGTCAGCCGTAACGGCTGGGTGCTCGACTACAACGACCCCTCCAACCTTCTGGAGATTCTGATGACCGGCAACGGTAACAACGACGCCAAATATTCGAGCACGCAGTATGACGAGCTGATGAACAAGGCCGCCGCAGAGGCCGACCCCAAGACGCGCTCCGGCTACCTCCACCAGGCCGAGGACGTCCTGATGGCCGACATGGGCACCATCCCCCTGGCCTTCCAGAACGAGTTCTCTCTGCAAAACGACAAGATCACCGGCTCCTGGCACTCCCCGTCCGGCCTCTGGTACTTCCAGTTTGCGGACATTGCCGGCTGATAATTCTGCCTGATCATAGAAAACAGAGGCTGCCCAAAGGGGCGTTTCAATAGGGAAGCTTATTGAACCATACCCCCAAACCGATACCGGAAAAGCAAGAGAGAGGCCTTTCCCGCAAGGGATAGCGCCTCTCTACTTGTCTTGAGTGTGTAAAAAAGATGCCGTACACGTCTGGTATCCCCTTGGCGAAGCCTATATTTCCATAAAGTCGCCTGGATAGGCCTTTTTTAGTCGATTTGGTGCCTACTTTTGCATTACAATTCAAGTTAATAGTAAAAATATTATCAGCAAATTAGGTTAGCGTGATACAAGGTGCTTGGTGTATGGTTCCAGCAAAAACATAAGCTGCTCAGTAATTTCCTGAACATTGCAGGGCATAGAATTATTGATCCACCATTCCAATACACCAATAAACCCGGAAGTCAAAAAATGAGTGGTTACATCATTTGAAAGAGCTTTGTTTTCCGACTTTATACCGATAACCTCGGTAACCGTTTGCGCAATAATGGCATATAAGCGGCTGCGGAAAAATCCAAATCCCTCATTGCTAAGAAGCAACTTGTATATTGTAAAATTTTTCTCCAAATATTCAAATATGCTTTGAAATGCACTTGCGTTTAGATTGGTATCAGCACTATTGGCACAGTGATGTAATAGCAGCTCAACATATGTTTCAATGCACTTGTCAAGCAAGTCGAATTTATCCACGTAATGCAGATAAACGGTTCCTCGGTTGATGTTCGCGCGTTCGGCAATGTCATTGATGGTTATTTTTTCAAATCCTTTTTCAGCCAAAAGGTCGATGAAAGTATTCATAATCAGCTGCCTTGTTTTTTGTATTCTTCTATCCACAAAGTTTCCCTCCAGATATTCAACAAGTCAGCGCAATGTGTTGAGTTATCAACAGTTGGAACAACTGTAACTATTGAAATTCTCTCCACAATCAGTATGCTAAGAGTATCAAACACGTGTTGAGAAGTCAACAGGTGTTCATTCCCGGAGGATGCTTTATGAAAATACTATTTTTTGGCCGCGGTACTATAGGAACTCAGTACGCCTGGGCGTTTGAAAATGCGGGCCATACCGTTGAGTTTTATGTTCGCGAAGGCAGGAAGGCACAATACGGCTCATATGTAAACTTGGAAATATGGGACGCAAGGCGAAGCAAAAAAGATCGGATAGTCAAAGAAAAATGGCCTATTGTAATGCATGAAGAAATAAACGAAAATCACGGCTATGACCTCATTTTTATGAGCGTCAACCCAGAGCAGGTATCAAGTGCGGTAAAGTACCTCGCGCCGCGAGTTGGAAATGCGACGGTTCTTTTTTTTAATAACTTTTGGCGAGACCCTCAATCAGCTGTTCAGCCGATTCCGCTCAGTCAAATTGTTTATGGCTTCCCCGGTGCCGGCGGCGGGTTTGAAGGAAACACTCTTTACGGCGGGCTTTACAAGACAGTTCAGTTTGGAACATTTGAACCCGAGCCAACCAAAAGAGATTTAGAGGTCCGCAAGCTTTTTGTTGAGGCAGGCTTTAAGATAATGGTTCAAAAGGATGTTAAAAGTTGGCTCTGGAATCACTTCGCGTTCAACGCTGCAATGGAAGTCGAAGTATTAAAAAGCGGCAGTTTTGAAAAAGTAATTTCTTCACGCGAAGCGCTCGATGGATTAAGCCGGAACTTGAAAGAAATGATCCCTGTTTTGAAAGCAAAGGGCTCAAAACTTGATTTTTTGACAAATGTATTGAGCGGCCTGCCGCCGAAAGTCGTTAGTTTTCTTACGAGTCACGTTGTTTTTTCTCCGAAAAGCATGTCCTATGCGCTTGTGGCGCATAACCACTTTAAAGTTGGCTATGCCGTACAGGAAGTTATTACAGATGCCAGAAAGTACGGAATAAAGGCACCACGGCTTTACGATGTAGAAAGCTTAATTACAGAACAGTGAGCAGATCCAAGAAAAAAGGACAAGACGAAAAGACCTCCTATCGTAGAATAGTAATTACGACAGGAGGTCCTGTTTTGTTGTGGGATAATGCAACTATTTATTCGATTAGATGTATTTAATTCGAAGAAACCTTGAAATATCCACATTTCACTTAGATGTCATCTTTTTTATATCCTCAAGGGTCTCAATACTTATGGCTATTGCTAATGTGCTTAAAACCATTTATTTCCAATGCTTGACGTACGTTGAAGCAAGCAACAGCACTCTGTATGTCTTGAGGATACAAAAAAGATGCCGCTTGAAGCTGTCACCCCTTTGGTAGCACAGGAACCTTGGTCCAACCCTTATTTCGTATTTAAAAGATCAACGATCTCCTTGTTTATCACTCCGGGATTGCTCCAATGAACAGCATGGTTCGCACCATCAACAATAATTTGTTTGCTGTCGGTTGACCACTCTAGCAGCCTTAATTGTTCTCCCGCACTTTCGGGATAACTATTGAGATATTCAGAGGTGATTATTCTAAGCGGTATATCGCCCAAATATCCATTGGACAGTACTGTAAAAGCGTTTTCTTCTTTTCTGTTCCCCTCATCGACTTGATTGCGATTATTAAAAGTTCTCAAAAATAATGCCCTGTCGAGTTTCTTTAATTGTTCGGGGGCTAATTCAAAGCCACTTCTGCCTGTTGACATCGGGGTTGCGGAATAAGGATATACTGTATGGAACAACGTTCTTATTATTCCTGTTTTGTTTGCTAAAGAAATTGTGCCTTTGAATATTGCTGTTCGAGCAAAAGCAAAATCGAATGCCCTTGGCATGTCAACATACATATCCGGGTTTGAACCATCTATCAAAACAACGCCCTTTACTTCATCTTTATAGAGTTGGGCAAACCGAATAGCCTCCAATGAAGCTATGGAGTGTGCCACTAAAATGTAAGGAGGCTTTTCGCCCGACAACACTAATGCACCGTGAATTTCCTTTGTTATCGTATCAATATCTCTTGGGGCATTTGTAACATCGCTCCATCCATACCCCGGCTTATCGTATACTGCCACTCTTGCCTGTTTTTCAATCTCACTATACAGTGGGTAAAAATCAACATATCCGCTTGGCATTTGAAAACCGACACCAAACACTACCGTCGCATCCCCGGTCCCGTCCGCCCAAATATGCATATTGTGGCCATCCACATTAATTAACTTACCAACCGGTTGATATTCTTTGTTGTCAACGTATTCACCAATTTGCTCATAGGCAATTCCAAGTAATAGTACTATAAAAATGGTTAACAGTATTTTTATCCTTAATTTAACCGGTTTTCTCTTTTTATCTGTTTTTATTGGTAATTCCATTTAGCTATTTCCTTACTTTTTCGCAATAGTATCTCCTATGATTAAAAGTTAATCATAAACTTGCCTTTTCAAGCTTTATAAATCTGCCGCCATTGTTGGCCCTGCCTTTGTGTTTTAGGCAATAAATTATTCCTTCTCCACACTGCCAATATAGTCCCAACCAGAACCATATTTACAATGTATCCCGTACCGCCATAGGAAACAAAAGGCATACTCATTCCTGTTAGCGGTATTAAGTTGAAATTAAGCAAAATATTGATCGTAAACTGGGCCGACAAGGCCATACCGGCTGACAGCGACAAATAGAACCCGTAATCATTTTTAATCCTTTTGGAGGTTATAAATATTCTGATGATAAATAATGTTATCGTGGCAAGCAGCGTAATTCCAACTGCCCATCCAAAGATTAAAATTATGTTGATTAATACATAATCGGTTGTCATAGCCGGCATAGAGCTTAAAAATTCACGACCGCTTACAACTGTATTCATGCCCCCAAACCATTGTGAAACCGCAAACCAACTATCCGAAATAACCTGTTGATTTGGTGTGATTGAAAAAACACAAAACAGAGATGCTATGCCGAAGCTAAACAAGGATATGGACTGAGATTTTTTGCTTCCTCCAAAATCATTTCGTACAACTGCAACTAAAACTAAGACCGAATAAGTTATTGCCAGAACCACCATACCACTGGTATTAGATACTGTTATCATTGCGATAAATGAGAATATTCCCCATAGGCCTAATTTAATGATGGCATAGAACCCTTGACCATGATATTTTTCAACAAACCCTGCAAATGCTATTACAAACAGGACAACGGCATATTCGCTGGAAAGATTAATTCCGGCTATACTCAGAAATGACCTGCCATTCACTTCATCGCCCGTAATAAGTGACATGCCAATCATAATCATTGCCATGCAATATATTGGAAGCGAAAATTTTTTCAATTTTGTGTAATCGAAGAAATAAATGCCGAGCATCGCCAAAATTCCTATTCCGTCTAATATTAAGTACCGGGAAAAATTAAGAAAGGAATATCCTTGATGATGACTGCTTGCATACATAGCAATACCACCGATTGCAGTTATAGCTGCAATAAGTCCGATAATTGACCACTCTGTTTTCGGTTTGTGCTGTTGATTTAGATTTTCACCGATTTCAAAGCTGTTGCCCATTTGCAAAACTGCCTGTTCAACTCCAATATCTTCGGCAGCTTCCAAAATATGCTCTGTTAACTCTGCCCGGATTTCATGATGTATTTTCTTGTATTTAATATGACTGCACACATCATCTAAAAAGTCAGTTATTCTCTCATTCAAAGCTAACACCCCCGATCACCTTATTAACGGCGTTGCTATAAACGCTCCACTCTTTTTTCTTATCATCAAGTAATGTTCGTCCAATTTTTGTAATTTTGTAATATTTCCGCTTACGACCTGAATCAGCATCCACCCAATAGGCATCAATATAATTGTTATTTTCCAAAAAATGCAATAGCGGATAGAGTGTTCCTTCTTTCAAATCAAACGTTCCGTCCGAATGAGCTTTAAGTTCTGCTGCTATTTTATACCCATACATATCTTCATTTTTGAGCAGGCTCAAAATAAGCATTGTCGTACTGCCCTTTAGTAATTCCTTGTCAACTTTCATCATTTTCTCCCTATACATAGATATACTATACATATTATATCTATGTATAAGATATAATAGAAAACTTTCTTCTTGTCAATACCTGTTTATAATAAAAATTCAAATTCTCTCTATCAACGCAATTCACTCCGCTTGCGCTTTGAATAGACAAAAAAAGATGCCGGCAAGACCTAGTAGGGCCTTGCCGGCAAAGGGACGGCCATAGCTTCAAAAAAGCTATGATATTTGGAATTCATTATATCACATCAGTATTTGCCGTAATCGCTGTCATCGGTATAGCGGACGGCGCGCGCGGGCAGCGCGGCGCCTTTTTTGTCGGCGAGCTGGATGGGCGCGTCCTCCAGCCGGATTCCCTGAAAGCTGCCCTTGAGCCTGAAGCGTTTGACCTGATCTCTCAGGAAATCTGCCTGAGAGGACAGCTCCTCGCTGGCGGCGGCGCTTTCCTCCGAGGTGGCGGTGTTCGCCTGGACGACCGCGTTGACCTGATTGAGCGCCTGATTGATCTGCGAGATACCGGTGGACTGCTCGACTGAGGAGGCGGCAATGTTGCCGACGAGTTGGGCGGCCTTGTCGATATCGTCGACGATCCTGTTGAGCGAAACCGCCGTTTCATTGGCGATCTTTGTGCCCTCCTCCACTTTTCTGATGGAGCTTTCGATCATTTCCGTCGTTTCCTTGGCGGCGTTCGCCGACCGGGCCGCGAGGCTTCTGACTTCCTCCGCCACAACGGCGAAGCCTTTGCCGTGCTGTCCGGCTCTGGCCGCCTCCACCGCCGCGTTAAGGGCTAGAATATTTGTCTGGAAGGCGATATCGTCGATCACCTTGATGATCTTTGAAATGCTGCCGGAGGAGGCGTTGATCCCGTCCATGGCGTAAAGCATGTCCTGCATCTGCTTTTTGCCGACGTCGGCGGTCGTTTTGGCGCGCTCGGCCAGCGTATTGGCATTGCCGGCGTTATCCGCGTTCATATGTGTGATGGAGGCGATATCCTCGATGGAGGCCGTCAGCTGTTCCAGCGAGCTGGCCTGCTCCGTGGCCCCCTGCGACAGCGTCATGCTGGATTCCGAGACGGCGCGCGCGCCCGTGGCGACCTGATCCGTGGCCGTGCTGATATTCGTCAGCACCTCGTTGTTCTTCTCGATCAGCTCTCCCAGTTTTATACCGAGGATGTCGTGCTCGGACCGCACGGGGATTTGAACGGTCAGATCTCCCGCCGCGACCTCTTCCACGCCCCTTACCTGCGTCCTGATCGTGTCGATCATCTGCTGGAACGACGTGGACAGGGCGCCGATTTCATCATGCGACGTGATCTCGATATTGACGTCGACATCGCCCAGGGCGAGACGGTCTGACACGTCCACCAGCTTCTTGATCGGCCTGACGACGATCCTTTTTATTACCAGAATCGTGGCGGTCACGCTGATGGCGATAAAGAGCACCGTTATGCCGGCGGTGAGATAAAGCAGCGCGCTGATGCCCGAGAAGAACTCGGCTTTCGGCGCCGTCAGCCCGATGGACCACTGCGTGTCCGGTATCGGCGCGTAAGCGATCACCTTGCCGGCCCCGTCATATGTATACGTCCCGTAGCCGGACGCCCCGCTTATCATCGTCTGAACGACGTCGGCCAGCTGCTGCAGCCCGGCGTCCTGCTTGGCGTCCTCAATGATATTGTCGGCATTGACGACCTTATCCGCGTCGGGATGCGCGATCGTCACGCCGGCGCTGTTGACAATGAAGGAATACCCCGTATTGCCGACCTTGATGTCATTGGACATATCGGTAATGGCGGACGCGTCATGGGCGATCATCAGAACGCCGACGATTCTGTCTCCGGCATCCTTGATCGGTGCCGCGGTCACGGATACCATCTTGTTGTCGACCTTGCTCAAAATAGGATCGGTGACGGTTGTCGTCCCGTTGATAGCCGCCTTAAAATAATCGCGTTCGGAGATATCGGCCTGCGTCCCATTGCCGAAATTGGCGTTTCCGGTTTTGTCCGCCACAGCCATGCTCATATAACCCATTTGCTTAATGAGCGCCTCGACAAGCGGCTTTTGTTTGGCCCAGCTCATGGATTTCATATCGCTGCCGGCGGCAATCAGCTCCGCTTCTGTTTTCATGGAGGTGATCTTTGTGGACATCAGCGTCGCCGCGGAATGTGCGCTGTTATTCAGATCATTTTCAATTAAATCCGTCATGGCGTTCGATGCGCTCAGATACGAAACGAACCCGACGACGCATAATCCGGCGATCATCAGCAGAATCATCGCTGCCGAAATCTTCGCGGAGAGTTTCCTGCTTTTTGTTTGCATTTATTGCTACCCCTAACTGTTATTCTCTGTCTCTTTATCTTTTTATCTCTCTATCTCTTTATAAACGCTTTCGAGCTCTTCGCGGCTCAGCATCCTGTGACAGTCCATAACGAGCTTGACGTCGCCGCCGACCTTGCCGATGCTTTTGATAAAAGCCTGCTCGGACGACGTACGCTCCAATGGATTCGGAACGACGTCGGTCATCGATAAAACCTCGGCGACGCTGTCGACGATCAGCCCATAAAAATCATTTTCAATATCGACGATAATCACGCAGGTTCTGTCGGTATATTCGCCGGGCGTTTTATTAAACCGCAGCCGTACGTCGACGACCGGTATGATTCTTCCTCTTAAATTGATGATCCCCTTCACATATTCGGGCAGCTGCGGCATTTCGGTGATCGATTGAATCCCGACAATTTCGGTGACATACCTGATTTCTATCGCATAATGCTCCCGGTCGATCATGAATGTGAGATACCTGTCTTTCTGGGTGTCCTCCTGTCCGTTAAAATCGCTGGTCATTGCCTCAGACATAGAATCGTCTCCTTTCTCTTTTGCCTTTGCTCATATTTCTCATTTATCTCATTTTTTTCCAAACTCATCACCTCCTCAATCCGGACTAAATCGTTTCGCTACTGATTCTTATCGTATTGCATGATAACGGTCTTTACATATTTTTATGGATATTTTTTTAGAATAATTTCACTTTTTCGGATAAATATTTGTGTATTCCAAGAACTTTTTAAGAAAACCCGGGCCTCCGCGCATATGGTCTATTCTCACATTTTTGGTTAATTTCTCATTTCTCCCGTATCCCCCATAGCAGACCCTTCGGCTGTCCCGCGTCAAAACGCCGGCTGTTTCAGCGCCTGCCGTCCGGAGGCCGCGTTGAAAATTCGGTGATAATCATTGAGAGTGTGGGCCGATGGAGCACCTGTTTCCGGCAAATTTCCCCGTACGAAAAAAAGTGCCGGCAGTCCCCGGGCGGCCGGGTCTGCTGGCACTCTGACTGATGAGGTATTTGACTGTAAAACGCGGGATAAATATTACATTTTTTGTGTCTCCAGGGAACTTCTGTATTTTGTCGGCGTCACATTGAAGGTTTTCTTGAAAAGCTTGCTGAAGTACTCGACACTGAAGCCGAGCTTGTCGGCAATCTCATAGTTTTTCAGGCTGAAATCCGCCAGCAGTATTTTCGCCCGCTCCATCTTCACAAAGGTGATGTAGTCAATAAGATTCCTGCCGGTCTTTTCCTTGAACAGCAGACTGAGATAGGAGCTTGAGATGAACAGCTTTTTGGACAGGATCATCAGCGATATCTGCGCGTCGATATTTTCCAGGACGTATTTGCACGCCATGCGCGCAAGCTTGCTGCTGCCGATCCCCAGCTCAAACCGCGAAACGGTCCCGGTGATCCTTCCGACAATATCAAGAAACGCGTCCTCCATCTCGGGGAAGCCGGCATACTTCGAAAAGTCGATATCCTCCGGGACAGCCGGCGATGACAATTTGCTCATCCATGAATATTCCTTGTCCACCGCTTCCATCAGGTCTCCGAGCACCCTGTTGATAACATAGGCCGATTTCAAAAGGTCGAAGCCGACCTCGGACCAGATCGTTTCCAGCATCTTCTTCGCGGTGGCGGAAGCCTCGCCGCTGGCTTCGCTGATGTTTTTGACCAGGAGCTTCAATAATTCAGTAGGATAATGGTCGCTCACCTGGCGCACCAGCACATGATTGAGGTAGTCGATTTTGGACAGCTGTTCGTCGCGCTCGCTGATATACGCATGGGCCCGCTGCAGCGTTTTCATGAGGTCCGCCTCCTCCACCGGCTTCAGCAGGTATTCAAACGCGCCGATGGCGATGCCCTGCCGCGCGTATTCAAAGTCGCTGAACTGGCTCATGAGGATAACGCATTTGCAGAGCCGTTCCTCAAAGACCTTCTTCGTCAGCTCAATGCCGTCTACGACCGGCATCCTGATATCGGTGATCAAAAGGTCTACCGGCTCCGCGTAGAGCTTGCTCAGCGCCTCCCGGCCGCTCGAAGCCTCCGACACAATGACAAAGCCGGATTTTTCTCCCCAGATGTCCAGCGCCTTGAGATCGTTATGATAGATATCGTAATCATCCACGATCATCGTCTTATACATACTCTTCGCCTCCCCCCGGGACCGGCAGCCCAACGCATATTTTACAGCTTTATCGCCACAAAAACAACAATGCGCTTTAACCCGCGGCCGTCTCACTCCCTCTTTGCCGGAACGGACTGTAAATGGCGTGTCAAGTGTGCTAAAATGTGTTTTACCCGCTGTGTGAATCAGGGTAAAGAGGGCGATACTTTGTATGTGAGGTGGATGCGCCGTGGAAGGAATTTGTTATATCGTCGCCGCGGGTCATATCGACAAAATGACGCTGGACCCGGGCGAGCATGATTTTGTTATTGCCGCCGACGCCGGTTATATGCATCTGGCCGCATTGTCGGCGGTGGCCGATCTTGTGGTCGGCGACTTCGACTCCATGCCCCAAAAGCCGAACCATCCGAATATCGTCGTGCATCCGGCGGAAAAGGACGAAACCGACACAATCCTGGCCATGGACGAGGGGCTCAAACGGGGTTACAGGACCTTCGTCATCCTCGGGGGCCTGGGCGGCCGGCTGGACCACACGCTGGCCAATATCCAGGCGCTTTGCTATCTTGCCGAGAAGGGCGCCCGCGGCTTTCTGCTGGGCTGCGGCACGGCGGTAACGGCCGTCAAAAACGGCTGCCTGTCCTTCGGCGGGGAGAAAAAGGGCGTCATCTCCGTCTTCTGCTGCGGCGATCCGGCCCGGGGCGTCAATCTCCGGGGCCTCAAATACGAGCTTCATGACGCCGTGCTGCGCGCCGCAATGCCGCTGGGCGTCAGCAACGAATTCACCGGCGCGGACAGCACGGTCACCGTCGGGGACGGCACGCTCGCCGTCCTGTGGGAGGAAAGCGCCGCCGACGTTATTGACAACCTGCGGGAAACGTGCTATAGTGCCACCAATAACTGAATAGTCAGGGGAGCTTGTACGACAGGCTGAGAGGAAGTTATGAACTTCGACCCTAAAACCTGATTTGGGTAATGCCAACGTAGGAAGCAAACGCAGATTTCAGCGGGAAATGCCATCAGGTGTTTCCCGTTTTTTACGTTGCGCCCACCCCCTGATTTTATGAAAGGGCTGTCCTATGGAAAACAAAAAAACCTCTGTCTTTGAAAACGGCCTGATCTGGTTCGGCGCCGCCGTATCGATCGCGGAGATCATGGCCGGTACATATTTTGCGCCGCTGGGCCTTGCAAAAGGCCTGATGGCCATACTGCTCGGCCACCTGATCGGCTGCGCGCTGTTCTTCTTCGCCGGTCTCATCGGCGCGAACACCGGCAAAAGCGCCATGGAAACGGTGAAAATTTCCTTCGGCCAAAAGGGCGCTATCCTCTTTTCCGGGCTCAACGTGCTGCAGCTTGTCGGCTGGACGGCTATCATGATCGTCGTCGGCGCGGCCAGCGCCGGACTGATCCTGCCCTCCGTCGGCGGCTGGTTCTGGTGCGTCGTCATCGGCGCGCTCATCCTCGTCTGGGTGCTCATCGGCGTCAAAAACCTGAGCAAGGTCAACCTGATCGCCATGGCGGCCCTTTTCATTCTTTCCGTTATCCTGAGCATCACCGTTTTCGGCGGCCAAGCCGGCGCGTCCGCCATGCCGGACATCACCTTCGGCCGGGCGGTGGAGCTGGCGGTGACGATGCCGCTGTCCTGGCTGCCGCTCGTTTCGGACTATACGCGGTACGCCAAAAGAAAAACGGCGGTGCCCCTGGCCAGCAGCCTCGTATATTTTTTCACAAGCTCCTGGATGTACTTGATCGGCCTCGGCGTCGCGATGTTCGCCGCCGGCACCGACATCGGCCAGCTGCTTCTGGACGCCGGGCTCGGCGTGGCGGGGCTTTTGATCGTCGTCTTTTCAACGGTGACCACAGCCTTTCTGGACGCCTTCTCCGCGGGCGTCAGCGCCGTCAGCATCGCGGGGCGGCTCGACGAAAAGAAGACGGCGGCCGCTGTCTGCGTCGTCGGCACCGTGCTCGCCATATTCACCCCCATCACGCGGTTTGAAGATTTTCTATACCTCATCGGCTCCGTCTTCGCGCCGATGATCTCAATCCTGATCGTGGACGTATTTCTGCTCCGGCATGACGCGTCCGGGTCGGCTGTCAGCGTCAAAAATCTGATCATATGGGCCGTCGGGTTCGCCGCCTACAGGCTGTCCATGCAACTGGACACGCCGGTGGGCAACACGCTGCCCGTCATGCTCGTCACCGGCCTTTTGTGCCTGATCGTTTATAAAATCGGAGGTAAAAACAATGCTCGGAACAATGCTCAATAACGTCCGTTCGGCCGCGCCGCTGGTCCACTGCATCACAAACTACGTCACCGTGAACGACTGCGCCAACATCCTTCTGGCCGCCGGAGCCTCTCCCATCATGTCCGACGACGTGGGAGAGGTGGAGGAAATTACCGCCATCTGCTCGGCGCTGGCCGTCAACATCGGCACGCTCAACCAGCGGACGATCCCCGCCATGTTCATGGCCGGGAAAAAGGCGGCCGCCCTGAAAAAGCCCATCGTCCTCGACCCCGTGGGGGCCGGCGCGTCAAAGCTCCGCACAGAGACGGCGGCAAAGCTTATGGCGGAGGTCCCCTTCTCCGTCATCCGCGGGAATATCAGCGAAGTAAAGGCTCTGGCGCTGGGCGGCGGCTCCACCAGGGGCGTCGACGCCGACGCGGCCGACGCCGTGACCACCGCGACGCTGGATGACGCCGTGATCTTTGCCAAGAGATACGCCGCCAAAACGGGCGCCGTCGTCGCCGTCACCGGCGCTGTGGACATCGTCACCGACGGGAGCGCGGCCTATCTCATCCGTAACGGCCACCCCATGATGTCGAAGATCACCGGCAGCGGCTGCATGCTCACGGCGCTCACCGGCGCGTTCCTGGCCTCCAATCCCGAAAATATTCTCGAGGCCGCCGCCGCCGCGCTCATCGCCATGGGTCTTTGCGGCGAGGCGGCCTATCGGAAATTCCTCGATCGCAAAACGGGCAACGCGACTTTTAGAAACGACTTGATCGACGCCGTCTTCAGCCTGACCGGCGACGCGCTGGAGAAAGGGGCCCGCTATGAGGTGCGCTGACGGCGCGCTGCTGCTGTATGCCGTCACCGACAGGACGTGGCTCGGCGGCCGGACGCTGGCAAATCAGGTGGAGGACTGCCTCGCAGGCGGCGCCACCATGGTGCAGCTGCGGGAAAAGGCGCTTGGCTACGGCGCCTTTCTGGCCGAGGCGCTGGAGCTCAAAGCGCTCTGCAAAAGGTACGGCGCGCCGTTTCTCATCAACGACGCCGTGGACATCGCCGAAGCCAGCGATGCCGACGGCGTGCATGTGGGCCAGGGCGATATGGATATCCGGGACGCGCGGCAAAAGCTCGGCCCGGGCAAGATCATCGGCGTCTCCGTGCAGACGGTGGCGCAGGCGCTGGAGGCCGAGAAAAACGGCGCCGACTATCTGGGTGTGGGCGCCGTCTTCCCCACCGCGTCAAAGGCAGACGCCGGCGACGTTTCACACGCCGCGCTTACACAGATTTGCGCCGCCGTTAACATTCCCGTGGTTGCAATCGGCGGGATAAACAGGCATAATATACGGGAGCTTAAGGGCACGGGCATTGACGGCGTCGCCGTCATCTCGGCGCTTTTCGCTGAAAAAGACATCGCCGGCGCGGCAAAGGCGCTGCTGGCGCTGTCAAAAGAGACGGTGTCTGAATGATAGATTTCAACGGCGCGATTTTTGATATGGACGGCACGCTCCTGGACTCCATGCCGATCTGGGATACGGTGGCGGTGGAGTACCTGAAAAGCCGGGGCATCACCCCCAACGACGATATTTATCAGGCCGTACGGTCCATGAGCATCCAGCAGGTCTGCGGCCATTTTTGCTCGGTCTACGGGCTGACGCTCACCCAGCAGGAGATCACCGACGGCATCAACGGCATGGTGGAGGACTTTTACTTCAACCGCGCCCCCTTAAAGGCCGGCGTCCCGGAAGCGCTGCGGCGCCTCGAAGCGCGCGGCGTCAAGATGTGCGTGGCGACGGCCACCGACCGGTACCTGGTGGAAGCCGCCCTTGCCCGGACGGGCATCCTCCGGTTTTTCGACCGGATCTTTACCTGCACGGAGGCAGGCGCCGGCAAGGACGAGCCGGATATTTTCCATCAGGCGCTTGATTTCCTCGGCACCGGCGCCGGCGGGACGGTCGTCTTTGAAGACGCGCTTTATGCCATCGAGACGGCCAAGGCGGCGGGCCTGCGCGTCGTGGCCTTGTACGACGCCTCCGCCGCCGACCAGCAGGACAAAATCAAAAAGCGCGCCGACTGCTTTTATCAATCCTTTGAGGAATGGAATGAGGACAATGCTTAAAAAAGTCCTGACGATCGCCGGCTCCGACTGCAGCGGCGGCGCGGGCATCCAGGCGGATATCAAAACGATCACCGCTCATAAGATGTACGCCATGAGCGCCATCACGGCCCTGACGGCCCAAAACACGACGGGCGTTTACGGCATATTCGAGGCCACGCCCGAGTTTGTGGCCTCGCAGTTGGACTGTATCTTCAGCGATATCCGGCCCGACGCCGTGAAGATCGGCATGGTCTCCAGCCCCGGCATCATCGCGGCCATCGCCGAAAGGCTCGCCTTTTATAACGCGGAGAATATCGTCATCGACCCGGTGATGGCCGCCACCTCCGGCGGCAGGCTGCTCCTTGACGGCGCGGCCCAGACGCTTATGGAAAAGCTCTTTCCCCTGGGCACCGTCGTCACCCCGAACATCCCGGAGGCGGAGGCGCTCAGCGGCATCGAGATCATGAGCGGCCGGAACGTCTTCAGCCAGCGGAATATGATCCGGGCGGCGGAAATCATTGCCTCAATGACGAAAGGCGCCGTGCTCGTCAAGGGCGGCCATCTGGAGTGCTCCGCCGACGATCTTTTGTACGCCGGCGGCACGGCCCGCTGGTTTAGCGACCAGCGCGTGGACAACCCCAACACCCACGGCACCGGCTGCACCCTCTCCTCCGCCATTGCCTGCAACCTCGCCGCGGGATATTCCCTCGCCGACAGCGTCCGCCGGGCAAAGGACTACGTCACCGGCGCCCTGAAAGCCGGGCTCAGGCTCGGCAACGGCCGCGGCCCGCTGGACCACACATGGCGGATGGGTCCGGATTGAACCGCGCGCCCGTGCATAACATGCTGTCAATATGAATACCCGCACCCCATGAGGACGCCCCTTCGGCGCCCTTTTTTGCGTTGAGGCATATGATCTTTGCTATTCGAGCCGGGACAGTAATGCCCGCAGCATTTCCGCGTCCAGCGGTTTGGCCATGTGATAATCAAAGCCCGCCTCCAGCGCCATCTCCCTGTCCCTGTCAGAAACGTAGCCTGTCAGAGCGATCAGAACGGGCCTTTGCAAATCAGACGCGCGGCGGATTTTTTTCGCCACGTCGTAGCCGTTCATCCACGGCAGGCCGATATCGCAGAAAATGACGTCCGGGTGCGTTTCGGCCGCCTGCCTGACGCCGTCGCGGCCGTCTGTGGCGTAGGCGGCGGCGTATCCCCACTCCGTCATCAAAGCGCAGATGATTTCGGCAAAATCCCTGTTGTCGTCGATAAACAGGATATTCCGTCGGCTGTCCTGAAGCGGAGTTTCCGGCGGCTTATCCCCGGCGGCGACCCCGGCCGCGAGCGGCAGGCGTATCGTAAACTCCGCGCCTCTCCCCGGCCCTTCGCTGTGGGCGCTGACGCTGCCGCCGTGCAGCTCGGCGATGTTTTTCACGATCGCCAGCCCCAGGCCAAGGCCGCCCTCGGGCCGGGCCATCGAGCTGTCCGCCTGCACAAACGGCTCGAAAATGACCGATATTATTTCCGGACAGATGCCGATGCCGCTGTCCTTAACGCGGATCGACACTTCATCGCGGTGCCTTTGGGCCGACAGGGTACATGTGCCGCCTTCATTCGTATACCTCAGGGCGTTAAAAAGCAGATTTTCCGTGATCTGCTTGATCCGCACCGGATCGGCGAAAATATCGCCGGCGCAATCGAGGTCGGTCCGAAGGCCGATATTTTTATTGTCAAAGGCGGGCGCGAGGTCCTCGGCCGTACCGCGGAGCAGCGCGTTTAAGCTGAAGCTCTCTTTTTTCAGCCTGATCTTGTTGTTGTTGAAACGCGTCAGGTCCAGCAGGTCGTCCACCAGCCGGGTCAGCTGTCTGACCTGTCTGTCCAGTATCTCGCACGTCGACTGCAGCAGCGCCCCGTCGGGCGATAATTTGAAGAGCGACAGGCCGGTGACGATCGTGGCCAGCGGATTTCTCAATTCATGGGACAGGATGCCGATAAACTGATTCTTATTTTTATCGGCCTTTTTTAATTTGTCGACCAGCTTCAGCGCGTTTTGCTCGCTCTCAAAGAGCGCCCTTTCCGTCCTGACTTTTTCGATCACGTCCGCCGCCATGCGCGCCAGCATATCAAATATTCGCTTTTCCCTGTCGTTAAGCTGCTTTCTGGACGTATAATGCGTGCTTAAAACGCCGACGAAATGTCCCGTGCTGCTGTAGAGCGGCGTCGCCTGCAGGCTCTCCACCGACCATTTTTTTAAAAACGCGTAGATCGGATTCTGCGCAATGCTGTCGTGCGCGTCGATATCCTCCGCCACGAGCCTTTTGTTCTCGCGCGGCAGCTCCGTGTAAATCGTCTCGCCGATTTTTGTCGTGCCGTGCTCCCGGACAAAGTCGTTGTCAAAGCCCTGTTCATAAACCATGATCAGCGTTTCCTGGTCTTCCTCCAGGATATGTATGCACCCTTTTTGCGCATCGGAAAGGAAAATCGCGGCGTTCAGGATCTCATGGCACACATCGTCAATATTGTCGTGGATGATAAAGCGCGAATGAAGCCTGTGCATCGTATTGAGCGCCCGAACCTCCGCGGCCAGATCGTCCTTTATCTCCTCCAGCTCCCGGATGGCCTTTTTTGTCTCGTTGATATCCATCGTCGTACCATAGACTTTTTTTGGCATTCCGTCCTCGTTATACATGATTTTGCCCTGGTCCAGCACCCAGATATAGTCATCCTCCATTTTGATCCTGTATTCATGCCTGAATTTTTCCTGCCCCAGCGTAAATATGAGATTCCTTTCCAGCTGCGTTCTTTTCAGGTCGTCCGGTTGGATGAGGCCCTCGATAAACGCCATGAATTTGTCATCCGGGATATTTTCGCCGCCGATGCGCTTCCTCCACGCCGCCGAGTATTTCAGGCTGCCCTGCTCGTAATCGCAGATCCATGAAGCGACGGTGGAACCGTCGATCATCTGCAGATATTCGTATTCCTTTTCTTTGAGGATCCGCGCTTCCCTGGCCAGCGCCTCCGCCTCTTTAAACGCAGTCTCCTGCCTTTTCCTGATCAGCACGTTGGAAATCAGCGTGCAGTACAGTTGCCCCGCCGTATAAATGTTTTCGTCCAGCTCCTCGTACTCCTTGCGCGTGGCCAAAACAACGCCGCCGATCGCGGCGCCCTCGTTGATGAGCGGAAACATGTACAGCGCCTTGACGCCGGAGTCTCTTAAAATGCGGCCGAAGGATATGTCCGAGGTTTTATAGTCCTCAAGCTTCAGAAAATAAGGCCTCTCGAAATTCTTGAAGTCAAAAAGATCGGCGACCCGGTCATATTGCAGCACCCGCCATTCATTATTCATTAAGCTTTCGGCGTGGCTTTTGCAGCTGTAAACGCAGGTGATCGTCTCCTGCGCGTCGTCATATGCCCAGATAGACGAGTGGTCATAGCTGTAAAACTCGCACAGATGGTTGAGCGAATCCGTGATCACATTGTCGATCCTGGTGAAATCCGAACGGATGAAGCTGTTGGACAAATTTAAAATATAATTCTGGAATTTGCTGTGGCTGAGCAGTTGTTTCTGAATCAGCTCGACGCCCCGGCCGTCTCTGCTGGGTATCTCATGAAGCGGCCCGTCATGGCCTGTTTTTTTCTCCGCAGTCAATATCTTCACAACCTCATCCGCTTTTTTATGGAAATTATACAATTTTTTGAAAGCGCTGCAAATCGGACAATTCGATGAAATCCGCATCGTATAATGCAGCAATTTACATAATATCCGCTCATAACAGGGAGCCGCCTTCTCAAAGAAGGCGGCTCCCTGTTATTGCAGCTTATTCCGGCATCCGTATCAGATAAACAGGTTGACGTTGGACTCCTCCGCGTCGGCGAGGTACGTGCCCACGCCGGCGTAGTCGATGCCGTCGATCAGTTCTTCCTTTTTGATCCCCATCACGTCCATGCTCATGGTGCAGGCAACGATTTTAACGCCGTTCTGCTGCGCCTTTTTAATGAGCTCCTCCAGCGACGAGACGTTTTTCTTTTTCATGATGCCTTTCATCATGGCCGTACCCATGCCCAGCATATGCATCTTGGAGAGCTTGAGCTTTGACGCGCCGCGCGGCATCATGCCGCCGAACATGGACTCCACAAATGTCTTGTCAACCCTGACCTTGTTCGTCCTGCGGAGCACGTTCAGCCCCCAGAAGGTAAAGAACATGGTAACAGGCCGGCCCATGGCCGCCGCGCCGTTGGCGATAATGAACGACGCCAGGACCTTGTCGAGATCGCCGGAGAAAACAATGATCGTCTTGCCCTCGGCGCCGCTGGCCTGCACAGGCGCCGAGGCTGCGCCGCCCTTCCGGACAAGCGCCACATAGTCGCTCCCGCGCTTCTCGTTTGAAACGAGCGTATTTCCGGTCCGGCGCGCCCATGCCCCGATGTCCCGGGCAAAGCCCGGGTCGGAGGCCGCAACCTCCAGCGACTCGCCGTCCTTTAGCGCCTTCATCGCCTCAAAGACCTTCATGATCGGCCCCGGGCACTGCATGCCGCTGCAGTCCAGGCGCATGCTCGCGCCCGGCGCCGGTTTCGCGGTATCGCCGCTGTCAGCCACGGTTTCGGCGTTCGTCATCGGGATCACCTCGCTTTCCTTATAATGCATGGACTGATAAAACCGCGTGCCGCCCGGGTAGACGCGGACGTTTTTAAAGCCGTTTTCCATCAGGATACGCGCCGCGTTGTAGGAGCGGACGCCAATGGCGCAGAAGGTGACGACAGCACTGTCCCTGTCGAGCTCTGAAAGCCTTTTGCGGAGCTGTCCCAGCGGAATGTGCTTATAGGCCGGCAGCGCGTACGCCTCCACCTCGGCGGCCTCCCGCACGTCCAACGCCACGACGCTGCCGTCCGTCAGGTCCGCGTCCCAGGGCGCGAAGGCAACCTTCCCCGTCAGAATGTTTTCCGCCACAAAACCCGCCATGTTGACCGGGTCCTTGGCCGACGAGTATGGAGGCGCGTACGCCAGCTCCAGCGTTTTCAGGTCCCGGACGGCGCCGCCGAGGCGAATGACGGCGGCAATCGTGTCGATGCGCTTGTCAACGCCGTCTGCGCCGACGATCTGCGCGCCGTAAATCCGCCTGCCGTCTTTGGAAAAAATCAGCTTGATGTTCATGGGCACAGCGCCGGGATAATAGGACGCGTGGGAGTTCTGGGTGATGATAAGCGTCTCGTAATCCCTGCCTTTCACGAGGCCCTTTTTGACAAGTGTTTTCTCGCTTTGGCCCGTCGCGGCCGCCGTCATGTCGAAAATCTTCGCCACGGACGTGCCCTGCGTGCCGTCGTAGGTCTCATGGCCCCCGGCGATGTTGTCCGCCGCGATGCGCCCCTGCTTGTTGGCGGGTCCGGCCAGCGGGACCATCGCGCGGCCCTTATCGACGAAGTCCTCGACCTCGATGACGTCGCCGACGGCGTAGATATCCGGGTCGGACGTCCGCAGCCCGGCATTTACAACAATGCCGCCCCGGGCGTTCACCTCAAGGCCGGCAGCCTTGGCAAGCTCGCTGTTGGGCCGCACGCCGATGGAGAGGATCACGAGTCCGGCCGTAAGCTTCCTGCCGCTTTTCAGCGCCACGGTCACGCCCCCGTCCGTCTCCTCAAAGGACGCCACGCCGTCCGAGAGCCGCAGGTCGACGCCCTTTCGGGCCAGGTGCTCGTGGACGAGCTGCGCCATCTCGAAGTCCAGCGGCGCCATGACCTGCTCGAGCATTTCGACCACGGAGACCTCAAGCCCCGCGTGGCGCAGGTTCTCCGCCATCTCCAGCCCGATGAACCCGCCGCCGACAACCACGGCGCTTTTAACGCCATGCTCTCCGATGTACGCCCGGATGCGGTCGGTATCCGGCACCGTCCAGAGCGTCATGATACGCTTTGAATCGATGCCGGGAATCGGCGGCCGCACCGGAGACGAGCCGGTGGATAAAACCAGCGTGTCGTAGCTCTCGTCGTATGTCTCGCCGGTGTCGAGCTTTTTCACGGTGATGGTTTTGGCCGCCCTGTCGATGCCGGTGACCTCCTGGCGCACCCTGACGTCCGTATTGTATTTGGCGCCCATGGCCTCCGGCGTCTGCAGGATCAGCGCGCTCCTCTGCTTGATCACATCGCCCACATGATACGGCAGGCCGCAGTTGGCGTAAGAGATGTAATCCCCCCGCTCAAAAACGATGATCTGCGCGCTCTCGTCCAACCGCCGCAGCCTGGCCGCACAGCTCGCCCCGCCCGCGACGCCGCCGACGATCAGTACCTTTTTCCCCATGAGAGAACCCCTCCTTGTCTGAGTTTTAACAATGTTTTAATTGTAAATGATTAAGGGCAATTCACAGTGACTTTATCACACAGCCCTCGTCGGCAGTCCTTGCAAAAAAACAGACCCGCCGTACTCTGCAGTACAGCGGGTCTAATGATATGCACCCGGCGCCGGAAATCCTCAGTCGGCTGCACCGACAGAGCCCCCAGGGTATGGGGAGCCCCAACGGGGTCCGGGGAACCCCCGACGGGGGTTTGGGGCGCAGCCCCACCCGAGGGTCATAGGGGGCGGGATTTTAGGATGCCTGCTCGAATTGGCTGTTGTAGAGGTCGGCGTAGAAGCCGCCCTTGGCCAGGAGCTGCTCGTGGTTGCCGCTCTCGACGATGTCGCCGTCGCGCATGACAAGGATCATGTCCGCGTTCTTGATGGTTGACAGCCGGTGGGCGATGACGAAGGACGTCCTGCTCTTCATGAGCTCATCCATTGCCTTCTGTACGAGAAGCTCGGTGCGCGTATCCACGGAGCTGGTGGCCTCATCCAGGATGAGGAGGGGCGAGTTTTGAATCATGGCGCGGGCGATGGTAAGCAGCTGCTTCTGCCCGGCGGACAGGTTGGCGTTGTCGTTGAGCACCGTATCGTAGCCATGGGGCAGCGTCTTGATAAAGTGGTGCAGCCCGACGGCCTTGCAGGCGTTTTTGACTTCCTCGTCCGTAACACCCTGCTTGCTGTAAACGATATTTTCCTTGATGGTGCCCTCAAACAGCCAGGTGTCCTGCAGGACCATGCAGAACAGGTCGTGCACGTTTTCCCGCCGGAGCCTGCTGGTCGGGACGCCGTCCACCAGTATCTCACCGCTGTCCACCTCGTAAAAGCGCATCAGCAGATTGACGATCGTCGTCTTGCCGGCGCCCGTGGGCCCGACGATGGCGACCTTCTGCCCGGCCTTGATATCCGCCGAGAAGTCCTTGATGATCGTCTTATCCGGCGTATACCCGAAGTGGACATGGCTGAAGGTGACGTCGCCGCGCATATCCGCCGGCTGCTCGGTCTTCTCCGATTCGTCCTCCAGCTCTTTTTCCTCCAGGAACTCGAAAACGCGCTCGGAGGCGGCGGCTGTGGACTGCAGCGTCGTTGCCGCCTGGGCCACCTGGGCCAGCGGCTGCGTGAAGAGGCGGATGTAGATCAGAAACGCGACGATGACGCCAAAGTCGATGGTACCGTTTTTCGTAAGGACGGCGCCGACGACGCAGACGGCCACATAGCCGAAGTTGCCGATAAAGTTCATCAGCGGCATCATCAAGCCCGAAAAGAACTGGGACTTCCAGTTGGAATCATAGAGCTTCTCGTTGATATCGTCAAATACCCGCCGGGCTTCCTTTTCGCCGTTATACGCCTTGACGATGTTGTGGCCGGCGTAGATTTCCTCGATGTGGCCGTTGATTTCGCCAAGGTATCTCTGATTGCGCGTAAAGTATTTCTGTGACGACTTCAGGATGACGCTCATGAAGACAAAGCCGATCAGCGTTGAGCCGATAGCCGTCAGCGCCATGATGGCGTTGGTGGCGAACATCATCACAATCGCGCCCAGGAACATGGCGATGGATGTGACCAGTTGCCCCAGGCTCTGGTTTAAAGATTGGCCCAGGGTATCGATATCGTTTGTGACGCGGCTCAAGGTATTGCCGATGGTCGTATTGTCAAAATACCGCAGCGGGAGCCTGTTGATTTTTTCCGAGATGCCGCGGCGCAGGCCGTTCGTCAGACGCTGGGTGACCGTGGCCATGATCCAGCCCTGGATGAAAAGAAGTACGGCGCCGATGACATACAGGATGACCAAGTAGCGGCAGATTGAGGCAATCTTGTCAAGGTCGATGTGTCCGCCGGTCATGACGGAGCTTTGCATGCCGCTGATGATAGTATCGGTGATGTCGCTCAGCTTGTCAGGGCCCAACAGCGAGGTAATAGCGCCCCCAATGGCGCAGATAAAGGCGATAATCATGACAAGCCAGTATTTTTTGCTGTACGCCAGCAGCTTTCCGATTGACTTTTTAAAATTCTTCGGCTTTTCGCCGCCCATGCGCATGCCGCCTGGGCCGGGACCTCCGGCCGGGCGCCGCTGCTGATCCTTCATCTGGCCAATTTCGTATTCGTTTTTGCTCATGCTCCGAGTTCCTCCTTTGACAGCTGCGAGTAGGCGATCTGCTGGTAAACCTCGCAGTTTTTCATCAGCTCGTCATGCGTGCCCATGCCGACCATATTTCCTTCATCCAAAACGATGATGCGGTCGGCGTCCCTGATCGTACCGATGCGCTGCGCGACGATCAGGCTGGTGACACCGGACGTCTCCTTCCGCAGCGCGGAGCGCAGTATCCTGTCCGTCTTGTAATCCAGCGCGGAGAAGGAATCGTCAAAGATATATATTTCAGGCTTTCTGTAGATGGCCCGCGCGATGGCCAGGCGCTGCTTCTGCCCGCCGGAGACATTGGTGCCGCCCTGGGAGATATGCGCTTCGTACTTATCTTCCATCTGCTCGACGAACTCGGCCCCCTGGGCGATCTCGACGGCGCGCCTGATTTCAGCCTCCCTGGCCGCTTTCCTGTCCTCTTCCGTCACCTCTCCGGCGCTTTTTCCCTCTATGACAAGCTCTTGGCCGTTGTCGCCGAAGTCGATGTTGGAGCTGACCGTGCCGGTAAAGAGCACGGCCCGCTGCGGCACATAGCCGATCTTGTTGTGCAGCGCCTCCTGCGTGTACTCGCGGACGTCGACGTCGTCGATCAGGACCTGGCCCTCGCTGACGTCGTAAAACCGCGGCACAAGGTTGATCAGCGTGGATTTGCCGCTGCCGGTGGAGCCGATGAAGGCGACGGTCTCTCCCTTGCGCGCCTTGAAGCTGATATCATGCAAGACGTACTCCTCGGCGTCGGGGTATTTGAAGCTGACATTTCTGAACTCGATCTCGCCGGCAACGTCCGCCGGGGACTGGGTACTCTTGCCGTCCAGAATCCGCGGCTTTGTATCGAGCACCTCGTTGATACGCTTTGCCGAAACCTGGACACGCGGCGCCATGATAAACGTTATCGTCAGCATCATAAACGCCATAATGACCTGCATGGCGTAACCGGAAAACGCCACCATGTTTGAAAAGGTCGCGATCTTATCCATGCCCGCCGCAGCGTCGATGAGATAGGCGCCGATCCAGTAAATGCCGAGCGTTATGCCGCTCATAACAAGGGTCATGCCGGGATTAAACACGGTCATGGCGCGCGTGACGGACAGCATGTTGTTGGTGATGTCACTGTTGGCGACCTCAAACTTCGCCTGCTCGTATTTTTCGGCGTTGTATGCCCGGACGACGCGGATACCCGTCAGGTTCTCGCGGGTCACGCGGTTCAGGTTGTCGGTCAGCCACTGGATTTTCCTGAACTTCGGCAGCGCGTAGATCATAATGGCGGCAATCATGACAAGGAGGACCGCCACAGCGCCTCCGGTGAGCGCCGTCCACTCCCAGCTCTTGGTGGATATTTTAGCCACCGCCCACACGGCCAGAATCGGCGCTTTGATAATGATCTGCAGGCCCATGGCGATAAACATCTGGATTTGCGTGATGTCGTTTGTGGACCGGGTAATCAGGCTCGCCGTCGAAAACCCGTTGATCTCCTCCATGGAGAAGTCCTCGACCCTGTGGAACAGCTTTGAGCGCAGGCGCTTTGAGAAGCCCGCCGCGATCCTGGCCGCGAAGTAGCCCACGATCACCGACGTGACCGCGCTGCCCAGCGTACACAGCAGCATCTTGCCGCCCGTCTCCCAGATTTGCGACATCGTGCTGTCCGGCGTCTCCACGTACCGGGTGATGTCTGTCATGTAGTCCGGCAGCTTCAGGTCCAGCCACGTCTGGGCGAACAGAAAACCGACACAGACCAGAATCAGCAGCCATTCCGTAAGTTTCAAGTGTTTCAGAATTTTGATCATGCTATATGCTCCTAACTGCGAAAATTATATATGAGATAAAAGGACTCAGCAGCATGTATTAAAAACCTTCCCGGATATCTCGGTAATACGTCCGACGATCCGGATATATTCCCGGGCGTCCTCCTCGCCGAGCTCGGTCAGAATTTTGACCATCTTGTCGTGCATTTCCTTCCGCTCGCTTTCAACAAGCTCCCGGCCGAGCTCGGTGATCGTGACAAGAATCCTGCGCCGGTCTCCCTTGTCGACACGCCGTTCAATAAAGCCTTTCGCTTCGAGGCTTTTCAGCGCCATCGCCACTCTGGCCGAGCTGGTGCTCATGGCCGCCGAAAGCTCGCTCGGGAGCGTATCCCTATCCCTGTAACCCAGAAAATTCAGAATAAACATCTCACCGTGCATAAACGCGCTCGCCTTTTTTGGCCAGAAGCTGGATTTCATCATCGCCCCCGTCTTTTTCAGCATTTCCGTTGCCAGTTCACCGTAATCCATGTGATCACCACCCTTTCCGAAATTGCGTGTTTCATTTGCTAATCCTATTAATATCTAACACTTTGAGGTATTATAGCACGCCGCATATGAGGTGTCTATGTGCGATGTGTAGAATGGTGCCCGATCCGGCGGATAAATACAGTCCATTTTATATAATACATCTACAAATCTCTGTTTTTTTATCCGTTTCTCACCATAGCCAATGTTATCCTGACTTTCCCCCGCAAGACTTTTGCTTGCTTGTCCGCCAAAGGCGTGATAATATATATAATATTAATGAAAGGCGGTGCTGATCCGTGAGCGATGCTGTGAAGAACGATACCACCCCGGGCGAAAACGAACCGCTCAACAAATACGAGGCTCTGACGATCCTCTATCTGCAGAAGCAGGAACTGACCGGCATGTCGCCGGAAGAGGTCGTGGGGCGTTATATCGAGGTACACGACCGCATCAAAAAAGAATTTGCGCATCAGAAAGAGGTCAGGAGACGGCGGCTGAATCCCCTGCCGCTGTAATCCCGCCCGTCACATACAGGGAGTGAGGTGTGAGCATGTCCCTCAATATATCGGGCCTCGGCCAAAATGGCGGCGTCCCGTCCGTCAAAAGCACCGGAGCCGGGGTATCTGCCGATTTTTCCGGCATCCTGCAGAAAAGCTCCGAAAAATACGGCGTCGACCTGGACGCGCTGTTTAACTCGGCCAGCGAGAAATACGGCGTACCCGTCAATCTGCTGAAGGCCGTGGCCAAGGCGGAATCGGGCTTCAATCCCAAGGCGACATCGCCGGCGGGCGCCATGGGCATCATGCAGCTCATGCCGGGTACCGCCACCGGTCTCGGCGTGACCGACGCCTATGACCCGGCGCAGAACATCATGGGCGGGGCAAAATACTTAAGTCAGCTTTTAAGCCGCTTCGGCGGGGATACGACCCTGGCCGTCGCCGCTTACAACGCGGGCCCCGGCGCCGTCAGCAAATACGGCGGCGTCCCGCCGTATAATGAGACCCAGAGCTATGTCCGCCGCGTGATGGGCTATCTGGGCCAGGACATTACCGCCGGCACCGTCCCCGTGACGTCCGCCAGCCCGGCGCTGTCACAGCTGTCCGGCCTGGCCGGCAATGACAACCTCGGCGCCATTCTGGAGGGCACGCTCCTGTCCGGCGGCTTCGGCAGCGGCGACATGACGGGCCTTTTGAGCGCCATCAACGGCTCCGACCCGAAGGATATCACCAACGCGCTCATGGCGTCTGTCTACCAGCTGCAGCTCCAAATGCTGCAGGGCGGCGATGACGACGACAACAGCGTGATCGTTTAGACACGGTACAGCACCCCCGGCGGCGGGCGATTCGTGAATCGCCCCTATGAGGCGCACGCGTTTTTGCATATGAAACACAGGGCTGACAGTCCTGTGTTTTTTGATTGTACCACAAAAAAAGGAGAGGGCCTCCCCTCTCCGTACAGCTTATTCGATCAACTTTTCAAGGTCGTCGAGTTTATGATTGATGATCTTTATATCGTTTTCTGCCATAGCGATTCGTTCGACAAGGTTGTTATGCTTTTCTACTTTCTTCTCAAGTTGTTCGAGCCGGTAGTTAACCAGCTTGTTTGCCACCAGAATCCCGGTAAATGAGCCCGTCAGCGTACCGGCAAGAGCAAACAGTGCTACCCATATTTCGGTCGACAACCCTATGCCCCTCCATTTCCGCCATATGGCTATTTGCACAGTTCTGTGCTTTCCATCTTATGCCGCCGGACACGAAAATGAATTTGTCCCACGGAGCTTGATTACCTGCCGAAAAAGGCCGTTTCCACTACAGAGAAACGGCCTTTAGACTGTCGCTAAGCCCAAAGGGCTTTAGCCGACAAAGGGCTGCATACAGCCCGCTCAGCCGCGCGCCGCATGAGAAGAGTCACTCCGGAGGCGCATGTCCTCCTGCGTGACGAGCCCTGACGGGGACGAACGGAGATATAATCCCGTAGGGGCAGACCTTGTGTCTGCCCTCCCCGATGCGCAATGTGGAAACGTTACAGGGCGGACACAAGGTCCGCCCCTACGGAAAGCGCCGCGTTTGTCATTCCAGTCCGCGCCGGAATGATGCGGCAAAGGACAGAATGGAGCCCGTTTATCCCGTGGAGCGGGGTACGGGGCGCAGCCCCGAAACGGGGTCACAGGGGCGGAGCCCCTAAGCGGGGCATGGGGCGCAGCCCCATACCTCTACTGGGCGGGCGGGTGGGCTTCTTCTTCCTCGGTCTTGCTCCGGAGGTTTCTGAGAAAGACGACGGCGTTCACAAAGGCGTTGACCAGCGTGAGGGCAAAGATGATCTTGACCGGCAGGGATACGGCGTCGGCCAAAACGACGGCGCAGAAGAAAATCGTCACCAGATAGCTGAACACCATCCTGCCCGTCACCGCTTTCCGGAAAACGAAGCCCGCACTGAAATAATAGCTAAGCGCGGCGCCGGCGATGGCCAGGCATTGGTAGCTGAAACGGAGAACCACCGGGTTCGCCGCGTTGTTTTTATACAGGAGAATCAGCCAGAAGCAGAAAAAAATGGACGGCACCACGGAAAACAGGGCCAGCTCTCCCCCGCCGCGCCCTTTGTACGCCCCCCGCGCCAGAAACATCAGCGATATCGCCGCGACGACGCCCAGGAAAACAAAGATGAGGTCGAGAATCGACAGGGCGTCCATGGCGTAGACGTTGAAAAAATACAGGACGTTGGCGGCGATCCAGACGATCCCCAGGGCAAATGAAACCGCGAAATATGAAAACCCTCCGTGCGCGAAAGCGCCGGCGTAGTCGTTTTCCGCCTTCAGCCGGGCCGATATCAGAATTCCGGCGGCGACCGCCAGCACGGTCACGGCAATGGAGACGACGATGAGAATCGTCGTGACGGCGGCGCCTCTGACCGCAAAGCCGGTTGTCAGGTCAAAGGCGGTGTTGACTTCTGTCCGCCTGAGCAAAAATCCGATCACCCCGGCGATCAGGGCAAAAACCGGAATAACGACAGCACTCTTACGCATATTTATCGTCCTGTTCCAATAGAATTATTTATGACATAGAAGACAAGCCTCAATAAAGGCGGGAGCGTTAAATTCCAGGATAATCCGCTGAGCTATTGTACATCAGAACAGCCGTTCCGTCAACGCTCCTTGGAGGGATACCATGAAAAAAGTCATACTCGTCGCGCTTGTGCTTTCGGTGTTCGCGCTGGCTTTTTCGGTCATCGTGGCCGCCGGGAACCCGATCGGTGAAGCGCCCTCCCCCGGCGCCACATCGGCGCCTTCTCCCTCCGCCGGCCCGCCGGACGGCGCTTCTCCGGACGCCGAATACGTGTATCAGGACGACGACGTTCCGGTGCGCCTTTTAAATGCCGGGACCGTGACGACGCTGCCGATGTCCCAGTATCTTGTGGGCGTCGTGGCCGCCGAAATGCCCGCCACGTTCGGCGATGAGGCGCTGAAGGCGCAGGCGGTCGCCGCGCGGACAGAGACGCTGTACCACATCCTCGAGTACAAATCGCCCACCCATCCCGACGCCGACGTCTGCTCCGACCCCGCCGACTGCCAGGCTTACAAGACCGACGACGAGCTCCGCGCCAAATGGGGCGCAGACTATGACGCTTACATCAAAAAGATCGCGGCGGCCGTCCAGGCTACGGACGGCGAGTGCCTTGTATATGCCGGCGAGCCCATTCAGGCCGTCTTCCACTCCTCCTCCGCCGGCCAGACGGCAAACAGCGGCGAGGTCTGGCAAAGCAGCCTGCCGTACCTGACCAGTGTCAAAAGCCCCGAGTCCTCGTCCAACGTGCCCAATTACGTGTCCACCGTCGTCGTATCGCTGTCGGACTTCAAATCCACCGTCCTGAACTATTACCCGAAGGCCGTATTTCCAAAGGACGAAAGCCAATGGGTGACGGACATCACCCAATCGCCCAGCGGGCGCCTGAGCACGTTAAAGCTCGGCGGCGTGACGGTCAGCGGAACGTCGCTGCGGGCTATGTTCGGCCTGCGCTCCACCGCCGCGTCCATTTCCGTGGACGACCAAAACGTGACGTTTACTACGACCGGCTACGGCCACGGCGTGGGCATGAGCCAGTACGGGGCCAACACATTCGCCGCCGAGGGCAAAAGCTACAGGGATATCCTGACCTGGTACTACACCGGTGTCCAGTTCGCCGAGGAAAAAACGTTCTTCAGCAAGTGACTGCGCATCCGGGCGCCTCCGCCCGGATGCTTTCCTTTCAGAGCGCGGCGGCAGCGAAGCTGCCATTATACATTATATATTGTAAATATGCCTTCAATGTTATAAAATAATTCAGCAATTTAATTCATTGGAGGAAAATTCATGGACTACGCCGCAGAGTCGCTCCGTCTGCATTACGCATGGGCCGGCAAAATCGATTATGCACCGAAAATGGAGGTTAAAGACAGGGAGGCGCTCTCCTTGGCGTATACGCCGGGCGTGGCGCAGCCCTGTCTTGAAATACAAAAGGACTTGAATAAGAGCTACGAGCTCACCGGGCGGCACAACCTGGTGGCCGTCGTCACCGACGGCTCGGCCGTCCTGGGCCTGGGCGACATCGGCCCCGAGGCCGGGATGCCCGTCATGGAGGGCAAATGCGTCCTGTTCAAGGCCTTCGGCGGCGTGGACGCCGTTCCCCTCTGTATCCGCTCCAAGGACGTGGACGAGATCGTCAAAACCGTATCCCTTCTGGCCGGGAGCTTCGGCGGCATCAATCTGGAGGACATCGCCGCGCCGCGCTGCTTCGAGATCGAGCGCAAGCTCAAGAAAAAATGCGATATCCCCATCTTTCACGACGACCAGCACGGCACCGCCGTGGTCGTCCTGGCCGCGCTGTTAAACGCGCTGAAGCTGACGGGCCGCCGCCTGGAGGACGTCAGCGTCGTCACCTCGGGCGCCGGCGCGGCGGGCATCGCCATTATCAAGCTCCTCATCTCGCTGGGACTCAAAAACGTCGTCCTGTGCGACCGGGAGGGCGCCATCTACAAGGGGCGCAAAAAGCTCAACGGCGCCAAGGAGGAGATTGCTAAAATCACCAATCCCGAAAAAAGAAGGGGCACTCTCGCCGAGGTCATCCAGGGCGCCGACGTGTTCATCGGCGTGTCCGCTCCCGGGGCGGTAACGCCGGACATGGTGCGCTCCATGGCCAAGGACCCCATCCTCTTCCCCATGGCAAACCCCGTGCCCGAGATCATGCCGGACGACGCCCTTGCGGCCGGCGCCGCCATCGTCGGCACAGGCCGCAGCGACTTTCCGAACCAGATCAACAACGTGCTGGCCTTCCCCGGCATTTTCCGCGGCGCGCTGGACGTCCGCGCCTCGGACATCAACGACGCCATGAAGCTGGCCGCCGCCAGAGCCCTGGCCGATCTCGTGGGGGGCGAGCTCTCCAGGGATAAAATCATCCCCGAGCCCTTCGACCCCCGCGTCGGCCCCGCCGTCGCCGAAGCCGTCCGCCAGGCAGCCCGCGAAACAGGCGTGGCAAGGATATAAAAAAATAGGTTTTTTGACAAGCTGAGACGGCGGACGATTGAATCGTCCGCCGCCTTTTATTACGATCAAGCATGACTCAAGGCGTAATCTATTCGCCCCCTGAACAGAAACAAACCCTTTGTCCAGAATACATCAATAATTATAAAGGACCTTCCCCCTGGGGAAGGTGGCGCGGAGCGCCGGATGAGGGCTTATGCCGCTCCCACAAGAGCGGTGGGATCATTCATCCCGCCCCATATAAAATTGGACGGGGGGTTGTAGGGCGTGACGACTCGGCACGCCGTCTGTCCTTATCCAGCGTATCCGCCGCGTCCATAAACCGGACGCCAATAGCCGCCAGCTTAAACTTCCTGCGGGTGGCCACACGGTCATCGTATCACCCAAAATCCCCGTCCCCCGTGTTATACTTACCTTGAAATAAATCGTCCCTCAGAGACCGGCAAAAATTCCGGACCGGCAAAAAAATATATATAAACATATGCGAAAACGAGATTTTCAAAAACCGATTATCCAGCAGCCGCAGCGCTTTGACGCCTGTTCCGGCCGGCAAAATTTAATACTTTCGTAATAATTCACCGAAAATATCCGCCCAAACAGGGCCGTTTCTGAAAAATACAAGCCGAATTTCCGAAATACCACGGCAAAAATCAATTTTACCCGGCCTTTTCAGGGCAATACAAAGCGTTTTTAGCGCCTCCGATATAAGCTTTTATCGTTCCCCTGCCTGTCGAGCCTGTCAAAATGCTCCCTTGTGAGCTTCACCACGACACCGGAGAGGGCGAGGACGGCGATGAGGTTCGGGATGGCCATGAGGCCGTTCAGCGTGTCGGCGACCTGCCAGATAAAGTCCAGGTCCAGCGTCGCGCCCGCGACGGTGACAAGCACGTAAACGAACTGATAAACGGGGATGCTCCGGCTGCCGAAAAGATATTCGGCGCACCGGACGCCGTACAGCGACCAGCCCAAAACGGTGGCCAGAGCGAACATGGACATGCCGACGGCGATGATGACGCCGGCGGCCTTGCCGCCGAAGACAGTGGCAAACGCCGAGATGTTCAGCGCGATGGACCCGTTCGAGCCGTAATTTATATCGATCCCGCTCATGAGGAGCGTGAGGCCCGTGATCGTGCACATAACGATCGTATCCAGAAAGACCTCGAAGATGCCGAACATCCCCTGCTTTACGGGATTCGTCTCGCTTGTGGTGGCGTGGGCGATAGGCGCCGAGCCGAGCCCCGCCTCATTTGAAAACACGCCCCGCCGGAACCCCCAGCTGACGGCCGTCCTGACGGATATACCCGCCGCGCCGCCCGCGGCGGCGGCCGGTGAGAAGGCGTCGTTGAATATTTTGGCAAAAACGGCGCCGAGGCAATCAATATTGACGACAATGACGACGAGGGACGCGATGATATACACCGCCGCCATCAGCGGGACGAGCACCTCCGTCACGCGGCCGATCCGCTTAATGCCGCCGAACAGCGTCAGCGCCGTCAGCAGCGCCACGATGATCCCGACGGTCAGGTTGATGGTGCTTTTATACTGGCCGGCCCCGGGGATAAACGCCTGGACGGCGCTGTTTATGGACCCCGTCATATTGCCCACCTGGACGGCGTTGCCGACACCGAAGGCCGCCACGGCGCCAAATACGCAAAAAACTGCCGCCAGCCACTCGAAGTTCTTTCCCAGGCCGTTTTTGATGTAGTACATGGGCCCGCCGGCCCACTCCCCCGCCTTGTTCCGCTCCCGGAACCGGACAGCCAGGACGACCTCGGCGTACTTGGTGCACATACCGATAACGGCCGAAACCCACAGCCAGAAGATCGAGCCGGCGCCGCCCAGGGTCACCGCCGAGGTGATGCCCGCGATATTCCCCGTACCCACGGTGGACGCCAGCGCTGTGGTGAGTGCCTGAAAGGGCGTGACGTCGCCCTTGCTGGACTTTTGCTTTGAAAAGGCCTTGCCGATGGTATTTTTCATGGCGTAGCGGAAGCGAAATATCTGGACAAAATGCGTGCGGAAGCTCAGATATACGCCGACCCCGACGATGAGCGCCAGCATCGGTATCCCCCACACCAGGCCGCTGATGGCCTCGTTCAGCTCCTTAAGCCACTCCATAACCGTCTCCTTACGTGCCGCAAATCTGCCCGGCAAACAGACATGTCCGGTTTATAAGCATATGAAAAAGGGGCGGAGGTCAGAACAAAACGATATAAAATAACGGGCCGCGCCATTGAACTGACTCATTAAAAATGTTAATATATTATGAACGAAATGAGCAGTTCTCAACAAGCCGCCGGGATCAGAGCAAGAGACGTCGCCGGGCGGCACGGTTCAACGCCGTTATATTGAAATGACGCCGCATTCTAAGGACCGGAGGAAAATGTATGAAAATCACATGTTTCGAGGACCTGGCCGCCGAAGCAAAAAGGATGGCGAAAAAGACGGTCATCGCCGTCGTGGAAGCGCAGGACGAGCACACGCTCGAATCCGTTATCCAGGCCACAAAGGACGGGATCATGGTTCCCGCCCTCATCGGCAACGAGGCGCGCATCAGGGCGCTGCTGGCGCGCTTCGGCGCCGACCCCGGCGGGTTCGATATCGTCCCGGCAAACGGCGCGGAGGATTCTCTCCAAAAGGCCGTGGCGCTCATCAAGGCCGGCAAAGCCGGCGCCATCATGAAGGGCATCCTGGAATCCGGCCAGTTCATGAAGGCGATTCTCGACAAGGAAAACGGCCTCATCCCGGCGGGCGGCAAGCTCTCGCTCATCGGCTTTTACGAGGCGCCGAAATATCACAAGCTTTTCGCCGTCAGCGATTTCGGCCTCAATACTTATCCGGACCTGGCGCTCAAAAGGATCATCATCGAAAACGCCGTCCGGCTTCTGCACGCTCTCGGCCATGAAAGTCCGAAGGTCGCCGTGCTCTCCTCTGTGGAAAAGGTCAATCCGAAAATGCCCGACGCGGTGGATGGCGGCGCGCTGAAGGAGATGAACCAGCGCGGCGAACTTTCCGGCTGCATTGTGGAGGGCCCCATCTCCTTTGACCTGGCCACGAGCGCGGAGGCCGCCCGGATCAAGGGGTACTTAAGCCCCGTGGCCGGTGACGCCGACCTTCTGATCGTCCCGGACATCGCCGCCGGCAATATGCTTGTCAAGTGCCTGACCGGCTTCGGCGGCGCCCGGACAGCCGGCACGGTCCTCGGGGCGGCTGTGCCCGTCATCCTCACCTCCCGTTCCGCCGAGGCCTCGGATAAGTACTATTCCATCGCGCTGGCCGCGTGCGCGGCGGCGGGCTTTTAGAGGGGGGCTTTGATCGGAATGAACAAGAACATCAGGATACTGGCGGTCAACCCCGGCTCCACCTCCACAAAAATTGCCCTCTTCGACAACGAAAACGAGGTATTCAGCGAGACCATCCGCCACGCTCCCGAAGAGCTGAAGACGTTTAAGGAGATTCAGGACCAGTTGGATTACCGGCGCGATACGGTGGAAAGGACGATGGAGGCCCGGGGCTATCCCCTGGCGGACGTCGACGTCTTCGTCGGCCGCGGCGGCGGCCTTTTGCCGCTTGTGGGCGGCACATACCAGGTCACGGCGCTTTTGGCCGAGCACGCCAGCCGCGGCATGTCGGGCCAGCACCCGGCGCAGCTGGCCTCTCAGATCTGCCGCCAGTTCGCCGAACGATACGGCAAAAAGGCCTACGTCGTCAATCCCCCCGACGTGGACGAGTTTGAGGACATCGCCCGCGTCACCGGCCTGAGAGGCGTTTACAGGGAGAGCCACGTCCACGCCCTCAACCAGAAGGAGATCGCCCTCCGGTTCTGCGCCGCCCGCGGCCTCAAGTACGAGGACGTCAACCTCATCATCTGCCACATCGGCGGCGGCATTTCCATCACGGCCCACAAAAAAGGCCGCATGATCGACTCCAACGACATCATCAAGGGCTCCGGCCCCATGACGCCGACGCGGGCCGGCGATATGGCATATATGAAGATCGTCGACATGGCCTACAGCGGCGACTACACAAAAAAAGAGCTTACCGACAAGCTCAACAAAAACGGCGGCCTGATGGACCACTTCGGCACAGCCGACACGCGGCAGGTGCTCTCCCTGGCCGAAAGCGGCGACAAATACGCCGCGCTGATCTATGACGGCATGATCTATCAAAACGCCAAATATGTCGGCGCCATGGCCGTGGCGCTCAAGGGAAAGGTCGACGCCATTATCCTCACCGGCGGCGTCTCCAACGGCAAATATTTTACGGATAAAATGACGGAATACATCGGCTGGATCGCCGAGGTCGTCGTCATGCCCGGCGAATTCGAGCTGGAAGCGCTGGCTGCCGGCGCCCTCCGCGCCGCACGTGGTCAAGAACCCCCAAAGCTCTATACCGGCATCCCCGTCTGGAACGGCTTTTAGCCCGCCGATAGCCGATATTTAAATATTTAAAAGAACGCCCTTTAGCGGCGTTCTTTTTGCGTTATTACAGCGTTTTCCCGGCGGCATCAATCGCACCGGCCGCGGACTTCAGCATTATTTCATAGAACGACACTCTTCTCCTGGCGTTTTTCATTAAAAATTATGGTAACATTCGTACATCTGTAACAAATTATTAAATATTTGGTTAAATAAATTACAAATAGTTGACATTACTAAGGCAAAGTGTTACAATTCGTTACATTCCGGGTTTTTGGAACCGCCTCAACTGTGCTCCAGTCATTTCCCCCAGTCTGCAAAACTCCCTTCATTCTTATATAAATAAAAAGGATAGTTTATGAAGCCTGCGAAGAAATCAGTTATTATAAGCGTGACCGCCGCCGTCATCGCGTCGCTCCTGGTGACGACAGCCTCGGCGGAAGGCCTTTACTACACCGTCACGGCAGCGCGCATCGAGTCGAACGCGGCAGCGCTCCTGCTGCCGGCAAATGTCTCCCCCGATGCGGTGCAGCAAACGCTGCAGCCCGTCGTTTCCAAGGGTTCGGTCATCGCGGAAGGCTCGTTATCGGGCGAACGCACGGTTCCCGTGGTCGTATCAGACCTGCAGTCCTCTTTCATCAGCGGCGCGACCGTGGAGGATATGCAATATGCCGCCGGTATGAGCGTCGCAAATTTTTCAAAGCAGTTCGACGGCTATAGATATGTTTATGGCTCCGCTTCTCCCAAAGCCGGATTTGACTGCTCGGGCCTTGTCTACTATGTCTACAGTCATTTTGGGTACATAGTGCCCAGAACGGCGCATCTGCAGTACAACAACGGGACCGCCGTGTCAAGAGCGGAGCTCCAGCCGGGCGACCTCGTATTTTTCGCCACAAACGGCGGCCATGCCATCACCCACGTCGGCATTTACATCGGCGGGAACAACTTTATCCACGCGGCAACGCGGAGTCAGGGCGTTATCGTCAGCAGCTTGGAAAGTGCTTACTGGGCGAAAACCCTTGTGGGTGCCAAACGAATCATCACACCTCAGGCCGCGCTGCAGGTGGCCTACCAATAAGACCGATACGGCGCCGGAAATTCCCGGCGCCGCGCTTGTCATAAAAACTCTTTCAAACGCAACTTTTGGTATTGACATTAAAAGACCTTAATGTTAATATATCTAAGCTATCATCACGCGCGAGTGGTGGAATTGGCAGACTCGCTAGATTCAGGTTCTAGTGCCCGTAACGGGCGTGGGGGTTCAAGTCCCCCCTCGCGCACCAGAAAGAAGAGGCAAAAAAAGATTTATCTTTTTTGCCTCTTCTTTTGGGTTCCGCTCCCGCCGGTCGCTCCACCCGGTTTATTTGACATCCTCGGGTGAAATGAATTCGCCCTGCGGCGGCTCGCTTCGCTCACGTCGTGGAATTTTGCAATATAACTCCAGAGGAACAGGAAAACTTCGACAAGAGGCTTGTCTGTTCCTTTTCGCTCCGGCAAGGTATAATAGAAATAGATTTACTTTTTTACATACAGAACACAGATAACCAGAAATTCTTCGGAGTGAAATAATGACTATAGGAACTTATTAGCTTTGATAACAACTGCGGAGAGAAAAGGATGAAATGTATGATAGCATTTTCAAACGCTAATCCGCAAACAGGCGGCACGGATAATACTATTTCAGAAAACATGAGAAAAAGCATGAAAAAGGACGGTATTCTCTGCGGCCTTGTGATGCGTAACGAACATATCATATTTGAGTATTATAAAAACAAGAAGGCTGAAAACGGCATTCATCACATCAACTCGAGTACAAAAAGCTTTACATCTCGAGTACAAAAAGCTTTACATCTGCATTAATTGGTATTTGCATGAAGCAAGGGCTTTTACAGGATGTCAACACCCCAATAGTTGAATTCTTCGGAGATGTGCTGTCGAACCAAAGTGACATAAGGAAACAGCACATTACGCTTTATCATTTGCTGACCATGAGTGCGGGGCTCGATTGGCCTGAATTTGGCGAATGGAATTACTTCGCCCCGATGGAATACAGTAAAAATATCAATCTCGGCGCAAACGGATTGAGCATGACGATACAGGATATGTTGAAGTTCGGTTATCTTTATCTAAAGGAAGGGACTATTTAAGGTAGAGAAATTGTCCCTCAAAACTGGATTACAGAGTCAACGGTCCCTCGATTCTTAACATATCCGATTATCGGACATTATGGCTATCAATGGTGGATATCAAGTATCAGTGCGAAAGAAGATAAAGAAATACAGTTCTACTTTGCTATGGGCTTATTTGGGCAGTTTATTATTATCGTTCCGGAATATGATATGGTCGCTGCTTTTGTCAGCGAGAATTATAGCGATACAACGAAACCAATGCAATATTTTCGTGAGTATATTGTTAAATCTATTAATTGAAGCTACGTTTTGGTTATAGGCCAAAACGCTTGTGCCGCCGCACTTGCAAAGGCTCGCTTCTGCTCGCGGCAAAAATTTCATTTTAGTACAACCCCAACGAAAAAGCCCTGATTGTAAGCCTTTTCGGCTATAATCAGGGCTTTTTTATTCAGCACGGCCCGGATCTTGCGACTCCGCCAATTAGAACAAGCGCCCGGAGCGTTTCCCCCGCACCTTGCCAGGTCTGTCTTTATCAAATAAAGTAGTATAAAGCAATATAAAATAAAAAACTTTCCTTGCGAAAACCAATCGCCGTTCTTGATCGTCTAATATATGACCGGTCAAGAACAAACGAGGAGGACGACGAGTGACAAGCGACGAATTTGCTGAACGGATTGTCGCAATGATGCAAACGCTGTATCGCGTTAGTTACACGCAGCTATCGCAAAGCTGCGACCGCGACGAGGCGGTACAGGAGTGCCTGTACAAAGCGTGGGAGAAGCGCCAACAGCTTAAAGATGAGCGCTACATGCAGACTTGGATAATCCGTATACTTATTAATGAATGCCACAATATCCAGAGGAAAAGAGAGCGTGAATTGCCTATGGAGGAACTGCCTGAACGCGCCGCTCCGACGGGCGCCGATTATGAGCTGCACGACGCGCTGTTCGGGCTGGAAGAATCACAGCGCCTGCCGCTTGTGCTTTACTATGTGGAAGGCTATTCCGTCGGTGAGATTGCCAAAATTCTTCACTGGCCCCAAGGTACAGTCAAATCGCGCATGCGGCGCGGAAGGAAGGAACTTAAAAAAACTTTGTGCGGGGAGGACTCTTTGTCATGCGAAACATAAATGAATTGGAAAACGTGTTCGGCCAAGCTGACGACGATTTTGTCGATAACGTTCATCACACCCTGGCCTATTTGCAGAAAAGCAGGAACCGAAAGCCTGTGAGAATAGGTTACTACCGAATTGCGGCTGTTATCGCGATCATCTGCGTACTGTCGGCCGGGACCGCTTTGGCCTTGTCCAACACATGGGGAATCCTCGATTTCCTGAGCGGCAGACGGCTTGATGTAGAGGTTTTGCCCGAAGCCTCCAAAATCGTGCAAACGGATGTGCCCCAGGAAGGCACACAGACCGATGTCGCCGCCTTTACGGTACGCGAAGCTGTATATGACGGGCAGAGCGTCTATATCGTCCTCGATGTCAAGCCCTCTTCCCCCGATTACCTGCTGCTGGGCCCCGATGTCTATCCGTCGGACCAAACCGCAAGTATGGGGCCGATATTTAACGGAGGCACCGGCACGATTGCCGATTACGCCCAGGAAAACCATAAGGAGATGCTGCAAACGTCCGTGGGTATCAGCGGCGCGAACTGTTCCATCGATTATCTGCTTGAAGAAGACGGGACCCTCGTGTATATGATTGAGGGCAGGTATGAAGGTGATTCCGCCGCGCCGGACGTGGAGCTCAGATGCGTTGCCGTTCCTTTTGTCATCGAAAACGGCAAGTACACGAGAGATATGGACAGCAAAAAAGATACGACACTCTCTGCCACTCTTAAAAATACCGGAACACAGGAAAGCGTCATCAGCACAGAGCCCGCCGTCTTCGACGACTGTGGTGTCCGCGTAGACAAAATCACGCTCAAGAGTTCGGCGATGTCGACCTATGCAGAGGTCGAGTTCACTGTCATAGACGAAGAAAAATACGCTGAAACCGACGGTATATTGTTTGAATTTCTTGACAGCTACGGCGAACGCATTCCAAGCGGCGCCGCTTCAGGCGGTGGCATCGTGACAATCGATGACACGCACTATATTGAAAAGATTTCATTGCAGGCAACGGAGAAGCTGCCAAGTGAGGTCATCCTCCGCGGGTACAGCTATTTGGATAAGGATCGATACGAGACGCATACGTTTGAAATGAAATAACGCCTACAAAAGGGGCTTCGGAAGAAGCCCCTTCCCTTTTGACGGCTCAGGGTGGCTTGGGAGAATCTCCATAAAGGTCTGGAAAAAACTGCGACTCGTTGATATAATTACTGATAGTTTGGGAAAGTTTTCGATGAGCAGCCCGAAACATGTCGGAAGAAGGTGCGTATGATGCTGGAATTTCCGGAGACAAGCACTATTGCAGGACAGATCAACAATAACATTGTTGGCAAGAGGATACGGCGGGTGTTTCCGCCGACGAAGGCACATAAATTCTGCTGGTATGCCGGCGATCCGTCGGATTACGATACCAAAATGAGCGGCAGTATCCTCCAGGCAGCGGAGGGCTTCGGCAGCTATGTTGACATGGCCTTTGACAACGGGCTGCGGCTGTGCTTTAACGACGGTGTAAACGCGCGTTTTACGAATCACACTGAAGCCCCGAAAAATTATCAGCTGCTGATAGAATTCGATGACGACGCGGTGCTGGTCTTTACGGTCGCCATGTATGGGGGTATTATCCTCCACGACAGCGCCTATGACAACGAATATTATCTCAAGAGCAGAACGGCAATTTCACCCCTTTCCGATAAATTTGAGCCATATTACCGTAAGTTGCTTTGGGAAAGCAAACCCACTCTGAGCGCGAAGGCGTTTCTTGCCACGGAGCAGCGCTTCCCCGGTATCGGCAACGGTGTGTTACAGGATATTCTGTTCACCGCCGGTATCCATCCGAAGCGAAAGATCGGTTCATTCAGCGATTCGGACCGGGACCGGCTGCTTTCCTGTATCAAATCAGTTCTGAATGATATGACCGTACAGGGAGGCCGAGACACGGAAAAAGACCTTTTCGGGCAGCCGGGCGGATATCAGACGAAGCTGTCAAAAAACACGCTGGCCTCGGACTGTCCGCAATGCAGCGGGCCGTTTGTTAAAGAGGCCTACCTGGGCGGCGCTGTTTACTATTGCCCCTCCTGTCAGCCCTTGGAGGTTGTTTGATTGTTTGAAAGCATTGCTTTTTTACCCGCACCATCAAAAAGCCGGCGCCCATGGGGCGTGGGCTTCAGCTTGTCAAAAACCCGCTTGCAGCGGGCAAAGCCTCGCAGAGTTTGCCGCCGAAGCGGCAAATAAATTCATCATTTGTCACGCAGGAGGACATGCGCCTCCGTAGTGACTCTTCTCATGCAGTGCGCGGCTGAGCGCGCTGCATGTATCCCCTTGTCGATAAAGCCCAAAGGGCTTTATCGACAGCCTGAAGCCCGCGCCCCATGGGGCGTGGGCTTCTTCGTATGACACGCTGTAAATGGCCGGTGACGCTGCAGCGCATATATTGACAAGCCTTTATCGGTAACAGGGTTCAGAACTTCATGCTTTTAGGGGGCTTGCTCATCACGATGACATCGTCGTCCACATTGAAGAAGACAGCGGAGCCCATGCTGATTTTTGAATTCCTGCCGATTGTTTTTTTCTCCTTGATCACACAGTTTGAGCCCAGCAAAACGCCTTCGTTAATCAGCACATTACCGGCAACAATACAGTCTATCAGGCAGGTGGAAAAGTTCTTGATGATGGTATCGTGCCCGATGACGGTTCTCATATTTAAATAAATATGAGATTCCAGGACGGCATTGACGGAGACGATGCAGCCGTAGCTGACGATGGTCCCCTCCCCGATCGCGACATTTTTGCATATTTTCGCCGTGGGGTGGACCAATGTCGCGTATTTCAGGTTATAGTCCGCCAAGGAATCGTAGATATCTTTTTTGGCCTTGGGATTGCTGACAGCGATAACCCAGTAAACCGATTTATCGACGTCTTTGACCGCTTTATTTGTACCAAGTATTCTGTAACCGCTGACGACGGGATTATTTTCACCCTGATCGCCTCTGAAATCATCAATGTAGCCCAGTATATTCCATGTGGGTTCTATTGCGTTGATATCTTCAATCAGCTGAACGACTTCAAGGGCCATGCCGCCTGATCCATATAAGACAATATCCTTCATCGTTAAAACCGCTTTCAATAAAATTCGCTGGTGCAGGCTTATTTCTTAATTGGCGTTTTTGATAAAATAGACGATATTTCCCATTGCCCAGTCCTTGTTGTACACATGGTCCTTGCTTGATGAAACATCGACAAGCGAAGCGCAGTACACCGGACGGGCTCCGCTTTGAAGGTCCCGGACCGTTTCTTCAAATTTCCATTTGTTTTTCTGCAAAAAATCCGCGTCCTTATTAAGCTTGTTATATATAGAAAAGCAGGTATTGGGGGCCTTATCGAGTTTACATTCCCTAAAATATGTACAGGCGCTGCACGGTATGGGGTCGGGCCGCCGAAGGTGTACATTGGGCATAAAACCGGCCTTGAAGCCGGTATGATTGCATACCCGATAAGACAGGTCTATCGCCCCAAAATAGTTTTCCTCGCTGAAATAGCCGATTCCCTTGATCAGTTCGGGCCTCAGGCACATACAGTGGTCGGGTATATAGCTTTTTTCGGCATCCGAGATATTGTCGGTCAGCTCCAGATAGGATAAGGGGCCTTTTACTCTCGGGATAACCTGGGGCTGATAGCCATCGGCTGCCCGGACACCCAGAAGACCCACTTCGGGAAAAGCCTCGAAGACGTCCAAAAACTTACCGATCCAGCCTTTGGTGCCGATATGCGCGCCGTTATCAACGGTAAAAAAATACTGCTCGGGCAGCCTTCTCATCAGGTGTAAATTCACGGCGTAGGTTTTGCCGTGATTCACCTCAAAATGCTCTTTTGTTTTGATCCGGCTGTCATTCAGGCTCATGATATAATCCCAGGTGTCGTCCTTGGAGCAGCTGTCTATAATATGCATTTCAAAATCTTCCGTACTGTTCAGTATCGCCGACAGATTCTTGGTCGTTAATCCCAGTCGGTTAAATGATACATAACTGATGAACGGCGGAATCATAGTTTTATCCTTTCCCGATTCGCAAATCCGGCTATGACAGTTTACGCTGCAGGATTTCATACAGCTCCCCGAGATTCTTGAACTCCGTGGCTTCGTCCATCGTAAATTCTATGCCGTACTGCGCTTCCAATGCCTCGATAATCTCCCAGTGACTCAGGGAGGTCCACTGGGGGACGGTTTCGGTTGTCGAGTCATATTTGAGATCGTCCGCGGGAATCTCCAGCGTCGATGCAATCAGATTTACGAATTTTTCGTCCATAATGGGATTTCACCTTTCACTATAGTCTCAATTTGTTCGATGCCGCCGGGCTGTGCCGATTCATCCAGGCGATACGAGGTTTCGCTCTCATTTGCCGAAACCACGGAGAAGCCGGCTTTCATATAGAAATCCGCGGTCGTTTGATTTCTTTCCGTCTTTCTGTAGAGCGCGTCGACTGTTTTGACGCCCTGCGCTCTCAGCAGCTCCACGACCTTACTTAAAAAAGCAAACTCAACATCTCTGCCCATAATGCGGCAGCTCAGCAGAAAGGTATCGATAAACGCGCTGTCACCCTCCAGCTTTACGATGCACACGCCGGTAATGCCGTTGTCTCCGTAAATGTCGGTGACTTGGACCGACGCGACAATATAATCCGGCGACTGATGAAAGCGCGTGATTTCTTCCTGGGTATATCGCTTTGTCGTCAAATTGAATTGATTCGTCTTTTGCGTGAGTTGGGCGATCCTGGGTATAGTGAAGTCATTTGAAAATTCAAGAATGACCTTTGTTTGGAGGCTGTTCAAATACTCCTCAACGGTGCTGAATTTTTTTTGGGCTTCGTCTCTTTTCTTGTTGGCCGTATACATGACGTTGCGGCTTAAATCTTCCGCTGTCAGCTTCAGATATTCAAATTCGATCAGGTTTCTGATCGTGTCGGAATATTTGCTTGTATCAACCGGGACGTCGACAACCATGACCTCGGGCAGCAGGGATTTCACAAGCTCCCTTTCAACAATACTGTCGTCAAAAAAAATAATGCTGTCCGTACTGATGTTTAATTCTTCGGCAATCTCCGTCAGATTTTTGGCCTTATCCTGCCAATTGATCTTCATCACGGAGAAATATTCCTTTTTCAGAAGCATATGAGGATGGTTTTCGATGATATTCATGGCGTCTTCGACATTATTTTTACTGTTGATTGCCAGAATGACGCCTTTATAATACAGGTTCAGGATTTCCTTTTGGAAATCGTAGAAGCTCCTGCCTGAATCCGTAATATCGAGCTTGACGCCGGATATGCCGTCCTCTCCGGCAATGCCGCCCCAAAGCGTATTGTCCAAATCGAGCACCAGACATTTTTTGGCCCGGTATTTCAAGGGCAGGATATATTTCATATATTCTCTGGCCAACGCGGTCGTGTACTTTAGCGATATCGTCGTTTTCGTCATATAGAGCATCTTCGCGTCTTCCAGATTTGCTTCTCCATAATAGGCGGAAAAGGCGTGGTAATCGAAAATATACACATAGTCTTTGTCCGCCGCCCACTCCGACAGCTGATAGTTTAAGAGAGAAATCATATCTCTCAGCCCGGGAAAGTATTTGTTATCCAGAATTCCGAGCGGAGAAAAATGCGGTATTTTGAAATTATTCACAAGGATCTTAGTGCCGGAGTTTTTATGGATCTCTTCGGCCAGCGAGATCAGCGACTCCAGTATGGACTGCACGGACGAAAGCTTTTGCTCGCGACTGTTCATGATTGTCTTGAATTCAAACCACTCGGGAAATAAATTCTTTCCCTCGAGAAAGAGTATCGTGAGCTCGGGAGCCGATTTGTAAAATCCGCTCCCGGGGTTGATGATCTCCTGATTGTATTGCCGATACGGGCAATTATAAATTTCCGCCGCAATATGATAATTACCGCAAGCCTGGACTAAAGCCTTTGTAATATAATCCGTCGTGCAGTTTCCCAATATTGCGATGTTGATGGAATCGTCCATTAAAAAGCTTCGCCTCCGTTAACCGGGATGTTGACGCCGTTCAGGAACTGGGCGCCGTCTGAAATAAGGAATTTGAGCACCTCGGCAACATCCGCCGTCGTCGTCATTCTCTTCATGGGATGCTTTTGCTTATATGCCTCCAAATATCTGGCGGGAAGATAATTCGTCAGCTGTGTGGCCATCAGGCCCGGAGAGATCATATTGACTGTAACGCCATATTTGCCCAGCTCCACCGCCGTGGCTTTGGACAAACCGGCAAGAGCATATTTCGCCGTAATGTAAAACGATAATTTTTCAGGGGGCACATTGACGACATAGGAGGACACTATATTAATAATCCTGCCGTTTCCCTGCTGCTTCATGCTCCGCGCCGCTTCCCTGGTGAACAGATACGCGCCCTTCACGTTAACGTCTATGATATCCTGAAACATATTCCAGTCGGTATCCAGAAAGTCGCACGGTTTAAAGCCGGAACAGGCGTTATTGACAAGCACGTCGATTCGCCCCTGCGCATTGACGATTTGAGCAACGCAGTCGATAATCTCGGCTTCGTTTTTTTGGTCGCACAATATCGGCGTAACATTGCCGGATGGCTGAAATTCGGCCGATTTGTCCGAATAGGTGAAATATACCGCGTTATCTTCGGACGATAAAAGAGCTTTTACAAATTCGGCGCCGAGTCCTTTGCTGCCGCCTGTGATTAAAATAACTTTTTTATTCAAAACAGGCCTCCATGAAAATATCGATTATTTCATTGTTACCTTGACGGAACCTTTTGCGATCATATGACCGAGCTGATTCTTTATTCTGATTTTTAATTCTATAATCTTTAATCCCAGCGCATTGGCATCGCTTTTGGCTGACACCTCACCGGTAATTTCAATAGTATCGTCAATCTTTGCGGGAGAGATAAAGTCAAAGCTTTGCGACATCCAGACCGTCCCTTCGCCGGGGAGGTACATGCCGACCAGGGTAGACACAAAGGACAATACCAACATTCCGTGGACAATTCTTGACGGCATCCCATGGCTCCGGCAGTAATCTTCATCCATATGCACCGGGTTATAGTCGCCGGTGAAATCCGCAAACTCCCGGACCATCGCTTCCGTAATCGTTTTTTTCAGCGTATAGCGGTCCCCGATGCCGATATCTTCGTATTTCAGTTCCATTGTCATATACTTTCTTATTATTATTTTATTTGGCGTGCGCCGTCCTGATCTGCCGGTGCGCGCCATTTGCGTTTATACGCCCGGCTTTCGGAGCCGCCGGCACCAGGCATCGGCGCTGCGATAAATGTCGTTATTGGTGCTATTTTAGGAGTAAAGACAGAATTCATAAATGCGCATAGCTAATACATTTTATTAGCCGTCACTTCAAGTGTGACTGTAACATTTGCTATTCCTAACAATATATTGTATTGAGTACGACACCGAGGAGGAAAATTCTTGTCAGAGCCTTTTAAAAAGCCGATAAAAATCGTGCAGCCTCTCCTGCCTGATTTAGAAGATATGGATCAGAAAATAAAGGAGATATGGGACAGCAAGCAGCTGAGCAATAACGGAGAAAAAGTCGTCCAGCTTGAGCGCAGGCTGGCTAATTTCCTTAATGCGGAGTATTTATCCGTTTTTTCAAACGGGACATTGGCGCTGCAGCTTGCCTGCAGAGTACTGGAGCTTTCCGGCGAGGTCATTACGACGCCGTTTACCTTTCCGGCGACGGTGAACGCGCTTGTGTGGAACCAGCTCAAGCCCGTATTCTGCGATATTGAGGAAGAAACATATAATATCGATCCCGATAAGATCGAAGCGCTGATAACAGAAAAAACGACGGCGATCATGCCGGTGCACGTTTTCGGAAATCCGTGCGATGTGGAGAAAATTCAGCAAATTGCCGACCGACACGGCTTAAAGGTTATATACGACGCCGCACATGCCTTCGGCGTACGGCACCATGGAAAAGCCATTGCGTCCTTCGGCGATATCACCATGTTCAGCTTCCACGCGACAAAGGTTTATAACACCATTGAGGGCGGCGCGCTGGTTTTCAAGCATCCTTACTTAAAGGAAAGAGCCGATCAAATGAGAAACTTCGGCATACTGCCCGACGGCGATGTGCTTGAGCCTGGGACCAACGCCAAGCTGAACGAGGTCCAGGCGGCGGTAGGGCTTTTGCTTTTGGATAAGGTCGAAGAGGAGATCAGGAGACGAAAAGAGATTGCTGCCACCTATGCCGAAGAGCTCGGGGATATTCCGGGAATCAGGATAAACAAACCTGTGGACGGTCTTGAGTACAATTATCCTTATTTCGTCATCACTATTGATAAAAATGAATTCGAAATATCCCGCGATGTGCTCTACGAGGAGCTCAAAGCCCACAACATCATTACGCGAAAGTATTTCTACCCTCTGTGCAGCAACCTGCAATGCTACAAGGATTTACCGTCAGCCGACAAAGCAAGGCTCCCGGTTGCAAATAAGGTTGCCGATTCCGTCCTGGCGCTGCCGTTATACGGCGAGCTGTCTCATGAAGAAGTGGCCTATATCTGCAGGATCATTCGTGAAAGCAGGTTGTAAAACGAACCGTTACTCAAGATGAACTCAAATAAAGATATTCCGCTGCAGAATAGATTAATGAGAGGAGATATGGCATCAATCCCAATGAAAATCCATCCGAACAATGAAATGAGCGAGATGCTCAAGAACGGCACAGCCAAAATCATTAACCATAAATTTTTACCTTATTGGTATTTGAATATAAAAAGAAGCGCTGCCGAGGATTTTAAAAGCCCCGGCACCAAGAACGAAAATCCAGGCGGCACCAGCGGGACCGATGAAACTATTCTGGAGCTTGGGATGAAGACGGTAATACTGCCGCTTACCATGCCGGGTATTCAAACCGAAGAGAGCGGCCAGATAGTTTTGCCGGCGGAGCCGCCGGCCGCAGCGCCGGACATCACGCCTGAAGCGGAGTTGCCGGCGCCGGCAGCGGACATAACACCGGTAGCTGCCCCGTCGGCTCCGGAGGCGGACATGACGCCGGAAGAGGAAGTGCCGGCCGTGGTGACAGATGTGCCGCCTGAAACGGCGCTGTCGGCTCTGGCAACAGACGTGCCGCCTGAAACGGCGGCGCCGGTCACGGCGGCGGACATCGTGCCTGAAATAGCGCTGTCGGCTCCGGCAACGGACGTGACGCCCGAGGCGGCGCCGCTGGCTCCGGTGCCGGGCGTCACGACCAGGGTGATACAGCCGGAAGCTGCGCCCGGCGGCCTGATCGCGGAGATTCATTTTGAAGGCGATCCCTCCGCCATCATCCTTGGCGCGACGCCCGGCTTCGTGACAAGTGATCCCGCCATAGTCCCCGCGCATGCGGATTGCGGGCCCGAGGAGGAGAATCCCGAGTATCCGCCGTATATAAACTTCATCACCTTCAACCGGCTGGGGCTGACGATGCGGAATCTCACCAATCTGCTGGATTCGGACGAAGATTTCGAGCTGAATATCATCGACTGCAATTCACAGGACAACAGCTGGGATTATATCCAGAGCCTGACGGACAGGCGAATAAAATCGAGAATTCGTTTTGATAAAAACTGCGGCCCGATTTTCGCCACGAACTTCGCGCTCAGCAGAAGAAAACCCTATCAATATTTCATCGCGATGGACAGCGACACCTTCATCAAGACAAAAAACTGGATAGCCCGGTTCATGGAGGTTTTCAGTGCCTTCCCGGAAGTGGGCTTATTAGGATTAATGAGAGATAACCCATATCCGCGCTATCTCCCGCCAATCATCCCCAAAATTAACGGGGCCGTCGCTTATCTCGAGCTGAAGAACGCCGACATTGATGCCTCGATGGATTTCATCCCCGGGCAATTACAATGCCTGAGACCCAGACTCCTGAAGGAAATCGGATATTGGAGCGAGGAAAACGGCTTTGGCGACGCGGAGATCTCTCCGCGGATTGTTCATTATACAAATTTTAAAGTTGGCTTTATCACAACGATAGAAATCGATATGACGCAGAGGATCACCTGCGAAGAATGTACGGGCAAACCCTTCTGCACACTGAGCAGAAGCATCTGCGACTGCTTTATGATGAGCAGGCTTTACAATAAAAACGAATCCTTTGTGGCAAAGAACACATGGAAATTCACGCAGACCTTCCAGGAGCTGAAAGAGGGACAGCGCACGGCTTACTGCGCGTCGGTACATGATCCGGAATCTGTGCAAGCTCATAAATACAACGCGGACTGGGCATATGACAATTTCAATCACTATATTGTCAACGCGAATTAATCTCCGCATCCGCCGCTGTCCCGGCGCCAATATCCGCAAACTGAAGCGGGGCTGTTCGTTTATCGTCGGCAGCCCCGCTCTCTTTTTGTATTCGTTTCTAAAACAGTGTCAGCTGCGCGCCCACGCCCGAAAGCAGCCTGGCCGGATTTCTGTAAGTCCCGTTTAAGATATTCTCCCACCAGCTCTGGTTTTTCAAATACCAGTCAACCGTTTTCCGCAAGCCGTTGTCAAATTCCGTTTTCGGTTTCCAGCCGAGCGCCGTTTGAATTTTCCGCGCGTTAATGGCATACCGCAGATCATGCCCCGGCCGGTCGGTCACAAATGAAATAAGCGCCTCGGATTTCCCAAGCTCCGATAAAATTGACCGGACGACATCCAGATTGGATTGCTCGCTGCTGCTGCCGATATTATAGACCTCCCCGATTTTGCCTTTATGCAGTATGAGATCGACGGCCGCGCAATGATCCTCCACATAGATCCAGTCTCTTCTGTTCAGGCCGTTCCCATACACAGGTATGCTTTTACCGCGAAGCGCGTTAATAATAGTCAGCGGGATCAATTTTTCCGGGAATTGAAACGGCCCGTAATTATTGGAGCAGCGCGATATCGTGACAGGCAGGCCGTATGTGCGGTAATAGGCAAGCGCAAGCAAGTCGGCGGCGGCTTTACTTGCGCTGTACGGCGACGAGGTATGAATGGGACTGTCTTCGTCAAACGATAAATCCGGTCTGTCCAGCGGCAAATCGCCATACACCTCGTCGGTTGAAATCTGATGAAATCTGCCGACGCCGAAGCGGCGGCACGCTTCCATCAGGGCCTGAGTCCCTAAAATATTCGTTGTCAAAAATACCTCGGGATGCTCGATAGAACGATCCACATGGGATTCAGCCGCGAAATTGACGACAGCGTCGAAGCGTTCTTCTTCAAACAAGCTGCTGATCGCGTCTTTATCGGAAATATCCATTTTGAAAAACCGGAGCTGTCCCTGCGCTCTTTCCAATGTTTCCGGGTTTCCCGCGTACGTCAGGGCGTCGATGCACACGAGCTCATAGTCAGGATGAACCTGCTGCATATAAAAAATGAAATTGCTCCCGATGAAACCGGCGCCTCCGGTGATCAATAATTTCATATAATCGCTCCTTTGCGCTATTAAAAATGCCGCGGCGGCGGCCTGTTTTGATATGCCATGGCGACATAACTACGGATTCTTATCCACCCATCCCTTGTCCATTGCGATCTCCTCCGGAGAGGCGACGCGTATTCCCTGGTGCTTTTCGAGCATTTTGACAAAGTTCGCCGCGTCGATCAGGCTGTCGGCCGTTCCGGCGTCAAACCATGCGTATCCCCGCCCCAGCAGTTTTACCTCCAGTTCTCCGTTATTTAAATATATCCTGTTTAAATCGGTAATTTCAAGCTCCCCCCGCGCGCTGGGCTTCAGACTCTTTGCGTAACCGACAACACGGTTATCATAAAAATACAAGCCTGTTACGGCATACTGTGATTTTGGATGCGGCGGTTTTTCTTCCAAAGAAACAGCCTTGCCTGTTTCGTCAAACTCAACCACGCCGAAGCTTTCCGGATTATCCACACGATAGCCAAAGACGGTCGCTCCGGTCGTTCTTGCCGCGGCAGCCTGCAGAATCGGCGCCAGATCGCTGCCGTAAAAAATGTTATCGCCTAAAATCATGGCGCAGCTGTCAGAACCGATAAACTCCTCTCCCAAAATAAAGGCCTGGGCCAAACCGTCGGGAGAGGGCTGTACCTTATACGATATGGAAATCCCGAATTGACTGCCGCTCCCAAGCAATTTTTGAAACCTGACGATATCCTCCTGCGTTGATATGACCAGCACGTCTTTGATACCTGCGAGCATCAGCGTGGATAGCGGATAATAGATCAGGGGTTTTTTATAAACAGGCAGCAGTTGTTTGGAGGTCCCGACAGTGAGCGGAAAAAGCCTTGTTCCCGTACCCCCCGCTAAGATGATACCTTTCATTTTTTATCTCCTTGTCAAACTATAGTCTCGGTGTTTTTATCCGATCGGCCCCGATAAAACCAGCCCATACATTATATTCCAGAGAAATTAGACACGTACTTTGGATTAACGTAATATTTGGGGCGGACAAATAGGGCGCGGAACACACAGCGCCATAGCCTGACAGGCGCGTTTGGCGAATTCCATGCCGCTAAGAACGCGGGAGTTATCTCAGACATATTATGTAGTGGCTTTGTTTTAAGTTCATAAAATCCGAGCAATGGAGGCTATTATGATTTATAAGTATAGATATTATGATGACGAGGATCAGGCATGCGATGCCGGTTCTCAAGATACCACAAGAATGAAGGTTTACAATTGCAATGAACCCGGTGTGGCCCTCGGCAGTTTCAGGCGCTTCTATTCCCCCGGCCTGAACCCCGGCAGCTTTGGGCGCTGCGATTCCTCCGGACTGAACCCCGGCAGCTTTGGGCGCTGCGATCCCTCCAGCCTGAACCCCGGCAGCTTTAAGCGCTGCGATTCCTCCGGACTGAACCCCGGCAGCTTTAAGCGCTGCGATTCCTCCGGATTGAACCCCGGCAGCTTTAGGCGCTGTGATTCCTCCGGCCTGAATCCCGGCAGCTTCGTGCGCAGCAGTTCCTCCGCTCCCTTAGGGACGGCGGCACTGTCGGGTGCGGCAGTAATCCAGAGAGACACGCATTGGCTGGAGTGCGATTCGAAATTCATTATCTGATGCGCCGGCGGTGCGCCGCTTTTGCCCCCAACGACGACCCGGCCAGCAGCTTACACAGGTTGGGCAAAGCGCAGACAGATACTTAAGCAGAACGTGACGCAGGCTGCTCCCTATGCGAAAACGGCAATGTACTTATGACATGGGGAGAGCCTGCCTTTACTTCAGGCTGCCATGCCAAGTGCCGGCGGCAAAGCTTTTACAAAGCGGTGCTTTTTAGCATTGATCGCCGGTTTATTCATAAACTTACAGCAAAAGACGGCTTCCGGCCCTTAGCCAGTTGCCGTCTTCTGTTATTTTCCCGGGGCTGTGCTTACGAGACTGCCCTTAAGGGAAGGCATGAGATTAAGAATGAAAATGCTCGGATGATCCATATATCGCGCATATGAAGCTTTATTTTCAATTCCCTTACATTGTATTCCGGTGCTAAAGTCAGGTGCATGAATATTTGAAATTTCCGAGAACAACAGGCGCCGTGATAACGCAACTTGTATTTCAGACATATAATGCCTCGGAGGTAGTATTATGTATCGTAAAGATGCAATTACGGAAATTAACGACGGTATTAATGAAATTCACAAAGGGAATGCAGCAATTGCCGAGAGTCTGAAGTATATGCCTGAAAATGACTTTCAAGAAACAAAGCGGGGTATTATTAAAGGAATCCACGTTATTGAAGATGGTCTCTTTAATATTATCGAAGGCGTACAGGATATCCGGGAGTTTGAGAACCTAGACAGCATCCAAGCCGGCGTTAATGATATTCGCATGGGAATTCGTACCGTCACCGAAGGTCTGGCGGCCGTTAAAAACGGCAAAGAGATTGAAGGCAATAAAGATATTTGCGATGGTCTTGGTTTTATTAACGAAGGTCTGCAGATCATTATAGAAAGCTTAGACGAGCTTTTATAATCGCAAAACCGCAGCACCCCGAATGGCTGCAATCTATTCATCAGACCTTCCGCAGTATCGCTTATGAAATCAGAGCCGAAAGCAAATCCTTTCGGCTCCGTCCCGTTTGCCGGCCATAGCGCCGGCGTTCTCTTGTCAACAATACGCTTAAATAAGCATATTATATATAAGCTGCATTGAAAATTGCAAACCTGTACTTTCGGTATTTGCCATTAAACGGAGTGATGCATTTGACGCCACCCTTAATAAGCTATACAACCTTTCACCGAATGGGCCTGACGGTCAGAAATTTAAACGCCCTTTTAAAGACAACCGATGATTTTGAACTACATATCGTCGATAACAACTCGCAGGACGGTACATGGGATTATATCCAAAGCCTGACTGACGGCCGTATAAAGTCAAGAACAAGATTTCCCGTAAATACCGGGCCTATATATCCAATCAATTTGAATTTGACGCGCCGAAGGCCTGACCAATATTTTATCGTCCTTGAAAGCGATGTATTTCTCACCGTCCCCGATTGGATAACCCGCTTTATGCGGGTATTTCAGACTTTCCCGGAGGTCGGCCTTTTGGGGGTTCCCCGACTCAACGCGCTGCCCGCTTTCCAGCCGGAGGTCCTCCCCGTGGCAAGGGACGGCGTCAGTTATCTGCAGCTTATACGCAGCGACGTCGGCACCATTAATAATTTCATTCCCGGGCACTGCCAATGCCTGAGGCCGGAGCTCATCAGTCTCATCGGCTACTGGTGTGAAGAAAACTGTTACGGCGATGCCGAACTGTCGGTCAGGATTCATAATTATACGCCGTTTAAAGCCGGGTTGACTGCCGATATCCCGATCGATATGCTGCAGGCTTTACCCTGCGAGATCTGCGAGGGCCGGCAGTGGTGCAATCTTGACAAACTCGCCAACACCTGCTTTACCATGAGAAACAGCAAACATAAAAACTTATCCTTTGCCGAGACCTTCAGATGGAAGTATTTAAGTTACTTTAATGAGCTGAACGAGGGCAAAAGAACGGTTTACTGCGCGTCCATTCACGACCCCGAATCCTACAAAAGTCACTTTTATCATATGGATTGGGCGCTGGAGAATTTCGATTTCTACGTAAAAAACGCCAATTAGCACACAGCCCAGAAATTCGTATCGGTAAAGCGAATATATAGCGGTCGTTGGCCCTGAATAATCGGAAATAGAGGGATATAAGTTGGAAACAAGCGGTTTTAATCAGAAAAAATTAGCGATTCTCGATGACTATTTTCCAAACCTGAAGACAGGTTTCAGAGTATCGGAATTCAACTATTACCTGAATAGGTATCTCAACTGCGAGGTCTTTTCAACCAGGTATGATATGCACTTCGACGACTACGCCGCCGTCTATCCACAGTTCAAGGATCGGGTCAAATCCTTTACGGAGTTCGACTGGAGCGGCGGCTCCTACGCTTTGTTCTACTCCGTTTTTTTAGGCAACGCAAGCAGCTTTTATTTTGTTTATGAAATGACAAATACGCCGTTCGTATTTGAATTATACCCGGGCGGGGGCTATTGGATAAATGACGCTGATGTTGACGCAAAGCTGATAAAGGTCCTTCAGTCCCCGCTTTTAAAAAAGGTCATCGTCACGCAGAAGATGACGTACGATTACATTATAAACAAAGGTTTTGTCTCTCCCGATAAGGTCGCCTATATTTACGGCATGGTGACGCATCCGGAGTATTTTCAGGCCCCGGCCATTAAAAAATACTATAAAAGAGATAAGAGTACCTTCGATATATGCTTTGTGGCTAATAAATACATGGCTTTAGGACTCGATAAGGGCTATCATATTTTCATCGACATGTGCAAAAAGCTCGCGCCGATGGCAAATGATATCATGTTTCATGTCGTCGGCGGCTTTGATAAAACCGACATAGACGTCAGTGAAATTGAAAACAGAATAACCTTCTATGGGCCGCAGGATCACAACTTCTTCCCCCAATTTTATTCGGGCATGGACATCGTCGTATCGCCGAACGTCCCCTTCCTGCTGATACCCGGGAAAAGCTATGACGGCTTTCCTACAGGCTGCTGCATAGACGCGGCGCTGCATAATGTCGGCGTCTTCTGCACGGATTTGCTCAATCAAAACGAGCATTTTGAGCATGGGAAAAATATCTTTATCATTCCGCCCGACGCGGGTATGATCGCCGGCAGCATTATCGAATATTATCAGGACCCCGAGAAATTATACCTGATGTCCGCCCTGGGCCAGACGAAATTCAGAGAGGTGTTTGACTTTAACGCACAGATGAGCCAGCGCGCCGCCGTATTGGAGCAGTTCATCTGAAAGCCCGCATAAAAAAAGCGTTCAGGAGGACCTGAACAAGCTGGGCGGGGGAATTATATCGCCGATTTATTTTGGGATGTACTGTAAGATAACAGCCAGCACGCTTTGTGCCCGATGGATCAGCCTGTGCTTCTCGTCAACCTCCCGCTGCCCGTTCAAAGCGATCGCTTCTCTCAGGCTGTCGTGGGCCAGGTAGAAATTCGCAAGCTCCAGCGTCTCTTCCGGAGACCGGGACCATTCGAGGTGCACACCTTTTTTAAAGTAATTTTCAACGCCCGGCGAATATTGCGTAATATGGAAGGCCCCGCAGCCAAGCGCCTCATAGGTTCTTGAGGAAACATAGGTCTGTGAAACCCCGACCTGCTGGATTCCCAGGGCGATTTTTGCAGACGCATACACATAAGGGACTTCCTCAGTCGGCAGGACGCCGCCATAAAACGCCGTTGGAAGCATATAAGCCCTGTCAAAGTCCGTCCACCATCTCCCCCACACCTTGACGTCCTTGCGAGCATCGACCAGAGGCTTTAGGGTCTGATAAATGCCTTCAACCCTGAATTTGTAATGTATGCTCCTTTTCGTCTCCTCATCCACATACCTCATGCTGTAGTTGTTTGCCACCAGTGCCATATCATGCAGATACTCAGCTTTCGGCGGCAATTTTATATGATGCGGCGAACAGGCATTGGGCTGCAAATACGCTTTCACGCCGTATTTTGCATACTCCGGTATCAGCTCCTCTACAGGAGTAAAGACCAGGTCCGACCTCTTGGCGGGAGGCAGCGAGGCCAAGCCAAAGCATGTGGGGTCGTCCGCCGACCACCAGACATGGAAAATGCCTCTTCTCTTAATGATATCAAGGAACGCATCGATATCGGCGATATCCTTCCACCAGCCGTAGGAATACACGAAATCCGGCCTGAATTCATCAAGAGCGCTCGACAGCGCCGCCTCAAGCAAATCGGGTCTTTTGATAAATTCCTCGCCTATAAATAAATCCTTAACGTCACACCCCGCCTCCAGGAAACCGTGGTGTATTTCATTATAAATCTGGGGACTGAAAACACACATTAAGATCTTGTACAATTCACATCACCCCATCAAAAAACTAATGCACAACAATATATGAAATATAAGCGCACTATATGTGTTTTTGCATGACGGCCGCGGCAAGCCCAAGCCTCGCTGCAAAAAGTCTGCCTGAAGAGGTCAGCCCCAGCTGTCCTCTTCAGGCTTTATTAGTCATTCCTTACAATGATTCATCATATAATATGTTATACATGTGCAAAGCACGACTCGGTAATTTGCAGTATTCAGCTCGGAGAGATCGATGATACCGGTCTCTCCAATCTTTTACCTAAATCTGTGACGGACAAGCTAGCCGATGATATCCGTGTATTTTTTCAGGAAAAACCATCGATGCCACTGGCTTTCATGAAGGCCGCTCAAATGCTTCAGGCCCATAGCGCCGTACTGCTTGACGAGCCCGTTGAAGTTTACCAAAGTATCGTCATAGACGCCGAGGCGCTGACCGGCGACCGCGTGATAAACGACGGCGTTCAGGTTGATTTTCGGATGCCAGGCGGCTCTCGTTCCATAATAATAGTAATAGCCGAGAAGCATGCTGTCGTCTTCAAAGCATTGCTTGCCCCGCAGGAAATGCGTGTCATAGCCACCTGTTTCCTTAAGAACTTCCGACACATGGATACATGGATTTGTAAAGCCCCGTATAATGCGGTCCTCCTGGAGGCTGTGCAAAAAATCGTCCGTTATCTGCCCTCCTGCCGGCATTGCCGTCGATTTCCCGGCAAACGGCATATTTCCTTTCTGGTCGACGATCCCGCAGCTGATCATCGACTCGTCATTGGCCGCCAGGTAATCGATCAGCTTATCCTCCCAATTGCCGCTGAATATCATATCAAGGTGGATTTCGCTGATAAATTCCGTGTCGGGGCGGTGCTCCCAGATATAGCGGAAACAGCTTTGCCTTCCGGCCGATGTCCCGGCGTTCACGCCCTCCCCGAGCACAATAGTCTCCAGATTGTATTCAGACAAATAATCCCGGAGCTGATCGTTAGAATAAAAGCCCTGATTATAAACGACAACAGTATTGTAGGCGCTCTTCTCCAGCGACCTCAGGCAGGCGTCCGCCAGCTTAAGATCTTCCTCCAGCCTGTTCGCTCTGAGCAAAAAGAGCAGCGTATGAATGAGCCGCATATTAAATCACCATTCTTCCGCACCTGAACGCGTCAAACACTCGGCAGGCGGGGATTTTTTATTCGTCGATCCCAGCTTTGAACGTATCGGGATTCTGCGGATCAAATATCTGGTTTGCCCATATAACCATAATCAGATCGACGACGCCTGTATTCATGACCGCGTGCACATACCCGGGAGGCACGTCAATAACGGTCGGGTTTTCACCGGATACCTGATAGACGGTAAGGCTTTCATCATCGAGCCTTCGAAACAGGATGTGCCCCGTGCCGCTGACGACAAGCATCTTTTCCGTCTTGGAATGATGCCAATGATTTCCTTTGACAATGCCGGGTTTTATGAGGTTGACGGCAACCTGGCCGCCGCCCGCCGATTTAAGAAACTCGGCAAAAAAGCCCCTGTTATCAGCATGCACGGTCAGCGGGTAACTAAAATTGTCTTCAGGCAAATAACTGAGATATGTGCTGTACAGCTTGCTTGTCAACGGATCGCACATGTCGGGCACGAACAGCCGGCAGCTTTCCTCCCGAAACGAAAGAATCCGGTCTTTGAGCGCGCCGACCTTAATGGTATACGTTTTATCAAGAACACAAAAATTCCCTGCTTTTTTGACGCCGCCGCGAAGCGCTCTGGTAAACTCCTCCACCACATCATCAATATAAGCAAGCTCAATTCCGGCCTCCGGGTCGTTTACTGTGAGCGGCAGATCATTTGCCGCAGCGCTGCAAAACGTTGCCACGACGCTGTTATAATTCGGCCGGCACCATTTCCCGAAGACGCCCGGCAGCCTGTAAATATATACGTCCGCTCCCGTTTCTTCGCTGTAATTGCGCAGCAGTATTTCTGCTTTGCGTTTGCTGACGCCGTAAGGATTATCGCACGCAGCCTGGGCGGACGAGGTCATGAGCACCGGCGCCCTGTTTTCATGCTCCTTGAGACATTGCAGCAGCTCGCTTGTGAAAACATGGTTTTCTTCGAATTCCGCAGGCGTGCCCGGTCTGTTGACGCCCGCGAGATGGAAGACAAACGCACAGTCCTTCGTAAACTCTTCGAGCAGGCCCCGGTCTGTTTCTCTGGTGTATTCAAGCAAATCGGTATAACCGAGGTTCCTTAAGTGCGCACACAGGTTTTTGCCTATAAATCCCCCTGCGCCGGTGATAAGAATTTTCATTGATTTCCCCACAGCTTCAATTCGTCCGCCACATATTTGCAGCTGAGCAGCTTTTCTTTCAGTTCGTCCATGCTCAGCTGATGGGTATTGTTCGAGTTATACTCCTGCATGCTGCCGATCAACGCATTGCCGTCATTAAAATACTTGGTATAATTCAGCTCCGCCGATTCGATCGGGACTCTGAAAAAGTCCTGCATATCAATGGCGCAGGCGCTTTCCTCCCTTGTCAGCAGAGTTTCATAAAGCTTTTCCCCAAGCCGGACGCCGATAACGCGGACCTCGTTATCGGCATTGAAAAGCGCCTTCAGCGCCTGGGCAAGGTCGCCGATCTTGCACGCCGGAGATTTTTTTACCATCAGGTCTCCGGGGCTGGCGTTTTCAAAAGCAAAGACGACCAGATCGATCGCCTCGTCCAGATTCATCAGGAATCTGGTCATATCGGGATCCGTCACGGTCAGCGGCTGTCCATTTTTGATCTGGCTGATGAACAGCGGAATAACGGAGCCCCGCGACGCCATGACGTTGCCGTAACGGGTCCCGCATATGAGGGTTTTATTCCCGTCTACCGACCTTGCCTTTGAGATAAACGTCTTTTCCATCATCGCCTTTGAAATCCCCATGGCATTGATCGGGTAGACCGCTTTGTCGGTGGAAAGGCAGACGATTTTTTTGACGCCGGCTTCAATAGCGGCATTCAGCACGTTGTCCGCGCCCAGTACGTTCGTTTTAACCGCTTCCAGGGGGAAAAACTCGCAGCTCGGGACCTGCTTGAGGGCAGCCGCGTGGAACACATAATCAACGCCGGACATCGCGTATTTAATACTGCCCGCATCTCGGACGTCGCCGATGAAAAACTTGATCTTTTCGTTGTTATATTCCTTGCGCATGTCATCCTGCTTTTTTTCATCTCTGGAGAAAATGCGTATTTCACCGATGTCGCTATTGATGAATCTATTTAAAACGGCGTTACCGAATGATCCGGTGCCGCCGGTGATTAAAAGCGTTTTATCCTTAAACATTGGTCAAATAACCTTTTCATATTATTTAAATACGGGCCGGCATGGCAAATGCATACATTCGTCTCCGGCGACAGCCCACAGTATTATATTCGGTGAAGAAAGAACTTGTTCACACCGGCCGCGGCCGCGCGAGCGCCATAAAACAAAGAACCTGCTTTCGGCAACAGGTCCTTTGTATATTTTCTTTCATTCAGCCCTGGCGCTCATGAAGCTTGTCAAGAATCAGCTGCTTGTTGTTTTGCAGCCGGATATCCTCCGGCCTGTATTCTAAAGCGGCTTCCGCATGCTCCAGGGCGCGCTCGAGCATGCCCAGTCTGTAGCAGCTGATCGCGCCCAGGTCCTCCGGCGTATGATCCCAGGCATAGCCCATATTGACGTAAGTCCGCGATTTCTCCTTGATTTTCAGTGCCTCTTCCACCATAAAGAAAACGGTGGGCCAATCAGACAGGCGGTACGCCAGCTGCGCGCATTCCACATACGGCTCCCGCAGCTCCGGCGCTTCAGCGACGGCCCGATAATACCAGGCGTACATCTCTTTTATATTGCCGAGCTCATAATAGGATTTCGCGATCCACCGCATGGACGCGCAGCGCTCCTGATTCCAGGTGGCGGCCGGCAGGGAAAGATGGTGCTTTAACGTGTCGATGCATTTTTGCCACTCCCGCTTATACATATATTCCCTGCCGAGATAGTAAGCGACCCGGTCTCCGTTGGGGTCCTCCTGAACGGCAAGCTCCAGAAGCGGAAGATAGGAGCCTCTCGATTTTGCGCTGTCCGGATAATGGTTCAATACCATGCCGGCCACGAATACCGTCGACTGCGGGCTGTCACCCAAATACGTCAGCCACTCGTGCACCGGATAGCTCCATTTATAATCGTGTCTGGTGTGTATTTTTGAATAATAAATCTGCACATCGGGCGATCCGTCCGGCTTTAGGCTCCAGTTAAAAATATATTTGGCTAATTTCGTTTCCGGCGTCCACGCGTTTTCCAAAAGCGCCCGCCAGCCCGGTTCGAAGACCTCGTCCAGATCTGTGCAGACGCAGATGTCCGCATCGTCCGGTATATGTCCCAATGATATATTGCGGGCAGCATCGAAGCGCCACGGTTTGATTTCGTCAATATAGACCGTCACGCCTCTGTCCCGCAGCTTTTCGACCGTCTTGTCATCGGAACCGGTATCCGTCACAACAATCAGGTCCGCTTCCGACATGGAGTCCACCCATCTATCGACAAATTTTTCCTCGTTTTTGCAAATGGCGTAAACACAAATCTTATATTTTTTCATTTCGGTTCTTCCTTGGCGGACTGGACTTCCTCTAGCTTTGTGCCGATGAGCTCCAGGTTTTTCTCAAGCCGCGGGTTATTGGGCTCCGTTTCGCAGGCGATTTCAGCGTATCGGTACGATTTCTCGTACATCCCGAGCCGGTACGCGCTGATGGCGCCCAGATCATAAAAGCTGTAGCCCCAGGACTCCGGCTCCGTCAGATAGCTGCCGGGCCTTTCCGTAATGCCCAGGCCCTTCTCCGTCATTAAAAAAACAAGCGGCCAGTTTCCTTCCAGGTAACCGAACCGGGCCAGCTGCAGGTATGGCTCACGCACGCGCGGACATTCGGCAATTGCCCTGAAAAGCCATCTTTTTGCCTCTGCAAAATCGTTTTTTGCCTGATAGCTTCTGGAAATGAACCGCATGGACGCCGACCGCTCCTCATCCCATCCCGCCGAGGGAAGCTGCAAATGGCGCTTGAGCGTGTCAATACACCGATCGTGCATTCCATGGTAGCTGTATTCCCTGCCAAGCCAGAACATCGTCCGGTCATCCGACGGATTTTCCTGAGCGGATAACTCCAGAAGCGGCAGATACTGCGCCCGGGGCTTTGATAAATCCGGATAATGATTGAGCACCATGCCGTTTACCCAGACTGTCTGGTCCTGATCCTCGCCGCTGTATTCCAGCACCTCGTGCACGGGGTGCACCCAGCGGAAGCCATGGCGCCGGTGGATTTTTTCCATCGCAAACTGCTTACCCGGCGTGCCGTCCGGGTTGTGGCTCCAGGTAAACAGATATCTGGCTCTGGTATAAAACGGCTGCCAGGCGTCCTCAAGCTTTTGGCGCCAGCCTTTCTCAAAAACCTCGTCCAGGTCGTTTGAGACGCAAATGTCCATGTGCTCCGGTATATGGTCCATGGCGATGTTGCGGGCGGTATCGAAGCGCCATGGGGAAATTGTTTCGGTATATACGACGGCGCCTCTTTCACGCAGCCTCTCCGCAGTCTTATCCCCAGAGCCCGTATCTGTGACAACAACCATATCAGCCTCAGATACGGCATCCATCCAGCGGTCTACAAACTTTTCCTCATTTTTGCAGATCGCATAAACACAGATTTTATATTTATGCACGGCCGCACTCCTTCCGCCGGCTGATTTTACCGGCATTTATATATATGTCCGTCCGGCTGGCCTTGACACTTTGGTCCGCCCGCGGCACGCCGGACAAACCGCCCAGCTCAGGCGATGCGGTTCATTGACCATACAATGCCGGCGGCTTCTGAGCCCCCAAGCGTGAGCGGCACGGTCAAGCCGTCCGCGTTATAAAAAAGGCCGACCACATCGCCGGCTGTCAGGCTGATTTCACCCGCCAGCGTTACGGTTCCGTTAGACAGGATCGTCCTCAGCGTCAGAAGCGCTACGCTCACATCGAGCAGCGGAAAGAGACCGCCGATGAGATTCGTCAGCGTCGGTGAGGTCCTCCTGACGACGAAGGCAGGATTGACACCCGAGCCCAACGATATGGAAATGGCCGAGTTGGTCGAATAATTGATGGTCGCCTGTACTGAATAAATGCCTGTGGTCGGGACGGTATAGTTTCCTGCGGCTTCATTGAAGCCGGCGCTGTCAAAGTACGGCGGGGTCACCGTCCAGCCGGTCAGCTGTGTGCTTGCCGACGTGGAAACAGATGATATAAACGCCGAAAAGCCTTCCCGCTGATCGTCTTCAATAACGACAAGCGACGCGGTGAGCGGTACCAGCGGCGCATAGTAGACCGCGCTGGTACTGGCATTGACAAGCGAGACGGTGACAGGCGCCGCCGTTACGTCGATAATTCCGGTTCCGCAGACCTCGCCGGCTCTGTTCGGCGAGGTGCCGAGCAGAGAATCGTCCGCCGATGACGACAGCATGAACGCGGCGCCGTTTGTGGATACGGACGCCTGAGTCGATACCCACCAGTTAATCACATAGCGGCCCTGTTTATTGAGAGTGATGACGCCGGTTGAGTCGTCATAGCTGATGTTCCCGGACAAATATGCGATATTATTGAATATCACGTTATTCGACACGCCAACCGAGCCTGCCGTCGTGCGTTCTATTTGCAAAGCAATATCGCTCATTTACCTAACCTCCCGAGTCGACAAAAAGCATCGCAGGGGCACACGCCCCCCTTGTGAAAGCAGTGCTGCATCCGTCAGGGGGGCGTCATTTCACGCGGATAACATGATCAGTCGAGTGTCAAACCGGCGCTTGCATAACCGGTTATCGTCACAGTTTGCAGGGTTCCGCCTGTAACTGCGGCCGAAAATACAAGCAGCAGGCGTGTCTGCGGCGTCACAGGTATGGTGAGATCTGTCGTGATCCCGTTGATCACGGTGCCGGCCGCAACGGCGCCCGTCAATGTCGGGGCCAGTGTCACCGTGGCGGTACCGACCGGGGTAAAGCTGTCGTCCGGCGCCGGCGAGCTGTAAAGCTGGGCCGTAATGGTTACAACGCTTCCATCAAGATCGACGGCGGCACCCACGCTGAAATATGCGGCCAGGGCGGTTATAATGCCGTCCCGCGGCATGGAGAATGCCACATCCGTCAGTCCCGCAATATCGATCGCCCCGCCGGTGGCTGTGACGTTGTCATTGGCCCCAAAGCCGATCATTGCCTGCAGGTCGCTGACGCCCGCCGCATCTGTCGACAGTGTCGCAATCGTCCCCGATGCAAACGGGACAACGGCACCAGGTCCCGCCGGTCCGGTATCTCCTGTGGGCCCAGTCGGCCCGGTGTCGCCAGTCGGGCCTGTCGGTCCGGTATCACCCGTCGGACCCGTCGGGCCGGTATCGCCTGTCGGGCCTGTCGGCCCAGTGTCGCTCGTTGGGCCTGTCGGCCCAGTATCGCCTGTCGGGCCTGTGGGTCCGGTGTCACCTGTTGGACCAGTGTCACCTGTTGGACCAGTATCTCCCGTCGGACCGGTATCTCCTGTCGGACCGGTGTCGCCCGTTGGACCGGTATCACCGATTGGGCCGGTGTCGCCGGTTGGACCAGTATCGCCCGTTGGGCCAGTGTCGCCGGTTGGGCCGGTGTCACCGATTGGACCGGTATCGCCTATTGGACCAGTGTCACCTGTCGGACCAGTGTCACCCGTTGGACCAGTGTCACCCGTTGGGCCGGTGTCACCGGTTGGACCGGTGTCACCCGTTGGACCAGTGTCACCCGTTGGACCAGTATCTCCCGTCGGACCGGTATCTCCTGTCGGACCGGTATCTCCTGTCGGACCGGTATCTCCTGTCGGACCGGTATCTCCTGTCGGACCGGTGTCGCCCGTCGGACCGGTATCACCGATTGGACCGGTATCGCCGGTTGGACCAGTGTCGCCCGTCGGACCGGTATCACCGATTGGACCGGTATCGCCGGTTGGACCAGTGTCGCCCGTCGGACCGGTGTCACCGGTTGGGCCGGTGTCACCGGTTGGGCCAGTGTCTCCTATTGGACCAGTATCTCCTGTTGGACCGGTGTCACCCGTTGGACCGGTGTCACCGGTTGGGCCGGTGTCACCGGTTGGGCCGGTATCACCGGTTGGGCCGGTATCGCCGGTCGGACCGGTATCGCCCGTTGGGCCAGTATCGCCCGTTGGGCCAGTGTCGCCGGTTGGGCCGGTGTCGCCCGTTGGGCCGGTGTCACCGATTGGACCGGTATCGCCTGTCGGGCCAGTATCTCCTGTCGGGCCAGTATCTCCTGTCGGGCCAGTATCTCCTGTCGGACCGGTGTCGCCCGTTGGGCCAGTATCACCTGTTGGGCCGGTGTCGCCGGTTGGGCCAGTATCGCCCGTTGGGCCAGTGTCGCCCGTTGGGCCAGTGTCGCCCGTTGGGCCAGTGTCGCCTGTCCGGCCAGTATCACCTGTCGGACCGGTGTCGCCCGTTGGACCGGTATCGCCCGTTGGACCGATATCACCGATTGGGCCGGTGTCTCCTGTCGGGCCAGTATCGCCCGTTGGGCCAGTGTCGCCGGTTGGGCCGGTATCACCGGTCGGACCGGTGTCACCGATTGGGCCGGTGTCACCCGTTGGACCGGTGTCGCCCGTTGGGCCGGTCGGGCCTTCCGAGGGAACGGTGATGGTCAGCGCTGCTGTGGTGGGAACAATTGACGAGTAGTAAAATGGGCTCGTACTTGCATTGATAAGAGACAATGTGACAGGGACTGCTGTCACATTAATGATGCCAAATCCACTTACCTCGCCGGTTTTAATCGGCGAAATACCTTCGATACGATCTCCCTGGGAGGATGACAGCGCAAAAACTGCGCCGCTTGTCGATGTTGACGCCTGCGCCGCAACCCACCAGTTGACCATATATCGGCCTGTTTCATTAAAGGTTATAGTGCCCGTTGTATCGTCGTAGCCGATATTACCGATCGAAAGTGCGACTGTATCAAAGATTACATTACCTGAAACTGCTACAGAGCCAGCAATACTTCGTGCTATTTGTAAAGAAATATCGCTCATGGTGTTCCTCCTAAATTCAATGAACATCAGCGCAATGATCCTTTACGGCAACTAGACCTGTCCTGTAATATCGATTTATATTTAATTAAATCATGGCATACTCTTCCGGTTAAGTTGCCATATTGGTTATATTTCATTGTTTTGCCTGTTATTTTTATCTTTTGATATAAAGGCACATACCGATATATTCTATTGTGAAAGCTTCAAAAATGTCCCACTGGCCTATATGCTCATGCGGATCCGTCCAGGCTATGGACGGCTCCGCGGTCGGAAAACGGAAGCTGCTCCGGAAAGGAGCAGCTTCCGCACGGCTAATGTGAGTTTTCGTCGACCGGAATCCGCCTTGGGAGAAACGAACTCATCCAGCCGGCGTTGCCGCACTGTTACTGTGCCGCTTCTGTTATGACAATGTTTGCCTGAACGGGTGTCGAGGCAATAAAGACGTTCTCGCCTGTTGCATTGACCAGGGTCAACGTTGCCGGCACGGTTTCGACGGTAACAAGAGCGTTGCCCGTTACCCCGCCGGATACGATCGGCGAAGAGCTCATAATGCCTACCCCGCTGTTTTGCTCTAAAGCGAAGCTCACTGTCGTGGCCGGGCCGGCGCCGTCCGCCGCAAACCACCATGAGACATAGTAGTTTCCGGGCGCCGTGATCGTAAACTCTCCGGTCACAGCGTCATAGCTGATATTGGGGCTTTGGTCGTTTGTTACGGTATCAAATACGACATTGCTCCCATCGTTGATCGTACCGCCGCCGTCTCCAACAAGCTGCGCTTGTATGCCTCTGAACTGAATCGCAGCTCCGGCAGGTCCCGCTGGGCCGGTGTCGCCTGTTGGGCCAGTGTCACCTGTTGGACCGGTGTCACCCGTCGGGCCAGTGTCGCCCGTCGGGCCAGTGTCACC
>NZ_FQXV01000001.1:453082-750799 GCF_900130065.1 Sporobacter termitidis DSM 10068
CCAGTGTCGCCTGTCGGACCAGTGTCACCTGCCGGGCCGGTGTCACCTGCCGGGCCGGTGTCGCCGGTTGGACCGGTGGCTCCGGTTGGGCCAGTATCTCCTGCCGGGCCAGTGTCACCTGCCGGACCGGTGGCTCCAGTTGGGCCAGTGTCGCCTGTCGGGCCTGCCGGGCCGGTGGCTCCGGTCGGACCTGTGGGTCCGGTGGGTCCGGTTGGACCAGTCGAGCCGGTGCCGCCCCCATTTACGGCTTGCAGCAAAGATACGTCATCAACGACTATATCAGCAGTACCAGCCTGGGCCAGCTTAGAAACCAAGACAATCGCCTGGGCTGCCCCGGCAGGCGCTACTTCAGTCGTCTCATAAATCTCCTGCCAATCTTCCGACGTGACATCCGGAAGGCGGCCGGTCGGAATAGCCAGAGTGAGTCCGGCCGACAAGAAGTTAAGAGCGGCGTCATAAAACGAGATAACAATTCCCACCTGCGGGCTTGGCAGTGGTCCGATGTTAGCCAGTGAAGCCAGAAACTCATACGCCTGGCCCGGAGTGACGGGAACAGTTTGGGCAACAAACGCATTCACGGTATTGTCAGCCAACTGTACGGAGAATACGCCAGAATGACTGAATGCGGAAGTTACCGTCGCGCCCAATCCAGTCCAGGGAGATAAAGCTCCGGTCTCAAAACCCCCATTTACTATGAGGTCGTTAAAAGACATTTTTTGCACCTCCATACATTCGAGCTACATCATCCGAAGGGTGTGCCCGAGATATCATTCACATATTAGTTTGGCGTAATAGCGCCGCTACATCATATGCCAGGCCTGATGCCGAGGTGCATGACCTCCGGGCTTTAAATTTCGTATTCATTTCGTGTCCATTATGTATGACAGTACATAGCAGCAAGCGCTCCCCGCGTCACAGGTGAACACCGTGATCTGCAGGGAGCGCAGGGGAAATCTGCTTCTCAATTTTTATTGCTGAAGCTCTGATCGACGTCCGGTTTTAATTTGAAGATGTTCCGGCGCAACTCTGCTCCATGCCGCATTGTTTCATCCATGTAAATCGATTGATAATTTTCGTGTAGCTCTGGATCAGCTTTACGACCTTTTGGCTGACATTTGTATCCGTATAGTCTGCCACAGTGTTCGTCGCTTTCTCGGCCGGAAGCAGCGATAATGCCAGGTCCGCCGCTTGCAGGAGTTCCTGTTTTGCTATACCGCCTATTATCAGCGTCCCCTTATCCAGGACCTCCGGCCGCTCCGTAGAGGTTCTGATCAGTACGCCTTTAAATCCAAGGATGGCGCTTTCCTCGGACAACGTTCCGCTGTCGGAAAAAACACATCTTGCGTTCATCTGAAGGCGGCAGTAATCGATAAAGCCAAAGGGGCTTAAGCATCTGACAAGGGGATGAAATTTGAAATCCCGGTCCTTTATAAATTTCATACTCCGCGGGTGCACGGAATAAATAACGGGTATTCCGTATTCTTCCGCGATGGCGTTGATCGCGCTCATGAGCGATAAAAAGTTTGCTTCATTATCAATATTTTCTTCTCTGTGGGCCGATACGACAAAATATCCGTCCGCCTTCAGTTCAAGCCGCTCCAGGATATCACTCGCCGCAATCTTTTCCCTTTGCCGCAAAAGCACTTCCGTCATCGGTGAGCCGGTGACAAAAATGCGTTCTTTCGAGAATCCTTCGCCGAGCAGATACCGGCGCGAATGCTCCGTATAGGGCAGATTAATGTCGGAAATATGATCGACGATCCTGCGGTTGATTTCCTCCGGCACATTAAAATCAAAACACCTGTTACCGGCCTCCATATGAAAAATCGGTATTTTCAGACGTTTGGCAGAGATGGCGGAAAGCGTCGAATTGGTATCGCCCAGCAGGAGCAGCGCATCGGGCATTTCTTTTTTCAGAACATCATACGACAGCGAGATGATATGTCCCATATTTTCACCGAGGTCTCCGGTGGCGCAGTTCAGGTTGTAATCAGGAGCTCTGATCCCCAGCTCGCTGAAAAATATCCCGTTAAGTGCGAAATCCCAGTTCTGGCCGGTGTGTACCAAGACATGGTCAAAGCATAAATCAAAGGCTTTAATGCACTCCGACAGCCGGATGATTTCAGGCCTTGTCCCCACGATCGTCATAAGCTTCAGTTTGGACATTATTCCAGCTCCCCTGCCGTAATTCGTCTTTTAATATCGCCAGTTCATATTATTCATCGCCGTGAAAATCGTTACATGCCCCCGCACCAGTTAAAACCGGCGGACATAATAATAATCACGGACAACAAATTACAGCTCGGAATGGATTGAAAATGAAGGTTTTAATATACGGTCATAAAATATTCGCCAACGACATGCTGTGGGGCTTTCTGCAAACAGGCTGTGATGCCCGGGTACTGAACACGGCCACCGTCGAGCAGTTCGACAAGACGCTCGAGAGCATGAACCCGGATCTTTTGATAACCCTGGGCCCTCCGCTTGAGCTTAACCACAGTGTCATGCAGTTTATCGGCAACCGGAACGCCTCCGCCATGAAATACGTCCACTGGGATACCGACGGAATATCCAGCCAGTTCTATAAATCTGCGAGCGGAGAAGGGATTGAAATGGACGTCATCCACCTGTCCCGGCCCGATCTTGTCCTCACGATGTGTCCCGACATGCTGGATTGTCTCAAAAGCCAGAATATCGCATCTGATAGGATGAACTACGCATACAGTCCCATGTCGCATCATCCGATCAGCGGTGCCGACGCGTATCATCACCTGTTCAGCATCATTGGCCAGTCTTATCTGCGGTTCGCTCAGCAAAATCCGGAGCATTACCGCTATCGATCCATAAAAATTCTTCTGCAGCCGCTCATAGAAAATAATTATAAAATTGCTTTCTTCGGCGATGACGATTATCGGACGCTATTGAAGACGTTATATCAACTGGACGTTCCCAAGCACTGGTTCAAAGGTTATCTGCCGTATGAGCAGACATGCGGCATTTATAACAGCACCTATATCAATCTTGTAACGCAAAATCACGAGCACACCTTAACAAAGCGCACCTTTGAAATACTGGGTTCCGGCGGCTTTCTTATTTCCTCAGAAAACGATGAAATCAAACGATTGTTTACGCCCGGCAAGGACCTGGAGGTTTCATCCTCACCCGAGCAGACGCTGGAGCTCGTCCAATATTACAGGAATCATCCCGAAGCCCATGCTGAAATTCGCAGAAACGCCATTATCACAGCGCAGGATCATACGTATAAGCAAAGAGCCGAATTTATATTAAAAAAGTTATCCTTACCGTCATAAGCAGCACCGCATGACGCCGGAGATTGACTTATCGGGCCGGCCTGGATTATTATAGGGAAAGGAAACCAATAACAAACAAAGGAGATTAGACCATGACAGATTTCAAGGGTAAAGTTGCATTTATCACCGGCGGCGCCTCCGGCGCGGGCTTCGGCATGGCGCAGATTTTCTCCGAGGCGGGCTGCAAGGTCGTCATCGCCGACGTGCGCCAGGATCACCTGGATCAGGCGATGGAGTATTTCAGGAGCAAGAAAGCGGATGTCCATCCTATTCTTCTGGACATAACCGACCGCAAGGCCTATATCGCCGCGGCGGACGAGGTGGAACGCGTTTACGGCACACCGCCCCAGATTCTCCTCCAATCGGCGGGTGTCAACGCCTTCGGCCCGGCGGAAGCCTCTACATACGAGGACTATGACTGGATCGTGGGCGTCAACCTGGGCGGCATCGTCAACGGCATGGTAACGTTCGTGCCGCGAATGATCAAAGCCGGCCACGGCGGACATATCGTCACCATTGCCTCGCTGGGCGGCCTTGGCCCCGGCCCCACCACGGCGCCCTATTCCTGTTCCAAGGCCGCCGTCATCAACCTGATGGAGACTTATTATGTGGCGCTCAAGCCCTACGGCATCAGCGTTATGGCCTTTTGTCCCGGCAATATGAACACAAACATCCACGAGGCGGCTAAAACAAGACCTCAGCGCCTGCAGAACTCCGGCTATTACGAGAGTAACGAGACAGCCGAGGCTTACAGAAAGCACAATGCCCTCGGTCTTGATATCCGCGAGGTAGGCCAGCATGTCATGAAGGGTATCGAGCAGGGCATCGTTATCTATATCCCCAATGATGACCGCGAGGAGATCATGCGGGTGGCAACCCAGCGCATGATCGATTACATGACGCCGGAGGGCATGAAGAGACAGGCCGCTCTGGAAGGGGCGCCCCCCGCCGAAATGCCGCCTGAGGAAATAGCGGCCATTGTTGAAGCCAATAAGGTAGGCTGGGCCAAGGCAAAAAGCGACCTTGACTGGATCGACAAAAATAAAAAAGCATAAAAAGCAAATAATTCCCCAGATGCCGAAAAGCCCCGATTTCTTTTGAAATCAGGGCTTTTTATCTGCCGGGACATGCTTTAGATATTGATCACATTTGCCGCGGCGGCCAGCTTTTCGGTAATACCGAACATGTTCGTAACGGCGCCGACGGCGAGCTTTTCCTGCAGATTATAGTAGTTCAGGCAGGTGCCGCAGGTGAAGATTTTTGTGCCCTTCTCCTCGAGCTTTTTGAGGTCGTCGATGGTGTTGGCGCCCTCGGTGGTGAGATACGCGCCGGAATTGAAGAAAAAGACATAGGCGGGCGGCGCGGGCAGCTCCGTCAGGGAATAGACAAAGCCCTTGATGAGGATCTTGCCAAGCTCTTCGGCCCCCTCCCCCATCGTGTTCCGGCCGATGGCCACGACAAGTCCTTCCCCGGGCGCGCATTGGATATCCTGCGGCACATCGGCGGCTGTGGCCTGGACCGGCGGCGCTTTGCCGTCCAGCGAAACGGATACGTCAAAGGCGTCCGGGGACTTCTCCGCATAGGTGAAGCCGTAACCGTAGCCCTTGGCCATCTTTTCGAGGTTCTGCACGGCGACGAAATTGTCCACCTTGACGAGGATGCTGTCGGCGCCGGGCCTGGCCAGCGCTTTTTTGGCCTCGATTACGGGAATAGGGCACGGTTTGCCCAGCATATCGATGATTTCCATTGCTTTCACTCCTTTTTTAGTCAGCGAAACAGAATGATGTCTTTATCTCTTTCAGCGATCTCCCCGATGATCTGTGCCGAGGGGTCGTCGGCCCGGATAGCGGACAGCAGGTCCTCCGCCTCGCCGGCGGCGACGCTGATGAGCAGTCCGCCGGATGTCTGGGGGTCGAACATGAGCTCCTGCAGGGCAAACGGCAGCCGCTCCACGTCGGCTTTGCCGGCGAGATGATTGCGGTTTCTCTGCCCCGCGGCGGTGAGCAGATACTCCCCTGCATACCGGTATGCCTCATCGAAATACGGCAGCTCATCCGGGTAAACAACAACGGATACCGCGTCGCCCGCCATCTCGAGGGCGTGGGCAAGAAGGCCGAAGCCGGTCACGTCGGTGCAGGCGCTGACGGAATGCCCCGCCATTTTCTCGGCGGCGTATTTATTCAGGCGCTCCATAGAGGCCGTCGCTTTTCGGACGGCTTCCATGCTGGCGGCCTCGCCGCGGAGGGCCGCCATGATGATGCCGACGCCGAGGGGCTTTGTCAATATGAGCTTATCCGACACCCGGGGCGTGTCGTTGCGAATGATCTTATCCGTGTCCACGATGCCCGTGACGGACAGGCCGTATTTCGGCTCCTTGTCGTAAATGGAGTGGCCGCCCGACAGGACCGCGCCGGCCTCCATCACCTTCTCCGCCCCGCCGACGAGAATCTCCTTCAAGACAGCCGTATCCATCGCCTGCGGAAAACAGACGAGATTGAGCGCGGTGAGCGGCCGGCCCCCCATGGCGTAAACGTCGCTCAAGGCGTTTGCCGCCGCGATTTTGCCAAATATCCTCGCGTCGTCCACCATGGGTGGGAAGAAATCGACGGTCATCACAAGACTCCGCCGGTCGTCCAGCCTGTAAACGGCGGCGTCGTCGGAGGACCCATACCCTACCAGGAGGTTATCGTCCCGCAGTACCGGCAGCCCGGTCAGGAGCTGCGACAATGTGCCGGGGCTGATTTTCGCCCCGCAGCCGCCGCTGGTACAGCTCTCCAGCAACGCGTTCAGTTTCCGTTCCATAAATCACTCCTGTCGTCCACCGCGCCGTAAACATACGTGTTGCCGGCCGCTGTCCGCACATACACGCCGTTATCGGCGATGCTGTTCCCGCACAGAACTTCCAGGGCGGCCCCGATCTGCTCTTCGGGCAGACGAAGGCAGATGCCGCAGCCGGCCCGGACCTGGGACGGCAGCGGCATGACACCGACGCGCAGCCGTGCCGCCAGCAGATACTGTTCCGCCTTGATCGCGCTGCTCGTATTGTCGAATGTGATGATATATTCCGCCGTCATCTTTTCGATCCCGCTGCTCCCTCGGGCAATCAGCCCGCGCCGACCCGCTTTTCGCCGTGCCGGTCTTCCTTTGCGCCATGTCCCGCAACGGACCTGGGCAGATATTTTATCAATAATGCCACTATAATACACGAGGCGATTTTGTCAACAAAATTTCCGGCAACGGTCGACAAAAACCAAGAGACCTTTTTCGACCGCCCGTCTTTCATGAAATCATCTCGATAAACGCGCCGAGCCGTGTCTTCAGTTGGGCGGCGTCCGAGGTGGAGTAGTCGGTCTCGACGCTGATGAAGGGGACGTTTCCCTTTTGCATCAGGCACCGGACCGCGGCCGTCTCAACGGCGTATGTATGACAGGCCTGCAGCGTCATCTCCACGACGCCGTCGACCTTGAAATCTTTCACCAGCCGGGACAGGAGCGCCATCCTGTTGTCGTTGGGCGTCATGACGCTGCAGCCGATCTGCAGATATCTGTCGGCGATGGCCCTGTACGGCTCGGCCTCCTCGTCCACAAGGAGCTCGTTGGGTTTGATGCCGATGCAGTTTTCATACCCCACCACAACGCCGCCCGACTCCTCGATGGCCGCGACGATCTTTTCCGTTACGCCGGCCAGCGGGCAGCCGGTGATCAGGATGCGTTTAGACGACGCGGGGACCTTCTCGGCGCCGACGGCGGCTTCCGCTTTGAGCTTGTCGATCGTCTCCCGGAGCTCTTTATTTTTTTCCTCGATATCGAACTTGAACTGGGAACCGTACAAGACCTTCAGCTGCTCGGCGCCGGTCATCGGCGGCGGCACGGCCCGGCTGAGCTCATAAAACTCCTTTAAAAGCTCTCTCTCCTCGTTTTTGAGCCGGATTGCCCTTTTGATATCGTCTTCGGCGATTGTGACACCGAATTCCTCTTCAACCCGCTCTTTGAGCCGCAGGACCTCGCTGTACCACAGCGCCCTGGAGGCCTCGTCTTTCTGCGTCTGCGGCAGCTGCATGACGTGAACGTTTTTGAAATCTGACAAAAGCTCGTACATCTTTTTCTTGCCGTCGCAGGTCGTCTCGCCAACGATCAGGTCCGAGAAATACATGTAGGGGCACTTGTCGGTGACGGCAAAGCCGTAGCTCGCTTTGATGAGCGGACACATGTTTCCCGGCAGGACCTTCTCGGCTTCCGGAATCGTTTCGTCGGAAAAGGCACAGAGGCCCACCGAAACGGCGCCGGCGGCAAGGAACAGCTCCACCGGCGTATACGTGCAGAAATTGCCGACGACCTTTTTCCCCTGATCCTTCAGGTCCTTGACGGCGATAAATCCCTGCTTTCGGGCGTCGCCGAAGCTTTCAAACTGGTCCGGTAAATCGTGTAAAGTCATAGAAAGCACCTTTCAGGAAATGACGTGTACAGACTCTTCTAGACTTAAAATACAGGCTGAAAATTCAACTTGCAATATTGAATATTAATATATACTATAGTACTTATCAAAATCTTTAATAAAGAGGTCTGATCTGTATGGATTTTAAGCAGCTGGAGGCCTTCGTCAAAACGGTAGAGCTGAGCAGCTTTTCAAAAGCCGCCGAGGCGCTCTTTTTATCGCAGCCCTCCATCAGCGTCTATGTGAGCGCCCTCGAAACGGAACTGGGCGCTAAGCTGCTCACGCGGACGACAAAGGACGTCACGCCCACGCGAAACGGCAAGCTCTTTTACGAGTACGCCAAGAACATGCTGTCCCTGCGGGAAAAGGCCGTCTTTTCAATACAGAGCCGCTCGAACTCCTATCAGGGGGAGCTGGAAATCCATGCCTCCTCCGTCCCGGCGCAGTATATCCTGCCGGAGATTATCGTCGACTTTAACAAGACCTATCCCAACATCTCCTTTCACATCACCATGTCGGACACGTTTAACGTGATAAACAGCGTTATCGGGCAAAAATGCGAGATCGGCGTCGTGGGCGCCAGGACGGAGACGGGCAAGTGCGACTATAAATTCATCACCTCGGAGGCTATCGTCCTGATTACGCCGCCGGGCTCCCCGCTGACCGAGGACACCCTGTCAGAGCGGATTTATTCAGAAAATTTCATTACGCGCGAGGAGGGGTCGGCCACGCGGTACCACGCCGAGGAATTTTTGATGAAGCTGGGCGTGGACCCCGGCAAGCTCAAGGTGGTGGCGCAGCTGACGAATATGCAAAGCGTCGTGTACGCCGTATCAAAGGGGCTCGGCATTTCCATTGTCTCGGAGATCGCCGCACGGGATTATATCACCAGCGGTCTTGTCTCAGTCGTGCGGCCGAAGGACGTTGAGCTCCGGCGCAGCTTCTATTTTGTGTACCGAAAGGACGCCATCCTGTCGCCCAAGCTGAACCTGTTTGTGAATTACGTCTGCGGCGCTTACGCGGGCGCTCCGGAGGCGCAGGAGACAAACCCGGCTTGACAAGCGGCCCGGGGCTATGTCTAAATATGGACATAATCTCACACGTCACCGGAAAGGAGACCTCCACCGTGAACGATACAGAAAAGCTGCTCCGGCGTATCCCGAACGTGGACAAACTGATGCATTCTCCTGTCCTCGCCGTATCCGAGCTGCCGAGAACCGTTGTCCTTGACGCCGTCCGCGGCGTCCTGGAAACGCTGCGCCGGTGCATTCTCGCCGGCGAGATCGCGGATATCGGGGACGATGAGGCCATCTGCCGCGCGGCCCTCGAAGAGGCGCGGGCATCGTATTTTGCCGGTGTCCGGCCTGTCATCAACGGCACGGGCGTCATCCTGCACTCCAATCTGGGCCGGGCCTGCCTGTCTGAAAATGCCGCCGGAGCGGCGGTACGCGCCGCCGGCAGCTTTTCCTCGCTGGAATACGACCTGGAGGCCGGCGAGCGGGGCTCCCGAACGGCGGCACTGGAGACATGGCTCAAAAAGCTCACCGGCGCGGAGGCGGCGCTCGTCGTCAACAACAACGCCGCCGCCGTGCTGCTCATTCTCTCGGCGGTCGCCGCCGGCGGCGAGGTCGTCGTCTCCCGGGGCGAGCTGGTGGAGATCGGCGGATCGTTCCGGGTGCCGGAAATCATGGAGCAGTGCGATTGCCGGCTGCGCGAGGTCGGCACGACAAACAAGACGCGCCTGAGCGATTATGAGGCCGCCGTCAACGAGAACACACGCACGCTGATGAAGGTGCACACCAGCAATTTCAGGGTCGTCGGCTTTACGGAAGCCGTGTCTATCGAGAGCCTTGCCGCGCTGGGGCGCTCCCGCGGCCTGCCGGTCATCGAGGACATCGGCAGCGGAGCGCTGGTACGGATGGAAAAATACGGACTGACCGGCGAGCCTTTCGCCGCCGACAGCCTGGCGGCAGGTGCCGATATTGTGTCCTTCAGCGGCGACAAGCTGCTGGGCGGCCCCCAGGCCGGGATCATTCTGGGGAAAACGAAATACTTAAAGCTGATGAAAAAGCACCCTCTGTACCGGGCTCTCCGCGTGGACAAGATGACGGTGGCGGCGCTGGAGGAGACGCTGCGGGCCTACAGCGACCCCGATCGCGCCGAGCTTGAGCTGCCGGTGCTCATAATGCTCTCGGCAGCGCCTGAAGTACTCCGGGAAAAAGCGGAGCGCTTGTACAAACTCTTAGCGGACAACGGTATTGAAGCGGAGGTCACGCAGGTTTTCTCGACGACGGGCAGCGGCTCCGTGCCGGGAAGCGAGCTCCCCTCTTACGCCGTTTCGGTGACGCCGGGCGACGGAGGCGCGGCGGCGCTGGACCGGCGGCTGCGGCTGGGCGAGACGCCGGTGCTCGGGCGGATCGTGAAGGAGCGCTACCTGCTGGACGTCCGCACGATATTTGAAAAAGATATCGGCAAAACGGCCGCGGCCGTCAGCGAGGCCTTCAAATGAAAAACGTCATCATCGGCACCGCCGGTCACGTCGACCACGGCAAAACGGCGCTCATCATGGCGCTGACGGGTATCGACACCGACAGGCTGGCGGAGGAGAAGCGGCGCGGCATCACCATCGAGCTGGGCTTTGCGTATCTCGACTTTGACGACGGTACCCGGGCCGGCATCGTCGACGTGCCGGGGCACGAAAGGTTTATCCGCAACATGCTGGCCGGTGCGGGCGGGATCGATCTGGCCATGCTGATCGTCGCGGCCGACGAGGGGATCATGCCCCAGACGGCGGAGCACCTGGGCATTCTCTCCATCCTCGGCGTCAAAAGCGGCCTCGTGGCAATCACAAAATCCGATCTGGTCGAGCAGGAGTGGCTTGACATGGTGACGGCGGACGTGGAAGAGCTCGTCAGCGGCAGCTTTCTTGAGGGGCAGCCCATCGTCCCCGTCTCCGCTTATTCAGGCGCGAATCTGGATACGCTCCGGCAGGAGCTGCGCCGGCTCATTGACGGGGTTTCGGAAAAGAACGTGCGCATCCCCTTTCGGCTGCCGGTGGACAGGATTTTCTCCATGGAGGGCTTCGGCGCCGTGGTGACGGGAACGCTCATCGAGGGTGTGGTGAACGTCGGCGACGCAGCCGAGGTACTGCCCGCCCGCCTGCCCGCCACGGTGCGCAACATCCAGGTGCACGGCAGATCGGTGCATTCGGCAGGCGCCGGACAGCGGGTGGCTTTAAACCTCTCGGGCATCAAAAAAAGCGATATCGAAAAGGGCAACGTGGTGGCAAAGCGTGATACTGTGCGGACTGCCGCAATGCTGGACGTCAAGCTGCAGGTCTTGCCCGAATCAAAACGCACGATCAAAAATGCCTCTCAGCTGCACCTGTATCACGGGACACGCGTTCTTTTGGCCAAGGCGGTGCTGCTGGACAGGGACGAGCTTTTGCCGGGACAGAGCTGCTACGCGCAGCTGCGGCTGACGGAGCTCCTGCCCTCCAAGACCGGCGACCGGTTCGTGGTGCGCTTTCTCTCCCCGCTGGAAACCATCGGCGGCGGCGTGATACTGGACCCCGACCCGCCCAAGCGGAAGCGCAGCGACCCCGACGCGCTGGACGCTCTGAAAATCCGCGAGAGCGGCAGTACGGACCAGCACATCTATCAGGCGGCCGTAAAAGAAGGCCGTACCGTGCCGTCGGACGCGCTGCGGCGGGCGCTGGATATGACCGAGGAGGAGTTTCGCCTCGAGCTGGAACCGCTCACCGGTGCCGGGCGGCTCATCGAGCTGCTGCCCGGGAAGCTGATCGCCGACGCTGTTCTCGACGCGCTGTCGGAATCATGCCGGACGCTGCTGGCGTCGTATCACAAGGAGCATCCGCTGCACGCGGGGCTCCGGGTGGCGGAGCTGCGTCAGAAGCTTTTAGGCAAGGAAGAAACCGCCGTTGCCAACGCGGTGATGAATGAGCTGTGCCGGGAAGGCTCCATCCGCTTCGAAAACGGCCGGGTATCGCTGGCTGCTTTTGAGGTGCGGCTGACAAAACGCCAGCGCGCCATCCGGGAAAAGATACTGGATGTCTACAGAGCCGCCGGCTACGAGTCGCCGCCGCCGGAAGAGATTCCAGGCCTCTTTGGGCCGGGCGATAAAAACGACGTCCGTCAGGTCACCGAAAGCCTCCTCTCCTCCGGGGAACTTGTCATGCTGACGCCACAGATTTACTGGCACAGAGACACGTTTGAAAAGGCCCGCGCCTCCGCCGAGGCGCATTTCAAAACAAACGCCGAGCTGACGATGCCGCAGTACCGGGATCTGCTCGGCACCTCGCGCAAATATGCTCTCGCCATGCTGGACTATCTGGACAGCGCCAGGGTGACGAAAAAGGCCGGCGATATCCGCACGATTTTCCGGGGCTTCGGCGCGCTGTGAGATGAGACCCGACGCATTTTGCATACCGGCGCGAAAATTAGGAATTGCGCATGCCGGCCCGGTGTGGTATTATCTGTTGAAGAATCGCATGGAGGTAGATGGGTAGCTGGTGTGCCCCACGGTCTTCAAAACCGATGTGGGCGGTTAGTAGCCGCCTCGGTGGGTTCGATTCCCACATGCCTCCGCCATAAAAAACCGCCCTCAAAAGGCGGTTTCTTTTATGGACACCCTCGTCCGGTTTCCCATTTTACAGCAGTCTCGCGGCCTCGCGGGGCTGCTGTTATTTTCTTTCGATACAACGGCTTGGCGCGATTTTCGCTATGCCATCTGCGGAATATCAATCTGCTTAAATGTCATCGCCGGGTCTGTTGCATTTTAAAAGCACGCAAGGTATCATTTTCTTAGAATATTACTGCCACGAAAGGAGGCCTCGGATTATGAAGCTCAAGCGATTGTACGTTGATATCGACGGTGTCGTTTTTGACAGCCGCTCGTTTATTGACGGCCACACGCTGCATATCTCGAAGGAAGAGCTGGAAGCGGTCGCCGGCGATAAGGCGTTTTCAACGGTGGAGCTTTTTGTCGCCGCCCCCGGCACCAGGTGCCGTATTTTAAACATGGGCGACATCGTACAGCCCACGCTGAAGCTGGAGGATGAGGACGCCACCTTCCCCGGCGTCGTCGGCCGGATGAAAACAGCCGGACGCGGCACCAGCCTCATGCTTCGGAACGTGGTGATCTCCGAAACTGCGGAGGTCAAAATTCAGCTGCCCTCCCTTGTTGAAATGACCGAGCTCGGCGCGGCGCATACGGATTTCGCCAAATATTTTCACATTGTCATTGACGCTTTCCCTGCGGAAGGCGTCCCCAGAGAGGACTATCTGACGGCGCTGCACAAGGCCTCGAAGAAGCTGGCAAAGCATGTGGCGGCCATCGCCAAAGACTGCGCGCCGGATGACACCGAGGAATTCACCCTGGAGCGCGAAGGCCTTGACGGTCTGCCACGCGTGGCATACCTGGCCGACGTGTTCTGCCACGCGCCGTTCGTGGAGATGACGCTCTACGGCGAGAGCATGGCGGCGGCGATGCCGGTCATCATCCACCCCAACGAGATCCTCGACGGAGCCGTGACGAACAAGGATTACGACAACTCCTCCAACGCCGACCCCACGTATGTCTGGCAGAACCACCCCATCATTCTGGAGCTCTACCGCCGGCACGGGGTCGACCTGAACTTCGCGGGCGTTGTCCTGAGCAACATCCACCACACGGTGGAGTGGAAGCAGCGCAACGCGACGATGGCGGCCGCCATGATACACAATCAGCTGCGCGCGGACGGCTGCATTATCACAAAAGAGGGCGGCGGTCACCCGCAGGTGGACGTCGGCTTCGCCACCGACGTGCTGGAGGGTGAATTCGGCGTCAGGACGACGCTGATTCTCGCCGAGTTCCTCTCGCCGAATAACGACGCCCGCGGTCAGCTGCTTTTCAAATCGAAATATGCCGACGCCATCGTCTCTACCGGCTGCTTCGATATGGTGGACCTCCCCGCGGCCGATACCGCGATCGGCCACATTCCGACGCTCATGCCCACGAAGGACGGAACTCTGGCCGGCCCCGTGACTATCAACAACAGGTCGATGCAGGGCTGCGAGAGCCAGATGGGCTGGACGCGGTTCGGCAGCTTAAAATTCTGACATGGCGTGTAACCAAACAATAAGGAGGTAGATGCATCTTGGCGGAAAAACTGCGCGTTGTTCACTATATCAACCAGTTTTTCGGGCAGCTGGGCGGCGAGGACGCCGCCAGCACAGGCATCCGGACGGAAACCAAGCCGGTCGGTCCCGGGCTCAGCCTTCAGGCGGCCTTGGGAGAACGTGCCGAGATCGTCGCGACGATCATCTGCGGCGATAACTATATCGCCGAGCAGCTTGAAAAGGTGACGGACGAGATCGTTGAAATCATCAGAGGGTATAACCCGGATATGTTCTTTGCCGGTCCCGCGTTCAACGCGGGGCGCTACGGCGTGGCGTGCGGCTCCATCTGCGCGGCGGTGAAAAAAAAGCTCGCTATTCCCGCCGTCACCGCCATGTACGCCGAGAACCCCGGCAAGGAGATATACGCGACCGACATTTTTATTCTCAAGGCCGGCGACAACGCCCGCAAGATGGCGGACGAGACCCGGAAAATGGCACAGTTCGCTTACAAGCTCCACGACGGAACGCTGGAGCGCGACCCGGAAAAGGAGGGCTTTTACGAGCGCGGCTGGATGGTCCTGAAAAAGCACGAGGACATGGCGTCCAAACGCGCGGTGGATATGCTCCTCGATAAACTCCACGGCCGCCCCTTTAAAACAGAAATCCCGATGCCGACGGAGGAAAAGGTCGACGCGCCGGCCCCAATCAAGGACCTCTCCGCGGCCACGGTGGCCCTCATCACGGACGGCGCGCTTTGTCCCCAGGGCAATCCCGACGGGATGCGGACGGGCAACTCCACCACCTTCTTCGTCTATTCCGTCGAGGGAAAAGATACGCTGACAAAGGAGGAATACACCTGCGTCCACGGCGGCTTCGACACCTCCTTTGTCCTGCAGGACCCGAATCGCCTTGTACCCCTGGACGCGCTGCGCATCCTGTCAGGCGAGGGCTTTGTAAAAATGCATGAGGCGTTTTTGTCCACCTCCGGCCTTACCACCCCCGTCACCAGCAGCGTCAGTATCGCGAAAGGAATGATCGACTACGTCAGAAGCCACAGTATTGACGCGGCCATTCTGACCTCCACCTGAGGCACGTCCACACGCTGCGGTGCAGTGATCACAAGAGAATTTGAAAAAGCGGGGATTCCCATCGTCCAGTGGTGCAACATGACGCCCGTGGCCGAATCCATCGGCGTCAACAGGCTGATGGAATCCAAGAGCATCAAGTATCCCTTCGGCAATCCGGACGTCCCGCCCGAGCAGGAGAAGCTTGAGCGCGTGCAGATGCTGAAAAAGGCGCTCACCCGTCTGACCCAGCCGTAGATATCCATCCCATGTAAGATGAAGAGAGGGCTTTGGAAAAAAACATGGTTTATGACGTCATTATCATCGGCGCGGGCCCCGCGGGGCTGTCTGCCGGACTCTACGCCGGGCGCAGCCGCCTTAAAACATTGATCATCGAAAGGGCGCAGGACGGCGGGCAGATCGCGATCACCGACGAAATCGAGAATTACCCCGGTTCCCTGCCGGAGCACGAATCCGGCAAGTCTCTGGTGGCCAGGATGGCCGGCCAAGCTAAAAGCTTCGGCGCCGAGCGCCTGGCCGACGTGGTCAAAAGCGTCAGCCTGGAGGGCGGGATCAAAAAGGTCGCGTGCGCAAAGGGCACCTTTGAGGCGCGCGCCGTCATCATCGCCACCGGTGCGCACCCGCGTCCCATCGGGTGCGAGAACGAGGGCAGATTCATCGGCAAGGGCATCTCCTTCTGCGCCACCTGCGACGCCGCCTTTTTTGAGGGCATGGAGGTCTTCGTGGCCGGCGGCGGCGACTCCGCCGTGGAGGAAGCGCTTTACCTCACGAAGTTTGCCCGGAAGGTCACGATCGTCCACCGTCGGGACGCGCTCCGGGCGGCAAAGTCGATCCAGGAAAAGGCGTTTAAAAACGACAAAATCCACTTTTTATGGAACAGCGTCATCGTTTCGGTGGACGGGGACGGCGTCATGTCCTCCATGAAGGTGAAGGACACGCGAACAGGCGTCGTCACGGAATTTCAGGCCGACGAGGACGACGGCATGTTCGGGCTGTTCGGATTTCTCGGCTATGTCCCCAATTCCGAGCTGTTCCAGGGCCTTTTGCCGCTGGAGAGCGGCTACATCAGGACAGACGAGGATATGCACACCGGAATTCCCGGCGTTTTCGCCGCCGGCGACATCCGCGTAAAGAGCCTCCGCCAGGTCGTCACGGCGACGGCGGACGGCGCGATCGCCGCCATGCAGGCGGAGCGGTATATTTCCGGGCTTGAATAACGAACGGAGGACAAATACATGATAGAGCTGACAAAAGAGACATTTGAAGACGAAGTGCTCAAGGCCGAGGGCAAGGTGCTCGTCGATTTTTACGGCGACGGCTGTGTTCCCTGCGAGGCCCTCAAGCCCCGGGTCCATGAGCTGGCCGAGAAATACGGCGACAAGCTGAAATTCACGGCGCTCAACACGACAAAGGCGCGGCGCCTGGCCATCGGCCAGAGTATTCTGGGACTCCCTGTCATCGCCATCTACGAAAACGGCGCAAAGGTCCAGGAGCTCGTCAAGGACGACGCCACGCCGGAAAATGTCGAGGCCATGATCGCTAAATATCTATAATAGAAGCGCCGCAGGGCATCCTGCCGGGATGCTCTCCGGCTTTCTATATAACTCTTAGGAAGGGAGGAATAAAGCTTGGCCATACTCAATGGAAAGAAAGTCGTGATTATCGGCGACCGTGACGGAATTCCCGGACAGGCAATTGAAGAATGCGTCAAAACCGCGGGCGCGGAAGTCGTATTTTCCTCGACGGAATGCTTCGTCTGAACCGCCGCGGGTGCAATGGATCTGGAAAACCAGAAGCGCGTCAAGGAATTTTCGGACAAATACGGGCCTGAAAACATTGTCGTTCTTCTCGGCGCATCAGAGGGCGAGGCCTCGGGGTTGGCTGCAGAAACAGTCACCGCGGGCGATCCGACCTTTGCCGGGCCATTGACAGGGGTCTCGTTGGGACTCCAGGTGTACCATGTGTGCGAGCCTGAAATCAAATCAGAATTTGACAGTGCCGTTTACGAAGAGCAGGTCAGCATGATGGAAATGGTCATCGACGTTCCGGATATCGTGAAAGAGATGACGACCATCCGCGACCAGTACTGCAAGTTCTGCTCCTAGGACGTAACATGAGGGTTGAGCGGCTTCGCTGTGCGCAGCCGCTTTTCCTTACAATAAATTTATACATTATAATATATATTAAAGGGCGTGTTGAAACTGAAGAGCGTCATCAAGGGCGCCGGGTATATTCTTGTACATACGCCGGACATGGTGCTGACAAGCGGGACGACGCAGACCACGGAGCGCACCGTTAACCCCGACAGCCCCTATCTGGCGGAATTGCCCGGCCATATCAGAAGCTATGAAAAGGTCCTGGAATATTACCCGAACCAGGTTTATATCGGAAACGTCACCCCCGGTGAATTTGAGGCCGTCCCCTCCCCCTGGCATGACAAAGCGTGCCCGGTAACGAGCCGGCACGGCAAATTCGGCGAGATCATGCCGCAGGAGGAATTTCTCCTCCTTATGCAGGCCTGCGACGTGTTCGACCTTATTAAGCTTGAGGCCGGCTTCGTCGCCGCCGTCAAGCCAGCGCTGGCGTCAGATCCCGTGGTTTCAGAGGACATTCTGGCGCGTATTCCGACAGGCACCCCGGCGGAAGAAATCAAAAGGCTCGTGGACGAGGAGCACGCCGAGGGTCTCCTTCACCTCGGCAAGCTCGTGGGCTGCATGAAGCGCGCCCATGACATCGACGTAAACCTGTCGGCCCATGTGATGCTGGAAAACATCGTCTCCAAGGCGTCCTCCGTGCTGGCGCTCCTGCACGCCGTTAAAAACACGGGCATCGGCAAGGCGGAGATTGAATACGTTATCGACTGCGCCGAGGAGGCGTGCGGCGATATGAACCAGCGCGGCGGCGGGAGCCTGGCCAAATCGGCCGCCGAGATCGCCGGTTTAACGCGGGCCACCGGCTCCGACTGCCGCGGCTTCTGCGCGGGGCCGGCCCACGCCATCGTTGAGGCGGCGGCACTGGTCACCGCCGGCGTCTACACCGCCGTCGCCGTCACCGCCGGCGGCTGCACCGCCAAGCTGGGTATGAACGGCAAGGACCATATAAAAAAGGGGCTGCCTGTGCTGGAGGATATGCTCGGTGGGTTTACAGTGATCATTTCCGCCGACGACGGTGTGAGCCCGGAGATCAATCTGGATATCGTCGGCCGCCACACGGTGGGTACCGGCTCATCTCCCCAGGCGGTCATCTCCTCTCTCGTCACGGAGCCGCTGGAGAAAAGCGGCATGAAAATCCTCGACATCGACAAATTCGCCCCCGAGCTGCAGAACCCGGATATCACAAAGCCGGCCGGCGCCGGAGACGTGCCGCTGTCCAACTATAAAATGATCGGCGCCTTGGCCGCCAAACGCGGCGAGATCACGCCGAAGGATCTGGACAGCTTCGTTAAAGAGCATGGCCTTATGGGCTGGGCGCCCACGCAGGGGCATATCCCCTCGGGTGTGCCATATCTCGGCTTTGCGCGGGAAGATATTATTTCCGGGAAAATCAAAAACGCCATGGTCATCGGCAAGGGGAGCCTCTTCCTGGGCCGTATGACAAATCTCTTCGACGGGGTTTCCTTCGTCGTCCAGAAAAACAGCGGCGTGGCCCAGGCGGCATTGGACGAGGGCGCGGTCAAAAAGCTCATCGCCGAGGCGCTCCGGGGCTTCGCCCAGTCGATGCTCAGCGAGGAATAAATTATGGATACTCTGAAACAAACGGTAGGGCGGGCCTTTCTGGAGCTGGCGGACGCCCTGGAAAGCGGCACATACGGGCCAAAGCCGAAGGTCGCCGTCACAGGGCTCGGCAGCGAGCACGGCGAGAAGAACGTGCTGGCGGGCGCTGTTTTGGCGGCACGGCGCGGCCTGGACGTCATGTATATCGGGACGCTGAGCGACCCCGGCGTCGCCGCGGTTTACGCGGAGACAGAGGAGGACTGCCGCAGCAAAATGGAACAGCTTTTAGACGCCGGCGATATCGACGGCGCTGTGACGATGCACTACCCCTTCCCCATCGGCGTTTCCACTGTGGGGCGGGCGGCAGCTCCGGCCACAGGCCGGGAGATGTTCATCGCCACAACGACCGGCACGTCCAGCGCCGACAGGGTCCAGGGCATGGTGAAAAACGCCCTGTACGGCATTGTGGCCGCCAAGGCCTGCGGTATCGAAGCGCCATCCGTCGGTATTCTCAACATTGACGGGGCGCGCCAGACGGAGGCCGCGCTCCGGCAGCTCCAGTCCGGCGGCTACGCGGTCACATTCGCCGAGTCCGTCCGCTCGGACGGCGGGGCGGTACTACGCGGCAACGACGTGCTGCTGGGTACGCCGGACGTTCTGGTGTGCGATCCGCTGACCGGCAACGTCCTGATGAAAATGCTCTCCGCCTTTACCTCCGGCGGGAGCTTTGAAACTGTCGGCAGCGGCTACGGGCCGGGCATCGGCAGCGGCGGCCGGCTGGTGCTGATCGTCTCCCGCGCCTCCGGCGCGCCGGTCATCGCCAATACCCTCGCCTACGCCGCCGACCTGATCCGGGGCAGGTGGCGGGATGTCTTCCGGGCTGAGCTGGCATCGGCGGAACAGGCCGGGCTGAGCAAAATATTAGAAGCGAAGAAAAACAAACCGGCCCAGGCAGCGGAGGAAGACGTCGCAAAACCCGCCGCAGAGCCGGTCCCCGCCAGCATCACCGGCATCGAGGTCATGGATATCGAGGACGCTGTCCGCGTCCTGTGGAAAAACAATATCTACGCCGAAAGCGGCATGGGCTGCACCGGCCCCCTCGTGATGATCAGCGAGAAAAATCACGAGAAGGCAACGTCGCTGCTGAAAGCGGCGGGGTACATCGATTAACCGCGTACTTAAAAAAGGCGCGTCTGGGAAGCCGCGCCCTACGTTTATGTCCATGATCCTCTACTTAACTTCGCGGCATCTGAAAACCGTCATCTCCTCCGGGTCGTCGGGGAGCATATCGATGAAATCCTGCGCCTCCTTTGTGATGTCGTTCGTCCGCCAGGCAACCGTCAGATATGGGTCGCCCGCCATGGGCGGCAGCTCGAGGAATTTGATTTCCTCCCGGCCGGGAGCATTTGGGAAGTATCCGCAGACGCACATGCCCCGCCCCTGCCGCATGGTGCGCATCAGCGACTGGAAGTTGAGCGTAAACAGTACGTCCTTCGGGTGAATACCGTATCGGTCCAGCACGACCGCAATGCTCTCCTTATCCTTGACCTCATCGTCCAGCACCAGCATATAAAAAAGCTCGTCTTCAAACGCCTGTTTATCGATATCCCGGAAATCATCATACGCCGCGAGAGGGTGCTTTGCCGACATTGCCAGGCACATCCGGACTCTGCAGACCTTTTTCATGGACAGGTGCGACGCGTCCCGCAACTGAAAATCATGGATAAGGGCAACGTCGATATCGCCGAAAACGAGGGCCTGCTTCAACTCCATAAAATCAAACAAAATCTCATCCAGCTCGATCTCCGGGTGCCGCGAAGAAAAGCCGTCGATGTGTTTTTTCAGCTTGTCGTAATCCTCGCTGGCATCGTAGGTGCTGGGATAGCCGATGCGCAGCAGCGTGGATTTTTTCATCTCCCGGGCAACCTGAATATTCTTGCAGATATTATTATAGGTTGGTTTCAGCTTCGTATAGAGAAACTCGCCCTCCCGCGTCATCGCGAGGCCTCTGTTGGTGCGCACGAAAAGCGTGAGGCCGAGGCCGTCCTCCAGGCGCTGTATCATCTTGCTCAGGGACGACTGCGACGTTCTCATGGCGCCGGCCGCCGCAGAGACGTTTAGGCGTTCGGCCACCGTAAGAAACGCCTCCAGATGCTTGAAATTGACGTTGTACATGGCGGATGCCTCCTCCTCTCCCCGTATAAGCAGACGATACCGCAGCATCTGTCAAAAGCCGCCATGTGACCATGGCGGCTTTTGCAGTATTCGGCGGCAGCTTCAGCGGACGCCGTCGAGGATGACGCGCTGGCTGCGCAGGACGTCCTGGAGCTCTTTGATATAGTTTTCGGCCTCAAGCTGCCGCGGGGTAACGCCGTGCTTGACACACAGGGCGGCGGCGGCGCCGGCGGCCTGGCCGGAGACCATCGTCTCCTGCAGGAATCGCTGGTACGCGCAGCGCTCGGCAGAGACGTGTTTGCCGGCGATGAGCAGATTTTCGATCTTTCTCGGGACGAGCATCCTGTAGGGCAGGTCGTAGGTGCCTTTATTGGGCGGCTTCACAGTGCCCTTTGCCGAGGCGGCGATGGTGCGGTTGTCCGCCACGTGGACGGCGCCGGCGGAGAAGGTGCTCTTGCCGATGCAGTCGAAATGACGGCGGCCCTCCGCCACGTCGTCCCAGCCCAGGACATAGTCGCCCATGATGCGGCGGCCGTCGCGGAGGCGCATCTCAATGCCCATTTTCGTCAGATAGGCATTCTGGAAGCCGGGCATATATTTCCGGAAAGCGTTGACGGCAATCTTGATCTGCCGGCGATTTTCAACCTCGCCGTAGGTCAAATCCCACGGATCGCAGCTCCAGAGATTCGGCACCTGGGCAGAGTGCTGGCAGTGGGCCTGCAGGTGGTTGCCGTCCGGCTTGGGGCCGATGAAAAAGCCCATGCCGGCATACGGATGCCAGTCGCCGTTTTTGATGGCCTCGTTCATGATGTCGAAGAAGCCGAGCATGTCGCCGAGCTCCGCGATATCCTTAACATTGCGGATGAGCTCATAGCGCTCCTCCGGCGTCCGGTCCATGTCGCCCCGGGGCAGGATCTGGTCGGGATGCGCCTTGATATAGGCCAGGGTCTCGTCCCAGTTGATGCCGTCCAGCGTGAAGCAGACTGTGTGGGGCTCGTTTTCCTCGCGGGGCAGGAGCTCGTATTCGCAGCCGGCCCGCACCGCGATGTCGCCCTCGCCGGTGCACTCGATGACGACCTTGGCCTCAAAGTACTGCCGGCCGGCGGCGTTTTCAACGACGACACCGTGGATGCCGCTGCCATCTTTGATAACGTCGACGACCAGGGAGTGCAGGAGAAGATTCACGTTATTTTCTGTCATCATCTCGTAGATCAGAAGGCCCCACCATTCGGGGTCGACGAACGAAAAGATATAGTCTGAGCCGGAGCGATACGCGTTCATATCCGTGGGCCGGGCGTGGTTTTCCTTCAAAAGCCGCTCATGGGTCTCGCCGATAAAGCCGTCGATCACGCGCTCGCCGGCCTCGTTGTAAAGGTAGGCGTAGGAAAAACCCGGAGGGCCGAAGACGTTCATCTGTCCGCCCAGCGCGCCGAGGCGCTCTATGAGGAGTGTCTTCGCGCCGCCTCTGGCGGCGGCGATAGCCGCGGAAACGCCGGAGGTTCCGCCACCGCAGACGATCACGTCATATTTATAATCTCTGACCATGTTCATTCTCCTTTTCGTGATTGCGAAATTTTTTAATTAAAGTCCCGCGCAGTCCCTCGCCCCGATGGGGCGAAGGATTGTGCATTTTGTTTTTATTTCTTGACCTCGAAGTCGTTAACGGACTTGGCTACCGTGCCGTCCGGCAGGCGGAGCGTCTCGACGATGCCCTCGCTGTGGAGCGCCCAGGGCAGGATAACGGCGGAGTGGCCGCCGCGGCCGCCGATGGTGATAACCTCCACGTCCTTCGGGCTTCTGGTGACGGGCATCGGGTGCTTGTTCTTGAAGCTGGCCGGGCGCACGGGCACCAGTCCGCGGCCGTTGACCATCGGCGTCTGATGGTAGGCGTAAGTATGGATATGCTCCTGGATCATCTCCTTGGTGTAGCCGTCCTTCTTGAGCATCATGCCGTGGTCCGGCGTGAGGCAGACGATCAGGGGCCCGGGGATGTAGGCGTTGTTGGAGCCCAGCGTCGTGCAGCAGTCGGTAATGGTGTCTAAAAGGTCATGGCCGTTGAGGCTCAAAAAGTCGATGATGTCGTGCTGCGGCTCGGCCTTGAGGACGTAGACGGTCGTCGTCCCGGCGTCAAAGCGGTCCTCGTTGATCATGTTCCACTGGGCAAGGGACGGCTCCTCGGCAAAGCAGTAAGTGAACTCGGCCTGGGAGGCCAGGCAGTCCAGGTCGATGAAGCCCGGGAAAGCCCTGCAGACGTTCAGGATGACCAGGTTCACCGCGCGGCCGATGGTGGCGTTGGCGGGATAACCGGGGCCCATGCAGCCTTGCTTTCCTGAAATGCCGATTTCCTGGGCAATCGGCCCGCTGACGAGGACGAGATTGCCGCCGGGATGCGACGTGGTGACGGATTGGATCAGGTTATACTTCGGGTTGTTGAGCGCCTTGAAGGCGGCGATCAAAACGGGCATCGCGTTGGGCTTGCAGCCGGCCATGACGGCGGCAATGGCAATATCCTTCACCGTGATGTTCTGTCCCGTGGGGCCGACCTCCTCGCAGAGGATCATATCCTCCGGGAAAGGGCAGTACTCGAACATCTTCTTGTAACGGGCCTTTGTGGGCGGGATGATCGGCAGGCCGTCCGAAATGTGCTCGTCGTTGAAGAAGTCGTTGATCTCCTCCATATATGCGCCGGGCTCCAAGAGCTTTTCCGGGTCCACCTTGATCTTGTCGATGATGGGCAGCAGGCCGTTTTGAGCGGGCGGAACCACGTCCATTTTGAAGGGGATGGCCGCCGTTTCCTTCAGCTTTTCACCTGTGGCCGTGAGGGAGTTCATGATGTAGTCCCATTTCAGATCCACCTGGGCGGTGATCTCCTCATAGGTGCTGGCCTGGTAGACGTCCACCGAGCACAGGCAGAGGTTGCCGGCGCGGTAAGCGCCCACGCCTTCCGTGATGCCGGAGCCCGGAGGTGCCGTCATATAGACGGTGGGGATGCCCAGCTTCTCCAAAGCGATGGTAACGATCGTGGTGGCGGCGGAGGTCCCCATATCGCCGAAAGCCACGACGGCGGCCGTCGGCTTTTCCTTCGCCACCATTTCGGCGTAGGCGTACAGCTTTTCGGTATTCTTTCCGCGGACGGTCTCGTAGAAATCGACGAAATTGGTGATGCCGAGCGCTTGAAAGCGCTCCTTGATGCGGTCAAAAACGGCGATGTAATTACAGAAATCGAGCTTCGTGTTATTGTAAAATGCAATTTTCCCTTTCTGAAGCTCTTCCAGGGTGACGCGCGGGGCGAGCTTGATGACCTCTCGGTTTTGATGTCCTCTCGGGTCAAGCAGATCGTGCAGTTTTTCGCTCATAACGCATTTTCCTTTCCGCCTTAAGCTGAGTATGTATTTAATCGTAGAGATAGACTCCCTGTGATTTCAGTGTTTGCCGCAGCTTCTTAACATTGACGCCGCGCGGCTGTACGTTCTCGTCCAGCGCCCGGGCCGCGGCCGTGCCCGCCACCTCGCCCAGCGCCACGCAGTGTGGTATCCAGCTGGCGGCCTCATTGGCCGTCTCCTCCGAGGAGAAGCAGCGGCCCGCGGCCAAAAGGCCGTCGGCTTTTTCCGGCACGAGCACGCCGTACGGCATCTCGATCCTCGGGTATTCCTCCGTGCCGCCCAGCGTCGGTATGACGGCGACGAGATCGTCCCGCCCTGTCCTGCGGGCGATGTTGTCCATGGTCAGCCGGGAAACGCCCTTCAGGCGGCGGCTGCCCCGGGTGCCGATCTGGGAGGCGATGTCGTAAAGATACGCGTTCTCCATACCGGGAAAATTATTGCGCAGATGATCGATGATCGTTTCGATGGAATTCGTCATGGTGAAGGCAGTGCCCGTCAGCCCTTCTATCGTCATGCAGCTTCTTGGAATCCAGTTGTTGATCCACATAACGTCGCGCCGGTGGCCGGAGAAGGGGTACATCTGAAAGCCGAGCTTCTCCTGCAGATCCTTGAAGGCGCCGCCCTGGGCATGGGGATTTGAGACGATTTCCCGGAGCGCGCCGGCGTAAACGTCATAGTCGGCGCCGGCCACGCGGAAGACGAGGGCCGTGTTGCCGGTGCGGGCGGTGGAGAACGTGGAAAACTCAAACTCGGCGCCGGCGGAGGCGAAAATGTCGCCGTCTCCCGTGCAGTCGATAACGACCCTGGCGAGAATCGCTTTTCTGCCCTCCTTGCTCTCGAAGATCACGCCGGCGACCGCGCCGTCCTCTGTCACGGCCTGCGCGCCCCAGCAGCCGCAGCAGACGCGGATGCCGTAATCGCGCACCAGGTCGTTTAAGACGATTTTGAGCATTTCCGGATCGACGTTGACGCCGTAGCGGATTCTGTCCAAGCCGAACAGTCCGTGGTGCCGGTATTTAATTAAAACCTTTTCATCCGTCGAGCCGAGCTCAGAGAGCTCCGGACCGAAAACGGCGTCCGGCTTGGCGCGGAGGCGGCTGACCCATTCGTCCATGATCCCTGAGACGAGCAGCTCCGGCCCGTCGCTTAAAAATGGGATGGCCAGCACCTGGCCGCCGGTGGCCATGCCGCCGAGCGTGGCATAACGTTCCATCAGGATGATTTTGCCGCCCTTGTTTTTTGCCGTCGCCACGGCGGCCGTCACACCGGCCGGACCGGCGCCGACAACGAGAATATCGCATTCGTCGTAGACGGGGACCTCCCGCGCCGGCTCAGATATCGTTTTTGTCATCCGCTCACTCCTATTCCCACATGAATGCCGCGGGGTACCGTACCCTCGGGCGCTACCCTTTCTTACCGGCCATGGCGCCCCTGCTGATGCCAGTCTTCTTGAATTTCTCTCCCCAGTTTCCCGCCGGGCAGTAGGACAGGCACTTGCCGCAGTTATGGGAGGTGTGGTGCTGCAGGCCGCCCTCATAGACCGGCATGCACGCCTGGGCTTCCAGGATATCTTTTGACGTGGGCTCGGGTGTGGTCACGTAGTCCTCTCTGCCGCCGAGTTCTTTCGTCAGGGCGAGAGTCGCCATCTGACATTTATTCCAGTCGATACGGCAATATTCCATGCGCTTGCCGCCGGGACTGGCGACATAATGCTCCCCTTCGCCGTATTTGCTGAGGGCGCCGGTGGGACAGACGCTGGTACAGATGCCGCACGCTGGGCTGCACAGGGGCTTTCCGTCATACAGGGGGTCCGGCTCCAGCTCCAGCGTGGTCAAAATCACGCCGAACCTGTTGCGCGGGCCGAATTCCGGCGTCATGACAAGCCCATGCCAGCCGAGCTCGCCAAGGCCCGCGGCGACGGCGGCGTGGCGCAGGCTGAGCTGTACCCCGTTCGTCATCGGGCCGGTGGAGCAGGGCGTGGCACAGGCGCCCGTGGTGCGCTCGATGAACTGCGCGATGCCGTAACAGGCGTATGTCAGCTCAAAATTCGGCAGCATGGAATATCCATATGTTCCGTAAATGCCCTTCAGGTCTCTTCTGCCGTCCTCAAAGGCCCGGAAGTTGACCTGGACGGCGCCGTCCAGAAGCCGGACCCCGACAACGATGACCGATTTGCAGCCTGGCAGAATCTCGCACGGGTGCCGCCCCTGGGGCGATTCGCCGAACCTGTCAACACCGGCAATGCCGCAGAGATCCATCCCGAGCTTGAACGCTGTTTCCTTGACTGTTTCCTTGACATCCAATTGATACACCCCCGTTCTTGCTTCTTGACGAAACAAGGCCATAATATTGTTTATTTTTAGTCTAAAGAAAACAAAAAGTCCTGTCAATCTCGATTAAGACCGCCTGTCATAACCATCAGGTAATTGTCGGCGGCGGCCTCTGTTATACCGGACAAGGCGGCAAAAAAGCGCCGCACGGGTTTGCCGTGCGGCGCTTTGCCTTTTTATAACATTTCGTCTTTTCCGTGCCCGAAAACGGTCATGCCTTCGGGGTCGTCCGGGATGATATTGATGAAGTCCTGCGCCTCTTTGGAAAGATCGTCGGTCCGCCAGGCCACCACCAGATACGGGTCGTCCTTTTTCTGCGGCATATCGATGAATTTGATCTCCTCGTGCCCGGGGACGTTTGGAAAATACCCGCCGACGGTCATGCCCTTTCCCTGCCGGATGGCGCGCATAAGCGACTGGAAGTTCAGCACATACTGCATATCCTTTGGGACAATGCCGTATTTTTTCAGTCTGGACAGGCTCCTCTCCCTGTCGCTGATCTCGTCGTCGATGATCAGCGCGTAAAAGTATTCCTTTTCAAAATCTTCTTTTATGAGCTCGCTGAAGCTGTTATAGACGGCAAACGGGTGCTTTTTTGACATTGCCAGGCACGTCCTGCTCCGGCAGACTCTTTTCGTGGACACGTGAGGGACGTTGTTGAAGATAAAATCATGCGAAAAGATGATATCCACATCTCCGTAAAGCAGCGCATGCTTCAGGTCCATGAAATCGTACAGGATCTCGCTGAGCTCGATTTCCGGGTGGCGGGCGGCATAGTCGTCGATGAGCCTTTTGAGCTTGTCGTAATCGTTGCTGGCGTCGTATGTACTGGGGTACCCGATACGGATGATCTTGGCTTTTTTCATATCCTTGGCAAGCTGGATGTTCTTGCACATATTGTTATACGGAGTGCGCAACTTTGAATATAAAAACTCTCCCTCTTTTGACAGCGCCAGGCCCCGGTTGCTCCGCAAAAACAGCTTCATGCCCAGGCCGTCCTCAAGCCGGTGTATCGTTTTGCTCAGGGCTGATTGCGATATGTACATGGCGTTTGCCGTCTCGGATATATTCAGGTGGTCTGCAACAGCAAAAAATGTCGCCAGCTGCTGAAATGTGATATTATACACCAAAGCCGCCTCCAAACCCATGAAATATGTGTAATCTGACAGCGCAGTCTCCTTGAAATATACCATGACGTATGGGTTATTTCAAGCGCAAATATTCATATTGGCTGTACGTGTTGGTTATATCAGGGACCCGAAAATCGAATTGTACATGAACCCGCCGGCATTTTATAATAGGAAAAAACTCGGCGGCCGCCGGTATCCGGCGCCGTCACTATGGAGGTATCCCATGCACAGAGAGGATTTGCTGAAGCTTACCGCGGAATTCTCTGAAAGCTCCCCCACAAATTACCTGACTCCGGAAGCGGATGACGCGGAAGCGCTGAACAAGCTGGCCAGCGGCTTTTTCGCCAACAACTTCGCGCGCAACAATTATCACGGCGGCGACAGCGACGGTACGGCGCTCAACAAAGACAAGGACAGCCGCTATGTCGGCATGCGCTTTTTCCTGCCCCCGGTCCTCGCCGTTGGCGCGGCCTCGGACGAGGGCTTTAAAAAGCTCCAACGGCCGGAGGTGGTCGGGCCTCATCACCTGCTGCCGGAGGACTGGCTCCCCGGGGCAAAATCGGTCATCTCGCTGTTTCTCCCCTTTACGGAGCGCGTTATCTCCTCTAACACAGAAAATCCCGCCGAGCCCTCCTGGGAATGGCTCTTTACCCGGGTGGACGGGCAGCAGCACCTGCTAGCGACCGGCGCGCTCGTCCGTGACGCCCTCATCCGTGAAGGCTACAGGGCCGTGGTGCCATATATCGACGACAGGTTTCTCATGCGCACATCCCGGGATCAGACAGGCCTGCCGATCCCGGCGTTCTCCAGCAACTGGTCGGAGCGGCACGTGGGCTTTATCACCGGCCTCGGCACCTTCGGGCGCATGACGAATTTCATCTCAAAGCGCGGCTGCTGCGGCCGCCTGGTCAGCGTTGTGACCGATTGGGAGACAACGCCGGATGAAAAGGATTACGAGGGTATCTACGATTACTGCGCCGAATGCGGCGCGTGCTATCCCGCCTGTCCCGGCGGCGCACTGTCGGCGGACGGCAAGGACATCGACAAGTGCTCGGCCTACCTGCGAAAAATCGGCAGTAAGTTCGCGCCCCGCTACGGCTGCGGCAAATGCCAGTCCGGCCTGCCCTGCGCCACAAAAAGCCTCGCAAGCCCAAAACGGAATGTCAGATCAAAAATAACGATATAGGAGCCAGAACATGAAGCAGTATGTCATAGAGCCTGAAAGGCAAACGGAAATCGCCCTGTCCTGCGACGTTCTCGTGGCCGGCGCCGGCATCGCCGGGATGGCCGCGGCGATCGCGGCGGCCAGAAACGGCGCCAGGGTCATCCTGCTGGAGCGGGAATACGGCCTTGGCGGCATGGCGACGCTGGGCCTCGTCACGATATATCTTCCCCTGTGCGACGGTCAGGGGGAGCAGCTTGTCTTCGGCCTTGGGGAGGAGCTGTTGAAGCTCTCTATCGCCCACGGCGCCGAGGCAGCCTATCCGAAGGCGTGGCTTGAAAATGGGACGCTGGAGGAGCGTATCCAAAACAGGTATATCACGCAGTTCAACCCTCATCTGTTCGCGCTCCGCGCCGAGCAGGTGATGACGGCGCTCGGGATCACCATCCTGTACGGCTCGACAGCCGTCGGCGTCGTCAGGGACGGGAGCAAAATCGGCGCGGTGATCATTGAAAACAAGTCTGGCCGCACCGCCATTGCCGTCCGGTCTGTTATCGACTGCACGGGAGACGCCGACGTATGCCATCTTTCCGGTGCCCAAACAGTGCTGCACAGCAAGGGGAACGGACTTGCCAACTGGTATTACTACTTCAGCGAGGGTAAGGTGTCGCTGAAGATGTTCGGTCTGGCGGATATCGCGCCGAGTCAGAAACGGGTCCCCGCCGGCGGCGGCTCCGGCGTTGTGCCGAAGGATACGGCCATGGTGGAGAGCCTGGACAAGGGGACGCGCTTCTCCGGCGTCGACGGCTTTGAGCTCTCCAGGGTGGTGCTGGCCGGCCACGCAAAAATGTACGAGGACATTCTGAAGCACCGGGAAGCCGACCCGGAGTATGTCCCGACCCAGGCCTCCGCTATCCCGCTTGTGAGGATGTCGCGAAGGCTGGCCGGCGCGTATACCATGGACGAGTCGGAAAACAAGAAGCATATGGCGGACAGCATCGGTATGACCGGGGACTGGAGAAAGCGCGGACCGGCTTTTGAGCTCCCCTTCGGGACGCTTTATTGCCGCGAGGTCCCCAACCTTCTGGCCGCCGGCCGGGATATCTCCGTCACCGACGATATGTGGGACATCACACGCGTCATTCCGCCCTGCGCCGTCACCGGCCAGGCCGCCGGGACAGCCGCGTCCATGAGTGATGATTTCCCGTCGCTTGACGTTGCCGCGCTCCAAAAAAAGCTGACGGACCAAGGCGCGCGGCTCCACGGAAACTGGTAACTATTCCCTGCCCCGGCATTTGGTATTCCTGTTGAGCTATGGCGGCAGATATGTTTTGATATTGTACAATCCACAAAAAGCGACATATAATCTAGATGTGTTTTGTGAACTTCTATAAATCCCAGCCTCTGTACCGCTGAAATTCTGAAAGGAGATAACTATGAAAAAGGCAGCAGCAATCTTACTCGCTCTCATCTTAGCACTCTCTCTTTTCGCCTGCAGCAGCAGTTCTCCGCAAACAACACCGAGTGCAAGCACATCACCCAGTTCATCCCCCAGCGCCGAAGCCTCCGCAAGCCCCACAGCTCCCACACAGGGCACCGTCGGCTATTTTGACGACGCCAAGACCAGCGCCGCCAACAGGAAGACTTACAAAATCGGCTACTTCTATCTGTCGACACTGGCCCTTGAAACAGCGCATTTCGACGCGATGAAAACGATGCAGACCGTACTGAACTTCACCTGCAAGGACTACAGCGCCAACAACGATGACGACACCTTCGTGCAGAACCTGGAGGTTGCCTCTCAGGAAGGCTACGACGGCTATGTGATCGAGCCCGATGCCGTCATCTTCCCGCGCATCGTCGAGATCATGGCCGAGCTCAAGACGCCGTATGTATTCACGGTCAACGCGTACCGCGATGAAAACGGCTCCAATCAGGTGCCGACGGTCATTCTTGACCAGTACAAGAACGGCAACACCCAGGTCCAGTGGTTCTTTGACAACTACAAGACCTATTGGAAAGACGCCAATCCGGCCGATATCGCCCTGCTGACGCTGGAATACTCCACAAACCCCGACCTTATCGAGCGCATGGACGGCGTCAAGGATAAGTTTAAGGAGCTGTTCCCCGGCAACGAGATCATTATCGGCGACCTGGCCGGCCTGACGCTGAACGAGCAGAATGCGTTCGACAAGGCCTCCGGGATCCTGTCGGGCAACCCGGATGTGAAGTACTGGTTCATCGACGGCAGCGTTGAAAACTTCGGACAGGGCGCCACCCGCGCCACCGAGACGCTTGATATGACCGATAAGACCATGATCCTCACCAGCGGCGCCAACATTCTCCCGAAGGAATGGGACGCCGGCTACACGGGCAACTGGGTCGCCTCCTATGCTGTGTACAACTATAACTACATCGTCCCCGCCCTGAGCGGCCTGATAGCGCTCATAGACGGCCGGGCCACGCCGGAGACGCTCTGGCAGGAAAATAAGCAGCCGGGCGATAAAGCCTCCACCTTCTTTGCCGGCGACCAGATGGTCACGGTGGATACATACAAAACCGTACAGGACGACATCGCCAAGACATACGGCGTGACGAGCGCGTAATCTGCTTGCTAACCTCCCTTTTTATTATATTTGCCGGAGCCGAAACCACGCGTCAGCGTGGTTTCGGCCCATTAAACGAAAAGAGGAACGCTATGAAGAAAATCAGAATCAAGGGCCGGGGCGAATTCCCCGGGTGCGTGGAAGCGGAAGCCATCGTTTCGCGCAAACCGCTGGAGGGGTTTACCAACTGCGATCCCCTGCACGGGTATACGACCGAGCGCAACCATCCGCTGTTCAAGGTGTCTTATACGGGCAAGGTGCTCGTCTACCCATCCCCCAGAGGCTCAGGCGGCTTTATGATGTACGGCGCCGGGGCCAAGCCGGCGGCGTTCGTCCATACGGAAGGTACGCCCCTGAGCGTGGCATGCGCGATGGTCGGGCGGATTCCATCCATGACCGACTTTGAAAAAGACCCGATGGATTACATCGCGTCGGGCGACCTCGTACTGGTCAATGCCGACGAGGGGTATATCGAAATTACGAAGAAGGATTAAGTGATCGCAATGGTATTTTTGAAGGACGAAGAAAAACGTATCCTCCAGGGCGAGGAAGGACATGTTGCGCAGCTTTGCATGGAGTTTATCGTGGAAACGGCCAATGTTGCCGGCGCGGAAAAGCTGGTCGACCTTGACGGGACCGGCGACTTTCACACGCCCCGGACGGCCATGGTACCCTTTTATGAGTTCCCCTTCGAGGAGCTCAAGGCTCTGGCTGAGAGCGGTGCCACATTCAAAATCCCCACCTTTGCCAACAAGTCCCCATTCGGCGAGCTGACGCCGGTGCAGGGCTGGGAGCACTGCCACATGTGCACCTACGGCACAAACTGCCACGATGACCCGGAATTTCACAAAAAGGCCATGCATGACGATTATTACGCTCTTTACAGAAAAATGGGCATGATGACGACGCACTCCTGCGCGTCGTACCTCACGGCCACCTATCTGCCCACGATGGGGCAGCACTGCTCCTGGAACGAGAGCTCTGCCGTTCCCTATTGCAACGCGGTGCTGGGTGCGCGCACGAATATTGACGGCAGCTTTGCCACCTGCTTTCTGGGCAAGGCGGCATATTACGATATGCACGTCACCGAGAACCGCCATGCCACCATTCTCGTCAAAACCGAGCGGCGCATTCAGTCGGACCTGGAATGGGACGTCTTCGGCTTCGCGGTGGGCGAGGAGTGCGGCGTGGCCATTCCCTGCCTCACCGGCACGGCGAAGCCGAACACCACCCAGTTTATGAAGCTGAATTCCGGCATGAACACCGGCGGCAACGTCCGTATGTACCACATCCCCGGTTCGACGCCGGAGGCGCACACGGTGGAAATGGCGTTCGGGGGCAAAAAGCCAAGGCGTGAGACCATGATCGGAGAGGCCGAACTGAAAAGGGCATATGAAACGCTGAATTATCACACGGCAGATACCGTGGATTTGGTGTACCTCGGCTGCCCGCATCTGAATATCGTCGATCTGATGCTCCTGGCCCGTAAGCTGGAGGGCAAAAAATGCAAGGTCCCGCTCTGGATCATGTCAACTCCCTGGCTGTACAGCGTCGCCAAGGACTTGGGCTATGTAAAGACGTTTAAGGACGCCGGCGCGTATCTGATGACAGGCACCTGCCTTGCCGCCATGGGCGGCGTGCCGGAAGGTGTGAAAAATTTGGCGGTGGATTCTGCAAAGCAGTCCTACTATATCACCGGCTGCTACCCGAACGACCCGTTGGGCGTCTGCTACGGCTCCCAGGACGACTGTATCGACGCGGCCGTCACAGGGCGCTGGCATGGGGAATGGAAATAATCGTATCCGGCTGAATAACAAGTCACGAACGAAAGGCCATGCGGCTTGCATGGCCTTTTTTATTTACATAATACGGCGTTTTTAATCATATACTGTGACGACATCCTGTTTAAATACCAATGATATCGCCCAATTTTAATCATCGGCTATATGAGGTTTATGATGAAAAAATGCTTATTCACCGCTTTTTTGATTATTCTTTCCGCTCTGTGCGCCGTTGGCGGGCAGGCTGCAAGTCCCAGCGCAAATGACGTCTCTCCCGGCAATATCAGCTCGACCTCCTACATACTGATCGATGCCGCCTCGGGCCTGGTCCTGTGCGAGAAAAATGCCGACCGTAAAGCGTATCCGGCCAGCACCACCAAAATACTCACCGGCGCTCTCGCCCTGGAAAAGGGCGAGCTTGACCAGATGATGACCGCCACCGCGGCGGCGGCGGCGGACATCGGCCCGGACGGGATGAATATCGGGCTGAAGTCCGGCGAGAAGCTCAGCATGCAGGACCTCCTGAACGCGACGCTCATATATTCAGCCAACGACGCGGCCAATGTTCTGGCAGAGAATTTAGCAGCCACAAGGCAGGATTTTATCGATATGATGAACGCCAAAGCCAAAGAGCTGGGTGCCGCCAACACGCATTTTACAAATGCCAGCGGCATCCACGACGCCGAGCACTATACAACGGCCAGAGACCTGTCTCTTATGGCGCGATACGCCATGACGCTGCCGGAATTCCGCAAGATCGTTACAAAATCGTCCTACACCATGTCCAAGACCAACGGCCACGAGGCGCGCCAGCTGCGTACGGTGAACAAATTTCTGAAGGAAACGTCGGATTATTTCACCAGGGTCGACGGCATCAAGTCCGGCTTTACGAGTCCGGCAGGCTGGGACCTGGTTTCGGCGGCATCGAACGACAGCGGCATGCAGCTGATCGCCGTCGTTCTGGGAGATCATTCCGAAAAAGAAGTGGATGCCGATTCAAAAGCGCTGCTGGAATTCGGATTTAAAAGTTATTCCGTTCAAACCTTGGCGGACGTGGGACAGTACGTACAAAATATCAGCATCAGCGGCGCGGAGCCCGATAGCGCCGCAGTGGTCGCGGAAACCAAGCTGTCCGCCGTTTTGCCGAACGATCAGGGCAAGTGGGATATCAAGAAAAACATTCAGCTGAATTCCGATATCAAGGCTCCCGTTAAAAAGGGCGACGTTTTGGGCACGCTCGATTTTGTCGTGGGCGGCGCTTCGCTGGGCAAGGTCAATCTGGTATCCGACAGAGATATCGGCGCGAAGGTCGTGGCATATACCACCTTCGGCACCAAAACGGAAAATACCGCGCCAAAGCTCCAGGAAAGCGTGACGCCGGCACAGCCTTCTGCCGGCAAGGATGTACAGCAGGCGGTCATCTGCGCGCGGACCGGCATCGCCATATTGGTCATTCTCTTCGCTGTGTTGATAATCAATCCCGGGAAACGGGCAAAATATCCGAAACGGCGTTATAAGATCAGATACTGATACGTCATGCGCCGCCACGCATCGGGCCCGGGATCATAAAGAACCCGGGCCCCTTTTTATCGTTCAGGTTTCAAACTGCGCGTGGTACAACCTGGAATACGCCCCGTCCCGGGCGATCAGCTCCGCGTGGACCCCCTGCTCCACGACCGCGCCGTCCTGGATGACGAGGATATGGTCCGCGTTTTGGATGGTGGACAGACGGTGGGCGATGACAAAGCAGGTTTTGTTTTTCATCAGGCTGTACATAGCGTCCTGAATCTCCAGCTCCGTCTTCGTGTCCACATTGGAGGTGGCCTCGTCGAGTATGAGCATCCTGGAGTCTAAGAGCATCGCCCTGGCGATCGTCAAGAGCTGCCTCTGGCCCTTGGAGATGTTGACGGCGTTGTCGCTCAGTACCGTGTTGTACCCCTCGGGCAGGGACGCGATGAAGCTGTGTATCTTGGCCGCCTTGGCCGCCCGCACCACCTCGTCCATCGTCGCATCCTCCCTGGCGTAGGCGATATTTTCAAAGATCGTCCCGGAGAAGAGCCAGGTGTCCTGGAGCACCATGGTGTAGGCCCGGCGCAGGCTTTTGCGCGTCACGGTGCGGATATCCTCTCCGTCGATGCAGATGGCGCCGCTGCCGACGTCATAAAACCGCATCAGCAGATTGATTATGGTGGTTTTCCCCGCCCCTGTGGGGCCGACGATGGCGATCAGGCCGCCCTGGGGCACCTCAAGGCTCAGCTTGTGGATGATCTCCTTCTCTGGCGTGTATCCAAAGGTGACGTCACTGATTTTGACGTGGCCCCTGACATGATCGAGTTCCCTCGCGTTTTCGGCGTCCACCTGCTCCGGCGCCTCGTCGATCAGCAGGAACACGCGCTCCGCCGCCGCGGCGGCCGACTGCAGGTCCGTCAGCAAATTGGCGGCCTCGCTGATGGGGCCGGAAAACTTGTTGGAATAGAGGACAAAAGCGGCGAGATTGCCCAGGCTCAGATAGGAGAAGAAATACAGCAGTGCACCCACCACGGAGATGAGCGCCATGGACAGGTTGTTGATAAAGTTGATGGAGGCGTTGACGGTGCACTGGTGATAATCCACATCGAACCAGGCGTCCATCGTTTCGGTATGCCGCGAGGCGAATCTCTCCTCCATGACGCTCTCCCGGCCATAGGCCTTGACGGTGGAATGGCCGGTGACCGTCTCCTCTGAGAAGCTGTTGAGCTCCCCCACCTTCCTGGTGCGCAGCCTGTAACGCGGCGTGAGCTTTCCCAGCTTGCTTCTGGTGATGAAAATCGACAGGGGGATCGTCACGACAAAGATCGAGACAAGCGGCACATTGATGCTCAGCATCATGACGAACGACATGACGACGGTGATAAGGCTCGTCAATATCTGGACCACCGAGGTGGACAGCGTCGTATTGATGGTATCGATGTCATAGGTCACGCGGCTTAAAATATCTCCCGGCGGCGTCTTGTCAAAGAACCCCACGGGCAGGTCCATCAGCTTTCTGAACACGTCGCCCCGCATCTCCGCCGTCACGCGTTGGCTCAGCCGGATCATCAGCACCGAGATCACATAGGAAAACAGCGAAGAAAACAGGAAGAACGCCGCCATCAGCGCGCAGTAATAGAAGACCCTGTCGAACTGCACCTTCCCCACACCGGGCGTGATGGCGTCGATGGCGTAACCGGCCAGGCGCGGCCCAATGAGTGACAGGAAGTTGCTGGCAACGGTCAGCACGAGCGACAGGAACAGCAGCCACTTAAAGCGGTACAGATAGCCGAACAGGCGCGCCGCGACATAGCGGCCGTTTTTCGGCCCGGCGGAGTTTTTCGGTGCTTTTTTCTCCTTTTTGATTTCAGCCACGGCGCCCACCCCCCATCTGCAGCTCCGCGATGAGCCTGTAGCTGTCGCAGCTTTTTAGAAGCTCTTCGTGCACGCCGCTGCCGACAACGGCGCCGTCCTCCAGAACGAGGATATGGTCGGCATACATGATCGAGCTGACCCGCTGGGCCACAATGAGAGTGGTGGTATCCCTGTACGCCGTCTTAAGGACATGGCGCAGCGCGGCGTCCGTCTTATAGTCCAGGGCGCTGGCGGCGTCGTCCAATATGAGAATCTCCGGCGAGGAGGCCAAAGCCCTGGCGATCAGGAGCCGCTGCTTCTGCCCGCCGCTGAGATTTTGGCCCCTTACCGACAGCATGTGGCCAAGGCCATCGGGAAATCCGGCGATGAATTCCCCGGCCTGCGCGTTCTCGGCGGCCATTAAAGCCTCTGCCGCCCCAAGGCTTCTGCCGAAGATAATGTTATTCTCGATCGTATCCTCGAACAAGACGTCGTTTTGAAAAACGACGCCGAACTTTTCGCTCAGGTTTTCGATACCGTCGATTTTCTCCCCGCCGATCCGGATCGTTCCGGCATCCGGCTCGTAAAACCGCAGGAGCAGCTGCAGGATCGTCGATTTGCCGCTGCCCGTGGGGCCGATGATGCCCAGCGTCTCCCCTTTTTTCAGGTGGAAGCTGATATTTTCCACGTTGTTTTTGACCTTGTTGTAAGAAAAGGACACGTTGTCAAAGCTCACATGATAGTCGCTGTCCATGTGGTCCGGGGCGGCAAGACGGCGTTCCTCCGGGGCGTTAACGACCTCGCCGATCCTGTCGCCGGAGGCGCTGGCCCTTGATATCATGATGAAGACTCTGGTGATCCAGAGCATGGCGTTTAAAATGATTGTAAAATAGGTCATGAACGCCAGGAGCTTGCCCGGCTGCGACAGTCCCATATTGACGCGATAAGCGCCCGCCAGGATAACCAGCACGAGTCCCACGTTGAGGATGATATTCATCACGGGGCTCGTAACCGACATGAGGACGCCGGCCCGCTGCTCCCGCTCCCGGAGCTCCTGATTGACCTTTTCAAAGCGCGCCTTTTCGTGTTCCGTCTTGGACAGCGCCTTGATCACGCGGATACCGGAGGTGCTTTCCCGGACGGCGCGCACCAGCCTGTCGACCGTCTGCTGGAGCTTTGAGTACATCGGGATACCCTTGTTGGATACGATGACCACAAGCGCGAGGATGACCGGCAGCGTCGCCAGGAGGATGAGCGTCAGCACCGGCTCCAGGATAAAGGCCATGATAATGCCGCCCAAAAGGAGCACCGGCGTCCTGATCCCCAGACGCAGGACGGTGGATATGGTGTTGTGGATGTTGTATGTATCCGACGTGAGCCGCGCCACGATAGAGGGCGCCGTGAACCGGTCCATCTGCCGCCTGGACAGCCGCATCGCCCCAGCAAAAAGGTCCCGCCGCATTGCTTCCGTCGTATCCCTGGATATCTCCGACGCGAGGCGGTTGGCTCTGATCGTGCCGAACAGGGAGACAAACGCGCAGGCAATCATCGCACCGCCCCACAGGAGTACCAGCTCTACCCTCTTCATCGGCACAATATCGTCGATGATATAAGACAGGATGAGCGGCAGCAGAAGATCCGTAAATGTCCCGATAATTTTAATGGCCAGCTGAACAACGAGTTTCCTTTTACTGAAAGCCATGTAACGGAGTGCAGTTTTGATATCGCCTCAGCCCTTCCAGTCATAAAAATCCATATTTAATATACCTCTTCCAAAAAGCGATCGGCAATCTCAAATCGTCATGAGTGGATTCCGTTGAGGGAATGGCGACAAAATACAGCAAGCCGTCCTGAGTCGGACGGCTTGCGTTTCGTTCTGATATAATCGGAGATATATCAGCGGTGATTCTGGCGCTAATAGGATTTCGGCGTGTAGAACAGCTGGGACCAATAGGGCGTGCCGCTGTCGCTCAGGTAATAGCCGATGCCTATGTACGTGAAATCGGCGTCCAGGAGATTCTGCTTGTGGGAGGCCGAGTTCATCCAGGCCTTAACGACCTCTTCCGGCGTTTTAAAGCCACAGGCCAGATTCTCTCCCGCGGCATAATATCTCAGGGAATACTCGCCAAAGATCGTAAAACACCTGCTCCCGTCGGGTCGGACATGTCTGAAGTCCGTTGAGGCTTCCTGCGCTCGGACGTCCGCCATATCGGCCAGCTTGTCCATGGCCGCAAGGTCCGCCACGCCGGCTTTTTCGCGCTCTATATTCACAAGGCGGACGACTTCGGCCTTATAGTTCGCGACAGCCTGACTGTCCGTCGCGGCAGGCGATCCTGCCTCCACCGGCACGTCTGCCGCCAGCACTTGGACCGCGCTGAGGGAAATAACGGCGGCAAGCGCCAGAACAAACGGGAGAAACCTGACTTTTCTGCTTTTGGACATAGAAATGCCTCCAAATATACCGCCGTGATTCTGTTCGGACAGTAAAATGGAGACGCCTATCCTCTACAGAATAATTTCGGCAACCGGCTGTCGTAGTCCGGGCGTTCATACCGCGCTGACCTTAGACCCTTGGCTTTGCGTCCCTGCTTTTCAGCAGGTTTGCCCTTTTCGATTTATCCATGGTATTGATGAAACGGTTCTCGCAAGCTATTGAAAAATAAAAAGCTCCCTGCCGACAGACGCCGGAAAAGAGCTCATCCTTTATCAATATAAAAGATGATACTTTCGGCAACCGGCTGTCATCGTCGGGGGCGTGTGTGCCGCGCCGACCTTAGACCCTTGGCTTTGCGTCCTTATTTTTCAATAAGTTTGCCATTATCGATTTATCTGATAATAATGATAGCATTTCGACACGATTTGTCAAGATATTTTCGTCGTTCCCTGAATAATATTGTATCACGGCGGCCGATTCTGATATAATGCGGATATTGGAGGCGTTTCCTATGAAACTCAAATATTCGTTTGTCTGCGATTCGGCCAATATCTCTTTGCAGGGCAACCTGAACGCGCTGGGCATTTTCAGCAATATCAACGCGCCCAAATATCCCCTGACGTACAGCAGATTTTTTTACGTGGCAAACGTCGTATTTCACCGGAGCGAGGCGGGGCCGCATAAATTCAGGCTGTCGTTCGTCAACGATGACGGCCGGGATATTGTCTCTCCGATTGAAGGCGCATTGAACGCCACGCCGCAGGTCCTGAGCAACAACCTCCTGCTGGAGCTCAACGGCATCACCTTTCCCGGCCCGGGCGTCTATCAGATCGACCTCTCCGTGGACAATGTCTTCATGGGGTCCGAAACGATCACCGCCACGGTTTCCGAGCGGACGCTCCAGCAGTAAAATGTTGCAGGAGATACATTAAATTCCTCTTTTATGCAGATAATCTATGTGAAAACAACTTTGTCTTCGTAAGGAGGATCTTGATGAAACGCAAACTTCTGCTCCTGACGTCCGTTCTTTTGATCGCGCTGCTGGCCGGCTGCGCGCCGGCCTCGAACGTGACGCCGTCGCCGTCTGTGAGCACGTCGCCCCTTGTCTCCACCGGTCCGTCACAGACGCCGTCGGACACCACCACCTCCGCATCCATCGTGAACACGGCGGCGGCCTTTCAGAACGCCATCGGCAAAACCGGCACCTGGATCATCTGCATCACGAATGATATGACGATCACCCAGGACCTGACTGTCGACGGCAGCTTTATGAACACAAAAACGCCGCCCGCCTCCCAGCGCAAGCTCGCGTTTTACGCCCAGGATGAAGACCGCAACATCACCGCCAGATATACCCTGACCGCCCCGAAGATGACGATCAACAGTCCCGACTGCGCCATCTGGTACGGCACCTTCAAGGGCGACCTGTACGTGTCCGCGGATAACTTTCAGCTGATCGGCGCCACAGTGGACGGCAACGTCTACTTCACCAGCGAAAGCGCGCAGTCCTCATTTAAAATGGACGACGCCAGCAAAATCACCGGCGTCAAAGAGCTCAAAACAGCTTAATTGGGTCCTCGAAAAACAGAAAGCGCCCCGGAAACGGGGCGCTTTCTGTTGGGATGAAAGATGAAAGGAAACCGATGTGCAGGGGCGCATCGGATGGCAGGTGATGATTACCCATATATCTCACATATGGCAAATGTATCATACGTCTGTGATATACCATATCATCTTTTCTGCCTGTTGTAAACAGAAAATGATAAATTTTTTTATTTGTCAAAAATTTGGTCAGATGACATGACAATTCATGGATTTGACAAATGAAACGCAGTTTGGCGTTGCAATTATCTGAAAACATGTTATAATAACCAAAAATAGCAAATTTGGACGGCGAGGAACTTTACAATGAATTCTAACCCCATTCTCAACGCCGACCTGACGACGGACGGTAACATACCTCTGTATTTTCAGCTTGTCGGAATCATCAAACGTTATGTCTCCGCGGGAATACTGGCCCCCGGCGACATGCTGCCGTCCGAGTCGGAGCTGTGCAGAGGTCTGGGCATCAGCCGCTCTACCGTACGCCAGGCCATCGGCGCACTTGAAGATGAGGGGCTTGTCATACGCAAGCAGGGCCGCGGCACTTTTGTCGCCGAGCCGAAGATGCGCCGGCGCAATGAGAACGTCTATTCGTTTACGAGCGAGGTGTCGGCCATGGGTCTGACCCCGTCTTCCACGCTCATCGAGTTTGACGTTATCCAGCCGTCGCCCGATATTATGAAGATGTTTTCACTCCATTCGGACGACATTCCCGTCTATCGCTTCACGCGTATCCGGCGGGTCGACGGCGAGCCTGTGATGCTGGAGACGTCCTTTTACCCGCAGTATATCTATCCCAACCTGACGCGCGAGCTGCTGGAGACCCATTCGTTTTATTCGCTGCTGTACGAGGTCGGCATCGTCCCCGCTTCCGCGGTGGATACCTACGAGGCGGTCAAGCTCTCGGCCGACGAGGCGGCGCTGCTTGGCTGCAAAAGCGGCAGTGCGGGCTTCTTCCATCAGCGACAGACGAAAACGGAAAACGGCGAGGTCTTCGAGTTTACCCAAACCCTCATCCGCGGCGACAAAACCCGCCTCGAGGTCGTTCTCCACAAAAACGGCGTATCCTTCAGCAGGATGCTGAATAAATAAGCGCTTTAAAAATCAGGCCGTCCACATCGCATGACGTGGGCGGCCCTTTTCTATATCGCCTTAACCGGCGCATCGGGGCGTTTTCTCCGGCGGCCTCTCCCCCGCCGCTCTTTTGTCCTGGAGGACGCATTGGGCGGTGACGGCGCCGATAACGATGACGCCGCCGATCAAGGAGAAAATGCCGGGATTCTCGCCGGCAAAGATAAGAACCCAGACGGGGTTCAAAAGGGGCTCCAGCGCCCCGATCAGACTGCAGGCCAGCGGCGGGCAGCGATTCGACGCCAGCGCGAGAAGTATGTATGGGATACCGATCTGAACGACGCCGAGGATGACGATAAAAACAACGGACAGCGTCGTGACCGTGCCTCTGGTGAAGAACACGAATGGGATGCCGATAAGGGCCGTCAGCACCTGGCCGAAGAAGATGCCGCTCATCTTTTGTATGGCGTCGGTCCGGCTGACGGAGAGGTACATCCCCGCCATGAAAACACCGGCCAGCATCCCGACGATATTCCCGGCAAGCTGCCCCGCCCGCAGGCCGCTGACAAAGAAGACGGCAATACCGCAAAAGGTCAGCAATACCGTCAGGTAATCCGAGGTCCGGAATTTCTGGCGGAACAGGAGCGCCGAGAAGAGTATGATGAATATCGGGGATGTAAACTGCAGCACAATGGCGTTGGCCGCCGTTGTCAGCTTGTTGGCGACAACAAAGCAGGAAAAGGTCGCGGCGAGGAAAAACGCGCACAGGAGCACCTGCTTTGACAGAAAGAGCCTTTGTTTTGTAATCAGCATATACACGCCGACGGTGACGGCGGCAAAAAGACCACGGAAGCCGGAGATGACCATCGGGTTCCAGTCGATCAGCTTGATAAAGATTCCGGCGATGCTCCACAGCGCCGCACAGATAAGCATCTGCGCGATGGCGATCCTCTGTTTTTTTCTGTCTGTCATAATGGTCTCCCAAATGGCAAAAATCGGCGGTGCTCCCGCAAAACAAGGACATCATAGCATACGGGGAACATAATTGCTATAAAAACAGCACAAGTTTTCCTATGGCGCTATTTGAAAATCATATGGCAAACAGCGTATTCTGTCATAAACAGGTAGAAAAAAAGGCCGGGGTATGCTAAAATAAAGAGCGCATTTTACTGATGATGAAAGGTTGATTACTGTGGGTGTAATTAAAATACGGGAAGGTATCTACTCCGTCGGCGTTCTGAACCCCGGTCTGCGGCTGTTTGACGTCATCATGAAAACGGAATACGGCACTTCTTACAACGCTTACCTGCTGACCGGCGAAAAGAATGTGTTGATCGAGACCGTGCATGCCAGATATTTTGACGAATATGTGGAAAACGTCCAAAGTATCGTCGACCTGAGTAAAATCGACTACATTGTGATGAACCATAACGAACCCGACCATTCCGGCTCGTTGGCAAGACTTTTGGATCTGGCGCCGAACGCGCAGCTTTTGGCAACGCCGGCCGGCCGCATCTATCTGCCGCTCATTACGAACAAGCCGATGCCGGCGATGCGCGCCGTTCAGGACGGCGAGACGCTGGAGCTCGGCGGCGGTCGGACGCTCCGGTTTATCCACGCCCCGTTTTTGCACTGGCCGGATACCATGTTCACGTATCTTGAAAGCGAAAAGACCGTTTTCACCTGCGATTTCCTCGGCGCGCACTTCTGTGAGCCGACGATGTCGGACCTGAAGCTTCAATACCGGTCCGCCTACGAGCGCGCGCTTGAGGAATATTTCGACGCCATATTCAGCCCGTTCAAGCCGTACGTTCTCAGCGGACTGTCCAAGCTGGACGCGCTGGACGCCGAAACCGTCTGTACGAGTCACGGCCCCATTCTCCACAAAAACGGATTTTTGGAGGACGTCCGGCGCCGGTATGCAAAATGGAGCACCCGTGAGCCCCGCCAGCAAAAAGATATCCCCATTTTCTATTGCAGCGCCTACGGCAACACCGCGGCGCTGGCCGCCCGGATCGCCGAGGGCATCAAGAGCGTTATTAAAGACGCTGCCGTCGAGCTCTACGACCTGACGGTCTCGGACCCCTGCAGCCTGACGGGCCGGATGAACGCTGCCGACGCTTTCCTGCTCGGTACGCCGACAATCAACAAGGACGCGCTTTTACCCGTGTGGCAGCTTGTTAACAGTATCGACGCCATCAGCGCGAAAGGCAGGCCCGTTTCTGTCTTTGGCTCTTACGGCTGGAGCGGAGAGGGCGTGCCGGCCGTTATTTCCAGGCTGAAGGGCCTCAATATGAATGTGTTTGAAGAGGGGTACAGGTGCCGCTTTGTCCCCTCCGACGCTGAGCTGCAGGCCGCTTTTGAATTTGGCGCACGTTTTGCGACGGCGCTTGGATGAATCATAGGAGGAAATGAGTATGCTCACATCAAAACAGAATGTCTTGGAAACCTTGAAAATCGGCGGCAAGCCCGACAGGCTTGTCAACCAGTATAGGCCTTATGTTCTGGTCCAGAGTGACCCCGTCTACCAGCTTGTCCGGGGCAATCGCGCCCGCGGCAAGACCACCAAGGACGTCTGGGGTACGGAAATCGCCTGGCCCGAGGATCAGCACGCCGCCATGCCGCATGTGACGGAAGAAAACAAGGTACTGAAGGACATCACCAAATGGCGCGAGCTGAAGGTGCCGGATCTGGCCGCTGCGGCGAAGGACCCCGCCTCGTGGGAGCCCGCCCTTAAGGCCGCGGCCGCCGTTGACCACAATGAAAAGCTCGTTATGGGCTTTATGGGCACGGGCGTCTTTGAGCAGCTGCACTTTCTCATGGGCTTTGAAGACACGCTGGCGAATATGCTGATGGAGCCCGAGGCCATGGCTGAGCTTGTGGAGGTGGTGGGCGAATACCGCTTCACCTACATGAAGCTGCTGGTGGACAATCTCAAACCCGATATCATCCTCTCCCATGACGACTGGGGCAGCAAAAACAGCATGTTTATGAATCCGGACACGTGGCGCGAGATCATCAAGCCGCAGTACGTCAAAATCTACGGCTATGCCAAAGAGCACGGCGTCAAGATCATGCACCACGCCGATTCCTTCCTGGAACCCATCGTCGAGGACATGGTGGAGCTCGGCATCGACATCTGGCAGGGCGTGCTGCCGCAGAACGACATCGTAAAGCTCCAGAAGCAGCTCAAGGGCCGGATGGTCCTCATGGGCGGCATTGACGCGGCCATCGTCGATTGGCCGAACACACCGGAAGACGTCATCCGTAAGGAAGTCCGGCGTGCCTGCGCCACATATGGTCCCGGCGGCGGCTTTATCCCCAGCCTGACCTACGGCGGACCGGGCAGTATCTTTCCGAACGTCGACGCGACGATCTCCGACGAGATCGAGCGGTACAACAAGGAAGTTTACGGCGTCCACGAATAAGCCGTAATTTTAGCGGGATTTTGACAGAATAAAAAAATGGGCATGCACGAGCATGTCCATTTTTTTATTATTTAACCGTCAACTTCCATCTTTAGTCCCTCCAAGTATGGGCTTCTACACGTGACCTGATATATTATATCTGAAAACGGCTGTTTTGATACTTTACTCCGTGTATTGCCACCGGAGCTTATATTTATGCAGGAAAAGCGGATTTTTCTTCTGCACGACAAAACGCCTTTTCGTCACGTCCAGCGTCTCCGAATACACTGCGTAGTCGGAATTGCTGACAAGACATTGGCTCGTTATATACCGGAGATTCATATTGCTGGGAAAATTGAGCTCCATTCTCAGATTTTTTGTAGGATGGTTCACGTTATACTGCATCTCCGGCAGCGCCGTATGCTCCCTATCGTAGAGATCGATATCGATTTCCAGATCGACAGGCTGCCCTTTCATGATCATCCGCGGAAACCTGATCAGATACTCGTTAAAGCCGCTGTGGTTTTCAATCTTCTCCGTCTCGTAGCCGTTGACCCGGAATTCGTAGCGGCTGCCGTTCCATTTAAACCGGAAGGTGTCATTGTCGAAGCTGCACCGCGGGTTTATAAAGGAAATATTGAACGTGCACCGCATATGCTCCCTGTTGATCACCGTCAGATTGTAATTATATTTTATGTACTTTCTCTTGATTTCGCCCTTTTTAAGATAGACGGTTCGATAAAATACTTTCCTTTTGCATATGTCGAAGCAGATGAAGGTCAATATCAGGACGAGGGTTGCGGCGACAATCAGGCTCTGGCTGATATACGTCGTAAGAAACGTCTTGATAATCGGTATGACAAGCGAAACGGCCGTCGTTATCGCCGCCACGACGAGATTGACCAGATAGGAGTCGATGATTAAGATGATTTTGGCTTTCAGTTTTTCCATACGCTCTCACCCGCGACAGTTTGTCCGACGAATGCTTCATTATATGACCTCCTTTTCAATGATATTCATGGAACGGCGCGGCGGGCACTTTGCGGGCGCGCCTTTTCACCGCAGACAGAACCGCTTTCGCAATGATGCCGATGGCAAAATAGAGCGGCAGACCGTACCAGCTTTTCCAGCTGAGCATCTGATACATACGGAGCCAGACGAAAAGCGGCTCAAACACAAAGCAGGAGAACAGCGCCATGACGGCCTGCGCAATAAGAAAGCTTTTCCATTTTCCGAAAAACTGATAGATGAGCGAGTATAAAAACGGCAGACTTGCCAGGTTGATCGCCGAAATGGGCGGAAAAAGTGGAATCACATCGATGGGATAATCCCACAGCGTCATCTCCTCCCCCAGCTCGTCCAGGATCAGGATCATTACCGCCGTGACAGCAGCGTTCAAGGCGACTTCCGCCAGCCGCTCTTTATTAACCATTTTCCACCACAGCCAGGCGCTGAAAGCGAACAGCGAAACCATAGCCACCCAGCGGATATGGAAAAAGCCGTCGCTGATCCATTCGTCAAACCGCACGTTTGTCAGCTGAAACTGCAGCTCTGTCGGATTCGTTATTTCCGCTAATATCATCACCATCACCAGCCTTGATTCAGAACTTGTTTTCGGACGCCCGCGGTTTCGACGATCCGGACCACCGCTGTTCTCACAAGCACCGCCGAGGCAAAGTAAATCGGCAGGCTCTCAAAATAATGCCAGCGCACGAGCCGGTACAGGCCGGCGGCGGACAGAAGCGGGTCGGCGCCGAAGCAGACGGCGGCGGAAAATACGGCCGCGGCCCAAGCAAACGACATTGTCTGCTCAAAATACTGGTACAGAAGCGAAAAACCCAGCCCCAGCAGCACAAAGTTGATTGCCGAAAGCGTCGGAAAATAGGCGATGATGTCCGTGGGAAAATCCCACAGCGTCAGTTCTTCCCCGTATTCGCAGATCCCCATGTAAATAACGGCGGCAAGGAAAGCGAAAAGACTGACCTCCAGGATTTTTTCCCTGCGGATCAAAACCCACCATAAAACAACGAGCGCTATCATCGCGGCAATAAGAATCCACCACAGTGGGCTGAACAGCTCATCGTCAAGCCATCGCTGAACGCGCAGCTCTGTCAGCTGCTTTTGTATATAGACATTTCCCGGAATTTCCATCATGCGTCACCACGTTAAACGGTCATTGATTATTCACATGATAATATCTCCATGCGCCAAAATTATTATCCCTATAAGCAATGAAGACGCGGCAGCGCGCCGCGTCTTCATTGCTTTATTATTTTTTCTTCAGCTTTGCGATTTCTTCCTCGACTTCCTCCGCGCCTTCGGTGTAGAGCTTCTCTTCGTCGGGAGCCAGCTCCCTGAGGAGTCTCAGGAACTCACCCGCGTGGACGCGTTCCTCATCGGCAATATCCTTCAAAACTTCAATGGCCAGCTTGTTATCGATCGACTCCGCCAGCTGCATATACAGCTGAATGGCCTCGTATTCCGCGGCAACCATAAAGCGGATGGCTCTCACAAGCTCGGCGTGGGTCAGCTTGTTCCCCTTTGCCGCTCCGGCAAACGGTGTTCCAAAATCAGGCATTGTATTACTCTCCTTTTCTTTTATCTTTATGTTAACATTGATATGTTAAACTCACAGGACGGCGGTGTCGCCGCGCTCTCTGGTGCGGATACGGACGGCGTCGATAATATCCGAGACGAATATTTTTCCGTCGCCCACATCGCCCGTATACGCCTTTTCGCAGATTTTATCGATAACCGTCTCGACCTGATTGTCGAGCACGACGATTTCCAGCTTGAGCTTGGGCAGGAAGTTATATTCCACCTCCGCGCCCCGGACAAATTCCTTCCAGCCCTTTTGATTGCCGGCCCCCATGATCTGACTGATGGAAAGGCCGTTGATATTCAGCTGATTCAGAATTTCTTTAATATCCCCCAGTTTTTCCGGACGGATGAACGCCTCTATCTTCTTCACTGCTTCAACCCCTTTGTCAAAGTAAGAATATCATATCAAAAAATACTGAAATGTTCAAATGCAAATATCACATTCCGTTCATACACTCTGCGGGAATGCAAAATATTTTTGGTGCGGATGCGGAAACAGAGCGGTTTTCCCGCTCCGTTTCCGACTATTCCTGTTTTATATGACGTCTACACGGAAAAAGCCTATCAAATATCGCCGGATTATTTTATGGCGTCCATGCCCTTTTCTCGCGTTCTGATGCGGACGGCGTCAAGCACCTCGGAGACGAAAATCTTGCCGTCTCCCACACTGCCGGTATAGGCAACCTCACAGATCTTGCTGACGATATTCTCGACCTGCTCGTCGGCAGCCACGATCTCGAGCTTGACCTTCGGCAGGAAGTTGTAGTCGATCTCCGTGCCGCGGACATATTCCTTCCAGCCCTTCTGCTTGCCGAAGCCCATAACCTGGCTGACGGACAGCCCGTTGAGATGCAGCTCCTGCAGATGCGCTTTGATTTCCTCAAGCTTTTCCGGCCTGATAAATGCGTCGATTTTTTTCATATTAACAGCCCTCCGTATCGATTAGTCCATGCCGTTGAACGCGGGGTAAGCCGTTTCGCCGTGCTCGGCGCTGTCGAGGCCGATATCCTCGCTCTTGGGCGGCACCTTGAGGCCCTTCGTAACGAGAGAGGAGATTCCGGCGGCAATGAGCGTGCCGATGACGGCAAAGACGATGGTGATCCCGATGGCCGCGAGCTGGCGGACAAAGAGATGTGCGTCGCCAAAGACGAGGCCGTCCCAGGCCGCCGCAGAATTTATCGACTTCTGCGCGAACAGGCCGGTGGCGATGCCGCCCCAGATACCGCCGACGCCGTGGCAGCCGAAAACGTCCAGGGCGTCGTCATAGCCGAACTTCGGCTTGACAACGGTGATGAAGAAATAGCAGATCGGGCTGACGAGCGCGCCGATGACGATGGCTGCCCAAACGGGCACGAAGCCGGCGCCGGGCGTAATGGCCACAAGGCCGATCACAAGACCGGTGGATGCGCCGACAAGGGTCGGCTTGCCGTTTCTGATGACTTCGATGAGCAGCCAGGACAGCATCGCCGCGGCGGCCGCCGTATTCGTTGTCATGAACGCGTGGATGGCAAGGCCATTGGCCGCCAGCGCGCTGCCGGCGTTAAAGCCGAACCAGCCAAACCACAACAGCGCCGCGCCGAGAAGCACAAACGGCACATTGTGGGGATGATACGTCGCCTTGCCGAAATTTTTTCTCTTCCCCAGGAGGATCGCCAGCACAAGAGCGCTGACGCCGGAGCTGATGTGGACCACATTGCCGCCCGCAAAGTCGACGGCGCCGAGCTTGAACAGGAAGCCGCCGCCCCAGAGCATGTGCGCCAGGGGGTAATACACGAGAATCGACCAGATTGTCGTAAAGATAACGAGCGCGCCGAACTTCATCCGTTCCGCGATGGCACCGGTGATCAGCGCCGGCGTGATGATGGCAAACATCATCTGGAAAACCGCAAAGCCAAGCGTGTTCGGATAGGCCAAGGTCGTATCGTTGAGCGTATCAAAGCCCATGCCGAACCATCCAAAATCCCCGATAATGCCGCCTGTGTCGCCGTGGAAGGACAGCGTGAAGCCGATCAGCACCCACAGAAGAGATGCGATGCCCATCAGGATGACCGAGGACATGATGGTATTGATGATGTTTTTCCGTTTGACAAGCCCGCCGTAAAAGAACGCCAGGCCGGGTGTCATGATAAGTACGAGCGCCGACGATGTCAGCATCCAGGAGACATCGCCCGAATTCAGTGCCGCCATGATATCCACTCCCTCAAAATAAATTAGTCGCTGAAAAGAGAAATAAAAAAGCTGTCTTTGAATTTTGCATAAGGCAAAAGTGCATAGACAGCGATTGTATGTACAACCTCTTTGTCGTTGTAGCCTCTGTCTTTATAGCAATTGACTATAAAAACAGAGCCGCTGACTGCTATGCGAGTATCAAAACAGTCAGCGAAATGTCATAACAGACAGCCTTTACTTCAGGTATTACCAAAAAAGTAAAGGCCGCTGACTGTTATAGCTGCCCCATAACAGTCCTCGGCCCCATTGCCTTACGATATTCAAATATCTGTGCCCAATATAGCACAGACTTTCCGGAATTGCAATATGCATTTTCAAAATATTTCTCTTGCAAATTTAGCCTGTAAAAAACACGTCTGCGGGATATATTCCGTCCCGCAGACGTGCTCAGCCTTATTATAAACTCTTGTTATTTCTTCGTGCTGATTCTCATCTTGTAGAAGGAGCGCCAGACGAAGACGAGCGCGATAACGAAGAATACGGCGCCGAGGTAAGGCGCGATCGCGCGGAAGGAGTCGCTGATGGCGATCTCCATCGCCAAAAGGCCGAACAGCGTGGTAAACTTGATGATCGGGTTCAGGGCAACGGAGGACGTGTCCTTGAAAGGATCGCCGACAGTGTCGCCGACAACGGTGGCGTCGTGCAGCGGCGTGCCCTTTTCGTTGAGGTCGACTTCGACAACCTTCTTGGCATTATCCCAGCAGCCGCCGGCATTGGCCATGAACACTGCCTGGAACAGGCCGAAGATGGCGATTGAAATCAGATACGAAACGAAGAAGCTGACAGGTTCGTTCCCGTGCACTGGGGAGGAGAAGAACGCGAACGCCAGCGCAAAGCAGAAGATGGCGATGAAGATATTGAACATACCTTTTTGCGCGTACTGCGTGCAGATCTTGACGACTTCTTTGGATTTTTCCGTGGAAGCCGACTGGCTGGCATTCTCATCCAGCTGGATATTATCCTTGATGTATTCCACAGCCCTGTATGCGCCGGTCGACACAGCCTGTGTAGAAGCGCCGGTGAACCAGTAGACGACGGCGCCGCCGCAGATAAAGCCGAGAATGGTATAGGGGTTTAAGATATTGAGGATCGTTTCGGGCTCGACGCCGAGAACGCTCTTGATGACCAGAATCAGCGAGAAGATCATCGTCGTCGCGCCGACGACGGCCGTGCCGATCAAAACGGGCTTGGCGGTGGCTTTAAACGTGTTCCCCGCGCCGTCGTTGGCCTCCAGGTAATGCTTGGCCTTCTCAAAGTCGGGCTTGAAGCCGAAATCCTTCTCGATGTCCTTGTCCACATTGGGGATACTTTCGATAAGGGAAAGCTCATAAATCGACTGGGCGTTGTCCGTTACGGGACCATAGCTGTCGACGGCGATCGTCACGGGGCCCATGCCCAGGAAGCCGAAGGCAACGAGGCCAAAGGCAAATATGGAAGGATAGATCATAATATCGCTCAGCCCGTTGCGGCTGACAAAGTACGCCACGAACATGAGAGCGCAAAATACCATGCCCTGCCAGAAAGCGCTGAAGTTACCCGCAACCAGGCCGGAAAGGATGTTGAGGGACGGACCGCCTTCCCTGGACGCCGTAACGGTTTCATTGACATGTATGGATTTGGGGCTCGTGAATATCTTGGTGAACTCCGGGATGAGCGCCGCGCCGATCGTGCCGCAGCTGATGATCGCGGCAAGGAGGACCCACAGGCTGTGAAGATCTCCGCCGACCTCCGAATTGGGGCCGATGACAAGATAGCTGACGACAAAAGTGACGATAATGGAAAGTATGGACGTAATCCAAACGAGGCTTGTCAGCGGCTTTTCGAAGTCAAAATCTTCTGTTTTGCTGTACTTTGCCTTGCTGAATCCCTTATTGATGTAGAAGGAAACGACGGAAGTGATGAGCATAAGGATACGCATGGTGAAAATCCAGACGAGCAGGTTCGCCTGAAATTCCGGCTTGACGGCAAGGGCGATGAAGGAAACAAGCGCGACGCCGGTGACGCCGTAGGTCTCAAAGCCGTCCGCCGTGGGGCCGACGCTGTCGCCCGCGTTATCGCCCGTGCAGTCCGCGATGACGCCGGGGTTGCGGGGGTCGTCTTCCTTGATTTTGAAGGCGATCTTCATCAGGTCTGAACCGATGTCGGCGATTTTCGTAAAAATACCGCCGGCAATACGCAGCGCGCTGGCGCCCAGCGATTCACCGACCGCAAAGCCGACAAAGCACGCACCGGCAAGATCACGGGGCACAAATCTGAGAATGAAGAGCATCATGATGAGCTCGACGCTGACCAGAAGCACGCCGATGCTCATGCCCGCGTCAAGCGGTATGTTCAGAAGCTTCAGAGGCTTTTTCTCCAGGGATGAAAAGGCCATGCGGCTGTTTGCGAGGGTATTCATCCGGATGCCGTACCAGGCCACGCCGTATGAACCGAGTATGCCAATGACCGTCCACACAAGAATCAGGATAACGCCTGTACCCTTGCCCTGCAGTACGCCGAAATAGAAAGCGATGCAGATGCCGATGAAGAGCAAAAGTATCGCTAAAAATTTACCCTGCTGGATCAGATAGGTCTTGCAGGTTTCAAAGATCGTGTTTGAGACCTCAAGCATGGACTTATGGGCCTTGATGCTCTTGACTTTTTCGAACTGATAGTAGCCGAACAGCAGGCCCAAAACGCAGATCACAATGCCGATGATCAGAACATTGTTGCCATTTCCCAGTATGTTGATGTGACTTGTGGATAAATCGGGGATCGTCAGGTCGGCTTCGCTGGCGCATAAGGCCAACGGCGACAGGGCCGTCAGCATTATCCCGATCACAGCCACAAGCGAAGCCTTCAAGAGCTTCCTTGACTTGATCCATTTTGCTAGTAGAGTCATTATTCTACGTCCTTTCATCTAAAAGCTTTCATCTAACCCCATATTCCCAGTATGAGATCAGACCCGCAAAAACAGTTTGCTGTGCCGGTTATCCCACCATAATTCGATGACGCTGACAGAAATCGCGATAACGCCGTAGATTATGCCGGTACAAACCAGTATCCATCTTTTCATCTCCCATGTTTAATTTTTCGGTTGTCAGTGTTATGTACAGTCTTCTGAATCTTCCTGCCGCATCTTCAAAAAATATACAATACACATAAGGCAGAGAATATCCTAGCAAAAAATGCAGGATTAAACAAGCTAAAATTGCATTTAAAATAAGATAGTTACAAAATTTAGATTTTTTATACAAACACATATAAAAAAGAGGCATTCTTCTCAGAAAAAATGCCTCTTCTTATTTATTGTCGCGGTTCTCCTGCGGGGCGGAGTCCCCGCCCGGCGCCGCTCAATGGCGGGGACTCTGCATCACCTTCATCACGGCCTTCGTGACCTCTACTGTGATGCCCGTACTGTCGGCCACCCGCGTCTGATCGACCTCCGAAAGAAGCGCGCCCCGCCGCGTCGTGACATACCTCGGCTGCAGCGCGTTGAGGGCCAGGGCGCAGGCGTCGGCATAGCAGATTTCACATCCACAGCCTCCAAGGTCCCTGATCGTCTTTCGGACACACTGCTTGACGAATTCCTCGTTGATATTGACCGGTTCCAGCTCCTCGTTTTTCCGCTCATTGTTCTCCATCGGCGCGCGCCCCCCTGTTGATATAACCTGATTCGACCTGATTATATATAATAATGTGCCCCGCGTAAAGCGCCAAACGCATATTTTTTGCTTCCGGCTGCCGCTTGCCGGCATTTTCTTACCTGTTGCCGGCTTTGAACGACCGCTTGGCAAAAACCTGTTGAACTCGGGAAACATCACGATATAATGCAGACAGAGGAGGTGATTCGGTGAAGATACGCATTGAAGTCGTCGGCGGCCTCAATGAGGACGAACTTGTCATCCGCTGCGGCCGGGTGGACGACACAATCCGGCGGATTCATCAATACGTTATCGAGCAGACCCAAGCCGGCGCGAAAATCACCTTTTACAAAGACAATGAGGAGTTTTATTTTCCCTTGGAGGAGGTCCTGTTTTTTGAGACGGAAGGCGAGCATATTTATGCCCATACCGCAAGCGACGCCTACCGGATCAAGTACCGGCTCTATGAGCTGGAGGAGCTGCTGCCGAAGGATTTTGTCCGCGCGTCCAAATCGGCCGTCGTCAACGTCCGGCAAATCTATTCGATCGCGCGGAACATTACGGCATCCAGCCTCATCCGTTTCGTCGGCAGCCATAAGCAGCTCTACGTCTCGCGCTATTATTACGCCGAGCTGCGCCGCCGCCTGGCGCCCGGCGGCAGCCGAGCATTGTCCGGCTGAGCTGCCCGCCCATCCTTATTAAGGTATGGGGGTAAACCTATATCCCGATGACATTCCCGCGCAGGCGGGAATCTTTTGAAAGGAGTCATTTATGAAACACAGACACAACAACTGGTTTTGGGGCGTCTTTTTTGTACTGGCGGCCGTCTTCGTCGTCGCCAGTCAGGTCACGTCATTTACGCAGATCGGCTTCTGGTCGATACTCGCCGCCGTGCTGCTGGCCGCCGTTTTCATTCAAAGCCTCATCCATCTCAACTACTTCGGCGTCTTTTTATCGCTGGCGCTGGGATACGTGATATTTCAAATACCGCTCCGGCTTTTCTTCATTTCCCCCTGGCTTTTGATCCTTGCCGCCGTCCTTTTGAGCATCGGCTTCTACTCCCTGTTTCACCGGCGTCCGAAATACGCCGGTTGCCGGCGCCGCGATAACGATAATTACCGCACCGTCGAGGAAATTGACGACAACAACCCCTATGTGAAGGTCACCTTCGGCTCGTCCAGCAAATATCTGCACGGCGACAGCCTGAAAACGGGCCAGTTCTACTGCAGCTTCGGCGCGCTGGAGGTCTATTTCGACCAGGTCCACCTGGACCCGGACGGCGCTGAGATTTTCATTGACTGCAGCTTCGGCGCCGTAACGCTGTTCGTCCCGAAAACCTGGCGCGTCGTCGACCGGCTGCACTCCAACCTCGGCTCCGTTAAGGATGAATCCTCCCGTTCGGCCGCGGCCGACGGCGCGCCCGTCCTCACGCTCACCGGCAACATCTCCCTGGGCGCCGTCGAGCTCCAGTATGTCTGAACGGAAGGTGAAACCGTTGGGCCATAAAGAAAAGCTCTGGACGAGAAGCTTTATTATCCTGTGGCAGAGCCAGCTGGTCTCTCTCGTTGGGGACGCCGTCTACAGCATTGCGCTTGGCTTCTGGATTCTCCAGGTCACAGGGTCCACGGCGCTCATGGGTACCCTGATGGCGACCTCCACGCTGCCGGGCATCCTGCTCTCCCCGTTTGCGGGCGTGCTGATCGACAGATCGAACAAAAAAGCTCTGATGATCGTCATGGATGCCGTCCGCGGCGTGGCCGTCCTCCTGCTGTCGGCGGCGGCTTACGCGGGGCTTATTCAGATATGGATGGTCTTTGTTGCCGGAATTCTCTTAAGCGCGGGCGGTGCCGTCTTCACCCCGGGCGTCCAGTCGTCTGTCCCGGACCTTGTGCCGACCTCCAGGGTCGCCAACGCCAACTCCATATTTGCCACCGTTTCCACCGGGGCAAACCTCATCGGCAACGCGGCCGGCGGCTTCCTCTTTCAGGCGCTGGGCGCCCCGCTCCTCTTTCTCGTCAACGGCCTGACCTTTCTTTTCTCAGGCGCCAGCCTGCCCTTTGTGAAGATACCGAATGTCCGGCGCGAGGAAACGCCGCATTTCTTTAAGGATATGACCGACGGCTTCCGGTTCATGTGGCGGCAGAAGGGGCTGCGCATTATTCTGATCATCGCGGCGCTCATCAATTTCTTCTCCTTTATCGCCATTACGCTGTTCATGCCCTTCGCCAACAGCAACCCCGCTCTCGGCACCGGCAGGTACGGCGTTTTGATGGCCTGTTTTATGGGTGGCTCGGTGCTCGGGTTTCTGGCGCTGTCGATGCTTTCTATCAAGCCGAAGGACAAAATGCGCGTATTTATCACGGCAAGCGTCGTGGGCAACATTCTCCTGATTGCCGCGCTCAACCAGCCGTTTTTCGTCCTGATGGCGGTGCTGCTCGTTTTTGCCGGCGTCGGCAACGCCGTCGTCAACGTCCTTCTCGTCTCGACCGTCCAGATGTCGACGCCCCAGGAGATGCGCGGCAAGGTCATGTCCTTCATGTCCACGACGACGGGCGGCCTGACCCCCTTTGCCATGGCGCTGGGCGGCGTGCTCGGCGGCGTCCTGCCGATCCTCACCGTCATCACCGCAGCGCTCGCCGTCGCCTTTGCCGCCACGGTCCCCGCGTATTTCTCAAAGTCCTTCAAAGCTTACCTCACGGAAGACCGCGCCGGCGGGACGCGGACGCTGCCGGAAAACATATGACCGCTTACTAAAAGGAGCTTTATGATTGATATCAATGAAAAGTATGAAGTACTTCTTGGCCGGATCAGAACATGGGCGGAACATAAGCAGGATATACGCGCCGTTCTGATCCAAGGCTCCCGTGCCAGAAGCGAAATGCCCGCGGATCAATGGTCGGATTTAGACCTGAATATTATATCAGCAACGCCGTGTGTCTATTTGGACAGCGCCGAGTGGCTCTCCTCTATGGGCGAACCTTGGCTGACATTTCTTGAAATAGCTGCCGACGGTGACGGAATTGAACAAAGGGTATTGTTTGAGGACGGGCTGGATGTAGATTTCACAATATCCTCCGAAGCAAGTATCCGGCAAATGCTCACCGGCGGCATACCCGAGCAGGCACGATATACATTGAAAAAAGGCGTTCGTATGCTGGTTGACAAAGACGGCTTTTCAAACCTGCTGGCTGAGCTCGATATCGGAGAAATCGAAGCAAAGCCGCCATCTGAGTACGAATATCTGGAACTCGTCAACGATTTTATTTACCATTATATCTGGGCTTTAAAAAAGCTCAGGCGCTGTGAACTGTGGGCGGCAATAGGATGCTCCGACGGCTATATGAAGGGACAGCTGCTAAAATTAACGGAATGGCACGCTCACGCGATTCATGGCTGGAATTATGACACCTGGCATTCCGGGCGCTTTCTGGACCATTGGGCCGACCGAAGAGTTGTTGACGGTTTGAAAACATCCTTCGCGCACTATGAATCCGATGATATCCTAAGGTCCTTGACGGAAACCCACAGACTATTCAAGCTGCTGGCTATAGAAGTCGCGGAGCGGCTGGGCTTCAGCTATCCTTACGCCGACGAAGGAAAAGTATTGGCATGGGCACATGAGAATTTACTAAAGTGAAATAGTATCCTTATGTGTTGGGACGGCCCTGGCCGTCCTTTTTCCATGCCTCAACCATCCCGGGAATCCTCCACAGGCACTGCATTGACCAAATGCTCGCGGAAAGGATTGTCGCGCCCCTATAATTCATGTATAATGTCACCACAATATTATTACTGAGGTGTGGCGGTATGGCGAAGCACCAGTATACGGCGGAGGAAGTCGCCGAGTGGCGGAAAGCGCACGGGAGCTTTATTTATTTCAATACGGACGACGCCAATTATATGGTACCGAAGCCGTACAGCATTGGCAGGTCGTTCAACTGGGCGCATCCGGTCTCCTGGGTGGTGGCCGCGGCCATCGTCGCCTTTCTCATCTACACGCTGTTTATCAGAAAAGCCGCGTAACGCGGCGCCCGCTGTGAGAGGCGGCAATTTGAAATCCATATCTGCGGCGCTGGAAAAGAACGCCTGAGGTTATTGACTGAACAGGTTCCGTATGCTAAGATACAGTAAAATGAATAGCTTGTGTTAATGCACAAACGTGCTGGCAACAACAATTGCCAAGGGAACACGGATGAAATTTCCGGACTATCCCAGTAACCGTGAAGCGGACGAACGGGCACCATGTCACTGTTTAAGCGGGAAGACGCCCAAGTAGGATGAAGCCAAGTCGGGAGACCTGTTACCACATGAACTCCTGGGTTTGGGATAAGGCTATGCATAGGTTTCTATGTATTTTGGGTTGCTCCTCAGACTTTGGGGAGCAGCTTTTTTGTGCTCCTTGTCACACTATTCATTTGGATTTTGAAAGGGGATATCAAAATGAAAATCCGTAAAATCACCGCACTTCTTCTTGCCGTGCTCATGGCCGCCGTTATCGCCGGCTGCGCGCAAAAAGCGCCGGCACCGGTTTCCTCTCCGTCGGATACCGCCGTTTCCGTCACCGACATGACGGGCCGCGGTGTCACACTGGACAAGCCGGCTGAAAAAATCGTCGTCATTACGGCGTCCGACGCCGAGATCCTTTACGCGCTGGGTGCCGGTGCGACTGTTGTCGGCCGCGGCGAATACTGCGATTACCCCGCAGAAATCTCGAATATCACCTCCGTCAAGTCCGGCGCCGACACGAATATCGAGCAGATCGTCGCGCTGAAGCCCGACGTGGTTCTGATGAGCCAGATGGACCAGACGAAGGAGCAGGTGGCGTCCCTTGAAAATGCCGGCCTCAAGGTCGTCATGAGCAACGCGCAGGATATTAACGGCGTCTATACCGCCATCACCATGATCGGCCAGGTCGTCGGGAAAAACGACGAGGCCAAAACAGTCATCGACAGCATGAAGAAGACCTTTGACGACATCAAAACAAAGGTGCAGTCAAATGCTGCTTTAAGCGCTAAAACCATTTACTTCGAGGTTTATCCGCTTTCCCAAGGACTCTACGCCGCGGGTACGGGTACATTTATGGATGAAATTGGGACTATGCTTGGCTTAAAAAACATTTTCAGCGACAAGTCAGACTGGCCGCCGGTCAGTGAGGAGCAGGTGATTCAGCGTAACCCCGACTTTATTGTAACAACGTCCATGTCCGTTCCTGGAGCACCGGACCCAGTCAGTGAGATCAAGAGCCGCAAAGGCTGGGAGAATATTACCGCCATTAAAAACGGCGCCGTCTTTAACGCCGACAGCAGCGCCCTCACACGGCCCGGTCCGCGCCTGGCTGGCGCAGCCCAGGATCTGTATAACTTCATCTACGGCGACACAGCCCCAACACCATCGCCGTCGAACTAAGGCCCGGCAAAACACTGGCAGCACAAAAAGATTCTTCGCCTGGCGGCTCAGAATGACAGAGCGCTGTCATACAGTATGCTGTCATTCTGAAGGACTTTGCCCCGAAGAATCTTTATTCACATAAGTATTTAAGAGGTAATGCGCGTGAAGTCACGTTCTGAAGGTTTCAGGCCAATTGGATATCTGCTGTTTGCCGTCGTTATGCTCGCTGTGCTGATCCTCTGCGTCATTGTCGGCAGCGTCAACATTCCTGCGAAAGATACGATGGCGGCCATATATACCGCTGTTAAAAACGCGATACTTGGTCTCCCAATATCGTCATCCATCATCGTTTCCGTCCGTTTGCCGCGGGTGCTGGCCGTCGCACTGGTGGGAGCAACACTTTCGCTCTGCGGCGGTGCCATCCAGGGTCTTCTGCGCAATCCGCTGGCCGACAGCTCCACGATGGGCGTCTCCACGGGTGCAGGCGTCGGCGCCGTCTTGTTTCTGGCTTTCGGATTCGCTGTTCCCGGTCTCCAAAATGCCGGGACGATGCTCAGCGCCATGGCCTTCGCCTTTATCTCTCTTCTGCTGATTCTCACGCTGTCATACAAAATCGATTACACCCTGTCCACGAATACGATCATCCTTATCGGCATGATTTTCACGATGTTCGCCAGCTCTATTATCAGCCTGGTCATCACCTTTGCCGGCGACAAGGTCAACACGGTGGTCTTCTGGCTCATGGGCTCCCTGGCCGCGGCCAAATACCGGGATGTGCTGATCCTTATAGGCGCGCTCCTGATTTTCGGCACCGTCATACTGAGCATGTCTCGGGAGCTCAACGCCTTTGCCGTGGGCGAGGACAACGCCCGCCACATTGGCGTTAACGTCAAACGGGCGAAATACGTCATCCTCATCGCGGTCTCGGCGCTTATCGGCGTGTGCGTCTCCATCGGCGGGACCATCGGTTTCGTCGGGCTCGTGGTGCCGCATATGACGCGTATGATTGTCGGACCAAATCACAGGCGCCTCCTCCCTGCCTGCCTGTTCTCGGGCGCGACTTTTCTGATGCTGGCCGACCTGCTGGCGCGGACGCTGCTAAATCCCGTGGAGCTCCCCATCGGCGTCGTCACATCGTTTTTCGGCGCCTTCGCGTTCGTTTTCATTTTTTACAGGACGAGAAAGGCGAAGTAGGTATGCTAGACGTCAAGAATCTCACCGTGCAATACGGCAGCCTTAAAATCGTCGATAGCGTGAGCTTTTCCATCCGGCCTCAGGAATGGCTGATGGTGGTGGGCCCCAACGGCGCCGGCAAGAGCACCGTCGTCTCCGCCATCGCCCAGGGCGTCCCTTATACCGGAAGCGTCGAGATCGACGGGCAGGACGTGGCAAAGCTGCGGCCCCGCGACGCGGCCAGGCTGTTCGGCGTCCTGACTCAGAACCACACGGTCGGCTATTCCTTTACCGTTGAGGAAGTCGTGCGCCTGGGGCGTTACGCGTTTTCCGAGGGTATGTTCGCCGCAAGGAACGACGAGGACGAGCGGAAGCTTGAGGAGGCGCTCGAGCTCACGGGACTCACGTCCTTCAGGACGCGCTCCGTTCTCACACTGTCGGGCGGCGAGCTCCAGCGCACCTTTCTGGCACAGCTTCTGGCACAGAACCCGCGGCTGCTCATCCTGGACGAGCCGACGAATCACCTGGACCTTGTTTATCAAAAGCAGATATTTGAGCTTATCAAGGAGTGGCTCAAAGCGCCCGGGCGGGCTGTCATGTCCGTCGTCCACGACCTCAATCTGGCTAAGGCATACGGGACCCACGCCGTCCTGCTGGACAAGGGCTGTACGGTCTCCGGCGGCAGGGCCGGAGATGTTCTGACGCCGGTGCATCTCAACCCAGTCTACAATATGGACGTCTATGCCTGGATGCAGCAGATGCTGTCCCAGTGGCGGGAGGCGCAGTAAATGATACTTCACCGGTTTGGCAACGGCGACGTTGTCGAAAGCTGCGGCAAAGCGCTGATTGCCCGTTTCGCCGGACCGCGCCGCGTTCTCAGCACATCGGCGCTGAACGGCGGTATCAAAGACAGCCTCACGTCCGTCTTCAACCAGGACTGCAAGGAGGACGGCGAGAAAAATGTCCCCCTGAAAGCGCTCACCTACGAGGAGCACCTGAAAATCGTCTCTGCGGACCTGGGGCTGGAGTCCCAGACCTCCACCGGCCTGACGACGGCCGCCGACATGGAAAATGTCTCGATCGCCGCAGAAACATACGACAACGTCACCGTCACCGCCGTCGTCACCGGCGGCATCGATGTCAACGGCGGCCGCGTCGGCGACCCGGCGGACTGGCACGAATCGGCCGGCGTCTGCGCGCCGGCCCCGGGCACCATCAACATCCTGCTCTTTATTTCCGCCGCCCTGCCGGAGGGCACGCTGGCCCGGGCGCTCGTCACCTGCACGGAGGCCAAGACAGCGGCGCTGCAGGAGCTTTTAGCCCCCAGCATGTACTCCAGCGGCATCGCCACCGGCTCCGGCACCGACGGCACCATCATCGTTTCCGATCTTACCTCCCCCGTCGTCCTCACCTACGCCGGGAAGCACTCCAAGCTCGGCGAGCTCATCGGCCGCGCCGTTATGAAAGCCGTCAAGAAGGCGCTGTACCTCCAGACAGGACTCGGCCCGGCGCAGCAGTTTGACATTTTCAGCCGGCTCGGCCGATATGGCGTCACGCGGGCCGGCATCCTGAAATCGTGCACCGACGGCGCGAAGCTGGACGCGCTGTCTAAACAGAGCGATCTCGTTGTGCCGACCTCCCTCTACGTCCACCTGCTGGATCAGCTCTCCTGGGGCCTGATCGGGCCGGCGGACGCCGTCGCGTCTGCCAGCCGGCTGCTGGAGGATATGGGCATGAAAGCGGAAATTACGCAGTATTCCGACGCAAAATCGGCTTCTGAGGCCATGCTGTCCGTCTACGTACAAGGCCTTCAAAAAATGCTCCTTTAAAGAGAATTACCATCATAAACAACAGGCGCCGGCAGTAGCCGGCGCCTCCGTTTGTCGAAAAACTGTCTGAAGAGGGCAAAGCCTCGCAGAGTTTGCCGCCGGAGCGGCAAATAAATTCAAAATCGTCACGCAGGAGGACATGCGCCTCCGGAGTGACTCTTCTCATGCAGCGCGCGGCCGAGCGCGCTGCATGCACTCCTGTCGGAGAAAGCCCGAAGGGCTTTATCGACAGTCTGAGGCGCCGGCAGCAGCCGGCGCCTGGTGTTTTTATACCGTGCAGCTCTATTCGGTAACGTTCACGGTATAGACGACGGTATTGGCCGCCGTGGCGGAAGCCTCCCCTTCCCAATCCCTGTAATATTTGAAGGTGATCGCCGCCGTTCCGGCTTTCAGGGCCTTGAAGTCCCACACGTAAGCACCCCCGGAGCCGACGCCCGGGTCGCCGGACGGCTGGTAGCTCTCGGAAGCAAGCATCAGGACGGCGCTGTCCGAGACCGCATAATGCCAGGTGTAGCCGGTCGTGGGGTTGCCGCCCAAGGTCACCCGGCCGATATCGCCGGCGGACAGCGCATTCTCCGCTTTCGGGTCCAGCGTCACGGGCCCGTCGCTCAGGAGCCTGAAAGCGCTGTTCAGCATCTGATTCAACTCCGAGTATGACACGTTAAACTCCTGGATGCCGGCGGCATACGGAAAGTACTCATATTGCTGAAAATAGAACACAACGCCGCTGTTGGCGAGATAAAACGCCGGGTCCGCGCCGATGTCCTTAAAGGGGGCGAGATCGAATTCGGACAGGTCCCCCGCAGCAACGCGTTTGTCGATCTCCTTTCGAATGACAGTGTCGATATACGCCGTATAGTCGGTCCTGCCGTCCAGCAGGTCGCTGAGCTTCAGCGCCTGGCCGGTGGACAGGTCAAAGGTATAGGAAGTCTGAATCGTCGACCCGTGGGCGCCGCCCGTATACTGATAGTCCGACAGGACGACGCTTAAAAGGCCGCTTTGGTTGTATGTGATCATGTAGTTGAAATACGTTTCGCACATGCCGACGGCGCTCCTGAAGCCGTCCTTGATCGCCTGCGCCATATCCGCGGCATTTTTCTGCCCTTCGATCTGCGCGGACTGGGCCGCCTGCTTCAGGATATCATTGACGGCACCCTGCGCCGCCGTGTCCGCAAGGTCTGAAAGCTGCGGGTATTGGACCGTCGTTTTGAGGTAATCGTCTTGTGACACGACGGACTCATTGACGACGGAAACATTATTTTCATATCTTCTTGAGAGCGCTATCCGCCCGCTTTTGGCATCGTAGGAAGCCCCCGCGGGAAAGGCCGTGGAAAAAAGCCCCGATTCGATAAAGGTGCGGCCGGACACAAGGTAAACGCCCTGACCGGAAAAAACGGCGGCATTGTAGAGATGGCCGTTATCCGTGACCTTCAGATTGGTCACGTCGATGGAAACGACGTCTCCGTCCCTCGCGGCGGATACTGTGGCGGCACCGTCTTTATCCGACCATGACACCGTATAGCCGAGCGCCTCGCAGACGGCCCTGAAGGGCAGATAAACCGTCTGCCCGTCAATGAGCGCGTCGGCGCCGAGCGCCTGATCGTCCAGCAGGACGGGGGCTTTCTTATTCCCCGCCGCGGCTGAAAAGCACAGGATGCCCGCGAGCATAGCCAACGTCAAAATTACAGCGGTCAGTTTTTTCATAAGTCGCACCTCGTTCATCACCGGTTTACCATAAGACGCCATAAGCCGGCTGTTGTTCCTTTTATTCGTCTTATTCGTCAGACCATGCCGGCGGGGCGCGCCAAGGCTTGTCCGTATCCGCCGTGCTCATCTTACATCAGCCCGCGACGGGATTTTAGTGAATCGTGTCATAACTCCCGTCCGCCGCGGACAGCGGGATGACGGTCGGCGGCGCCACGCTGTTCGGGGTGACGTAATACGCGCAGCTTGACAGGAACAAAAGCGCCACGGCGATCAGGACAACGATCGCCAGCGCGAATCTTTTTTGCTTGGGGTCGCGATGTTTTGACATTTCTTTTGCCTCCGCAAATAAATGATATGTCTTTATTATGACCCGATTTCGCCGAACCATCAAGCCGTTTTTCGGATTAATTCTTTTAAGGCTGCTGATGGCGCCGCCAAGGAAAATTTATCCGCGCCGCCTCTTGACAGATACATTCTACTGATGTAGAATGTGCCCGCAACTTATTCTTCAATTGTAGAAAGAGTGGTGGCATATGGCGGAATACATACGGCGTCTGCCCGATTCCGAGCTGGAGATCATGAAAATTATCTGGGACGCCGGCGGCAGGGTGACGTCGGTGCAGGTGTTGGATCGGCTCAGGAACAAACGCGACTGGAAAACCACGTCCGTGCTGACCTTTCTGTCGCGGCTTGCCGACAAGGGCTTTCTCTCCGTAGAGCGCCAGGGCAAAACGAATATTTATCAGGCGCTGGTGGACGAACAGGATTATCTGGAAAAGGAGAGCAAATCTTTTCTGGAAAAGCTCTGCGGCAACTCGCTGAAAACCTTCGTGGCGTCGCTGTACGACGGCAAGGCGATCAGCGAGAACGACCTCCGGGAGCTCCGGCAATATATCAACGAAAAAACGAAGGAGGGATGACCGGTGGCACAGCTGCTCGTTTCGATTTTTGAGGTCTCTCTGGTCACATCGGCGGTCATTGCCCTTTTTCTCCTCGTTTCGCCGCTTCTGGAGAGGAAATACAGCGCGGGAAGCCTGTGCATCGTATGGTTGGTGCTGGCGTTCCGGCTGGCCGTGCCGCTGAGCTTTCATCTGCCGCAGCCGGTCATTTCGATTCCCGGACCCATACCTGTTATTTCGAATGTGCCGTCAGCGCATGACAGTGATACCGTGTCGACAGTATCTCCGGGCACGACGGGTCCCAATGCGAATACGCCCGCTCCGGACACCGGAACAAACAGCCCCCGCCCAACGTCATATGACGCGGCAGCCGCCGTCTGGGCCGCCGGTGTCCTGCTGTTTGGGCTGGCGCATTTGGCCGGGTACATTCAGCTCCGGCGGAAAATCCGCCGATACGCGAGACCCGTAGAGGATCAAAACGTGTTGGAGCTCTTCGAGCGTCTGCGTCTGGAGCTCGGCGTCAGACCAGGCCGCGTCTCCGTCCTGAAATACCCGGCTGCGGGCAGCCCGATGCTGACAGGATTTTTCCGGCCGGTCGTCCTGCTGCCGGACGATACCTGCGATACCGGGGAGCTGGCGCTCATCCTCCGCCATGAGCTGGTGCATTTTCAGCGGAGAGACCTTTGGTTCAAGCTGCTTTTGGCCTGCTGCAGTACGCTGCACTGGTTCAATCCCCTCGTCTGGCTGATGGCCCGCGAGGCCAACAGGCAAATAGAAAACGCCTGCGATCAGGAAATCGTGAAGAATAAGGATATCCTGACCCGAAAAAAATACAGTGAGACGATCCTGTCCGCCATGGCGCGGGATCAGGCCAAGCATTTCAGCTTATCAACTTACTATCACGGAGGAAAAAAAACAATGACTCAGCGATTTAAAAACATCTTCGATCTGAAAACCAAAAAGCGCGGCACGTCGATCGTTGCCGCCGCGGTGACGGTGATCCTGATTTCAGGCGTGCTCGTGGCGTGCCAGGCGCAGGTGGACACCGGCCCGTCGGCCTCGCCGTCCGCCACCGGCGCCTCCGCCGTGACGGATACATCGTCGCCTTCCCCTTCCGCCGCGAACCCAAGCGATACCAGCCCGGACGCTGCGTCCCTCGCCAAAAGCTGGGCGGAGGCCGTCAAAAACCGTGACGGCAAAGCGCAGTATGCCCTGATGACGAAAGCGCTGCAGGAGAAGGTCTACGACGAGTTTTCCGGCCTGAACTGGGTAACGGGTACCTCCAGCCCCTGGATCGTGAGCTATGAAGCCGCACAAGCGGACGGCGGCGCCCGGGTCACCTTCGCGCTGGCCACCTCCACCGGCCCGGCGGGCGGCTATTACCAGGACCTTACCTTTAAAACAGAGGACGGCGCGCTGAAGATCGACAGCATCTCCGATGCCCACGACGTCCCGGCCTCCGAAACAGCCGATGTTCCCTCCTTCCAGTCGCTTATCAGCCTGCTCGGACTGACGAAGGACGAACTGGCAAAGGCTCTGCCGGAGCAGGGTGTGGGCGTCGACGAGGGCGGCCTCGGCTTTGACAAAACAGGCATCCGCGTATGGTTCGACACCGAAACGTACACGAAGGTCGCGCAGGTCCTCATCATGTCGGACAAGATTGACATTAACGGCGCCAGGCTCGGCGACAGCTATGACTCCTTCAAAAAAATCTTCGGCACGCCGGTGAGCGATTCAAATGGCGACGCGCACTTCAAATACGGCGACATTTATCTCTCCGTCGTGCGCGATACAGCGACAGACAAGGTCATCTCCGTCTATATCCTGGCCGAAAACTTCTGATCGATAAACAAGCAGCCCCGCCGAAAGGCGGGGCTGAATACATTTTGTAGGGTTATTTGATCAGGGTGATTCTGCCGAAGAAAAAATGGAGTGCGGATGAAGGGACTCGAACCCACACGTCTTGCGACACAGGAACCTAAATCCTGCATGTCTACCAATTCCATCACATCCGCATAGTTCTTTGATTTTAACACACTGCCGCCTGCGATGCAAGTCTGCGCAGGCGGAGATACGCCGTCCTCCCCGATAACAAAATCCCGTGCCGTACACGGGATTTCAGTCATGTTGCAAATGCAGTCGAAACCACCCAGGACAAGCTGCGACTCCCTTGCAGCTCATTCGTCGAACTCAATGGATAAAAGCCCAAAACTTTACCTTCATCCAAGGGCGAAGCCCAACAGGGTCCAAGGGGCGGAGCCCCTTTCCAATGGGGTCATAGGGGCGAAGCCCCTATACCTCTGCTGGGCGGGTGGGCGGGCATTTAAATGGGCATATTACTTCTTCTGATCTTATCGGCGATGTCCCCGATGACCGGAATCTTGTATTCCTCATAGCCGCCGGCCTTGACCAGGGCAACAATGGCAAGTATTGTCAGGAGAACGTTTAATATGGCCGCGAGGAGTCCGTTAAACGGCATCCAGAAAAGGAGAACGGAGAACACGATGGTAATGACCCAGCTGACGACCTCCAGCAGAAACGCCTGCATGGCGTGAAATTTTACGAACGGGCTCTGCTTCTCGACGAAAAAAAGCACCAGCGGCGCCGCCCAGGCGACATATTTGATAATAGGGACCCACGAAAGAACAAAGGCGGCAACGTAGCTTAAAAGAGCCAGGGTATTCGCGTCCATACCGAGCGACGATCTGTGCGGATTGACTTTCATATTGTGACTCCCCAACTTATTGGATTTCTCTGTCCTGTTCTGCCAAAAAAATCTTATCATACAGCAGAATCATATGCAAGGGCCGTACGACAAATAAGCACAAATTGTTGATTATTTCAGCATTTCCTCAAACTCTTCCTCGGCGATGACCGGCACGCCAAGGCTCTGCGCCTTTGTCAGCTTCGAGCCGGCGTCCTCCCCTGCCAGGACATAAGCCGTCTTTTTGGAAACGGAGGACGACACGGTGCCGCCATGCTTCAGGATAATCTCGCCCGCTTCGTCTCTCGTATATTTCGACAGCGCGCCCGTCAGCACAAACGTCTTTCCGGCAAAGCGGTCGTCCGACTTTTCCGCGCGGCTCGTCATGTTGACACCCGCCTCGCGCAGGCGGCCCAGCAAGTGCCGCGACTGGGGATTCTGAAACCACTCAATGATATTGCGCGCCGTTACGCCGCCAATGTCGCCCACCGCCGTCAGCTCTTCTTCCGCCGCCGCTTCCAACGTCTCCATGGTGCCGAAATGCTCCGAGAGCGATTTGGCCGCGCTCTGCCCCACCTGAGGGATGCCCAGCGCCCCAAGGAGCCTCGACAAGTCGTTTTCCCTGGACTTCTCTATGGCGGCAATCAGGTTTTCCGCCGACTTTTTGCCGAAGCGCGGCAGCTCCTCAAGGCGCTGCGCGTCCAGGTAGTAGAGGTCGCCGGCCGTCTGGATGAGCCCCGCGTCGAGAAGCTGCTGGACGACGGCGATGCCGAGCCCTTCGATATCCATCGCGTTCCGCGACGCAAAGTGGACAATGTTCCGGAGCCGCTGCGCCGGGCATTCGGCCCCGCGGCATCGGATGGCCGCGCCCCCCTCGTCCCGTACCACGGGACTCCCGCACTCGGGGCACAGGCTGGGGAATTCATAAGGTGCGGCGCCCTCGGGGCGCTTGCTCAAAACGACCTCCAGAACCTCCGGAATGATTTCCCCGGCCTTCTGCAGGATAACGGTGTCCCCTATCCTGATATCCTTCGCCCTGATAAAATCCTCGTTGTGCAGCGTGGCGTTCGTTACCGTCGTCCCGGCGAGGCGGACGGGCTCGACGACGGCCTTCGGCGTCAGTACGCCGGTGCGCCCGACCTGAACTGTGATGTCCAAAAGCCTCGTTTCTTTTTTCTCGGGCGGATATTTGTACGCCAGCGCCCAGCGCGGCGCCTTCGATGTGCTGCCGAGATTGATCCGGGCCTGCAGGGAATTGAGCTTAATGACGGCGCCGTCAATGTCAAAATCCATTGTCTCGCGGTTGTCGCCCAGCCACTCGATCCGGCGGATACACGCGTCGATGGTCTCACAGGTAACGCCGTCGACCACCTTGAAGCCGAGCTTTCTCAAATACTCCAGCGATTTTTCATGGGTTTTGAACTCACGCCCCCGGACCGCCTGGATGTTGAACACCAAAAGGTCCAGCCGGCGCAACGCGGCGACCTTCGGGTCCAGCTGCCGCAGCGAACCGGCGGCGGCGTTCCGCGGGTTTGCCAGGAGCGGCTCGCCGTTGACCTCCCGCTCCTCGTTCAGCGCCCTGAACACGGTGCGGGACATATAGACCTCGCCGCGCACCACCAGGTGTTCCGGGGCGTCCTCCAGTCGCTTGGGCAGGGAGCGTATTGTTTTAAGGTTGTGGGTCACGTCCTCGCCGGTGACGCCGTCGCCCCGGGTGGCGCCGCGCACAAAAACGCCGCCGTCATAATAGAGGGCGACGGAGAGGCCGTCGATCTTCGGCTCGACCACATATCCCTCATGTGCCGCGGCGTCGCCGACCCGGTCGCCGAAGACGGCGACCTCCCCGAAGGAAAAGACATCGTTGAGGCTCTCCAGCGGTACCTCGTGCACGACGGGCGTAAAGGCGGCCGACGGTTTTCCGCCCACCTTCTGCGTGGGAGAATCGGGCGTTATCAGCTCCGGGTTCTCCTTTTCCAGCTCCTTCAGGCGCCGGACAAGGGCATCGAACTCAAAATCATCTACGGCGGGCGCGTCGAGGACGTGATAGGCGTAGTTGTAGTCGTTTATTTTTTGACGCAGCTCCAGAATTTCATCTTTGGCGTTCATGGGTTATCTCCTATATTCGCATAGACGTTCGGTACCTTGCCGACAATGACAGTATCGCTGACCTCCACGTCTGTTGTCGTCGTCGTGGTGACAGCTTTCGTCCCGGGGGCGAACACGCTGATGTCCACCGAGACCTCCAGCGTGATTTTGTGGCGCGTCTGATTGATGCCGGCGGGAATTGTCTCGCTGATAAATTGCGTTTTAATATTCTGGGCTGATAAAATCCTGACGTCAATGGCAGGGCCGCGCCCGGAAAAGAGGACGCCGCCGACGGCATTGCCGATCGGAATATGCATCTCCGACACCATCTGGTTCTGAATGCTCTCCAGAACGCTTTTGGATATGCGTGACTGCAGGAGATTCACTATCGGCATGTTCATCTCCAGCGCCGCAATATTGCCGGATGAATCCTTCTCCAGCTTGACGAGCGTTGAGTAATCAAATGTCCCCTTTGATATCTCCGTCTCGATGACGTTGTTGACGATTTTGAGAACCTCCGAATTTACCTGCGCCTGGGCCAGCTTCAGCACGATGGGCCTGAGCTGCATGAGGATGATGGAGAGCACCCCGGCAAGGATCAGAAGGTCGACCACGATCATGATCGCCACGCGCTGCCCCCTCGGCATCGGCTTGCGATAATAGCTTATATACATTTTCGTTCGGCGCAGCCGGCGGAAACGCATGTGGATCACACCCCTTATGCAATCCATATGCGGCGTTTTCGGTATTTATTTGTCGCGGAGCATGTCCGCGGCCGTCATTATTCCGAGCCTGCCGGCCTCAAATGTCAGTCCGCCCTGCAGGTAGGCGCAGTACGGGGCGCGCATGGGCCCGTCGGCCGACAGCTCGATGGAGGCCCCTTGGACGAACGTCCCCGCCGCCATAATGACCTGGCAGCCATAGCCCGGCATGTCCCACGGCTCCGGGCTCACATACGCGTCCACCGGCGCGCCGGCCTGAATGCCCCGGCAGAAGCGCTGGAGGAGCTCCGGATCGCCCAATTGCACCATCTGGATGATATCCGACCGGGTTGCGTCCCAGGCCGGCAGCGTTCCATAGCCCATCAGCTCTAAAAGACGCGCGCAGAAGATGGCGGTCTTCAAGGCCTCAGAGACAGTGTGGGGCGCCATGAAAAACCCCTGGTATAAAAGCCTGTTGTTAAACAGCGACGCGCCGCACTCCCCGCCGATGCCAGGCGACGTGAGCCTGTAGGCGGCAGCCTCCACCAGGTCCTTCCTGCCGGCGACATAGCCGCCCGTGGGCGCCAGGCCCCCGCCGGGATTCTTGATGAGCGACCCGGCCATGAGATCCGCGCCAACTTGTGTTGGTTCTGTCGTCCCTGTGAATTCGCCGTAGCAGTTGTCCACGATGACGGCGGCGCGGTCGTTTGCCGCGTGGACGATATCGCAGATCTTCCCGATCTGGGGCATCGTCAGCGCCGAACGGGCCGAATAGCCGCTGGAGCGCTGCACGAGGACGGCGGCGACACGCTTGTCCGCGGCGGCTCTGGCGACGGCGTCATAATCCGGCGTACCGTCGGGCATTAAATCCGTCTGAGCGTAGCCGACGCCGTAATCCCTGAGAGAGCCGCGGTAATCGCCCTCGATGCCGATGGCGCCGCGCAGCGTGTCGTACGGGGTACCGGTCGCCGAGAGCAGGATATCCCCCGTGACCATCGCGCCGAAGAGCGCGGCGGTAATGGCGTGGGTGCCGTTGACAAACCCGATGCGCACCAGCGCGGACTCGGCGCCGAAGACGTCGGCGTAGATGAGGTCCAGCGTGTCGCGCCCCTTGTCGTTGTAGCCGTAGCCGGTGGTCCCGGTGAGGCAGGCCTCCGACACGCGGTGCTTTTGAAAGGCCGACAGGACCTTTTCCGTATTCTCCAGCGCGAGCCTGTCAAGCGCCTTGAAGGCCGGCTCGATATCAGCCATCGCCTTTTCGGAAAGCCGCCGTATCTCAGGGCTCAGTTCCATAGGCCCCATCAGTAACGTTCTCCGATTTCCTTCAAAAATACTTCCGCCAGCTTATAGACCGCGTCAAAATCAGAAACGCAGCCGACGCTGGACGGCGAGTGCAGGTTGCGAAGCGGCGCGGCGATGCCCGCCGTCATAACACCGGCGCGGGAACGCTGCACGGCGCCGGCGTCCGTCCCGCCGGAAATATACGTTTTTGTCTGCCATGGGATGCTGTTTTTATCGGCAAGCGACGTCAGCAGGGTATACAGTTCTCTGTTGTAGATGGTCGATCTGTCCATAAATGGGATGACGACGCCCTTCCCCAGGCTGCATACTCTCTTGGCGGACGACACGGAGGGCAGGTCGGCGGCCGTCGTCCCCTCCACGATGAGGGCGATATCCGGCCGGACGGAAAACGACGCGCCAAAGGCGCCCCGCGTCCCGGCCTCCTCCTGGACCGTAAAGACAAAGGTGCAGTCCACGGGCAGATCCGTTTCCAGGAGCTCAAGGAGCGCGGCGCAGCCGACCCTGTCGTCCAGCGCCTTGGCCTTTATGAAGCCGTTCCCGAATTCGAGGATACTTCCGTCAAAGGCGCCGGTATCGCCCAGCGACACCAGCTTCGCGGCCTCTTCCCTGCCCTTTGCTCCGATGTCGATGTACATCTCCTCCACAGAGGGGATCTTGTCCCGCTCGTCCCGCTTGACGAGGTGATAGGCCTTGTTCCCGATGACGCCGAAAACCTTATGCGCGCCGATAAATACCGGCTTGCCGATGACCACGCGGCGGTCGATTCCGCCGGCGAAGTCGAATTTTAGATAGCCGTCTTCTGTGATGCCGGTAACGATGATGCCCACCTCGTCCATATGCGCGCAGAGCATCAGCGATTTTGACGGGGTCTTGCGTCCCTTTTTGAAAACGATCAGGTTCCCCATGGCGTCCGTCCTGACGTCGGCGGAGAGCGCTGCCACCCGCGACTTGATATACGCCCGGACGCTGTCCTCCGTGCCGGAGACGCCGTCCAGCGCACAGAGCGTTTTTACTGTCTCAAGCATTGGTATCGTCTCCTTTCAGGGATTTTGCCACCTCGGCCAGGAGCTGCGCCGCCGCTTCCGCGTCGGCAAGGCTCACGACCTCGACGGGCGAGTGCATATACCGGAGCGGCAGGCCGAAGAGCGCTGTGGCGACACCCTCCCGGGAAATCGATATGAAGTTGGCGTTCGTGCCGGTATCGCCGGCCTCCACACCGAGCTGGTACTCTATGCCCTTTTCCTCCGCCAGGCGGACGGCAAGCTCGGTCAGGCGCTTGTTGAGGATTGTGCCCCTGGAGACAATGACGCCGCCGCCGATTTCCTTCAGCGTGTGCTCTTTGCCGTCCGGCGTCCTGGCGTGGTCCACGTCGATGGCGACGCACCAGTCCGGCGCGATGCCGAAGGCGCCCGTTCTCGCGCCCCGCTCGCCGACCTCCTCCTGACAGCTGGCCAGGACATACAGGTCTACGTCGAGCTTTTCACCCTTCGTGAGCTCCAGCGCCCGCAGAATAGAGGCAAAGCATGCCCTGTCGTCGAGGCCCTTCCCGCACACGAGGCCGCTGCCGAAGGTCCTGGCGCCGGTGTTGTAAACGGCCGGCGTTCCCAGCGGGACGGCCTTTACAGCCTCCTCCTGAGTCAGGCCGATGTCGATAAACAGGTCCTCCGTCTTGATCGTCTTATCGCTTTCCTCGGCCTTCAGGATGTGCGGCGGCAGGACGCCGACGATGCCGGTCATAGGCGGCTGAGTCAAAACCCTGATCTCGGCGGCGGGCAGCATCCGCGCGTCGACGCCGCCCAGGGTCGAGAAGCGGAGAAAGCCCTCCTCATGGCCGGTGACGATAAAGCCGATCTCATCGATATGCGCGTCAAACAGGAGCTTTTTCGCCTTTTCCTTCCCACAGCGCCGGACGCCGATCACATTGCCGAGAATGTCCGTGTACACTTCGTCCGTCAGCGGGGCCAGCAGCGCCGCGGCGTGCTCCGCCACCGGCTGCTCAAAGCCTGCCGGGCCCGGCAGAGCGCACAGCTCTTTGATGATTTCCTGAACTTCCATGTTTCCCTACTCCAATCCGTTTACGATCTCTATATAAGTATTCCCGCGTTCCTCAAAATTCTTGAAGCGGTCAAACGAGGTGCTGGCCGGCGACAGGAAAACGACATCCCCGTCTTTGGCCGCCGCGCTGGCCGCCAGTACGGCTTCCGTGAAATCGGCCTTTTCGATGATCTCGAGGCTGCCGTCGTAGCCCGGCGCGTTCAAAACGGCCGCTTTGATCTTTTCCGCCGTCATCCCGGTGAGAACGAGCGTCTTGACGCGGGCCAAAATCTCCGGGCCCAGGATATCAAAGGGCACCCCCTTGTCCTTGCCGCCGGCGATCAGGATGACCTTTTGGTCAAACGCGCGCAGGCCCGCGATGGTCCGCGTGGGGCTCGAGGCGATGGAATCGTTATAATAGCGGACGCCCCTGAGCGTCCGCACAAGCTGGCAGCGATGCTCAACGCCCCCGAATTCCCCGGCGACGCGCCGGCACGTCTCATATGTGACGAGGCCGCGCACGGCGGCAAATGCCGCCATAAAGTTCTCGATATTGTGCACGCCGGGCAGGAATATCTCCGAGGCGTCCATGACAGGCTCGATTTTCCCATCTTTCACCGCGTAAATCGTATTTCCTTCCAGACAGACGCCGTTTTCCACGCGGCCCATCCGGCTGAAAAACCGGGCTTCGCCCTTGACGGACGCGGCAAAGTCCCGGATAATCTCATAGTCCAGATTGAGCACGGCGATATCGTCCCGGCTCTGGTAGCGGAGGATATTCCGTTTGGCCTCCACATACTCCGTCATGTCCCGGTGCATATCGAGATGGTTCGGCGTGAGGTTTGTGACGACGGACACCCAGGGGCTCTTTTCCATCGTCATGAGCTGGAACGACGAAAGCTCGATAACAGCGATGTCGCTCTCCTTCATCGTGTCAGCCCGCGTCAGGAGCGGTGTGCCGATATTGCCGCCCAGATGGACGGTGTATCCTTCCGCCGCCAGGAGCTTTGCGATGATGGTGGTGGTTGTCGTCTTGCCGTCGCTCCCCGTCACGCCGATAATCCGGCAGGGGCAGACGTCGAAAAACACTTCCATCTCCGACGTTAAAACGGCGCCGCGTCGAACGGCGTCCAGGAGCTCCGGCAGGTCCGGGCGCAACCCCGGCGTACGAAAGATGATATCGGCGTCGAGGTCTTTTAAATAATCAACGCCGAGGCGGAGCACCGCGCCCTTTTGCTCCAGCGCCTCTGCCGTGCCGCCGAGCTTTTCGCGCGCCGATTTATCGCAGGCCGTCACACTGCACCCGCTTTGCAGCAGCAGCTCGATGAGCGGCGTATTGCTGACGCCGATGCCGAGGACGGCGATCCTTTTGCTTTTGATGGCGCCGATATATTCAGCCAGTTTCAACGGTACACCTCATTTCTTCATTTCGGGCTATAAACAAACTATTGACCGTAAGACATGGCTTTAGTAAGTTTTTCCGTTTTTGCTGATACATTATATAATGACCGGCGGTGATTTTCAAACAAAAATCGCGCCGGAAAGGCGTGCATTTGACATCGGCGCCGGGATGTCGTACAATATGGAAGCGAGTAAGCCGGGCAGCCGCGGGGGAAAGCCGAAAGGCTTCCCGTGAGGAAAGTCCGGGCTCCGCAGGGCAAGGATAACGGGTAACGCCCGCCGAAGGCGACTTCAGGACAAGTGCAACAGAGATATACCACCGTTTTCGGTGTTACGAAAACGGTAAGGGTGGAAAAGTGAGGTAAGAGCTCACTCAGCGGCTGGAGACAGTCCGCTGCTGTAAACTCTATCCGGAGCAACACCGTGGAGAGAGCTGTACTTTAATGTACAGGCCGGCCCGGCCGCTCTCAGGAGGTGGCTTGAGCCCATTGGCAACGATGGGCCTAGACAGATGGCTGTTCAAGACAGAATCCGGCTTACAGACTTACTCGCAAAAAACGGCCGCCTCAAATGAGGCGGCCGTTTTATATTTGGCAAAAACAGGCGCATGCGCCGAGAGCTTAATATTTGCCGAATTCTTCGTCGCTTAAAGCAACCTGCACAGCGTCTCCGGGCTGGTCCGCCCCGTCGCCGTCCTGTTCGTCATCATCCCCGTCGTCCGCCTGACCCAGGTAAGCTGAATCCTCGTCGTATATACTCTCAAGCTTTTTCAGCTTGAAGACGCCGACCTGCTCCTTCAGCTGCGCGGCCTGGCTGGACATTTGCTCGCTGGCCGCCGCGCTTTCCTCGGCGGTCGCGGCGTTTGTCTGGACGACCTGGGAAACCTGGGAAATGCCCTGATTGATCTGCTGAATCCCAAGCGCCTGCTCTTTTGACGCCTCGTCAATGGCGGAAACAAGCTCGGCGGCTTTGTCGACCTGCACAAGGATGTCGTTCAGCGCCTGCGCCGTGTCGTTGGCGATCTTGGTGCCGGCGGTGACCTTCCTGATGGAGCCGTCGATGAGCTCCGCCGTATCCTTGACAGCGTTGGCCGAGCGCGCCGCGAGAGCTCTGACCTCCTCGGCCACGACGGCAAAGCCACGGCCGGCCTGGCCGGCCCGCGCCGCTTCAACAGCGGCATTCAGCGCCAGGATATTTGTCTGAAAAGCAATATCATCTATAACCTTAATGACCTTGTTGATATTTCTGGACGATTCGCTGATCTCCTGCATGGCGGTCAGCATCTCCTGCATCTGTTTATTGCCGGTGACCGCGTTGGTCTTTGCCTTTTGAGCCAGCTCGTTGGCTTTTGTGGCATTTTCGGCGTTAAAACTCGTCTGCGAGGAGATTTCCTCCAGCGTGGCGTTCAGCTCTTCGATGGAGCTGGCCTGCTCCGTGGCGCCCTGGGACAGCACCAAGCTGGAATTTGACACCGCACCCGAGCTCGACGCCAGCTGCTCGGCCGCCGTGACGATGTTCGACGCCAGCTCATGGAAGTTGGACACGAGCTCTCTCAGGCTGAGGCCCATCTGGTCCCGCGCCGATTTAAGCGCGATCTCCACTGTCAGATCGCCGCTGGCCACCAGCTTCGTCTCATCGGACTGTTGCTTTGTGCCGCTGATCAGCTTATCGAACATCTGCGCCAGCGCGCCGATCTCATCCTTTCTCTCCTTGAGCTCATAGTCCTTCTTTGACAGTACACTGTCGACGTCCACGTCGCCGACCGCCAGCTTGTCGCCCGCCGCCGCCATGGACTTCAAGGGGCCGCCGATGCTTCTGGCAATGATATTTCCCAGAACCAGCGACAGCACGATGCCCGCCACAAGGATAACGGCCATGACGATGATCGCCACGGTCGACTGCGCGCTGTTCTGCTGTGCTCTTCCGTCCGCCTCATCGGAGATCTGCTGGATCAGCGCGGTATAGCTGGCTGAAATCTTGTTTAAAAGCGGGGTCGCGATCAGAAGCGAGCCGTTGGCCGCGCTGGCCCCGTCCTTCTTCGTCATGGACTGTCCCACGACGTTCACATATGTTTTGAAATCCGTCCAGTTCTTGCTGATATCGGCAAGCGTATCGGTCGTATCCTGGGTGGTCAGGACACCCTGCAATTTATTGATAAGCTCGTCCACCGACGCCATCTCCGTAGCCATAGTATCGATAGACTTCTTTATGTTCGATATATTTGACGACGCGTCCATTTTCGATAGCGCCTGAGCGTCGCTCATCACCATTTGCGCACCCAGTGCCGCCGTCCCCGCATATTGCAGCGCCACAGCGTTTTCTTCGTAGAGCTTTTTATCGATCGCCCTGAGCTGTGTAATAGTTAACATACCAAATCCGCCGACAATCGCCGCGATAATTGCCAGAACCAGAAAACCAAAAACAAGCTTATTCGTGATTTTTAAGTTGGTATACCATTTCATTATGCGTCTTCCTTTTTCTTTTTTTCTCTCTGTTGCGCTGTCCTTCTTCTGTTGATCTCACCGCCCACAACCCAGGGTCATGCGTTGTCACATATAATTTAATATCGCGCTTATTCCCAACATCTTCATTTATTTACAATTTCAATTAATATTTTTTCTTCTTTGACCAAAAATTTTGCATAAAGTCGGCCAATTTTCATCATAAGCACTGGTTTTTGCCGGGCGTATATTCTATAATTTGAAGAAAACCTTTTTCCGGATGCATGGAAACTATTTAAAGGAGAGGGCTGTGATGAGGCAGAGAGGGCAGCTTTCCGGCGCGCGTATGCCGGAGCATTGGGATGAAGCGGTGGATGTTGTTGTGATCGGCTCGGGTTTTGCCGGACTGGCTGCCGCCGCGGCGGCACGGGTATCCGGGGCTCAGGTCCTGATTCTCGAAAAAATGCCGTATTTCGGCGGGAATTCCATCCTCGCCGGGGGCGGCTACAGCTGCTGGGACTCCAAGCTGAAGCTCCGGGAGAAGCTGGAGCTGGGCGGTGACTCCTGGGAAAAACATATGGAGGATACGCTGCGCGGCGGCGGGTATTATAACAACCCCGCGCTTGTTGAAGTTTTAGTGCGTGGAGCGCCCGACGGGCTTGACTGGCTGGCGGACAACGGCGCCGTTTTCAAAGAAACGCTGCCCCGGCTCGGCGGTCACAGCGCCCACCGGAGTTATCAGGCCGGCTGCAATCTGGCCGAGGTTGTCAAAAAGCACGCGCTGTCGCTGGGCGCGGAGCTCCGGCTGAATACCGCGATCACGGCACTTTGCCGGAATGGGACGGCCGGCCCCGTGGCGGGCGTTCTTGTATCGGCCGGCGGCGCGGAACGGGCGATCGCCGCGCGGCGCGGCGTGGTCATCGCCTCCGGCGGCTTCGGCAGCGACTTAAAGCTGCGGACAGCGTATCAGCCGGCTCTCGGCGGCGCCTACAACACCACCAACCATAAGGGCGCCACCGGCGAAATGATTAAGCTTGCCCTTGCCGCGGGCGCGGACACAATCCATATGGAATTTATCCAGCTCTACCCCTGTGCCGAGCCGGTAAGCGGCAGACTCGACGCGTTTGCCTTTGACTGCTATTCCGGCCCTGGCTACGGTTTGATTTACGTCAATGGGTCGGGGCGGCGCTTTGTCAGTGAGCTGGCCGGACGAGACATCGTCTCAAACGCGCAGGTGAGCGCCGGAAAAAGGCCCACTTACGCGATCCTGAACGGCGCGATCTTCGACAAGCTGGCCAGGAGCGCGGAGGCCGTTAAAAAGGGTGTTTCCTCCGGCCGCCTTATCACCGCGGGCACGATTCCCCAGCTGGCTCGGGACCTGGGCATCCCGCCGGAGAATCTGGCCGACACGGTGGGGCGCCATAATGCGGCCATAGAAGCAGGCGTCGACCAGGATTTCGGCAAGCCTGTCACCGCTCAGATGCTGCCGCTCGCCGAAGGGCCGTTTTATGCCATATCCCAGTGGCCGTCCGTACACTACACCATGGGCGGCCTGCGGATCAATACCGAAGCGCAGGTCCTCGACATCCGCGGAAACACGATCCCCGGCCTCTACGCCGCTGGCGAGGTCTGCGGCGGCATCCACGGCAGCAACCGTCTCGGCGGCAACGCCATCGCCGAGTGCATTGTGTTCGGCCGCATCGCCGGGAAAAACGCGGCCGGGCACAACTAAACCGGAGCCCGCTGCCGCAAGGCTGCTTTTATTGCACGAAAACGGCGCCGCCTTGACGGGCGGCGCCACAGTTTGTCGAATTATAGAAAAACAGGGGCCCGCTGATAAGCGAGTCCCTGTCGTCGATTTATTTGGTTTTTTTGTTCTTCTCGTAGATGATCCCGAGGCCGCGGAGGAGCAGGTTCTCATCGTGGATGATCTCGTGCCTGCAGTATGGCGCGATCCGCCCTGAAAGCCCGCCTGTGGCCACAACGGTACATTTTTGCCCGAGCTCGGCCTCGATGCGGTCGATCATGCCGTCAACCATTGACGCCGTGCCGAAAATCGCGCCGCTCTTCATGCAGTCGATGGAGTTGGCGTTGATGACCTTTTCCGGCGGCTCAATGGGCACCTTCGGCAGCTGTGACGTGCCGGTGGACAGAGCGTTCATGGAGAGCGCCACGCCGGGATACAGCACTCCGCCCAGATAATTGCCGTGCGCGTCGATGACGGAGATCGTGGTGGCCGTCCCCATGTCGAAAACGATGACCGGGAGCTTATAAGTAGAGATGGCGGCCACGCCGTCGGCCACGAGGTCGCTGCCGAGCTGGCCGGGGTCGTCAATGAGAATGTTCAGGCCCGTTTTGATGCCGGCCCCGACGATGAGCGCCGCCTTTCCGGTAATGCTCCTGACGGCCGATTTCAGCACGGTGAGAAGCGGCGGGACGACGGAGGACACGATGGCGCCCTCAAACCCGTCGCACCGGATGCCCTCAAACTCCAGGATATTTTTGATCCCGACGGCGTATTCAAACTCCGTCTTCGAGATATCGGTGACCATCCTGAACACGTGGGAAATTTCGCCGCCGTTAATACAGCCGATGACGATATTCGAATTGCCGACATCTATGGCAAGAAGCATCTAAAGGAACTCCTTTATGTGATGTTAATTGGACGCAGGCTTTTGTTTTATCGGGATATATTGGATGAGGGCCCGACCGACGGCGCCTGCGACAACCGTACAAGCGGCAGCCTCGATCAAGGCGTTGGATGTCACCAAAACGCCGATAACCTTCCACGCGGTGTCGCCCATCGACCTGACGATATCCGTATTGCCGAACAGCAATACCAGCGCGCCCACAAAGAAAATCGTATTGAACACCGACGCGCAGAACCCCGCGATAAAAGCGGACGCCGTTTTGCGAACCGCAATCCGCGACAAAGCCCTGAAAATAAGACCTGGCAGCCAGCCGGCGAGGAGACGCGGCAGCATGCACATGATAAACGTCAAAATAGGATTGATTGCCAGAAGCGCGGTGCCGAACGCATCTGCGCCAAAGCATTGGATGAAGCTTGTCAGGCCGAAAACGCCACCCATAAAAGCCCCGGCGACCGGCCCGATGATAATGGATGCGATCGCGACAGGAATCATCAGGAACGTAATAGATACCGGTCCCGCCTTGAGATAGCCTAAAGGCGTATAAACCATAACGAGCAAAATTGCGACAAGTACGGCCAGACGTACCATCTTGCCTGTAGAAAGGGCGGGTTTACGCATATTCAATTTCCTCCTTGCTGCCGCTCTTAGTATCTAAGATGCAGCGCAAATATATTCGGCGCAGCCGCTTCAGCCGAGCCGTGGCATCATATTAACATATTGGCGCAAAAAGAATCAAGGTTTTTGTCTAATTTGTTTCATATAAAATGCGCCGTCTGGCGGTGGACCCGCGAAACCGTCGCGCGCACCTCCGGGAACAGCGCCGTCAGCTTTTTCTCCAGCACGGGCGTCACGACGTTTTCGGTGCAGAAATGGTCGCCGTCGATGAGGTTGAGCCCGAGCTCCTTTGCCTCGAGAAACACATCGTATTTGATGTCCGAGGTGAGGAACGTGTCGCAGCCGTGGGCGGCGGCGTGCCGGAGGTCTCCTCCGCCGGAGCCGCCGACAGTGGCCACCTTGTACACGTCGCGCCCGGCGTCGTGATACCGGAGGCCGCCGGCGTTCAGCCGCTCTTTGATAAATTTAAGGTAGTCGGCCAGCTTCATCGGGGCCTTGAGCTGCCCCACGCGCCCGTAGGAATGGGGCGCGCCGTTCCCGTCGAAGACCTCCTGGCTCAACAGCGCGGTGCCCGTCAGGCCCGCCGCCTCAGCCAGCGCGTCATTGACGCCGCCCGTCGCCGCGTCCAGGTTCGTATGCATGCAGATGGCGGAGATGCCGTGGGACAAAAGCGTTGTGAGCTTCCGGCCCGTTCTGTCCGTGTCGGCAACGCTTTTCAGCGAGAAGAACATCGGGTGGTGCGAGACGATCAGCTGCGCCTTTTCATCGATGGCCTCCCCGATCACCTCGTCGGTAATGTCCAGGGCGACGATGAGCCTGTCCACGCTCCTGTCCTGAAAGCCCGCCAGCAGCCCCACGTTGTCAAAATCCATCTTGAGGCATACCGGCGCGAAAGCCTCAAGCGTCCCCAGGATATCCTTTACTTTTGCCATGTGTCCGTCTCCTCCTTTATCCTCTTGTATCGTTCCAGCGCCCGCCGCGCCGTGTCCGGCGCGCCGCCGGATGTACCGGCGCTCCGGGCCAGGCCCTCGAGCGCGCGCTGCGTTTTATTGCTAAGCCGGGTCAGATAGGCCGGGAGCAGCGGGTCGCGTTTTTCCAGCAGTATCTCCAGCGGGTCCGCGGCACCGCCGCGCCCGTCCGCTCCGGCGGTAAAGATCAGGTAAAGGCGCCGCTCGTCTTCCGCCAGAGACGCGTCGGCAACGGCGCGGCCATTCTCTCCGAGCCATGCGATAAGCTCATCCGCCTTTGTCTGGGGCTGCAGGACGAGCTTTACGCGCGCCTCAAGCGTCCAGGGGGCATTTTGGAGTATTCGGATGATCGTCTCGCCGCCCATGCCCGCGATGACGACTGTGTCAAATGCAGGGTCCAGCCCGCTGAGGCCGTCGGTCAGGAAAAACTCGATCCTGTCGGCCACGCCGTATTCCTCCGCCGACGAGACGGCGCGATGAAGAGGCCCCTTGCGGATGTCGGTGGCCGCGATCCGGCGGGCCTTGCCGCTGAGGGCCAGCCAAACCGGCAGATATCCGTGGTCCGTGCCCACGTCGACAACGGCGCCGGCCGCGCCGATAAAAGCCGCGATCACGCCCAGCCTGTTTGATAATTTCAGCTGTTTCATTATCATTTTCCAAAAAAACGGCCGTCCCGCGATAGCCTGTCGTCCTGCGCACAGCAAAGAATCCCTGCGGTACGAACATGGCCGTACGCGGTGAAATCCTCCGTCGCTGCGCTCCCAGAATGACACTTCGCTATCTTGAGACAGCCGCCTTCACTTGTTTTTTCTTGCTTACTGCTTGATATACTGCTGAAGCTGCTCCATGAATTCCTCGAAATCAACGCCGTGGACCTCGCAGGCCTCGCCGAGCGTTTCGCCGCTGGCCATAGCGCAGCCGAGGCAGTGCATTCCGATAGAGAAGAACAGCGGCGCCGAGTCGGGCGCGATGTCTAATATATCCGCAATGATCGTATCTTTCGTTATTGTATCTTTCGTTACCTGTTCCATATTAAAACCTCCAAACAGTTTTCATAATATCTATTTCTGATTTGCCTTTATTATATCCGATCCATGTAACAATTTCAACTGATTGGCAACAAAAAGTATCGGCGACGGGCATCTGGTGTTTGCACAGGAAACGTGCGGCGGCGGGCCGCTTTTTTATCAAAAAAGTCAAAGAGGCCTCAAAAAAAGTAAACAAGAGCTTAAGCCCTGCTCATCACAGAACTTAAGCCCCCCAAAATTTTGCTTTCCAGGCCGCCTGAGTCAGCGGTCTTTTTCTCTTTCTCTGTTGGCCGATTAGGCCTCTCTCATCTTTGCAAAGCAATCGCTGCAGTAGACCGGCCTGTCGGACTTGGGCTCAAAGGGCACTCTGGCCTCCTGGCCGCAGGCAGCACAAACTGCTTTGAAATACTCTCTCGGTCCACGGGCCGCGTTCTTGCGCGCGTCGCGGCAGGTTTTGCAGCGCTGCGGCTCATTCTGGAAACCGCGCTCGGCATAGAACTCCTGCTCACCGGCCGTAAACGTAAACTCGGCGCCACATTCCTTGCAAATCAACGTTTTGTCCTCGTACATGATGAAACCTCTCTTTTGACAAAAATATCATACCCTCTCGGGCTTTTATTGCGTTCAGCTTTCACTGATTATCGCCATATTTTAAGTATTGTGCAAGCTTCTTCCTGATTCTTTGCACAGCGTTATCCACAGATTTGGGGGTCTTGTTTACCTTTGCGGCCATCTCCTCATAGGACATGCCCTCCAAATAAAGCCCCAATATCCTTGATTCAAATCGGGACAGAGAGCCATATAGACAGTCTGTTATCTCATCAACACGCTCTCTCGCTATGACAGACTCTTCAGGATCGCGCAAAAAAAACATCCCTAGGGTACCGTTTTCGTCTAGTTCGGGAGATTCCAGCGATACGTAATCATTGAGAGGAATATGCTTAAACCTGGACGCTGATTTAATCGCACTGTACAGTCGCCGCCTGATGCAGAATTCGGCGTACGTCTTGAACCTGACATCCCTCGCGGGGTCATAGTGCCTGACCGCGGACAAGAGCCCGAGCATCCCTTCCTGTATGAGATCCTCGCTGTCGCCCCCGGCGAGAAAATACGGCCGTGCGCAAATCTTGACAAGCCGGCTGTATTCAGAGATGAGCTCTTCTTCGGCCTTGACATCGCCGGAGGAAGCCATGCTCCAAAGTTCCACGTCGCGGTTATTGTAAAAATTACTCATATTTATACCGAATTTGGAAAAATGACTGATGCTGTTAAAATTATAGATTCTGGCTTCTGGGATGTCAAGTATTTTGGTTAATATTTTTAATATTTTATTAAAATTTCAGCGAATTTATAGCGATTTTATCATATTAATGAGCTTGCTGGCGGCCTCGGAGGCCGTTTCCTCCGTCTTTGCCTCGACCATAACGCGGATAAGAGCCTCCGTTCCCGAGGGTCGGACAAGGATTCTGCCGGTGCCGCCGAGCCTTTTTTCCTCCTGCGCCACGGCCTCCTTGAGCCGCGGGCTGGACATGATCGCGTCCTTCGCCGCGTTGCCGCCGGTGATCTTGGCATTCTGCAGAACCTGAGGATACTGGGGTACGGCGCCGGCCAGTGCCGACACGGCTTTCATTGACGCGGAAACAACGCTTAAAAACCGCACCGCGGCAAGCTGCCCGTCGCCTGTTGTGGCGTCGTCAAGAAAGATGATGTGGCCGGACTGCTCGCCGCCCAGGTTGCAGCCCCGCTCAAGCATCAGCTCCAGGACATTCCTGTCGCCGACGGCGGCGCATAGCAGCTCGATGCCGTTTTTCCCGGCAAATTCGTGAAAGCCGATGTTGGACATCACGGTGGCCACGATGGCGTTGTTTTTGAGCGCGCCCCGCTCCTTCATCGCCAGGCCCATGATCGCCATCATCTTGTCGCCGTCCACGACCTCACCCTTTTCATCGACACAGAGGCACCGGTCGGCATCGCCGTCAAAGGCGAGCCCCAGGTCAAAGCCGCCGGCGGTGACGATCCTGCAGAGGCTGTCGATATGCGTGGAGCCGCAGCCGTCGTTGATGTTGACGCCGTTGGGATGGTCGTGGAGGAGCTCAAAATCGATACCGAATTTTGAAAACAGCCGTCCCGCCGTTTCTGAGGCGGCGCCGTTGGCGCAGTCGATCGCCACGCGCAGCCCGCGGATCTCGCCGCCGACTGCGCCGGCCAGATAGTCGATGTACATTTCCGCGCCCCGGCCGTCGTCGGAGATCACGCGTCCGAGCCCGCCGTGGGTCTTCACAAGGCAGGGCTCCGCGCCGTCGATCATCCGCTCGATGCGCTCCTCCAGCGCGTCCGGGAGCTTGTAGCCCTGGCCGTTGAATATCTTGATGCCGTTGTGCTCGAACGGATTGTGGGACGCCGAGATCACAATGCCCATCTGAGCCTCCAGCCGGACCGTCAGGTATGCCACCGCCGGTGTCGGCAGAACGCCGAGGGGCATGACGTCCGCCCCGCCGGAGCAGATGCCGGCGATCAGCGCGGCCTCCAGCATATCCGAGGAAATGCGCGTATCCTTACCGATCAAAATGAGAGGTCTCTTCTCCTGGCCGTTCAGCAGCACCGTCGCGGCAGCGCAGCCCACCTTATACGCCAATTGCGCGTCCAGCGTCTCGTTGACGACGCCGCGGATACCGTCCGTGCCGAAATATTTACCCATGGAATCATTCCTTTTATAATCAGATTTTACGCCGCATCTGCGGGCGTCGGGGAACGCGGGCGATTCATGAACCGCCCCTACAATCATTCAAGCCTGTAGGGGCGCTTCACGAAGCGCCCGCCATTCATAATTAAAATGTAAGCTGCTCCGGGCCGGTAAACGACAGGCCCAGGTGCTCGTAGGCCAGGCGCGTGACGCAGCGGCCGCGGGGCGTGCGCGTCAAAAAGCCCTGCTGCATCAGGTAGGGCTCATAGACATCCTCCAGCGTGACGGGCTCCTCGTTGATCGTGGCCGCGATCGTCTCCAGGCCTACAGGTCCGCCGCCGTAGTTTTTGATGATGCTTGTAAGCAGCCGCCTGTCGATTGCGTCCAGGCCGGTCCTGTCAATCTCGAGCTGCGTGAGCGCGTCGTCGGCCGCCGCGCGGGTGATGATGCCCTCGCCGACCACCTCGGCAAAATCGCGCACCCGGCGAAGAAGCCTGTTGGCTATACGGGGCGTGCCGCGGCTCCTGGAGGCGATCTCCGCCGCGCCCTCCGGCTCCGTCGGGATACCCAGCAGCCGCGCCGACCGTTCGACGATCACCTTCAATTCCTCCGGCGTGTACAGCTCCAGCTTCAGGTCAATGCCGAATCTGTCGCGCAGGGGCGACGAGAGCTGGCCCGACCGCGTCGTCGCGCCGACCAGCGTAAAGCTCTTCAGTTCAAGGCAAATCGACGTTGCCGCAGGCCCCTGGCCGATGATGATGTCGATCTGCTTATCCTCCATCGCCGGATACAGTATCTCTTCGATGGAGCGGTTCATGCGGTGGATCTCGTCAATAAACAATATATCGTTTTCGTTGAGATTCGTGAGGAGCGCCGCCAGATCCTTCGGCTTTTCGATGGCAGGCCCCGACGTCTTCCGAAGCGTCACGCCCATCTCATTGGCGATGATGGCCGCCAGCGTTGTCTTGCCCAGGCCCGGGGGGCCGTGGAGCAGCACGTGGTCCAGCGGCTCGTTCCGGCGCTTCGCCCCTTCGATAAAAATGGCAAGGTTCTTTTTGGCCTTCTCCTGCCCGATGTACTCCGTCAGCGTCTGCGGCCGCAGGCTGCCCTCGCCGTCATCCTCGCGCAGAAACGACGTCGTCAGCAGGATCTCGTCGTTCGCATCCCCGCTTTTCTTTTTGTCGTCGGTATAGTCTATACTCATTTCCAAGACTCCATCCGCTTATTTCAGGCTGCTTTTCAAAACGCTCCGGATGATCTCCTCCACCGTGAGGGCATCGAGCTCCATGCCGCGCAGCGCCGTGGCTATCTCCGCCGGGCTGTAGCCCAAAACGGCCAGTGCCGCCTGCGCGTCCGAAAGCTTGGACCCGGCGGCCTCGGCGCCTGCCGGCACGGGAATAAAATCCTGGCCCTTCAGGCCGGCCGATTCCTTGGCGACCTTGTCCTTCAGCTCCAGTATCACGCGCTGAGCAAGCTTTTTGCCGATGCCCGGCGCCAGCGTCAGCATCCGCTCGTCTCCGGCCACGATTGCAACCGCCAGCGTCTCAGGCGTGCCGGCGGAGAGGATCGACAGCGCCGCCTTGGGCCCGACGCCCGAAACGGTCAGCAGCTGCTCGAAAAACCGCTTTTCGCTCATGTCATAAAAGCCGAAGATGTCGAAAGCGTCCTCCTTGATATTGCAGTAAGTGTAAAGCCGCGCCTTCTTGCCGATCTCAAGCCGCGAGAGCGTGTGCGCCGTCGTATAGCAGGCGTAGCCGGCGCCGCCGGCGTCCATCACCGCGAGATTCTGTTCGATGATGGTGACGACGCCCTCTAAATAGTAGAACATATATTGCCTCCGTCGATATTCAAAAGAGAATTTGTGACTCTGGCGTGGCAGATGGCGATGGCCAACGCGTCGGCCGCGTCGTCCGGTCTCGGCACCTCGTTCATGGATAAAAGCCGCCGGACCATCTCCATCACCTGCTTTTTCTGCGCCCTGCCGTAGCCGGCCACCGTCTGCTTCACCTGCAGCGGCGTGTATTCGAACATTGGGATACCCTGCTCTTCCCCCGCCAGGATCAGAACGCCGCGCCCATGGGCAACGGAAATGCCCGTTTTGAGGTTCGTGTTGAAAAACAGCTCCTCCACGGCGATGGCGTCCGGCCTGTAGAGGTCCAAAAGCTCCGAAACGTCGTCGTGAATCTGCCGGAGGCGCAAGGCGAGCCTGGTGCCGGCCTCCGTCCTGATCACGCCGCATCGGACAAGCGACTGCTTGCTTCCCGACGTGCTGATCACGCCGAAGCCGACGGTGGCGATCCCAGGGTCCACACCTAAAATAATCATATGGCTTTATATCCTTAATTCCCAAATCTGCGCGGGTCATTTGAAAGCGGCGCTCATACTATGTAATAGCTTCCGCGAGCCGTTACATACGGCCATTATAGCGCTTTCGCAACGGGTCTCAGTATCTGTTTATATAATGTATCCGACGCAGCGTCCGCGCTTTGCCATTTGTTCATTTTACCACATCGCCGCTGCCGATAGCAACACCAACTCCCCCAAGCCGGCGGGCCGCGGGGCCGCCCGGACATATATCACACTATTCAGGCCGATGCATACACTATATTGAAGCAAACCACACCCATTCTATCATCAAGGAGGAACACAAATGCCAGATCGGGTTTTACCGGGCCCTGTACAGGAAAACGCCTGCATCAGAGAGGCCGTTTGCGTGCATACACGTAAGATATATGATTCCTGCAAAGACAAAGACTGCATTGAAGATCTGCGGCTTTATCCGACCAGGGAATCCCAGTGCTACATAGACAACGCCGTCAGTGTTCGCGCCAAATCGGCAAAGCTTCTGTATGTGACGATCGACGTGGATGAAATAACCTTCAACAGAGGGTACTACACCGTCGACCTCAGATACTTCTACAGGATAAAGGGCGAGGCTTTCTCGCTTGTCAACAGGCCGGCCGAAATCACCGGGCTCGCCGTTTTCGACAAGCGCGTCATTCTTTTCGGCAGCGAAGGCAGCGCCAAGGTCTTCTCCTCAACAACCTCACTGCACGATCTCGATTCCCACACGATCGAAACGACAAATCTCCCCACCGCCGTCGTCGAAGCCGTTGACCCGATTGTTCTCGGGATGAAGCTTGTCGATGTCTGTGACCACCACTCCAATGATGATGTCGGAGTCTTCGAAGTGCCCGGCTTTATCGCCGAGACCTTCCCCAGCGACATCCTGTTCGATCCCACAAGCCGCCGCGTGCTTGTCACCCTCGGCCAGTTCTCCATCATCCGCCTTGAGCGCGACACTCAGCTCCTGATGCCGTCCTACGACTACTGCATGCCGGATAAGGAGTGCATCGGTTCCAACGAAGACGACCCGTGCACGCTCTTCTCCAGAATCCACTTCCCCGTTGACGAGTTCTTCCCGCCCGACACGCTGGAGTGCCCGGAAGGCTACCGCGAAGCAAGAACGCTCGCTGACAGCTAAATTTACATATGGCCACCGCCAAACAAAGCGCCCGCCGAATCGCGGGCGCTTTGCTGTCTATATGATTCACGGCGGCTATTGACACCGGGAATCCAACATGATATATTGTGTATACTCAATATGCACGATTCCAAGGAGGAATCCCATTGGATATCTTATCTGTTCATAACCTGAGCAAAAAGTACGAGAGGTTCGAGTTGAAAAACGTCTCGTTCTCGCTGGAGCACGGCTATATTATGGGCTTTATCGGCCGCAATGGCGCCGGAAAAACGACGACGCTCAAATCGATACTGAATCTGGTCCACGCCGACGGCGGGCAGGTGACAATCCTGGGGCAGGATTTCAGCCGGAACGAGCTGGAGCTCAAGCAAAAGATCGGCTTTATGCTCGGCGGCACCACCTTTTATCCTAAGAAGAAGCTGAAGACCGTGGCCGACGCCGTCAGGCGCTTTTACGACGAATGGGACGACGCGCTTTTCAGTGATTACCTGACAAAGTTCGCTCTCGACCCGGACAAAAAGGTCGAAGAGCTCTCCACGGGCATGCAGGTCAAGTTTGCCCTGGCGCTGGCCTTGTCCCATAACGCCAAGCTCCTGATTTTAGACGAGCCCACCAGCGGCCTCGACCCCGTCTCGCGGGACGAAATCCTGGAACTGTTCCAGGAGCTGATCGAGGACGGCAAGCGGAGCATTTTGTTCTCTACGCATATCACGTCCGATCTGGAGAAATGCGCCGACTACATCACCTATATTAAAAACGGTGAAATTGTCGCCAGCGCCGAAAAGGATGAGTTCCTGGAGCGGTATAAGCTCGTCCGGGGCGGGACGGGCGCCCTGTCCGGGGAGCTTCGGAAAAAGCTGATTGGCTATAAGGAAAATTCGTTTGGGTTCACCGGGCTCATCAGAGCGGCGGAGCTGCCGCAGGGCCAAAATCTGGAGGTATCCCCGGCAGATATAGAATCGGTCATGATTTATTTCGAAAAGGAGCAGAAGCAATGAAAAATCTATTCTATAAGGAATTCAAGCTTGCCATACCCTCGGTCTTTTTAATGTTTTTACTTTTCGGCGCGCTTCTGCTGATTCCCAGCTGGCCGTTTTTCATTGCTTTCGGCTATATTTTTATCGCTTTTATGAACATATTCCTCGTCGGCCGGGAGAATCAGGACATCTTTTTCACGGCGACGCTGCCCGTTCCTAAAAGGGATGCCGTCCGGGCCAGGATTTACGCCATCGCGGCCATGGAGCTCGCGGAGGTCGCCGTGGCGGTGCCGTTTGCCATGGTGAATACGCTCGTCATCAGTCCCCTGGGCAATCAGATCGGCATGAACCCGAATTTCGCATTTTTCGGTTTTGTGCTCATGCTGTACGCCATATTCAACGCAATCTTTCTGCCCATGTTCTATAAAACGGCGCACAAGGTCGGCACCCCAATTCTCATCGCGCTGGCGGCGGTCCTTGTCTATGCCGTGGCGGTTGAAGCCGCCGTCCATACCGTGCCGTATCTTAAAACGAACATCAACGCGCTCGGCGCCGATCATCTGTCCAGCCAGCTGGTCGTGCTGGCCGCGGGCATCGTCCTCTTTGTGCTCATGACACTGTCTTCCCTAAAGCGGTCGATCAAAAACTTTGAAAAGGTAGACCTGTAGGCAATGGATATTGTCCTGTCAAGCTCGTCGGACAAACCGATTTACCGGCAGCTGTTCGAACAGATATCGGCCCAGATCGTCAAGGGTGAGCTGGCGCCGGTTTTTTGCCTCCCACCGATCCGGACTGTCGCCAAGGAGCTCCGCATCAGCGTGATCCCCGTCAAAAAAGCCTGGGAAGACTTGGAGCGGGCCGGCTTCATCTACACAATGGTCGGCAAGGGCTGCTTTGTGGCGCCGCTCCCTCCCTCGGCGCTTGATGACAAGCGTGACACCCTGGCCATCGACAAGCTGAAAAAGGATATCGCCTTTTACAAAGGCCTCGGCCTGTCCCTCGAAGAGCTGCTCGACCTCATCAAGCGCTATTACGACGCGTAAAAAAAGCGCCCGCCTTACGGCGGGCGTTTGCTTTTGTATTAGTCCGTAACGTACGGCAGCAGGGCGATCTGACGGGCGCGCTTGATGGCGACCATCAACTGACGCTGATGCTGTGCGCAGATACCTGTGGTTCTGCGGGGCAGAATCTTGCTGCGTTCGGAAACATAGCGGCGAATTTTCGCCGTGTCCTTATAATCGATGTTCTGGGCCTTGTCGACACAGAACTGGCATACTTTCCGGCGCTTGCGACCGTGGCCTCTGCCATCTCTGCCGTCTCTGCCATCTCTTTCATTAGCCAAAGTAGTTTCCTCCTATTCCGTTGTGATTTAAGTGTGCGGGCCTGGGCTCAGAACGGCAGGTCGCCGTCGTCGTCCTCAAGCTCCGAGAAATCCGAACCGGAAACGGGCGTCTGATACCCTCCGGGTAAATCGTTCTTCTGCTGGGAGTAATTGTAGCTCCCGCCGCCACCGCCGTCGCTTTCCCTGCTCTTTTTGCTGTCGGTAAAGTAGACGTTGTCGGCGACAACTTCCGCGGAGCGGCGCTTGTTGCCGTCCTTGTCCGTCCAGTCGCGAATCTGGAGCCTGCCCGTCACCGCGGCCATCTGGCCCTTTACGAAATACTTGGAGACGAATTCCGCTGTGTTCCGCCACGCCACGATGTCGATGAAATCGGTCTGCCGCTCTCCGCTGTCCTTTGAGGCAAAGCCTCTATCCACCGCCAGGGTGAAGGACGAAACAGGCGTACCTGTCTGCGTGTGCCGGAGCTCAGGGTCCCTCGTCAAGCGGCCCATGAGAACGATTTGATTCATAAGAGTCCTCCTATTCGCCGATAACGGTGATGAGCGAACGCATCACACCGTCTGTGATCTTCAGAACACGGTCAAGTTCTGCCGGGAATTCAGGAGCCGACTGGAATCTCGCCAGGACATAGTAGCCGTCCGGCTTGTCATTGATCAGATAAGCCAGCTTGCGCCTGCCCATCTCCTCAAGCTCGTTAAGTGTACCATTGGCTTCGATAAGGGTCTTAAATTTCCCCACGATCGCGGAAATCTCTTCTTCTCCCTTATCAAGGTCAATGATGTACATGAGCTCATAATTTGCCGATGTTTTTGCCATCATTTGCACCTCCTTCTGGACATATGGCCCCCGGTCGCGCCGGGAGCAAGGATATTGGCCTGCAAAATGCAAGCTAAATAATTATACATGAAATTGGGGGATTGTCAACGAAAAGATAAATATATACGATTCCCGCGCCATCCTCGCAGGGCGTGACGACTTGGCACGCCGTCTTTCGGCAATAAGGCTGACGATGTTACAGCGCCGGGATTTTCGTCCCGGCGCTGTAGGCTCAATTTCAAAATTTTACGCTTTCAGCTTTTTGATGGCTTCCGTCAGAGCCGGGAGAACATCCTTGATGTTGCCCACGATGCCATAGTCAGCCACCTCGAAGATGGGCGCGTCGGGGTCGCGGTTGATGGCGATGACGACGTCGGAGCCGGACATGCCGGCCAGGTGCTGGATCGCGCCGGAGATACCGCAGGCGATATACAGCTTTGGGCTGACGGTCTTGCCCGTCTGGCCAACCTGCGCCACGTGGGAGATCCAGCCCGCATCGACGGCCGCGCGGGACGCGCCGACGGCGCCCCCCATCAGGTCGGCCAGCTCCTTGAGAAGGGCGAAGTTCTCGGTGCTGCCCACGCCGCGGCCGCCGGAAACGACAACCTCGGCGTCCTCCAGCTTGATGCCCTCCGCCACCTCGGCGATCCGCTCGATGATGGAGGTGCGGATCGTGCCGGCCGGCAGGGCGATGTCTTCCTTGATGATTTCCGCGGTGCGGGCCGTGTCGGGTTCGCCGCGCTTGAACGCGCTGGGGCGGACCGTGCCGAGCTGGGGCCGGGCGCCCGGGGTCTCGATGACGGCCAGCTCGTTGCCGCCGTACGCCGGCCGCGTCCACTGGATGGTACCGGTCCCGGCGTCGATCTCAAGGTCCGTGCAGTCGGCGGCCAGGCCTGTCTTCAGGCGGGCGGCCAGACGGGGCGCCAGGTCGCGGCCGCTGATGGTCGCGCCGATCAGGAGCGCCGCGGGCTTATATTTACCTGCCAGCTGCTCCAGGGCATAGGTGTAGCCTTCCGTAGAGTAGTCAGCGTAATCGGCACCGTCCACCACGAGGATCTGATCGGCGCCGTTTGCCACGGCGTCCTTGACCGCCGCGTCCGTGCCGCTGCCAATGACGACGGCGACGAGCTTCTCGCTCACGGCGTCCGCCAGCTTGCGGCCGCCGGTCAGCAGCTCCAGCGTTTTGGCCTGTCCGTTCTGTATATCGATGAGTACCCAGATATTCTTGTAATCGCTCATGTTCCGCTCCCCCTTAAATGACGCCGGCGTCACTGAGGAGCGCCGTCAGTTTTTGCGCGGAAAGCTCGCCGGTCTCTTCCTGAATCTTCAGGCCGCCCTTTTTCCGCTCAGGCACAAATGTCTTGATCACCTTTGAGGGTGAGCCGGCAAGGCCGACGCCGGCGGCGTCAAGGCTCAGATCGGCCGCTGTCAGGACGGGGATCTCCGCGCGGTTGGCGGCCATCTTCGTCTTGACCGACGCGTAGCGCGGCTCGTACGCCGTCTGGGACATCGTCACGACGGCCGGAAGCACGGCAGCCACCACCTCGGCGCCTTCGTCTGTCGGGCGGCGTGCAGAAACCTTACCGCCGTCCACGGTGATCTCGCTGGCGGAGGTGATCTGCGGATAATTCAGGTATTCGGCCAGCTGCGGACCCACATGACCCGTATCGCCGTCGGCCGCCTGCTTTCCGCAGAGAATCAGGTCAAAGGTCACGCCCTCGCGCGCCTCGATGGCCTTGGCGGCGGCGGAAAGCACATAGCTTGTAGCCAGCGTGTCCGAATCGTTCATTACGTCGTCCGTCACCATATACGCCCTGTCCGCGCCGACGGAGAGACAGCTCTTCATGGCGTCCTTCGTCTGCGCCGGGCCCATTGTCACGACAAAAACCTTCGTGGCTGGGTCGGCGTCCTTGATGCGGACGGCCGTCTCCAGGGCATAGGTATCAAATTGATTGACGATGTTCGGCACACCGTCCATAATCATCACTTTTTTCGCGGAATCGACCTTGATCTTCTCGATATCCGGCACCTGTTTGATGCATACCAGTATATTCATCCGTTACTCTCCCTTATCTACCAAATAATTCGCCCGCGATAACGATCTGCTGAACCTGGGAAGTGCCCTCGAAAATGGTCAGCACGCGCGCGTCGCGGTACATGCGCTCGATGGGGTATTCCTTGACATAACCGTAGCCGCCGAACATCTGCAGGCACTTGCTGACGATGTCCAGACCCGTCTCGGTGGCGAAGTACTTTGCCATAGAAGCCGCTTTTGTCGCATCCTCTTTCATATCCATCATATAAGCCGCGTTATAAACCGAGAGGCGGGCGGCGTTCAGCCGCGCCTCGCAGTCGGCCATCAGGAAACGCAGGCCCTGGAAGTCGGCAAGCCTCTGACCGAACTGCTTGCGCTCCTTCATATACGGGACGGCCTCGTCCATCGCGCCCTGCGCCACGCCGATGCCCTGGCAGGAAACGCCGATACGGCCGGTGTTCAGCGTCTTCATCGCGGTGATGAAGCCTCTGTCGATCTCGCCCAGGATACAGTCCTTCGGCACACGGACGTCCTCCAGCACCACGTCGCTGGTGGCAACGCCGCGCAGGCCCATCTTGTCCTCGTGCTTGCCCACGGAAACGCCGGGCAGGCTCATATCGACAATAAAGCTCGTGATGCCCTTGGCACCCTTTTCCGGGCTCGTCTTGGCAAAAATCACCGTGTTCTGGGCAAAGGGCGCACCGGTAATAAAGCACTTGCGGCCGTTGAGGATATAGCTGTCGCCGTCCTCGACGGCACGGGTTGTCATTGACGCGGCGTCGCTGCCGGCGCCCGGCTCGGTCAGGCCGAAAGCCATGAATTCCTCGCCGCTGGCGATTTTCGGAATATACTTCTGCTTCTGCTCCTCGGTGCCCGCCAGGAGCATGGGGGCTGTGGACAGCGAGTTGCAGGAGGACATCACGAGGCTCGCCGCGATGCTCTTCTTACAGATTTCTTCCATGACGCACACATAGGAGCGCGTGTCGAGACCCAGGCCGCCGTACTCTTCGGGAATCTTCAGCCCAAAAAAGCCCATCTCGGCCATGAGGTCATAAATGCGCTGAGGCACTTCGTCGTTCTGGTCAATCTCGTTTGCAATGGGCGCAAGCTCTTTCTCGGCAAATTCTCTCGCCAACGCGCGGATATCATTGTGGTCGTCGTTGAAAAACATGTCTTTCCCTCCAAATATGATTTAACGTCCCCTGTTGACAAAATATGAACACGTTCATTTAACAGTGTGAATATTGTATCATCCGCGGCTGCACACTGTCAAGACACCAGAACTTGCAGGATTGGCAGTATATGTTTATAATGACGTAATGTACGCAGCGTGCGCCCGCGTGCGGAGAGGAGCCGGTATCGAACCATGCCATATAAAAAATCAGAGCTGACAAAAGAGCTCGTTTACAAAGCCGCGCTGGAGCTGATGGAGGAAAACGGGTACCGCGCCGCCACCATCCGTGACATCTGCAAGCGCGCCAACGTCTCCGTCGGCACCTTCTACAGCTACTTCAACACAAAAAGCGACGTCATCCGGGAGATCTACTTTTCGGGCGACAAGTTCTTTCTCGAGTCCGTCACCCCGGAGCTGGAGGGAAAAACCTGTTACGAGCAGCTGCGCCTTTTTGTCCGGTATTATGCCCAGATCAATATAGAAACAGGCCTCGACATCGTCAAGGTGCTGTTCAATCCGGACAACGAATGGTTCCGCCAGACGCGCCCGATGCAGAGCGTCCTGGAGGAGATCATCCGCCGGGGCCAGTCGTCCAGCGCGCTCCGCGGAACCCTGGACGCCGCGCGGATCGTGGATTTCTTCTTTGACCTGCTCCGCGGCATCTGCTATACTTGGTGCGTCTACGACGGCAGCTTCGACCTGGAAACCAGGATGGCCGGTTCCCTGGACCTTATCCTGGACGGCATCCAGGCCTGAACGGTATGGCGCGGCATCCTGTTTTACCCGACAAAAATGACCTGATGCGCCCTGATCCATTTCAGGTGCGACTCTTTGACCCGCCCCGCGTAGTCCCCCGTCAGCGTACTCACCAGAATGTGATCGCCGGCTTTTAATTTTGCTTTCAATATATCCTTGATTTCCCTCGCGCTCAAATCGGTGTCAACGAGCCACTGCGAACTCAGCGGGTGGCAATAGTCGCCCAGAGACGTGATAGCGCCGATCAGTTCCCCATAGTCTTCTTCGGTCCCGTTTTTAAGATCGTAGCTGATTAACCGCACAGACATCGATTGCGCCTCCCTTCTCCACAATAATACATCTTATGGAACAATTTGGCAAGTCCTCCCGAATAACGACAAAACAGGCTGCTGTGATCAGCCTGTTTTTGTCATCCGCTCTTGTGCCGTGCGGCGCCGACGAGTTCCCTCCTTCAGTCGCCTGCGGGAGACAGCTCCCTCGTCTGAGGGAGCCGGGGAAGGATAGGCGACGTGGGCATCGGGCGGTTTTCCTGCCAGCCGTTTTGTGCGGCGCGGCGCCGGGAGGAGCGGACGACCAATGGTCGTCCCTACGGGTAAACAAGAGGATATGCCGTAGGGACGGCCATCGGCCGTCCGCGTTTGTTGGCGCGGCAGCGGCCTGTGGGTAAGGGCCGACGGGGCGATGTGGGCATCGCCCCCTACGACGGATTCGACAGGAAAACAGGCTTGTATTGGACGAAAAAGGGCTTCTATTGGATGCTTTGGGAGTGATTTGGAATAAAAACGCCTGCCAAAGCGCCGAAAAGGGGCTGGAGTGACGTGATATTTTCCTTGATATGTTACGAGAGTATTAAGCGTTTCACGCTTAAAAGCGGGTCAAAGTGTTACAGTTACAGGATAATGGGTTTTTGAGAATCTTTGATTTATGCTATATTTATATTTTTAAAAACGCCGATTGGAGGCATTTGTCGGTTTGTGTCGAATGAGTATGCGGGTGGGAAGACGGCTTTCTTATAACGGAAAAGGCACGCTCAGTATGTTATACTGAGCGTGCCGATGAGGATCACAGCGTGGTCCGATTATGAAAAAAACGCCGGGCGCGGCACGGGAGTCCCTCATCCGGCGCTGCGCGCCACCTTCCCCAAGGGGAAGGCTTGGATTCCCGCCTTCGCGGGAATGACAAACGCAGTGTGCCGGGGCGCAGCCCCAAGAGGGTCCGGGGCACAGCCCCGAGAGGGTCCGGGGCGCAGCCCCGAGGGGGTCCGGGGCGCAGCCCCGAGAGAGTCCGGGGCACAGCCCCGAGGGGGTCCGGGGCGCAGCCCCGAGGGGGTCCGGGGCGCAGCCCCGAGGGGGTCCGGGGCGCAGCCCCGAGGGGGCCCGGGGCACAGCCCCGAGGGGGCCCGGGACGCAGCCCCGAGGGGGTCCGGGGCGCAGCCCCGCGAAGGTCCGGGGCGCAGCCCCGCGAAGGTCCGGGGCGTAGCCCCGCGAAGGTCCGGGGCGTAAGCCCCGCAAGGGGGTATGGGGCGCAGCCCCATTAAGGGGTCATAGGGGGCGACAGCCCCCTATACCTTTATTGGGCGGGAGGGTGGGCTTATTGGATGCCGGGGAGCTTCGGAATGGCGTCAAAGCCGCGCTGGAGGTCGGCGTCGGTGGGGATGTAATCCGTCATGGTGCCGTCGTTATACTGCATGTAGGCCGTCATATCGAAGTAGCCCGTGCCGGACAGTCCGAAGAGGATCGTTTTGGCTTCGCCGGTCTCCTTGCATTTGAGCGCCTCGTCGATGGTCACGCGGATGGCGTGGGAGGACTCGGGCGCGGGCAGGATGCCTTCCGTCTTGGCAAACTCTGTGGCCGCCTTGAAGACGCTGGTCTGCTCGACGGCGCGGGCCTCGTCGATATAGCCGTCATGATAAAGCTGGGAGAGGATCGGGCTCATGCCGTGGTACCTGAGGCCGCCGGCGTGGTTGGACGGCGGCAGGAACGACGCGCCCAGCGTGTACATCTTGGCCAGCGGCGTCACCATGCCGGTGTCGCAGAAATCGTAGGCGAATTTGCCGCGCGTCAGGGACGGGCAGGACGCCGGCTCCACGGCGATGAAATACGGCGCGGTTTTCCCGGCCAGCCGGTCGGCCATGAAGGCCGACATCAGGCCGCCCAGGTTCGAGCCGCCGCCGGCACAGCCGATGACGATATCGGGGTATTCGTCGATTTTCTCCATCGCCGCTTTTGCCTCCAGGCCGATCACCGACTGATGGAGCAGCACCTGGTTTAAAACGCTGCCGAGAACATACCTGTATCCCTCCGTCGAGACGGCGACCTCCACCGCCTCGCTGATGGCGGTGCCGAGGCTGCCCGTGCTGTCGGGATTGTCGGAGAGCATCTTGCGGCCGATGTTCGTCGTATCGGACGGCGAGGGGATGATCTTCGCGCCGTAGGTCTCTATGACGGCCTTGCGGTACGGCTTCTGCTGGCTCGATATCTTCACCATATAGACCTTGCAGTCGAGGCCGAAGTAGCTGCAGGCCATGGACAGCGCGGTGCCCCACTGCCCGGCGCCGGTCTCCGTCGTCACGCCCTTCAGCCCCTGCTTTTTGGCGTAGTACGCCTGGGCCAGCGCCGAATTCAGCTTGTGGCTGCCGGAGGTATTGCCGCCCTCGTATTTATAATAGATTTTCGCCGGCGTGCCCAACGCCTTTTCCAGGAAATACGCCCGGAACAGCGGCGCCGGCCGGTACATTTTATAATAGTCCCTGATTTCCCCGGGAATTTCGATAAAGCGATCTTTGACATTGAGCTCCTGCTTCACGAGCTCCTCGCAGAATACGGGCGTCAGGTCCGCCTCCGTCACCGGCTGCAGCGTGCCCGGATGCAGAATCGGCCGGTGATCCGTTTTCATATCGGCACGGACGTTGTACCACGCCTTTGGGATTTCCTCTTCGCTCAAAACGACTCTGTACGGGATTTTCTTTGACATTTTCTTTTTCTCCTTTCACGCTTTGCGAGACAGAAAGGCCCCCCGGCGGGGAAATAAAATAAGCCCCTGTCTCTGCTATTGCAGGGACAAGAGCTTCCACTCCTGCGGTACCACCCGGCTTGGCGCAAAATACGCCCGCTCTGCGCACACGATAATGTGCCGGCATTTGTTAACGGAGCGCCTTTCTCCGTCTCCCCTACTCGGTATGCCGCTCCGCGGCCGCCTTTCAGTTTGCCCTCCCGGACCCATTCGCCATTCCTTCCGTGCCGCGTTCCCACCCTCGGCGGCTCTCTGAACCGGTGTCGAAACGGTTACTTGCTCCCGGTCAACAGTTTCATACGATATTCATCGCGATATAGTGAATCTTCAATTCATCATATTCTGATTATACGCACGGATTCCCGGATGTCAAGCGCAATTTCAATAAAAGTATCACGCTACATTTTATTGATTTAAATGTTGTCATTGGCAGTTTTTCACTTTATAATAACTGGTGTTACATATATATCATTACCGGCGGTAAGTAAATAAGGAGGTCAAGCTATGTACCAGCAGTTTTCTCATTCTGCCACCGTCATTTTCGGGTGGGGCGTCGTCTCCGTCCTCGGGGAAAAGGTCAAAGAGCTCGGCTGCAAAAAAGCCATGTGTGTTATCGACAAGGGCATCGAGGGCACCAACATCCCGGGCAAGGTGATAAAGAGCCTGACGGATGCGGGCCTAGACGTCGTCACCTTCAGCGGCGTCGTTGCCGATCCTCCCGTGGAGATTGTTGACGAAGGCGCTGCGCTGGCCAAGAAGGAAGGCGTGGACTGCCTCATCGGCATCGGCGGCGGCAGCAGCATGGACACCGCCAAGGCCATCTCCATTCTGCTCACGAAGCCCGGACAGGCCAAGGACTACATCCTCGCCAAGCCGATCTACATCGATACGAAAACACCGGTCATCCTCGTCCCGACCACGGCCGGGACCGGCAGCGAGGTCACTTCCGTCGCCATCATCTCCCGCCCCGACGCCAACGCCAAGTGGAGTGTCTTCGTCAATACGACATACGCCATTGTGGACCCGGAGCTGACGCTGTCCCTGCCGAAGCGCGAGACGGCCAACACCGGGCTCGACGCGCTGTCCCACGCCATGGAAGCCATGACAACCGTCAACTGGAACCCGCACAGCGACGTCATGGGCGAGGCCGCCATCCGCAAAATCACAGAGCACCTCGTCACGGCGTATAACGAGCCGGGCAACAAGGAGGCGCGCACCGGGATGATGCTGGCCGCCAACTTCGCGGGGCTGGCGTTCAACGATCCCATCACCCACATCGGCCACGCCGCCGCGGACGCGCTGTCCTGCCGCTTCCACACGCCCCACGGCTACAACTGCGGCATCTGCCTCCCCACCGCCATGAAGATCACCGCGCCGGCCACGCCCGAAAAAATGCGCGTCATCGCCGAGGCCATGGGCGTCAGCGTCACGGGCAAGGAGACCGGCGAGGAGCTGGGGGACATTGCGGCGGACAAAATCCGCGAGCTCATGCGCGCCGTGAACATCAAATCCCTGAAGGAATCGGGCTTCAAGCGCGAGGACGTCCTGAGCCTCGCCCCCGACGTCGTATCCAATCACCTGGCCAGCTATTGCCCGGTAAAGATCACCGAGGACAAGGCCCGCGAAATCCTGGCGGACATCTACGATAGCTATCAGTAAGCGATACATATAGCAGGTTTTTTGACAAGCTGAGGCACGGCTGCCAGGGCAGCCGTGCCTTTTCTGTCGCCGCGCGCCTTCGTAAGGGCAGACCTCGTGTCTGCCCTCTTGCGACATGCTGCGAAAAACGGCACAGGGCGGACACAAGGTCCGCCCCTACGCCTTTATGCGCCCGAATTTTTTACACAGACGCCAGCACCCGGTTATTGGCCGGGGCGTACTGCTTTTGCCAAGGGGGCTGCCGTCGGAGCCGCCCGGGGATTTATTCCCGTGCCGCGCGGCACCGCCGCTGTCCTGCCGCGCGGGCAAGAAAGGCGCGTCTGGGAAGCCGCGCCCTACGGGGACGGAAGAGACGGCGGGCGATTGATAATCGCCCCTACGTAAAACCGTGAAATCTACCGATGAGGTCCGGGGCGGGGCCCGGTGGACACCAGGGGCGAAGGCGCCAGCGAGATTTATGCCGAAGCGGAATTCATTTCCGCCCGGCAGATTTAATTAGCCAGGGCTCCCCGCGCGGCCTGCCGCGTGGGGAAACGGGTGGGCGGGCTTATTTACTCCACGTCCTGTACGATGGTCTCCGGCCGAACGTCGAGCTGGCCGGGGTGGCGGATAAAGCTTTTGAAGTACTTGAAGACCTGGGCAAAATAAAAACCGTCGCTGATGCGGTCGTCCAGCGTCAGTATGTAATCCACATACCGTTTTTCGGCGACGGACCCGTCCGCCTGCAGCTCGTTCTGGCGCCGCTTGGCGCCGAACGCCAAGAAGAGCGGAATGTTGCCGAAGTTGTACAGGTGATGCACAACGGGCCGTATGCCGAGGGACCCCAGGTCCGTCACGAACATGGAGCCGTGGAACATGCTGGAGTCGATGAGCGACTTGGGCATCATGTTGTGGTAGTCCATAAAATTCAGGGTCCCGAAAATGATCCGGTTCACGAACCGGGGGAATTTGCAGAGCAGTGCCGAGATATCGTCGGTATCGGACTCCTCGGTATTGTCCTTGATTTTACTGATCTCGGCGTTGATCTTGCGGTATATGTCGGAGATCGTGTCGTGCGCGTTCAGTATCACCTTGATGGACGTTTCGCCGGAGTTCACGGACATCTCCTTTTTGACCATCAGGATGATCTCGATATTATGTCTAGCAAAAAGCTTCTGGCCGGAGACAAAGCGGTTCAGCTCCGGCTTCTGGCTCACAACGCGGACATACGAGGCCACAAAGACATGGAGCATGCCCATGCCGGGATACCCCTCGGCCCGTTTCATCTTTAAAAACCGCTCGACCTCGGTGATCTCAACACTGTCCTCATACGCGTTGTTGGCGTCGTTTTTCGTCTTCATGATAAACGGCGCGATTTTATACATCGGATCAACGGTCCGCAAAAGGCGCCCGTCATAGCGGTCGCGCAAACGTCTTCTTCTATTCTCCATAACTCCACTCCCATACGCTGATGGCCCTATCATATATGAATCGTTTCAAACATGCAATAATAAATTCAGGGAGACGAATCTCCCTGAATCTCTTATGTATCTCCGGCAATATGGCAAATCAGAGAATCGCCGGCAGCGAGTCGTCGTTAAATACCCAGTCGCGGACATGGGTGACGGTAAAGGTGTCCTTCTTATTGCGGGTAATGACCTTGGCGATCCCTGCGTTGATGATCAGCCGCCGGCACATCGTGCAGGGCGTCACCTCGCTGATGTAATCCCCTGTCGACGCTTCGGTGCCCGCGAGGTAAAGCGTGGCGCCGATCATGTCCCGCCGCGACGCCGAGATGATGGCGTTGGCTTCGGCGTGGACGCTGCGGCAAAGCTCGTAGCGTTCGCCGCTGGGGATGTTCAGGTTTTCCCGCGTACAGTATTCAAGGTCGCCACAGTTTTTCCTGCCCCGCGGCGCGCCGTTGTACCCGGTGGCAATAATTTCGTCGTTGAGGACGATGATCGCGCCATATCTGCGGCGCAGGCAGGTTGACCGCTCCATGACGGTTTCGGCAATGTCGAGATAATAGTTCTCTTTATCCTTGCGCTTCATACTGTAACCCCCGTACGACATATTGGTGCCTGATTTTCTAATATTATACAGATTACAGCCCCCGGGGTCAAGCGGATAACGCAGAGGAGGCTCACTCCGCGGATGAATATCCGAGCAGCTTTGCAGCCATGTAGGCCGGGAGATACACATTACCGTCAACAACCAGGATTCCGTCGGCGTATTCCCGGCCGCCCATCAAAAGTAAAAACTGACCTGTCTCGCCGTTGACGCTGAGGCCGACATCATTTATTTTATAGCATTTGCCGTCCGGCCGCCATGCGGGCGTTTCAGGCGCAGCGCCGGACGGGGCGGGCTTCAGCGCGACAGCCACATTTTTATCGTAAGTAAAATCGACGCTGTACGTATAGTACAGCTCATGATACGACATGCCGTTCGGCCACGTGCCGGACGCGTCGAGGGTGGTCTGGCGCAGCGTGCATTCCGCTTTGAGCACGGCGCACAGGTCGGACAGGCGGACATAGCTCACGCCGTACCCGTCAGCCAGCACATATCCGGACGGGGCGGTAAGCTCCGATTGCGCCCCGTTACTGTTCGTCAAAAGGATTCCACGGTCATATCTGGTAAAGAACAAATCCGGTTTTTCATAATTGTTTCTTGTCTTTATCGCGCCGTAATCGGTATCAATCGAATAAAAATCCATCGGCTTTGTAATCGTCAGGGTTCTGTTTCCGGCGTCCCAGGCGACGTCGTAGCCGAAGCTTCTCATGTCCTCGGCAACGATGCAGGTTCTGCCGCCGATGTTATAGCTTTCGATTTCCTTCCCGTTCAGCGTTGTGGCGATATCCGTTTTGTAATAATGCCCCGCAACCTTTCCGGGAGTTCCGGCGGCGCTCCGGCACAGCTCCCCGCTCATGGCCTGAAGGGAGTTAAACGTACCGCCCTTGTCGGTGATGTCAAGCCTTCTCGTAGCGGCGTGCCAGTAAACGTCAAAGCCGTAATGCCAGTTTAAAATCTCCGCGTCGAGCACTGTTTTACCGCCGATGTTATACGACGTTATCGGCGAATAGTACAGGTATGTTTTTATATCGGTATAATAGTAATTTCCCGCGACGTCGCCGTTTTTTGCGGACGCCGAAGTAACGCACGCGGCCGCGAGCAGCATAACGAGCAAAAAAACCGTGAGACGCCTGTACGTTGATTTCATAGTGAACCTCATCTCCCAAAAAGGTGGTTTAACATGAATTCCGAGTCAATTATACCATCATTTTCCGCCGGCGTCATGAAAAAAGCACGGGACTGTTGACCCAGGCCCGCGGCCAATATCACGCACAGAAAAACGGATTGATTATTGAGACAGGATGTAGTATGATAATTTCAGTTTCATTCTGTGGCAACCCTCGCAGAATATGAAAGGAGCTGTATTGATGTCGGTTACTTTTGAGGTGGCTTCGGCTTAAACAGAATACCGGGCATACGATATTTTTGGGGTTCAACACTGCCCTTAGTATTGTTATGCCGTTTTGAGTAACCTATCGTGACTACTGTAGATTTCTACGGGCACATTGAACAGGTGTGCTCGTGTTTATTTGTAAACACCTTGCATCACCTTTCCCGCTCCGCAGTTTGCAGCCGAACGAGGCTGCTTGCTGCGGTATTTTTATGCCCATTTTTGAAATGTGACGGAGGAAAAGAAATGACCACTCAAAATAACCGTTCAAACAGTGAAGGAAGTTTTATTTGTAAGGTATGCGGCGCGCTGGTCATGCCGGAGGGTGCCGGCAGCCAACACCGCAACCATTGTCCGAAATGCCTTTCCAGCGTCCATATGGACAACGCGCCGGGAGACCGGGCATCGCTGTGCAGCGGAGTTATGGAGCCCATAGGCGTATGGGTGCGTAAAAACGGCGAATGGGCCATCATCCACCGCTGCCGCTTATGCGGTACGCTAAGTTCAAATCGGATAGCGGCCGACGATAATCCCGCCTTGCTGATGTCCATCGCCGTCAAACCTTTAGCGGCCCCTCCCTTCCCTTTGGGACGGTTAGAGCAGGACCTTAACAACAGCTTAAAACCGCAGGAAGCGTATCCGCATGAGCAGATAAAAGAGAATTGAAGTTTGAAAGGACAGGTAAAACCTGTCCTTTCTTGTTAAAGCGTTATCCTTATACTTTTTTTGCCCAAATGACAGCTCTGCTGCCTTACAAATTCCTGTTTGGCCAGCCTTTATCTTTCACAGTCCTGCAAGATGAAATCAGCATCCTGCGAATCGCGCCACACTCTTGCTGAACAGATTTATATGTATCTTCCGTCAGGTATCCGGTTTCAAAAAGCAGCTCCAGCCAATATTCGGTTTCGCTTGCTTCCTTAAGTGCAATCTCCAATTTAGAGATGAAATCTGCTTTTCCCTGCGCATATTGCGCTTCATGAATATTGGCGCCGACAGACGTCCCGGAACGCATCAACTGGTTAGTCAAAGGCGATGGTGCACGGGAGGCTTGCAGGTCTTTGCAGAGAAGAACGATATTTTTCGCCAGTTCTTTCGATTTCGTGCGAAGTATGCTGTCAGACATAAAAGCACCGCCTATCCACGTTATAGACAAATGTGAAAAATAGCAAGAAATGAGTGATATTGCCGCTGTGCGGCAGTGATATAACTTTGTCGTGATATTGCGACCTGCGGTCGCAGTGATATTATATTCGCCTCCCAAATTGGGCGCAGCCCAATATCACTGCATTGCAATATCTCTGGCGGAGCCAATATAACTCGCCGAAGGCGAATATAGTTGAAAAAGACTCTGATTGTATCACAATCAGAGTCTTTTTCTGGTACGCCTGGAGGGACTCGAACCCCCGGTCTCGCGGTTCGTAGCCGCGCACTCTATCCGGCTGAGCTACAGGCGCATACTACCGGTGCATGGCACCTAGGTATATTAGCACAACGATTTTTAAAATGCAATAGGAATTTCGATATTTTGATAAATTATCAACATGTTGTGGTCATACTGCCGTTTCGCGGCAGATATCGCGAAAACTGCCAAAAAGCGTCATTCTCCCGCTCTCTGGGAAACGCCGGCCCCGGCGGCGGCGGGGTTGGGCTTTACAAACATATTCTTCCTAACATATGTGAATTCAATAAGCTTAAAATAAGCTTATCACACGCGGGAGAATGATATGAAAAAAGCGACAATAACAGTGCTGTTCATCCATATACTGATACTATTCGCCATCAATCCGGCAGCCGCGGCGCAGGATATCATCTGTGAAGAATCCGCCGTATCCATCAAGGTCAGCCAGCAGGAAAAAAGCAGGATACAGGCCATCGTCAAAACGGGCTACGCCGGCGACTACACCCTGGATTGGGCGAAGACCCACGATTACAAGGAATCCGAGAAGGTCAAATGGGTCAATATCAAGGGCTACTCAAGCAAAACGAAATATCTGATCTGGGTGAGCGTGGCTTACCAGCGCCTGAACGTCTTTACCGGCTCGTCCGGGAACTGGAACCTGTCCAGGACGTTTATCATCGGCACCGGCGCCCGGGGTCGGGATACGCCGACCGGCACCTGGAAAATCATTAACAAACAGCCGAAAGGCTGGACGACGCCAGCCTATTCGGTAAAACCGGTGATCACGTTTATCAACGAAAAATACGGCTTCCACTCGCGGCTTTATTACCCCGGCTCCGCCAAGCTCTATGACGGAAGAATAGGGTTTCCGTGCAGCCACGGCTGCATCCGCATGTTTTCAAGCGATGTGTCGTGGCTTTACGAAAACGTCCCGCTGGGCACCACCGTCGTCGTGTATTAGCGGGGAATTAATTGGCCTTTGCCAGAACCTTTTCAGTTTCAAACCCCGCCAGCGCGCTGATCGCCCCCGTGGGGCATTTGCCGACGCAGGTGGCCTCAGCGCATTTTTCGATGCAGATCGCTGCGTCCACAAAGGCGAGGTTGTCCTGGATGCGGACGGCCTGATACGGGCAGTTTTTGGCGCACAGGCCGCAGCCGATACAGGCCGCAACGCAGTTCTTTTTCGCCGCCGCGCCCTTGTCCCTGGAGCTGCAGTCGACCTTGACGTGCGCCGCGGTCGGCTGCATTTTGATGAGCTTTTTGGGGCAGGCCTTCTCGCAGGCTCCGCAGCCCGTGCATTTTTTTGCGTCCACCGCCGGCAGGCCGTTATCGCCCAAGGATAGGGCGCCGAAGTTGCAGGCGCTCACGCAGCTGCCAAAGCCCAGGCAGCCGTATTTGCATGCTTTCGGCCCGTAATGGAGCATATTCGCGGCGCCGCAGTCCTTGACGCCGGTATACGTATAGTCGATTTTGGCCTTGTCGCAGCTGCCCGCGCAGCGGACGTGGGCGATGTGGGGCTCGACCTTTTCGGCGGTCTTGCCGGTGAGCTGCGACACCGCGTCGGCGACCTCCTGCTTGCCGGGGACGCAGAGGTTCGGCGCGACGTCGGGGTTCAGGACGACGGCCTCGGCGTACGCCGCGCAGCCGGCATAGCCGCACGCGCCGCACTGGCCCTTCGGCAAAAGCTCCTCGACCTCTTCGATGAGCGGATTTGTCTCGACCTTGAGCTTTTTATTGGCCACCGCGAGAACAAGCCCGAACACAAGCCCGATCGCGGCCAGGACGATGACGATTACAATTGCAAAAAAGATTGGATTAGACAGCATAATTCATCCAGCCTCCCCATTAAACACTGATCATGCCGGAAAAGCCCAGGAACGCCAGCGACAGCATACCCGCCACGACAAAGGCGATCCCCATGCCCTGCAGGGGCTTTGGGACGTCGGCATAATCCAGCTTTTCACGAATGCTCGACATGAGGATGAGCGCCAGGGCGAAGCCGACGCCCGAGCCCAGCGCGTTGACAGCGCTCATGCCGAACCCTGCCAGGGTGAACCCATAGCCCGCGTCGGCATTCAGAAGCGGCACGAACAGCACGATGCAGTTCGTGGCGATGAGCAGCAGGTAGATACCCCACATGCTGTACAGCGCCGGCGCGAGCTTTTTGATAAACATCTCGAGGAACTGGACGAAGCTCGCGATGAGCAGGACGAACACGAGCGTCCTCAGAAATTCGAGCCCAAGCGGCACCAGGACCGCGTTGTAAACGAGCCAGGCCAGCATGCTGGAAAGCGTCATGACGCAGGTGACGGCCATACCCATGCCGATAGAGGCGTTGAGCTTTCTCGACACGCCAAAGAATATGCACAGGCCCAGAAAACGCGTCAGCACAAAGTTATTGACGACGGCGGCGCTCACGAAAAGCAGAATATATTGTGTCATGCGGCCTCACGCTCCTTCTGACGTTCTTCTCTTTTTTTGTTGAGGCTCTTTGTCGCGGCCACAAGATAGCCGATGACGATAAACGCGCCCGGCGCCATGACGAACAGGAGCGGCGCATTATACCAGGAACCGAGGATACGGATGCCCAGGAGGGACCCGCTGCCGAAAAACTCCCGGATCGCACCGATGGTCACCATGGCCAGCGTAAAGCCGCAGCCCATGCCGAAGCCGTCCAGAAACGACGGGAAAACCCTGTTCTTCGACGCAAACGATTCGGCCCTGGCGAGAATGATGGCAAAAACCACGACAAGGCTCAGGTAATTGCCCAGGGCCTTGTACAGCTGGGGCGCATAGGCCTGGAGGACGAGTATCGCCAAGGTGACGATGGTGGCGATGCTCGTGATATAGACCGGGACTCGGACCTTTGGATTGACAAACGTCCGGGTCAGGGACACGACGATGTTGTTGAGCGAAATGACAAACGTCACCGTCAGGCCCATTGTCAGCGAGGTGATGACGGAGGAGGTCACCGCCAGCGCCGGGCAAAGGCTCAGGGCAAGGACGAGGATCGGGTTTTCGCTGATGATTCCCTTGCTGAATATCCGCCAAAGATTTTTCATCTACTTCCCTCCCGTGTAGGCGGCGACTTCGTCCACGGCCGCCTTGACGCCCTTGGTCACGGCTTTCGAGGTGATGGTGGCGCCCGTGATCGCCTGAACATCCTCTTTGTTGGCCGGGTCCTTCGTCACGGCCAGATGCTCGGACGTTTTACCTATGAATTGATCCATAAACGCCGGCTCCGAGGCCTTGGTGCCCAGGCCTGGCGTTTCCTTGTTGCTGGTAATGCTGAAGTTCAGGACCTTCCCGTCCGACGAGACGGCGACAAGCATTTCAACGGCGCTCTCATAGCCGCGCGGCGCCTCCTCGACGACGTAGGCGACGACCGTATCGCCGTTTTTGGCCACCGTCATATTGTCCTGCCCGTCCACCGGCACAAAGGACGTCGCCGCGGGGACAAGCGTTTGCAGGGCGAGCGCGTCGGCTTCCTTCTGTTTTTGCACGGCGACCGGATGTGTTATAAAGTAGGCGACCGCCAGAATCACGCCCGAGACGATACACGCAACGGTGAGGTTCAGGGCGATGGCGAGAATTCCCGATTTCTTTTCAGCGCGGGCTTCATGTGCCTCAGACATAGCTCTTCCTCCCCGTTCCGTAGATTCTCGGCTTTGTCACGCGGTCGATGAGCGGCGTCAGGCAGTTCATCAGGAGGATCGAGTAGCACACGCCCTCGGGATACCCGCCCACGAACCGGATCAGCGTCGTGATGACGCCGCAGCCGGCGGCAAAGATGATCTGGCCCTTGAGCGTAATGGGGATCGTCACCATATCGGTGGCCATAAAAAACGCGCCGATGATGAGGCCGCCGGACAGCATGCCGAAAAGCGGGTCTCCGGTGAACAGGCCGCCGCCCCCAAAGATCATGCCGCCGGTGAGCTGGCCGCCGCTGCCGCTGGGCATCAGGCCGCCGAAGGCCCACGTCAAAAGGCCGACGGTGCCGATCATGACGGCGGGCACCTGCCACTTTATGTAACCCCGGGCGATGAGATAGACGCCGCCGAGCAGGAGCAGAATCGCGCTGGTCTCGCCGATGCTGCCGTTGCGCGTGCCGAGCAGGAGCGCCTTATACAGAGCGGTATGGCTGCCGAACAGCGAGATCACGGCGTCATACCCCTCGTGCTTGGCCACATTGAGGACGGTGGCGCTTGTCACGGCGTCGGGGCTCGGCAGCCTGGACGCCCAGGACGTCATCAGCGCCGGCCACGAGACCATCAGCGCCGCGCGGCCGATGTGCGCCGGATTGAAGATGTTGTAGCCGAGGCCGCCAAAGGTCATTTTCGCCACGCCGACGGCGATCACCGCGCCGAACGCCGTCATATAAAACGGCAGCGTGGGCGGCAGGCACATTGCCAGCAGAAGCCCCGTGATAAAGGCGCTGCCGTCGCGCACCGTCACCCTGACCTTGCGGATTTTCTCGATGACATACTCGGTCAGCACCGCCGCGGCAATGCTGACGACGATGTTGATAACGGCCGGCAACCCGAACCAGATCATGCCGAAAATCGCCGCCGGCGCCAGCGCCAGATTCACGTTCCACATGATCTTTTGTACCGTTTCACCGCTTTTGATATGCGGCGACGCCGATACGGTCAAAACGCTTTCCTCAGAACTCATATCTTCCGCCTCCCCTATTTATGCCCGTGCCCGGCGTTCTTGGATTTTGAATATCTGATATACTGCACGATCCGCCGCTTGGACGGGCAGATGTAGGCGCAGCTCCCGCACTCGATGCAGTTTAAGAGCCCGTAGTCGCGCCGCGCCTCCTCGTGCCTGCCGCGCTCGGAGAGGATGCTCAGCATGCTGGGGACGAGCCCGGCGGGACAGGCCTCCACGCATTTCCCGCAGCGGATGCAGGGCGACTCCTCGTCATGACTGACGGCGTCCTTACTCAGGACCAGGATGCCCGCGACACCCTTGACGACCGGGATATCCAGGCTCCGGACGGCATAGCCCATCATGGGGCCGCCGTTGATGATCTTTTCCGGCGTCCTGGAAAAGCCGCCGCAATAGTCGACGATGTCCTGAAAGCTCGTGCCGATGCGCACCCGGAGATTTTTCGGCGCAGCGATAGCGTCCCCAGAGACGGTGATCACCCGCTCAATGAGCGGAACGCCCTTTTCCACGGCGTTGGCCAGCGCGGCCACGGAGCCGACGTTAAGGCCCACAACGCCGATGTCGGAATGGCGCTTCCCCTCCGGGATCTCCCGCCCCGTCAGCACCTTGATGAACATGCGCTCGGCGCCCTGTGGATATTTTGTCGGCAGCGCCGCGACCTGGACGCCCGTCCCCTCAAAGGCTTTTTTCATGGCCTCGACGGCTTTGGGCTTGTTGTCCTCGATACCGACGATGCAGCGGGAGACGCCCAGCGATTTCATGGCGATCTTCGCGCCCAGCACGACCCTGTCCGTCTCCTCCATCATCACGCGGTAGTCGGCGTTCAGGTACGGCTCGCACTCCGAGCCGTTAATGAGGAGCGTGTCGATATGCTTTTCCGGGCCGTACGTCAGCTTGAAATGCGTGGGGAAATTGGCCCCGCCCAAACCGACAAGCCCCGCCTGGCCGATGAGCTTATGTAACTCCTCAAGACTCAGGCTCTCATAATCTCTGACCGCCGGAATATCCGGCGCCCATTCGTCCAGCCCGTCGCTTTCGATAACGACGGCAAGGCTTTTGTCCTTATAGGAGCTGGGGTATTCGGCAATGTCGGCCACCTTGCCGGAGATCGAGGCGTGCACCCAGCTCGTCATGGACGCGTCGGCGCGGGCGATGAGCTGGCCCTTTTTCACCGTGTCGCCCACGGCCACCGTGGGGACACCGGGCGCGCCGATGTGCTGGCTGACCGGAATGACGACCCTTTGCGGCGGCGGCATTGTTTCAACGGTTATTTCGGATGCGATGGACTTATAGTCCTTTGGATGGACTCCCCCGCGGAATGTTTTGAGCAAGAGCGATCACCTTTTCTTTTTTGTATTACCCGCCTTATCCAAGCTTACCCAATGATTTTTACAATGGCCGGCAGCGCCGAGCAGTGCTTTTTGTCCGCATGCCGGACCAGCAGCGCCGAGAGCGCAAAGAGGACGGCGCCGCCGGCGACCCGGCCGACCGGGACGCTGAGAGACAGCGCCGAGAACAGCGCGCCGCCCAGCCACACCCCGGCAAATAAAGCCAGCAGCGGCAGAACAAAAATCAGAAACGCGCCCTTCAGCGACTGCTCGTCCCTGATCTCAAACAGGACGCGCTGCCCCACGTGCGCATCTATGGTATTTTGGACGGTCAGGACGGACGCGCCGCTTCCCGGGCACGCGCCGCAATTTTCGCATTCCGTATGTCTACCCGCCCGGACTTTTGCCGTGCTGCCGTCCGTTTCCAACACGATTCCCTCTTCAGTTTTCACTTCCATCACCTCGAATCCTGTCAATGGATTCAAAATCAATAATATACACGACCGCAGCCAATCTCAATAATAGTTAATCGGTTAACGGTATCATTCATTTCGGCAGCACTATTGCCGGAGATGAAAATAGTAAAGTTATAACGATTTTAATATATCATCGCTATTTTTATAAAAAGCATTTAATCAAGTTAATCAAGACGATAATACCAATTATTTAAAATATTTCTGTAAAATTATGCGTATATATAATCAATTGGATTATCAATTTTAATAAGTATTGCACGCACCGGGGCTTATTTTTACGCCCTCCCCCAGGAACAATGTTGCCCTGAGAGGCATAACAGCAGAACATATTTTATAATGGATTAAATTTACATCCTTATAAAGAATAAAGTATAATAATTGATATGCTGACAGCTTCGTGATGAGGGTGTTATAAAAGGCGCGGGCGCGGTGTTCCCCATTCATTGCCGTCCGGATTGCCGTATTTTGGCGCGCCCTTTCGGCACCGCTCATACAGGACAGGGAGGATTTTTGCATGGCTGACAAGGAAAATACAAAGAGCGCGGGCGGCGGCGTGGCGTTTACCCAGGAAGCCGCCCAAGCCCAGGCGGCCGCGGCAATCAGCGCCATCCCGGCATCGCTGAAGGAGTTCCGCTGCCCCACCTGCAACCGGGTTTTCGCAAGTCTTACAGACCTCAAGGCGCATTGCGCCGAAGAGCATCCGGGGAGCGTCGTCCCCGAAACCATCCCGCTCCATATCAACGGAAAGGACTGCGAGGTGCTGATCGAACCCCACTGGACGCTGCAGCGCGCCTTGCAGTTCCGGCTCGGCCTTACCGGCACCAAGCACATGTGCAACCGCGGCGTCTGCGGCTCGTGCACGGTGATCATGGGAGGCAGGGCCGTTCTTTCCTGCACGACGCTGGCCATCGAATGCGGGGGCCAGCCCATCATAACCATCGAAGGCATCGCCGCCGACCCGAAATGGAAGCCGCTGATCGACGCCTACTGCCGGTGGGACGCCATGCAGTGCGGCTACTGCACCCCGGGCTTTCTGGTCTCCGCCAAGGCGCTTTTGGACAAGAACCCGCATCCCACCGAGGAGGAGTGCCGCGAAGCGCTGGCCGGCAACATCTGCATCTGCGGCACATATCCGCGCCATTCCACAGCGATCATTGAAGCGGCGCTGAAAATGGCAAAGGAGGCGTGAGCGTATGGCCGATCTAGCCGGTGTCAACGGGCAAAGAGAAAGCTTCAGAGTCGTCGGGAAGCCAAACCTCCCGGGCATACTGTCTTATGCCCTGGCGACGGGCGTCGCCAAGTTCGGCATCGATTATGTACTCCCGGACATGCTCCACGCGAAATTCCTGCGCAGCCCTTACGCCAACGCAAAGGTCCTCCGCGTGGACACCACGAAAGCCAGGGCCATTCCCGGCGTCGTGGATATCGTCACCTGGGAGGACGAGGATATTAAACAACTGAGCAGCACCCCCTTTGGATTCGGTGCCCGACGCCCCTGGCTGGACAACATCGCCGACCAGGAAAACGCGGAGGTGGCCGTCATCGTCGTGGCGGAAAACGAGGACATCTGCGAGGAGGCGCTGCGTCAGCTGGATATCGAATGGGAAGTGCTGCCCCATGTCGTCGACATCCTGAAAGGCCGGCAGGCGGACGCCCCGGTGATCCGGCCGCCGGAATTCAACAATTTCGCCGCGGACATGTTTGCCCCGCGCCCCGATCCCGAGCATCCGAAAAGAGGCAACGTCTCTTTTGCCATTACGGTACAGGGGGACGTGGATGCGGGCTTTAAGGAAGCCGACCAGGTGATCGAATACGACCTGAAAATGCCTACCTTCGCCTCCCATATCCCCAATCCGCCGGGCTCGGCCGCCTGGTGGTTTGACGACCCCTATTACGGCGGCGGAAAGAGCCTGCACATCGAGGGCGCCGTCCAACGGAAGGACGCCATTGGCGCCATGTACGGCATGCCGCCCGAAAAAACGGTCCAGGAGGGCCTGTTCCAGGGCGGAAAGTACTGCGACTGGGGCATGCGGAAATCTCAGGAGATCACGCCGCTGCTGGCCAGGCGGACCGGCAGACCGGTCCGGTGCGTCAACACACGGGAGGAAACCTTCGATTTTCTGATGAACGAGCGCTACATGCACCTGAAGGTCGGGATTAAAAACAACGGCCTGATCACCGCCGTCGACGACTTCTCGATTTCGGACGGCGGCGCCCAGGGCAACTCCGCCTTCGGCACGGCCAACGACCAGGGCTACGGCCCGTATTACACCTTAAAGTGCCAGAACATCCGGCAGAGCATGGAGATCGTCGATTCGAACCGGGGCAAAATGTATCTCAGCGGGCAGCACTGCCCCTTCAACTGGGACGCCGGCACCATGGCGATCTATCTCATCGCCGAAAAGCTGGACCGCGACCCCATCGATATCGCCAAGCTGAACCTCCACGGCCCCACGGCCCAGACGGACGAAAGCCCCGTCCCCAGCTTTGAGGCCTGCCTTGAGGAAGGCAAAAAGCTCATGAACTGGAACTGGCATAGGGCCGGCGACAAAACGCTGCCGGACGGGCGAAGGCACGGCGCGAGCTTCCGGTATCAGATCTGCCCCAGGCACGCTTTTTCCGGCTACGACTGTAAGCTGGAGCTCAGAAAAGGCCAGGTACATATGCCGACCCAGGGGCCGTGCACCGGCATCTACGCCGTGGAGTGCAACGCCATGGTGGTGGCCGAGGAGCTGGGCCTCAATTACGAGGACATCAAGGTCGACTTTGACTACAGAGAGACCTTCACCCCGGTGGGGGGCGGCTCGGACGGCACGACGGCGTCCTCCTGGGCCATGAAGGAGTGCGCCAATATCCTCAAGCAGAAGATTCTGGAGGCCGCCGCCGAGGAGGCGGAAAACCCGCCCCCGCCCTCGATGTTCAGCTTCGGGCAGCCCCAGGAGCCCAGCCCCCTCAAGGGCCACAAGCCGGGGGAGCTGGACATTGTGGACGGCAGCGTTTGCGTCAGGGCCGACCCGTCGAAAGCGGTCCCCCTGGCGCGGGCCACGTCGAAAAACATCTTTGCCACCTACTCCGGCAGGCCGCCCGCGTCCATCTGGAGCACGGGCATGGGCAGAATGCTGGATACGATGAACACCGCCTACTGCGAGGTCGCCGTGGATACGGAGACAGGCGAGGTGGAGATCCTCCGCTTCGGCGTCGTCGCCGACCCGGGCAAGGTCATGCGCCCCACGTCGCTGGAGAGCCAGATCGATCAGGTCATGTTCTTCAGCCAGGGCTGCCAGCTGCTGGAGGAGTACGTCTACGACGAGCGGACGGGCGTCCGCCTCACCGCGAACATGCTCGATTACAAGAAGCCCACCATTCTCGACATTCCGCCGGTGGAGCGCCGGTTCCTGGAGACCAGGGCGGGCAACGCCGCCTACGGCGCCAGCGGCATCAGCCATTCGCTGGCCAACACCCATATGGTCATCATCGCCATCCACAACGCCATCGGCGTTTGGGTGGACCCGCCGGCGACGCCCGATAAAGTCCTCAAAGCGCTAGGAAAGGCATAAGGTGACACGATTATGAAACCGTTCAGCCATATTAACGCCACAACTCTGGATGAGGCCGTCTCCGTCCTCCACGGCGGAAAATCCAGCCTCATCGCCGGCGGCACCGACCTTTTGGGCACCCTCAAGGACAACATTCTGCCGGAGTACCCCGCCACGGTGGTGAACCTCAAGTCCGTCCCCGGCCTCGATTACATCCGGGAAGAGGGCGGCACGCTGAAAATCGGCGCGCTGGCGCGCCTGGCCGATATCGCCGAAGATCCGGCCGTCACGGAAAAATACACGGCCCTGGCCCAGGCGGCCAAGGCTGTGGCCACGCCGCACCTCCGGGACATGGGCACCATCGGCGGCACCATCTCCCAGCTCCCCCGCTGCTGGTACTTCCGCAAGCCGGATAACCGCTTCCCCTGCCTGCGCAAGGGCGGGAGCGAGTGCTTCGCCATCCTGGGCGACAACCGCTATCACTCCGCCTTCGGGGGGGCGAAGGTCTGCGCCACGCCCTGCACCCAGAAGTGCCCGGCCGGCACCGACATCCCCGGCTACTTTGAGCAGCTCCGGGCCGGCAGCTGGGACGAGGCCGCCGAAATCATCCTGCAGGTCAACCCCCTGCCGATGCTCACCGGCCGGGTCTGTGCGCACTTCTGCCAGACGGGCTGCAACAGAAACGCCACCGACGAGAGCGTCTATATCCACGGCGTGGAGCGCGCCCTGGGCGATTACATTCTGGAAAACAGCGATAGGTTCTATGCCCCACCGGCCGCGGAGACCGGCAAATCGGTGGCCATCGTGGGCTCCGGCCCCGCCGGCCTGTCCGCCGCGTATTATCTGCGCAAGGCGGGCAGCAAGGTCACTGTGCTCGACAGCAAGGAGGAGGCCGGCGGCATGCTCATGTACGCCATCCCGGCTTACCGCCTCCCCAAGGACATCGTGCGGAAATACATCAGGGCCCTGGAAAAAATGGGCGTGGTCTTCAAGCTCAGCACAAAGGTCGGGGAGACGGTCATGCCGGAGGAGCTGGAGCGTTCCTTTGACAGCGTCCTGTTCGCCACCGGCACCTGGAAGCGCCCCGTCGTGGGTCTCGCCGGCGAGGAGCTCACCGTTTTCGGCCTCGACTTCCTTATGGAGGTCAACAAGTGGATGGAGGGCAAGCTCGGCGCGGAGGTCTTCGTCATGGGCGGCGGCAACGTGGCGATGGACGTGGCCATCACGGCCAAACGCCTCGGGGCCAAGAAGGTCACCCTGGCGTGCCTCGAGCCGCGGGACCGGATGCCGGCCAGCGCCGAAGAGGTCGCGCGGGCCGAGGAGGAAGGCATTATCGTCATGCCGTCCTGGGGCCTGTCGAGAGTCGTGGAGGAAAACGGCAGGGTCCTGGGCATGGAGCTCAAGCGCTGCACCACCGTCTGGGACGAAAACGGCGTGTTCAACCCGCAGTACGACGACTGCGACACGACCATCGTCAGGGCTGAGAATATCCTGATGGCCGTCGGCCAGAAGGTGGATCTGTCGTTCCTGGATGAAAAATATCAGATGCAGTTAAACCGCCGCGGCCTCATCGACGTGTCCGGCGAAACGGCGATGACCTCGAGAAAAGGCATCTTCGCCGCGGGCGACGCCACCACCGGCCCGGGCACCGTCATCGGCGCCGTCGCCACGGGACACAAGGCGGCAAACGGCATAAAGCTCTATCTGGGCTGCGGCGATTTCAGGGACAGCGGCGACGGCGCGGGCAAAACCGTTGTCTTCGACGCGGAGGGCGTCCGGAACAAAACGCCGCTGAAGCTCCGGGAGCTGGGCGCCGAACAGCGGCGGCTCGACCTGGAGGACTCGACGACCCCGACGCGGGAGGAAGCCCTGGCCGAAACGCGCCGCTGCATGAACTGCGGCTGCCACGCCGTCCACCCCTCCGACGTGGCCCCGGCGCTCATCGCGCTGAACGCCAGAATCGTCACGAACAGGCGGACCATCGGCGCGGAGAGCTTCTTCGAGGTAAAGGTCGCCGGCAACACGGTGCTGGACGAGGATGAAATCGTCACGGAAATTCAGGTCCCCGCCCCGGCGGCCGGCAGCAAAAGCGTGTTCATGAAGTTTGCGTTCCGCAAGGCCATCGATTTCCCGGTGGTCAACTGCGCCGTCGTCACGGGCGACAGCCCGCGCATCGCGCTGGGCGCCGTGGCCACAAAGCCGCTCCGGGCGGCAAAGGCGGAAAAGCTCATCGCCGGAAAAACGATCGACGAGACACTGGCCGAGGCGGCCGGTGCGGCGGCCGTCGAGGCCGCGACCCCTCTCCCCGCGACAAAATACAAGGTGCAGATCGCCAAAACCCTGGTCAAGCGGGCGCTTTTGTCGACAATATAAGGTTTGGGCCTGCAAGGCCCGACCCTCAGGAGCGTGGATTCCCGCCTGCGCGGGAATGACAGCGATACGCAGGGGTGATTGAATCCGCCGTCACCGCATGGATTCCGCCCGCTCGGGAATGACAGCGATATGCAGGCGGCGATTGAATCCGCCATCACCGCGTGGATTCCGCCCGCGCGGGAATGACAGCGGGCCGGCAGCGCTCCATCTCAGTGTCATCCCCGCGAAGGCGGGGATCCATCCCGAAAATGTGATAAATTCTGCTTAAACAATATTTAAATAAAAGGAGCAATCGTATGAAAGATTTTGCCGGAAAAATCGCATTTATCACAGGCGGCGCGTCCGGCGCCGGACTCGGCCAGGCGAAGCTCTTCGGCGGCCTGGGCGCGAAGGTCACGATCGTCGACATCCGCCAGGAGGCCATTGACAAGGCCGTTGCCGAGCTGAAAGGGCTGGGCATTGACGCTCTGGGCATCCAGATGGACCTGACCAACCGCCCGCAGTACACTGCCGCCGCCGATGCGGCCGAAAAGCACTGGGGCGCTCCCCCGCAGCTGCTCATCCAGACCGCCGGGGTCAACACCTTCGGCCCCGCCGAGGCGTCCACGTTTGAGGATTACGACTGGGTCCTCGGCGTGAACCTCCACGGCGTCGTCAACGGTATGGTCATTTTCGTCCCGCGTATGATCAAGGCGTACAACACCCAGAACGGCACCGTCAACCGGGACGGCGGGCACATCGCCATCGTGTCCTCCATGGGCGCTTTTGACGGCTTCGCCACCGACGCGCCGTACTCCGTGTCCAAGGCCGCCGTCCTCAATCTCGGGCTGAGCTATTACGACGCTTTGAAGCCCTACGGCATCGGCGTCACCGTACAGTGCCCGGCCAACATCAACTCCAACATCGGCGAGGCCGTTAAAACGCGCCCGGCAAGCCTTTCCAATACCGGCTATTACGTTTCCGAGGGCACGATAAATATGCTCAAATCCATCCACGCCCAGGGCATGGACCCCGTCGAGCTGGCCGGCCATCTCAAATACGCGATGGAAAACGGCCTGCCGGTGTCCCTGCCCCACGACCCGGAAGCGAAAATGGTCCGCCACTCCCTGGAGAAGGTCATCAACTTCTCGTCCGTCGAGGGCATGGAAAGGGTGCGCGAGGAGGAAAAGCGCATGGCCGAAATGATGAAGAACATGCCGGACGGCGGCCCCTTCGGCAAGCCCGACCCCAAGTTCGGCCCCGTGGAAGTGTTCGGCCAGGCGAAGCCCGACCTCGAATGGGTCGACACCGCCAAGAAGAAGCATTAAGATCAAAACGCGAGCCCCAAAAAAGCTCCCGGCTGAGAAGCCGGGAGCTTTTTGACGCGCGCGAGACCCGCTTATGGACAGCAGAACGCCGCAGCCAAGGGAAGCTGCGGCGTCCTGCCATAAAAAGGAGTCTAAACAGGTGGTTTAGAGGAGTAAGTAAATGAGATTATCCCGCATAGGAATCCGGGATGTCCATACGCGCGTTGAACGCGTCCTTGGCTATGCCGGCGGCGTCATAATTGTACTCACTGGAACCGGCGTAAACGTCGGACCACTCCAGCAGCTTTTGGTAATTATCGTGATCCATCCAGTAAGAGGGCAGCAGCAGCCGGGCATATTTATCCGTCTTGCTGTGGTCGACCCAGGACGGCCAGATTTCCTCCGGCGTCGTCTGGCCGGACATGAAAGCGTACAGCGCGCCGATGATCGGCTCGGCGTAGATGGTCTGCGGCGTAAACATCGCAAATCTCCACGCATCCTGGTTGCCGGCATCCCACTGTCTCTGGAGCGAGGTGCCGCCGACGGTCACGACGCAGGCGTCGTCCGTCAGGCCCATGGTGTCGAGGGCGGCCGCGGCGCCCATGGCGGCGTCGTCAAACATGGCCGAAATGAGCCAATGGGTATATTGCGGCTCTGCCGAGAGGATGGCGGTCACCGTGGTATTGGCGCCGTCCATTGTGGGGCCGACCGTCGCGGTGTCCGCGACAAAGAAGTTGTCGGGCGAATTGCCCTTGTCCTTCCACACCTGCTCCGCGCCGATCTCGCGGTCGTGGAGCGTGCCCGCCAGCGAGTAGTCAACGGCGATGTAGCCGATTTCGCTTTTGTCCACGTCTTTCCATGTGGTGTTCATGTAGTCAATGAGCTTCAGCGCCATCTGCTGGCCGAACCAAACCTGGTCAAAACCGACATAGGGGGCCAGCAGCGGCTTCGTCCCATCGGTTTGGGCCGGAGCCATGCAGCTCATCCACGCCACGTTCGCTTCAGTGACGATTTCAGCGACACGATCAAATATGGCCGGGTCCGGGTCCAGCAGGAAGCCGTTCACACCCTGCTTGATGAAGGTCTGCAAATTGTTAAGGAAAGCGTCGCTGTCGCCGCCGGCAGCCCAGAGCGGGCTGTAGTCAATGTTCATCTTGCCGGCCCAGAAGGCAAAAGCGCTGCTGAACTGGTCATAGAGCGGACTTGTGACGGAAACCATGTACTGGACCTTGAACTTCTTCCCCCCCGCGTAATCGAAGCTCGGGTCAAAGAAGCCCACTTTGTCCATCGGCTGATCGCCGGTTTTGCCGGTGTTGGCCTGCGTTGTTTCCGGATTTACCGCGGCGGTGTTGCCGGACGGCGCGGCCGCGCTGGGCGAATCCCCGGCCGGCGACGCGTCGCCTCCGGATGTTCCGCCTTGGCAGGCGAAAAGCGATAACGCCATAAACGCCGCCAGAATAATAGCCAGTAGTTTTTTCATTTTTGTCCTCCTTCAAAATTATTACATTTGCCTTCAAATAACTCTCATGAGTTACATACCAATCATGCCGCAGTCTTCTTTTTAGCGCCCTCCTTGATGGCGGCCGCCATCAGTATCCGGCGCATGCGCATGGCATTGAGGTTATCGAAAATCAGCGCGACGATCAGCAGAAGCCCGCTGACAGCGACGCTGACATAGGCCGGCGCCTTCAAAACGGCAAGCCCCGTCGTAAAAACATTCAGAAGCAGGAGTCCGACGAAAGCGCCGCCCATGCCGCCGGCGCCGCCCATAAACGAGACGCCGCCGAGAAGCGTCGCGATCAGCGCCTGCATATTGGGCGCCACGACGGTAAAGCTGCTCGGGTTGGACTGCTTTCTCAGGCAGACCCAAATGATGCCCGAGAACGTGGAGACGACGCCACTGGAGATAAACAGGATGGCACGTGTCTTTTTGATGTCCAGACCGCAAAGCCGCGCAGCGTACGGATTGCCCCCGACCATATAGATGCTGCGGCCAAATCTCGTTTTATACAATACAAAGGAGTGGATCAGGACGATGGCGACCATCACGATGAAAAAGAGCGGGACGACGCCGAAAACGGCGACCTTGCCGAGATTCAGGAAGCTCTGCACGTTCACCGGCACGGCGTTGCCGCGTGTGATCACCGTTGCAAAGCCGCCGAAAATCGCCGAGGTGCCGATCGTGACGATAAACGGCATCAGGTTGACGACGTTCATGAAGAATACGTTGATAAAGCCGATAACAGCGCCGGTCGCCAGCGCGAGAAGCAGCGCCACCCCCCACGGCATACCGGGAACTGCCTGCAGGATCAGGGCAAAAACGAGAGAGCCCAGGGCCGCGACGCCGCCGGCAGACAGGTCGATGTTGCCGCTCATCAGCAGGATGGCCATCGGCGCCAGCATAACGCCCTGGAAGCTCAGGGTGTTCAACAGGTTTCGAACGTTTCCCTTCGCCAAAAAGGAAGGATTGATCAGCTCGACGATGACGATCAGCACGATCGTGGCAACGATGAGGCCAAACGTCTTGGTATTCAGGTGTTTTTTTAACTTTCCCATAATCTTCTCCTCAATCCAGCATGGCCATGGCCAGAACGTTTTCTTCGGTGGCTTCCTGCCTGCCTATCTGGCCGGTGATATGCCCGTTGTGCATGACGATAATGGTGTCGGCCACGTTGATGACCTCCGTCAGCTCCGACGAGATGAAGATAACGCCGATGCCCTGCTTGGCAAAATCGCAGATCATCTGATAAATCTCCGCCTTCGTCCCGACGTCGATGCCCTTTGTCGGCTCGTCAAGAATGAGAATCTTCGTGACGATTTTTTCCGACGTCCACCGGCCGAGAATAACCTTTTGCTGGTTGCCGCCGGAGAGCTCCATGACGGTCTTGTCGATATTCGTCGTCTTTATTGAATATTTTTTAACCGCGTCGAGGGCCAGCTCCTCTTTTGCCTTCTCGTCCATAAACAGGCCCTTTTTCAGCTTGCCCAGGACGGGCATGCAGACATTGTCCTTAATGGAGCGCCACAGGATGAGTCCCTGCTCCTTGCGGTCCTCGGGGCACAGCGCGATGCCGTTGTCGATGGCGTCCTTCGGCGCTTTGAAATGCACCGTTTTCCCCTCGATCTTCACTTCTCCCGACAGGACGGGGTCGGCGCCGAACAGGGCGCGGGCGACCTCCGTGCGTCCGGAGCCGACAAGTCCGGCAAAGCCGACAATCTCGCCGCGGCGCAGCTTGAAGCTGATATCGCTGATTACATGCGTATTCAGGTTATTGACCTCCAGCAGCACGTCGCCGTATTTGTCATTGCGCCTGAGGTTTGAATATGTATCGCCGATGTCGCGGCCGACCATCGCTTTGATCAGGTCCGCCTCGTTCGTCTCAGCCGTGTTGAGCGTCTTGACGAGCCGGCCGTCCTTGAGCACCACGATCTCGTCCGTCACCTTGAAAATCTCCGGCATACGGTGGGAGACATAAAGGACGACCTTGCCCTCCTCCTTGAGCTGAGCGATCAGATTGAAAAGGATATCGATCTCTTTATCCGTCAAAGGCGCCGTCGGCTCGTCAAAAGCGATGACCGTCGAGTTCCGGCGGTACGCCTTCATAATTTCGACCATCTGCTGATACGCCACCGGCAGCAGCCCCACCGTCGCCGTCGGTTCAATGGGGAGCCCGAACTTGTCGATGAGCGCCTTTGCCTGTTTTTTCAGTTCCTTTTTGTCATAGAGGCCGAGCTTTGTCTTCGGCAGGTTGCCGGCGAAAATGTTCTCCATGACGCTGACCGATGGGATCAGCTGGCGTTCCTGATAAATAACGCTGATACCGGCGTCGAGCGCCTCGCAGGGCGCGTTAAAGTCCATCTTTTTCCCGCTCAGCGATACGGTGCCCTCATCGGACTTCAGGTCGCCGCTTAATATTTTCAGAAGCGTGCTCTTGCCCGCGCCGTTTTCACCGATGAGCGCCATGACCTTGCCGCCGCTCACCCTGAAGCTGATGTCCTTCAGCGCCTGCACGCCGGGAAAAGCTTTGCCGATACCGTTAAATTCCAAATATTGTTCCATATATTCACCCCCATAACGAGCGCGGCCTAACGGCCGGTGCCCGCTGTCTCCACTATTTTTTCCGGCTGCGACGTATCCTTCTTGATCTTTGTAACCTTTTTGGCGCGGCTGAAGTCAAGCGACAGCGCCACGACAAGCACAACACCCTGCATGGCCGCGGCCCAGTATGAGTCGAGATTGACGATAGCCATGCCTTTGTTGAAGATATTTAAGATCAATAAGCCGACAAAAACGCCGCCCATCCCGCCTGAGCCGCCGCCGAAGGCGATACCGCCGAGGAGCGCCGCGGTGAGGCCGGTGAACATGTTGGACGACAGCGCCAATTGGTTGGCCTGTCCCGTACGCGCCGCCAGAACAATACCAGCAAAGCCGGACAGAGCGGCACTGTTGGCAAACAATATGTAGGAGGCTTTTTTTGGATTGAGGCCCGACAGCCGCGCCGCCTGAGGGTTCCCGCCGACAAGATAAACGGTCGTGCCGAATTTCGTCTTGCTGAGCAGCACCCCGTAGATAATAAACGCGACGATCATGATGATAACCGTAAACGGTATGACACCGAAAAGCTCGTATGTTCCAAGAAACTTCGTAAACGGATTTGAATAACTGAAGTTTTGCGCCGCGCCTGTTTTCGCGTCCCAGCTGATCAGCATCTGAAAGCCTTTGAACACCGACGACGTGGCCATTGTGGCAATAAACGGCTGGAAATTGAATTCATTGACGAGCACCGCGTTGATCAGGCCGAACGCCGCGCAAACCACCAATGTCACAATTAAAGCCACCGGCCACGGCAGGAGCCAGGTTTTCATGGCAACGACAATGAATAACCCGCCCACGCAGCCGACCGATACAACAGACAGGTCCATATTTCCCGTAATGAGCAGGGCGCCGGACCCGATGGCGAGGAACGACGTCACCACCAGCAAATCGACGACCGATAACAACGTGTCTACCGTAAAAAAGCTTTTTCCTAACAAAGCGCTCCAGACTGTGAACACAATGATCAAAGCAGCCAGTATGATCAGCAGTGTAAACATCTTTGATTTTAGAAATTTGCTGAGTCCTTTTTCGCTTCCCATAAATTATCTCTCCTCAATCCATGTAAATGCTGAAAGGCAGTCAAAAAAAAGGCACGTAGGGGACATATTTAAAAATCCGCACTGCCTTTGAGCGGCTTGCGTCCGCATCTCGGATTATTTCATCAACTTCCCTCCGTTTTCACACTTTTAACAATTTTTACAAGGAAAAACAAGATCTTATATAACATTATTTATAATGCAAAACCGAAGAATTGTACATTTCATAAAACTGTGATAATATAACATCAAGGTAATAGTATGGACTGCAGGATGCAAAGTGCGGCAAAACTCATGGCTTTTATAATGACGTAAAAACGGGGGTCTTGGCACTGTATAACATCACTTTTCAACAGATTGAGACATTTCTCACCATCGCAAAATACCTGAATCTGTCAAAGGCCGGGGAGGTCCTGTATTCGTCCCAGCCGTCGCTGAGCAGAACTTTGAAGCGGTTTGAGGACGGCGTCGGGATGCGCCTGTTTACCCGCAGCAACCAGGGCATGGCGCTCACCAGCGAGGGCGCCTCACTGTATGCGGTGCTCGAACCGCTGTATCAGACAATAGATAAAAGCATCCAGTCCGTCAAAGACAGCTCGACCTCACCGATAAAAATACTGCGGATCATAGAGCCGAGCTCCTACGACTTTACCGAGGATTTTTCTCCGCTCAAAGAGGTTGTCAGGGCATATGAACAGCGGTATCCCAACGTCGTTTTAAACGAGCATCTCTGCGACTTTAAGGAACTGCGCCAGGCGATCGAATTCGGTAACGCCGACATCGTTTTCACCGAGGATTTCGGCGTCCGGGACCTGGAAAACATCTCGCTCCGGACCCTGAACTCGATCGGGATGTATGTTGCCATTTCCGGAAAGCACCCTCTTGCCCAGTCCGATACGCTGGATATCGGCGCCCTCAGCAGCCAGACGGTGTTCACCGTCCCCACCACGGACGACCAGCAGATGGACATCGAGGTCCAGCTGAATGCCTGCCGCCACATCGGCTTCACCCCTAAAAACGTGGAATTGAAGCCGAACTTCCAAACGGTTATTCACGCCATCAGTCTGGGAAAAGGGATCAGCATCTGCGCAAAGCTCATCAATCTCGGGATCAGCCACGACATCAGGTATTACCCCATCGAGCTGCCGGTCATGCCGTTTGTGTCGGTAGCCTGGCGCACCGGCAAGCTCAGCCGCGAGGCAAGGAATTTCATCGACATGCTCCCAAGCACGGAGGACCTACATAACGCGTATTCCGCCGATTTCCGGTAGGCACGCCATCAAATCGGACAAAATCGGGCCGGCCGTTTCGGGCGGTCCGGTTTTCTTTTATGGGCCAGCCCGCCGTCCGGCGCCCAGCCGCTCCCCTCTAATTACATATAATGGATATTATTAATATACAAGCCCGATGGTAATTTGTCAATATTACCATATATGGTTATTTATTACATTTAATGCAATTGCGATGCAAATATATTGAATAAACAGCATGTAATAAGGTGGCCGCCCTATTGGGACGGCCACCTATACTTGTAAAAAAATGCATACAGAGGGGAAAGCCTCGCAGAGTTTGCCGCCGGAGCAGCTAATAAATTCATGATTTGTCACGCAGGAGGACATGCGCCTCCAGAGTGAGCTCCTCATGCAGCGCGCTGCTGAGCACTGCATGCAGCCCCTTGTCGGATAAAGCCCGGAGGACTTTATCGACAGCCTAGGCGCCCGGCGGTTATTTTTTTAGGGGGCAGCCACAGCGTGGAGTACTCTTCCTTCCCGTCCAAAGCAACCGGTTTCTTTTTCGTTTTGAAGACGGCAATCGTCTCCCGGAGCTGCTGCGCCTGGCCCGACAGCTCCTCGCTGGCGGCCGCGCTCTCCTCCGAGGTGGCGGCGTTGGTCTGGATAACCTGCGACACCTGGACGATGCCCTGATTGATCTGCTCGACGCCCACGGCCTGCTCTTTGGAGGAAATGGCGATCGAATAGACAAGCTCGGCGGCCTTTTCGATTTCGCTGACGATCTGATTCAAAGACTCGGCGGTATCGCCGGCGATCCGCTTGCCCAGCTGGATTTCCCTGATCGATCCCTCAATGATCGCCGTCGTCTCCTTGGCCGCGTCGGCCGACTTCGCGGCCAGGCTCCGGACCTCGTCCGCCACCACGGCGAAGCCCTTGCCGTGCTGGCCGGCCCGCGCTGCTTCGACAGCCGCGTTGAGCGCGAGGATATTCGTTTGGAAGGCGATATCGTCGATCACCTTGATGATCTTTCTGATATTGCCGGACGACACGTGAATAGCCTCCATGGCGCCGAGCATCTCCTGCATCTGATTGTTCCCGTCAACGGCGTTGACGCTGGCCTGTCTGGCAAGCTTGTTGGCCTTTTCGGCATGCTCCGCGTTCCGGCTCGTCTTGGCGGATATCTCCTCCAGCGAGGCCGTGAGCTGCTGCACCGCGCTGGCCTGCTCCGTGGCCCCCTGGGAAAGGGCCATGCTCGAATCAGACAGCATATTGGAGCCGGACGCCACCTGATCGGCCGCCGACGCGATGGACTCCGCCAGCTGGCTGAGATTTTCCACAAGCTCCTTGAGGCCTCTCCCCAGCTCGTCGTTGTCCGACCGGAGCTCGACCTCTGACGTCAGGTCCCCGCCGGCAATCGACTCGGTGAGCCTGACCTGCTGGATGGTGCTTTCCGTCAGCTTTCTGAAGGCGGTGACCAGCAGCCCGATCTCGTCTCTCTGGGAGGCCAGCCGGGCGGTTGACGCGTCCATTGTCGTCATATCGCCCACCGAGAGCTTCTCCGCGACCGCCGCGATCTTTTTGATCGGTCTGCCGATGACCCGTGCGATCGATATACCGAGGATCAGCGAGACCGCGACGCCCGCCACAACGATGGCCACCATGATGATGATGGAGCTCCTGGCGTTGACGGCGTTTGAATCGGCCCGGGCCGAGGCCTCGTCCGACAGGCTGTTGAACAGCTGCAGAAAGCTGTCGCGCACCGAGGTGCCGATGGGTGCCAGCGTGTTGAACGCAAGGTCGTCTGTCTGCTGTTTGCTGCCCGTATTCAAAAGCTCAAAGAACTTGTCGATATTGTCGTTATACGTGCTCCAGCCTGTTTTGATCGAATCGTCCAGCAGCTTTTGGAGCTCGGCACTGACAATCGTCCTGTCGCTTTTGTCGATCAGATCGCTGATCGTCCCGCGGAGCTGCTGCACTTCCGCGCTGTACTTGCTGATGTCCGCCGCGTCCGTCACCGTCGTCAATTTCAAAATGTCGTAGCGGAGCTGCTGCAGCTCAACGGCGGCGGCGCCGGAATACTGGAGGCTTAGGGTATTCTGACTGTACAGCTCGGCGTCCGATTTCTTGATGGCCGAAATGTTCAAGACTCCGATTGCCCCGACACATCCTGCGATCAATATAACAACGAGAAAACCTGTGATCAATTTTTTGGTGATGCTGAAGTCTTTGAACCATTTCATGTCTGTCACCTGCATTTTAAAATTAATAATAATAACTAATATTATTACTGTTATGACTATACCATACACATCAACATTTATCACTACTTTATTAGTGATAAACTTGCACGAGCATTTTTCGGAAATTTTAGACAAAACGTCTATTTGATCTCGTTTTCAGAAAAGGGCTAAAGACGCCGCTATAATTTCCGATAAATTATAGTTACCGAGTAAGCAGCAAACAGATAAAATCAGGCCGCCGCAGCTGTCGGCCATGCGGCCTGACGCATATGAAAAGGATACATATGAATTACAGATTTGATTTGTTCGACATGATATACTGTATCTCCAGCACCTGCGACCTCATCAGCAATGAGATTGCCGATCATCACAACCAGGTGGCTTTTCTGGCCGTTAACATCGCCAGAGAACTGGACTTCACGGTGGAGCAGCAGAGAAACATCTTTATCGCCGGGCTTCTGCACGACATCGGCGCTTTTTCGACGAAGGAGCGCCGGGAGCTGCTGCTCAGCGAAGCCGATGACATCCACGATCACGCCCTGATCGGGGCGAGCCTCCTGGAGAATTTTGAGCCGCTTAAAAACGTCGCCGAAATCATACGCTACCATCATCTCCCTTGGGGGAACGGCGCAGGCCGCCTGGCCGGCGGCAGGAGCGTTTCGCCGGAGAGCCATGTCATTCACCTGGCGGACCGCGTCGCCGTGCAGATCGACCCGAAGCGTGAAATCATCGGCCAGGCGGATATCATCCGCGAAAATATCAGGTCGCTGTCCGGCAGGCTGTTTGTGCCGGAGTTTGTGGACGCGTTTTTGGAGCTGAGCAAAAGAGAGTATCTCTGGTTCAGCGTGATCAATAAGCCGCTGATGTCGCGGCTGCCGGACCTGATGAATTTTACGGCAATCGGGCTGAGCCTGGACGAAACCGTCAGTATCTCCGAAATTTTCGCCAACATCATCGATTTCCGGAGCCCGTTCACGGCGAGACATTCCATCGGCGTCGCCGCCGTTGCGGAAAAGCTGGCGGAGCTGTCCGGCTTTACGGAAAAAGAGTGCAAAATGATGCTCATCGCCGGATACCTCCACGATCTGGGCAAGCTGGCCATCGATAATGATATTCTCGAAAAAAACGGCGCCCTCAGCGAAGAGGAATACAATATCATCAAAACCCACACCTTTCACACGTATCGCACCCTGCAGGTCATCAAAGGCTTTGAGGTCATCAACAACTGGGCCTCGCTGCACCATGAAAAATTGAACGGCGCGGGTTATCCCTTCCATCTGAAGGCCGGAGATATCCCGCCGGGCTCCAGAATCATGGCCGTTGCGGACACCTTTACGGCGCTTTTGGAGGATCGCCCGTACCGGCGGGGCATCGGCCTGAAGAACGCCGTCGCCACAATCGGGGAGATGGTCGACAGCGGTCTGCTCTGCCCCGCCGTGTTTAAGACCCTGATGGCCAATCTCGAGGAGCTGGACGCGGTGCGCATGGCGGCGCAGGAAAGAGCGGGCAACAGATACGAGCTTATCCACGCGGTCCTGGCGGAGCCGCTCGCAGCCGCGCTGTCCGCCCCTGCCCGGGGTATTCAAAATTAATTCATATAATATTCGAAATTTATCTATGAATTGTTCAAGATAAGGCCAAAATTCTTCCGTACAATAAGAACAACCTTAACACATGACATTCTTCAAGGAGGTTGTTTTGAACATGGACGGTAACAACAGGCGCTTTTTCAGGCATAAGGCCGTCAAAGCGGCCGCGATCACCATCAGCTCCTTGCTCCTTTTGGCCATCATCAGTCTCGCCAGCATCGGTGCGTATACGCTGGTGACAGGGAGTGAGGACCGGCAGACCGTGTCGTCGTCGTCCGCCGCGGCGGACACGGTCGCGGCCGTCAGCGGCACCACGCCGGCTGTCAGCTCCGGCGCCGCCAAGCTGACCACAACAAGCACGGTGTCCGGCACGGCGCTCGACTCGGAGCAGGTTTACAATCAAGTCAAGGATTCCATCGTCACGGTGGAAAACTACACGGCCCAGTCCGTGCAGCCGTACGGCGAGGGCTCCGGCATCATTATGAGCGCCGACGGGTATATCATCACCAACGAGCATGTGATCGACGGCGCGTCCAGCATCCAAGTCGTCACGACGGACGGCAAGAAATATGACGCCAAGCTCGTCGGCTCGGACCTGCGGACGGACCTGGCCGTCCTGAAGGTTGACGCCACGGGACTTCAGGCGGCCGCCTTCGGCGATTCCGACACAATCAACGTCGCCGAGCCAGTGCTGGCCATCGGCAACCCCGGCGGCATTGAATTCTCCGGTTCCGTCACCGAGGGCATCGTCTCCGCGCTCGACAGGGACGTCACCACCCAGAGCGGCTACACAGAGCAATGCATCCAGACAGACGCGGCCATCAACCCGGGCAACTCGGGCGGCGCGCTCGTCAACATGCAGGGCCAGGTGATCGGCATCACCTCCTCTAAAATCGTGGCTCAGGGCTTCGAGGGCATGGGCTTTGCCATCCCGATCAACACGGCGCAGCCCGTCGTCAACGACATCATCGAAAACGGCTACGTGACAGGCCGCGTCAAGCTGGGCATCTCGGTGTCCGAATTCTCCGCCGACAGGGCCAGCGCGCTCGGCTATCCCGCGGGGCTCCTGGTGCAGGCCGTGGACAGCTCCAGCGACGCCGCCGCCCAGGGGCTTCAGACCAACGACATCATCACAAAGGTCAACGATACCGCCGTCACGACTTACGACCAGTTCTACGAGGCGGAAAGCCAGTTCAAGGCCGGGGACACCATCACGCTCACCGTCTTCCGCTACACAACCGGCAAGACCATGGAGGTCAGCGTCAAGCTTCTGGAGGATAAAGGCACGGCGGCCCAGACAAGCCAGTCAAGCACCCAGCAGTACGCGCAGTCTCCTTTCGGCTTCGGCTACAGCCAATGACGCTTTGACCGCTTAAAAAAGGCAATCCGCACGGATTGCCTTTTTTGCTGCCCGCGCCGTCCTGACGGCAGACGATCAAAACAAACCGGACCGCCCCGGCAGAAATAAGAAATAAAAAGCTGAACCCCGCCTCGATAAGAGACGGGGTTCAGTCCGGCTTGTCCAAAAAACTGTATGCAGCGAAGAAAGCCTCGCAGAGTTTGCCGCCGGAGCGGCAAATAAATTCATGATTTGTCACGCAGGAGGACATGCGCCTCCGGAGTGACTCTTCTCATACAGCGCGCGGCTGAGCGCGCTGTATGCAGTCTTGTGTCGGATAAAGCCCGGAGGGCTTTATCGACAGGCAGGCAATTTATGGCCTTTCAACTTTTTTAAGGGCCGCCCAATGCTGCGCGGTGATGCCGATATGGCCGACGCCGAGAATAACCCCCGCAATACCGAGCCAGATCACCCGCCCGTAGACGGCCAGCAGCAGCGCCGCCGCGACAGGCAGCACCGCCAGCGGCAGCGGCAGGCCGAGAAAGGGCCTCAAGAAGTCCCGCGTCACATGCTTTCCCGCAAAATAACGGCCCCAGCAGATCAGGTACAGCAGCATCAGCACCAGGGCGCCGCCCAGCCACAAAAGCCGCGGGTCCACACTGTGCACATTGAAGTCGCTGAAAATGAGCACCGTAACGGTGCACAGGGCCTGCCCCGCCCTCTCACACGCCAGCAGCACCTTATTCTCCTCGAATTTCACCGCGTCCGTCGGCGGAACCCGCGCGTACAGAATGTTCGGTATAAACAAGCAGGCCAAAAATATCAGTCCGACATACGAAAAGCCAAAGGTTCCTGTCATGGCGGTCCTCTCTCCCCTGTTCGTTGATGAGATATTATGATAACCCGCCGGCCGCGCAGCACAGACGCCGGGTCAGTGCGCCCCGCGCAGGCGCCTCCGGAGTGACTTTTCTCATGCAGCGCGCGGCTGAGCGCGCTGCATGCACCCCCTTGTCGGATAAAGCCTGGAGGGCTTTATCGACAGCCTGGGCGGGTGTGCTAATCTATGGCGGCTGCGGTTTCCAAAGCGATCTCGATCATCTGCCCGAACGAGCTTTGACGCTCGGCGGCGGTGGTGGCCTCGCCGGTGAGGATATGATCCGACACCGTGCAGATGGCGAGGGCCCTCTTCCCGGCGCGTGCGGCATTCATATAAAGCCCAGCCGCCTCCATCTCCACGGCGAGGACGCCCATCCTTGTCCATTTTGAGAGCGCCGACGCGTCGTCTGTATAAAAGGTGTCCGACGAGAGAAGATTGCCCACATGGTAAACGGCGCCGGCCTCCCGGCATTTTTGTATGGCGGCGCTCATCAGCGTATAATCCGCGATAGGGGCAAAAGCGCCCGGCAGCTGATACTGCGAGGCGTAGGCGGAATTGGTGCAGGCGCCCATGCCGATGACGAGGTCCCGCACGTGGACGTGGTCCTGGCACGCGCCGGTGGACCCAATGCGCATGATATTCTCCACGCCGAAGAAATTATAAAGCTCGTAGCTGTAGATGCCGATGGACGGAATACCCATCCCGCTGGCCATCACAGAGACACGCACATTCTTATATGTGCCCGTGTACCCCTGCACGCCGCGCACATTGTTGACGAGCACCGGATTTTGAAGATACGTCTCCGCGACGAATTTGGCCCGCAGCGGGTCGCCGGGCATGAGCACCGTTTTCGCGAAATCTTCGGGCGCCGCGCTGATATGCGGCGTCGGATACTGTTTCTCGGACATAAAGAGCCTCCCGCGTCAATACTTGATATCGATATGTGTCATTAGTGTAACACGCGCGCCGGAAAAAGAACAGGCAGTTTAAGACACTGCGGTCAATTTCTTTGCGCGGCAGCGGTCGCTTTGTACTTTTCAGCTATTGGCGGCTGTGATATAATCACCGCATAATAACGGGCCGTGGGCGGCGGCAAAGCGCTCGGTCACGGCGCCAATCACGAAAGGATGTTTATCATGAACAAAGCGACTGAACTGCTCAAAGAGGCCAAAACGTTTTTTGTTGCCACGGTGGAGGGCGATCAGCCCCGCGTCCGCCCCTTCGGCGCGACGGCGGAAATCGACGGCAAGACGTACATCTGCATGAACAACACGAAAAACGTCTTCAAGCAGCTTTTGGCAAACCCGAAAGCCGAAATCTGCGGCATGGTCGGCGGAAAGTGGTTCCGCCTGACGGGCACCCTTGTCCGCGACGACAGGCTGGAGGCCCGCACCGAATTTTTAAGGCAGACCCCCATTTCCATGTACAAGCCCGACGACGGCATCTACGAGGTCTTCTACTTCTCTGAGGTCCACGGCACCATAGAATCCTTCGGCGCGCCGAAAGAGGAATTTTAATGAACCCACCCGTCCGCCCATAAAAGGTACGAGGCTCCGCCCCATGCCCCATTTGGCGGGGCGCCGCCCCGCACCCCGATGAGAAACCGCGGGTCGCGTCCAGCCCCGCCGGGCTGTGTCCGCCACCCCGCGTTGTCATTCCCGCGAAGGCGGGAATCCACTCCCCCGCGCCGGGGTTGTGCCCACCATTTTGGCTCCCGTAGGGCGCGGCTTCCCAGACGCGCCTCACTTGTCGGCGCGGCAGTGACTGTGTATGCGTGCCGTAGCCGGGACGACTCGGCCCGCCGCTCTCGTCGGCGCGGCGGGGCAGCTGCGGTGCCGCGCGGCACGGGAGGCAATCCTCAATCGGCTTCGCCGACAGCTCCTTTCAAAAAGGAGCCGTGGGGCGACGCGGACGGTGACGAGGGCGAGGACGGAGAACGGCGGGCGATTCATAAATCGCCCCTACACAAAACCATGAGGGTAGCCGAATCTGTCTTCTCCGGCTCCCTCAGACGAGGGAGCTGTCGCCCGCAGGCGACTGAAGGAGGGAACTCCTCCCGGCGCCGCACCGACAAGAGTGGCGGGGAGCAAACCCCCGCCCTACCGTATATCGGCGCATAAAATATCAAGGGGCTGTCGTGGACAGCCCCCTTCATTTTATGAGTAATATTTCTTATTCTTATTTTTTCTCGCTGCTTCAGACTTTTTCCGCCGCTTGACACTGGGGCTCTGGTAATACTCCTTTTTTCTGAGATCCGAGAGCACACCGGCCTTTGCACAGTTGCGCTTAAATCTCTTCAACGCACTGTCCAGGGATTCATTATCCTTAACATGGACTTCCGACACTAATTTCCCTCCCTCCAAATACGCGCCTTCCGGCACGCTTTAAGGGCCATTCGTATGGCTTTGACATTATCATTATAAGTTGGCGCCGTATTATTGTCAAGTGCTATTTATCCTTCAAAGGCGCCTTTCAGAGTCCGGGGCGGGCTTATTTCACTATGAGATTAATAAGCTTATTCTTCACAACGATGGTGCGGATTATTTCCTTGCCCTCGATAAGCTTTTTGATTTTCTCGTCGGCCTTGGCCGCCTCAAGGACGACGTCGTCCCCGGCGTCGCTCTTGACCAGGATGGTGCCCTTGAGCTTGCCGCCGATCTGGACAGCCAGCTCCCGTTCGGCCTCGATGGTCTTGCTCTCGTCGTAGGACGGCCACTGTGCCTGACAGGCCATGCCCTTGAAGCCCTGTATCTCCCAGAGCTCCTCGGCAATATGGGGGGCAAAGGGCGACACCAGCGCCAAAAGCGTCTTGACGTCGCCGCGGGACGGGGCCTTTTCGTAAAAGTCGTTCACCAGCGCCATCAGCGTGGCGATGGCGGTGTTGAACTTCAGGTTCTCGATGTCCTCACTGACCTTTTTAATGGCGCGGTGGACGACCCGCTCGTGGGCGGCCGAATAGCCCTCACCGCCTTCAAGCCGCGTTTCCGACAGGTTCCAGACCCGGTCCAGAAAGCGCTTGCAGCCCTTGACGGCGTTGGATGACCAGGGGGCCGCCTTTTCAAAGTCGCCGATGAACATGATGTACAGGCGGAGCGTGTCGGCGCCGAACTCGTCTACAATATCGTTGGGGTTTATCACGTTCCCGCGGGACTTGGACATCTTCTGCCCGTCCTCGCCGAGGATCATGCCGTGGCTCGTGCGCTTCATGTACGGCTCGCTGGTGGGCACCACGCCGATGTCAAAGAGGAACTTGTGCCAGAAGCGTGAATACAAAAGGTGCAGCGTGGTATGCTCCATGCCGCCGTTGTACCAGTCCACCGGCGTCCAGTAATCCAGCGCCTCCCGGGAGGCCAGCGCCTTATCGTTGTGCGGGTCGGCGTAGCGGAGGAAATACCAGCTGGAGCCGGCCCACTGGGGCATCGTGTCGGTCTCGCGGACGGCGTGCCCGCCGCACTTGGGGCAGGTCGTCGCCAGCCAGTCGGTCATCGCGGCCAGCGGGCTCTCACCCGTGTCTGTCGTCTCGTAATTTTCCACTTCCGGGAGGAGCAGCGGCAGCTCGCTCTCCGGGAGCGCCACATAGCCGCACTTGTCGCAATGCACGATCGGGATCGGCTCGCCCCAGTAGCGCTGGCGGGAGAACACCCAGTCGCGGAGCTTGTACTTGACGCTCTGCCGGCCGAGCCCCTTGTCGGAGAGCCATTCGGTGATTTTGACCTTCGCGTCCTCGACGGACAGGCCGTTCAAGAAGCCGGAGTTGACCATAACGCCGGTCTCGCAGTCGGTGAACGCTTCCTTTTCCACATCGCCCCCGGCGACGACCTCGACGATCGGCAGGCCGAATTTTCTGGCAAACTCCCAGTCGCGCGTGTCGTGGCCCGGGACGGCCATGATGGCGCCGGTGCCGTAGGTGGCCAGAACGTAGTCGGAAATAAAGACCGGGATTTCATTGCCCGTCACGGGATTCACGGCGCGCACGCCGCGCAGCTCGACGCCCGTCTTGTCCTTTGCCATCTCGGTCCGCTCAAAGTCGGATTTCCGGGCGGCCGCTTCCTGATAGGCCGTCACCTCGTCCAGGTTCTGAAGGAGCGGCGACCACTTTTTGATGATCTCATGCTCCGGGGAGATGACCATGTACGTGGCGCCGAAGAGCGTGTCCGGGCGCGTGGTATAGACGCGCAGCTTATCGCCCGCCGTTGTGGCGAAATCGACCTCCGCGCCGGTGGAGCGGCCGATCCAGTTCTTCTGCTGGATCTTGACCCGCTCGATAAAGTCCAGCTCGTCCAGGTCGTCGATGAGGCGCTGGGCGTACTCGGTGATTTTCAGCATCCACTGGCTCTTCTCGCGGCGGACGACCTCCGCCCCGCAGCGCTCGCAGACGCCGTTCACGACCTCCTCGTTGGCCAGGACGCATTTGCAGGAGGTGCACCAGTTGACCGGCATGGACGCCTTGTACGCCAGGCCCCGCTCAAACAGCTTTAAAAATATCCATTGCGTCCACTTATAGTAACTCGGGTCGGTGGTATCGATCACGCGGTCCCAGTCAAAGCTGTAGCCGAGCATTTTGAGCTGCTCGGTAAAACGCGCGATATTCTTTTTTGTGACGATCGCGGGATGTATCTTATTCTTGATCGCATAGTTTTCCGTCGGCAGGCCGAAGGCGTCAAAGCCGATGGGAAAGAGCACGTTGAGCCCCAGCATGCGCTTTTTGCGCGCGATGATATCCATCGCCGTATACGGGCGCGGATGGCCCACATGCAGCCCCTCGCCGGACGGATAGGGGAATTCGACGAGGCCGTAGAACTTCTTTTTACCGCTTTTATCCGACGCGGCAAAGACCTTCTCCTTTTCCCACCGCTCCTGCCACTTTTTCTCTATGCGGGCAAATTCGTATTTCATCAGACCAGTCCTTTTTCTGTCATGGGAGCATCGGCGTCAATCCACGGGCTGATATCGACCTCGCGGGCGTCTCTCCACAGCCGCTCGAGCGCGTAGAACTCCCGGATATCCTTTAAAAATATATGCACGACGATCGAGGCGAAATCGACAAGCACCCATCCGCCGCCGCGGTAGCCTTCGGTGCGGAGCGACCGCTCCCCCTTTTCGCCCAGGGCTTTGTCGACCTCGTCGGCCAGGGTTTTGATCTGTGTTGTGGAGCCTGCCGTGCATATGACGAAGTAATCGGCCAGTACCGTGAGGTTCTTTGTCTCCAGCACCTTGATATCCTTTGCCTTTTTGCTGTCGAGCACCTTGACGGCCAGTTCCGCTACTTCAAGAGATGTCAGCATTGAAGCGACCATTCCTTTCGTGTCAGTGAGTTATGATAATAATGCGCTGCAATAGAGTATGCCCAACGCCTCAGGCGCGTCAGTCCACGTCCTCTATCAGATCGCCGGAGGGCAGGACGACGCCGTCCAGCGTCGTGTCTCCGCCGGTTTCCGTGGGGCTGGAGACCGGCGCCGTATCCGTCGGGCTCGGGCTCGGCGGTTCGGTGCTGGTACTCGGACTCGGCGAATTATCGCCGCTGGGGCTGGGACTCGGACTCGGTTTCGGGCTATTCGAGGGCTTCGGACTGTCCGAGGGCTTTGGACTGGAAGACGGTTTCGGGCTGGAAGAGGTCTTGCTGCCCGAGCTTGAGCCGGACCCGCCGCTTGACGAGCTTGGCGCGGCGCTGCCGCCCCACGTCTTCTTCCCGGCCCAGACGCCGTTTGTCACATAGAGCTTCCCGTTTTTGTCGCGGGTGAGGATGCTGACGTCATTAACGGTGATATCTTCCTTGCAGGGGTTGATTTTCTCGTTGAGTACCGTGAGCCATTCGTCCACATTGATCGAGACGTACGACAAGCCGTTGATCGAATCACCGTAATTTCCCGGGAGCGTTGTAAAGGTAATGTCCGAAGAGTTCATTTTATAAAATTCCTTGCCGAACCAGACGAGATTGCCGGCCTCGAGGTCTGTTTCGACATACTTTACGAAGATTTTGACGATCTCCGTCAGGTTCAGCTGGTTTTGCTTTTTCAATATCTGCTGGGCGGCCGCCGCCAAAAAGTCCTGCTGGGTACCGATGCGCCCGATGTCCGCGTTGGCATACCCTTTGCGGAACCGGACGACCTCCATGGCCTGCTTCCCGTTGAGGTGCTGCAAGCCCTTCTTGAAGTGGATGTGCAGGTCCTGGGCCGGGTCGTCGTAATCCATATTGACCGGCACGTCGAAGTCGACGCCGCCCACGGCGTCAACGAGCTCTTCAAACGCCTTCAGATCGACCTTGACGTAAAAGTCCACCGGGAAGCCGAGGATATCCTCCAGGCCTTTCTCCACGCCGTCGATGCCGCCGCCGCTGGTATACAGGGTATTAGCCTTTTTGGTGTTCCACGAGACGTTGACGAGCGTGTCGCGCGGGATGTTGACGACATTCAGCTTGTAGCCGGCGGCATCGAAGTGGGCCACCATGATGGTGTCCGAGTTGCCGTTGCCGTCGTCAAAGCCGAGGATGACAAAGGTGTATTGGCCGGGCTTTTTGTCCCCGGAAGCCACGTTCGGCGAGTTCCCCTGCGCCCCGGCGTTGGCGCCGCCGCTTACCGAAGCGCTCGGATCGGTATTGATCGTCCTCGGCTTCTGTTCCGGCGGCTTGACGCCGGTTTTATAGACGGTATAAAGCACGGCGCTCAGCGCCAGCACGACCACAAGCACGATGATCAGCGCCCTGAGCACCTTCATACGCCTTCTCTTCTGCTTGGCCCTGGCGGCGCGCGGGTCTTCGCTGCCGCGGCCCTGGGCGCTCTGCGTTTTTCCGGCGCGCGGGTCCTGGGGCGGGCGGGGTCTGCCGGCGTTCCGCGCGGTGTGCGGGTCGACGGCGCCTCTGGGGGGATAAGATGTACGGGCCCTGCCGGCGGCCTGCGCCGGGTGGGGGGTCTCGCCGTCCTCGTATCTCTTCCGGGCCTGGGGCTCGGTTTGGTATCTGTTATTTGACTGGACGTACCGTCCGTCTTTTTTATTTCCGGATAGCTTCATATCTCAATCCCCTTTATACCGCGGCGTGTGCGCGATCAGCCAGTTCATGGCTTCCGCCGTCCGCAGGTGCGGTGTGATGCCGCGCTGGCTCATATCCTCGATGCTCATCTCCAGGCCTTTGATCACAGCCAGGTCGAGGTCTCTATACGCAAGGCCCCGGAGCGTGTCCAGGCCTTCAAATTCCCTTGTTGGTTCTATATAATCGGCGATGTAAATTATTTTTTCCAGGAGCGTCATGTCCGCTCTGCCCGTGGTATGCCATAAAATAGCGTCATGCACCGCGTCGCTGACCCCGAAAATGTCCCGGGCGACGGCGGCGCCCGTTTTCGAGTGCAGCAGCTTGACCTCCGAGGCTTCGACATTGTCAGTCATGATATCATATTTGCCGCACAGTTGCAACTGATCGTCCAGCTCCAAATGCTTTGTGATATCGTGGAGGATGGCGGCCTCCCGGGCCTCGTCCTCGTCGGCCCCCCAGCGCCCGGCCAGCTTGACGGCCTCGGCCTCGCACCCCGCCACATGGGGTATCCGCTTCGGCTTCATCATTTCATACGCGCGGGCCCGCAGCCAGGTGAAATCGGGCTTGGCGCCGTACAGCCTTTTTTTGATGATATACGCGTAAGCCGGTCCTTCGATGAAATCGGCCCCCGCGCGCCCGGGCAGCAGCTCCCGAAGCTGTGTCGAGGAGATATCGACGATATCGTTATTGATGCTCGCCGTTGTCGTCCCGAATATTTTCTCGAGCTGCCCGGCGTACGCCGCGATCCTGCCGTCGTCCTCCGAGCCCCTGGACAAAACCGCCGGCGTGACACACGCGAGGAGCCGTGCGGCGTCCTTCCACGTTTCCAGCGTCAGGTACATGTCGGTGCCCATGATGAGGAACACCTCGGCGCCGGGATATTGCCCCGCCAGCGCGCCGACGGTCTCCACCGTATAGCTGACGCCCTCCTTCCTGAGCTCGGCGTCGGTGACCTGGGCATACGGCAGCGCGGCAAAGGACAGGCGCGCCAGTGCCATGCGGTCCTCCCCCGACGGGGAGCCCGGCGGCAGCGCCTTATGCGGCGGCACGCCCGCCGGCACCACCAGCAGCGCATCCAGCCCCAGCTGCCCGGCCGCCGCGGCCGCCGCCCCGACATGCCCGATATGCGGCGGATTGAAGGTACCGCCGTAAATTCCAAGCCTCAAACGTATCACTCACTTAAGTTCTTTTGTATAATATACCCGCGCGGCCGGCCTATTTGACCAGCCTGATGCGCTTTTCCTTCGGTATCTCGTGATTTTCTTTATATAATACGAAGCGCGAGCCGATCGTCTGGACGCTTTCGGCCCGGCACAGGCGCGCCAGCTCATCGGCCGCCTCCTGGGAGGAGAGCATGGATGATTCCAGCACCCGGCCTTTTATAAGCTCCCTGGCCGCCAGGGCGTCCGAGACCTGCGCGACGACATTTTCCGTGATGCCGCCCTTGCCGATCTGCAATATCGTATCCAGTGCGTTAGCCATCGCGCGCAGCTGCGCCCTCTGCCTGCTGTTCAGCATGGGATTTCCCCCGTTTTCTCTAAGTATTCTTTTAATTTCGGCGCAAAAAGCCGCAGTGCGTTCCCTCTGTGGGAGACGCGGTTTTTTTCCTCCGGCGTGAGCTCGGCCATGCTTTTGCCCATTTCGGTGACAAAAAAAACAGGGTCATAGCCGAAGCCGCCGATCCCCCGGGACGCGTGGAGGATGGTGCCCTCGCACGTCCCCTCGGCGGAAATAACGTCGCCATTCGGAAAAACACAGACTATGGATGAGACGAATTTCGCCCCGCGATGTTCCGCCGGCGCCATTGTCTCTAAAAGCAGCCTGTTCCGGCCCGCGTCGTCCAGCCCCCCGCCGCCGAAGCGCTTGGAGTAAACGCCGGGCGCGCCGTCTAAAAAATCCACCATCAGGCCGGAGTCGTCGGCGACGGCGGGCTTGCCGGTCGCTTTCATGGCCGCCGCCGCTTTTAAAAAAGCGTTGTCGTAAAAGATCCTTCCCGTCTCCTCGACCTCCAGGTCGAGGCCGGCCTCGCTCTGGGAGACGACGTCGTAGCCGAAGCCGGACAAAATGGCGCGAAGCTCTTTCAGCTTATCATTATTGTTGCTCGCAAGGACAAAAATCATTTAAGCAATGCCTCCACAAATTCTCTTCCGTCAAATTCCAGCAAATCCTCCGGTTTTTCGCCGATGCCCACAAGCTTGACAGGCACCTGCAGCTGGTCGGCGATGGCAAAGACGATCCCGCCCTTCGCCGTCCCGTCGAGCTTTGTGAGAATGAGGCCGGTGATGCCGGCCGTCTCCTTGAACTCCCGGGCCTGGGTGAGGCCGTTCTGGCCCGTGGTGGCGTCGATGGCCAGGAGCGTTTCCCTGTCGGCGTCCGGCAGCTCGCGGTCGATGATGCGGCTGATCTTGTTCAGCTCGTTCATGAGATTCTGCTTGTTGTGCAGCCGCCCGGCCGTGTCGCAGATGATGACGTCGGCGCCCCTGGATTTGGCGGCGGCGATACCGTCAAAGATGACGGAGGCCGGGTCGGAGCCCTCCTCGTGGCGCACGATATCCGCGCCGGCCCGCTGCGCCCACACGGTGAGCTGCTCGGCCGCCGCCGCGCGGAAGGTGTCTCCGGCGCAAAGCAGGACCTTTTTGCCCTCGTTTTTAAATTTCAGCGCCAGCTTGCCGATCGTCGTCGTCTTTCCGACGCCGTTGACGCCGATGACAAGAATGACCGCCGGCGTTGTCGCAAGCCGCAGAGCGCTGTCGCCCACCTCGATGAGCTCCGTGAGGATGTCCTCCAGCGCTCGTTCGATGTCCTCGCCTTTCAAAAACCCTTCGCGCTTTGTGATCTCCCGCAGCCGCGTCACGGCCTTGTCCACAGTCTCTACGCCCAGGTCTGCAAGGATGAGGGTCTCCTCCAGCTCCTCAAAGAACTCCTCGTTGGCGCCGGTGAAGGTCGCGAACATGCCGTTTAACTGGACGGAGATATTTTTCTTTGTCTTGGAAAGCCCCTCGCGAATCTTATCGAAAAATCCCAAAAGAGTGATCCTCCTGTTCGTTGCTCTTTATGTTGCCGCGGTATTTTTCAACGGGCGAACGCAGTTCGCCCCTACGGGATGCCCGTCTTGTCGGCATCCGCTGGTTGCTTATGTATCAGGACGCGTCCTTTTTCAGCGTTTTCTCGGCCTCGGCCAGATCGATGCTCAGAACGCGGGAGACGCCCTGCTCCTGCATGGTGACGCCGTACAGAACGTCGGCCTCCTCCATCGTGCCCCGGTGGTGCGTGATGACGATCATCTGCGTTTTGACGGACATCTTGCGCATATTTTCGGCAAACCGCAGGACGTTGGCCTCGTCCAGCGCCGCGTCGATCTCGTCCATGACGACGAACGGCGTGGGGCGGACCTTCAGGATCGAAAAATAGAGGGCGCTGGCAACGAAGGCCTTCTCTCCGCCGGAGAGGAGCGTGATCGTTTTGAGCGCTTTTCCCGGCGGCTGGACCTTGATCTCGATGCCGCAGTTTAGGATATCGTTCGGGTCCTCCAGCTCCAGGGACGCCTGCCCGCCGCCGAAGAACTCCAGAAACGTCTCCTTGAAGCTCAGGCTGATATTTTCAAACTCGCGGGCGAACATGGTGCGCATCTCCTGGGTGATGTCCCGGATGATCTCCTGCAGCTCTCTCTTGGCCTTCTCCACGTCGTCGCGCTGCTCCGTCAGATACGTGTAGCGGGTGTTGACGCGCTCGAACTCCTCGATGGCGCCGATATTCGGCGTGCCCAGGGACGAAATGTCGCGCTTGAGCTCCGAAATGTGCCGCCGGGCCTCGGCCGGGTTCTCCAGCTCCTGCCGGACGGTCAGGGCCACCGAACGGGTGATCTCGTAGGAGTCCCACAGCCTGTCGATGATCTGCTTTTCCTCCATCTGCGCGGCGAGCTTTTTCTGTTCCAGGCGCGCGCACTCGCGCTCCAGCTCCAAAAGCTCGTGGTTTTTCTCCTGCATGACCTTGTCCCGGCGCGTCCTGGCCGCTTCAAGCTCCAGCTTTTCCGCGGTGATGGCCGCGCTCCGGGCGCGGAACGCCGCCATTTTCTCGCCCAGCTGCACGAGCGCCGTCTCATTGTCGGATATTTCCTTTAAAATGGCGTCGTGGCGCGCCTTAAGCTCGTCCAGGTATTGCATCTGCTGCCGGCGGCCGCCCGTTAAAATCTCGCGGAGCTCCGACAGCTCCGTGACGGCCTTGGTGAGCGCCTCGTTTTCGGCGTCCAGGGAGGCTTCCCTGGCGCGGAGCTCCGACAGCGCGCTTGTGATCCTGTCGCGCTCCGAGGTCAGCTGCTCCTGCCCCTCGGTATCCCGGGCAATCTGCGCGCGGAGCTCCGACAGCGCGCTTTCCAGCGCGGCGATATCGTTCCGCGCCGCCGCCGTTTCGTCGCCGTTGGCTTTGATGCGCTCGGCAAGATTTTCCGCCTCTGCCCGCATCGCGTTCAGGTTTTCCGCCGAGGCGGAGACCAGCGCCTCAAAATGCCTGAGGTTCGTGTCGAGCTTCAAGACCTTGTCCTCCAGGCTGCGCATTTCGGCGCCGGAGGACTCCAGCTCGTATTCGGAGGCGGTGAGCTCCCGGACGGCCTCGCCGTGCTCCCGCTCCGCGCGGGCGGCCGATTCCGCCAGCAGGGCCTCCTGTTCCGACAAGCCCTTGAGTTCGTTTGCCCGAGAAAGTATGCCCGTATTTGAAGAGGACGAACCACCCGTCATGGAGCCGCCGGCGTTTAATACCTGGCCGTCCAGCGTGACGATGCGGAAGCTGTTATTGTGCCGCCGCGCGATGCGTATAGCGTCGTCCAGGCTGCCGGCGACGGCCACCCTCCCCAGGAGGCTCCTGTAAATGCCGGCATACCTGCCGTCACTGCGCACAAGGTCGATGGCAAGGCCCTCGTAGCCCGGCTCGTTTTTAAGGCCCGGCACATCCAAAACGTTGCCGCGCACCGTTGAGATCGGGAGAAAGGTGGCCCGGCCGCCGTCCCGCCGCTTCAAGAGGTTGATGGCCTCCTTGCCGTCCTCCTCGGTGTCGACGATGATATTCTGCATGGCGCCGCCCAGCGCCGTCTCGATGGCGACGGCGTATTTGTCGTCCGTCTGCACGAGGCTGCCCACGGTGCCGTGGACGTGCTTGAGGATGCCCCGCTGGGACTCCTGCATGACCAGCTTGACGGCCTTGGAGTAGCCCTGATAATCCTTTTCCATTTCCGTCAACAGGCGGATGCGCGATTTCAGGGAATTGAGCTCCATGGTCAGGTGCATTTTTTTGTCGTTTGCCGCGTCGGCTTTTTTCTTCCGGCTGTCGCGGCGCATGGTGTAGCCGGTGATGACGTTTTTGATGCGCTGCAGCTCGTCCCCGGCGGCGTCCAGCTCATCCGCGCAGGCGCTCATGTCCTCCTCCAGCTGGCGGTGCTTCTCACCGGCGGCCGCGGCGTCCAGCGCCACGGTGCCGTCCCTGTCGAGGATCTCCTGGGCCTTGGATGCCAGTGCCGACAGGCGGGACTTTGCCTCGGATATCTCCTCCTGCAGCGTGTTTTCCCGGCTGAGCATATCGCCAAGCCGCTTTGACGATTCCCCGGCGGTATCAGCAATGCTCTGCAGCGCGCCGACGAGCCGCGCGGAGTCCGCGGATAGGGCGGCCTTTTCGGCAGATATCTCGCCGAGCCGCAGCTCCCGTTCGTCGATCTGCGCCTTGATGCCGCCGTCGCGGCCCTCCTGCTCGGTGAGCTCTCGGCGGATGCGCTCGGACTCGCCGATATTGCTCTCGAGATTTGCTTTTAAAACGGCGGTGGCGCTGTCGATTTCGGCGATCTGCGCCTCCTGGGCCGAGACGGCCTCCCGCACGCTCTCCAGCTCCACGTCCTTCTCATGCATTTTATCCGAAAAGGTCAGGGACGTTTCATAATAGGAGTCGATCTCCCGGCTCACATCATCCTTCTGGCTAAGGGCGGTGAGATAATCCGTTTCAGTTTTCGTTATCTGCTCCTGGAGGCCGTCAAGGCTGTCCATCCAGACGGATATCTCCAGGCCCCGCAGCTCGTCCCGCAGGAGCAGGTATTTCTTTGCCGTCTCGGCCTGCTTTTGAAGCGGCTCCACCTGCAGGTAGAGCTCCGAGATTTTATCGCCCAGGCGGACGAGGTTTTCCTCGGTGTGCTCGAGCTTCCGCTCCGACTCCTCCTTGCGGTGGCGAAAGCGGGAAATGCCGGCGGCCTCCTCGAAAATCTCGCGCCGGTCGGTGCTTTTGATCGACAGTATCGCGTCGATCCTGCCCTGGCCGATGATGCTGTAGCCCTCCCGGCCGAGGCCGGTGTCCATAAACAGCTCGTTGACGTCCTTGAGGCGCACCATCTGACGGTTGATAAAGTACTCGCTCTCGCCGGAGCGGTAATACCGCCGGGTGATCATGACCTCCGTGAACTCCGTGTCCAGCGTGTGGTCGGCATTGTCCAGAATGAGCGAAACCTCGGCAAAGCCGAGCTGCGGGCGCTTCTGCGTCCCGCCGAAAATGACATCCTCCATCTTGCCGCCCCGGAGGGTCCTTGTGGACTGCTCGCCCATGACCCAGAGGATGGCGTCGGAGATGTTGGATTTGCCGCTGCCGTTGGGGCCGACAATCGCCGTTACCGGTTTGTCAAATGTCAGCCGCGTTTTTTCCGGAAATGATTTAAAGCCCTGAATTTCAAGTGACTTTAAATACAATAAAACCACCGCCCTGATACGTTAGATCGATCAATATCTGTTAATTATACCCCGGTTTGGGGGGTATTTTCAATGCTTAATATCACGATTTCTCCCGGAGCGACCTCCGCGCCCGCGACGCGCACGTCCGCGATGCCGAATTCCGTCCTGAGCGCGGCGATATTGCCGCGCCGCTGCCCCGTCATGACGGAAACGCGGGAGGGCGCCACGCCCAGCGTGACGCGCGCGACAGCGCCCCGGCCGCGGAGCAGCGCCCGCGCCCTGTTCAGATAAACCCGGGCGTATACGAGCTCGCCCAGCGCGGGATGGTACGCGCCGGCAGCAGCGGCCCCGCCCGACAGCTCGTCCGTCGGATTGAGGCCCAGCCGGACGATCGGGACCCCGGCGCTTTCAAACAGCGGCACGAGCTCGGCGCAGAGGCGCACGGCGTCCTCCACCGTGTGCTCCCGGTACTCCCCCCGCCGCCACATGTCCCACAGCGCCGTGTCCCGCAGGACGACGGCGGGGTATATTCGGACGCCGCCGGGCTTTAAAGCGATGATGCTTTCCGCCGTTTTTACCGCTGTGGCCGGTGTATCGCCGGGTAGCCCCGTCATCATCTGGAGGATCAGCTCGAACCCCATATCCCGAACGAGTCGGGACGCCTTTTCCGTATCCCGTGCGGTGTGGCCGCGCCCGGAGGCCAGAAGCACACCCTCGTCCATGGACTGCGCGCCGAGCTCCACCGTCACGACGCCGTAGCGCTTCAGCCGCTCCAGCGCCGCCCGGTCCACGGCGTCCGGCCGCGTGGAGACGCGGATGCCGGCGCCTTTATAGCTCTTTATAAAATCCTGCGCAGCGCCCAGCAGCGCCTCCTGCTCCGGCACGGGTATCGCCGTAAAGCTGCCGCCGTAGAAGGCCAGCTGCTTCGGGGCGCCGTCGTCCTTTAAAAAAGCCGCGCTTTCTACGGCGCGGCGGACGGTTTCGGGCGTCGCCGGCTGCAGGGCGCCGGAGATGCGGCGCTGGTTGCAGAACACGCAGTCGTTCGGGCACCCCAGGTGCGGGACAAAGACCGGGATCACGTGACGGCGCGGCGTCATTTCATCATGGCTTCATAGGCGACTCTGGCCGCGGCCTGCTCCGCCTCTTTTTTATTTCTTCCCGTTCCGGCGCCCCTGGCCTCGCCATTGAGGCGCACCTCCACCGAAAACTGCTTCATGTGGTCCGGGCCGCTCTCCCCGATCATGTGGTAGCTGAGCGTCTGGCCGCTCTTTCGCTGGACGAGCTCCTGGAGGAGCGTCTTATAGTCGCAGGCGGCCTTGACGGCTTCGTCGCGCCCGGACAGAACAAACCGCGTGACCATGGCCTTGGCCGCGTCGATGCCCCCATCCAGGAAGACGGCGGCGACGACGGCTTCAAAGGCGTCGGCCAGGATGGACGGACGGCGGCGGCCGCCGCCCAGCTCCTCGCCGCGCCCCAGCTTCAGGCAGGCACCCAACTCCAGCGTGTTCGCCGCGTTCTCCAGGCTCCGCTCGCAGACGAGCTCGGCGCGGATACGCGTCATCTGCCCCTCGGGCATATCCGGCTCGTTTTGATAGAGGAATTCCGCGACGGTAAAGCCCAGAATCGAGTCGCCGAGAAACTCCAGGCGCTCGTTGCAGGCAAGACCGCTTTTTTTGTTTTCGTTGGCCCAGGAGCTGTGCGTCAGCGCCGTTTTCAAAAGTGCCCCGTCCCGGAATACATAACCGAGTTTTTCTTCAAGTTTGTCCATGTCACCATGCCCCGCTCAATAGATTGGCGTCAACAGCCGAAGGGCCGTACGATGCCGGTACAACAAAGAAGGGCGGGTGATAAAACCCGCCCCGGATATGGCTTTTTCAGTCGATTTTGCTGGAAATGTATTTAAAGACGTCGCCGACGGTGACGAGCTTATACAGCACCTCTTCATCCGTCTCCGGGATGTCGAACTCTTCCTCGATGGCCATTGTCAGCTCCACGACGTCGAGCGAATCGGCGCCGAGATCGTCCGTAAACGAAGTATCCATATCAATGGAATCCTCGGCGACAGAAAACTGTTCGGCAATCAGAGCGCGCAGTCTGTCGAAAATGTCAGTCACGTATATCACCTCATTGTTACTTGAGTGCGGCCCGCCTGTCATGTTTCCGCCGCTTACTGATGAAATATTAAAACGCGGCATTTCATTTGTCAACAGTTTTTAGCGCCGTATTCTTAATTAATTTTTCTCTGCTTTTTCTTCGATTTTCATGCGCTCGATATTGCTCTGAATCTCCTCCGCGATATGGGCGTCGACGGTGGTCATCGCCTGCAGCACGGCGTTCTTGAGCGCGGCGGCACCGGACGAGCCGTGGGCCTTGATAACCGGCTTTGAGATACCCAGCAGCGCCGTGCCGCCGACCTTGTCGGCGTCCATCCGCTCCCGGAGGCTCCTGACGTGCTTTTTGACCAGCAGTGCCGCCAGCTTCGTCACGGCGTTCTTCATAAAGACGCCCTTGATCTCTCTCAGCAGGAAGGAGGCCGTCCCTTCGATGGACTTCAGGAGAATGTTGCCGGTGTACCCGTCGGCCACAAGCACGTCGCACTCCCCGTACATGACGCCCTTGGATTCCACGTTGCCGACAAAGTTCAGCGCCCCGTCCTTCGAGGCCTCCTCCAGGAGGCGATAGGCCTCGATCTGCAGGTCCGTCCCCTTGATGGACTCGGTGCCGATATTCAAAAGGCCGACGCGTGGCTTTTTTATCTTCAAAACGTGCTCGGCGTAAAACGACCCCATGAAGGCAAACTGCAACAGGTATTCCGGTGTGCACTCGGCGTTGGCCCCGCAGTCGATGAGGACAATGCCCTTGTCGCCCACCGGGAGGACGGGGGCCATCGCCGCGCGGCGGATGCCGCGGATGCGCTTGACGACAAGCGTCGCCCCCGACAGGAGCGCGCCGGTGCTGCCGGCGGACACCATGGCGTCGCCCAGGCCGTCGCGGAGCATGTTGAGCCCCACGAGCATGGAGGAGTCCTTCTTTTCCCGGATGGCCGTCACCGGGTCCTCGTCCATGGCGATGACCTGGTCGGCGTGGGCGATCTCGATCCCCTTCGGCAGTTCCGTCCTGCCCATCTTCTGGACGCTCCGGAGGATCTCCTCGCCCTTGCCCGTCAGAATGATCTCGATATTGAAGGCCTCGGCGGCTTCGATGGCACCTTTGACGATCTCGTCCGGCGCGTTGTCGCCGCCCATGGCGTCGATGATGATTTTCATTGCATATCCCCTCCCACCCGATATCCGTCAATGATATCGAGGGCTCTCTTTGATATCTCCTGGTTCTTGTTTCTCTTTCCCTTGACCTTGTACGGCAACGGGCTGATGATGCCGAAATTGATGTTCATCGGCTGAAATTCGCCCACCGAGCCGCCGGAAACGTAGAGCGCCAGCGCGCCGAGCGCCGTTTCGGCCGGAAAGTCGGCGGCCGGCAGCCCTTGGAGCTCCCGCGCCGTCTCAAGTCCCGCCAGCAGGCCGGAGGCCGCCGACTCGACGTAGCCCTCCACGCCGGTCATCTGCCCGGCAAAGCTGACGCGCGGCGCCGTCCTGAGCCTGTAGTACCTGTCCAAAAGGCGCGGCGCATCGAGATAAGTATTCCGGTGCATGACGCCGTAGCGGGCGAATTCCGCGTTTTTTAAGGCCGGGATCATGGAAAAAACGCGCTTTTGCTCCGGGAACTTCAGGTGCGTCTGGAACCCGACGATGTTGTACAGCGTTCCCGCGGCGTTGTCCTTCCGGAGCTGCACCACGGCGTAAGGCGCCCTCCCCGTTTTGGGGTCAACGAGGCCCACGGGCTTGAGCGGCCCGAAGCGCATGGTGTCCTCGCCCCGGCGGGCCATCACCTCAATGGGCATGCACCCCTCAAAGACGCCAGCGTCCTCAAAGCCGTGCACGTGGGCTTCCTCGGCGGTGCAAAGCGCCTGGCGGAACGCCAGATACTCCTCTTTTGTCATCGGACAGTTGACATAGTCCGCGGAACCCTTTCCGTAGCGGGAGGCAAAGTAAGCGCTGTCCATATCGATGCTCTCAAAGGCGACGATCGGCGCGGCGGCGTCGTAAAAGCTCAGAAATTTCTCCGAGCCCAAAAGCCCGCCGATGGCGGCGGTGAACCCGTCCGACGTCAGCGGCCCCGTGGCGATAATGACGCGCCCCTCCGGAATCTCCAGCTGCTCGCGTGACACGAGCGACACGAGCGGATGCGCCAGCAGCCTTTGCGTGACGCGCCCGGCGAACGCCGCCCTGTCCACGGCCAGCGCGCCCCCCGCCGGGACGCGCGTCTCGTCGGCGCAGGACATGACAAGGCTGTCCAGGCGGCGCATTTCCTCCTTCAAAAGCCCGACGGCGTTCGTCAGCTCATCGCTTCGGAGAGAATTGGAGCAGACGAGCTCGCAGAAATCGTCCGACACGTGGGCCGGCGTCTTCTTGGCGGGCTTCATTTCCACAAGCCGCACCGGGATACCGCGCGCGGCAAGCTGCCAGGCCGCCTCGCATCCGGCGAGCCCGGCGCCGACAACGGTGACGCTCATATGTCTTTGCCGGCCGCCGGTGTCTTTTTACCGGCGCTCTTCTTGCCGGCCGCCGGCGCGGATTTCGGTTTTGCGGCCGTCTTCTTGGCGGTTTTTTTCTCCTTGGCGGGGGCCTTTTTCCCGGCGGTCTTGCCCGCGGGCTTCGCGGCGGCCTTGCCCGCGGGCTTGGCCGGCTGCTTTTTATCCTCAGAAGCCGGCGCTTCGGCCGTTTCCCCGGTCTCGGTCTTCTTTTTGTAGCCGCGTTTGTCCTCCGGCAGGAAGTTGGGGCAGGCCTCGTTGATGCAGAACGGCTTCTTGAAGCCCCGGCCCGATTTCTTGAACAGGGTCTGGCCGCATTCGGGACAGTTTTCCTTCACAGGGACGTCCCACGTCATAAAGCCGCACTCCTTGAGCTTTTCGCAGGCGTAATATGTGTAGCCGTTTTTCGATGTACGCTTGAGAATCCTGCTGCCGCACTTCGGGCACCGGCCCGGCATCTCGACGACGAGGGGCTTGGTAAAGTTACATTCCGGGTAACCTGGGCAGGCCAGAAACCGACCGAACCGCCCGGCCTTGACGACCATCTGCCGTCCGCAGCGGTCACATATCTCGTCGGACAACTCGTCCGGGATCTTGATCCGCTCGCCCTCCAGGGCGGTCTCGGCGCTGTCGATAGACGCGGCAAAGCCGCCGTAGAAATCGGCCAGCACGCTCTGCCAGTCCCGAACGCCCTTTTCAATGCTGTCGAGGGACTCCTCCATGCGGGCGGTGAATTTCAGATCGACGATGTCGGAAAAACGGTCCTTCATGAGGCCCGTGACGACCTCGCCCAGCGCCGTGGGGCGGAGATTGCGCCCGTCCTTGACGACGTACTCGCGGTCCAGGATCGTGGAAATCGTCGGGGCGTAGGTGCTGGGGCGGCCGACGCCTGTCTCCTCCATCGCCTTGATGAGCGTGGCCTCCGTATAGCGGGAGGGCGGAGAGGTGAATTTTTGTTCCTTTTTGATGTCCTCCAGCTTTAGGGGCTCGCCCTCCTCCAGGTCGGGGAGCGGGGAATTGTTTTCTTCCCTGTCGTCGTCGCGCCCTTCCTCGTAGACGGCCGTAAAGCCGGAAAATTTGACGACGGAGTTCGTGGCCCGGAACACATAGCCGGCCGATACCACATCGACCGTGACGCTGTCGTAAACGGCGCTCGTCATCTGGCAGGATATAAAGCGGCTCCAGATGAGCCGGTAAAGCTTATACTGGTCGCTGGTCACGCTGTTTTTGATTTTGTCCGGCGTGATAAAAACGTTGGAGGGCCGGATAGCCTCATGGGCGTCCTGCGCCGTGTTTTTCGTCTTGTACCGCGTTGGGCTGCCGGGATAATACGACGGCCCGTACTGATTGGTGATCAGCGTCTTCGCGTCGCTGAGCGCCTCCTCGGAGATGCGCAGGGAGTCGGTTCTCATATAGGTAATGAGACCGACGGTGCCCTCGCCCTCGATGTCGATGCCTTCATACAGCTGCTGGGCGATGGACATCGTCCGGCGCGGCGTCATCCCCAGCTTGCGGGACGCCTCCTGCTGCAGCGTGGAGGTGATGAACGGGGGCGACGGAGATTTTCTCTTTTCCGAGCGCTTGACGTTACCTACCGTAAAGGGTGAATTTTCAACGGCGGCGACGACTTTTTTCACCTCGTCCTCGCTGGTGAGCTCCATCTTCTTGTCTTCACGGCCGTGGAAGCCCGCCTTGAACCGCCCCTGCTTGACAGTGCGCGAGAGGTCCACGTCCAGAAGCCAGTATTCCTCCGGCACGAAGGCGCGGATCTCATCCTCCCGGTCCGTCACCATCCTGGTGGCCACCGACTGGACGCGCCCGGCGGACAGGCCGCGCTTGATCTTCCGCCACAAAAACGGACTCAGCTTATAGCCGACGATCCTGTCCAAAACGCGCCTGGCCTGCTGGGCGTCCACCAGGTCCTTGTCGATGGCGCGCGGGCTTTCGATGCTGTCGCGCACGACCTTTTTGGTGATTTCGTTAAAGGTGACGCGGTACGCCTCCTCGTCCTTGAGGCCCAGGAGCTCCTTCAGGTGCCAGGAAATCGCCTCTCCCTCGCGGTCGGGGTCGGTCGCGAGGTAGACCCGGGCGCTGTTTTTCGCCGCGGACTTCAGTTCGCTGATCGTTTCCTCGCGGCCCTTGACGGGCTGATAATTCGGTAAAAAGCCGTGCTCGATATCGACGCCCAGCGTACTCTTGGGCAGGTCGCGCAGATGCCCCATGGACGCCGTCACTTTATAGTCGCTGCCGAGATACTTGCCGATCGTTTTTGCTTTGGCCGGAGATTCGACAATGACGAGATTGGTTTTTGCTTTTGCCATCCGGTTGATCCTCACTTCAAAATATGTAAATCACGCCGCCGGATTCGGGCGATTTGTCAATCGCCCCCACGGCTCTGTATTCAATCAACTTTATTTATTTCATACAATAACTTAAAATATTTACCCTTGGACTGCTCCACATAGCCGTCCAGCTCCAGCATCGTGAGCGCCGAAAGGACGGCGCCGGCACTCAGGCCGCTTTCCCCGATGATCTCGTCGATATGCCTTGCGTGCGGGCCGATCGCCGAAATAATCCTGAATTCATCGGCACTGAGCCGTTCCTTCAATCTTACCAAGTCAATATATTCCACGGTATTATCGTTGTCAATCTCTTTTTTTGCCGGTTTCTGACGCTTTCTGGCGGAAACGCCGGCGACGAGTCTCTCCGCCTGCTGTGCGCCGAGGGGCACTTTTTCCCGCCCGAACTGGATTTTATCGGGGTACAGGCCCTCGTATTCCTCGGCGATATCCTTTCCCGACATCACGGGAACGGCGCCCTCCCTGAGGAGCCTGTTCGAGCCCTCGCACGCCGGGGAATCGACGTTTCCCGGCAGGGCAAAGACATCGCGGCCCTGCTCCAGGGCGTGGGAGGCCGTGATGAGCGCACCGCTTTTCAGCGGGGCCTCAATGACCGCCACGCCGACGGAAACACCGCTCATGATCCTGTTCCGCTGCGGAAAATGCTCGCCGGCCACAGGCGTGCCGGGCGCGTATTCGCTGATGATCGCGCCGGTGCTGGCCACGTCCTCGAACAGCTGGCCGTTCTCCGGCGGATAGACGATGTCCAGCCCCGACCCGATGACGCCGACGACGCGCCCGCCGGCCCGCAGTGCGCCCAGCGCGGCGCACGAATCGACGCCCCTGGCAAGGCCGGAAACGACAAGGCACCCATGCCGCGCCAGCTCGTAGCCCATCCTTTCGGCGGCCTTTGTCCCATAGGGCGTGCAGCTGCGCGTGCCGACCACGGCGACGGCGGCTTCCTCATCCATCACAGGAAGGCGGCCCCTGACATAGAGGACGACCGGCGGGTCGGGGATGTTCCGCAGCCGCGCCGGGTAGTCTCCGTCAAAGAGCGTGACGATCCTGTACCCATTTTCCTCGCAAGCCTCCAGCGCCTTTTTGGCCGCCAGCAGATTCTTGTCACCCAGCGCCGCGAGATCGTTTTTCCTCAGGCTGGGAATATCGGCATATGATTTTTCATCCGCGAAAAAAACCTGTTCCGGCGTGCCGAACCACTCCAAAAGCCGGTTTGCCGCCCCGGCCCCGACTCCCGGCCTCGTGGACAGCCACACCCAATACTTCAGCGATGCCATGGCGCTTCTCTCTCTTTCTGTAACGTATTCTTTTTATTGTGTTCGTGACAACATCAGAAACGGTAAGACAGGGGCCCGCCCCCTCTGCCACCCTTTATAACAATTATACCCGGTGGCGTCAACCAGAGCGAGCCTCCGGCCTGCTATTTTTTCTTGTTCATTACATAACCTTGTTGAAATGGATTTATACGCGCACACAATATCCGAAATCGTAGGGCGGGGGCTTGCTCCCGCCGCCGTACTCTCCTGCAGAACCATAATGACATGGATATGTGTCGGCATAATAATACGCTTACTGATCATAACATTAGGGTACCGTTCCGGTAATGCGAGCAATTGCTGTTCAACGATTCTACCCAGCGGCGTCAACATGGTTTCGGCGGGAGCAAGCCCCCGTCCTACTGTTATTTGAGACAGCAACGGAAGATTGCTATACGTACAGATTGTTATATGATAGTATCCGTTTTCGCTGTAATCAAAGTTCTTCAGTCTTGGGTGCTTTCTCTTTGGAAGCTTTTCCATTGGTAATCCCACCTCGCGTATACTCATTTTACGCTATAGCACTTTCTATGCACGGACGAAGTCTGATACCTCTATTGGCGGGCCATTTCCCACAGGACGATTGCGGCGGCGGCGGCGGCGTTTAGAGATTCGCTGCCGGGGGACATGGGGATGATGATTTTCTCGTCGCATAAGCCAAGCATCTCCCGCGACAGGCCGCGGCCTTCGCTGCCGATGACGACGGCGGCGTTATGAAGTGCGACGTCCCGGATATTCCTGCTGTCAGGGGCAAGCGCGGCGCCGTACAGGCGGCGGCGCGCTGTCCTGAGCGCCGCGACACCGTCAAAGCTGAGGGTCAGGATGCGCTGCCGGAAGATGGCGCCCATTGTGGCGCGGATCGTTTTCGGGTTATAAGGGTCGGCGCAGCTGCCGGTGAGGACGACGGTACCGATACCCAGGGCGTTGGCCGTCCTGAGGACGGTGCCGACGTTGCCGGGGTCCTGAATGTTCTCAAGGACGAGCACGGCGCCTTCCGCCGCAGGCTCCCCTCCCGGTGCGGGCGCCGCGCAGGAGAAAAGGACGCTCTGCGGATTTTTCAGCGGCGAGACGGACGCGAGGATGTCCTGGCCGGCGGCGTATACGGGCACGCCGTCCGGCAGCCAGGGCGGCGTGCCGGCGCTTGTGAGGACGGCCCGGACCTCCGCGCCGTTTTGGACGGCCTCCCGCAAAAGCTTTTCGCCGTCGCAGAGGAACTCGCCGCGCTCGTGCCTGTAATCCCCGTCGGCGCCGAGCTTTTTCAGGTGGACGATCAGCGGGTTTTTTCGGCTTTTTATTTCAGTCATGTCCAAAACCTCTACACAAACAAAGCTGTGGCAGTAAGGTCGCCCTTAAAGCCGCAGCTTTTGTTATTTACTCTTCAATTGGCTTCATCGTTGGGAACAGGAGCACATCCCGGATGGAAGCGTTGTTCGTCAGCATCATGACGCAGCGGTCGATGCCGATGCCGAGCCCGCCCGTGGGCGGCATGCCGTACTCCAGGGCGTTGATATAATCCTCGTCCATCATGCCGGCCTCGTCGTCGCCGGCGCTTCGGAGCTGGACCTGACGCTGGAACCGCTGCTTCTGGTCCACCGGGTCGTTGAGCTCGGAGAAAGCGTTGCCCATCTCGTTGCGGCAGATAAAGAGCTCGAAGCGCTCCGTCAGGCGCGGGTCCGTCGGCTTACGCTTGGCCAGCGGCGAGACCTCGACGGGATGGTCGATGATGAACACCGGCTGAATAAGCTTGTCCTCCACGCGCTGGTCAAAGCACTCGTACAGGAGGTCTCCCCAGGATGGCGCCTTGCCGTCCGGCATCTTGACCCCGATAGACGCGGCGGCCTTTACGGCCTCCTCCACGCTGTCAAAGGACATGAAGTCGACGCCTGTGTACTGCTTGACGGCCGCGGCCATGCTCAGGCGCGGCCAGCCCGGCGTCAGGTCCAGCTCCTCGCCTTGCCAGGGCGTCTTATACGTGCCGAGGATCTCCAGCGCCGCGCTGGACAGGAGCGCTTCGAAGAGGTCCATCATGTCGTGATAGTCGGCGTACGCCTCGTACAGCTCCACGGTGGTGAACTCCGGGTTGTGCTTGGTGTCCATGCCCTCGTTGCGGAAGATGCGGCCGATCTCGTAAACGCGCTCGATGCCGCCGACGATCAGGCGCTTTAAGTGCAGCTCGGTGGCGATGCGCAGGTACATATCGATGTCCAGCGTGTTGTGATGTGTCACAAACGGACGCGCGGTGGCCCCGCCGGAAATGGTGTTGAGGACGGGCGTCTCCACCTCCATATAACCTCGGCCGTCGAGAAACGCGCGGACATGGCGGACAAAACGGCTGCGGATCTCAAAGGTGCGGCGCGTTTCCGGATTCGTGATGAGGTCCACATAGCGCTGGCGATATTTGAGCTCGGTGCTGGTAAGCCCGTGGAATTTTTCGGGCAGAGGGCGCAGGGACTTGGCAAGGAGCTTCAGTTCCTTGCAATGGATCGACACCTCGCCCATACGCGTCCTGAAAACGAAGCCGCTCAGGCCGACGATGTCGCCGATGTCGCCCTTTTTGAAATCGGAAAAGGCTTCCTCTCCCACGTCGTTGAGCCTGATGTACAGCTGAATCCGGCCTTTGTCGTCCAGCAGGTCGGCGAAGATCGCCTTGCCCATTTCACGCTTGGCCATAACGCGCCCCGCCATGGAAACGTCCTTATTCTCCATCTCTTCGAAATGCTCAAGGACGTCCGCCGTAAAAGCCGTCCGGGCAAATTTCGTCACGCAGAACGGGTCCCGGCCCTCCTCCTGAAGCTTCTTCAGCTTGGAGAGCCTGATTTGCAGAAGCTCCGAAAGCTCCTGCTCTGCCCCTACTTCAATCTCATCCGCCATAATAACCCCTCACGCGTTTTATTTGTCAATCTTCAGTATTTCAAACTGCAGCTTTCCGGCCGGAGCTTCCACCTCCACCGTGTCGCCGATCTTGTGGCCCATAAGCCCCCGGCCGAAGGGCGAATCGTCCGATATTTTACCGGTGATCGGGTCCGCTTCCTGCGAGCCCACCACCTGATACGTCTCCTCCGCATTCAGCTCGCAGTCCCTGACGGTGACGATGCTGCCGATGCCGACCTTGTCCGTCTCATCGCTTTTGGTGATGATCTCGGCGTTATCGATCAGATTCCGAATCTCGGCTATTTTTGAGTACAGCTTGCCCTGCTCCGTTTTCGCCTCGTCGTATTCGCTGTTTTCAGAAAGGTCGCCAAAGGACCGTGCTTCCTTGATTTGCTCGGCCACCTCTTTCTCTCTGACGGTCACAAGATAGTTGAGCTCCTCTTTTAATTCCTGAAGACGCTCCTCACTCATTTTGTATCTTGTTTCCTTAGCCATAGCCACCATCCTTTCGAATTTGAACCCGCGGTGCCGGAGACCATCGCCTTTGACCTGCCCGGCCGCTTCTCATTCATGGTAAATTTTTCTTGTCGATATAGATTTAAAAAAATACCGTGTCGGAAAACCGACACATGCGCGCCAAAAATATAACTGAAGAAGTGCGCTTTTCATTGCGCAGATTTCAAAAAATTAACTGCCGTATATGAGCACTCATTATAGTAAATACTTATATTTTTGTCAAGAGTCCCGGCGCGGGCCGGCCGTCAGCCGCACATCCTGGATGACAATATCTTCCGGCTGCAGCGTCCCGGCGTTCAGCGCCGCGGAAAAAAGAACGTCACGGGGGAAGCCGGACGGGAGCTCGCTCTCTCTTTCATCCGTCAGGCCGAGCGTCAGCTCCGAGACGGCCCGCCCGAACAGAACGCCTTCCAGCGCGCCCGCCCCGACCCCAAGCGCGACGCACTCGGGCGGCAGAACGACGAGGCGCTTCTGCGGGCCGAAAATGACGGCCACGTCGGCGCGACTCAGCTGCCGGTCCGTCGGCTGCTCGATAACGGAGACGCCTGTACGCCGCCGCAGCGCGTCGAACTCGCGGCCGCTGCCCGTCTCGGTGGTGACCATGAGATACTTGAACGACGCGCAGAGCTCCGTCAGGGTCCGCAGCACGGCCATCGTCAGCCGACCCGCAAAGAGCGCGGCGCAATGGCTGTCGCCGCCGAAGCGGGCGGCGATCCTGCCGGCCAGGGCCTCCCACAGCGCCCCACCGTCCATTTCATCAAAGCCTTCCCGCAGAACGAGCGCTCTATACGGGAAGTTTTTAGCAAATATCACCTGCCGCACGCGCCTGGCGCGCATCCATTCCGCGGCATTTTTGATGCGCTTCCGGAGCGCCTCCGGCTTCATCCCGGGTGAGCTTTCAATGACGGCCCGAAGCATCCGGACGCCCAGCACGACCTCGTCGCCGGCGCTGAAGCCTTTGTCATGCGCAGCCGCGCGCCGCAGCCGCCGCCACCACCCGGCGCGGGCCGTTTCCTCCGCGCCGATGAGACATATCATGCGCTCCTCCGATCATACCTCCGCCCCGGCATCCTCTCTGCCATGCAGCATTACACCATCACAGCGTCGTCCGCCCTGAGGCGTCCTCTGCCGCGCAGCATACGCCACACACAGCATCATTTGCCTTATAGCGTCCTCTGCTACGCAGCGTTGCGCCACACAGCATCATTCGCACCGAGGCATCATTCCCGCCTCTCCCACCTGTCATTCCCGCGCAGGCGGGAATCCAAATGCCGGCTTTACGAATGAATATATGATCGGGATTGTCCGCTTTATGCCTTATCGAGGAGCTGTATCGCCGCGTTAAGCTGCGTATCGCCGGCGCTGTCCAGCTGGCCGTTATAGAGCAGGACGTTGTCGCTGTCCGACAGCGCGACGTCCTTGTCCGGCGCGATGCCGCCCTGCTTCGTCAGGCTTACGCGGCGCGGGGTCAGGTATTCGCCGCTGGAAATGTGCAGGGCGCCGCCGTCCGGCAGCTCCAGCGTGATCTGCGAGCGATTCTTGCCCGTCGTGTGCTGGCCGACGACGGTGGCGTACTGATATTCCTGCAGCGCTGCGGCGAAGTATTCCGCCGCCGAGTAGGTATAGCTGTTGACGAGGACCACGGCGGGCAGCTTGACGTTATCCGCGTCCGACCTGGAGACGTCCTCTTTGCCGTCTTTCTCGACGGAGACAAAAATATCGCATTCCGGCAGCAGATAGTCGAGTATTTTTTTGAGCTCCGACACCTTTCCTCCGCCGTCGTTCCGGACGTCGAAGATAAACGATGTCGCGCCCTTACCGACAAGGTCGTCTGCGGCCTTGATAAATTCCTCAGCCGCGCCGCCGTCAAAATTCCTGATAGCGATATAGCCGATCGCGCCTTCCAGCAGCTTATAGCTGACGGGGTTTGTGTCGATCAGCGCGTACTCGGCGCTCACCTCCCGCGTTTTGCCGTCCGTCCCGAGGACGGTGAGGCGCACGGTCTGGCCGATCTGCCGGTCCACAAGGGCGGTGGCGTCGGAAAGCGCCAGCTTGGTGATGTCCTTGCCGTCAATGGCGGTGATAATATCGCCGGCGACGATCCCGGCCGCCGAAGCCGAGGAACCGGCATAGACGCTGACGACCAGTATCCCGCCGGTGGCGTCGTCCGTTTTCACGCTGATGCCGAGGCCGGAATACTGATTGTTGGAGGAATTGATATATTTCTGATAATCCTCGGGCGACATGTAATACGACCACTTATCGCCCAGCGCCGTCACCGTGGCGCTGAGCGCGGCCTCGGTCACGTCGGAGTCCTTATAGTCGCCGATGTAATATTCGCCGATATCCCGCCGGAGGGCGGCATACGTCCGGATATCGCTCAAAAGGCCGCCGCCGAAGTACAGCCACAGCCCGCCGAGCAGCAAAACGCATGTGAGCGCTGATGCCAGAAGCATCAGCGCCACAGCGGTTTTCAAACCGATTTGTTTTTTCATAGCTATATCCTATGCACTTGCGGATAAAGTATAATTTGTGAAAAATTGAAGCGGATTGATCCGGCTGCCATTCTGGGAGATTTCAAAATGCAGATGCGGACCGGTGGCGTCACCCGTGGCGCCCACCTTGCCGATGACGGCGCCCTGCTGCACCTTGGCGCCGGACTTGACGAGGATCTGGCTCATATGGGCGTACAGCGTCGTATATCCGTTGCCGTGGTCGATGACCACGTAGTTGCCGTAAGACGAGCTGTATTTTGCGATAATGACGGTACCGCTGTCGGAGGCTTCAATACTCGCTCCGTATTTTGCGCCGATATCGACGCCCGTATGCGTCCTGTACTCATGATAAATCGGATGGACGCGCGTCCCGTAGCGGGACGTGACGAGCGTGCTGCTCGGCGTCGGCCAGATAAAGCTGCCGGTACCCTTCACGGCCCCTGGCCCCTGGTTTTGCTTTTTGAGCTCCTCAACCTTCTTATTGATATCGCTCTGGACCTTGTCGGCCTCGGCCTTCTGCTTTTCGTAAAGATCCTTCGCCGTATCGATATCCTCAGCAAGCTTGGCCAGGAGCGCCGTAGAAGCGTCGAGCTGCTTCTCCAGGTCCGCTTCCTTCTGCGTCAGCTCCAGCCTGTCGGCTTCCTGCCCCGCCTTTGCCTCCTCCAGCGCGCTTTTGGCCTGGATCTTGGCCTCCTTGGCCGCCTGGAGCTGATCGTAAATCTTTATGTCGTACTGCATGATTCCGCGGACGAAGTCGAGGCGCGCCAGGAGGTCGGAATAGCTGTTGGCCCTGAAGATGACCGATATGTAGGAGATGGTGCCGTTTTCCTCCATCGTGCGCAGGTTGAGCTTGTACTTGGCCCACTGTGCGTCCTCGTTGGCCTGCGCCTGCTCCAGCTCGCCCTGTTTCTGGGAGATAAGCTGATCGTACTGGGCAATCTGATCGTTGATATTGTCGATCTCGTCCTGCGTCAGCTGGATCTGATTATCGAGAACGCCCTTCTGCTCCAGCGCCGACTTCTGCTGGTATTGCAGCGAGTTGATCTCCGACTGGATCTCATTTTTCTTCTTCTCGTACTCTTTCTGCTGCTGCTTGAGCGCATCGATCTGGCTTTGTGTCACGGCGGCCGCCGTCAGGCTGCCGACGACCACATACAAAACGGACATTGCCATAATGAGTGCCATCAGGATCGCGACGATCCGGATTACCCATTTTCTAGTCATAACGCACCTCCGTCAGACTCTCAGATAGTTCTTGATTGCCATTGCGCTCCCGGCGACACCAACACCGAACCCAAGAGCGATAAAGACAGCGAACATCGGTATCGCCACCGATGAAAACGGAACTGCCGTGATAAAGCTCATCGCGTTGCTTTTGAGAAGCATATTTGCAAAAACCGTGTAAAGTATCCACTGGGCAATAAACGCGACCAGCGCGCCGGCGAGCCCCAGGATAAAGCCCTGGAACACAAACGGCCATCGGATAAAGCCGTTGGTGGCGCCGACCATCTTCATAATGGCAATCTCCTCGCGCCTGTCAAAGGTGGCGAGCTTGATCGTGTTGGACATGATGAACAGCGAAATGACAAGGAGGATGGCCACCAGGACGAACGACACGATCCTGACGATGTTCCGCACCGTCACAAACCCCTGGGCCACGGCGAGGTTGGAGTTGGCCTCCGCGATGCCGCTGACGCCCCGAATATCATTCGTCGTCTGCTCCGTCAGCGAGATGTCCTGCATATAGACGTAGAACCTGTGGCGGAAGACGGACGAGTCGATGTTTTCAAAAAGGGACTTGTCCGTAAAGTTGCCCTCGAACTTCTGCATTGCCTCTTCGCGGGTGGTGAACTGCGCCGACTCCACGTTGGGCAGGGCCTCGATCTGGCTCTGGAGCGCCCGCGCCTGATCCTCCGACAGGCTGTCGCTGACGTAGGCGATCACAACGTTGTCCTTTTCAAACTGGCCGATGATCGAGCTGACATTGAAAGATAAAAGGGAAAAGCTGCCCATGATGATGAGGCACGCGACGATAATGCAGACGGAGGCAAAGGACATGAACCCGTGCGCAAAGATACCGCTGACGCCTTCCCTTATGTAGTAACCGGTGTTATACCTCTTCATAACTGTAATACCCGTCCATTCCGTCACTGATGATTCTGCCGTTGTCAATGGCGATGACACGCTGTGAGAACGCATCGACAAGCGCCTTCTCGTGGGTAACAACAAGGACTGTCGTGCCGAGCTCGTTGATTTTCTGAAGAAGCATAAGTATCTCCAGGCTGCGCGCGGGATCTAAGTTGCCTGTGGGCTCGTCGGCAACGATGAGGCTGGGGTTGTTGACCAGCGCCCTGGCGATGGCAACGCGCTGCTGCTCGCCGCCCGAGAGCTCGAAGGGCCGCATCTTCGCCTTCTGGTCAAGGCCCACAAGATTTAAAACATAGGGGACGCGCTTGCGTATCTCCCTGGGGGAGGCGCCGACAGCGTGCATGGCGAAGGCCACGTTTTCATAAACCGTCTTTTTCTGGATCAGCCGGAAGTCCTGGAAGATGACCCCGAGCGACCGCCGGAGAAACGGCATTTTGGACATTTTGATATTGACCAGATTAAAACCGTTGACGACCACCGTCCCATCCGTCGGCGCGATTTCGCCGGTGATGAGCTTCATGATCGTCGATTTTCCCGAGCCGGAGGGGCCTACCAAAAACGCAAATTCCCCGGGTTCGAGCTTGATATTAACGCCTTTGAGTGCTTTTGTACCATTTTCGTACGCTTTGAAAACATCGATGAGTTGAACCATTTAATATACCTCGTAAATCCGCAATCCGGGCAAAAGACATGGCTGTCTCTTGCCCGTAGCGCCCGTAGTCGTTATCTGATTAAAACTTCGATTCCTGTGAATTGAGATACTTTTTGACCATAAGAGCGACCTTGAAAACGATGGCATGGTCAAATTCCCTGAGGTCGAGCCCTGTGAGCTTTTTGATCTTTTCCAGCCTGTAAACGAGCGTATTCCTGTGGACGAACAGCTTCCGGGACGTCTCGGAAACATTCAGGTTGTTTTCAAAAAACTTGTTGATCGTGTAAAGCGTCTCCTGATCCAGCGACTCGATCGGGTTCTTCTTGAACACCTCGGACAAGAACATCTCGCACAGCGTCGTCGGCAGCTGATAGATCAGCCGGCCGATGCCGAGATTTTCGTAGTTGATGATCGTTTTCTCCGTGTCGAATACCTTGCCCACGTCGATGGCGACCTGCGCTTCTTTATAACGGTCGGCCAGCTCCCGGAGATGCTTGGCCGGCGTGCCGATGCCGATGACCGTCTTCAGGCCCAGCTCCTCGCCGAGCTTGTGCTCGATGGTGGCCGCCAGCTTGAGGACGTATTTCGAATCGGCTGCGGACGTGACTTCCTTGATGAGGGCGATGTCCGTCTCGCTGACGGAGATAACAAAGTCATGCTGCTTGTCCGGGAAGAGATTTTGCAGGAGCTCAATGGCCGCCACCTCCGCCCTGCCGATCTGGCGGACGACGAGGACGACGCGCGGAATATCGGTTACAAAGTGGAGTTCCTTGGCGCGGACATAAATGTCGCCCGGCAGGATGTTGTCGGAAATGATGTTTTTGACGAAGGCGCATTTATCATGATTTTCCTCATAATAAATCTTCGCTTCGGAGATTGCGATATACGCCATGACACAGATGGTTTTGGCAAAGTCATCTTCTCCGTCCACAAAAACGGCGTAATCAAACTGAGTGCCGACGCTGCCCAGCATTTTAAACGTCCTGCCGAAGTTTTTGACGACTTTGTCTCCTGTTTCCTCAGCGGCGGCCGGAAAAACACCGATGTTTGACCCCACAAGGGCCAGCTCGCTGCTGGCGACCACGGTCCCATCTGAATCTATGACGCCGATCAGGCGCTTTGTCGCTTCTTTCATTTGGACAATAACACTCTGAAAGATTCTGCTGGACATGACATTGTCCTCCCCATAATTCTTCGTTTACCGTATATTGAGAGCTTTCGTGATTTTGACGATACCTGCAATAGTAACATAATATACTGTTATCCAACATTTTTCAATAGAAAAATCAACGCAATTTGTTAATATTTTTAATTTTTTGTTATCGAAGCACATCCATTATGCCAAATGTACACAAACAGCGTCGTCTTATTATATACCGTCACCATAAAAATTAACGAATTTTCGAGCGGTTGAAATTTCAGGCCTCCCTGAAAACCGACGCGATCTCGTCGGCCGTCATTTCCCGGTACGCGCCCGGAGCCAGGCCGCCGTCCAGCGTCAGGCCGCCCACGGCGGTGCGCTTGAGATAGGTGACCGGTTTTCCCCGCGAGGCCAGCATACGCTTGACCTGATGGTACTTCCCCTCCCGGATTCTGACGGCGGCGCTGCTCTTCTCCCCTGAGGAAATGATCTCCAGGGCGGCCGGCAGGCATTTGAGCCCATCCTTCAGGACGATGCCGCCTGAAAACGCCCGGACGTCGTCGCCGGTAAGGCGGCCATCCGTTTCGACGTAATATGTTTTATAAATGTTTTTCGAGGGCGTGATGATCCGATGGGCGAAGTCGCCGTCGTCCGTCAGGATGAGAAACCCTTCCGCGTCCTTGTCCAGCCGTCCGGCCGGGAACAGGCGAAGTCGCCTGTCACTGTCAGACAAAAGCTCCAGCACCGTTTTTTCTTCCCGGTCCTCGGTTGCCGAGACGCAGCCGGCGGGCTTGTTCATCATAAAATAGTGATACCGCTTATAGCTGAGGTGCCTGCCGCCGACGGCAATGTCGGACGCCGCGGGATCGTATTTCTCCGCGCCCGACAGGGCGGGGGCGCCGTCCACGGTGACAAAGCCGCTTTTGATGAGCTGCGCCGCTTCCCGCCGGGAAGCGATTCCCGCGTCGGCGATGATTTTGTCCAGGCGCAATTTTTCCATAATAACCTCCAGCACGCAAGCATGTCATATATCGGGACAACGGCGAATAAGCTGTATCAACATTGTAACGGGGTGAATGGCATGTTTATTTTCACTGCTAAATTCAACAAAAAGAAAGCCGTACTCGCAGTACTCATCCTCGCGGCCGTGCTGATCGCCGTCATTTTGATTGCGGGCAGCATCAGCAGATCATCAAATGCGAAAAATGCGAAAGAAACGGCGGCTCTTTCCGCGGTCGTCAAAAACAACGATCAGCGCGTCAAATACTTGAATTCACTGGGCTGGGAGGTGGATAAGAACCCGCTCGAGGAGCAGCAGGTCGTCATCCCGAGAGAATTTTCGGATGTCTACACGAAATACAACGAGATTCAGACGCAGCAGGGATTCGATCTTTCCAAGTATGGGGGCATCGAGGCAAAGCGATACACCTACAAGGTGCTCAACTACCCCGAGACCACGGGAAACGTTGTGGCGGATATCATCGTCTACAGGAATGAGGTCATCGCCGGCGACGTCCAGTCCAACGCGCTGGACGGCTTTATGGTAGGCCTCAGGTATCCCAAGGGCTTGCCGTCGTCGCCGGCGCCCAGCGCGGCCCTGCCGACCGCCGGAAACCAGGGCGCCGTGCCCAGCGCACAGCCCAATGCCGGAAACCAGGGGACCGCACCTACAGCGCAGCCCAACGCCGGAAACCAGGGGACCGCACCTACAGCGCAGCCCAACACCGGAAACCAGGGGACTGCGCCCACCGCGCAGCCTAACGCCGGAAACCAGGGCGCCGCGCCTACAGTGCAGCCCAACGCCGGCAATCAGGGCACAAACCCGAACAACGCCGCAAACCCGAATAACGCGAACACGAGCGCGCTGACGTCGGACGCGTCGGCCCTGGAGGAACTGGAACCTTAAGCGGTGTGATGCGCCGGCACGAAATTGACAGCATGACAACACTGCCAAAAGGGCATTGCCATTAAAGGCAATGCCCTTTTTTTATGCGGAGATCGGATTACGCGTTGACGCCGGTGACGACGCCGGAACCGACCGTGCGGCCGCCCTCACGGATAGCGAAGCGGAGACCCTCTTCAATAGCGATGGGGGTGATGAGCTCGACATCTATGGTGACGTGGTCGCCGGGCATGCACATCTCGACGCCTTCCGGCAGGGTGATAACGCCGGTAACGTCCGTGGTGCGGAAATAGAACTGCGGTCTGTAGTTGTTGAAGAACGGCGTGTGGCGTCCGCCCTCATCCTTGGAAAGGACGTAAACCTGGCCCTTGAATTTTGTGTGGGGCTTGATGCTGCCGGGCTTGGCCAGAACCTGGCCGCGCTCGATGTCGGTCTTCGCAATGCCGCGGAGCAGTGTGCCGATGTTATCGCCGGCTTCGGCGTAGTCAAGCAGCTTGCGGAACATTTCAATGCCGGTGACGACGGTCTCCTTGGGCTCGTCCATCAGGCCGACGATCTGAACCTTGTCGTTCATGTTGACCTTACCGCGCTCGACACGGCCGGTGGCGACGGTGCCGCGGCCGGTGATGGTGAAGACGTCCTCAACGGGCATCAGGAACGGCAGCTCGGACTTGCGCTCCGGCGTCGGGATATAGCTGTCAACGGCGTCCATGAGCTCTTTGATGCAGGCGTACTCGGGGGCGTTCGTGTCGGTGGACGTGGACGCCAGAGCGTTCAGGGCGCTGCCCTTGATGATCGGGATGTCGTCGCCGGGATACTCGTACTTGGAGAGCAGCTCGCGGACTTCCATCTCGACCAGCTCGAGGAGCTCGGGGTCGTCGACCTGGTCAACCTTATTGAGGAAGACGACGATCGCCGGCACGTTAACCTGGTGCGCCAGCAGGATGTGCTCACGGGTCTGAGCCATCGGGCCGTCGGAGGCGGCGATAACGAGGATCGCGCCGTCCATCTGCGCAGCGCCGGTGATCATGTTCTTGATATAGTCGGCGTGGCCCGGGCAATCGACGTGGGCGTAGTGACGCTTCTCCGTCTCATACTCGACGTGGGCCGTGTTGATCGTGATGCCGCGCTCCCTCTCTTCAGGAGCCTTATCTATCTGGTCATAAGCCTCAAACTTCGCCTTGCCAGAGAATGACAGATACTTCGTGATAGCGGCTGTGAGCGTCGTTTTGCCATGGTCGACGTGACCAATCGTGCCGACATTGACGTGCGGCTTTGTTCTTTCAAACTTTTGCTTAGCCATGGTGGGTTGGTTCCTCCTTACAGTATTTAAATTTAAAAATAAACGTTTCCTTGTAATGCGGTATTTTACAATATTTTGCGGAAATTATCAATCTTTATTTTTCGGCCTTCCTGACGGAAATGAGCTCCTGCTGCAGCGATTTGGGCAGCTCCACATAGTGGCTGGGCTCCATGGCGTACGTGCCGCGCCCCTGGGTGCGGGAACGCAGGTCCGTGGAGTAGCCGAACATGGTGGACAGCGGCACAAACGAGTTGACCACGGCCGCGCCGCTCCTCGTCTCCATGCCGGTGATCTGTCCGCGGCGGGAGTTGAGGTCGCCGATGACGTCGCCCATGTAGTCCTCCGGGACTGTGACAACGACCTTCATGATGGGCTCCAGCAAAATCGGATCGGCTTTTTGCATCGCTTCCTTGAACGCCATGCTGCCGGCAATCTTGAAGGCCATCTCCGAGGAGTCGACCTCGTGATAGGAGCCGTCGTACAGCGTGACCTTCACGTCAACGACCTGGTAACCGGCTAGGATGCCTGCCTGCATCGCGCCCTGGATACCCTGATCGACAGCGGGGATATATTCCTTCGGGATCGCGCCGCCGACGATCTTGTTGATGAACTCGTAGCCCTTGCCGGACTCGTTGGGCTCAACGATGATCTTGACGTGGCCGTACTGACCCTTACCGCCCGACTGCCGGGCGTACTTGTGGTCGACGTCGGCGGTGCCGCGAATCGTCTCCTTGTAGGAAACCTGCGGTTTGCCCACGTTGGCCTCGACCTTAAACTCGCGCAGGAGCCTGTCGACGATGATCTCCAGATGAAGCTCGCCCATGCCGGCGATGATCGTCTGGCCTGTCTCCTCGTCCGTATACGTCTTGAAGGTCGGGTCCTCTTCGGCGAGCTTGCTGAGGGCGATGCCCATTTTCTCCTGGCCGGCCTTTGTTTTGGGTTCTATGGCCACGCGGATGACGGGCTCCGGGAACTCCATGGATTCCAGGATGATCGGCGCCTTTTCGCTGCACAGCGTATCACCCGTCGTCGTGTTCTTGAGGCCGACGGCGGCGGCGATGTCGCCGGAGTACACCATGTTGATGTCCTCACGGTGATTGGCGTGCATCTGAAGGATGCGGCCGAGTCTCTCCCTGTTGCCCTTTGTGGAGTTCAGGACGGTGGCGCCCGCCTCCGCCGTTCCGGAATAAACCCGGAAGAACGACAGGCGGCCCACATACGGGTCCGTCATGATCTTGAAGGCGAGGGCGCTAAACGGCGCCTCGTCGCTGGCGGGACGGGAATCGACCTCGTCCGTGCCGGGAACGACGCCCTGGATGTCCGGGATGTCGAGCGGCGACGGCATATAGTCAACGATCGCGTCCAGCAGCTTCTGGACGCCCTTGTTCCTGTACGACGTACCGCAGACGACCGGGATCATCTGCACGGCGACGGTGGCCTTGCGGATGGCCGCCTTGACGGCTTCGACACTGATCTCCTGGCCTTCAAGGTAGCGCTCCATGATATCCTCGTCGAAATCCGACACGGCCTCCAAGAGCTTTATATGATATTCATTTGCCAATTCCAGCATATTGTCCGGAATCGGCTCGACACGCATGTCTTTGCCAAGTTCGTCGTAATAGATGTCCGCCTTCATCTCAACGAGATCGATGATCCCCCTGAAATCAGACTCCGCGCCGATCGGCAGCTGAATAGGCACCGCGTTGGCCTTGAGCCTGTCCTCGACCATCTTGAGCACGTTAAAGAAATCCGCGCCCATGATGTCCATTTTGTTGACGTAAATCATCCTCGGAACATGGTATTTATCGGCTTGACGCCAAACCGTTTCCGACTGCGGCTCAACGCCGCCCTTTGCGCACATGACCGTCACCGACCCATCGAGCACGCGCAGCGAACGCTCCACCTCAACGGTGAAGTCAACGTGGCCCGGGGTATCAATGATATTGATGCGGTGGTCGTTCCAGAAACACGTTGTTGCGGCGGAGGTAATGGTGATACCCCGCTCCTGCTCCTGTTCCATCCAGTCCATTGTCGCGGAACCCTCGTGAACTTCACCTATTTTATAGGTCCGTCCTGTATAGAACAGAATACGTTCGGTCGTTGTGGTCTTTCCCGCATCAATATGAGCCATTATGCCAATATTGCGTGTTTTTCCCAGCGGATATTGTCTCGGCATATTACTCACTCCTTATCGTTTCCTGTAGTCTCTGGCGAAAAAGACCATTGCGATTACCAGCGGTAGTGTGCAAAGGCTCTGTTCGATTCAGCCATTCTATGGGTATCTTCACGTTTTTTCACGGCGCTGCCGAGACTGTTGGCGGCATCCATGATTTCGCCTGCGAGACGTTCTTTCATTGTTTTTTCGTTGCGTGCTCTTGAGTAGCTCGTCAGCCAGCGCAGACCAAGCGTCTGACGTCTGTCGGGCCTGACCTCGATCGGTACCTGATAGGTGGCGCCGCCGACACGGCGGGCCTTGACCTCCAGGGACGGCATGATGTTCTCGATAGCCGCCGTGAAGACTTCAAGCGGGGCTTTTCCTGTCTTCTCTCCGATGATGTCAAAAGCGCCGTAAACGACTTTTTGAGCTACGCCTTTCTTGCCGTCCAGCATAATGCTGTTGATCAGTCTCGTGACGAGTACTGAATTGTATAGAGGATCAGGCAAGACTTCTCTCTTCGGTACGTTACCTCTTCTGGGCACAATACTTCCCTCCTTCATATAAAATGATGTCATCGGTACTCCGGGAAAGTTGACCCGGTGGGTGCCTGCCGCTGAGGCAACATACATCTGTCATTCCCGCCAGACGGGAACCCACATATTTTATAATGTATATATACCTTCATGGCAAGGCGTTCAGCCTCACGCACAAAGCGTTGTCAGCTTCACTTTTTACTTTTTGGTTGCCGTACCCTTGCCAGCCTTCGGCTTTTTGGCGCCGTACTTGGAGCGGGCCTGCATGCGCTTGGCCACGCCTTGGGTATCGAGTGTGCCGCGGATGATGTGATAACGGACACCAGGCAGGTCCTTGACACGGCCGCCGCGAATCATGACGACGGAGTGCTCCTGCAGATTGTGGCCGATACCGGGGATATACGCGGTAACCTCATAGCCGTTTGTGAGACGGACACGAGCGATCTTCCGGAGTGCGGAGTTCGGCTTTTTCGGCGTCGAAGTTCTGACCGCCGTGCAAACACCGCGCTTCTGGGGGGATGACAGATCCGTCTCCTTGTTCTTCAGGGTGTTAAGACCCTTCTGCATCGCCGGAGAGGTGGATTTGTACGTCTGGGTCTCTCTGCCCTTTCTGACAAGCTGATTGAATGTTGGCATTATGTTCCTCCTTTCTGAACGTTATTTTATTTTTATCGAAACGTTTTTTAGGCATTTCGTAAAAATCGGATGCACAGAATCGTGCAATATCACACAGGCTAATACGATAACACAAAACCCGCCCCGCGTCAACATATTTTACGCGGATATAACCAAAGCGGCGCCGTGCAAGCGGAAACTTTACCCTGGGCCCGGCGTGAGGTATCGTGTGGTTGCAACCATAGCGGCCTCTTGCAGGGGCGCTTCACGAAGCGCCCGAACCGGGGTCCGGGGCGAAGCCCCGAGGAGGGCATGGGGCGAAGCCCCATAAAAAGGGTTATAGGGGGCGCCAGCCCCCTATAACTCTATTGGGCGGGCGGGTGGGTATTATAATGCGTTGCCGGAGTTCAAGAGCACCGACAGGTCGAGGTCTTCTACCTCTTCCTCCTCGTCGGTATCCCAGGAGACGTCGCTGCGGGGATTCTGCTCGAACTTTCTGTAGAGGGACAGGCCGCTGCCGGCCGGGACGAGCTTGCCGATGATGACGTTTTCCTTCAGGCCCACCAGATGGTCGACCTTGCCCTTGATGGCGGCCTCGGTCAAAACCTTGGTCGTCTCCTGGAAGGAGGCGGCCGACAGGAAGGATTCCGTTGCCAGCGATGCCTTCGTGATGCCCATGAGGAGCTGGACGGCGGTGGCCTTGCGGAGCTCCGTCTCCCCTGCCGCGATCCTGTCGTCGATCTCACGGTTGGCGCGCTTGACCTCCAGGATATCGACGGTTGTGCCGGCGAGAAGCTCCGTGTCGCCCCCCTCCTCGATGCGGACCTTGCGGAGCATCTGGCGGACGATGACCTCGATGTGCTTGTCGTTGATTTCAACGCCCTGCTGGCGGTAAACCTTCTGGACCTCCTGGATGAGGTACGTCTGTGCGGCGGCCTTGCCGCGGATGCGCATGACGTCATGGGGGTTCAAGGCGCCGTCCGTCAGCATATCGCCCTTCTGTATGGTGTCGCCGGACTTGACACGGATGCCGGCCGAGTACGGGGCCTGGTAGACCTTGACCTCGCCGTCCTCCGGATTTGTAATATTGATGGCGACGATGGCGTTCTTCCTCGTCTCCTCGACTTCCACAGTGCCGCTGATTTCGGCCAGCATGGACATTTTCTTCGGCTTGCGGGCCTCGAACAGCTCCTCGACGCGGGGCAGACCCTGGGTGATATCGTCGCCGGCGACGCCGCCTGTGTGGAACGTCCGCATGGTGAGCTGCGTGCCGGGCTCGCCGATGGACTGTGCGGCAATGACGCCGACGGCCTCGCCGATGCTGACCGGATCGCCGGTGGCCAGGTTGATGCCGTAGCATTTAGAGCAAACGCCGCTGGGCGCCTCGCAGTCGAGAACGGTGCGTATCTTGACCTCGCGGATGCCGTGGGCATCCAGCGTCGCGGCGTCGGCGGACATGAACATGTGCTCCCGGGTGAAGAGGATTTCTCCGGTGGCCGGATCGGTAATGTCGTCCGACGGGAAGCGGCCGTGGATGGCGTCGGCAAGGCTCTGGGCCCCGCTGCTCGTATCCTCCGGCTCCGCCACGACGATGCCGTCGTGAGTGCCGCAGTCGTGCTCGCGGATGATGACGTCCTGGGAGACGTCGACAAGGCGGCGCGTCAGGTAACCGGAGTCGGCCGTACGGAGCGCCGTATCGGCCAAGCCCTTACGGGCGCCTCTGGAGGAGGTGAAGTATTCGAGAACGGTGAGGCCTTCGCGGAAGTTTGCCTTGATCGGGATTTCGATCGTCTTACCGGCGGTGTTGGCCATAAGGCCGCGCATGCCGGCCAGCTGACGGATCTGGTTCATACTGCCGCGGGCGCCGGAGTTGGCCATCATGAAGATGGGGTTGAACTCGTCCAGCGCGTCCTGCAGGGCGTTGGTCACGTTTTTCGTTGTGGTCTCCCACTCCTTGACGACGAGGCGGTACCGTTCGTCGTCGGTGATGAAGCCGCGCTTGAACTGCTGCTCGATGGAGACGACCTTTTTTTCCGTCTCGCGGATCAGCGTCCTCTTCGTCTCCGGCACGGTCATGTCGGAGATGGAAATGGTGATGGCGCCGCGGGTGGAGTATTTGAAGCCCAGGGCCTTGATGTTGTCGAGAAGCTCGGCCGACAGGGTGAACCCGTGCTTGGCGATGGCCTTTTTGATGATCTTCTCCAGCTGCTTTTTGCCGGTCTGGAAACCGATCTCGTAATCAAACTTGTGCTCGGGGTCCGTCCTGTCCACAAAGCCCAGGTCCTGCGGGATGGGCTCGTTAAAGATGATGCGGCCCACCGTGGTCTCGATCAGTTTTCTCTGGGGCATACCGTCAAAGGTCTTCGTGACGCGGACCTTGATGGGGGCGTGGATGCCCACGTCGCCGTTTTGGTAGGCCATCAGGGCCTCGTTGGGCGTGGAGAAAGCCTTCCCGGCGCCCGGTTCGTCCTGGCGGATGAAGGTGAGATAGTAGGAGCCGAGGATCATGTCCTGCGTCGGGACCGTGACGGGCTGGCCGTCCTTCGGGTGCAGGAGGTTGTTGGCCGACAGCATGAGGACGCGGGCTTCCGCCTGCGCTTCGGCGGACAGCGGCACGTGGATGGCCATCTGGTCGCCGTCAAAGTCGGCGTTATAGGCGGTGCAGACCAGTGGATGAAGCTTTAAGGCGCGGCCCTCGACGAGGATCGGCTCAAAGGCCTGGATGCCCAGGCGGTGCAGCGTGGGGGCACGGTTCAAGAGCACGGGATGCTCCCTGATGACGACCTCCAGGGCGTCCCACACCTCGGTGAGGCCCTTGTCGACCATCTTTTTGGCCGATTTGATGTTGTTGGACACGCCGTCCTCCACGAGCTTTTTCATGACGAAGGGGCGGAAGAGCTCGATGGCCATTTCCTTCGGCACGCCGCACTGGTAGAGCTTCAGCTCGGGGCCCACGACGATAACGGAACGGCCGGAATAGTCCACGCGCTTGCCCAGGAGGTTCTGACGGAAGCGGCCCTGCTTGCCCTTGAGCATGTCGGACAGGGATTTGAGCGCGCGTGAATTGGCGCCGGTGACGGCCCGGCCGCGGCGGCCGTTGTCGATGAGGGCGTCCACCGCCTCCTGCAGCATGCGCTTTTCATTGCGCACGATGATATCCGGGGCGTTTAATTGAATGAGCCTTTTGAGGCGGTTGTTTCTGTTGATGACGCGGCGGTACAGGTCGTTGAGGTCGGAGGTGGCGAAACGGCCGCCGTCCAGCTGGACCATGGGGCGGATCTCCGGCGGGATGACCGGCAGCACGTCGATGATCATCCAGGTGGGATTGTTGCCGGACTGGCGGAACGCCTCGACGACCTCCAGACGCTTGACAAGCTTCGCCTTCTTCTGGCCGGAAGCCTCCCGGGCCTCGACGCGGAGCTGCTCGGAGAACTTCTCGCAGTCGATGTCGGCCAGCAAATCGCGGATGGCCTCGGCGCCCATGCCGGCCCTGAAATCGTCCTCGTACTTTTCGCGCATCTCACGATATTCTTTTTCCGTGAGAATCTGATTTTTATGCAGCGGCGTCATGCCGGGATCGATGACGATATACGCCGCGAAATACAAAACCTTTTCAAGGATTCTCGGCGTAAGGTCCAAAAGCAGGCCCATGCGGGACGGGATGCCCTTGAAATACCAGATATGGCTGACGGGCGCGGCCAGCTCGATATGGCCCATGCGCTCGCGCCTGACGTTGGACTTTGTGACCTCGACGCCGCAGCGGTCGCAGATTTTGCCCTTGTAGCGGATCTTCTTGTATTTGCCGCAATGGCACTCCCAGTCCTTTGTGGGCCCGAAAATCCTTTCGCAGAAGAGGCCGTCCCTCTCGGGCTTGAGCGTTCTGTAGTTTATCGTCTCCGGTTTCTTGACCTCGCCGTATGACCAGCTTCTGATCATCTCGGGGGACGCCAAGCCGATTTGGATCGCGTCAAAAGGTGCGCAGCTCATTGTTTATCCTCCTCTTCATCCAGGAACTCATAGAGGTCGTTTTCTTCAAATTCCTCTTCTTCCTCAAAGTCGGCGGCGAGGTCGTCGGACTCCTCGAGGTCGACGTCTTCAATGCTGTAGCCGCCGGAAAGGATTTCATTGTCGTCAGAGCGGTAGGTGCTGCCGCCCTCGCGCATGTTGTCGCGGATATCGTCTTCCTCGTCGTCGCTCTGCAGCTCGATCTTGTTGCCGTGCTCGTCGAGCACGCGGACGTCGAGACAGAGGGACTGGAGCTCCTTGACGAGGACCTTGAAGGATTCCGGCACGCCGGGCTTCGGGATATTGTGGCCCTTGACGATGGACTCGTAGGTGCGCACGCGCCCTGTGACGTCGTCCGATTTCACCGTTAAAATCTCCTGCAGGGTGTACGCCGCGCCGTAAGCCTCCAGCGCCCAGACTTCCATTTCGCCGAAGCGCTGGCCGCCGAACTGGGCCTTGCCGCCAAGCGGCTGCTGCGTGACGAGGCTGTACGGGCCCGTGGAACGGGCGTGGATCTTATCGTCAACCAGATGATGGAGCTTTAAGAAGTAGACATAGCCGACGGTGACCGGGTTGTCAAAGGGATCGCCGGTGCGTCCGTCGTAGAGGACGCTCTTGCCGTCGGGCCGGAGGCCGGCCAGCTCCAGCGTGTCACGGATTTCCTTTTCGTTGGCGCCGTTGAAGATGGGGGTGGCCACCTTCCAGCCCAGCGTTTTGGCCGCGTACCCCAGATGGACCTCCAGGACCTGGCCGATGTTCATACGGGAGGGGACGCCCAGCGGATTGAGCACGATATCCAGCGGCGTGCCGTCCGGCAGGTACGGCATATCCTCCTTCGGCAGGATGCGGGACACGACGCCCTTGTTGCCGTGGCGTCCGGCCATCTTGTCGCCGACGCTGATCTTTCTCTTCTGGGCGATATAGCAGCGGACCACCATGTTGACGCCGGGGTTCAGTTCGTCGCCGTTCTCACGGGTGAACACCTTGACGTCGACGACGATGCCGCTCTCGCCGTGGGGAACTTTTAATGAGGTATCCCTGACCTCGCGCGCCTTCTCGCCGAAGATCGCTCGTAAAAGGCGTTCCTCGGCGGTCAGGTCCGTTTCGCCCTTGGGCGTAACCTTGCCCACGAGAATGTCGCCGGCGTGAACCTCGGCGCCCACGCTGATGATGCCGCGCTCGTCGAGATAACGGAGAGAGTCTTCACCGACGCCGGGAATATCCCGGGTGATCTCCTCGGGCCCCAGCTTCGTGTCGCGGGCGTCGATCTCGTGCTCTTCGATATGAATGGACGTAAACACGTCGTCCATGGACAGGCGCTCGTTGATGAGGATAGCGTCCTCGTAGTTGTAGCCTTCCCAGGTCATAAAGCCGACCAGGATGTTCTTGCCCAGCGCGATCTCGCCCTGGCTCGTGGACGGGCCGTCGGCCAGGATATCGCCGGCCTTGACGCGGTCGCGGGCGGAGACGACGGGGCGCTGGTTGATGCAGGTGCCCTGGTTGGAACGGGAGAACTTCGTCAGGGAATAATCCTTGACCTCGCCGCTGTCGTAGCGGACGGTGACCCGCGTGGCGGACACGCTGGCCACGACGCCGTCGCCCTCGGCCAGCGCCACGACAGTGGAGTCCACGGCGCACTTGTGCTCAATGCCGGTGGCGACGATCGGCGCCTCCGTGGTGAGCAGCGGAACGGCCTGGCGCTGCATGTTCGCGCCCATGAGGGCGCGGTTGGCGTCGTCGTTTTCCAGGAAGGGGATCATGGCCGTGGCGATGGAGACCATCATGCGCGGCGAGATGTCGATATAGTCCACGCGGTCGCGGTCGACCTCGACGATTTCGTCGCGGTGGCGGCAGGTGATACGCTGGTTTATAAGACAGCCGTTTTCGTCGAGGGGCTCCGTGGCCTGGGCGACGATGTACTGGTCCTCCATGTCGGCCGTCAGATAATCGATCTGCTCCATCACGCGGAAGGTCTTTTTCTCAATCTTCTGGAACGGCGCGATGATAAACCCGTATTCGTTGACGCGGGCGTAGGACGCCAGATACGAGATCAGGCCGATGTTCGGACCTTCAGGCGTCTCGATGGGGCACATGCGCCCGTAGTGGCTATAGTGAACGTCTCGGACGTCGAAGCTGGCGCGCTCGCGGGACAGGCCGCCGGGGCCCAGGGCCGACAGACGGCGCTTGTGGGTGAGCTCCGCCAGCGGGTTCGTCTGGTCCATGAATTGAGAAAGCGGGGACGACCCGAAAAATTCCTTGATGGCCGCCGTGACGGGGCGGATGTTGATGAGAGACTGCGGGGTGATGATATCCAGATCCTGCAGCGTCATGCGCTCGCGGATGACACGCTCCATGCGCGAAAAGCCCACGCGGAACTGGTTCTGCAAAAGCTCGCCGACGCTGCGCATGCGGCGGTTGCCCAGATGGTCGATATCGTCCGCGTCGCCGATGCCGTGGGCCAGGCAGTTCAAATAGTTGACGGAGGCCATGATATCGTCGGGAATGATGTGCTTGGGTATGAGGTCGTCAATGCGCTCCAGGATGGCGTCCTTGAGCTCCTGGCCGCTGTACTCCTCCAAAAGCTTTTTCAGCACGATGAAGCGCACGCGCTCCTTGATGCCGAGCTCGGCCTCCACGTCAAAGCCGACGAAATTGTCGAGCTTCACCATACCGTTGGAGAAAACCCGGACTTCCCTGCCGTCGGCCTGGACCCAGGCCTCGATGATGCCCTTGGATTCAAGCTCCTCGGCCCTGTCGCGGGTGACCGTCTCGCCGGCCTCGGCGATGATCTCGCCCGTCATGGGGTCCGCCAGCGGGCGGGATAGGGTATGGCCGCTCAGGCGGTGCCAGAGAGCCAACTTTTTATTGAACTTGTAGCGCCCGACGGTGGAGATGTCATACCGCCGCGCGTCAAAAAAGAGGTTTGTTAAAAGTGTCTCAGCGCTGTCCACCGTCGGGGGGTCGCCGGGGCGCAGGCGCTTGTAGAGCTCGATGAGCGCCTCCTCGCGGGTCCTGCAGGCGTCCTTATCGAGGGTGGCGTTGATGCGCTCGTCATCGCCGAAGATGAGCTTCAGCTGCTCGCTCGTCTCCGCGCCGGCCTCGCCGCCTGCAACGGACAGCCAGGTGTACGGCTCGGCCGTGGGCCGCCCGATGGCGCGCAGAAGCCAGGTGATCGGCAACTTTCTGTTTTTATCCACGCGGACATAGAAGTTATCGGACGCGTCCGTCTCGTATTCCAGCCAGGCGCCCCTATACGGGATAACGGTGGTGGCGTACACGGTGACCGCCGTTTTGACGTCCGTCTTCTTCTCGAAATAAACGCTGGGCGAACGGATGATCTGGGACACGACGACGCGCTCGGCGCCGTTGATGATAAAGGTGCCGGCATTGGTCATGAGCGGGAAATCTCCCATAAAGATTTCCTGCTCCTTGATCTCCTCGGTTTCCTTGTTCCGCAGGCGCACACTGACCTTTAAGGGCGCGGCGAACGTGGCGTCCCGGGCCTTGCACTCCTCCACGGAATATTTCGGCTTTTCATCAATATTATAATCAATGAAGGTGAGCTCAAGATTGCCTGTGTAATCGGTGATCGCGGCAACGTCCTTAAACACTTCCCTGAGTCCCGTCTCCAGAAACCACTTGTATGAATCCTTCTGAACCTCCAGGAGGTTCGGCATATCCATGATCTCTTCCGACTTGGCAAAACTCTTTCTGACCGTTTTGCCGTACGCCACATCTTTCGGCATGAACTTCACTCCTTAAGTTATTCGTCAATGTATATCGGCGGAGCCCGGCGTGACACACGCGGGTATGTTGTAGTTATTTCAAAAGGTTATGTTGATTTTACGCGAGTTTATGATACAATCTTAAAAAAGGTATTCGTATCTGGTTCGTCCATTTTTATGCATAGCAATTAATTTTAACTGAATTGAATAATATTGTCAAGTGTAATTTCAGCGGAGAAACTGTCGTTTCTCCGCTTTTTTTATGTGCAGATTGTCTTTTCTTTTGCCTCCCACATTTGAGGGAGGCTTTGGTGTGTCCTTTTTTAACCAAATTTTAATCTGTTTTATATTCTATCTGCTGCTGTAATATTTATAATATACATATCCCGACAGCAACCATAACTTTTTTCTCAATATACCTTGACAGGCGAAGTATGTTGTGTTAGGTTGTAAGCACAGATCTGAAATACCTAGCATCGGAGGGATACTATGTCGATAGCATCTGATCTCATTCGCGGCCACACCGATACGATCATCCTGGCCCGGCTGATGGTCGCGGATAACTACGGCTATGAGATCAACAAGGCCATACAGCAAAAGACAAACGGCAGATACGAGCTCAAGGAGGCCACGCTCTACAGCGCCTTCCGCCGGCTGGAGGAAGCCGGCTGCATCGAGTCCTACTGGGGCGACGAAACGACAGGCGCGCGCCGCCGGTACTACCGGATCACGGAGATCGGCCGCGAGGCGTACCAGAGCCTCAAAAAAGAATGGAAAACAGCAAAAGAACTGATCGACAAACTCATTGAGTGGGAGGAAAAGTAATATGGAAGCAAAGATCCGCGCCTATGTCGACGAGCTTTTCGCCGGAACGGCGCCGTCGAGAAAATCCGTCGAGCTGAAAGAAGAAATGATTCAGAATCTGACGGAGAAATATAACGATCTCATCAGCGAGGGCAAAACGGCCGAAGCGGCTTACAACATCGCCATCGCCGGTATCGGCGACGTGAGCGATCTGCTCAAGGACCTGGAAAGGAGCACAGTGTCGCCGGAGATGCTCACATCCGTACGCCAGCGGTCGGCGATGTTCACATCGATCGCCGTCATGCTCTATATCATCAGCGTTATCCCCATCATCGTCCTCAGCGTCCTTTTTTCGGGCGGATGGCTCCCGGGACTGATCGTGATGTTTCTGCTCATCGCCGCGGCCACCGGCCTTTTGATCTATAACGGCATGACGAAACCCAAGTTTGTAAAGCAGGATACCATGGTGGAAGAGTTCAAGCAGTGGCAGACCGGCAGCCAGGAACAGAAGGCGCTCCGCAACGCCATCCACACGGCGCTCTGGACGATTACCATCGCTATTTATTTCATCGTCAGCTTTTCAACGGGGGCCTGGCATCTTTCGTGGATCATCTTCCTCGTGACCGTTGCCATTCAGGCCATCATCAACGCCGCCTTTGCTTTCAAGAAATGAGGGATTTACTATGAGCACAACAAAACTTGCCACCGTTATCTGCTGGATCGTCGTCGCTATCGTCGTCCTCGGCCTCGCCGTCTGGCTTCTGACAGGCAGCCTCTTCGGCATCAATACCGGCTTTAAAATAAACGCCCCCGCCTTCAGTATCGGCGGATTCGACAATCTGGCGGGCCCCTTTAACGAGGCCGGCAGCTATCAGGTGCCCGCCGACGGCGTCGACAGCATCGATGTGGACTGGGTCTCCGGCGCGGTGACGATCACGCCCTACGACGGCGACAGCATCAAGCTCACGGAGTACGCACGCCGCGAGCTGAAGGACAACGAAAAGCTGGTCTATGAGACGTCCGGCGGGAAGCTTCAAGTCAGGTACGTCTCCCCCGGCCTGACGATCAATATGATCACCAAGAAGCTTGAACTGCTCGTCCCCGAATCGCTCGCGGACAAACTTAACCTGCTGAGCATCGGCACAACGTCCGCCGAATTGAAGGTCAGCGACTTTGAGGTCAAGTCCTTTGAGGTCGACGAGACCTCCGGCAGCGCGGAGATCTCCAACATCAAGGCGAATACGGCGGATGTCCACTCTGGGTCCGGGGAAGTCAGCATCACCAATCTGACGGCGTCGGAGCTGTACGCGAGCACCGTCTCCGGCAGAATGAAGTTTGACGCTGTCACCGCGGACACGCTGCAGACAAAAACCACCTCCGGCAGCCAGCAGCTGGGCGGTACGTTCAAGTCTGTCGACGCCTCCAGCGTCTCCGGTGAAGTCAGCGTCACAAGCGGCGTGAATCCCGACAAGGTCACCATCGGCACAACGTCCGGCGGCATCACACTGGCCATCCCGGGCGGGGACGGCGTAACGGTGTCCTACGATACGACCTCCGGCAGGTTCAACAGCGACATTTCCGTCAGAACGGGCGGCAACGCAAATTACAGGTTCACCTCCGTCAGCGGCGACATCCGGCTGAAGGCGGCGTAACGAAAGAACGTGCAGGGCAGTTACATACTGCCCTGCCGCATTAAAAAGGAGTTTTGCATGAAAATCGTTTTAATCGCCCCGGTCAGGGACGAAGGCCGGAAGACACGGGACATCATCCGCTTTCCGATGGTTTCGCTTTTGTATATCGCCGCGCTGACGCCGGAAAAGCACGACGTCACGATTGTCGAGGAAGAGGCGGAAAGCGTCGACTACAGCATGGAGTGCGACCTTGTGGCAATCACCAGCATGACGGCCACGGCGAAACGCTCGTATAAAATCTCGGAAGAATTCATGCGGCGGGGGAAAACGGTCGTCCTGGGCGGCATCCACCCCACCGTCCTCCCCGCCGAGGCAAAGCTCCACTGCAGCGCGGTCATCACCGGCGAAGCCGAGCCGGTATGGCGGCAGGTGCTCGACGATATCGAAAACGGCAGCCTCCAGGCTTTCTATCACGGCGGCGCCATGGCGAACCTGGACGATTACCCCCTGCCGCGGCGCGATCTGGTCCAATATACCTCGCCGCTCAAGCTGGAGCCCATCGTCACCTCCAGAGGCTGCCCGTATTCGTGCGAGTTCTGCAGCGTGTGGAAATTCTTCGGCAAGAGAATCCGGCATGTCGGCGTGGACAGGGTGCTGCAGGACATCGCCAATACCAATTCAAAACGCTTCATGTTCCTGGACGACAACATCGTGGGCGACCCGGTGTATGCCAAAGCGCTTTTCACGGCGCTGAAGGAGCTGAACATCGAATGGGTCGGCCAGGCCTCCATTTCGTTTTCAAAAAATGAGGAACTGCTGAGGCTTGCTTACGAAAGCGGATGCCGGGGGCTGTTTTTCGGGCTGGAGAGCGTGTCAGAGCAGAAAATGAAGCGGATGAGCAAGAGCATGCGCACCCAGGCCGATACCATCGACGCTATCAAACGGATCATGGCGGGGGGCATTTTGTTCCATGCGTCCCTCGTCTTCGGCTTTGACGACGACGACGAGTCCGTCTTTGACGAGACGCTTGAATTTCTGCATAAAACAAAAATCCCGTCCGCAACCTTCAACATCCTGACGCCGTATCCGGGCACCGATATTTTTGAAAAGTTCAAGAGCCAGAACAGGCTCATCACGGAGGACTGGGATTTTTACGACCACTGCACCGTGACGTATCTCCCTCAGCATATGACGATCGACCGCCTGTACGAGGGGTATCAGTATGTCATGGACAACTACTACAGCCTTGGGAGTATCCTTCAGCGCTTTCCCGCCAGTGCCAAGAGGCCCCTGCTGTTCACGATGATCAACGCCGGCATGAAAAACAGCCTTAAGGCCGGAAAAGCGGATTCCCGGGACAGGCTGACGAGATTACATAATATAATAGAGGACAATTACAGGCAAAACGCCTCCTCCCCCGCCCGCGGCGTTTGAGGCGATTATGATGGACTGGAAAAACGACAGATTCGGCACCGCCCTTCGGGGCGAAAATCCGACGGTCCTGCTCCGGATGAAAAGCGGCTTTGCCGTCCTCGCCGACACACAGTTCCTGCCCGGCTACTGTATCCTGCTGGCGTACCCAAAGGTCAAAAGCCTCAACGATTTGGGCCCCGTGCCCCGGCTTTTGTTCCTCCGCGAAATGAGCCTCGTCGGCGACGCGATCATGGAGGTCTGCCGGCCCGCCCGGATCAACTACGAGATTCTGGGCAACACGGACGCCTTTCTGCACGCGCACATCATTCCCCGCTACGACTGGGAGGAGGACGACCTGCGCCGGCAGCCCGTGTGGATGTACCCCGCGGAATACCGGTCGAGCCCCGAATTCGAGTTCAGCGCGGAAAAGCACGCCGAGCTGAAAGCGAAGCTTGCAGAGAAACTGAAGGAGCTGACGGAATAGCACAAAGACGAGAGCAGGGCCGGCAAGCCGATTCATTAAAATCTGCGGAAGATGAGAATATATATGTGGAAAGATGATGAAAAAGCCCCCATATGGGAGTTCCTTGGCTGGGTGCTGTTAATATCGGGTGTGAGCGAGATCATAATCCTTATGCTTGAGCCATATTCCATAGCGTTTGCTAAAAATGGAACGCTGACAGCAGGCTATGTGATCTACGCAATTATAGGCATATTATTTACCACGCCCAACCCTATGATTGCAACTTATATTGTTTTGAGGCGGCACGGAAAAATCCATTCTGTGAAAGACTTCTGCAAGTTGATTTTACATACCTCAAATATCATTAAAACAGTTCTGATAACGGCGGCATTTTGCGCCGCGGCTTTATGTATGGCACTACTTTACGGAACACGCACGGGTTCTCCCTGGTATCTTTTTATCATAGCCTTACCGGTACTGATAATAGGTGGCGGCGTGGAAGAAATCGGATGGCGTGGTTTCCTGCAGCCTTCATTGGAAAAGAAGTTCCCGTTTCTCATCGCCACTTTAGCGGTTAGTGCAATTTGGTTTACATGGCATCTGCCGCTGTGGATTGCGCCGTCTTCCAATCATTACGGCGACAGTCTTATTGGATTTGCAGTGACAATTATCGTTTGGGCATTTGTAGAGGCGGCTATCTACAAAGCAACAAAGAGCGTCTTTGCCTGCGTTCTGTATCACACGTTTATGAATGCTATAGGCGCTGTATATGACTGGAATGCTTTGTTTGATACATTCCCAAACAAAACCGGGATGATTGTTTATTACTGTGTTGCACTTGTCGCGGCAATCATCATATGGGTACTTGCTGATAAAAACGAAAAACAAAAAGCCGGCATGGAGGCCGGCCGACGGAAAATTATATGATATCCTGTGGGGGGCAGGCACGGGGTCTGCCCCTACGCGATTGCCCGCCTAATCCTTCAGCGCTTCCGCCCAGGCGGAATATTTGCCGATCTTGCCGTCGCATTCTTCCCTGCTCTTCCCGCTGGCCAGCACGTAGACCTTGACCTTCGGCTCGGTGCCGGAGGGGCGCACCAGAAGGACTGTGTTATCCGCCGTCTCAAAGCGCAGGACGTTGGAGCCCTTGAGGTCCATGCTGCTCTTCACGCCCGAGGCGGCGTCGTAGGCGGTGCCGTCGGCGTAATCCTTCACGACCCGGACGGGCGTGCCGGCGATCTCGGCCGGGGGCTCTGCCCGGAGGCCATCCATCAGCGCCTTCATGTTGACCAGGCCCTCCATGCCGGGCATCAGCAGGTTGAGGGTTTTCTCGTTATAATAGCCGTATTTCGGATAGAGCGCCTGCAGGGCGTCATAGAGCGTCATCCCCCGGCAGGCGTACCAGGCGGCCATTTCGGTCAGGAGGAGCGACGCCGTCACGGCGTCCTTATCGCGGACGTAGTCGCCCAGCATGTAGCCATAGGATTCCTCATAGGAGAAGATGACCTTGCCCAGGCCGGCGCCCTCCAGCTCGTTTTTCCGTTCGGCCATGAATTTGAAGCCGGTGAACGTGTCGATGCAGCGCACGCCGTTATACTCGGCCACGCGCCGCGCCATCTCCGTTGTGACGATCGTCTTCAGAGCGACGGGATTTTGCGGCATGGTGCCCGCCCGCGTCTTCGCGCCGATCAGGTAATCCAGCAGCAGAACGCCCGTCTGGTTGCCGGAGATCGTGACAAATTCCCCGGTGTCGGTGCGCACCATGATGCCGACCCGGTCGGCGTCCGGGTCGGTGCCCAGGATAAAGTCGGCGCCGTTCTCCCGCGCCAGCTTCACGGCCAGGTAAAAGCCCTCGGGGTTTTCGGGATTCGGCGACACGACCGTGGGGAAATCGCCGTCCAGCACCATCTGCTCGGATACGCAGATGAGGTTTTTGATCCCCAACCGTTTGAGGACCTCCGGCACGAGCTTATACCCCGTCCCGTGGAACGGCGTGTACACCATTTTGAACGTGTCGGCCACCTTTTTGACCGACTCGAAATCATTGGCCTGAGCCATGACGTTTTTCAGGAAAAGCGCGTCTGTCTCGGCGCCCATGACCGTGACGAGGCCCTTGGAGACGGCCTCGTCGTAGGGCATCGTTCTGACCGATTTAAAAACGTCCAGCCGGGCCATTTTAGCGGCGATGGCGTCGGCGTGATGCGGCGGCAGCTGCGCGCCGTCCCCCCAGTACACCTTGTAGCCGTTATATTCCTTGGGGTTGTGGCTGGCCGTGACGTTGATCCCCGCCGTGAGATGATATTCCCGGATGGCAAACGACAGCTCCGGCGTCGGGCGGAGCGCTTCAAAAATCCGGACCCTGATCCCGTTGGCCGCCATGACGCAAGCGGTTTCCACGGCAAACTCCCGGCTGTGGTTGCGGCAGTCATAGCAGACGGCGACGCTGCCCTGTTCGGACCGCTCCCTGCAGTACTCCAGGATGACCTCGGCAAAGGCCTGGGTGGCGTGGCGGACGACATGCCTGTTCATCCTGTACAGCCCCGTGCTCATGACGCCGCGCAGCCCGGCCGTGCCGAACTCCAGCGGCGAGAAAAAGCGGCTTTCGATCTCCTTGTCGTTATCCGCGATCGCCAGCAGCTCCTCCCGCTCGGCATCATCCAAAGCGCCGCTATGAAGCCACGATAAGTATTCGTTTTTATAATCCATCGTATCGCTCCGTATCAGTCTTTTAATTCTTCGGGATCGTCCTCGACGATTTCGGCGCTCAGGATATCCTTTGCTTCCTCCAGCTGCGTCTCCGGCACGAAGATATCCACGCCGCCGGCGGCATAGCCGATGATCAGCTTGCCGAACTCGCCGTCGTTGGGATACTGGCAGACGGCGGGCACACCGTAGGCCTCCAGAAGGCTGAGCGTGATCTCGGTGTCCAGCGGGTTGCCGCCGGCGTGCATGAGAAAGGCCGGGGCGACCATTTCGCCGTCTTCCTTTTTGGGCCACTTGTCCATGATTTTTTTCTTTTTTCCGAATCCCCAGTCGGCCATCTCAACGAACCTCCCTTATAATCAGCGGCATTCACACAGCCGCTGTGCGGTGGATTCCCGCCTGCGCGGGAATGACACGATACATAATATTCTTATCTGTCATTCCCGCTATTTGTTTGTCACTCCGTTATTTGTCATTCCCGCGATATTCTTCAATTTATCATTCCCGCAATTCTTTATTTGTCATTCCGCAATTCTTTATTTGTCATTCCCGCGCAGGCGGGAATCCACAATTACAATCATTCATTTATGGTACTTTCCGCCCTCGGCGATCTTAAAGGCCCTGTACACCTGCTCCAGCAGCATGATGCGCGCCAGGTGGTGCGGGAACGTCATACGCGACATGGACAGCCGGACGTCCGCCCGCTCCTTGATGGTCCGGTGCAGGCCGCAGGAGCCGCCGATGACGAAGCATATTTTTGAAATGCCGTTTGCCGCGTACTTCTGCAGGAGCGCGGCCATCCCCGCGCTGTCCCTCTCCTCGCCTTCCACGCACAGCGCCACCGCCGCGGCGCCGGCCGGGAGCCTTGTCAGGATTCCATCGGCCTCCGCTTTCAGCGCGGCGTCGATCTCCGCCGGGGACGGCCTGTCGCCAAGGCGCGACTCCGGGAGCTCGTCGAGCTCTGTTTTGCAATACGCGGACAGCCGCTTTAAATATTCGCCGGCGGCGTCCTTATAGAATTTCTCCTTGAGCTTGCCGACGCAGATAAAACGAATCTGCAGCATCGCGTCTCTCCGTTATTTTCAGATTATGTACACCCGGCTCATGGTGTCTGCCGGCGCCGTTTCGAGCTCTACGTCGCCGCCGACGACGGCCCCCTGGCGGCCAAGGGCGCCGCCCACGGTATCGAACGCCAGCCTCGGCGTGTTGTTCTCCTTGCTCAGATGCGCCAGGAGGATGCGCTTCGTCCCGGCGCCGGCAAGCCTGCACGCCAGAGAGCCGCTGTCGTCGTTGGACAGATGGCCGCGCTCCGACAGGATGCGCCGCTTCAGATACGAGGGATAGGCGCCGTTTTTGAGCATGACCACATCGTGGTTTGCCTCGATGACCGCCATATCGGCGCCCAGCGCCGCCTCCAAAACCGTCCTGGTGATGCAGCCGATGTCGGTGACGAAGACGAGGGAGGATTTTCCGTCGGTAAACCTGTAGCCGACGCTTTCCGGCGTGTCGTGGGGCGTCGGGAAGCTTTTGACGGCGAGCTCCCCCAGGACGAATTCCGCCCCGGCCTCAAAGCAGGAGGCGCTGCCGCCCAATTCCTGAAAGCAGCCGCAGAGCCCCCGCGCCACGATATGGGGCGCTAAAATCTGCGTGCCGTGATATTTGACCAGCATGCGGATACCGCCGATGTGGTCCGAGTGCTCATGGGTGACAAGGACGCCGGTCAGGTCGCCGGGCGTGAGCCCCAGCGCCTTCAGGCTCGCCGTGATGCGCCGCAGCGAGATGCCCGCGTCGATCAGAAGATGGGTGTCCCCTTGGGATACGAGGGTACAGTTGCCCGACGACGAGCTGGCGAGCGTACATACCTTAATAAAAACCACTCCCCGTTTCTAAAGCGCATGAATACGGCGGGGGCAAGCCCCCGCCCTACGATTTTTACACGTTACTCCCGCTCCACCCTGTTCCACGTACGGTGTCATTCCCGCGCAGGCGGGAATCTGCACCGAAGTGCACAGCGTTGTGGATTCCCGCCTGCGCGGGAATGACACGGCGATAGGCGGGCATAGATGGTGATACGAAACGATATAACGATAACATTTATCCGTTCTATCGCAGGGAATCGGTTTCCCTGTCCCCTCCCGGAGTATTATCCCGCTTCTCTTTCGGCGGCTTCCGGTTCGTCCGGCATGGCGACGGCGGTGATGTCGGCGCCCATGGCGCGCAGCTTTTCGACCAGGTCCTCATAGCCGCGCTCGATATAGCTGACGCCTTCGACCTCCGTGGTGCCGTCGGCACCGAGGCCGGCGATGATCAGCGCCGCGCCGGCGCGCAGGTCGCTGGCCTTCACCGTGGCGCCCGTCAGGCGTTTGACGCCTTCGATGATGGCCGTCCGGCCGCTGACCTGGACCTGGCAGCCCATTTTCGCCAGCTCGTCGACATATTTAAACCGGTTGTCCCAAACGCCCTCGGTGATAATGCTCGTGCCTTCGGCTGTGCACAAGAGCGTGGAAATCTGGGGCTGCATATCTGTCGGGAAACCGGGATACGGCAGCGTCTTGACATTCGTCTTGTGGAGCGTGGCGGCCCGCCGCACGATAACGGCGTCCTCCAGGTCCTCGACCTCGACGCCCATCTCTCTGAGCTTGCCCGAAATGCACTCCAGATGCTTCGGAATGACGTTTTTAATGGTGACCTCGCCGCCTGCTCCGGCGACGGCGGCCATATAAGTGCCGGCCTCGATCTGATCGGGAATGATCGAATAAAAGCCGCCGGTGAGCTTTTTGACGCCTTTGATTTTAATGACGTTCGTACCGGCGCCGCGGATATCGGCGCCCATGGAGTTGAGAAAGTTTGCCAGGTCGACGATGTGCGGCTCCTTGGCGGCGTTTTCGATAATGGTCCTGCCCTCGGCCAGCGCCGCGCCCAGCATGATATTGATCGTCGCGCCGACGGAAACCACGTCCAGATAGATCGACGCGCCCATCAGGCGGCCCGTCGCCGTCTCGGCGTTCACGATGCCGTTTTTGACCTCCAGCGCCGCGCCCATGGCCGTAAAGCCCTTGATGTGCTGATCGATCGGCCGCACGCCGCCAAAATTGCAGCCGCCCGGCATGGCGACCTTCGCCACCCCGAAACGGCCCAGCAGCGCACCGATGAGATAATAAGAGGCGCGGATGCGGCGCATCATGTCAAACGTCGCCTCATGCGTTCTGATGCCCGTGCAGTCAATATCCATGGTGTGCCTGTTGACCGTTCTGATCTCGGCGCCCATTTGCTTGAGAATGTTGAGCAGCATCGAAACGTCGGAAATTTGCGGGATATTCTCAATACGGCAGACACCGTCCACCATCAGAGCAGCGGGGATAATCGCGACGGCGGCATTCTTCGCGCCGCTGATAGAAACTTCTCCGTACAGCGGATTTCCGCCGTTTATGACGTATTTTGTCAAAGGCTCACCCTCTTAAATGTTTATGTGTCGTTTACAGTATTACCCGATTATAAACATTTTTTTCGCCCAATAATCACTGTGCATAGAAATTTCAGTCATTTCCGGCTACTTGCGGAATGATTGACGAAATAAATATGCCCAATTATAAAGGAATCCAGTATTTGCAATCGTTTTTGGGTTTTTTTCGGAAACTGGCGTTTCGCCCAATTATACTATATGGAAGATTTTTTTGCAATACCGCATCAGCCCAAGAGTTTACAGCATATACGCCAATATCACACCCGTTTCTTTGGTTAAATTATGTCGGTTCTCCTATTTCCGCTGTGATCCTCCCTATTCTATGCTCGAATCGATTTTTCCGGTAACGGCATCCACAATGAAAATTCCCGTATCCGTGACGATGCGCCAGGCCGCCCGGAGACTGCCGTTGCCCGAGGAGGAGGCCGGGATATAGTAGCCCGGCTCGACGGCGCTGATTTTTGTGCAGGGGCGCTCCCCGCTTTTCACGGCGCTCAGAAAGCTGATCAGCGCCGCCGCCGGCGACGACATGTCCGCCTTATCCGCGGCCGGAACGACCGCCGCGGCATGCTGTCCGGTGATCTCGCCGAGATTCCCGTCCCTGAACGAGAATCTGACGCGGCAGTTGAAAACCGTCTGGCCGCCAAAGGCGCAGACGGCGGTGACCGTCTCGCTCCCCTGTTCTCCTTCGGCCGTCACGGCGGCGGCCGTATCGATATTCATGACCCTCAGCAGTTTTTTCGCGGTACCCGCCGCGTCGCCGCCCGCCGGATAGGCGCCGGAAGCAAACGTGAAGCTGAATTCGCCACCGCTCCAGAATACCGCCTTGCCCTTGTCTCCGGTATACGTGAAGATTTCGCCCTCGTCCACCCGCGCCGTCGCCCCGAGGAGCGCTTCCGCCAGCGTCCGCTCGTCTTCCAGGACACGGGTAACGGTGTACTCCTGCAGCGCGGCGCCCTCGCGGATGCCCTTCAGGTCGATTTCAACACCGCTCCCGGCAAACAGGTCGCCGATGCTTCTGAGCGTCTCCGTCTTTTCGGCCCGGTCGCTGTATATGCCCCAGAGAAAAAAGACCAGGAAAAAAACGTTGATGAGAACAAGCGCCCAGATGACGACATTTTTAATGTTTATCACTTTCACATTATCACCTCAGGAGCGCAGCGGCAGCTTCGGCCAGAACGGCGCCAGCCGGCCGCTCCCGTCGTCGTCATAGCCGAGCATAAAATCCCCGCCCGCGGCGGCGGCCGCCTGGACCTCCGGCAGCAGCACCGCCGGCTCGGTCGAAACGCTGTACGTCCTGAAGCGGAGCTCCATCTCGCTGATCCTGCCGTTCTTGACGGTAATGGATGCGGCGTACCCGTCCGGGCGCAGATAAACAGCACCCCCCGCAGCCACGTACCGGAAGAATATCCGGTAACCGCCGCCGGCCTGCTCCTGGGTGGAATCATAGTACACGGCAACGGTGTCGCTGCTGCCGCAGTAATCGGCGAGCGTGTCCGCAATCATATCGGCCGCCATATCGATGGCCTCGCTCTCCGTCGTCACCCGGTAAACCGGCGCCTCATCCTGCGCCGTCCAGCTGACCGTCCCGTCGTTTGAGAGATACATGATGAAATTGTTCCGCACATACACCTCGGTGTCGTCGACGGTATATGGCTTTGGAAGCTCGCTGACGCCCAGCGTCAGCAGCACCTTTGTCTTCGCCGCCGCGCTGCTCAGCGGGTTGGCGGCGTCCAGCGCCGGGTGCTCCGTAACGTCGGGCAGAAGCAGCGTATAGGGGGCCGCGCTGTCCTCGTTCTTTTCAAAGGCGAAAACCGCGCTGTTGGGGCTGAAGGCGCCCGTCTGGTCGGCGATGCTGCTGAGGACCGCCGTCTGGGCCATATAGAACTTGCCGGTGGCGTCGTCCTGAAAGTACAGATAATTCTTGCCGCCGCTGTCGATGACGCACAGGCGCCGCGCGGCAGCGCCCTCCAGGCCCGCCGCGACGTTGCTTATACCGAGCCAGTCGCCGAGAACGGACAGCCTGACGGGGGAAATATACTCGAAATACACGCCCAGAGACTTCAGCGCCGCGCGCCACGCCTGCGCGTCCGTCTCCTGCGGCGGCTGCGCGGAGCTGAGCGCCTCGAGGAAATACCTGGCGGTATTGACATAGAGGTTGTCCAGCTCGCTCAGGCTGTATTTGACCCCGTAATGCCCGCCGGCCCCGTCCGTGAGGGCGATGGCGACGGGCTTGCCCGGCTGGGCAGCCTGCTGCGCCGGCGCCGGGCTGCCGCCGGCGGTGCCGCCGGTTATCGACTGCCAAAGCGCCATAAAGCTGCCGGCATCCGCGGAGGTGTTGCCGAACAGCCGCGATTCCCACCCGAGAAAAACGGCGCTTAAAACGAGCAGCACGATAACGGCGTCCTTGACGAGCTCGATCAGTTTACGCCTGTTCACGGTTCGGTCCCTCAACAGGCAGCACGACCGTGACGGTCGTGCCATGGCCCACGGCGCTCTCAATCAGGATATCGCCGCCGTGACGCAAAACGATCTCCCTGGCGATCGACAGTCCCAGTCCCGTGCCGCCCGATTCTCTCGACCGGGCCTTGTCCACCCGGTAGAACCGGTCGAAGATACGGGAAAGGTCCTCCTCGGGGATGCCGATGCCGGTATCCTTGATCTTGACCCAGACCCTGCCGCCGGTCCGGCCGCCCGTGATATCGATGGCGCCGCCGTCTGGCGTATATTTTACCGCGTTTGACAGGATATTGAGGAGCACCTGCTCGATCCGCGCCCTGTCGCCGAAAATTTCCGGGAAGTCTTTTTCGAGGCTGATCCCGATCCGGTGGCCGTGCTTTTGAGCCTCCAGCGCAATCGCCTGGCTGACGTCGTGCACGGAGGTCTCCAGCGAAAACTGCTCGATTGCCAGCTTCGTATTGCCCGCGTCAAAGCGGGACAGCTCCAGCAGGTCCTGGACGATCTTCGTCATCCGCTCGCTCTCGCCCAGTATGACATGCAGGAAATCGTCTTCCATCTGCTTGGGGATGTCGTTGTTTTCAGTGAGCGTTTCGGCGTAGCTGCGGATGCTTGTCAGGGGCGTGCGCAGCTCGTGGGAGACGTTGGCCACAAACTCGCGCCGGAGCGCCTCCGATTTCTTGATCTCCTCCAGAGTCATCTGCAGCTGGGAGGCCATGTTATTGAAGGTATCCGCCAGGATGCCGATCTCGTCGTCGGACTCCACGTCCAGCTTCCTTGAAAAATCGCCCTCGGCGATGGCTTCCGCCGCCTTTGTCATGCCGATGATCGGCTGCAGCAGCGTTTTGGACAGGATAAAGCTCAGCGCCACCGATATGGCAAACCCCACGGCGACGGCCTCGAAAATGCGCGTGACCAGCTCCCCGCTCAGGTCGCGGACCGTCTGCTTGTTGTCCCGGATATAGACGATATACGCCACCGCGCCGCTTTGATCCAGGACGGGCACGGCCACGTCCATATACGAGCCGTTGGAGGTGCCGGTAAAAACCCGGTCGCCGTTCAGCGCCTTTAATATATTGGGGGTGATTTCGATCTGCGCGTTCGCGTCGGCGGCCTTGTCCGCGTCCGTCGTGAACAGCACCTTCCCCGCGTCGTTGAGAATGTAAAAGTTCCGCGTCCCGGTGTCGACGCCCAGCTTGCCGGCGTGGCCCGACACCACGTCCTTCAGCTGGCCGACAGGGTCCGGATCGTCCAGCGCCTTTTCAAGGTCCGAGTACGTATGCTCGTCCGTAAATTCGGCGCGCATCTGCTCAAAAAACTGTTCCGTATAAAACCGTTGGACACCCTGGATCAAAAACACGCAGACGACCGTCATCAAAAACAGGATGAGGAGCAGCATGACGACCACGAATTTCCAGCGCAGGCTCTTGCTCAATGAAACGACTCCCCTCTGTCTTTCCGCTTCCGGCGGAAGGCTTTACGCTTCGTAGTAATAGCCGATGCCGCGCTTCGTCATAATGTGCTCGGGCTTTGCGGAATCGTGCTCGATCTTCTCCCGGAGCCGCCGGACGGCCACGTCCACGGCCCGGAGGTCGCCCAGATAGTCGTACTGCCACACCTCGCGCAGCAGCTCTTCCCTGGAAAAAACCTTGCCCGGCTGCGTCCAGAGAAATTTGAACAGCTCAAATTCCCGCTGGGTCAAATCGGCGCTCCTGCCGCCCACGTAAACGTCGTACCGCTCCAGGTCCACGACGATGCCGTCGGCCCGGATATCCTCCGGCGGGGCGGCATGGCTCGTCCGGCGGATGTTCGCCTTGACGCGCGCCAGGACCTCCCGGATCGAAAACGGCTTTGTGATATAGTCGTCGGCGCCGATTTCCAGGCCCAGCACCTTGTCCGTCTCCGCCTCGCGGGCCGTCAGCATGATGATCGGCGTCAGATAATCCGTCGCGCGGATCTTCGTGCAGACGTCAAAGCCGCTCAGGACCGGCAGCATCACGTCCAGAAGGATCAGGTCCGGCGATGCGTCGCCGTATATTTTAAGCGCTTTTTCGCCGTCGTAAGCCGCCAGCACGTCATAGCCCTCTTTTTTCAGGTTAAAGCTCAGAATATCGACGATATTCTTCTCATCGTCCACAATGAGGATCGTCTTGCTCAAACGGGCTGCCCTCCTTACCGATTCCGCTCCAGATACTTCTCCGCCTTGAGTATGCCGATGATCGTTTTGGCGTCCCGTATATCGCCGGACATGATCTGTCCGGCAAGCGCCGGCAGCGGGACGGCCTCGACGGTGAGAAACTCGTTCTCGTCCGGATGCGCCTGGCCCGGGATCAGGTCCATGGCCAGATAGATATGGAGTATCTCCATGGAAAAGCCGGGAGAGGTATAGACCGGGCCGAGATAGACGAGCTTTCCCGCCGTGTATCCCGTCTCCTCAGACAGCTCCCGCACGGCGCAGTCCCGGTGGTCCTCGCAGTATTCCAGCTTGCCGGCGGGGATCTCCAAAAGCTCTTCCCCCATCGGGTAACGGTACTGCCGCACCATCAGCACGTCCCCCGCCGCTGTCACCGGCACGATGGCCACGCCGCCCGGGTGCTCGACGACCTCCCGCGGGACCAGCGCGCCGTTATGCAGCTCCGCGACATCGTTCCTGACATTGACGATTCTGCCTTTATATACCGTATTTGTTGATACCTGTTTTTCAAAAAACTCCATGCTTTGACCTCGCTTGGGCAAAATATCCGCACATTCCGTGCTTTTTCGATCATTATATACCAAGCCCGACGAAAATGGTAGTCCGATTTCTTGACAGTTTTTCGTTAAATTAACTTTCCTATTTGCAAATCTTATATGCTGTGTGTATAATAGATGCTCATTGAACTCTTTTCCAAATTGCTTTGCCTGTCATCCTGAGCGCAGCGAAGAATCTTGGCGAAAGATTCACGGCCTCAGAATGACATAATGAAGGTGTAATTATATGAAAGATATCAGAAACGTGGCCATCATCGCCCACGTCGACCACGGCAAGACGACCCTCGTCGACGAGATGCTCAAGCAGTCCGGCGTGTTCCGTGAAAATCAGGCTGTCGTAGAGCGCGTGATGGACTCCAACGACCTCGAGCGCGAGCGCGGCATCACCATTCTCGCCAAAAACACCGCCGTTGTCTACGGCGATACGAAGATAAACATCGTGGACACGCCGGGCCACGCCGATTTCGGCGGCGAGGTCGAGCGCATCCTTAAAATGGTCAACGGCGTCATCCTCCTGGTGGACGCCGCCGAGGGGCCGATGCCCCAGACGCGCTTCGTCCTCCAGCGGGCGCTGGAGCTGAAGCACCGCGTCATCGTCGTCGTCAACAAGATCGACCGCCCGGACGCCAGGATCACCGAGGTGGTGGATGAGATTCTCGAGCTGCTCATTGATCTCGACGCCACCGAGGAGCAGCTGGACTCCCCCATGCTCTTCTGCTCGTCGCGGCTGGGCATCGCCTCCTACTCCCCCGAGCAGGAGGGCACCGACCTCAAGCCGCTGTTCGAAACTATTCTGGGCTACATCCCGGCGCCCGAGAGGGACACGGCCTCGCCGCTGCAGATGCTCGTTTCCTCGGTGGACTACAACGAGTACGTGGGGCGCATCGCCATCGGGCGCATCGAGCGCGGCGTCATCAAACAGAACCAGGAGATCGCCGTGTGCGACTATCACGGGGAAAAGCCGGTGAAAAAAGCCAAGGCCGTCACCATCTACGAATTTGACGGTCTCAATAAAACGCCGGTCACCGAGTCCTCCGCCGGCAGCATCATCGCGCTGTCCGGCATCGGCGACATCACCATCGGCGACACGATCTGCGACCCGCTGAACGTGGAGCCGCTGCCGTTTGTAAAAATCTCCGCCCCGACGATGGAAATGACCTTCGCCGTCAACGACAGCCCCTTCGCCGGCCGGGAGGGCAAATTCGTCACGACGCGCAACATCCGGGACAGGCTCTTTAAAGAGACACTGAAGGACGTTTCGCTGCGCGTGGCCGAGGTGCCCAACTCCGACAGCTTCAACGTGGCCGGGCGGGGCGAGATGCACCTGTCCATCCTCATCGAGACGATGCGGCGCGAGGGGTACGAGTTTCAGGTCTCGCCGCCCCGCGTGCTCTTCAAGGAGCTCGACGGCGTCCTCTGCGAGCCGATCGAGCGCGTCGTCATCGACGTGCCGGAAAACAGCGTCGGCGCGGTGATCGAAAAAATGGGCTCCCGCCGTGGAGACCTTCTGGAAATGGTGCCGGTGGGCAACCGGATGAAGCTGCAGTTCCTCGTCCCGTCCCGGGGCCTGTTCGGTTACAGGAACGAGTTTTTGACCGACACCCGCGGCGAGGGCATCATGGGCTCGGTCTTCGAGAAATACGAGCCGTTCCGGGGTGAGCTCAGCCGGCGCAACACCGGCTCCCTCGTGGCCTTTGAGACGGGCGAGGCTGTCACCTACGGGCTTTACGGCGCGCAGGAGCGCGGCGTGCTCTTTATCGGCCCCGGCACGCCTGTTTACGGCGGCATGGTCGTCGGCGTCACGCAGAAGTCGGAGGATATCTCGGTCAACGTCTGCAAGAAAAAGCAGCTCACCAACATGCGCGCCTCCGGCAGCGACGACGCGCTCCGTCTTGTCACTCCGAAGGTCATGAGCCTGGAGCAGTGCCTGGAGTTCATGGCCGACGACGAGCTTCTGGAGGTCACGCCGCAGAACCTGCGCCTTCGGAAGAGCATCCTCGACCACGGACTCAGGATGCGTGCCCTGAAGACCGGAAAGGTGTAAGTTCCAGCAATAATGCGGCGAAAGCCCCGCTCCCCGTCCTCATGCCTCCCTCGGACGAGGGAGGTGGCGCGCAGCGCCGGAAGGAGTGATACGCCGCACTGCGATGGCGGCCGTATCTCTGTTTTCTTCCGCGGCGCCGACAGGAGTCCCTCCTTCAGTCGCCGGCGGGCGACAGCTCCCTCGTCTGAGGGAGCCGGGGATGGATATAGTTTTCCGGTTGACAGCGGGACGGAACAGTGTTATCTTGACCTTAAAACATATTAAAAGCCATGACGAAGACGGACGTATGAAAAAAGGCGCAGAGAGAAGGGGCCTCCGGCTGAAAGCCCTTTTGTCACTCTTTTATACGTCGACCACTTCCGAGCCGCCCGCCGAACCCAGAGTAGGCCGGGCCGTGACCGCACGTTACAGCGGGGACGAGCGACGGCATGCGTAACAAAAGTTACGGGCCGTATGCAGGGTGGAACCGTGCGACAATGTCCGCACCCCTGATTTGGGGGCGCGGACTTTTTATTTTGCAAGGAGGAGCAGGAAATGCCCGAAGACAAGAAATATACGTTTGAAAACGAAGAATACCGCAGGACTTACTGGCACACCTGCGCGCACATTCTCGCGCAGGCGGTGAAGCGCCTGTATCCCGAGACAAAGCTCGCCATCGGCCCGGCGATCGACACCGGCTTCTACTACGATTTTGATTCGGAGGTCTCTTTTACGCCGGAGATACTGGCGAAAATCGAGGCCGAAATGAGCAAAATCTGCAAGGAAAACCTGAAGCTCGAGCGCTTTGAGCTGCCCCGCGCGGAAGCGCTCGCGCTGATGAAGGCGGAGCCGTATAAAACGGAGCTCATTAACGATCTGCCGGAGGACGCGGCCCTCTCCTTTTACAGGCAGGGCGAGTTCACCGACCTGTGCGCCGGGCCCCATCTCGATTCGACGGGGCGGGTCAAGGCCAACGCCGTCAGGCTGACCGCCTGCACCGGCGCCTACTGGCGCGGCGACGCCAAGCGCAAGATGCTCCAGCGCGTGTACGGCACCGCCTATCCCAAAAAGGAGGAGCTGGACGCCTATCTCGCATCCGTCGAGGAGGCCAAAAAACGCGACCACAACAAGATCGGCCGCGAGCTGGGCTATTTTACGACGGTGGACGTGATCGGCCAGGGTCTGCCGATCCTTTTGCCCAACGGCGCCCGCGTCATCCAGCTCCTCAGCCGCTTTGTAGAGGATGAGGAGCAGCGGCGCGGCTACCAGCTGACCAAGACGCCCTATATGGCAAAGCGCGAGCTGTATAAAATCTCCGGTCACTGGGACCACTATCTGGACGGCATGTTCGTCCTGGGCGACCCCAATGACGAGACGAAGGAATGCTTTGCCCTCCGCCCCATGACGTGCCCCTTCCAATACCAGGTGTTCCTGAACGAAATGCGCTCCTACCGCGACCTGCCCATGCGGCTGGGCGAGACCTCCACGCTGTTCCGCAACGAGGACTCCGGCGAGATGCACGGGCTTATCCGGGTGCGGCAGTTCACCATTTCCGAGGGGCATCTCATCCTGCGGCCGGACCAGCTGGAGGAGGAGTTCCGCGGCTGCCTGGAGCTTGCCAAGTTCATGCTGGAAACCCTGGGCCTGGACGGCGACTGCTCCTACCGCTTCAGCCAGTGGGACCCGAACAACACCGCCAAATACGAGGGCACGGCCGAGCAGTGGAACGAGGCCCAGGGCCTCATGGGCAAAATCCTCGACCATCTGGGCATCGACTATAAGATCGGCATCGACGAGGCGGCCTTCTACGGCCCGAAGCTCGACATCCAGACTAAAAACGTGCACGGCAAGGAAGACACCCTCATCACCATCCAGATCGACATGCTGCTGGCCGAAAAGTTCGGCATGGAGTATGTGGACGCGGACGGCACGAAGAAAAGGCCGTACATCATCCACCGCACCTCCATCGGCTGCTATGAGCGGACGCTGGCCCTGCTCCTTGAAAAGTACGCCGGCGCCCTGCCCACGTGGCTGATGCCGGAGCAGGTCCGCGTCCTGCCGATCACCGACCGCACCGCCGCTTACGCCGACGATATCGCCGCCCGGCTGCGGGAATTGGGCTTCAGGGCCGAAACCGACAAGCGCAGCGAAAAAATCGGCTATAAGATCCGCGAGGCGCAGGGCAGCAAAATCCCGTATATGCTGGTCGTGGGCGACAAGGAAGCGGAGAACGGCCAGGTCTCGGTCCGCCACCGCGCCGAGGGCGACCTGGGCGCAATGGCACTGGACGATTTTATCACAACGCTCCGAACCGTCGTCGACGGCAAGCTGATCAAATAACGCAAGGGGACGGCTCAGCCGTCCCCTTATGATTTACAGCCCCGTTGCCAGGCCGTCGATCTTCCACGTTCCGTCGGGGTCCTTGACCACGTCGACAAAGCGATGGTTCACCCCGCTTTCCCACGCCGTATTCGGCGAGGGCGTGATATCGAACTCGACCTCAAACCAGATTGTCGGGACGCCCTCGGGGACGTCCGTCGCGTGAAACTCGTAAGGTGGGAAGAGCGCGGCGATATACGGCGGCAGGTAGCCCTTCATTGAAACCAGCTCGACGGATTCGATACCCCAGTGTTCCTTGAGGGTCTGCTCTTCCGGATAGTCCTCTTGGCGCTGGGCGGACGTCAGCTTCCAGGCCGCGTCATAGTCTTTCTTTTCAAGCGCGGCAAAATAATCCTTGATCAACTGCTCCACCTGCTTTTGGTCGTCAAACGTAGCGGTGAACTGGGGCGGCAGAGACGGCGCCGCCATACCCTGAGACGCGCCGGTGCCGGATGTCTCGGGCGGGGCTGCTTCCGATGGTCCCGCGCTTTGGGACGGGCTTGCGGCGGCCTGCGGCGGATTTGCGGCTTGACAGCCGCCGAGCATCAGGGCCCCAAGGAGCGCGACGATAAACAGGAGCCGTTTCATCTGGCGTCACATCCTTTCTCGATTCGGTATTTTCAATTATAGCATATTAATGTTCCACAGACGTGCGCGGGCCTCCCCCGCTCTTGCCGTTGCCCCGCTGTTTCTGATACAATATGCTTCGGTGATATCATGACCAATACAAATGATCTCTGCAATATCTGCCCCCGGCGCTGCGGCGAGGCGCGGGGTGGGACCTCCGGCGCCGGCGTCTGCGGCATGGGGCGGGACCCCGTCGTGGCGCGGGCCATGCTACATCAGTGGGAGGAGCCGTGCGTCAGCGGCGAAAATGGCTCTGGCACCGTGTTTTTCTCCGGCTGCGCGTTAAACTGCGTCTACTGCCAAAACAGCGATATCAGCCTCAAACGGTTCGGCAAGCCGGTGACAGTCGCGCGGCTGCGGGAAATTTACGGAGAGCTGATTGCCCAGGGCGCGCACAATATCAATCTTGTAAACCCGACGCATTTTTCAGACTGTATTCTTGCGTCCTTGGAGGGCGGACTGCCTGTCCCCGTGGTCTGGAACTCGGGCGGCTACGAGCGCGTGGAAACGCTGCGGCGGCTCGAGGGCAAAATCCAAATCTATCTTCCGGACATGAAGTACGCGCTGAGGCCGCCCGCCGGGCAGTACTCCAGTGCCGCCGATTACCCCGAAACGGCGCGGCGGGCCATCCTGGAGATGTTCCGCCAGACGGGGCCCTACCTCATAAACGACGACGGCCTGTTGACGTGCGGCGTAATCATCCGGCACCTCATATTGCCGGAAAACCTTGAAAACACGCGCCGCGTCATCGACTGGGTATCGGAGACGTTTAAGCCCGGCGACGTGCTGTTTTCCCTGATGAGCCAGTATACCCCCTGCGGGGCGCTTGATGATTTTCCCGAGCTCCGGCGGCGGCTGACACAGGAGGAATACGACGAGGCCGTCGGCTATCTCGAAGCGTCGGGTATCGAGGACGGATTTTTCCAGGAACTGTCCTCGGCGAAAGAGGAATATATCCCCGAGTTCGATCTCCGCGGGGTTTAACTTCCCACCCACCCGACCAATAGAGGTATAGGGGGCTGCCGCCCCCTATGACCCCTTGATGGGGCTCCGCCCCATGCCCTTTCGGGGCTTTGCCCCGGACCCCATTGGACCTGGCCCCTGCTTAAGGCCACGCCATGTAAGGGCGATTCACGAATCGCCCGCCGTCCCGACAACGTAGGGCGCGGCTTTCCAGACGCGCCTCTCTTGTCGGCGCGGCACAGCGCAAAAGGGGCGGGGATGAACGCCCCGCCCTCGAACCGATATTGATTTCCCCGCCTTTTGGCGTGAAGGCATCCCGCATCCCCGCACAAAATGCTGTGGGGTGCCGCCCCATACCTTTAAATACTACGGCAGGAGCGTGACGATGGACACCTCGAACGCGGTGCGCTCGGTGGCGGCGCCGTTTTCGTTTTTTATGTATTTCCGGCTCTGTATTCGTCCTTCCAGCGAGATCGTATCGCCGACGGCGAGCTCCGCCGCGCCCTCGGCCAGTCTGCCCCAGGCGATGCACGGCAGGTAATCTGACCGGCCGTACCGCCTGTTGACGGCGAGCATGATATCGCATATCTGGCGGCCCATCGGCGTTTTCCTGAGATTCGGCTTTTTGCAGATGGCGCCAGTCAGGCGGACGAGGTTTTTATCCTCATCGTCCGTAAAATAAAGCTCCTTGGCAAAAACGCTGATGACCAGCCGGCTGCCGTCTCCGCGCTTGTTGTTGAAGGAACGCAGCTCGCCCGTCACGGCGATATGCTGGCTGTCCTCTATCTCAAGCTTTTCAAGCATCTCCTGGCGGACAATGATGTTGACCGTGTCGACAAATCCCGACAGGCGCTCTATATCAAGAGGGAACGAAAAATAACTCTCGCTGCCTCCCATGTGCGAAAACCTGGGTTTATCGGCAATCGAACCGCATAACTCGACAACATTGTTCATCCCTTCCAAGACTGCCACCCCTCACCTGTAAACCTCTTATCTGTGGACAGTATATGTCCTCATATTCCCCATTAGACTAACCGTTTGTATCCGAGATTTTCAGGCCGAGGATCAAAAGAGCGCCGGCGACCGTTAAAAGGCAGTCCGGACGCATGCCGCCCATGATCTTGATTTCCTGCCGTTCCAGCATATCGCCGCCCGCCGTCAGGAACTCGCGCTGGATCGCCAGCACGCAGGAGGTCTCGCTGATCGAGGAGAGCGTGATCGTGTTTTTCGGCGACATTCCGTAGGTGACGATACAGCGGGCGTCAAAGGCCGACGCATCGCCGTCGCCCGGCATCAGCAGGATGCCGCACTGGATGCGCTCCGCCGGGCCGCAGGACGGCGCCGCGTCCTCGCCCAGCACCAGAATGTCCGGCTGACTGCCGGAGAGCGCGGCGCAGGACGGAACCTGCGCGATGAGCAGGTCGCCCGGATTCCCGCCGTACCGCCTGATCCCGGCCGTAATTTTGCCGGCAATGTCGTCGCAGCCCGCGTCGATAACCGCTATTTCCGTCATGATTCTACCTCCCTTTGTCCGTTCAGCCTTCCTTGAAGAAGCGGCGCCCGACGAGCGTCATCACCCAGATGCCCGGTATGGAAAGCCCGACCCATAAGAGCGAAAAAAGCAGGCAGATCTGTCCGAAAAGATTGGCCCAGCTGTTGGCGTAGCTCCACACGTTCCACCCAAGGACGATGTTGACGACGATACCGGTCACAAATTCGACGGTGGTGATGACGGCGCCGCCCATGATCCATTTTTTCCACAGCGCCTCCCTGCTCTTCGTGGCGATGAGGTAAAGAAAAATGGCGCAGACGCCGCCGGCGAGCATCATCGTCCAATGCGTCCGCCCCCTGAAGGCCAGCTCCAGCGCACCGTAGACGAGGCCGCCGCTTTTAAAAATTCCGGCATATTTCAGTGTTTTGATCATATGGAGTTTAAGTAAGGTCATGGACGATCTACCGGCCTTTCGCTGGGTTTTTCCAACACGCTTAGAATATCCTGTTTGGCACCGATTATGCCGGCATCCGGCAAATTGGGCGGCGGTTATTTATACGCCAATATAGCTATTGACAAAATGACGGCGGCCTGATAAAATGACGTGGTCAAAATAAAGCAGTACGGCATCCCCGTTCTCACCCGGCCGCATTCGGCGCGCCGCGGTCAACATTGAGACTTCCCGGCCAAAGGGCCGGATAATGTTGTCTTGTGCGCGGGTGCTTGTGCATCCGCGTTTTGTATTTTCGGGTTATTTTAGCAGGAGGTGCTTAATTATCAGCAATACGGCTTATCAAATTAACGAGGAGATCCGTGACAAAGAGATCCGCCTGATCGGTGAGGACGGCGCGCAGCTGGGCATCATGTCGCCCGCGGACGCGTTCAAAATCGCCGTGGAGCAAGAGCTTGACCTGGTGAAGATCTCGCCCGCGTCCAACCCGCCCGTCTGCAAGATCATGGATTACGGAAAGTATCGTTTCGAGCAGTCGAAACGGGAGAAGGAAGCGCGCAAGAACCAGCATATCGTCGAGGTCAAGGAGATCCGCATGTCACCCGGCATCGGTTTAAACGACTTCAATACGAAGCTGAAGAACGGGCAGAAATTCCTGCAGGAAGGCGACCGGTTAAAAGTCACGGTCCGATTCCGCGGCAGAGAGATGGCTCACACCAATATCGGTGAGGAGCTTTTAAAGAAGTTTGCCGAGGAATGCTCCGAGTTGGCCACCGTTGATAAAAACCCGAAACTTGAGGGGCGTTTCATGACGATGTTCCTGTCCCCAAAAGCAAAATAATATTATGACATTTTGACGTAAGTCTTCGTTATCACAATTTGGAAGGAGAACCAGCCATGCCTAAGATCAAGACCCACAGCGGGGCCAAGAAGAGATTCAGTCTCACCAAAAACGGCAAAGTCAAACGCGCGCAAGCGTTCAAAAGTCACCTTCTCAACGGGCACGGGAAATCACCCAAGCGCAAGAGAGGCCTCCGTAAAGGCGTCTATGCCGACGTGACGAACGAAGCGGCTATCAAGCGCATGATCCCGTATAAATAAGAAGGAGGTTTTTTTTAATGGCCAGAGTCAAAGGCGCGATGATGACGCGCAAAAGAAGAAATAAGATTTTAAAGCTCGCCAAGGGCTATTGGGGCGCAAAATCCACCCACTATAAAATGGCCAACCAGGCCGTCATGAAGTCCCTCACCTACGCTTATGTCGGCCGCAAGCGCAAAAAGAGAGATTACCGCCAGCTGTGGATCAGCCGGATCAACGCCGCCTGCAAAATGAACGGCATGAACTATTCCCGTTTCATGCACGGCCTGAAGCTCAGCGGCATCGAAATGAACCGCAAGATGCTCTCCGAGATGGCCATCCACGAGCCCGAGGCGTTCACCGCCCTGGCTCAAAAAGCCAAGGTCGCCATCGGCGCGTAATGCGTAAATTAATTTAAACAAAAAACAACCTTCCGCTGAACACTGGAGGTTGTTTTTTGTCATTCTGATACTATCGCGTCATTCTAATTACTATCATGTCATTCCCGCGCAGGCGGGAATCCACGTTGGGCGCCAACAAGATATGGATTCCCGCCTGCGCGGGAATGGCATCCTGTTTTTCTCCCGTTCTCCAGTATCTCGTGGGCGAAAAGCGCTGCCTCTCTGCCCTTTTATTTTACCAGCGCCCGTTTCAGCGCGTCGATAAGGCCCGCGGCGGCGCGCCGGCCGATTTCGGTCGGGAACATGTCGAAACCGTGGAAGCAGCCGGGATAAATGTGAAACTCCGTGGGGACGCCGGCCTGCAGCAGGCGCGTGACATAGTCGGTCGTCTCGTCGCGGAAAAGGTCCAGCGCGCCGACGAACGTGTACGCGGGCGGCAGCCCGGCAAGATTTAACGCGCGGGCGGGCGCGGCGTACTGCGGCACATCGCCGCCGTATAATGGACCCAGGTACGATTCCCAGGCGAAGATGTTCTTGTCCCGGCTCCACACCCGCGGGTCGGTGAATTCCCGGCTGGAGGGCGTTATATTCCTGTCGTCGAGCATCGGATAGAGCGGCGCCTGAAACGTGATGCGCGGGCCCTTCCTGTCCCGGGCCAAGAGCGCCAGCGCTGCGGCCAGCCCGCCGCCCGCGCTGCCGCCCACGACGGCGATATTGTCCCGGTCCGCATCGAGCGCCGGGGCGTTATCGGCAAACCATGCGAGCGCGGCATAGCAGTCCTCCAGCGGCGCGGGGAACGGGTGCTCCGGCGCGAGCCTGTAGTCGACGGAGGCAACGACGGCGCCCAGGGCGGCCGCGATTCCGGCACAGCTCGAGTCCGTCATCTCGGGCGTGCCGAGGATGTAGCCGCCTCCGTGGATGTACAGGACCCCCGGCCGGTTCCTTGCCGGCCCCGCCGGGTCGTAGAGTCGCACCCGCACCTGCGCCGCGCCCTCCGGCCCCGGTATCCTGCGGTCGGTGACCGTACAGTCGGGAAAATTCGTGACCGCCGGGCCAAAGGCCGTGGCCATCCCCGCGCGGAGCTCGTTCAGGTCCTCCTTTCTGAAATCCTCCCGCGGCATCATGGACAGCATCGCCCGCAGCTCCGGATCGACTCTGGAATCCATATAAAGCCCTCCATATATGTAAAATCTTTTTAAAATGGAAATTACGAACACGGTTCATATCGTAGGGGCAGACCTTGTGTCTGCCCTCTTTTGGTGTGCGGTGCTTTATTGTAACAGGGCAAACACAAGGTTTGCCCCTACGGGGCGACGAATTCAACGTCGCCTCACCGTACGCAGGGCCGCCGCCCTCGGCGGCCCTGTGGCCTGTTGACGGGAAATCGGCACGCAGAATCATCGCGCTCCAAAACGACGGGCGATTTGTGAACCGCTCCATATATCACTAGGTTTTATCAAGCATGCCGAGCAGTATGTCTCTTTTGTTGTCGGCGGGATTGACAAGGACGTGGCCGAGCAGCTTTTTCAGCGCCACGCCCACCTGTGCTCCCGGCGCGACGCCGTGGGCGATGAGGTCGTCCCCCGTCACGGCGAGGTCTTTGATCAAATAGCACTCACCGCTGTCCAGCACGTCCCGGGCGAGGCTGACGGCGGCGCTACTGCGCAGCACCGCGTCCGCCGCGGCGGCGCACAGGCCGGCTTCGGTACCGAGGTCGGCGAGGATTTTCTTGACGGCGAGCCTGTCGGTCAGGGCGGCAGCAAGCGCCGCCTCGGCACCGGCACCGCAGCTTTTCACGGTCCGGGCGTCCAGCCGCATGTCCCGGAGAAATTCTTTTGCGGAATCGACGGCGCCGGCCCGCCTTAAAACGGCGCAGAAGGCCGCCCAGCGCTGCCGCCTGTCCTGCGCCAGGCCGGCAATCCGGGAAAGCACGTCCGGCGGCACGTCCGCCTTTCTGAGCCGGCCCGCATAAAGGCCCCACGCGGCGGCCTCGGCGGCGGCTGCCGGCCTTGGGGACAGGAGGATTTTTTCCGTCTCGTCCCGGACACGCTCGGCGGACAGCGCCGAACAAAGCGCCGCGCATTTTCTGACTGCGGCCATGGTATTCTCTTCAATATCAAAGGACAGCTGGGCGGAAAAGCGGAGGGCGCGGAACATGCGGAGCGCGTCCTCCGAAAAGCGGTCCTCAGGCCTCCCGACACAGCGGATGAGACGGCGGGCGATATCGCCGCGCCCGTCGAACGGGTCGACGATCACCCCGTCCAGGCGCATGGCCATGGCGTTCATGGTAAAGTCCCGCCGCTTGAGGTCTTCCTCCAGCGCGCCAACAAACAGGACGCTGTCCGGCCGGCGCCCGTCAGTGTAGGCGCCGTCGCTGCGAAAGGTGGTGACCTCCACGTTCCTCCGCCCTGTCACCACGGTCACGGTGCCGAACCGGGCGCCGGTGTCCACCGTCTTCGGAAAGAGCGCCGAAACGGCCTCTCCCATGGCGGAGGTGGCCACGTCCCAGTCGTGAATGGCGCGCCCAAGCAGCATGTCGCGCACGCAGCCGCCCACGAGAACGGCCTCGTGCCCGGCGTTTTCGATTATCCGGAGGATGTCCGCCACGTCGTCGGGCACAACGTTCATTTCTTCGCCTCCCGTTCCTCTTTTATTGAGCAGTATAGACGAGCCGAAGGCCCATAATACGCCAAAATACACGCAATAATCACTCTTGTAAAAACACCCTATACGTATTATAATCATTTGACGGTGTCAAAACAATAACGTTCTCCAATGTTCTCCGAATATCAAACCGGGGTGTTATATGAGTATATCTGAATTGGAAGCTTGCATGAAGTCCGGCTTCAGCGGGCATCTCGTCGGAATCGGCGGCGTATCGATGTCGCCGCTGGCCGAGGTTCTATATAAAATGGGCGTGCCGATCACCGGCTCGGATATGAACGACAGCGATGCGGTACACCGCCTCAGGGCACTGGGCATCGACGTCAAGATCGGCCATAAGGCCGGGAATATCGGCGGCGCGCGCTTTATCATCCGGACCGCGGCGGCCCGGGAGGACAACGTGGAGATCGCCGCGGCGAGAAAAGCCGGCATCCCCGTTTTTGAGCGGGCCGAGGCGTGGGGCTACATCATGCGCGGGTATAAAAACGCCGTCTGCGTTGCCGGCACCCACGGAAAAACGACCACGACGTCCATGACGACGCATATCCTGCTGGCCGCGGACGCCGATCCGACCGTCATGATCGGCGGCACGCTGAACAAGCTGCAGTCCGGTTACCGCGTCGGCGCGGGGGACGTTATCGTGCTGGAATCCTGCGAATATTATAACTCCTTTCACAGCTTCTTCCCGACGATTGCCGTCGTTTTAAACGTGGACGCCGACCATCTGGATTTTTTCAAGGATTTGGACGATATCAAGGCGTCGTTCCGGCATTTTGCCTCTCTTGTCCCGGAAAACGGGCATATCGTGTGCAACGGCGACGACGCGAACACAATGGACGCGCTCCGTCCTCTCGGCCGCCCGCTCTTCACGTTCGGCACAAATGAGCAGGCCAGCGTCCGGGCCGTCAACATCGAGCAGAACGGCTCCGGCTCCTCCTTCGACGTGCTTTACAACGGCGCGCTTTACTGCCATGTGATCCTGAACGTGCCCGGCAGGCAAAATGTGATGAACGCGCTGGCCGCGGCGGCCACAGCCATAACGCTGAACATCCCCCCGGCGGCCGTTACGGAGGGTCTTTTGGATTTCACGGGCGCCGGCCGGCGCTTCGAGTACAAGGGGAGCGTGAAGGGCGCCGACGTCTATGACGATTACGCCCACCACCCCAGGGAGCTGCACGCCCTTCTGGACGCCGTTGAGTCCCTCGGGTACGACCGGGTCATCCTCGCCTTTCAGCCGCACACCTACACGCGGACGAAAGCCTTTTTTGACGATTTTATCTCCGAGCTGAAACGGGCGGACCTCGTTTTTCTCGCGGAGATTTACGCTGCCCGCGAAAAAAACACCATCGGCATATCCTCCAGGGACCTGGCGGAAAAAGTGCCGGGCGCCGTCTACTGCCCTTCGTTTGACGACATTGAAGCGAGACTCTGCGCCCTTGCCGGCAAGGGCGACATCATACTGACGGTGGGTGCCGGAGACATCTACAAGGTCGGCGAGCACCTGACAGGGAAAGCGGCCTCTGTGGGATAGCGCCGGTCCCGCCGGCGGGGTATCCTCCTTTGTAAGTTATCATCCTTTGAGGTACAAAAGAAAGGCTGAATTTACGATATGGAAGATCGGTTTGACAAAAGCCCCGGAAAATCATCGGCGCAAAAGGCCCCGGAAAAGAAGGCCGCAGCAAGGCGGCTCGGCGTCCGGCATGACGCTCTTCTGCCGGTGTCCATCGTCGGCGGCCTCGTCGGGATGCTCGTGGGCACGCTGCCCGCAACCATTTGCGCCGCCATTTTTGGCCGCGCCTTTTCGCCGCTGTACGCTTTCCTGCCCCTTTTCATCTATCTGGGGATCAAGCTCTTCAAGGGCTATGACGGAAAGCGCGGCATTATCACCGTGGCGGTCTTTTCCGCCATCGGCTTTTATCTGACGCTTCTGTCCTGCCAGGCGGTCGCCTATCTCATTCTGTACAAGATGCTGTTTCTGAACCTTCCCCTTGTCACGATCTCGCTGATCGGCCAGTCGAACGTGCTGCGCGGCCCCGCGATATCCTCGGCGTATGTCTTCCCCTTCGTCTTCACGCTTTTCGGCGTCTTTTTGTCGGAGGAGCTCATGCGTCAGAAAAAAGCCCCGGCGACTGTACCGGAGCCCGCCGAAAGCTCCGAAGCGGAGCACGAATAACAGCCATTCAAAAGCTCCCGGGCTTTCAACCCCGGGAGCTTTCAGCTTGTCGAAAAGCCTTTTCCGGCCAATTCACGCGGCGCCGGCGGGGCGCCCACCGAGCCGGCTTTCGACCTTGTGGGAAAAAACGACCTTTAAAAGGATTGGCGTGACGACCGTTGTCAGGAGAACGACGATCAGTGTCGGAATGAATACCTCCTGGGAAATCATATTGTTCTGCAGGCCGATGTTCGCCGTAATGATCGCCACCTCGCCCCTGGAGATCATGCCGACGCCGACCTGAAGCGACTCGCTCCGGCCCAGCCTGAAAGCACGGGCGCCCAGCCCGCACCCAACGACCTTGCCAAGGACGGCGACGACGAACATGATGGCCGACATCAGGAGGACGCCGGCGTTTATCCCGTTCAGCTCGATCTGCAGCCCGATACTCGCGAAGAATATGAGCGACAGAAAGCCGCTGGATATCGCCTTGACATTTCGCTCGAGATATTCCTTATGCTCCAATTGGGACAGCAGCAGCCCGAACAGGTACGCGCCCGTGATGGCGGCGATCCCGGACTCCTCGGCGACAAAAGCCATAAGCAGCGCCCCCGCAAGCGCCAGCGTCAGGACGGTCCGCCCCGGCCGAACATTTTTCATGTATTTATTGAGCAGGCGCGGTATGAAGACGATGGCCAGGATACCGCCGGCGCAGAACAGAAGAATAACCAGCAGCGTCATGAAAAACGGCAGGCCGACGCCCTGGGTGTTGTACGCCAGGAGCGTTGAGATCAGTATCAGGCCCAGGATATCGTCGATGACGGCGGCCCCGAGAATATTGACGCCGACTCTGGAATTGAGCTTGCCGAGCTCCGTCAGCGTCTCGACGCTGATGCTGATGCTCGTGGCCGTTAAAATAACGCCGATGAAGATGTTTTGGGTGATGTCCCCGCTGACGAGAAAGGCGCTCAGCGTCCCCAGGACCAGCGGGGCGGCAACGCCCAGCAGCGCGATCAGAAACGATGATTTCCCGGCCTTTTTCAGCTGCTCCACGTCGGATTCCAGCCCCGCCAGGAACATCAGCAGGATGACGCCGAGATTTGACAGCAGCTTGATGTTCTCGTCGTATTTCACGAGATTGAGCACCAGCGGGCCCAGGATGATGCCGGCCAGCAGGGCGCCGAGGACCTCGGGCATTTTCAGCTTGCGGCTGACGATGCCCCCCAGCTTTGTGGCCACAAGTATCAGCGCGATGCTCAGCAGTGTTTTTTCCATAGGCACTCTCCCCTAAAAAATATAAAAAGAGCGGGCAGTCCAAATACCTGGACTTCCCACCCTTGAAGCCGATTCTTGAAAGCGGCGCCAGCCGCCCAACCGATGCAGCAGAATAAATTTAATTTATTTTATCACGAACCCGCCGCCGGGTCAATTATTATGACTGCCGCGCCGGTGGGCTTTGAAGATCAGGAGATTGATGAGCAGGAAATAGACGACGATGAGCCCCAGGGTGATGAATGTCATCAGCGTTGATTTATACGCCATGCCGATAAGGACCAGAAGCGGCGCGCCGAGGATGATGGCGTAGCTGGAGCCGGAGATCAGGTTGTTGGCCGCCGGCGTGTCGAAGTTGGGATCGATCTCGCGGAGCAGGAGGATGCCGGAGCTGATGGGCCCGATCATCATGCCGTACATGGAGAAAAGTCCTTCGTAATAATAGTCCTTATACACTTTCCGGCAGACGAGCTTCAGGTAATACCAGGTGATGACACCGCCGACGACCGCCATCAGAATAAACGGCACCCAAAGCCCGGACAGGTCTTCAATGTCGATCGCGGCAATGCCGGCGACGATCATAACGTCAAAGAAGAGGCCCGACATGCGGCTTAAAAGATAATTGTTCTGATACTGGCGCGTCATGATCTTTACCTTTGTCAGCTTGTTGACGACGACGCGGGTCAGGATCGCCAGCGCCGTGCCGCCGATGAAGTTGAAGCCCCACAAAAGCGCGCTGAGCAGCTTGTCCACGGCGGGCAGATACGCGTGCAGCGCCCAGGTGATGCCCCAGGTGCACAGGTAGGTGGCCAGGTACACCATAAAAACAAGGCCCATCTGGACGGTGAACCTGTCCAGCGACTCGGAAAACGGGATCTCGTTTTTGTCCTGAAAGCTTTCCACCGTGACGGCTTCGGCGATGTCAACCTGGTTGGCGCGCTTGATCTTGCCCTGCTTGTCCAGGATATTCAGGACGACAACGCCGACGATGCAGGCGCAGAGGTACCCCGCCGCGGCCAGCGACAGGCCGAAGCTGCGACCGCCGATAAAACCGGCCGCCTCATATGTGGCGCCGACGTTGTTGGCCTGCCCCGTGCCCTGCCCGTAAGCCATCGGCAAAATAATGCCGGCGGCCTTGAACATATCCGGCATAAAGGTGTACGCCAGACCGATGGAAATCGCGAGACCGAAGATGCCCTGGATGAGATACGACCCGATGATGACGGCGCCGCTCTTGAGGCCGACGAGATTGCCCTTCTCCTCCTTGACCCCCGTCGGAATACGGAGCGCCATGGCGATAAAGCCGAGGGCGATGCCGTGATAGATGAGCAGCTCCATGAACTCCATGTCGACCTTGAGGATGCCCGCCGCGCGGAGGATCAGGATCAAAAAGCCGGCGATCGCCGCCGTCGGCAGCAGGCTGTTTCTGAAAAATTTAACTTTCCGGCGGAGTATGTTTGCTACCAGAAGAGACAGCGCGATGATGCCAAGCTGGATGATCGAATTCCATAGCGCGGCATTGTTGTAGGAATAGTCCATCTCATACCTCCAGATCGTATTTATATGTGAAAGTTCAGGGCTCGGGTCAGATATTGGCGGCATTGGCGCCGCCGCCGGACGCGGCGCTCGTCAGGATGCCGTACATTGTCAGGTATTTGCGGCCGCTTCTCATGCGCCCGGACTTGATCTCGTAATTCACGCCCTCGGCGGAGAATACGATATGCGCCGGGCCGTAGACGCCCATCTGGTACAGCTTGCCCAGCGGGACGGAAAAGCCGCCCAGCGTCAGCCGGTCCTTATAGAGCCGGAGCGTGCCGGAGGTGACAAGGCTTTCGCTGTGGTCCGTGCCGATGCGCCACAGGCTCTGGCCATGGTCCTCGTAGATCGGCTCTTCCCCGGCGGTCAGCGCGAACTGGCGCAGGAACTGCTCCTGCCACGCGTCCCATTCCGCCACGGTCTCAAAGGGCAGGTCCTCTCCTTCGAAAAAGCCGTACTCGTTAAACCGCGCCGTCAGGCCGCAGGTACAGGAAAATTGGTCGCCTTCGCTTTTCAGCCGGCAGACCTGCGCGCAGGAGGGGCAGGCGTAAAGCGCGTTTTCCAGCCCGGAGGCCAGCGCCTTGCCGCGATATCTGATGTGCTCGCGGCGCTGGGCGGCGTAGGCGTCCTCATAGATATCCGCGTCGATGGCCGCGGTGATCTCTTCCGCCGTCATCTGCGCGAGCCGGTCGGGCGTATAGACATTGACCATGCGCCCGTGCATTTTGCCGCGGCGGAGGAGCTTGCTCCACCGGGGACTTGTCAGATAGCCGCCGGTCAGCTTATAGGTCACCAGTGCGGCGCGGGAGGCCTTGATCAGCCGCCCCGTCGTCGGGTGCAGGCGGCCGGTGCGGCCGTCCCAGGACTTGTCGCCCTCGGCGAAGAGGCCGACGTTCGACTTGTGCTTCAGCGCGCGCATGATATTCATGGCCGACACGGTGTCCGTCGATCCTTTGACGCGGGCGATGGGCGCGACGAGCCAGCTGAGAAGCTTTGAAACAAAGCCGCGGCGGAACAGGTGCTCACTGGCGACGAAATACATCTGCTGCCCGAAGCTGCAGCCCACCATGATCGGGTCGAAATCCGTGACGTGGTTGGCCACCAGGATAAACGGGTACGGGATTTTCGGCGCCTGGACGCACGTATAGTTAAATTTAAGCATCAAAAACAAATAGGCCGGAAACCTCAGAATCTGCCAGGCCACTTTATGCCTCAGCCGCGCCATGCAAGCGCCCCCTTCCGTTAAACGCCGCGCCGTCACAGTCCGTAAAACGCGGCGAAATTATTATAAAATATATCTTCCAGAACAGAATCCTCAATGCCGAGCTCCATGAGCTTTCTGACCTCGGCACCGTGGTCCCACATCGGGAAATCACAGCCGAAGAATATATGGCTGCGGTCAAACGTTTTGAGCCCTTCCAGCACGGGCGCGGCGCCGCCGAAGCCGATGGTGCTGCTGGTATCCACGTAGACATTCGGCAAGACGAGTATCTTGCGGGCCGTCTCCCACATCATCCAGCCGCCGAAATGGGCGGCAATGATGCGCAGCTTTGGATACATGTGCGCGATACGTGCGACCTTCTCCGGGTGGGAGTAATTATACCTGTTGTCGCCGGAGTGGGTGATGACGAACATATCCTTTTTTTCCAGCAGCGCGAAGAAGGGAAAAAGACGCGGGTCGTCAAAATCGAATTTCTGAAAATCCGGGTGCAGCTTGACGCCCCTGATGCCGCTGCTGTATATCCTGTCTATTTCCCGCTCGACGTCCTCATATTCCACATGCATCGTGCCGGCGCCGATCAGCTCCGGATGCTTTGCGCACATCTCGATAATAAAATCGTGGATGTTTTCTACCTGCTGCTTCGTCGTCGCCGTGGAAAAAACGACGAATTTTTCAACGCCCGCGCTCTTCCCGGATTTCAGCAGCTCCTCCACGGAGCCGGCGTGGTACATCCTCGGCCTGTCATAGAAATCCCGGATCGCATTTGTCGCCGTCTGCTCTATTTTCGGCGGGAAAATATGGGCGTGTGTGTCAATAATCCTCATTTGCTGTGCTGCCCCGCTCGTCTCAAAAAATCTACGTCCCATGGACGGTATACTGTACATAAGGTACCAAGAATATTATATACCCTGTGCGGCGGCGTGCAATTGTGGATTGTTGAGTTTTTTTGTTTGTATTTGTTCCCCGATTGTGAATAGCAACGAATACTACGGCAATTTAAACAGAAAATCCGTCATTTGTACAGCCGGTCCCTGCCGCGTGGCCTCTTGTGCGGCGACGCGGCGGGAGGAGTTCCCTCCTTCAGTCGCCTGCGGGCGACAGCTCCCTCGTCTGAGGGAGCCGGGGAAGGACGGGCGACGTGGGCATTGGCCGTCCGCATTTGTTGGCGCGGCTGTGGCCTGTGGGTAAGGACCGAAGGGGCGATGTGGGCATCGCCCCCTACGATGGATTCGGCAGGAAAACAGGCTTGTATTGGAAAAAGAGCTTCTATTGGATATTTTGGTAGACGGCTTTCTTATAACGAAAAAAGCACGCTCAGTATGTTATACTGAGCGTGCCGACGAGGATCACAGCGTGGTCGATTATGAAAAAATCGCCGGGGCGCGGCACGGGAGGCCCTCATCCGGCGCTGCGCGCCGCCTTCCCTAAGGGGAAGGCTTGGATTCCCGCCTTCGCGGGAATAACAATGTGGAGCCGGGACAGCCTCACGAAAAGGGCGGGCTGACAGCCCGGCTCGTCATCGTGGCATCTATTTCCCGGCGGCGTCCCGGACGGCGGCGAGCGCCGCGTGGGCCAGCTCTTCCGCCTCCTCGGGGTCGATGAGAAAGACGATGGCCGCCAGAATGATTTTGATCTCCTGCCCCGGCGCCCTTTTGACGGCGCTCTCTGTGTCGGTCACCGAGAGCATCTCCACCAGCCTGACCTCGCAGGAGGCTTTGATATGGCCGACGATCCCGCCCCGCTCCTGCACCGTTTTCGCCATCAGCTCCAGCTGCGATGCCAGCGCTTCCCTGACGGGGCCGTATTCGGCGGTCAGCGTCAGGCGGCCGGAGATAACGCGGGCCTCGTCGTGCAGATGATATTCCACATAGACGGCGCCGGGGACGTCCTCCAGGATGCAGTTGCCGTTTTCATCGTGGGCGTGGCCGTGATGGTCATGGTCATGGTGGTCATGATCATGATGCTCGTGATGGCCGCAGGCGCAGTCCTTGCCGTGGACGTGTGTGTGATGCTCGTGTTCATGCTCGCTCATTGCGCGTGCCCCTCCCCTACGACTTTTTGCCAGACCTCCGCGGGAACGTCCGCCAGGGCTGAAATTTTCAGGACGACGGCGCGCGGCTCGAAGCCAAGAACGTCGCTCTCTACTTTTTCCACGGCCGCCGCGTCCACCAGGTCCGTCTTGTTGATGAGAACGGCGTCCGAGCCCTCGATCTGGCCCCGGAGCAGGTTGTTCATCGGCGCCAGGAGCCTGTTCCAGCGGGCGGCGTCCACAAGGATGACGATCCTGGAGGACAGCCCGATGGCGCTTTGCAGGTTCTCCCGCATGTTCCTCGGGTAGGCGATCCCCGTCGTCTCGACGATCAGCCAGTCGGGGTCGAACTCCTTTTGAATCCGGACGGCCGCAGAGACGAGCTCGCCGGAGACGGTGCAGCACGCGCAGCCGGAGAAGAGATTGTTCACCGTCAGGCCGCCGCTCCTGAGATACGCGTCGTCGATGCCGACTTCCCCGACCTCGTTTTCCAGGATGATCACCTTGTTTTCCCTGTCGGAGACCGTCGTTTCGACCATGTACCGGGCCAGGCGCAGCAGCGCCGTCGTCTTGCCCGAGCCTAAAAATCCGCCTAAAATCAGAATTTTCATAATATTCCCCCGGAAATGTCAATGATCTTGCCGCTTTTCAGCTCTTATAATAGCCGCGGCACTTCTCCGTCACGTACCTGTTGAGAATGTCGTTTTTCCTGTCGACAGCCGCGTTGCCGACAGGGCCCAGGAAACCGCCGCACCAGGCAAACCCGCCGCCCGGGGCAAGCATATCAAAGGTTTCGTCCACAGAGGCGTAAAGCGCCTCCGCCGTCACATCGGGGTCCAGGAGATGCTCCTTGGCGTCCCAGCCGCCGGCAATGGCGAGCTTGTTGCCGTATTTTGCCTTGACAGCCTTCAGGTCGTTGCAGGTCTGGGCGGGCTCCCACATATGGATGCCCATGCCCACCAGCAGGTCCAGGATGCCCTCGCATTTGCCGCAGTTGTGCATGGTCATCTTCAGGCCCCGGTCACGGCCCCGTTTGGCCCACCGGTCATGGCAGGGCACGAGAAATTCCTCGTACATTTCAGCCGAAATGAAGGGACCTCCCCAGGCGGCGGTATCGTCCATAAACGTCAGCACGTCGGGCCTATACAGGTCGATGCAGCGGTCGGCCACGTCCATATAGAAATCGCAGATATATGTAAGGAGCGCCTTCACCTCGTCCGGCTCCTCGAACATCGCCATAAGGCCCTCGGAGAAGCCCATGAAGGACATCAGCGTCTGAAAATAGCCCATGTGGAGATTCAGCGCCAGGGCCGTCTGGCTGCGGTCGATGCCGGTTTTCTCCATATCGTCCTTCACCATCTTCTCCCAGTCGACGCCGTCAAGGGACGGCGCCCTGATAACGTCGCGCCATTTGGTGATGTCGGCGAGGATGAAATTGTTCGGCTCCGGGAGGATGGCATTGCCCGTTTCGTACGTCGCCACGTAATTGACGCCCCAGATATCCTTGCCGCCATTGTTTTTGCGGTGCTGGGAAATGACGGGCGGCTCAAACATTTGCGTTGCAACAAGCTTCTTTTCCCCGGGCATCTGCCCGAAGGTGTACTGAGGCACATACTCCGGCTGTTCGCCGCTGAGCATCCTCAGATAGTTTTGCTTCTCGGTCAGCATTGGTTTTCCCCCAGTAAAAGTTCTGGCCCGGCGGCCGGCTTTTCCTGTGTAAATTATACGTTGTATGCTACCGTTATGCAAGTGCTTATATTTCAGACAAAATCATCCGTATTTTTTGTGCCATTTATACAACATCCTCGTTCTGCTCGAGGGCCATCGCCCGGCAGAGCGCCGCGTAGCGCCCGCCCTTGGCCATAAGCTCCTCATGGGTACCGCGCTCGACGATTTTACCGTCGTCGACGACGAGGATGATATCGGCGCGGCGGATGGTGGAGAGCCTGTGGGCGATGATGAACGAGGTGCGCCCGTTCAGGATGTGGGATATGGCGTTTTGGATGAGCAGCTCCGTCTCAGTATCGATGCTGGAGGTGGCCTCGTCCAGGACAAAAATCGGCGGGTCGGCGAGAACGGCGCGGGCGAAGGAGACAAGCTGCTTCTCCCCCGTCGACAACCTGTCGCCGCCCTCGCCCACTTGGGTCGCGTACCCGTCCGGGAGCTTGGCGGCCACCACGTCGGCGGACACAAGCCGCGCCGCGGCGACGACCTCCGCGTCCGTCGCCTCCAGGCGGCCGTAACGGATGTTCTCCATGACGGTGCCGGAAAACAGGTGCGGGTCCTGCAGGACATAGCCGAGGGCGGAGTGGAGCCAAAGCTGGCTGCGCTCCCTGTAATCCCTGCCGTCGATGAGCACACGCCCTTTCGTGGGCTCGAAAAAGCGGCAGGCGAGATTGACGAGCGTCGACTTGCCGGCGCCCGTCTCCCCGACGATGGCCACCGTCGTCCCGGCCGGGATGTGCAGGCTGAAGTCCTCCAGAATAAATTCGTTTCCGTCGGGATATTTGAACCAGACGTTTTCAAAGGTGATATCGCCGGAGAGCTTCTCCCAGTTTTCCCGCTTGGGATTAAAGACGTCCCCGTATTTTTCGGCGACCCCGGGCGTATCGGTAATCGTGAGGGGCGCGTCCATGAGCGCGGTGACGCGCTCGATGCCCACCTGGGCGGAGACCATATCCGTGAATATGGCGGCCGTCTGCACCACGGGCTCGACGATCCCGACGGCGTAGGAGATGAAAGCGGACAGGATGCCGAAGTCCATAAGCTGATCCATGACCAGGATGCCGCCCCTATAAAGCACGGCGCCCACGGCGATGGACCCGCAGAATAAAACGAGCGGCAGCATGATCGCCGTGAGCATCGCGCCCCGGACGGACTCACGGTACATATCCGCCGTGACGGCGGAGAACTCCCGGACGTTCAGGTCCTCGATCACCAGCGTCTTGGAGGCTTTGGCGCCGGTGATGCCCTCGTTATAGGCGCCGGTAATGCGCGCGTTGATGGCGCGGACGCGCCTGTTCACGGCGAGGATGCGCCTTTGGAAAAACCAGTTGACCAAAAGGACCAGCGGGATGACGGCCAGGAGCAGCAGCGCCAGGCGCCAGCTCTGAGTGAACATGAAAATAAGCGCCCCGGCGATATAGCAGATGTTCCACGCCACCTGGGCAAACCCCCAGGCGACCATGCCGCTGATCCTGTCGGTATCGGACATGACCCGCGCCAGGAGAAAGCCCACGGAGGTGGTGTTGTAAAACGACAGCGGCAGCTGCTGCAGGTGGACGAAGCAGTCGCGCTTGAGCATCCGGCCCATGAACATCTCGATCGTGATCGACCGGCGCGAGAACAATATGACCGTGACGCCCTCCAGGACGATAAACGCCAGAAAAACGAGCGCGAACGGCAGGAGCCCATTCGTGGTTGCCGGGGTGATGAAGCTGTTGACGGCGCGACTCGTGAACAGCGGATAGGAGGCCTCTGTCAGCGCCGAGAGGAGCATAAAGATCAGGACGGCGACGATGTGCTTCCGGACATTTTTCAGATAAGGAAAAAGACGCCCCCAGATTTTCATGCTGAACTTGACGGCCTGCCCTTTTTCCAGTGTTTCCTGCATATATTCACATCCTTGTGAACGGATGCCCGAGGGGCGCCCGCTTATTGCCTAAATTAAAATATGGAACGCCCTGCGGAACCCAGACGGGGCCGCGAAAATCAATTACGTGCCGCTCTGCAGGTCATACACCCGCTTGTAGACGCCGTTCTTCTCCAGCAGCTCGGCGTGGGAGCCAAGCTCGGCGATGCGGCCGTTTTCCAGGACCATGATTTTATCTGCCTGCATCAGCGTGGAGATGCGGTGGGAGATCAGGAGGACGGTGGCGTCCCCGGTGTTTGCACGGAGTGAGGCCCGGATTTTGGCGTCCGTCTCCATATCGAGGCTGGACATGGAGTCGTCGAAAACCATGATCGGCGCGTCCAGCATCAGCGTGCGTGCGATGGCGATGCGCTGCTTCTGCCCGCCGGACAGCGTGACGCCGCGCTCCCCGACGACGGTGTCGTAGCCGTTTGAAAAGGAGAGGATACTGTCGTCCACGGCGGCGATGGCGGCGGCGCCCCGCGCGCGGCTCAAATCCCGCCGGCGGGCGGCGATGTCGATATTCTCAAAAATCGTCTTGGAGAAGAGAAACGGCTCCTGGAGCACGAGGCCGATATGGCGCCGGAGGTGGTGCCTGTCGATCTTCCGGACGTCCACGTCCCCGATTTTGATGCTGCCGCCGCCCTCGGGGAGGTCGTAGAGCCGGTTTAAAAGATATGTGACGGTGGATTTGCCGGACCCCGTCGTGCCGAGGATACCGAACGTGGTGCCTTTTTTGACGGTGAAATTCAGATCGGTCAGAACGGACTGGGCGCCGTAGGCAAAGCTCACGTGGTCGAAGACGATGTCCCGGTCAAGCGGCGGCTCAAGCGCCCCCGGCTCCTCTTCCTCCACGGGCGCGTCCAGAATCTCCTTGATACGCCGGAGCGACACGCCTGTTTTGCTCATTTCGGAGATGATGTGCCCCAGCTGGCGCACCGGCCAGGCCATCGTCACGGTATAGCTGATAAAAACGAGGTACTCGCCCAGCGTGATCGTCCCGTGGGCCGCCAGCGCGGCGCCCACCGTCACCATGACCAGCAGCTCGCCGGAGGACACGATATCGCCGATCCCCCAGAAGTAGCCGAGGATTTTGCCCAGGGTCAGCCATTTCCCCACGTACGCCTCGTTCTTTTCGTCAAACCGGTCCGTTTCATAGCGCTCCCTCCCGAAGGCCCGGACGACGCGCACGCCTGTCAGGTTCTCCTGGACGTGGATCATGAGCTCGCCCTCGGCCTCGTCGGCCTCCTCGAACTTGTCGGCGATCCTGGAAAAGAAAAACCCCGAGTAGCCAAGGATCAGCGGGATGAAGCACAGCGCGATGACGGCCAGCAGCACGTTCATGGAGAACATGATCCCCAGGGCCAGCGCCACCAGAAGCAGCGTGCGCACGACCTCGATGAGCTGCTGGGAGATAAAGCGCTGGGCCGTGTCCACGTCGTAGGTGCAGCGCTGGATGATGTCGCCGGTCTGGTTTTCCGTGTGCCAGGAAAAAGGCAGGTACTGCGTGTGGGTAAACAGCGTGTCCCGGAGCCTTTTGACGAAGCCCTCCGTCCCCCGGGCCGTCCCCATGCGGGAAAAATAATTAAAGATACCGGAGAGGCAGGCGCATAAGACGACGCCCAGCGCGCAGACGATGAAATTGGCGCGCAAGTAATCCCGGCCGCCCGCCCTTTCAAACAGGGCCATCAGAAAGCCCGGCAGCGCGGCGCTCTTCGTGCCGATGACCGAGTCGACGGTGAAGCCGACGACCTGCGGCATCAGAAACGAAAACAGGATGGACAGCGCCGTGGCCAACACGGCGACGGCAAAATACCGCTTGGAGCCTTTGGCAAAACCGGTCAGCATATGAAATAATTCGTGTTTTGTTTTCTTCATTATTACTCCATTTTCTGCCCGTAAATTTCTTAATCACAGCATGGCCTATTCTGCCACAAGCAGAGCGAAAAAGCAAGAGACGGCGACAGCCTGCGGCATCGCCGCGCCGCGCGAAAAAAATGTACAGATAGTGTGCACAATATGGTATAATGAATTCCAAGAAAGCATAAAGCGGGGGAACAGCGTGCCGACTGGCAGAAAGACAGAAATAACACTCAATAAAGTGCTGCCGCGGATCGAAGCCCGCGCGGAGCTGGGGCTGACGGCCCACGAAGCCAGGGAACGGCTGGACAACGGCTACGGCAATATAAGCCCGGCCTCGCCCGAAAAAACCGTTGCTCAGATATTCAGGGACAATATCTTTACCTATTTTAACCTTATATTTTTCGTCCTGGCCGGACTTGTCATTTCGGTCCACTCATATCGGAACCTCACCTTTATGGGCATCATTCTGGCCAACATCGCCATCGGCATCGTCCAGGAGCTGCGCGCCAAGCGGACGCTCTCGAAGCTCCGTTTCATCGCCGAGCCACACGCCGCGGTGATCCGGGACGGTCAAATTCTCACCATACCGGCGGAGGACGCCGTGCTGGACGATATCGCCGTTTTCACCGCCGGACAGCAGATTTACGCCGACGCCATCATTTTGACGGGCGAGTGCCGCGTCAACGAGGCGCTGGTGACGGGTGAGGCCGACGAGATCATCAAGACACCGGGCGGCACGCTTTTATCCGGGAGCTTTATCGTCTCCGGCGAGTGCCGGGCGCGGCTGGACAAGGTCGGCTGCGACTCGTTTGTATCGAAGCTGACGGTGGAGGCCAAGAAGCACACCAGGAAGCGCCGCTCGGAGATGATGCGCCACCTGACACGGCTCGTGCAGATCATCGGCTTTATCATCATCCCATTCGGAATCGCTTTATACCTCCAGCAGACGCTGTCGCTCCAGAACACCGTTGCGGACAGCGTCGTCACCACCGTCGCGGCGCTCATCGGCATGATCCCCGAAGGGCTGTACCTGCTCGTCTCCGTGGCGCTCACCGTCAGCGTGATGCGCCTGGCTCAGAAAAAGACGCTGGTGCACGACCTGGACTGCATCGAGACGCTGGCCCGGGTGGACGTGCTGTGCGTGGACAAGACCGGCACGATCACGGAGAACAAGATGACGGTGCGGGAGGCCGTGCCGCTCAGTCCCGACACGTTCGGCCCCGACGATGTCGCGGCGCTGATGGCCGACTATACGGCGGCCATGGGCACGGACAACGAGACGATGGCCGCGCTGAAAAATTACTTTACCGGGACGCCCCGACGCCATGCGCTGCAGCTGCTCTCCTTCTCCTCCGCCACGAAATACGGCGGCGTCACCTTTTCGCACGACGGGACGTTTCTTCTCGGCGCGCCGGAAAAGATCCTGCTATCCGGCTACGATAAATATAAAGGCGAAATCGAGAAATACTCCTCACAGGGCTGCCGTGTCCTGCTGCTGGCGCGTTACGCCGGGTCCCTGGAGGACAAGACGCCGCAGGCCGCCGTCACGGCGCTGGCGCTCATCGTGCTGACGAACAGCATCAGGCCCGAGGCGCCGGAGACCTTCCGCTTCTTCAAGGAGCAGGGCGTGGCCATCAAGGTCATCTCCGGCGACAACCCGCTCACCGTCTCCCGCGTGGCTCTGGAGGCCGGCATCGAGAACGCCGACAAGTACATTGACGCCTCCACCCTCACCACGGAGCGCAAGCTCAAGAGCGCCATCAAGGAGTACACCGTTTTCGGGCGCGTCACACCCGACCAGAAGCGGAAGCTGATCCGCGCCTTTAAAGAGGCCGGCCACACGGTCGCCATGACGGGCGACGGCGTCAACGACGTGCTGGCCCTCAAGGACGCCGACTGCAGCATCGCCATGGCGTCCGGCAGTGACGTGGCCTGTCAGGTTTCCCAGCTGGTGCTGATGAACTCAAATTTCGCCGCCATGCCGTCCGTCGTGTCCGAGGGGCGCCGCGTCATCAACAACATCGAGCGCTCGGCCTCCCTGTTCCTCGTCAAGAACATTTTTTCCTTCGCCCTGGCGCTGACGGCGCTGCTCGTCGCCCTGCCCTATCCGATCACGCCGGCCCAGCTCTCCCTTTTCAACGCCACGCTCATCGGCATTCCCTCCTTCATCCTGGCCCTTGAGCCGAATACGAGCCTCGTCCGGGGCCGCTTCCTGAAAAATGTATTGCTCCGGGCGCTGCCCGCGGGGCTGACGGACTTTCTCTGCATGCTCGCGGCGATTCTGGCCTGCTCCTACTTCAACATCCCCGGAAAAGAGCTGGGTACGATGTCGACGATCATCATCGGCGCCGTCGGCTTTATGATGCTCTACCGCATCAGCCGCCCGCTGAACAACCTCCGGCGCGCGCTGATGATCGCCATGTTCGTCCTGTTCGCCGTCGGCGGGCTGGTGTTTACGAACTTTTTCACGCTGGTGCCGCTGTCGCTGACTGCCGTCGAGATCACGGCCGTCATCGTCGTCCTTGCCGTGCCCGTGATGACCTTCTTCGCCTGGGTGACGAGAAAATTCGAGCACGACGGCCGGAAAGCCGTCCGGCGGGGATAAGTCTTGCTTTTGGGCGTCTTATATGATAATGTTTGTGATAATATCCACATTACCGACCGATAAAGGATGGACATATGTTTAAAAAAGATTATGAACGTACCCCTCAGGAAAAAGCGCAGCGGGCGAAGCTGAGCGTCTTCGCGCGTTTGGGCGGATGCGCCTATCTTATTTATATCCTGGTCCAGCTGCTGAAGACACCGCCGGCCGAAATACCGGACTCCCCGTGGACGGTCGCTATCGCCGTCGTCCTGATGGTGCTGGCCGGGGTCGTCATCGTCATCACCATTCTGGAGCTGATCCGCTCCCTGAAGGCCGGCCTGTTCAACGCCGAGGCATATGAGGAGGAAGCGAACTTCCCCTGCAATCCGCCGGCGGACGCGGCGGACGACACGACTGAGACAGACGCCCTCGAGGCGCATACCGAGGACGAGGCCTCCGGCGCTGACGACAGCGGCGGCGACGATGGTGAAGATGACGAAGACGACGGTGACACAAAATCGGAATAGCCGTCCGGGCCGGCGCCGGTGCGGATACCGGTACTGTTATGTATTATAATACTTAAAGATTCTTGGGCCCGGATTTCATAGCGGTCGACTGACCGCAAGTGACCGCAAGAATCTTTTTTTGGGATTGGCGTGAACTTTTTTGTCGGAAATAAAGAAAAACTCGATATTCACCGTTACCATTGAGGGCTATACCCACGAGGGCGACGGCGTGGCGCATGTGGACGGGCGCGTTTTTTTCGTCAAAGGCGCCCTGCTCGGCGAGACGGCCGAGGTGCGCGTTTTAAAGGACAGCAGGAATATCGTCTATGCGAAAATTGAAAAGCTCCTCACGGCCTCTCCGTCCAGGATCGCACCGTCGTGCTCCAATTTCGGCAAATGCGGCGGCTGTGACCTGCTGCACATGGATTACGCCGAGGAGCTGAACCTGAAGCGCCGCCGCGTGGAGGACGCGCTCCGGCGCATCGGCGGGCTCGACGTCATCGTTACGGGCATCGTCGGCGCGTCCTCCATTGAAAATTACCGCAACAAGGCCATCTACGCCGTCGGCAAAAGCGAAGGCCGCGCCGTCACCGGCTTTTACCGGGAGCGCAGCCACGATATCGTCCCCACGGAGGCCTGCCGGATTCAGGCGGATGTGTCGGACAGGGCGGCCGCGGCCGTCCGGCGCTGGATGGACAGGTTTTTCGTCACGGCGTACAACGAGGAGCTCCGCAGCGGCGTTGTGCGGCACGTCTTCTGCCGCTATGCGTTTGCCACGAAAAAAGCGCAGGTCACCATCGTCTCCTTTGAGCCGGACCTGCTGCATCCGGGCGCGCTCATCGACGAGATCAGGAAAGCCTGCCCCGAGACAGCCGGCATCGTCCTGAACGTCAACAGGACGCGGGGAAACACCGTCCTGGCTGGGGACTTCAAGACGCTCTGGGGCGACGATTTCATCGTCGACGAGCTGTGCGCGCTTAAATTCAAGCTGTCGCCCCGCTCGTTTTATCAGATCAACAGCGCCCAGGCGGAAAAGCTCTACGCCAAGGCGCTGGATTACGCGGCGCTCACCGGCAGCGAAACGGTGCTCGACCTCTACTGCGGCACCGGGACGATCACGCTCATCCTCGCCGGCCGGGCGCGGCGCGCCATCGGCGCTGAGATCGTGGAGGCCGCCATTTCGGACGCCTGGGAAAACGCCGCCCTCAACAACATCAAAAATGTCGAGTTCATCTGCGCCGACGCGGGCGACGCCGCCGAAAGCCTGAAAAACCGCGGTGCTCTCCCCGACGTGGTCGTCGTCGACCCACCCCGCAAGGGCCTCGCCCCCGAGGTCATCGCCACCATCGCCGCCCTCTCCCCCGCTCGCGTCGTCTACGTCTCCTGCGACCCCGCCACCCTGGCCCGCGACCTGAAGCTCTTCGACGGCTACGGCTACAAGGCGCTGGAGGCCACGGCGTTCGATATGTTTCCCAGATGCGCGCACGTGGAGACGGTGGTATTGATGTCGAATAGTGGTTTTGAAGGGCCAATCAACCGTCAGCCCCAGTTGCTCTGAAAAGAATCGAATGGGAACCTGTGTGCGGTGTCGTAATCAATATAAACGCGCTGTAGGAAGCGGGGACGGAAAGCACAGTACAATCAATATTGTTTATACCTTTGTCCATAACGACAGCGTTTGTTCATCATTGTGAGGCAAACGCTGTCGTTTGATTCGCGCAGGAATGCCCTAGTGCCTGATAACAAATGCGTTCTCAACTATTACGCTGCAGCGCTAAAGCCAAAGGCTTTGAAAACACTGCCGGTAGGTTTAGCAATGTCTGCTTTTAGGAAATCAACAAGTTCCTGGGCCGCTGACCCTCTGACCTCTTCATCTTCCATAGCAGCCGTCGTGATGCCAATGGGATAGATGATATCAACATCTTCGTGGGCTAACACGATAAGGCTGCCGTTGGTGGCGGCGTCAGTTGCATAGACAGAGCCGATTGGGTTCACATTCCCGGCAACAGCGTTCAGCACATTGGTAACATTGCTATATAGCGTTGCTTTTGCTAAAATATTATTCCATGTAGCGCCAGTAGGGTCGATGGCATCGAATACCAGCCTTGTGTAGCTTCCTGCCGGTACGACAGTCGGGTCTCCAATGGCAATTGTCCTGCCGCTGGCGCCCGCCAACCAAGCTGCGACGCCTGAATATGGAAGGCTGTTGGGTGCAAGACCGGTGCTTTGATTGGCGACGAGCACCAATTCGTTGTTAAGCAAATTGTATACCGTGTCACCATCAATGATGTCTGCAGCGACCGCGGAATTCATTCGCGCCAGGTCCGCAGAGATGAAAACATCAGCGCTTCGGGTGGTATCCGCTATCATCGCGTTGAGCAGATTGCCGGAGCTGTCATAGGTCACGTTGACCGTGATGTCATACTGGTCCTCAAACGCATCGAGCAGGGTGCCGCTCGGATACGCGCCGTTCGTCTGCCGCTCGCCGAGGGAATAACGCATGCTGGCGGCTGCCATTAAATTAACCGTGGTTATTGAATTGGTGCCGGGGGCTGCCGCACGGGCAGAAATCGTAAAGCTCAGAACCAGTACGACGACCAGCGCCAAGGATAAAGCGCGCTTGGAGAATTTACTGAATTTCATTGTGTGCCTCCTAATAAATAATTTTTTGTGAAAGCGTCAGGGATCAAGGCATTTGTTATGAAGGTTAAGGCATTTTATCATTGCGCTAATCAGGACTACGAGAATATCTATCTTTTCAGCGCACACCGTTTAACAGCGGCGCGCGTTGAAAACAAGGGAGATGGTATAAAAAAAGAAACAAAAAAACCGTCTCCTGAAAGAAGACGGCAACCATAAGCGAGCCTATAAAAAATGCATATTAATGCACTCTTATAGACGTATGGCCTTTCTCCTTTTCGATAGGGAAGGCATCGCCGTTTCCAGCGGTACCCCGTGAGAATTTAATCTCAGACCTGCGTCCATAGTTTCCCTTAGGCTGCGCAGGCTCGGAAAATCTATATTGTTTTTTTGTAAAATTATTGCTCAAAAAGCATTTTTAGTTATCATACACAAGTTGAACATTTCCAAAGTAAATGTACGCTGTATTTTGATAAAATAGTACGAAGCATTTGTAGCCCTGTTGCAACGTTAAATCTTTAATGGTTGAAATTAATAATAAGCCTTGGAGCGTAAGAGCAATTTTGCTTTTGCGCTTTTTTTCTTCAGTACACTGAAAAACGGTGTGACATGCTTCCGCATGTCACACCGTTTTCTCCGAAGAAATATTTACTTTTTCGCAGACCTAAACCTTTTGATATAGCAGTTTTTCCGGCTTCCGCGGGCAGCAGGCGGAAAGATGAGGCGTAACGGGCTTAGGATTAAATCAGGTCCGAATGGCTCAAGAGCCGTTCAATCATGACAGCCGTTTCAGCTCGGGTCACGCTATCGAGAGGCGCGAGCATTTTGCCCTCTCTGCCGAATACGACCTCCGTCTTAACGCAGGCGGCCACGCCGGCCGCGGCATAATCCGAAACGGTCCCTGCATCCGCGTACGCGCCCATCAAATAAGCGGCGTCTCCGCTCGTCAGATTGGCATCAAGTCCCGTGATCTTCATGGCCCGCGCAACCATTGTCATGGCCTGCTCGCGGGTGATCGTGTCGTTGGGGCCAAAGGCTTTTTCGTTGTAGCCCGTTATAATCCCATACGCTGCCGCGGTTTTGATGTATCCGGCATACCATTCCGACGCGGCGACATCGCTGAAGGCGCTGGAGCCCGTTTCCGGCTCGAGGCCCAGGGCTCTGACCACGATAGCGGCAAACTCCGCCCGCGTTATGGCCCTGTCAGGATTATAGTTGCCGTTGCCAACCCCTGTGACGACCAGCCTGGACCCCATGTTGTTCACGGCGTCCTTCGCCCAGTGATTTGCCACGTCCTTAAACTCCACGGGATTCCACACGACGGAATAGGTGCTGTTCGTCAGGCTGTTGATGACCGCGTAATATCTGCCCCCGATCACGGTCACCCGTGTCGGTACATGACGCACGGTCCCGTCCGTCTCAACGACAACGCCGGTGGTGATCTTGTTCGGGTCAACGCCGTCCGGAATGGCGATCATTCTTTCCACGTAGGCGTTAAAGAGGCTCACTGCGACTGTTTTTTCACCGTAGGTGCAGGTGATGGTAAAGTCCACCGCCGGCGCCACGATGGTAAAGCCGCCGTCCTTACCCGCGTTCTCCACGACTGTTGCCATCGTGTCCGCGGGCGTGGAGATGCTCACCGATACGGTGATATCCGATAGAGATACGTTTGCGCCAAGCTGCTTGGATATGCTGTCGATGTTGATTTCCGAAGCCGGAAGCGTATAACTGGAGGAATCCGTTTGAATCACCAATGTTGCGTCTTTATTCTCCATGCTCTTGACCATCTGCCCTGTCAGCGTGCCGACCGCTCTGTCCGCGCCGCTCGTTATGGGCAGCGTTACAACAGCGCCCGTGCCTTTGGCGTCGAGGATCGCTTCCAGCTTTTTGGTGTCCACGGTCACGGTTGTGACCCTTTTACCGTCAGCACCAGTTTTGGTCTCGGCGGTACCGGCGGACGCTTCTTTGCCGTCGACAAGAACAACAGTTTCATCGGTGCTGTTGCCGGGGCTTGGGTTTTGCGCATTAGTCGTCCAGTTCGCCGTGATGGTAACATTCGCGCCTGGCATGGTAAAGGTTGTGCTCGCAAGGCTGGCATTGGCAAAGGTGCCGCCGGCTGAGGACGTCCAGCCGCTAAACGTATACCCGGTTTTCGTGCCCGCGCTGATCGGCACGGCCGAGCCGTACGCATAGCTGCCACTCGCCGTCGCCCCGGTTCCGCCGCCCGATATGGTCAGTGTGAAGGTCGGGACCACCGAGCCGAGGACAGGATAACCGCCGTTCTCACCGCTTGCAGCGGCTCTCCAGGGGGAGAGGGTTGGGTATGTGTCTTCCAAAGCTTCCGCGTTCGTGTTGAGCAGATCGACAAAAGCCGCCGCCTGCGTCTCTGCCAGCGTTTTGGAGATGCAGCCGTCCTCTTCGCCGTTTTCCACCCCGGCCTCTGCGGAGGTATCCAGCCAGTACGCATTTTCAATGGTGCTCTCCTCGTCCAGATCGCTGCTTCCGGCAATGCCGCCCACATAGATTTGGGCTCCATCCACAGCGGTGCCCGACAGCGCACCCGTGCTGTAGCAGTTTTTAATAGAAGAATTGTCATTTACACCCGCGATACCGCCGACGTACCCCTCGTCCCCATCCTCTGGAACAAAGGCAGACACGCTGCCTGTGTTATAGCAGTTGACGATGGTGAAATCCGCGTTCTGATTCTGACCCGCGATGCCGCCCGCCGCGCAGCCGTTGCCCGACGCGGCAATCGCGCCCGTATTGTAGCTGTCCTGAATATGCCCGCCGGCGTTGAGCCCCACGATGCCGCCGGAAATCGTGCCCGAGACGCTGCCCGTATTGTAGCAGTCCTCAATGGTGCCAAGGATGCAAAAACCAACCAGGCCACCCGCAAAACAATAGGAGCTGTCGGAAGCAATCTGCCCGCCGACGAGGCCCACATTCCTCACCGTTGCCTCTTGAATAAATCCAAACAAGCCGACATAGTCGCGATCACTGTGGATATAAAGCCCCCTGATGGTATGGCCGTTCCCGTCGAAGATGCCGGTAAAGGGCAGGTAGGCGCCGATCGGATTCCACTGCTCCGGATCGCCTGAAAGGTCCTCGTTGAGGTCAATATTGGCCGTAAGCTCATAGTGCCTGTCGGCAAAGATATCATTCTGATAGTTGACCCGGTCCGACATCTCCTTCAGCTGCGCCGCGGTGGATATCTGGTAGGGGTCCGCCTCCGTACCACTGCCCGGGAAACCGAGGGGCGCTGGGGCGATGCGCAGGTCGCTTGCAATCGCATTGTTGCTGCCGGGGCACACATAGTACCGACCATCCCACGAAAGCTGCGTCGCCACCGTGTAGTTCTCTCCGCTCTGCTGCAAAACCGCCATGAAAGGCGCTTCTATGCTGTGGCCGGAGGCTCCCAGAACCATGGCATACACGGAGGAACTGGGGCCACTGGCGCGGGCAATGGTTGTACCGCCGGAAAACATGATGCTGCCGGGTGAGGCCATCATACCATAGCTGCCCGCGCTGCCACTACCACCCGTCAGGGTAACCTGCGCTTCGGAAAGCCGGATATCTCCGGCGGCGAATGCACCATAGCTATACTGCACATTGTCTCCGCCCGTCGCGGTGACCGTTGCGTTCTCAATGCGCAGAGTACCGCTGGCATACAGCCCCCTGCTGTACATCCCCGATCCCCTGCCCACGGCCACGATGGTTCCGCCCGAGATGGTCAGATCTCCCCATGCGCACAGTCCGTCGCTCATGGAGCTTCCATTGCCGCCGGTTACGGTCAGCGCACCCGTACTATAGATTCCGTAGGGCGTGGATTCGCTGGCGTTCGTGATTGCGGTGTTGCTGCTTCCGTCGGCCAGCACGATAGTGGAGCCGGCGGGAAGCTGGATTGCGTGACCGGCGCTGGTTTCAAGGTCAAGCCCGTTCAGCGTGAGCGTTCTTGTACCATATGCCCATGCCCAGCCCTCCGTTGGGGATGCGAGGTTCTGCGTTGTCGGGTTGCCGGAGCCTCCGCTAAAGCTAATAACGGCATTGGTGGCCAGGTCGAGCGTGGTGGTTCGCTGCACCGACTGCACAATCGCAAACGTCGCGGTAGGGTTGGACGTTACCGGCAGCGCGTCTTCGGCGCTCAGCTTATTGCCGGGGATGGTAATGGCCATCACGGCGGCAGACGCCTCAGCGGGCGTGCCGGAAAAGGCAAGCGTGGCGGTCGTTTCTGTAACCGCGCTCACCGTGACTGAAAGGCCGCCCGGTAGGCCGCCGAACCAGCTCGACACATCCTCCCCCACGGCCAGTCCCTCAAAGGTGAGGCCGGTCAGCGTGATGGCGACGGAGTTCGCGCCGGACAACGCGGTTCCGACCTTGCCGGACACCGTTTGATTCGAAACAACCGCGCCGACATTCATCCCGATGCGGAGATCAGTCGCTAAATCCGCACCGTTGTTATACCGATAGCAATAGCTGCCAACCCCATATGCTGCCACCGGCAGCGTATAGCTCGAATTCGAGTCCTTCTGCCGCACTGTCATATCGGTAACATCAATACTGTTGTTCCACTGCACCGCAGTAGCAGTACCTGTTGAGCTCATGGTTGTTGCGATGGTTGTGCCGCCGGAAAACGTGAGAGAAGGAGCTTTGATCGCGGTGCTGGTTGAAGCCACACCTGCTGTGGCACTGACGCTGCCGCCCGCAATCGAGATGGATGTACCGGAGGATATGGCAAATGAATTGTCAGCGTTTCCCGAAGACACCTGCACACTTCCTGCGGCGATGCTAAGAGAACCGCCTGCGAAAAGGCCCCTGCTGGCCGTCACCGCATTTTTGGCTCGGACGTTAAGGATACCGCCGGATACCATCAAATCGCCGTCCGCGAAAAACGCGGTGGTTGCGTAGTTGGAATTGGGGCTTGTCACATTCAATTCGCCGGTGTTGCCCTGCACCGTCACAGCACCCATGCAGTAGATTGCATAGGCGCCAGATGCAGTTTCTCCTCGAGTCGTCACGGTATTGCTGCTGCCGTCGGCTAGCACGATGGTGGAACCGATCGGCAGTTGGATGCCTTTAAAGGAAGTTGTGTCAAGATTAAGGCCGTCCAGAAGGAGCGTTCTTGTCCCGTAGACCCACGACCAGCCTTCCGCCGTGTCCGAGATGTTTTGGGCAGACGGGTTCGCGCTGCCCGTACCGCCGTCCGAATTATTATAAGCAATATTAACGACGGAGGATAAGTCGAGGCTCGTGGTTCGCGTCACGGTGCCGGTCGCCTGTGCGCGCGGCGCGACGACCGGCAGGAGGGTCAGCACCATGCACAAAGTGAGCAGGATGGACAGTCCCTTATGGCATGTTCTTTTCATTTTCATGGTCATTTCTCCTTAGCAATATCTTCCCTTGACATGTAAAGGTGCGTTTGATGATATTCTACATTTTTCGACTAAACAAAAAATAAACAGGATACCCCGGCCTGCGGCCGGGGTATCCTGTTTATGAAAAGGGCTACTTGCCTAAAAGCCTCCTTATTTTATATTGCGGCTTCTCTCCCAGCTCCTCCATCAAAAGCTTTTCAAGCTGGTTATATGCCCGCAACGCCTGATTTTCTCTTTCCGTTTTCAAATAAATTTCAATCAAGCGGCCGCAGACCTCCTCGTTGAGCGGGTCAATTTCAAGAGCCCTTTTGCATATTTGCTCTGCTTTTTCATAGCCCCGCTCCGCCGTGTAGCATTCCATCCCTTCCAGCAGAGCGCCGATATAGCGGCTCTCCAGGCTGTGGGCTTTTGAAAAGGACCACTCGTATGCCTTCCCGCAGAACAGCTCGCCCCTGTAGAGCTCTGCTAACCGCTCAAGCATAGAAATCTGATTCCCATGATCCGCCCTGCCGTCCAGCAGTGTCTCAAATTCATACATGTCGCAGGCGATCAGCTCGGGATTAATGCGGATTTCCTTCCGGGTGGTAACGACACATTGCTCCAGGCCGTACGGGCTGAGTGCCTTTCGAATGTAATAGATCGTGGAATTGATGTTTTTCAAAGCCTTTTCCGGTGCCAGACCATCCCACAGCGCATTCACGACGTCATCCCGGCTGACTTTTTTGTTTAAGATTAAAAAAGCAAACAGCTCTTCGGTCTTCGGCGAGCGCCAATTCACAACGCTGGAACCGTCGCCGACCACAACGGCGCTGAAACCGCCGAAGCAGGCTACCTTCATTTTTTGCCCGAATGGCCGGCTGGGACCGAGCCGCCGCAGACGTTGCACCGTTTTTTCAAGGCGTTCCCGGCTGACAGGTTTGAGCAGATAATCTGCCGCCGCCAGTTCAAATGCCTGCACTGCGTACGCGTCGTATCCGGTGACAAAAACCACCCTTGCAGGGTTGCCCTTCTCCAGCAGCACATTGGCAAACGCCATCCCATCCATTTCCGGCATGCTGATGTCAAGATAAACGACATCGGTATCGTTTGCCTCGAGATATCGCAATGCTTCCCCTGCTGTTCCGAAGCAACCGCAAAGCTCTATGTCGTCCAGCTTATCCAACAAACTGGAAAGGCGGCTGCGGGCCAGCTCTTCATCATCCACAACGATCGCTTTCATAACCCTATCACCTCCACGGCAAGATCCTTTTTTTCCGGTGCTCTTCTTGCCGAAGGGGAAGCGCAAAGCGCACCTGCGTCCCGCGGCCCTTTTCACTTCTGATCGACAGTCCTCTACTATATAACATTTTCAGCCGCCGATCGATATTACGCACGCCGATTCCGCCTGTTTGAGCGCTTTCTTCCAGCAGTTGACCCGGCTTCCCGGTTTCCATACCGATGCCGTTATCCTCAATTGTGAAAACAGCCTCGTCTCCCTCGGGTCGTATGGATATCTTCACTGTCCCCCCAACGATGCTGCCCATCAGGCCATGCTTCACCGCATTTTCGACCAGAGGCTGCAGCACGAGCGGGGGAACCGGAAAATTCAACGTTTCGTCAATGTCATATACCACTTCCAAGCGGTCGCCGAAGCGGGTCTTCTCAATGTACAGATACGCTTCCAGCAGTTCAAGCTCCTGTGCCAGTGTGGACATGGCATCCATTCTTTTGAAATCAAAGCTTCGGCGCAAATACTTGGACAGTTCCAGGACCACCTCCTCTGCCTTTTCCGGTACCGTTGCGCAGAGCGCGGCGACAGAGTTGAGTGCGTTATACAGGAAATGGGGGTTGATCTGCGCGCGCAAAAAAGCAATTTCCGCGTCTTGAGTTTGTTTGATAGAGGACTGCAAATGTCTGATTGCGGTAAAGTACTGCACGGACAACAGGAATACCATCACAGCGGCAAAGATCATGATATACACCTGCAAAAAACTGGAGTCCGTCTTAAACCCGAGCGAAAACAGGATGGCATCCACGGAATACAGATTAATTGCCAGTATCGCGATAAAAATCAAAAATCCTTCGGCATCACGTATGTACAATCGAATAGACTGGATCAGCAGCAGCAGTAAAATAACGGTATTGCAGACCATTAAGAAGGAATAAATTTGCATATACGGATGGGGAGAAGCACAATGGCAATCAGAGAAACGCCATATACAGCCGAGATGATACGGATGGGTTTTAAGGGCAAAAGTCCCTTTTTAAACATATGAAAAAGCCAAAGTATCACGATAAAATTGGCCAGCAAAAGAAAATCCTTTGCTTTAAAGGCCAGCGCAAAGGGAATATCAGGAAACAGCTGCAGTAAAGGACGCTGATCGGCCAAGGCATTTATCAAGGAGAAAAGAAGGCAAAAAACGGAAAAAAGGAGCATCAGGTACTCATTCAAACCGTTGAGCTTCGCAACAACAAAGAAATTGAAATATAAAAAAGCAGTCGTCAACAGAATCGCCAGAATCGCAATTGAAAACAAAGAATTTCTCTGCGACTGTCGCAGCATGGCGTTTTCGCTGCCAAGCTCCAGAGAAACCGGTATTCCGGAATTCGGATAGTCATAGTTTGCGACCTGCACGAGGATTTCCAGCTTACCTCCGTTACTGCTGAAAAAACCAACCTGCGGGGTGTTACCTGATTCATAATCCTCGACCCGTCCCCCCGGCACACCGTCGGAAAGCAATTCCTCGCCATTTACATAGACCCTGCTTGAAAAACGCGCATTATTCTTTTTCAGCCCGAATACACCATGGCGCGGTGGATGTTCCAATATCAGGCGATAGGTAGCACAGCCAAAAGCCGGCAGCCTTTCGCCGCCTACAGCCCTTTCGTTCCATAAAGAAGGTACCTCTATATATCCGGTAAGCGCCGGCTTGTTCGGGGTTTCCCCCGCAAAATCCGCAGGAAACAAAAGCTGATTCCAATAAAACTCCCATGTGCCGTCCAAGCGGAGGATTTCCGTGCGCTCCGTATCCCAATGAGCAAGCTCCAATCTGCCGTTTACAGCCTGCAACCCGTTGTTATGCAACGCCGCACGATTGGGAAGGGACAGCAATAAAAGCGCAAGAAATAACAGGATGATCAGTATAACTGTAACAGTTCTTTTCAGCAAGCTGTACCTCCAATAGCACAGCGCAGATACCGCGGATACCGTATCGCTATTGAAGCGCCGTGATCATCTTTGAATTTGGATGTTTTATTATATTGCATCTATGGGCGCATTTCAATCTATTATACGTTGGCCTCCGTGGGTATTCGACATAGCTCTTATTTGCGCACACCGACTACTCATAAACCACTCTTTCCACTTAATTATGCTGAATGCAATGCGATTTGACAAGGCGTTTCATGAACCCTATAATTAAAGAAAATTGTGATGAATAAAGCTTTCAACCAAAAGTGCATTTGAAGGTTTTATTGCGAAAATGAAGCTAAAGGGTACTCATTTCATGAAGATACTGGTCCTCCAAGGGGGTAACAGCTTCAAGCGGCATCTTTTTTGACCGTTCAAGGCACGTGGAGACGATGGTGCGGCTGGAAAAGTTAATGTATGTAACCATAATATGCTCTTTACCGCCTGTCACTTTTTGCAGGCGGTATTCTTACAGCTGTGCTGATTATGTTAGAATTGCAAATTGCTTTTAAGAGCTTTAAAATGTCCATATATGGAGGCTGGATCAGGAAAATGTACTCGCTGCGGTATTAACAGCTTTAGTAATATTGCTTGTCGTGTTTCTATTGGTAAATCACCGATGGGTGCGTATCAAATAGATATTGTGGGAAAATATGATTCGGCGTGCACTGGACTGTCGCCGCTACGGAAGCGCCAAAAGCAAGCGGAGGGATAAAGAGTGAATAACGAACGTGTATACAAAATGAAAATCTCCGACGTCTACCCCCTGTATATTCAAAAGGCCCTGCGTAAGGGGCGCGTGAAAGCGGAAGTCGATGCCGTCATCCAATGGCTGACAGGCTACGATGAACAGGGATTGCAGTCTCAAATTAATAGAGAAGCGGACTTTGAGACCTTCTTTGCCGAAGCCCCTCAAATCAATCCGAACGCGCCCAAAATCACCGGAGTCATCTGCGGAGTCCGCGTCGAGGAAATCGAAGACCCGCTGATGCAGAAGGTACGCTGGTTAGACAAGCTGGTGGACGAACTTGCAAAGGGTAAACCGATGGAGAAGGTTTTGAGAAGCATGCCGCCACATCAATAAACTGCAAAACCCCGCAGCTTTAAAAGCTGCGGGGTTTCCTGCGATAGCATTATGCGGATAAAATCAGCCTTTTAAAATATCCATGGCCGCCGCCCGGTACGACTCCATAAGATAAGGGATCTTTGTAACCTTGGCACATTCCTCGGTAAGAGACATCAGCTCGTTTCTGCTAACAGCCGCAGTGCTGAAGCATCTTGCGCCGGCCATAAACTGCTGCAGGCCTACCTTGATCTTGTCCGAATAGCTGTATATGCCGATGGCTCCGAGCGGTATCTTATCGATTTCGCTTGCCCCCACAAGGTCTTTGACCTTCTCATAGCAAACAAAGATTTCTTCCTTTGTGCTTCCGAAATCGCTGACGGTTTTGGGCAGCTCGCCGTCCTTCATCCACTGCTCTATGTTCTTTCCGACCATACCGGGTATCATAAGCGCCCTGCCCATGCAGACAGCCTTCGTGTACGGCGCGCCCAGCGCCAGAGCCTTGAACACACCGTCTTCCGAGCTGAAGCCTCCGGCAAAAGCCATGTCAGGCACTCTTTCGCCGCTATTATTCAAAATATCGGCAAATTCATAAGCGGCCGAGTGCAGGTAAATCGGAGGCATGCCCCATTCTTCCATCATTCGCCACGGGCTCATTCCGGTTCCTCCGGAAGCGCCGTCTATGGTAAGAAGGTCAATTTTTGCCTTAGAAGACCATTTTATGGCCATGGCAAGCTCGCGAAGCCCATATGCCCCTGTTTTAAGGGTCACCCTCTTAAAGCCCAAGGCTCTGAGGCGTGCGACCTCCTTCATGAAGCCCTCTTCGTCAACAAAGCCAAGGCGGCTGTGCCTTTCGAATTCCTTAATGGCTCCGTCTTTAAATGCGGCCTGATTAATAGGGTCTGACGGGTCGGGAGTAATTATATAGCCTCTTTTTTGGAGCTCAAGCGCCCGCTCTAAGCTCGAAACCTTGATTTCGCCGCCGATACATTTAGCGCCCTGTCCCCATTTGAGCTCTATTGTTTCAATTCCGTGCTTGTCGATTATGTATTCGGCAACACCGAGTCTGGTGTCCTCAACATTCATCTGGATCAGAATTTCTCCGAGACCTCTATGATATTTACGGTAAGCGGCAATGCGCCTGTCCATGTCGGGCGCTTGCATAACCTTGCCGTCCTTGCTCAAAACAAGCTCGGGGTCGATGCCGCACACGTTTTCCCCGCAGACTATGGTAACACCTGAAATTGCCGCGCCGACGGCAAAATGCTCCCAGTTTTTCCTGGCGATTTCGGTGGAGCCGAGCGCTCCCGTGAATATCGGAACGCTCATTTTGACCTTCTTGTCCCAGCCGTATTCACATTCCGTGGAAACGTTCGGGAAAAGCGCGGTGTCGGAATCGCCCCTGACGCCTTCGGGAAGACCCTTCGCGCCCAGCGCATAGCCATGGATGTTGAGGTGGGAATAGTCAACGGGGTAGTTTTTGTCGCCGCCTGCCGTAATGTCTCCAAACGGGCCCGGGTAAATCAGTTCTCTTCCCCTAAAGGCGGATTTGAAGACCTCGCAGTTTCCCTTGCAGCCGTCCAGACACCTTGAGCATAGCCCGCTTGACGGTACAATGCTCCTAGAGCGGTTGGCTGTCCTAGTGGCGTCGTTGCCATTAGGCTGTTGCAGATTCATTTTTAGCCTCCTGATTTCTTACGCACGCCGTTGTACGTATAATATCAATTCCCGAAAATCGCAGGGTACCGGAGGCACGGTTCTTGCTATTTTCGGGAACTGTCAGGCACATTATATACGAAAGCGATATGCCTGTAAACAACATTCGACAAATTGCGCTTCAATGACGATAAGCAGCACGATAAAAAAATATCTTCTGGCGCCGAGATAAAATACCCTATCCAGTAACTTGAAACTCAATACCAAAAACGATATAATGACGCATTACTGAAGCTGTACGGCATATTGACGAAAAAATATGCCGTACGGCACTTGACATGATGGAGTGGTAATAATGGGAAATACGGATAAGTTTGAAATGATAGCCGATATATATGACACGCCCGAAAGGCGGCAAATCGCAAAGATATCAGCAGATGCCATTCGCGAATGTTTAGTTGACGCGCAAAGTAAGACTGCCATTGATTTCGGGTGCGGCACCGGTCTTGTCGGCCTGAATCTGCTGAATGATTTTAAATCAATATTGTTTCTGGATACATCACAAAACATGATTCATCAAATAAAGCTGAAAAAACCGAATGCAGATACGCTGTGCTTTGATTTCGAAAAAGACAGCTTGTCTGATTTGCATACCGATTATATTTTTATGGCTCAGGTTCTGCTTCACATTCGTGATTTTAAGTCAGTTTTACTCAAGCTATATGATGTTTTGAATCCGGGAGGACACTTAATAATTACTGATTTCAATAAAAATGACGAAGTAGTTTCAGATATGGTTCACAGTGGCTTTGATCAAAAAGCGCTGGCTGATATTATGCTGAATATAGGATACAAGAGTATTCAATCCAAAACGCTCTATCAGGGCAGAAAAATATTCATGGGTCATGACGCATCTCTATTTATACTCGATTCACAAAAATAGCTATTCAGTTTCTTAAGCGATGTATATATGTAGCGAATTTGAAATAAAAAGTAAGCAAAAATCGAGGCATTTTTTGCCTCGATTTTTAGCGGCATTTTAAGATGATACGTCTATGATTTTGGACTATTTTTTACTTATCCCGACGTTAAAAATTTTTAACCGTTGTAACGAAAGCCCATTTTTTCGGATATATAAGCGGAGGCCAAGGAGGTGAAATAGTGAGTGGTTACGACATCGAGCAAATTTACAAAGAATACGCACAAAGCGTATATAAATACTTGCTTAGTCTCACACATGACAGTAATGTATCGGAAGAACTCACACAAGAAACGTTCTATCGTGCCATAGGCTCAATAAAAAACTATAACGGAACATGCAAAATGTCGGTTTGGTTATGTCAAGTAGCAAAGCATGTATGGTATCAGGAGCTTCATAGGATGAACAAACGACAAACGACAGAGCTGACTGACGATATACCCGCGCAGGAGACGCTGGAGATGAATTTCATACTTAAAAGCGAAAAAGCTGCCTTGTATAAGGCCATTCACGCGCTGAACCAGCCCATGCGGGAGGTTATTCATATGCGCTTAACCGGAGAATTTTCATTTGCTGAAATCGGCGAAATCCTCGGTAAAAGTGAGAATTGGGCGCGAACAACCTTTTATCGCGCAAAGCAAAAAATTATGGAGGCGTTATAATTAATGCAGTGTTATATTGTAAAAGATCTTCTTCCAGGCTATGTTGACGGATTGATCAGCGCGGAAACAGAAAAAGATGTGAACGACCATCTGCGCGACTGCAGCGATTGCCGATTAATCTATGAACAGATGAAAGCCCCGATGGATCAGACGCCGTTTAAAGCTGACGTAAAGGAGATCAACTTTCTTAAAAGAATAAAGTCAAGAACGATCAGGAGCATTTCAATCGGATGTATTGCGATCATTATCGTATTTGGAATTCTGGCCTGGATTTTCGCTATCGGTACGCCGGCAAGCTCAAGCGATATAGCAGTCTATACAAATCCCCTCAGTCAGGCGGGGGTGATCACGCTTGAGCTTACCAACGGCAAAGCCCTGAATGTAAAAGCCGAGTTCACCTATGGTGAAAATGCGGGCGGCTCTAAGGTCGCGACAGGCTTCATTCTTAAGCCATATGCTATTCAGCCCTCTAAATTTCTGTTTGAAGCCGATAATTACACAACCGGATTCGATTATGCTGAAGAACCCCATGCGGCCGATTTTACCGTTACCATTCGCTGCAAAGACAAAGACGTCGTTTATTCTGTGACGGATGAAGGCCTTTTGATTCCGCAATAGACAAGAGATTACCTTTCAAAATCAGCGGGTGTATTTTCTAATGAAGATACACCCGCCTTTTTTAAGATGACCTGCCGAAATTGACTGCTGAAACCAGCGTTGAGCAGTAAAAATGAAGAGTTGTGTTTAGAAACAATGACTCTTCACTTTCACTGTATTAGCTACTTATTTTGTTATATAATAATCAATATAATCAATAATTTCTTTTTTATCAGCATCTGCTATAGTCCTATTTCGAATTGTATAGTTAATCATATCCCGCTTTTTTGGCCGCCACCTATGTCATAAATAAGTTTATCTCCTATCTGGCCCCGCATATTAAGCACCTCTCTTTTCCGTATATCGATGGTGTAATTAATGCCTATAGGATCAACAACGACTAAATTATTGTTTTCATTAAGCCTCATTATACCATAATATGTATCCTGCTTTATAATATCATTTATTCTCCAAATAATCGCTGCTTTTTCGTTAAACGCGTAAATATTATTGAATGGCTGCTGTATTACCCTTGTCGCCATGGAATTATATAAACGTACTATCAGAAGATTATCATATAAAATAACATTGTCTATTTCAGAATCCAGGTTAATCTGTTTATTGTTAATCTCCAGAATATTGTTATGTTTTTTGTATTCCAGCATTATTTGCTCCCCTTCTATTTATCCACATTGATTGATTGGTTTGATTGTTACATTTTTACAATTATTTTTCAATTGTACCCCGGTACAGTTTTTTATATAAAAAAGGGCCGGTACCATAAAAATCTTTTAAAATTGTCTGACTTTAGTTTCTTGAACACGAACAATTGAGGTGTATGTGATAGCTGATTTGATAATTGATGAAAATATGTATGGCCACGCTTCGGGAAAGAACAAATCAATCCCGGTTCATATAGAGCATTATTTTTTTAAGGAAAACGGATCAATTTTCCCGCCGCACTGGCATGAACAGTTTATGCTGATGTATGTCAAACAGGGCGTACTGCTGCTGCTTGGAAACCAACCCGATTTGCAGGTTTTGTCTTTCATATTGAAATTTTTCAATATATATGATATGCTCCCACATAATGGCATGTATCCGTATTAAATGAAAAAGGAGTCACACATAATTTGATGAAACTAAAAAGAGTTGCCGCTTTATTACTTGCGCTGATCTTAGGCTTTACGTTATTTATTTCCGGCTGCGGCAGAAATGCGGCGCCGCCTCAGAACCAGAAGGGCTTTGACGCCGTTGTCAGCGCGGCAAAGGGCACCACCGTCAATTTTTATTCCTGGGGCGGAGACGAAAAAATCAACAAGTGGATCGACACGGTACTGGCTAAAAACGTTAAAGACAATTATGGCATCACTTTAAAACGCATACCGATGGACGACACCCAAACCGCAATCACCAAGCTGATGGACGAGAAGCAATCGGGCGTGGACAAGGGCTCGATCGACATGCTCTGGGTCAATGGCGAAAACTTCTATACAGCCAAGGAAAACGGCCTGTTTTACGGCCCGTTTACGGCCGAGCTTCCCAACTTTCAGAAATACATAGACCAGGATTCGGATGATATAAAATATGATTTCGGCGTTACCGTCGATGGTATGGAAGCGCCGTATGCCAAGGCCCAGTTCGTATTTATCAATGATTCTTCCGTTACCCCGGAAACGCCGAAAAACGCCCAGGAGCTCTTGGAGTATGCCAAAAAATATAAGGGCAAGGTGACTTATCCCGCGCCGCCTGATTTCACCGGCAGCGTATTTGTCCGCCAGATCATCTATGATGTCGTGGGTTATGACAAAGTCAATGCCGCCGGAACGGATAAAGAAAAAATTAAAGCGGCCATCCAGCCGGCTATGGATTATTTAAAGGAGCTCAAGCCCTACTTATGGAAAGAGGGCAAAACCTATCCGGCTTCCAGCGGACAGCTGGATAATATGTTTGCCGACGGCGAGGTTGTAATGGATATGAATTATGATCCCAACACCGTGGCCGCGATGATCGACAAAGGTACGGTAAAGGATACGGCCCGGGATTTTATCTTTGACAAAGGCATGATCGGAAACACCAGCTTTCTTGCGATCCCCGCCAATGCGCCCAATAAGGAAGGGGCCATGGCCGTTATTAACGCCATTTTGACGCCGGAGCTGCAGGCTTCCAAATATGACCCGTCGAACTGGGGCGCGCTGCCTGTCCTGGATAATAACAAGCTCAGCGACAGTGAAAAACAGCTATTTGACAAAATCCCGCTGGGTAAAGGCGTTATTCCCCAATCGACGCTGTTAAGCAAGCGCCAGCCGGAATTGCCCGCCAGTGTCGTGCCGATCATCGAGGAGATCTGGCAGTCCGAAATACCGAACAAATAAATATCTTTAGGGGATACCCTGCCAGCCCGTCGGACCGTTTCTTTTCGTGTTGGCAGGGTTTCCCCTCAAATAAAGGATTTAGAATGAGCTATTCCAAATTGAAAATATGCCTGATGCTTCTCCCCTTGAGCATTCTTATGGCCGTCTTCTTTATCGGCCTTATAAACGGCGTGATGGAGAGCTTTGGGGTTTTCCCGGCAGCCGGGCTGACGAAACTGACATTTTCTTATTATCAGGAGGTTTTTCAGGACAGCGGTCTTACCGCTTCCCTGCTGCTCAGCCTGTATATCTCCCTGACCGCCTCGGTTTTTGCCGTTGCGGCCGGGGTCCTTGTCAGCACGGCGGCGACAGTCGGCGGCTTGGCCAGGAGTAAATTTTTTCAGATCGTCAAGCTCCCGGTGATTGTCCCGCATACTGTCTGCGCGCTGCTGATGCTGAATCTGTTTTCCCAAAGCGGTTTGCTGGCGAGAATCGCGTTTCAAATAGGTTTAATTCAGAACCAGGAAGAATTTTTATCCATTATGTTCGACAAAAATTCCTTCGGTATTATCCTGGCTTATTTGTGGAAAGAGATTCCTTTCGTCATATTGGTCGTCGTCACTGTTATGGCCAATATCAACGGGTCCCTTGGCGAGGCGGCGCAAAATCTGGGCGCGTCCAAATGGAAGGTTTTCATAAATGTCACCCTCCCCCTCTGCCTGCCTTCTATAGCGACTTCATTTATTATAATTTTTGCCTATTCCTTTGGGGCATATGAGTTGCCGTTTTTGTTAGGCGCCACCCAGCCGAAAGCTCTGCCGGTCCAGGCTTATGTGGAATATATATATCCCGATCTGGCGCACCGGCCGTACGCGATGGTACTGAACAGCATCATGATCGTTTTTACAGTTTTTATATCTTATTTCTATTACAGGCTGGAGAGCAGGCTTAAAAGGACGGGGGGCAAGAATGAACCGGCTTAAAGCTGATAAATCTGCGTTCGTTCCGACAAAAACAGGAAAAAAAAGGCATCGATTATCCCGGGCCTTGATCTGTTTGAGTTATTTTTTAGTCCTGTTTCCGCTGTTGATTTTATTTGTCTGGAGCTTTACCGGCAGGTGGTCCTGGCCGCATCTACTGCCGGAAACGTTTTCCGCCAGGGCTCTGGGCGAATTGTTCGGCGGATATTCCGGGGCCGTTCAGGTATTGCTTTCGAGTATCCTGCTGTCCACGGCCGTGGCCCTTATCGCCATTGCGGTCAGCGTCCCTGCCGCCAGAGCGATCGTCCTGACAGCTTTTTGGGGAAAGGACTTCCTGAAATTTATCGTCCTCCTGCCGGTGATCGTTCCGGCCACAGCGTTTGCCATGGGCGTACATATGCTTTTTATAAGAGTTGGCTTAAGCGACACCGTCGTCGGGGTCATCCTCATTCATATCATTTTGTGCCTGCCGTATACGGTCAGGATAATGTCCGAGGTGACGGCGGCCACAGGAGACAGGCTGGAGGCGCAGGCGCGGGTATTGGGGGCGTCGCCGAAGAAAACCCTTATCAGTATTACCTTCCCGCTGGCCATGCCCGGCATCATTTCCGCTTTTTGCATGGCGTTTATCGTCTCTTTCAGCCAATATTTCGTGACCCTGTTGATCGGCGGGGGGACTGTCACAACCTATGCAATGTTTATGTTCCCGTATATCCAAAGCGGAGACAGGACCATTGCGGCGGCCTACAGCCTCTTGTTTGTTCTATCAACGCTGCTGGTGTTTATCGTGCTTGAGCGCCGGATAAAGAAATACTACAATATCGAAGATGTATTTTTCTTCAGTTGAATTGAGGGCAGAATGGACTATTTTTCAATAAGCAAGCTGCATGTCGCCTTGGGCGGCTGCAGTATTTTAAAAGGCATTGATTTTGAGGTTAAAAAAGGAGAGCTTGTATCCCTGCTTGGCCCGTCCGGCTGCGGGAAAAGCACGCTGCTGAAGACCACGGCAGGGCTGATCGCGCCGGAGCAAGGGGAAATCCATATCAACGCCATCAGGGTAAACAATGTGCCGCCGGAAAAACGCGGGGCCGTCATTGTCTTTCAGGATTTGCGCCTCTTTCCGCATCTGAACGTCGCCGAAAACATAGAGTTCGGACTGAAAATGAAAGGAATCCAGAAGGAAGAACGCTGTGCAACTGTAACGCGAATGTTGGACAAGGTCGGTCTTTCCGGTTACGAGAAACGGAAGATTCACGAGCTTTCCGGCGGCCAGCAGCAAAGGGTCGCTTTGGCCAGGGCGCTGGCCGGGAAGCCGGAGCTGCTGCTGCTGGACGAGCCTTTTTCCAGTCTGGACAATCATTTGCGCCAGAAAATGAGAGAGCTCGTGCTGGCGCTGCACCGTGAATTGAATTTAACGACGGTCCTGGTCACCCACGATCAGGAGGAGGCTTTAATGCTGTCCGACAGGGTCGCAGTGATGCTGAACGGCCAAATCGTGCAGTTCGATACGCCGAAGAATATTTACGAATTTCCGTCAAGCCCGGAGGTCGCGGACTACTTCGGCGACATGAATTATATTGAAGGCACCGTGAAAAACGGCTGTTTCACAGGTCCTGCACCGCTGCTTCCTGAAAGGCTTGAGGTACCGCTGGAGGACGGCGACTATTTATTGATGATAAAACCGCATCTGATCCGGCTCAGGAAAGAGCCGGGGCCATGGAACGTCACATCCGTCGGTTATCTCGGTGGACGGTCACAACTCCGGGTTTCCTGTGATCGGACGGCGCTGCGTTTCGTTTCGAACGGGGATATTGGTATTACGGCCGGAGACGCTGTGGCAATCGATATAGATTACCGCAAGGGGATTTTTTATAAAAAGTAACCATTGTAAAGGAACGACGAATGGCAAAAAAAGTTATCTATGACTGCGACAACACCATGGGCGTATTTGATTGTGACGTCGACGACGGCCTGGCGCTCATTTATCTCCTGGGAAAAGAGCGCATTGAATTGTGCGGCATCACGACGACGTATGGCAACAGCGACATTGACACCGTATATAAAAATACAGACTTAATGCTTCGCGAATTGGGGCGGACAGACATTCCCCTGCTCAGGGGCTGCCCCGGAAAAGGACACCTGCAAAGCGAGGCCGCGGAATATCTGGTGCAAACAGCCAAAGCGCACAAGGGCGATATCTCCATACTGGCCACCGGCTCGCTGACAAATTTATATTCAGCCTGTCAGCTGGATCGGGACTTTTTTGATTATACGGCCGAAATTGTCCTGATGGGCGGCATTACGGAGGAATTGACTATAAACGGCCGGATATTGGACGAACTGAATTTTTCCTGCGATCCCGCCGCGGCGGACTGCGTGCTTCGCAGCGGGAAGGCTTCGAGCATTACGGGAAACAACTGCCTCAAAGCCTATTTTACGGTGAATGAATTCCGGCAAAGGCTTGAAGGGAACAGCAGGCCGATAGCCCGGTATATCTTTGACAAATGCTTTTACTGGTTTGAAAATATGACGCGGAGATTCAATATCGACGGTTTCTACAATTGGGACGTGGTTGCGGCGGCCTACCTGGCCGAACCGGGTTTATTTAAGGACAATCCGCAGTATCTTACGTCCGGTCCGCAGCAGCTAAAGAGCGGTATATTAAATTTTGGCGGCAAGGAAGCGCGTCGTGCTATTGTCAATCTGCCCGAAATCGACGATCCGGTTTTATTTGCCGAGGATGTCTATAAGTCCTGGCTGGAAGTTAAAATACGATAGCTCCCGGTTTTTCAGTAAAGCCGGAGAAGTGCAGGAAGAGTCATTATCGCCGGCTGTGCCGGTAATATTCTCTGACAAAAAAGAGCGGAGTACGTTTTTCGTACTCCGCTCTCGATGTTTTGTGGAACAGCTGCATGGTACTTGACAAAAACGGGCGGGGATGTTAATCTGTCAAATGTTAGAGCGCTCTAACATACATAAGCATTACAGTGTTCAAAAGGAGTCAATTTATGACGTTTAAAAAAATGGCGGGTCTAACCCTGGCAATCGCTTTATCCATCATCTTAACCGCGTGCGCCGGCACCACGGCGGATACGTCCGGGAATGACGGGACGGCCAATGCGGAAGTCTCGGCGACGCCTTCGGATGCTTCGGGCGCCACGCCGTCGTCCGAAGCGGAATATCCCATAACCATAAAGCACGCGTTCGGCGAAACCGTTATCAAAAGCAAGCCGCAGAAAATCGCGACCATTTCCTGGGGAAACCAGGATGTGCCGCTGGCATTGGGCGTGGTTCCCGTCGGCGTCTCGGAGGCCAATTACGGCGTACCCGACGGCAGCCGCTTATTGCCCTGGACGGCGGAAGGCTTTAAAAAGCTGGGCGTGGAGAACCCCGTCCTTTTTAACGATACCGACGGCCTGGATTTCGAGGCGATCAGCGACGTCCAGCCCGATGTCATCCTCGCGGCATATTCCGGAATGACCCAGGACGAATATAATTTATTAAGCGCAATCGCTCCCGTGGTTCCGTATCCGACCCTGGCGTGGCAGACGCTCTGGCGCGACCAGATCATCATGGACGCCACGGGCATGGGCATGAAAGCGGAGGGCGAGCAGCTGGTCGCGGACCTGGAAAAGCTGATTGCGGAAAAAGTCTCCGCGTACCCCCAGATTGCCGGGAAAAGCGCCGCCTTCTTTTATTTTAATCCCTCGGATTTAGGCAAGTTCTATGTCTATCTCCCCACAGATCCCCGGGCGGCTTATTTGACCGATCTGGGAATGAAAGTGCCCGATAGTGTATTGAACCTGGCGAAGGACTCCGCAAGCTTTGCCATCGAGCTCAGCGCGGAAAATGCCGACATGTTAAAGGATGTCGATATTATCATCGCTTACGGCGACGCCTCCTTGCTGCAAAGCCTGCAGGCCGACCCCCTTACAGGAACGATCCCGGCCGTCCAGCGGGGTTCCGTGGCGCTTTTTGAGGACGGCTCATCGCTGGCCGCAGCCGGCACGCCCAGCGCCCTTTCCATCCCCGCAACCATCGACGACTACCTGAGCGTCATCGGAGCAGCCGCCGATAAAGCAAAATGAAATCCACGAAATTCATCCTGCTGATAAGCGCTTTTGCCGTTGGTGCTCTGCTGTGTGTCTTTGCTTCGCTGGCGCTCGGTTCGCGAAATGTCGGGCTTGGTGAAATTATACGCGCCTTGTTCCATGCCGACAGCGGAGGGTTCGACACGCTGGTCGTTCACGAGCGTATACCAAGAACTGTTTTCAGCATTATCGCCGGAGCTTCCCTCGGGGTCTCCGGCGCTCTGATGCAGGCGGTCACCCGCAATCCGATCGCGGACCCCAGTATTTTAGGGGTGAACACCGGCGCGTCCCTGTTTGTGGTGAGCGGAATCGCGTTTCTGCATATCGACACGGCGGGCGAATATATCTGGTTGGCACTGGCGGGCGCCGCGGTGACTGCCGTTTTTGTCTATAGAATAGGCTCCATGGGGTATGGCGGCGCAACGCCCATAAAGCTGGCGTTGGCGGGCGCGGCGACGAGCGCCGCTTTATCGTCCCTGGTCGGCGCCGTGCTCCTGCCCAGAACGGATGTGATGAACGCCTTCCGCTTCTGGCAGGTGGGCAGCGTCAGCGGCGCCACCTGGGGCGGCATCCTGACGGTGTCCCCGTTTCTGGCCGCCGGATTGCTCATCGGGCTTCTGTCCGCGCCCGCGTTGAACGCCTTGGCCTTGGGCGACGATATGGCAACGGGCCTGGGCGTACGGACCCGAATGGTCAGAATCATGGGCGCGGCGTCGGGAGTTCTGCTTTGCGGCGCGACAACGGCCCTGGCAGGGCCCATCGGTTTTGTGGGGCTGATGATTCCCCACGCCGTGCGGCTGATCTGCGGGACAAACATGCTGTACATATTGCCCCTGTCCGCCTTAGGCGGCGCCATTCTTTTAACGGCCTCGGACATCATAGGCCGGCTCATTGGAAGTCCCGGCGAGCTGGAGGCCGGGATCGTGACGGCTTTTTTCGGCGCGCCTATTCTGATACTGATCGCCAGGAGAGCAAAGGTCCGTTCATTATGACTGAAAATAATCTTAATATTGTAAAAGCGGGCTTTCACAAAAGAAAGGTCCGTTTCATAACCGTGACAGCCATTCTGGCTGTTTTGACGCTGCTGCTTTGCGGCGGCATGCTTTACCTGGGGAACACCCGGTATTCCCCCGAGACGATCGTCCGCGTTCTTTTGGGCGAGCAGATCAGCGGCGCCGCCTTTGCCGTGGGCACACTGCGGCTGCCCCGGATGCTCTCCGGACTTTTGGCGGGGATGGCGTTTGGCATGGCGGGAAACACCTTTCAGACGATGCTCAGAAATCCTCTGGCAAGTCCGGACATCATCGGCGTCACGTCCGGCTCCAGCGTGGCGGCCGTCTTCTGCATCCTCGTTTTGAACGTCAGCGGAAATTCTGTTTCCATGGCCGCGGTAATCTCGGGGCTGGCTGTGGCACTTTTGATATACACACTCTCCCGGGGCGGCAGCTTTTCCGGGGGGCGGCTGATTCTGATCGGCATCGGCATCCAGGCCATGCTGAGCGCGGTAATATCATATTTGCTGCTGAGAGCGAATCAGTACGATGTGCCGGCGGCGCTCCGGTGGCTCAGCGGCAGCTTAAACGGCATGCAGATGAAAAATATCCCTGGGCTCCTTGTCGTCGTGCTGGTATTCGGATGCGTGCTGATTCTGCTGGGGCGGCGGCTGAAAATCCTTGAGCTGGGGGAGCAGTTCGCCATAACCCTGGGTTTAAAAACAGACCGGGTACGGCTGCTCCTGGTTTTAAGCGCCGTTTTCCTGATCGCCTATGCAACCGCGGTGACGGGCCCGATTGCCTTTGTCGCCTTTCTGGCGGGCCCCATCGCGGGCAGGCTGACGGGCACGGGCTTCTCCAATGTGGTGCCGGCCGGCCTGACGGGCGCGGCCATGGTGCTTTTGGCCGATATCGCGGGGCAGTTTGCTTTTGATACCCGTTTTCCTGTGGGGATCATCACGGGAATCCTGGGCGCGCCATATCTTCTGTATTTATTGATACGCATGAATCGAACCGGAGGAGCCGCATGAACAAAACACCTCGGCTTTCGGCCTGCAGCGTCGTTGCCGGATACGACAAGAAAATTATTATCAACGATATCGACATGGTGATCCCGCGCAACAAAATCAGCGTCATCATCGGCGCCAACGCCTGCGGCAAATCAACGCTCCTGAAGACCTTTGCCAGATTGCTCAAGCCTGTTTCGGGAGAAGTGGTCATCGACGGAAAACAGATCGGTACCATCCCTCCCAAGCAGCTGGCCCGGGTGCTGGGGCTGCTGCCCCAGTCGCCGGTGGTGCCGGAAGGTATCACGGTTTCCGACCTTGTCTCCAGGGGGCGCTTCCCCTACCAGAGCTTTTTTAAAGGCCTGGGGAAAAAGGATTACGAGGCGGTGGAAGAAGCCCTGGAGATCATGGGGATCACGGAGCTCGCCAACCGAAGCGTAGACGAGCTGTCGGGCGGCCAGCGGCAGAGGGTCTGGATCGCCCTGGCCCTCGCCCAGCAGACGGACATCCTGCTTCTGGACGAGCCGACCACGTTCCTGGATATCACCTATCAGATCGAAATCCTGGACCTGCTGACGGATTTAAACAGAAAGAGGGGGACCACCATCGTCATGGTGCTTCACGACATCAATCTGTCCGCCCGGTATGCGGATTACATATTCGCCGTTGAAAAAGGCAGCCTGATTTCCCAGGGGACGCCGTCGGAGATCATTACCGCAAAGCTGATGAAGCAGGTTTTCGGGCTAAAGTGCACGGTGATCCGGGACCCAGTATCCGGTTCGCCCTTTATCGTGCCCGTGGGACGGCACCATGTAACAAAAAGTTGAACCGACGGCTAGGGCCGCACAACACAAAAGCACAGTATCCAGGCTTTGAATACTGTGCTTTTAATTAATCCCGCTTCACCGGGCACCTCACTCTATGTAAACATCAGTTTTTAATTCCCGGGCGCGGTCAAAGGCATTAAATATAACCTTAATTAAATCCTTGCCGTCACTGGTGACAAAATAATTGGCCAGGCTCGTAATCGACTTGCTGATTTTGTCGCCCCACGGCGGCTGTTTGGACAGGTCCTCAATATCCCAGACGACGTCCGAAGGCGCAAGCTTTGTCAAGGCGGCCTGGATATTCGTCAGCTCCGCGGCAGCGGCCGGCACGTGCTCGTATTCAAGCTTGCCGTCGTACAGGCTCTGCATAATAATCGGGTACTTGCTTCCCCATCCATCCGACTCCAGGCGATAACTGACTGTGGAGAGAAATGAATAAAAGAAGTCCGCAGTACCAACTTCATACCATATCGTCCAAACTCTTAAGCCAACAGACATGATTTTTCTCCTCCATATTCTTTTGCTCACCGGCAGGCAGCAGCTCTCCGGTTAAATAACTCGTTTTACCTGATTCCCCGTTTATGAACGACCTCTCGATTGCCGATATCAATCGTGTACTGAACACCCGAAAGATCAACAACGACCACGTTGTTGTCCCCGTCCAATCTCATGGCGCCATAATATGTATTCTGATGTATGATGCCGTTTATTTTCCAGACGATTTCCGCGTTTTTATTAAACGCGTAAATATTATTAAACGGCTGCTCTATCGGTCTTGTCGCCGAGGGATTGTATATGCGCACCAGCAAAAGCTGATCGTACAAAAGAACATTTCCTATTTCAGAATTCAGATTGACCCGTTTATTGTTTATCTCCAGAATATTGCCAAGTATCCTGTATTTCATCATTATCGGCTATACCTTTATATATAGAACTGAGTTAATTATTGCACTTTTTCAGCGCCTCTTCAATTGTACCTGAGTACAGTTTCAATGCGCGGAAAGTACATGTCCCGCCGCTTAAAACAACACGGCTTGCCGCGTTCGGCAGCGCGTGATATGATTAAATCACGCCGCGGCTGTCAATTGCCGGCGCGGCAACGCCAAAAATACAGGATGAAAGAAATAACGGTGATGTAATGCGCAAGTATGATATCCATCCGGATTTCAGGAAATATGAACATACGAGGCTTTCGCTTCACCCGATGCGGCTGCCTCTGATCAACACCTTCCTGGCAAAAAGTACGGACAGGGCCGATACCGGGCCGGGCGTCCTTTCAGAAAAAAGGCAGCTTGCCGGCTGGCGAAACGGCCTTATCGATATCGGTATTTATAAACCCGCCGATGCCGCGGGCCCTCTCCCCTGCCTCATTTACATGCACGGAGGCGCCTTTGCCCTGAAGGCGGCGCCCTATCACAAGGCCCTGGTATGCGCGTATGCGAAAAGGACGCCCTGCATCGTGGTTTTTGTCGATTACAGGCTGGCGCCGAAATTCCCGTTCCCCGCGGGCGCAGAAGACTGCTATTCCGCTTACGCCTATGTTCTGGAGCACGCGGAAGAGCTGGGCGTTGATAAAAGCCGGATCGCCGTCGGCGGTGACAGCGCGGGGGCGGCTCTTGCCGCGGGCATCTGCCTGATGGCGCGGGACAGGAATACGGCGGCGCCCTGTTTTCAATTGCTGATTTATCCGGTAACCGACGCGCGGCAGCTGACCGAATCCATAAAACGCTATGACGACACGCCAATGTGGAATTCAACGCTGAACAAAAAAATGTGGAAGCTTTATCTCAGGGATGCACCGGATTGCGGCAGAGGGTACGCCTCTCCGATAGAGGCCCTGTCGCTGGAGCGTTTACCCGGCGCCTATATTGAGGTTGCGGAATTTGACTGTCTGCGGGATGAGGCCGTCAATTTTGCCAACGCTCTGCGGGCATCCGGCGTCCCGGCGGAGCTGATGGAAACAAAGGGAACCGTCCACGGGTTTGACATTGCCCTGGACAGCGCTGTTGTGCGCCAGAGCGTCGCAGGGCGGATCGACGCCTTAAAAAAGGCCCTTTATCCCCCCAGCCGTCAGGGCGGCTGATGCCGCAACATAAAAACGGGACTGAAGCTCAGCCCCGTTTTTCGTATTTCATAACGTATTATAAGTCCGAAGCCTGATCCTCATCGCGAGCCTCCCGATATGTAACGGGATTCTGTTTTCCTTCGGCCGGAGTTTTGATTTTGCCGTAAAAGGATACGCAAAGCAGGAATAAAATCAGCGCCGCGTCTATTAACGAGGGTACGACATAGGAGGCTGTTGCGGCGTAGCTGCTGTTATGATAGACGATAAAGCACATCCCTGTCAGCAGGGCGAGAACCAGCAGGGCCAAAAAGCCGTATCCGATGCCTGACATTTTTGTTTTCAATTCTATAAACCTCTTTTCATTGACATTATTGGAATAAAGCGCGTGCCGGAACCTTATTTTTCACAGGGTCGCCTCCTCCCTCTTGCCCTGGAGAACCGCTTCCTTTTTGCGCGGTATGAAGTACCCGATGGCGCAGATCAGCAGCGCCACCGCCAACCCCAGGAACAAAGGATCAAAGGACAGGTTCAGGAAGCTGCCGAATATTACGGCAAGCGGAGAAATAACGATGGAAAGCAAAGCGCAGCGCTGATTGATCCTTCCCCGCAGGAACAGGGCGCAGGACAGCGGGACGAACACCACGGCGGCGCGCAGCCCCATAGACAGGAAGCCCATGTCATTGATCGTCGTATCCGAAACGGTGGCCGCAATCACGGCGGAGACAAGCAAAATCCCGGCAATCGTACATCTGGTGACAAGCAGCTCCGTACGCGGCGCGCCGGTGCGCCGTTTTTCCGAATTTTTAAATGTAATTTTGTTAAAAATATCCTTGACCATGATGGTCGCCATGCCCAGGGATAGGCCCGCGCCCCCGCCGACGACGGAGATAAACAGCGTGCCGAGCACGATGCCGGCAAACAAGTGCGGCATGTGATTGAGAAGAAACGAAGGAAACACCTGTATGGTATTTGCCAGGACGGGCAGCTGCGGCGCCGGCAGCCCCGCGTTGGCCAGGGCAGCCACTTCCGCCTGGGTAATATAGTGCGCGCGCATAAAAAGCCCGATGGCTGTGCCGGCGATGCCGATGGGCGGTATCAGGCAGGCGCTCAGCAACGCCCCTCTTCTGCTGACCTTGTCGCTTTTTCCGCACCATATGGCCTGCGCGTATGTTTGCGTGGATAAAACGCCCAGCACCAGGGATAGGCCGGACCCCAGGTCCTTCGCGGCGCCGCGGGCAATCAGATTGACAAACCGGTTGGATACGTCGGACGCCGTATTGAGGTTATTCAGCCCGTTCGCCGATTTCTGTATCAGGCCGAGGTCGGTCCCCGCCAGCAGATGCTTCAGGCCGCCCAGCAGGCCGGAAACGCCGCCGCTGCTGACAAGGACAAATATCAAACCGGCAATGGACGCGATACACAGCAGTATCAGCTTTACCACGCCCCCCATGCCGGCGCCCCAGGACCCGCCGAAAATGACGTAAACGCACATGACCGCAATTGAAAGCACGGCGGCGGCGGGGATACTCACCTGCGGAAAAAGTACGGTAATCAAACCAGCGCAGGCCACGACCTGGGCCAAAACACTGATGAAAATACCGATGGAGCACAAAACGGAACCCAGCTTGCCCGGCAGCGCGCCGTATTCCTCCGATATGACCTGCAATTCCGTCATACAGCTGCTGCGCCGGAGCGGCCTGACGTAGACCACGGCCAGAAAAAGGCAGCCGATGCCCGCGCCAAGCGTAAACCACCAGGCCGCAAGGCCGTAGTTAAAGGCCAGCTGGGCGGTGCCTATGGTCGCCTGGCTGCTCACGAGGCTGCCCATGATGGCGCCGCACAGCAGCAGGGAGCCCGCCTTGCCGCCGCCGTTGATAAAATCCTTTTCATCCTTTACCTTGCGGCTGGACAGAATACCCACGCCGATGATCAGCGCCAGCACGCAAAAAATCCCGATTACCGTTAAAGTCGTCATATTCTCTCTCCTTGGAATAAAAAAAGCGCCGGATAAATCCAGAATGGAATTCTGGATTTATCCGGCTTTTAATAAAATCCGCAAACCGTTGTGACGGCTGCTCTTTATCAAAACGGTTATTTATGCCTGTTTTTTAATGACCTCCGCCTCGCTTTGCATTTTGTATTTGTCAAATTCGATGCTGAGCAGCTTTACCGCCGTCAGCAGCGCCTTTTTTAAATGGCCGAAGTACCAGCGCTCCAATATTTCCTGAAGCTCCGCCGCCCCCGAATTCAGGTTATAGCCGACCATGATCTGGTTCAGAAAGCTTCTGGCCAGCTCTGTGACCATGGAGCAATCGACTTTGGTGATCCTCCCCGTGTCATTTTCGACCACGGCGACCAATACCAGCTGGTCGTACACCTTTTGCGCCGTCGTATTTGTCGGAAGCTTTACATAACTGGAAAGTAATATCGTGTGCATTTCCCTCACCACTTTTCCAAACGAAAATCCGGCCGTGAGAAAATGAGTGCAGCATCACTGCTGACTATTCTCAGGCCGGATTTTTATGAATTGCGTAATTACCGTCGGGGCAACAACTTTACATAATAACAGCTTTTTTGAGATCTGGTTATTATTGACTTGTTTTTACAGAACTTAGTGCAGTATACTACCATTGCCGTAATTATAAAAATACTATTATGTTATCCTTGCTATAACAAAATGATATGGAAGTGCCGCCCGGATGAATGTTAATTTAGACTACTACAGACTGCTTTACTACGTAGCTAAATATAAAAACATCACGCAGGCGGCAAAATTTCTGATGACAAGCCAGCCCGCGGTGACGCGCTGTCTTCACTGCCTGGAGCAGGAGCTGGGGTGCCGGCTGTTCATCCGTTCGACGAAAGGCGTGACGCTGACCCCCGAGGGGCAGATTTTGTATTCCTATATCGCCCCGGCGTACGACCTTATCACCCAGGGAGAAAACGCGCTGGCCGGCGCCATCGGCCTGGAAAACGGCAGCCTTTACATCGGCACGAGCGAAACGGCCCTGCAGGAGCTCCTTCTGGACGCGCTGGACAAATATCATCGGCTCTACCCGAACGTCCGGCTCAAAATCTCGGACAGCACAAATCAGGAAGCGATAACAAGCCTGAAAAACAGCCATGTGGACCTGGCGGTCGTCGCGGCGACCGAGCTGGAAGCGGATAAGCCGCTGCGCAAAACACGGCTGAAAAAGTTCCACGATATCCTGATCGCCGGACCCCAGTTCGCGGCGCTGCGGGAAAAGACCCGGTCTCTCAGGGAGCTGGAAAAGTATCCCCTGATCTGCCTTTCGCCGGGGACGCTGACCTACGATTTTATCGAGCAGTATTATATATCCAACAAGCTGAAGCTGAAGCCGGATATCGAGGTATCCTCCGTCAATCTGATGCTGTCGCTGGTCCTGCATAACCAGGGCCTCGCGTTTATCCCGGGCCACTTTGCGGAGAGCGCGCTGAGGTCCGGGCAGGCGCTTCAAATCGACCTGGCCGAGCCGCCGCCGCCCCGTTATATCTATCTTGTGGAAAATATGAGCCAGCCGCTCAGCACCGCGGCGAAGATGCTGAAGCTGCTGCTGACAAGCCAGGACGCCGGCGGCCAGCTTTCCGCGTCATGATTGCCCCGGTCCTTCGTCATCATGGTCCCTTTCGAGAAACCTCTTTTTGATAAAGCGTATACCGATAAAAACGGCGGCCAGCGCGAAAAGAGCGGCAGCTATTATCGAATAGATATCAACATAATCGGCTATTGTCTCCCATGTATTCCCCGCAATTCTGCCCAGGAAAACCAGCACCGTATTCCAGATAAAAGTGCCGATCAAAGTTAAGGGCAGAAATGCCCTTAATTTCATTTTTGAGCTGCCTGCCGGAAGGGATATCAGGCTGCGTACAATCGGGACAAACCGGCAGAAAAAAACAGTTTTGCCGCCATGGTTTATAAACCAGTTTTCCGCGCGCTTGACATCCTCTTTTTTTAAATGCAGCGCCCTGCCAAGCCTGCTTTCAAATAAGCGCCCCAGACGCTCCGTGTTCAGTACCCTGCCAATGATATATAGGATTGCCGCGCCCGCAAGCGATCCGAATGTGGCGGCAGCAATAACGCCCCAGGCCTTCATGGTGCTGAAAGTCGTCATGAAACCGCTGAAGGTTAAAATGACCTCGGACGGAATCGGCGGGAAAATATTTTCGAGTGCTATCAGTAAAAAAACGCCGATGTAGCCAAATTGATCGATGATGTCAACGATTATCTGTTCCATGTATATTCTCCCAAGCTAAGTCGAGTCCGCAAACTACTTAATTATTTTAAGTAGTCCGCAAGTCTGAGTATAACATATGTACTCAACAATGTAAAGTACTCACAGGATTTTTTATCAAACGCTCCATGCCGGGGCAGATCTGCCGCGGAGCGGGGACCTCACGTACGGGAACTGTTAAGATATCATTTTCTTTCTTACCAAAACATCCGCCACCTTATATAAAATCGGCAGCAGGACAAAGGCAGCAGCGTATAAGATTAACATAAATTTAAATGCCTGCAGCAGGAACATATCCGGAAAAACCGCACCGAGCAAACATTGGATGACGATGATTGCCGCCAGAAAAACAATGGCATACCCCAGGAGGTAGTAATGTGCCGGCAGCTCAAAAAGTCCGCTATACCTCGATACCTCCAGAAACTCCCGAATTTGAAACTGACCGATCGCCGTCTTTACGGCCTCTTCCTCCGATTTGCCGTTTGCTTCCAGGTCCTTGACATAATCGTGCAAATATGTCAGCAGGTCGGCTTTCTCTTCCTTTTTCATTGCCAGGCTGTCGACATACGCCCCGATACTGTTCCGTTTTCGGTACAGCGCATTGATTTTGATCTGGCCGACGTAGTTCAGCACAGCCCATACAAAGGCACACGCGAGAGCGCCCCCATATGTTATCCACTCTTCCGTCGTGCTGATATCAGGCTTCAGCCTATTATTAAGTAAGGCAAACACGAAAAAAAGCATTGATGCCAAAAGCAGCCAAAAATACCGGATATCCGAAAGTCTGAATACCTTGTTTAAAAATGAATTCACAAATGAGCCCTCCTATATGAAGCTTTCCACGATATGAGACGTTTCTTTCCAGTCACTGATCAATTGGGAAAGCTGCGTTTTGCCCTCCTCGGTAATCTTGAAGTACTTTCTTCGTCCGCCGCCCGTTTCAGTTCCCCAGTAAAACTCGATTGCTTTTTGACTTTCCAATCTTTTGAGGGCCAGGTACATGGTTGCTTCTAAAATCTCAAAAGCGCCCCTTGTCCGCGCTTTAATAATTCTTGAAATTTCATATCCGTAATTATTCTGTTCGTTTAGGACACTCAATATCAGAATATCAATCGTGCCCTTCAACATTTCGCTGTTCAAAGCAGCCTCACCTCAGATACTTAACATTATTAGGTACAGAATATGTTCATCATAGCACATCTACTTAATAGTGTAAAGTACTCATGTCTTTTAATAACATTGATATTCTCATGCCTTAATGGTAAAATCAGTAATATTACGATCCTGAAGCTATATATCATTGCCGTTCCGGCTCCGTACAGTATGCCGCCGCGTCATGATGTCCGAAAACAGCCGGACGCTTTTCCTTCCGGGCGTTATAATGAAGCATCAGATCACCGGAGGCGATGCTTATGTCACAAACAGAGCTTATCCATCTTGACAGCAAGGCGTGCTACGCCGCGCTGAAGGCACATGACGCGCGCTTTGACGGCCGATTTTTTGTCGGCGTGTCCTCCACCGGGATTTATTGCCGCCCGGTTTGCCGTGTCAGGCTGCCGAAGGAAGAAAACTGCACCTTTTTCATCAGCGCCGCTGCCGCCGAAAGCGCCGGCTACAGGCCGTGCCGCCGGTGCCGTCCCGAGCTGGCGCCGGGCCTGGCGCCCATCGACAGCACCTCCCGAATCGCCCGGAAGGCGGCGATGCTCATGGACGAAAATTGCCTTGCCGACCTTAAAATCTCCGAGCTTGCCGGCCTGCTGCATATCACGGACCGGCATTTGCGGCGGGCCTTCTGCGCCGAGTTCGGCGTCTCGCCCGTTCAGTACCTGCAGACCAGCCGGCTCCTTCTGGCAAAATGCCTACTGGCCGACACGGCGCTCCCCGTGACCGACGCGGCGATGTTTGCCGGCTTTGGGAGCCTGCGGCGGTTCAACGACCTGTTCAAGAAATATTACAGGGCCACGCCCAGCGCTTTCAGGAGCTCCGGCAAAATCCCCCGGGACAAAGACGCCGTGACCCTGACGCTCGGCTACCGGCCGCCGTACGCGTGGGACGCATTGATCGGCTTTCTCTCCGACCGCGCGATCCCCGGCGTCGAGCTTGTCAAAGACGGTGCTTACAGCCGGACGGTCACGGTAAAAAACGGGGACGAGACATACCGCGGCTGGCTCACAGCGGCCAACAGGCCGAAGCAAAATGCCATAGCGATGACGCTCTCCTGTTCCCTTTTGCCTGTCCTGCCAAAGGTGCTGGCCAGAGTTCGGTGTCTCTTTGATCTAAACTGCGATCCCACCGAAATATACGGCAGGCTTGCCGGCATGAATACGCTGGCGCCGGATCTGTGCGTGCCGGGCCTCCGCCTGCCGGGCTGCTTTGACCCTTTTGAAATTTCCGTGCGCGCCGTGTTGGGACAGCAGGTGACGGTCAAGGCGGCGCGGACGCTGGCCATGCGCTTTGCCGCCGCCTTCGGCGGGGAAATCAGCACGCCTCTGGCGGAGCTCCGATACACCTTTCCCGGCCCGGATACCATCTGCGGCCTTGCCGCCCCCGTGGAGGACCGGCTGGGACCGCTGGGCATCACAGGCGCCCGGGCCCGCTCCATCCTTGCTCTGGCGGAAGCGGTCGCCGCGGGCACGGTCCTTTTTACGCCGGGCGCGGACCCGGAGCTTGAGATGAAAAAGCTCCTGGACATGCCCGGCTTCGGCCCATGGACCGTGCAATATATCGGGATGCGCGCCTTCGGCTGGCCGGACGCTTTCCCCCACACCGACTACGGGGTGAAAAAAGCGCTCGCCGGCAGGACGCCCCAGGAGCTTCTGGACATGTCGCAGGCCTGGAGGCCGTGGCGTTCCTACGCGACGGTCAGCCTGTGGAATTCTCTTAAAGAAAAGAAAATAAACGGCAAGGAGCTGTCTGACCAATGACACATACAAGCATCATCGATACCCCCCTCGGCCCGGTGCGGGCATCGGCGGAGCAGGACGCGCTGACGGGCCTCTGGTTCGTGGGACAGAAATATTACCCGTCCGGCACGGACGCCTGGGCCGACGCGCCCGACGCGCCTGTTTTCAACACCCTTCGGGAATGGCTGGCGGACTACTTTTCCGGCGGACGTCACGCGCCCCTCCCCGCGCTCGCGCCAAAAGGGACGGCCTTTCAGAAGGCCGTCTGGGACATCCTGCTTCAAATCCCGTACGGCCGCGTCACCACCTACGGAGAGATTGCGAAGCAGCTGGCCGCCGCGAGGCGTCTCCCGTCGATGTCCGCCCAAGCCGTCGGGGGCGCCGTGGGGCACAACCCCATCTCCATACTGATCCCCTGCCACAGGGTCGTCGGCGCGGACGGAAGCCTGACGGGCTACGCGGGCGGTCTTGAAAAGAAAACGGCCCTGCTCCAGCTGGAGCGAGGGCCAACCTGTCGATAAAGCCCCGGGGCTTTATCGACAAGGGGATGCATGCAGCGCGTTCAGCCGCGCGCTGCAGGAGAAGAGTCACTCCGGAGGCACATGTCCTCCTGCGTGACAAATGTTGAATTTATTTGCCGCTCCGGCGGCAAACTCTGCGAGGCTTTTCCCTTGTGTCACATCTGGACGACCAGCGTCTGGCGGGTGGCAGCGCCGCTTTCGATCTCGAACGCCTTCAGGTCCGGCGCTTCCCCGGCCAGGGAGAGGATCAGATAGCTGGCCTTCGGGTCGTAGGCCAGGCGGATGTCCTCCGCCGAGGGCCTGGCGGGCGTCTCCGGGTGGGAGTGAAAGTTCCCCAGCGGCGAAAGGCCGAGGGCGCGCATATCCTTTACCGCCGCCAGCTGCTCTCTGGGGTCGATGGAAAAATGCTCCGGGCTCTCGTCAATATTTTTTAAAAGATAAACCTTTTCAATCGTCTTCACGCCGCCGTCGATCGTCCCGGCGATCAGGCCGCAGGCCTCGTTGGGCAGGCCGGCCTTCGCGTGGGCGATGATGGCGTCGTAATCCGACCGCTTCAGCTTTACCGTCATGCTTTTATCTCACACCCCGCCTGTTCATAGTCAAAGGGCTTCAGGATCGTCGGGTTCTGCCCGCAGACGGCGCAGGAGCCGTTGCCCGGCAGCTTGATTTTGCGAAACTCCATCGTCAGGGCGTCATACGTCAGCAGCGCGCCGGTGAGCAGTTCGCCCTTGCCGACGATGTATTTGATGGCCTCCATGGCCTGCAGCGAGCCGATCACCCCGCCCATGGCGCCGATCACGCCCGCCTGGCGGCAGGTCGGCACGGCGTCCGGCGGGGGCGGCGCCTTGAAGACGCAGCGGTAGCAGGGCCCCTGCCCCGGCACATACGTCATGAGCTGGCCCCTGAACCGGATGATCCCCGCGTGGGAAAAGGGCTTTTTCGCCAGGACGCAGGCGTCGTTGATAAGGAACTTGGCGGGAAAGTTGTCCGTGCCGTCGATGACAAAATCATAGTCCCTGACGAGCTCCATGATATTGTCTGCCGCCACAAAGGTCTGGTAGGCGCGGACCCTGACGTCGGGGTTGACGGCCTCCATCGTCTCCCTGGCCGACTGCACCTTGGCCTTGCCCAGGTCCAGCGTCGTATGGATCACCTGCCGCTGCAGGTTGGACAGGTCCACCTCGTCCGCGTCGGCAATGCCGATGGTGCCCACGCCGGCGGCGGCCAGATAAAGGGCCGCGGGCGCGCCCAGCCCCCCGGCGCCGATAATCAGGACCTTGCTTTCCAAAAGCTTTTTCTGGCCCTTGACGCCGACCTCCTTGAGGATGATGTGGCGGGAATAGCGCTCCAGCTGTTCATTACTGAAGGCCATCAGCGTCCGCCCCCCATGAAGTACAGGAACTCGACGCTGTCCCCGTCGTGCAGCTCGGTCGTTTCAAATGTGCCGCCGGGCACAAACTCGTCGTTTAATGACACCGTGACATACAGCGGCATCTCCACGTTTTCCAGCTCGATGAGCTTTTGGACCGTCAGCGCCCCGGGATAGTCCTTCTTATTGCCCGCTACCGTTATCGTCATTTCGATTCCTCCAGAATTTTATCGATGATCCCGCGCAATACACCCTTGCCGTTAACTCCGGACAGGCGCGCGCGCTCCTGGCCGTTCATAAAGAAAACAAGCGTCGGCGCGGCGAGGATTTCATACTTGTCCGTCAGCGCGGTGCCGGCGGCCACATTGACCTTTATGAGCTTCACCCTGCCGTCGTATTCCTCCTCCAGCTCCGCCAGGACGGGAGACATTCTCCTGCAGGGCACGCAGCCCTCCGAATAGAAATCCACCAGCACCGGCACGCCGCCGGCGGCGAGCGCGCTTTGAAAATTATCCGCCGTGACCTTGACCGCCATCAGTCCGCCGCCTTTCTCACAATCAGGTTATAGGTCCCGTCTTCGTTGTCCAGGAGCTTCAATATCTGATGCCCCTCCTCCTTGATGCTTCTGGGGACGTTTTGAACCGGCTCCCCATCGTTCATGCGGATGGACAGTATCTGCCCCTCGTCAAGCTCCTCCAGCGCCACCTTTGCCTTGACGAAGGTCACCGGGCAGACAACGTCGGTGATATCCACCGTTTCGTCTATGGTATAATCAGCCATGGTACGCCTCCTGTATGGCGGCTTTGAACGTGTCCCAGCCCGCCCTGTCGATGGCCACCCGGAAGCGCTCGCTGGGCTTGGCGTGCTCGTCGAAAAACCTCAGCGCCGCGTCCGCCACGCGGAACAGTGTCCCCTTGTCCCGGATGATGGGCACCACCTGCTCGCCCTTGGCGATCAAATTCCCGAAGGTGCCGCCGAAGGAGAGGATATAGCCCGGCGTGCCCTTCCACGCGTCGAAGGGGCAGGACTTCACGCAGCGGCCGCAGTTTGTGCACTTGCTCTCGCTCAGCTCCAGCTTGCCGTCCGAGGCGGTGAGCGCGCCTTCGCGGCAGGCCTTGACGCAGACGCCGCAGAGCGTGCAGGCGCTCTCGTCCCATTCGATGGTATAGCCGCCCTTGATGCCCACGTCGTTTTCCTCGGCCTTCAGGCAGTTGTTCATGCAGCCGGTCACGCCGAATTTGAATTTATGGGGCAGCTCGCGGCCGAAATACCTGTCGGAGATCTCCACGGCCAGATTATATGTATCGATGCAGCCGGAGGGGCAGATGGCGCTGCCCTGGCAGGCCGTCACCGTCCGCACCCGGGGGCCGCAGACGCCGGTGGACACGCCGCCCGCCAGCAGCTCCTCTTTCACCTTTTCCACGTCGTCCAGCTTGATGAACGGGATCTCCACGCCCTGGCGGGAGGTGAGATGCACGTGCCCGTCGCCGTATTTCTTGCTCATTTCCGCAATGGTCGCCAGCTGCGCCGCCGTCAGGTTGCCGCCCACCACCTTCAGCCGCAGGGAAAAGTTATTTTTCTGCACCTGGCGCATGAACCCGCCGTTCTTCAGCGCCTTGTAATCTACACTCGCCAATTCAATCACCCTTTTTCATTTTTTGTATGGCCTGCGCGAAGTCCTCTTTCAGGTCCTCGATATCCTCCAGGCCGATGCTGATGCGGATCAGGTCGTCATAAACGCCGGCGCTCTGCTTCTGTTCGCCGGTGGAGTGCGCGTAGATCGTGGACGCCGGATGGATCACCAGTGTCCGGACGTCGCCGATATTCGTGGCGATATGCGCGTACTTCAGGCCGTTTATCAGCGCGAAAGCCTTTTCCTTGGAGCCCGCCCGGACGGTCAGGATCGCGCCGCCCATGCCGTTTTGCATCTGGCTTTCAACGAGCGGCTTATAAGGGCTTTCTTCAAGCCCGGGATAATTCACATTGTCGAGTGCCCCGGTTTCCGACAGGAATTCCGCCAGGGCCAGCGCGTTTGCGCAGAGCCGCTCCATGCGGATGCCCATGGTTTCGAGCCCGATGCAGTTGAGGTAGGCGTTCTGCGGCGCGAGGCACGGCCCGAAATTCCGCCAGATATCCTGCCTGAGCCGCGCGGTGTAGGCCAGCTTGCCCATGGGCCTGTATTTTGCCAGCGCCGGGAATTTTTTAAAGTCCCAGTCAAATCTCCCGCCGTCCACGATCACGCCGCTGATGGCGTCGCCGCTGCCGTTGATGTACTTGGAGGAGGAATGCACGACGATGCTCGCGCCGTGCGCCAGCGGGTTGACGAGCGCCGGCGTGGCGGAGGTGCTGTCGATGATGAGCGGGATTTTGTATTTTTCCGCCACCGCCGCGATCTGACGGATATCGACCACATCCAGCCGCGGGTTGCCGATCAGCTCGGCAAATATGACCTTTGTCCGCGGCGTGACGCTTTGCTCTATCTCTTCGGCCGTCACATTCCTCACAAACCGCGTGCCGATGCCAAAGGACTTTAAATCCTCCAGCAGATCCAAGGTCCCGCCAAACAGGCCGCTGCCGGAGACGACCTCGTCCCCGCTCTGCAGAATATTCAAAAGCGCCATGGCGATCGCCGCCATCCCGGAGGCGCAGGACACCGCATCCGCGCCGCCCTCTATGTACGCAAGCCTCTTTTCAAAGGCGGCCACCGTCGGGTTGGATATTCTCGTATAGGCAAAGCCCGGCGCCTTATTGCCGAAGACCTTTTCCAGCTTTTCGGCGGATTCGTGGGCAAAGGCCGAGGCCTGGTACACCGGCGGCAGCGTGGAGCCGGTGGGATCAAAAGCGTTCTGCACGCCGTGCAGAAGCGCGGTGTTGAGCTTCATGACTGTCCTCCAATTGGAATACGTCTTTTGACTGCGGTCCCACGTTAAAAAGCGCAGACGTCATCGGACACAAACTGAACGATAACCGACATTGCTTCAGCTCCTTACAGCGCATCGGACAAAATCTGATAGATCGGCGCGCCCTCGCACTGGGCCGGTATCCTGGTGCCGAGCAGAACGGCCGCGGTGGGCGTCACGTCCACCTGCCGGATGACGCGCTCCGTGGTGAAGCCGGGCTTTATCCCCTGCCCCGCCGCGATAAATACCGGCGACACCGAGGTGTTGTAGTATCCCTCCGCCGTGGTCAGCCCGTCGCCGTGCAGGCGGTTGAAGCCCTCGTCAACCGTGAAGAAAATATCGCCGCATTCCGGGCCGCTGACGCCGAGCAGGACGGCGTCCTTATTCCTCAGGGCAATGCCGACGACGCGCTTGCCGGTGCGGTCGTCCCTGTAGTTATACAGGTCCGAGATGAGCTGCTCCTCCAGGGCGTATTTGTCTTTTGGGTCGACAATGCCTTGCTTATCCCGGCCTTTTAGGTTTAAATAGATATAGTTGCTGCGTATCTGGACGGCCCGGGTTTTATCCCAGTCGATCTCGCTGAGCGAATTCCCGGACGCGTCCTTTTTGAGCACGGTGTAGCCCAGCTCCTCCATGACCTTGATGTTGGCGCCGGCGTACTCGCCCAGGATCGGCGGCACGTTCTCGCCCACAAGCAGCCCGTGGTCGGACACGATCAAAATCGTGTACTCCTCGTCCAGATAGCGCAGGAAGCGGCCGAGATACCGGTCCGTCTGCTCGTAAAAGCGGTCGATGAGCGCCTGATAAACCTTTTCGTCCGTGTGGTTCCATGGCTCCAGCGTTTTGCCCAGATGCCAGATCTGATGGCCGGCGCAGTCCACGTTGTGCAGATGGCTGAAAACGACGTCGTAGCCGCCGCGGTCCAGCAGGTATTCCAGGCAGTCGGCCTGCCACTTGCAGTAGATATCCCAGGACGGCTCGAACACCTGCTCCACCAGCTCCGAATCCTCGCCGCCGATGAGGCTGACGGGCGGGATGGGCCCGACGTTCTCCGTAATCTTTCCGTGCAGGGACACCGGGTGCCAGAGCATGTTATTTGTCGTATCCAGCGCGTTGCTGATCCACAGGCGCAGCGATGTGCCATCCGGGCTCAGCTCCAGGAGCTTATACGACCTGCAGCACGGCTTCGTCGCGCCCTTTTTCGTGGCGCTGTCGATGATGCCGGAAACCATTTTGCCGTTTTCCAGCACCGCGAACGGCTCCTTGTCCGCCTTGGCGCGGTAAAGGGAGACAGAATCGTAAACGCCGTCCCTGTTTTTCGTGATGAGGCCGTACCGGTTTTCCTTGCCGTTTGAAATGAGGAGCGTGAATTCCAGCGCGCCGTCCGGCGACCCGGCCCAATCCCGCGCCGGCGCGATGGGCGAAAAGACCATGTCGTAGGCCACCTTTGCGCCGATCATCATCTCCGTGTCGTCCAGGGTATTGACGTAGGTTCTGATCTCGCCGCCCTTGCGCGCCTCGTCCCCCCACCAGAGCTCCATCATCTCGTCGGCGTCGTCGTCCCCGCCGGACGACAGGACCTCGCCGATATCGGTAATGTTGCAGCCCACGCCGGCGGCCTTTTGCGTGTGCGGGATAAAGCGCAGCTTTTCCGTATCGCTCGAGGCGTAAACGATCTTCTCCCAGTCCATCTGCGCCACGCCCATGTTCACGGAGCCGGGCTGCGTCCCGTCCACCACGTGCAGCTGCGGGCTTTTGGAGGTCGGCGGCCAGGACGAGCCGGGCCAGTGCCACACCATCGTCTTCAGGCCGGCTTCCGCCGTCACGTTCCACAGCTGCTCCGCTTTGCAGTTTCGGGAGTCCATATTGTACACGACGGCGTCCAGGCTCTCGGGGGACTGGCGCCAGTAGCAGGTGATGCCGTGGGTCCCCGGGTAGGCGCCCGTGGCCAGCGTCGTCCAGCAGGGCGGCGTGATGGTGGGATGCGCCCCCAGCATATTGAGCTCTTTTCTCGCGGCGCCGCGCTCAATATAGTTTTTGATATGGGGCAGCCGGCCGGCATCAACCAGCCTTTTGGTCGTCGCCGGGTCCATCCCGTCCACGCCCAGGATAATCAGTTTTTTTGTCCGCGCATCTCTGTTCATTTGAACCTCCATTTTCAGACGTACAATGCTCAGCTTCAACCTCAGGTATCGTTCGCCATAACATACTATACATATCTACATACTATAATAGCCGATTGCCCGGCGCCTGGACAGCGTCAAATAAGCATACGGGATATCGAAAACCACGATAACGTCGCCCGAAACACCGCCGGAAAGCTGTTGACGAACGGCCAGGATGCAGGTATAGTATTCATATTAAACATATATGATTTATAATCCAGGAGGATTCGCCATGAAATTCGAGCAGCTGTATTTTTTCAAGGAGGCGGTGAAATATAATTCCATTTCCATTGCCGCCGAAAAAAATTACATGTCCCAATCCTCCGTCAGCTACGCGATCATCAATCTGGAAAAGGAGCTGGGCACCGAGCTGCTCAAGCGCACCAACGCCGGCGTCACGCCCACGCAGACGGGCGAGCTGGTCCTGCAGAAAACAGAGGATATTTTCAAAGCGGTCGACGAGATCGTTGAAATGACAAAGGAGCAGCGGGACGCCGGCGAGGTCAAGATCACCAGCATCCCCTGCATCTGCGACTGGATCATTCCCAAGGCGCTGCAGCGCCTGAAGGAACGGTCGGCGGACATCATGCTGTCCATCACCACGGCGGAAAGCAGCCAGGTGGCCCACGACGTGTCGTCCGGGATCTCGGAAATCGGCATCCTGATCAACTACGGGGAGCTGGAGCGCAACACGGACCTCAGATACACGCCGCTGTTCCGCGACGAATATATGCTTTACGTGGGCAAAAGCTCCCCCTACTGGGAAAAGGACAGCATCGCCTACGGGGAACTGGCAAACGCGCCGTACATCGCCTACCGCGACGAATTCAAAAAGTATAACGGCGGCCTGACAAACATGATCGGACCCGACAGGCCCCCGAACATCATCTTCCGGACGGATAACCTGGACTCCATCAAAAGCATGATCACCCACAATGATTACGTCGCGTTTTTCCCGAGATACATGTCCGAAAACGACGTTTACGTCCAGAGCGGCCTGATAAAACGGCTGCCCATCTCCAACAAGAGTCTGGCGTTCGAGGTCGGCTACGTGGAAAGCGTGAAATACAAGCCGAACAAGATCGACAGGATCGTGCTGAATGTGATCAAGGAAACGGTCAAGAAGATCAAAAACATCAGTCAGGCGGAGGAATAGCGTTGTTCTATGGCTTAGGGTCGGGCTTCCTGTGGGCGGCGCAGACCGTCCTGCTCTCCGTCGTGCTGGGGGCCGGGATTTTTACACAATCGGCGCAGGCGATTTATCTGGCGCCTTTCGTCGGGGCTTTTCTGAACGACGCCGTATCGGGCGTCTGGCTGCTTTTGTTCAGGAAGTCGAGCAGGCGGTTTCGGGGCAACAGCGTTCTTCACGCGCTCCGGACCGGGCCCGGAAAGTGGCTGCTTCTCAGCGGGCTGTTCGGCGGGCCGCTGGGCATGAGCGCCTATGTCCTGTCGCTGAGCTATGTGGGCCCGGCGGATACCGCCGTCATCTCCGCCCTGTATCCGGTGCTGGGCTCGATATTCGCCCGTTTATTCCTGAAGGAGGACCTCACCCGAAAGCAGCTGGCCGGCATCCTTCTGAGCGCCGCGGGGGTGATCGGCATGGTGGGCCTGCCGCGGGGCGGCGGCCACCCCGTCTATTACGTTTTTTCACTTGCCTGCGCGCTGTTCTGGGGCCTGGAGGCGGTTGTCTCGTCCCACGCCATGAAGCAGGGAAACGTGCCGTTTGAAACGGCCCTGCAAATCCGGCAGTGGACGTCGGTTTTATGCTACGCCGCGCTTTTTCTTCCCCTGCTGCGCGCCTGGGGCTTTACCGGGCAGGTCCTGACCGACAGGGTCCTCCTGCTTTTCGTCCTCACGGCGCTCCTGGAGACGGGCTCCTACCTCCTCTACTATAAGTCCATCAGCGTGACGGGCGCGCCAAAGGCGATGTCCCTGAACATTACATACATCATCTGGTCCATTTTCCTCAGTATCCTGATATTCAAAAAATTGCCCACGGCGTTTGAGGCCGTGAGCATCGGGGTCCTGCTCGCCGGTGTTTTAATGGTCGTCAAGTTCGGGCGGAAAAAGCCGCCGCCCGGAGCTTTATGAAAATATTGAATACCCCATATGCAGCGAAAGGGTATTCCATTCGGCACGGTTTTGAGTTAAAGTAAAATACATATAAAACATATGTATTTACTATGAATTGGAGGGGCGGAGAATAAACACTATCAGCAAAAGATACCTCATCAGTATTTTAACCGGCGTCGTCATCCTGATTCTCTGGACAGTGGTGACCTGGAACCACAGGATTTCGAGTATCATCATCCCCTCACCGGCCGAGATGTGGAATACCTTCCTGGAGCTTTTGGAAAAGGGCTATAAGGGCCATACCCTGTGGGAGCATTTGTTCGCAAGCCTGCGGCGGCTTTTGATCGCGTACGTCCTTGCCGTGGGCACCGCCATCCCCCTGGGGCTTTTAAGCGGTTATTCGGACAAAATACGCGCGGTTTTTGAGCCGATCATCGCTTTTATACGGCCGCTCCCCCCTTTAGGCTATTACACGATCATTATCCTGTGGATGGGCATCGGCGACAGCTCCAAGATTTTTCTGCTGTATCTCGGCGCCTTCGCCCCGATTTTCGTCTCGTGCGTCGCGGGCGTGACGCGCGTCAAGCAGGACTATATCAACCGCGCCAGGACCTTGGGCGCGGGCAAACGGCAGGTCTTCTTCCACGTCATTCTGCCCTCCTCCCTGCCGGATATATTCGTCGGCCTGAGGAACGCCATGAGCGGCGCGTACGCGACCTCCGTGGCGGCGGAAATGGTGGCGGCCGTGTCGGGCATCGGCTGGATGGTGCTGGACGCCAGCAAATATCTGCGCAGCGACGTTATATTCGTGGGCATTATCATCATGGGTGTTACAGGCATTTTGCTTGACAGAATATTGCTTTACTTAGAAAAGAAAATCGTCTTTTGGAAAGGCAAAAGTTAAAAAACAGGAGGTCATTGAAATGAAATTGGTAAAAAGTCTGCTTGTCGCGGGTCTTGTGCTGGTCCTGGGAGGCCAACTCGCGGCGTGCGGCTCTCCGGCAAAAACCGAGGCGTCGCCCTCCGCGAGCGTCTCGGCGGGGACCGGCACGGGGTCGGCGGACAGCACAAAAGACCCCGTTACCGGGGAAGCTTATCCGGACGTCATCAATATCGGCGTCATCGAAGGCGGCCCCGAGTCCGCCATTCTGACTCAGGAGAATTATTTCAGCGGCATCGGCGTGAAGGTGAACGCCGTGACGTATTCGGCGGGGACCGACATCAACAACGCCATCGTCTCGGGGGATGTGGACGTGGCCTGCTTCGGCGCCTCGCCGATCGCCCTGGGCATTGCCAACAACATCAACTACAAAGCGATCTTCGTTTCTTACATCGAGGGCGGCAACATCGAGGCGCTGGCCGTGAAAAATAGCCTGGGCGTCACCGACGTGGCCGGCCTCAAGGGCAAGCGGATCGCCGCCCCGTTCGGGACGACGTCCCACTACGCCTTGCTGAACGCCCTGAAGCTGGCCGGTCTCAGCGCGGGCGACGTGACGCTCCTCGATATGGGCGGGCAGGACATCGTGGCCGCCTGGCAGCGCGGCGATATCGACGCGGCATATATCTGGAGCCCGGCGCTGGACGAGATCGTCAAGGACGGCAATATCGTCATCAACGACGGCAAGCTGGCCGAGCAGGGCGTGAAAATCCCGGAAATCGGCGTGGCCAGAACAGAATTCGCCCAAAAATACCCGACGCTCGTCAGCCAGTACGTGAAAGCGCTGATCAACACCTATGACCTCGTCAAGACAAACCCGGAGCAGGCCGCCAAAGACGTCGCCGACTGGGAAGGCATCTCCACGGACGGCGCCAAGGGACAGGTCACCGACAACATCTGGATATCCGGCGAGGACCAGCTCACCGCCGATTACCTCGGCACGGCGGATAAAAAGGGCGCTCTGGCAGAGATCCTGAAGACGATCGCGGACTTCCACGCGGACCAGGGCAACATCAGCAAAGCCCCGGACGTCAAGGCCTTTGAGGACGCCATTGATCCGTCCTTTGTATCACTGGCATTAAAATAAGCTGAGGCTGTGAGCGGAATAACGGCGGGGGGCATCATGGACAACGAACAGAACAAGACGGTGGAAAATTTCTTCGAGGCGGCAAACGAGCTGATCTCCATGGAAAACGTGTCTCTTGTCTACGACAAGGGCGCGGGCGCTGTGCCGGCCATCGACAATATCAACGTGAATATCTACCCGGGCGAGTTCGTCTGCGTGATGGGGCCCAGCGGCTGCGGAAAGAGCACGCTTCTCAACATCCTGGCCGGCTTCATTCCGCCCACCGGCGGAACGGTGAAGCTCAACCAGACCGAAATCAAAGGCATCGACTGGCACCGGGGCGTCGTCTTCCAGCAGCCGCCCCTCTACGAGTGGTATTCCGTCCGGAAGAACATTGCCTTCGGCCCCATGATGAAAAAGGTGCCGAAGAGCAAAATCCGGGAAGAGGTGTCGACCTACCTTGAAAAGGTCGGCCTGACGGAATTTGCGGATAAAAAGGTGTATGAGCTGTCGGGCGGGATGAAGCAGCGCGCAGCGATCGCCAGCGCCCTCATCAACAACCCGGAAATCCTGTTGATGGACGAACCCTTCGGCGCGCTGGACGCCCTGACAAGGGAGCAGATGCAGGGCCTGATACGAAAAATATGGTGGAGCTCCGGGAAAACCATCTTCTTCATCACCCATGACGTGGACGAGGCGCTCCTCCTGGCAACGCGCATCCTGGTCATGTCGAAGCATCCCGGCAAAATCATCGCCGACCTGCCCGTGCATTTCACGAAAGACATCGTCACGGAAAACTCGGACGACACGCGCTATACCGAAAGCTTTCATCAAAAGCGAAAGCACATTTTACAGCTGATCAACGAGCAATAAACAAAGAGCACAAAAAAGGCTGCCGTGAGGCAGCCTTTTTAGCTGTCGAAAAGCCTGCATCCAGAGGGCAAAGCCTCGCAGAGTTCGCCGCCGGAGCGGCAAATAAATTCAAAATCGTCACGCAGGAGGACATGCGCCTCCGGAGTGACTCTTCGCATGCAGCGCGCGGCTGAGCGCGCTGCATGCAGCCCTTTCGGATAAAGCCCAAAGGGCTTTAATCGACAGCCGGGCGATTTCCCGCTTTCACTTTTTGAAAGGCTGCGGTATAATGGGCTTAAAATAATAACCGCTCTGCGGCGAAAGGGAGGCCAATTTCATGGAGTTTTTTGAAGCGGTCGAGAAGCGCTACAGTTATCGCGGCGAGTTTACGAACGCGCCCATGCCGCGCGAGGACCTGATCAAAATCGTGACGGCGGGCACAAAGGCGCCCTCGGCCGGGAATCTGCAGACCCAGAGTTTCCTCGTCGTGACGGACGCGGGAGTCCGGGCGGAAATCGCGGAAATCTTTCCCCACAAGGGCGTGGCCACGGCGCCCGCGCTGATCCTGCTGGTATCCGAGCATCAGGAGCTCGGGCCGATGAAGGTGTCCTTTGAGCTGAAGGATTACGGCGCCGCGGCGGAAAACATCCTCCTTGCCATCGCGGCGCTGGGCTACGCCTCGGTCTGGACGGACGGCGAAACGGGTATGACCCCGGAGCGCCAGGAAAAGCTGAGCGCGCTCCTAGGCATACCGGAGGGCCGCGCCGTGCGCGCCGTTCTGCCGGTCGGCGTCCCCAAAACGCCCGGCCGGCAGCCGCCCCGCAAGCCCTTTGACGATTTGGTGAAGTTCGAGAAATATTCTTAACCATGGGCAGAGCAGCAAACCGCAAGGCTCCCGGTTTTACGCAAAATTACTGAGCAGAGGAATAACGAGATGGAAATTAAAAAAGTCACCTTGATCGGGCTGGGCGCCATGGGCGTGTTCTTCGCGCCCAAGCTCAGCGACTGTCTGCCGGCGGGGCATTTCAGAGTGCTTGCCGACGGCGAGCGGAAGGCGCGGCTGGAGGCAAACGGCGTCACACTGAACGGCGTTACCCGGCATTTCCCGGTGATCACGCCGCGGGCAAGCGGCGACCCGGCCGACCTTATCATCATCGCCGTCAAGGACGCGGGGCTTTCTCAGGCCATTCTCGATATTAAAAACCAGGTCGGGCCGGAGACCCAGATCCTCTGCGTGATGAACGGGGTCGACAGCGAGGAGCGCGTGGCGGAGGTTTACGGCTGGGAAAACGTCCTGTATTCTTACATGCGCGTGTCCATCGTGATGAAGGACGGCACGGCAAACTTCAATCCGGACGTCGGCACGGTACACTTCGGCGAGGCGAAAAACGACACGCTGTCCGAAAGGGTCCGGCGCGTCAAGGCCCTGTTCGACCGCTGCGGGATCGGCTGCGAGATCGACGAGGACATGATCCGGGGCATGTGGTTTAAATTCATGTGCAACGTGGGAGAAAACCTGACCTGCGCCCTGCTGGGGATTCCCTTCGGCGCATACCGGGTGAGCGACCACGCCAACGCCATCCGGCGCGAGGCCATGTGGGAGGTCGTGCGCGTGGCGGGTTGCCTCGGCATCGCGCTGGGGGAAGAGGACATCGAGCTGCAGGAGGAGACGATCAGGCATCTCCCCTTCGCCAACAAGCCCTCCACCCTGCAGGACCTGGAGCGCGGCCTGCCGACGGAGGTCGATATGTTCGCCGGCAAGGTGCTGCAGCTCGGCCAGGAGCTGAACGTCGACACGCCCCTGTGCTGGATGTTCTATCACGGCATCAAGGTTTACGAGGAAAAAAACGCCTCGAAATTTAAAGAGTAAAAAAGATGCCCGGTTTCAACAAAACCGGGCATCTGAGGCTATCGCTAAAGCCCGAAGGGCTTTAGCGACAAGGGGATTGCGGCGCCGCTCAGCCGCTCCCCGCATGAGAAGTGTCACTCCGGAGGCGCATGTCCTCCTGCGTGACAAATCATGAATTTATTTGCCGCTCCGGCGGCAAACTCTGCGAGGCTTTCCCCGCTGTGCGCGGGCTTTAGCGGCAAGCCTCAGTCGATACCCACCATGACCGAGGTGGCCTTGATGATGGCATAGGCATCCATGCCGACCTTCAGGCCGAGCTCCTTGACGGCGTCCATGGAGATGGTCGAGCTGACCTTGTTGCCGCCGCCGATATCGAGGGTAACGATCGCGTTGACGGCGCCTTCCTTGATCTGCGTGATTTTTCCCTTGAGCTGGTTTCGTGCGCTGATTTTCATGGGGTAACAGTCCTTTCTTCCTGAATTTCTTTTCTCACTGCTATTATCGCTGAATATTGGCGAAATCATAACGTCAGATTTCAAAAAAGCGGGGACAATCTGCAGCCCAGATGTCCCCGCTTTCATATACGCTTTCAAGCGTCAGTGTTCCGTAAAAAAGACGTGCGCCGGATCGAAATGCAGCGTCACGGGCTGAGAGAAATCGGCGATCTCCCGCAGCTGATCCCTTTTGAGCTCGCATTGCAGCTGATAATCCTCGGCGCCGTCCGGCTTTGAGCCGGGCTTCAGATAGAGCGTCGTGGTAAAGGGCGCCTCGCTCACATCGGCAATCCACGCCGCAAAGCAATTGTCGGCGTCGCCCTCCCCGGCCAGCCTCAGATGATTTGACCTGATGCCGGCAAAGCCTTTTTCCGCGCCGATTTCCATGGCCGACGTCAGCGTCAGGCCCCAGTCCGGCACGCGCACGCTGTGGTCGGATACCCGCACCGCCGGCCTGATGTTTTTGCAACCGGTGATCACGGCCGTCTCATAGGATTCCGGCCGCTCGAATATCTCCTGCCTCGGGCCGGAGGCCTCCACCCTGCCGCTGTTGATGATAACGAGCCGGGCGCACAGGCGATAGGCCTCCTCCATGTTGTGCGTGACAAACAGGGCGCAGCCCTTAAAGTCCTTGAGCAGCTCGGCCATATCCTTCATCATGCGCGTTTTCAGATGCTGGTCAAGCGCCGAAAAGGGCTCGTCCAGCAAAAGGATGTCCGGCTCGACGGCCAGCGCTCTGGCCAGGGCCACGCGCTGCTGCTGGCCGCCCGATATCTGCGCGGGATATCTGCCGGCGAAATCGGCGATGTTGAACCGCTTCAGCAGCGCGCCCACCTTTTCGTCCTTCTCCCCCGGCGTCAGGCCGTCAAGGGCAAAGGCGATGTTGTCCCTGATGGTCATGTGCGGAAACAGCGCGTAGTTTTGAAACAGGATTCCCGCTTTCCTGTGCTGGGGCGTGATATGTATCCTTTTGGACGCGTCAAAAAACATCCTGCCGTCCAGGACGATCGTGCCGGCGTCAGGCTTCACGAGCCCCGCGATGCAGTTTAAGAGCATGCTTTTTCCCGAGCCGGACGCGCCGAGGATGCCGGTAACGCCTGGCGCGCAGTCCAGCTTTATCTTGAGCGAGAAGCCGGGAAACCGCTTCTCGATGTCGACGTTGAGTCCCATTCAGCTCCTCCCGGCGCCGAGTCTTTTTTTCGTTTTATCGGTGCTCCGGGCGTTCATGAAGAACAGCACGGCAAGGGAGATGACGAAGATGATCCCCACCCAGATGAGGGCGGTCCTCGTATCGTCGTTCTGCACCGCGAAATAGATGGCCAGGGGGATCGACTGCGTCCTGCCCGGTATATTCCCCGCCACCATCATCGTCGCGCCGAATTCGCCCAGCGACCGCGCGAAGCACAGCGCCGTGGCGGCGGCGATGCCAGGCCAGGCCAGGGGGACGGCCACGCGCCAGAATATCCGCCGTTCGGATACGCCCAGCGTCCTCGCCGCGTTGAGGATGTTCGGGTCGATCTGCTCAAAAGCCCCCCGGGCCGTCCTGTACATGAGCGGAAACGCCACCAGAATGGACGCCAGCGCCGCGGCGTACCACGTGAAGATGATTTTGACCCCGAAGAGCCCCAGGAGCCGGCCGACCGGCCCGTGTATGCCGATGAGCATGAGAAGTGCGAATCCCGCCACAGTCGGGGGCAGGACCAGAGGCAGTGTCAGGACGCCGTCCAACAGCCCCTGCCACTTGCCTCTGTGCTTTGTCATCCCCCAAGCGATGGCTATCCCAAGGAAAAAGTTGACGACCGTGGCCACAAGCGTGACCTTGACGGATATCCATGCCGGGGACAGATCAAAACTCATTCTTGCCCTCCAGGTTATTTAGAATGTTTTAAAGCCGTATTTCTCAAAAACAGCCTTCGCCGCCGACGTGGACATGAAGTTCATGAAATCGGCCGCCGCGACCTGATGCGCCGACGCCTTGACAACGGCGCCGGGATAGACGATCGGCGTATGGGACGCGTCGATGGCCGTGCAGACGATCTTGACGTCCGGCTCGGTCAGGGCGTCGGTCCTGTAGACAACGCCGCAGTCGACGTTTCCGGACGCCACATGGGTGAGGACCGTTCTGACATTGTTGTCAAACGTGGCTTTTTTCTGGACCTCGTCCCAGACGTTATAGTATGTAAAGGTCTCCTTGGCGTACGTGCCGGCGGGAACGCTCGTGGTGTCGCCGAGGGCGATCATCTTGACGGCGCTGGTCGCCACGTCGGCAAAGGTACTGATTTTGAGCGTGGAGTTCTTGGGTACGACGAGAACGAGGTCGTTGCCGAGGAGATTTTTAATCGTCGTGTTGACGGCAAGTCCCTCATTTTTCAGCGTATCCATGTTTTTGGTGTCCGCGGAGAAGAAGAGGTCGACCGGCGCGCCCTGCTCGATCTGCTTGCGCAGCGTTCCCGAGGCGTCATAGTTGAAGGTCAGCTTCGTATTGGGTTTTTCGGCGTTGTACAGCTTTGCCACCTCGTTCATCGCGTCCGTCAGGCTCGCGGCGGCATTGATGGTCAGCTCAACCTTGGTGACGATATTGACGGTGGTGTTGCCGCCCGAGGTGGTATAATCCACGTCATACCCGAGGGCCTGGCACAGGAAGCGGAACGGGACATAGATGCGGCCGTTCGAGGCGACAGCGGTGGTGTCCATCGTAACGGAGCCGCTGGGCGTGGAGATCGTGCTGGCGCCGAGCTTGATCTTGATGTTGCCGTCGATAACGGCCGTCTGGGCGCTCTGATCCCAGGAAACCGTGGCGCCGAGGGTCTCGGAAATGGCCCTGATCGGTATCTGCGTCCTGTTTGCCGAATCGACATACGGCGCGCCGTAGGACGCGGAGATCGAGACCGGCTTGCCGTCAACGGCAACGGTCACGGCCGCCGCGGACGCCATAATCGCCGACAGGCTGAAAACAAGTGCGACAGCGGTCAGGATGGTAAGCAGCTTTTTGAACTTTTTCATGATATTCCTCCTTATAATGATACACGGTGCATTGACATACCCCGGAATGTTTTCCATTATAGCTTAAATTTAACTTAAATACAACAATATATATCCTATAAAATATGTTTTAAACAAACTAAAACAAACTCGCCGGCAGGGATATATTTTGCGCTTGCCAAATAAATCGCAATGCTGTATCTTGTTGGTAGGCAGATATGCTGTGGGAGGCTTTTATGCAGGAGGAATTGCTTTATACCCCGGAGGAGATCGCCGGCAAGCTGAAGCTCTCGAGATACACTATTTATGAAATGATCAAGCATGGCGATATCCAGGCCCACCGCATCGGGCGGAGCATCCGGATATCGGAGTCGCAGCTCGAGCTTTACCTGCTGAGCACAAAGCAGGCCGACAATATTTTTGAGGCCGATATCGTCATCGAGGGCGATTCGAAGTATGCGCTGGTGAACACCGTGAAGATCTTTGTCGCCACCGACCTTGACGGCCGCGTCAGGCTCATGATCCGGCCGGAGGACATCATTCTCAGCGCCGGGACCTTTATCAGCAGCGCGCGGAATATGCTGCGCGGGACGGTGACGCAGATCGACGCCGACGACATGAGCGCCAAGGTCTATCTGAACGTCGGCATCCCTCTGTGCGCCCTGATCACAAAGCGGTCGCTCGTCGAGATGGATATCAAGACGGGGGACGAGCTGTATGCGATATTCAAGACGATGTCGGTGCGGATCGTCAAATAAAACAAAAGCATCGGGACCGGGGTTTTGATTTTCAAACCCCGGTCTTTTTTGCCGGTTGTTTTCGCAAAAGCCCACTAGCATCGGCGCGCATGTTGTTGTATACTCAGGGCGTGATTATTACGACGCCAAAGGAGATAAAACATGGCGCTTTTCAATCCCGCAGATATACAGCCTTCCCCCGCGCCCCGGCGGCTGGCCGTCGCCGCGGCGGAGGACGAAACCGTCCTGAGCGCCGCCGCGCAGGCTTACGCGCACGGGCTGGCGGTCCCCATCCTGTGCGGCAGCCGGGAAAAAATCAGGGCGATAGCGGAGACCTTTAATATTGATATCGCCCCCTTCGAGCTCGTCGACTGCCCGTCGCCCCGGGCCGCCGTCGCGGCCGCCGTGTCGCTCGTCCGGGAAAATCGGGCCGACGTTTTGATGAAGGGGCTCGTGCAGACGGCCGACCTGCTCCGGGCCGTCCTCGACAGGGACAGCGGGCTCCGGGGCGAAGGCGTCCTGTCCCACGTCAGCGTCCTCGACTCCCCCATCCTGAAGCGGCGCTTTTTGCTGACCGACGCGGCGATGGTGACGTATCCCGACCTCAAAACCAAGGCGGCGCTCATTAAAAATGCCGTGCGCGCGGCGCAGGGCCTCGGCATCCAAAACCCGAAGGTCGCCGTTATCGCCCCCGTGGAGGTCGTCAATCCCGACATGCCCGCCACGCTGGACGCCGCGGCGCTCACCGCCATGAACCGCCGCGGCCAGATCACCGGCTGCGTCGTCGACGGCCCGCTGGCCATGGACCTGGCCCTCTCGGAGGAGGCCGCCCGGCATAAAGGCGTCGCGTCCGACGTGGCCGGCCGGGCCGATATCCTGCTGGTGCACAATATCGACGCCGGCAACGCCACGCTGAAGGCTTTCACCCACGGCGGCGGCTGCCTGTTCGGCGGGCTCGTGATGGGCGCCAAGGCCCCCATCGTACTGAATTCCCGCTCGGATACGGACGCCAGCAAGCTCTTTTCCATTTCATGCGCCGAGGCCGTCAGCCGCCTCGGCCAGGCCTGACGACAATTATCGAGGTGACCTATGAACACAATACTCCGCCTGGGCGTCTATGACAGCCCCGGCGTTTTGGACCGGATCGCCGGCCTCATCCGGCGCAACGGCTTTAACATCACCAGCATCAACGCCGGCAGGTCCAAGGGCGGCGTCTCCCAGATCAGCATCGTCCTGGACGACGAGCGCATCGACGTGGGCAAGCTGGGCCAGCAGCTTGTCGATATCAACTTCATCTCCGAGTACAGGGTGCTCGGCGACGACAACGCCTGCATCCGCGAGCTGGCGCTCCTCCGGATGAGGGCCGCCGATTTTGACGCCGCGTATTTCAGGGACGCCAAAATTCTCGAGCGGGACGCGCGTGAAATCAGCTTTGAGCTCACCGGAGCCCCCCGCGACATCGACGCGCTCCTCCTGCCCGTGCAGGACCGTCTCCTCGACGTCGTGCGCTCGGGCGCCCTCGCCATATCCGGGAAAGGAACCGATGCCAATGAATCCGTCTAAGACCTTCCGCATCCTTGTCATCAACCCCGGCTCAACGTCCACCAAAATCGCCGTTTATGAGAACGACGACCCGGTGGTGGAGCAGTCCGTCCAGCACCGCCCGGAGGAATTCAAGGGCTGCGCCAGCACGCTGGAGCAGCGGGACATCCGCTACGGCCACGTCATGCGGATGCTGGAGGCGCACGGCATCCCGCCCGAGAGCCTCGACGCCGTCGTGGGCCGGGGCGGCATCATCCGCCCCATCGAATCGGGGACGTACCACATCAACGAAAAAATGAAGCAGGACCTGATCGACAACTCGGCCACCGTCCACGCCTCGGCCCTGGGCGGGCTGCTGGCCGCCGACCTGGGCGAGCGCTACGGCATCCCGTCCTATGTGGTCGACCCCGTGGTCGTGGACGAAATGGAGCAGTTGGCAAAGCTCAGCGGCGTCCCGGGCATCGAGCGGCGCAGCATTTTCCACGCCCTCAACGCCAAGTCCGTCGTCCGCAAGGTCGCCCGGGAGCTGGGTGTTAAATATGAGGACGGGCGCTTTGTGGTGGCGCACATGGGCGGCGGCATCACCGTCGGCGCCCACCGCTACGGCCGGGTGATCGACGTCAACGACGGCATCTCCGGCGAGGGCCCCTTCTCCCCCGAGCGCTGCGGCACCGTGCCCCTCGGCCCCGTTATCGACATGTGCTATTCCGGCAAGTTCACCAGGGAGGAAATGACGGCCTTCCTCAGCAAAAGCGGCGGCATGCTGGCGTACCTGGGCACCAACGACATGCGCCTTGCGGAAAAATACATCCGCAACGGCGACGATTACGCCGCCCTCGTCATGGACTCCATGGCCTACCAGGTCTCCAAGGAGATCGGGGCGATGGTCGCCGTGCTGGAGGGCCGCCTGAATGCCATCATCCTGACCGGGGGCCTGGCCTACTCCCACCGTTTCACGGCGTCCATCAAGCAGCGCGTGGACCAGATCGCCCCCGTCATCACCTACCCCGGCGAAAACGAGCTGGCCGCCCTGGCCGAAGGCGCCCTGCGCGTCCTCCGGGGCGAGGAGAACGTCAAGGAATACGCGTAACTCAAAAATCTCAGGAAGCGCGGGAAAAAATACGGATAAATTATTATTTGGGATATCGGGGCTGCCCATATGGAGCGGCGCGAAGAAAATAAACTATGCCGCCGCCATCGGCTATCTCAAAGCCATCGGGCTCGACGCCATGGAGCTTCTGTTCGTGCGGGCCGTCAATGTGACCGATAAAAATAAGCACGCCATATTGGAGGCCAGGCTGGACAATGATTTTTATCTTTCCGCCCACGGCTCGCACTATATCAATCTCAACGCCGACGACCCCGAAAAACAGGCACAGTCCGCGGAGAGAATCATAAAGGCGGCGGAGGCCCTGACAAAGGTCCGGGGCAGGACCCTGGTGTTTCATCCGGGGTTCTATCTGAAGGATACGCGGGCGGAGGCGTACGGCGCCATAAAAGAAAACCTGTTGAAGCTCCCGGCCATGGGCGTGGACTACAGGCTCGAGACCACCGGGAAAGGGACGCAGTTCGGGACGCTGGAAGAGCTCGTCTCCCTCTGCCGGGAGGTCGGCTCCTGCCGGCTGTGCATTGACTTTGCCCATATACACGCCAGGCGGAACGGCGGCCTCAAAAGCTATGACGACTTTGCCCAAATCCTGCGGTACGTGCTGGCCGAGCTGGGCCGGCCCGCCCTGGACGATATGCACATCCACATGGGCGGGATCGCCTATAATGAAAAAGGCGAAAAACGGCATCTGCCGTTACAGGAAAGCGATTTTAATTACACCGCGTGCCTAAAAGCCCTCAAGGACTTTGCCGTCAAGGGCTGCGTCATCGCGGAAGGCCCCCTTGTGGAGAAAGACGCTTTGTTACTGAAAAGCACCTTTGAGAAGCTGTAAACGCAGCGTGAGAGTTTTTATGAGAACAGGCCGAAGCAGCTAAGCCAAACACATCAAAAACAGGAGCCGGACGATGGGTAACGCACTGGACATTTTTGATCCGGTCACCGCGCGATGGTTTGCGCGGGAGGTCGGGACGCCGACGGCGGTACAGGAAGCCGCGTGGCCGGCAATCGCGGCGGGAGAAAACACGCTGGTGTCCGCGCCGACAGGCACGGGCAAAACGCTGGCGTCCTTTCTCGTCTTTATCGACCGGCTCATGGCCGAGGCGCGCCGCGGCACGCTCAGGCAGGAGCTGCGGCTGATCTACGTCTCGCCGCTCAAATCCCTGGCCGGAGACATCCGGGAAAACCTCCGCCGCCCCCTCGACGGCATCCTGGCGGAAGGACAGGGCGAGGACAAGCCGGCGGGGCTGACGGTGGCCGTCCGGACGGGCGACACGCCCCAGAGCGCGCGGCGCCGGATGCTCAAAACGCCGCCCCATATCCTGATCACGACGCCGGAGTCTCTGTACCTGATGCTGACCGGCAAGTCCGGCCAAAGCCTCCTGCGCACGGCCGGCTGGCTCATCCTGGACGAGCTGCACGCCCTTATCGACACAAAGCGCGGGGCGCACCTGATGCTCTCCGCGGCGCGGCTGGACAGGCTCTGCCCCGCCCCGCTCCAGCGCATCGGCCTGTCCGCCACCATCGAGCCGCTGGAGACGGCCGCCGAATATCTCTCGCCGGAGCCCGTGACCATCGCGGCGCCAGAGATGCGCAAGGACATCCGGCTGGAGGTGACAAGCCCCCTGTCCGGCAAGCGGACCGCCCAAAAGGACGCCGTCTGGCAGGAGCTGGCCGAGGCCGTCTACAACCGCTGCAAAAACGCGCGCACCGTCGTCGCGTTTGTGGAGGGCCGGGCCTACGCCGAGAAGCTGGCCTATTACGTCAACCAATTGGGCGGCGAGGGCTTTGCCCGCACGCACCACGGCAGCCTGTCCAGGGAACAGCGCCTGGAGGCGGAGGAAGCGCTCCGCGCCGGGACGCTCCGGCTTTTATGCGCCACGTCGTCCATGGAGCTCGGCATCGACGTGGGCGAGATCGACGAGGTCTTTCAGATCGGTTGCCCGCGCTCCATTTCCAGCACGATGCAGCGGCTGGGCCGCGCCGGCCACAACCCGAACAGGGTCAGCGCCATGACGATCTTCCCCCGCGCCGCCGCGGAGGGGCTTTACAGCGGGCTGGCCGCGGAGGTCGTGCGCCGGGGCGGCATCGAGCACTCCCGGCCGCCCCGGCTTTGCCTGGACGTTCTGGCGCAGCACCTGGTGTCCATGGCCGCCGGCGACGGGTATACCGTTGACGACGCGCTGGCGCTTTTAAAGCGCGCCTATCCCTTCCGGGACGTGACGCGGGAGGATATCCGGGACGTGCTGGCCATGCTGGCCGGCGATTATGAGCACAAGCGGGAGATTCCCGTCCGCCCCAGGGTGCTGTACGACCGCATCCACGACAGGGTCGACGGCGACCCGTACAGCCGCATGCTGGCCGTGTCCGCCGGAGGCACGATCCCCGACAGGGGCCTTTTCGCCGTCAAGACGGAAAGCGGCGTAAAGCTGGGCGAGCTGGACGAGGAGTTCGTCTTCGAGGCGCGCATCGGCGACAAGTTCCTGCTGGGCACCTTTGCCTGGCAGATCAAGGAGATCAGAAAGGACATGGTCGTCGTCGGGCAGTCGTCTCCCGGCGGCGCGCGGCCGCCCTTCTGGAAGGGCGAAATGAAAGGCCGCCGGCTGCAGACGGGGCTGAGCTACGGCGAGCTTTTACGCAGCCTCGCCGAAGCCCACGGCGGCGGGACGCTCCTTGAAGCGCTGCGCGCGCTGGGCTTGGACGGCAGGTCGGCGGAGCTGGCGGGCGACCTTTTGCAGCGGCAGCTTGCCGCCACAGGCGCCCTGCCGGACGACAGGACGCTGCTGGTCGAGCACTTTTATGACGGAACGGGGACGCGCCAGATGATGGTGCATTCCGTCTTCGGCCGGCCGGTAAACGAGCCGCTGGCCATCCTTTTATCGGCGGAGGCCCGGCGCCGCCTCAATACAAACGTCAGCTTTGTGGCCGACGACGACGGCTTTCTGCTCTTCCCCTATGAGGACCGGGAGCTCCCCCGGGGGCTGCTTTACGACGTCCCGCCGGCTTCGGCGGCGTCCGTCCTCTCGGCGGTTCTGCCGGCGACGCCGCTTTATAACATGGCGTTCCGCTACAACGCCGCCCGGGCGCTGATGATGGGCGTGCGGAAGGCCGGGCGCCAGCCGCTCTGGGTCCAGCGCATGCGCGGCGCCGAAATGCTGGACGCGCTCGTCCGGCAGGAGCGCCACCCACTCATCCGGGAGACAAAGCGCGAATGCCTGGAGGATTACTGGGACCTGCCGGGCGTTATGTACGTCCTGAGCGGCGTCAGGGCCGGGACGCTCCGGGTGCGCGAGGTGTACACGGAGACGCCCTCGCCCCTGTCGATGCCCCTCCGGCACCAGACGGAAGCGGCGATGATGTACGATTACGCGCCGACGACCGCCGGCATCCAACTGGCCTCCCGGGAATCGCTGGATCAGCTGCAGGCGATCCCGCCGGGCTCTGAGCAGCTGGCGCAGGCCGCCGGAAGGCCCCGCCTCCCGGAAGACGAAAACCAGCTGCACACGCTATTAATGATCGAGGGCGATCTTATCGCCGGGGAGCTCGACGTGCCGGTGGACTGGCTGGAAACGCTGGAGCGCCGCGAGCGGGCCGTCTATATCGAGCCGGGCCTGTGGATCGCCGCCGAGCAGGCGCAGGAATATAGCGCCGCGCTGGGCTCAAAGGACGCGGCGGCCCGCGCGGACATCGTGCGGCGGCTGCTGCGGTACCGGGGCGCCCAGTCGGCCGGGCAGCTGGCCGAGCGCTATTTCTGGACGGCGCGGGAGGCGCTGGACGTTTTGGCGGCTTTGTGCCGGGACGGCGCCGCCGTTTTACACGATGGGCTTTATTACCACGCCGCGCTGTTCGACCGCGCCCAGCGGGAGACGATCAAGGCCCGGCGCCGCCAGATCAAAACGCAGCCGCCCGAGCGCTACGCCGCCGTCCTGGCGGAGAGCGTCCGCACAACGGCCGCGCCGCCGGAAAAGCTGGCGGCGGCGCTGACAGCGCTCTCCGGTCTTTCCTTCCCGCCCGGCGTCTGGGAGAGCGTGCTCCTGCCCGCACGGGTGGACGATTACCGCCCTGAGCTGCTGGATGCGCTGCTGGGCCAAGGCAGGTTTTTCTGGCGCATGGCCCCGGGGGCCGGCCTCAGCTTCCACCCATACGACGATATCGACTGGGACGCCGACTTGAACGAGCCCGAGGACGGGCTGGACGAAAACGAGGCGCGCGTTTACGGCGTCCTTTTAAGAACGGGCGCCAGCTTCGCCCAGCGGCTGAACGACCTGACGGACGGGGCGTCGCCCTACGGCGCGCTTTTGAGCATGGCCGAAAAGGGGCTGGCGTCCGCCGACAGCTTTATGCCGGTGCGCCAGCTGCTGAGCCGAGACAAATATGAAAACGCGCCGGTCAAGCGGCAAATGAGGGCGCGGGTCATGACTGTGGCGTCCGGCCGGTGGGAGCTGACACGCCCGCTGAAGGCGCTTTCCACAGAGCGGCAGCTGGAGCGGCTCTTTGACCGGTCTGTCGTCGTCTGCCGGGAAACGGCCCAGGGCGTTTTGGACTGGACAGCCGCGCTCGGCGTGCTGCGCGTGTGGGAATTTACGGGCCGCGTCCGGCGGGGGTACTTTATCGAGGGGCTTTCCGGCATGCAGTACCTCCGGGACAGCGCTTTTGCCGGAATCACGGCCGCCCTGGAGCACCCGGACGACCGGACGCTCTGGCTGCCCGCCGCGGACCCCATGCAGCCGTGGGGCAAGAGCCTCAGGCACATGGAGGGCCGGTCGTTTATGAATGTCCCCGGCACCGCCGCGGCCCTGCGCGCCGGCATCCCCGTGGCCGTTTTCGAGCGTCAGGGCAAGACGCTGCGCGTTTTTGACCGGGACGCCCTGCCGGAGGCGCTTAAGGCCTTTGCGCGCGATTACGCCCGCCGCCGCCTCTTCCCCCAGGCCGCCCGCCTGACGGTGCGGGAATATCCCGCCGAGGCCGCCGAGGCCCTGGCGCGCGCCGGCTTCGTCCGTGAAATGCAGGACTTTGTACTGTACCGGGACTAGTATACCGGAAACAGACCGAAGCCCAGTTCGCCCCTGCATTGCATTTCCCAGCCCCCCCGTCATTCCTCCCAGTACCACTGTTATTCCTCCCAGCCCCATTGTCATTCGCCCAGCCCCATTGTCATTCCCGCGAAGGCGGGAATCCACGTTCCCCCTGCAGAGTCTATCAAGCCCCGCCTTCCCGGTATAGAAACGGATGCCCCCCATGGGCTAGGACATAACAATGACGGTCAACAGGAAAGCTCTTCACCGCTGCGTTAAACTCTGGTATACTGTGCACATTAATAAGTGATCTGAAATTAAAGGAAGCCCCGGATGCGAAACGACAGTAAATTTTACATGCCCGCCGAGTGGGCGCGGCACGAGCGGACCTTGATGGAGTGGCCGGTGAAATCGTCCCTTATCTGGCCGGACAATTACGGCGAGGTCTGCCGCGGCTACGCCGAGACGGCGCGGGCCATTTCGGCGTTTGAAAAAGTGACGATGCTCGTGAATGAGGACACCGCCGCCGAGGCGGAAGCGCTCTGCGGGCGGGACGTGGATTACCTCGCCATACCCCATAACGACGCCTGGTGCCGGGACAACGGCCCGACCTTTCTTTTGAGCCGGGAGGGCGGGCGCGCCGCCGTCAGCTGGCAGTTCAACGCCTGGGGCGAAAAATACGCGCACTACGACCTGGACAATCAGGTGGCGTCCAGGTCGGCGTCGCACTACGGCGTGCCGGTTTACGAATCCCCCATCGTCCTGGAGGGCGGCTCCATCCACACGGACGGCGCGGGCACGCTCTTAACGACAAGGGAGTGCCTGCTCAACAAAAACAGGAACCCCCGCCTGACCCAGGCGGAAATCGAGGCGGAAATCAAAAGCGTCCTCGGCGTCTCCCGGATCATCTGGCTGAACCGTGGGCTTTACGGCGACGAGACGGACGGCCATGTGGACAACGTCGCCTGCTTTGCGGCGCCCGGCGTCATCCTGATACAGGCGTGCCGGGACCGGGACGACCCGAACTATGAAATCACCGGAGAAAATCTGGAGCTTCTGCGCAGCGCGAGGGACGCGGCCGGCAGAACGCCGGAAATCGTCGAAATTCCCCAGCCCCCGGCGCGGTTTTACCGGGATGCGCGCCTGACGCTCAGCTATTTGAATTTCTATATCGTCAACGGCGGCGTCGTCCTCCCCGTTTTCGGCGGGGACGCGGCGGATACGGACGACGAGGCCCGGGGGATACTGCAAAGGGCGTTTCCGGGCCGCGGCATCGCCGCGGTGGACGGCATGGCCCTCATCAGGGAGGGCGGCAACGTGCACTGCATCACCCAGCAGATGCCGGCTGCCTGTTCTTCTGAGGAGCGAAGCGGCGAAAAAGCTTAACACCGAACGGAGAAGGCTTCTTCGCTGCGGGCGGAATGACAAATTTCAGCGTGTTGGGAGGTAACAGCATGAGACTCGTCAAAGTGGCGGCCACGCAGATGCGCTGCACCGATTCGATCGAGGAGAATATCAAAAACGCCGAGGGGCTTGTCCGGCAGGCCGCCGCCCGGGGGGCGCAGATCGTCCTGCTGCAGGAGCTTTTCGAGACGCTTTATTTCTGCCAGAAGGAAAAGCCGGAATTTTACGACTACGCCGCCGAGACGGCGATGAACAGGGCCGTGACGCATTTCAAGGCCGTGGCGGAGGAGCTGGCCGTGGTGCTGCCCATCAGCTTTTACGAAAAGCGCAACAACGCCCGGTACAACGCCCTGGCCGTCATCGACGCCGACGGCGAAACGCTGGGCGTCTACCGCAAGAGCCACATTCCGGACGGGCCGGGCTATGAGGAGAAGTATTACTTCAACCCCGGCGACACCGGCTTCAAGGTCTGGAATACGAAATACGGCAGGCTCGGCGCGGGCATCTGCTGGGACCAGTGGTTCCCGGAGGCGGCGCGCTGCATGGCCCTCATGGGCGCCGAGCTTTTGTTTTACCCCACGGCCATCGGCTCCGAGCCGGAGAGCCCGGAGGTGGACTCCAGGGATCACTGGCAGCGCTGCATGATCGGCCACGCGGCCTGCAACCTCGTCCCCGTCGTCGTCTCCAACAGGATCGGGACGGAGCGGATCGACGATTCCGCCGTCACCTTTTACGGCTCGTCGTTCATCGCCGGCCCCACCGGGGAAAAGCTGGCCGAGGCCGGCAGGACGGAGGAGGTTGTGCTGACGGCCGAGTTCGATTTGGACAAGCTCGCCCGCCAGCGCGCTGAATGGGGAATTTTCCGCGACCGGCGGCCCGACCTGTACGGCGCGCTGCTGACGTATGACGGCGTTGTGAAATAACGCGGCGTTTCCTTTCCGGCCCGGCACGTAAAGCCCGGAGGCTTTTTGCCGATAAAAGACTATAAAGATCACCGGCGGCCTGTCAATAATCACGGTTTCTCCGGCAAGTAAGGGTGTGGGACATGTATGGCGATACTCGAGGACTACTACAGAATACTCCAGGTGCATTATCTGGCCGAGCCTGAGGTCATCGAGAGCGCCTACAAACGTCTGGCGAAGAAATACCACCCCGACGTCAGCAAAACCCTCGGCGCCGAGTTCCGGATGAAGAAGCTCAACGAGGCGTACGCCACGCTCAGCGACAGCGAGAAAAGAAAAGCCTACGACGCGCAGCGGCGCCTGAGGCCGGAGCCGCCGCCCCGCCCCGCGGCATACGCCCGGCCCGCGCCCGAAGGGGCGGCCTCATACGAAACGCCCGAACCGCCGCCGGACCCGGACACGCTCTGTCCCGCCCAGGCCAAAGACGCGCTGGCGCGGTACTTCAGCTGCCTCAAGGAGCGCGACTATCCGGGCGCCTACGGCCTGATCACCGCCACGGACAAGAAAAACATCACGCCGGAAGACTTCGCCAAATGGCAAAGCGGCGTGTCGCGCATATACGTCCTGCAGGAATACGCCTTCAAGGCCGACAGCATCTCCGCCGATCAAACGCTGAGCGGGCAGACGTACCCGCAGGTCATTGACTTCTCCGTCAATACCGTCGAGCAGAACGCCGTTATGGACCGGCTCGAAAAGGACACCGTCAGCAAAAAGGCCGTCCTGGAGGACAGCATCTGGCGGATTTATATCGGCTACGACGATATCCGGCCGCACATCGCCCGGTTCGAGGAGCTGAGCGGCCTTCTGGCGGCGAAGTCCGCCATCAACGACCTTGTGGATTTCTACAGCTTCAAGGACAGCGGGACAGGCCTTTACAACAAAAAGGGCTTTGCCGAGGCAGCGCAGCGGGAGATCATACGGTATAACCGCTACGGGAATATTTTTTCCGTCATCCTGCTGGAGGTCAGCCTGGATCGGGAGTTCCGCCGCGCCGGCAGTCAGGAGCTGCTGCGCCATATCGCCGACTGGGCCGGCCGGCTTTTGGGCGATAGCTTCAAGGAACTCGATCTTCTCGGCCGCTGGGGCGAAACGGGCTTTATCGTCCTTTTGCCGGAGACAAACCTGAGCGGCTGCCTCAACGCCGCGCAGAGTATTACCGAGATTTTTTCCAAGGAAGCTTTCGTACATAATAAAAAGACGTATACGGCCAAGCTCAATATCGGCGTCGAGGAATTCCGCGGCTCCATGGAGGAAACGCTCCGCAAGCTGGGCGACTACATCCGCAGAGCCGCCAAATTCAAGGGTAACACCGTCGTCTATAAAAACGGCCTGATACACTGAGGCCCCATCTGAATATCCGACCCGGCCGGGCTTCCCGGCGAAGCGCCCGCATATTTGTGAAATTGCGGCATATTCGCCGGGAAGCCTTTCTCATGAATACGGATTTATGTAGACATTTATTGTCGCTTCGGCTTTTAAAACGCGTGATCGTGACGTATAATGATTTCAAATTTCCCCACCCGCCCGCCCTATAGTGGTATAGGGGGCTGCCGCCCCCTATGACCCCTTTGATGGGGCTCCGCCCCATACCCCGTTCGGGGCTCCGCCCCGGACCCCGTTGGGCTCCGCTTCATCCCCGTTTGGGGCTCCTCCTTGGACCCTGCTGGGTTTGCTCATTTCCTTGCCGCGTCGCCGCTCCATACCCTTCTTCGGGGGCTCCGCCCCCGGCCCCGTGACCACCGGCCTCCCCTGTTCAACGGCCGTACCATGTAGGGCGATTTGCGAATCGCCCGCCGTTCCCCGTCCCCGTCCTTGTCGCCCCAAGGCTCCTTTTTGAAAGGAGCTGTCGGCGAAGCCGACTGAGGATTGCCTCCCGTGCCGCGCGGCACCGCAACTGTCCCGCCGCGTTTGTCATTCCCGCCTGCGCTGAAATGACACGGCAAAGGACAGAATGCCCGCGCGTTTTCCGTGCGACGCCGCCCCACGCCCCTCGTAGGGGCAGACCTTGTGTCTGCCCTCCCCGATGTGCAATGCAGCAATGTTATAGGGCTGAAGGGTACAGTATAATATATCTATAAGATATATATCTAATAGATATATTGCAACGCTGGACGGAAGGGCGATTGATAATCGCCCCTACAGGTTGTGTCCGCGTATATTGCGGGGGCCGGACAGCCTGCGGCCCCTGGCGCTTCGTTCGTTTCCGCCGTCGTGCTGCGGGAAACGGAATGGCATAGGAGGCATTCCCAAGGTGCAAAACCTTGCCGATGCCTGTAGGGAAGATTATCAATCGCCCGTCCCGCCCGGCGAAGGCACACCACGTAGGGGCCGCCGCCTCGGCAGCTGCGCCAACAAGTGACGCGCCCTACGGGGGGCGGGTGCGACCCCGGCGCTGCAGGGTGTTCACCCGGTCATCGTCTCACCCAAAATGAGGCCTACCCATGTTATAATGAATCCGAGAATCCCAAACGAAGAGACCGCAGCAGAAAAAAATATTTATAAATATAACACAAATTGAGATTTTCAAAATCCAATTATCCTGTAACCGCAACGCTTTGACCATCTTTACAAAACGAAACGTTTCATACCTTTGTAACATATCAAAGAAAATATCGCGTCAATCCAGCCCCTTTTCAAAGCTTTACAAGGCGTTTTTAATCAATATCAGCCCCAAACCATCCAACAGAAGCCCCTTTTCGTCCAATACAAGTCTGTTTTCCCGTCGAATCCCTCGTAGGGGGCGATGCTCACATCGCCCCGTCGGCCCTTCCCCACAGGCCACCCCCGCGCCAACAACCCCGGACGGCCAATGGCCGTCCCCACGGCATATCCTTATGGCTTTATGTAGGGGCGATTATCAATCGCCCGCCGTTCCCCTTTCCCCGGCTCCCTCAGACGAGGGAGCTGTCGCCCGCAGGCGACTGAAGGAGGGAACTCCTCCCGGCGCCCCGCCGCACAAGAACGGCGGGAGCAAGCCCCCGCCCTACACCGCCGTAATTCAATGCGCCATCGTAGCCGGGACCACCGGCCCGTCGTCGGTCCTTGCCCCGCCCAATGATTAAGCCGCGCTGTTTTGACCGATGATAATAGCAATTCCAGCATTACAATATCGTACTACTTAACTTTCACTGGAGGACTGGTCATGGACAAAGTCAGAATAGAAAAAGCCGTCAGGGAGATACTCCTGGCCATCGGTGAGGATCCGGAGAGAGAGGGGCTTGTGGATACGCCCAGGCGGATTGCCAACATGTACGAGGAGATTTTTTCAGGGCTCGGCGAAGCGCCCGAAAAGCACCTGGAGATCTTTTTTCAGAAGGAACGGTACGAGGAGCTCGTGCTCGTCAAGGACATCCCCTTTTATTCCACCTGCGAGCACCATCTCGTCCCCTTCGTGGGCAAGGCGCACGTCGCGTATATCCCGAAAAACGGCAAGCTCACGGGCCTGTCAAAGCTGGCGCGCGTCGTGGAGACGGTTTCAAGGCGGCCGCAGCTGCAGGAACGGCTGACGGCCACGGTGGCGGACACCATCTTCAACGCGCTGGAGCCCTACGGCGTGATCGTGGTTGTCGAGGCCGAGCACATGTGCATGACCATGCGGGGCGTCAAGAAGCCCGGCGCGATGACGGTGACCTCGGCCATCCGGGGCATCTTCGCCACGGACCAGAAGGCCAGGGCCGAGGTCATGTCCATGATCAACAGCGGGAAATAGCGGCCATGACAAACACAGCCGATATCAGGACGATGCGCTTTCCCGGCGGTACGCTGGAATTCGGGAAGCGGACGCTTGTCATGGGGATTTTGAACCTGACGCCCGATTCCTTTTCCGACGGCGGCGACTACGTCACCGTCGGCAGCGCGCTGGCGCAGGCCAAAAAAATGCTCAGCGAGGGCGCCGACATCATCGATGTGGGCGGCGAGTCCTCCAGGCCCGGGCACACGCGCATCGGCGCCGGGGAGGAGCTCCGGCGCGTCATCCCGGTCATCCGCAGGCTGAGGGAAGAGACGAACGCCATACTCTCCCTCGACACCATCCGGCCTGAGGTCGCCGAGGAGGGCATCAAAAACGGTATTCACATCATCAACGACATCTGGGGCTTTCAGGAGGATCGGCGCCTGGCCGACGTCGCCGCGAAATACGAAACCCCCGTTGTTTTGATGCACAACCAGAACGGCACCGAGTATCAGGGCAAAATGTTAGAAAAAATAAAACTTTTTCTTCAAGAATCTGTTAGAATTGCACTTGAATCTGGGGTGCACAGTGATAAAATTATTTTAGACCCCGGAATCGGGTTCGGAAAAACCGCCGAGCAGAACATCGATCTTATGCGCCGCCTTGCCGAAATCAGGGCGCTGGGCTACCCTCTCCTGCTCGGCACCTCCAGAAAATCCATGATCGGCCATATCCTGGACCTGCCGCCGAAGGAGCGGGTCGAGGGTACGGTCGCCACGACCGTTTTGGGCATTTCGCAGGGCGTGGACATTGTCCGGGTGCACGACGTTCTGGCAAATGTCCGCGCCGCCAGAGTGACCGACGCGATCGTAAGGAGATGAATGCTTGGACAAAATTCTGATGGAAAACATGCGCTTTTACGGATACCACGGAGTGCTGGCCGAGGAAAAAGCGCTCGGCCAGAAATTCGTCGTTGACGCCGCTTTGTATCTGCCCCTTCAAAAGGCGGGCAGGTCGGACGACCTCAATGACACGGTAAATTACGGCGCCGTCTATGACCGCATCAAGAGCATCGTCATTCAGGAGCGGTTTAACCTGCTTGAAGCGCTGGCCGAGCGGATCTGCGGCGAGATTTTCGCCATGGCGCCGCCCGTCCAGAAAATCGTTTTGAGGATCAAAAAGCCCGAAGCCCCGATTGACGCTATCTTTGATCATGTCGGCGTTGAAATTGAAAGGGATAGGTCATGAACAGAGTTTTTTTCAGCCTTGGATCGAACCTGGGCGACACGGAAGCCAACATCAAGGAGGCCCTCCGCCTTTTGTCCGAAAAGGTCCGCGTCGTCAGAGTCTCCTCCTTCTACGAAACAGAGCCCGTGGGCTACAAGGACCAGCCCTGGTTCCTGAATATTGCGGCGGAGGGCGCCACCAGTCTCTCTCCCGAGGAGCTGCTGCAATTTACCCAGAGCATCGAGCGGCAGATGAAGCGGGTCAAAACCATCGTCAACGGGCCGAGGAGCATCGACGTGGATATCCTGCTGTTTAACGACGATATGATTAAGACAGAAACACTCACCATCCCGCACCCGAGAATGCTCGAGCGGGCTTTTGTTTTGGTGCCGCTTTATGAAATCGCGCCCGGACTGATCCTGGACGGCCGCTATATCAAGGACCATCTGGACGGCCTGAAGGGCGAAAAAATACGCAAGAGGCTCGGCCAATGCAGCGCGTAAACCGCCTGCTCCGCGACCCCGAATTTATTGGCTATATGCAAAAGAACAAAGACGCAGAAAAGGACCGGGTCTATTGCCGCCACGATTTGGCGCACGCCCTGGACGTGGCGCGGGTCGGCTGTATCCTCAAGCTCGAGGAAAAGCTGGAAATCGGCAAGGCGCTCATTTACGCCGCCGCCCTCCTGCACGACATCGGGCGCTGGGTACAGTACGAATCGGGCGTCGGCCACGACACGGCGGGCGCGGCGTTGGCGGAAGGCCTTCTCCAAAAGCACGGCTTCAGCGCCGATGAAACAAAAGATATTCTGGAGGCCATCGGCGGCCACCGGTCCGGCGGGGGCAATACGCCCCTGGGGCGCATCCTGTACCGGGCCGACAAGCTCTCCAGAAACTGCGTCGGCTGCGATGCGATCAAAACCTGCAAAAGGTTTTTAAACGGCGAGGAGCCCTTTCTTCAATACTGACGCGCCGACACAATTAATAAAAGAATTTGTCTTTTATTGCGCAAAGGCGGCCGGCCGCCCATGCTTTTTATGTTGCATATGATATATTGACAACATTTCTTCAACGTGTTAAACTGTCCCCAATCATCCTAAAGGTAAGGAGTCATAAGCGTGTTTGCTATTTTTAATACAGCTATCAACTTTATTATTAGCGTACTCGTACTCGGGCTTATTATTATTGTCCGGGCTATTTGTCATGTTAATAAAAAGAATTTCGCTGTAATAAAGGGCAGAACATAAGACTCCAAACAAAACGTCGTTACGGAGCCCTGCAGTGAAAACTGCAGGGCTCTTTCGTTTATATGTAACGATTTTAAGTACTATCACATCAAAGAAGTAAAGGAGGAGGCATCAATGCTGCTGACAGGCGCGCAGATCATCATCAAAGTACTCATCGAACAGGGTGTCGACACCGTATTCGGCTATCCCGGCGGCACGGTACTGAACATTTATGATGAGCTCTACAAGCACAGCGACAGGATAAAGCATTACACCACCTGCCACGAGCAGGGCGCGTCTCACGCCGCCGACGGCTACGCGCGTGTGACCGGCAAAACGGGCGTCGTCATCGCCACCTCGGGCCCCGGCGCTACAAATCTGGTGACCGGCATCGCCAACGCCTATCTGGACTCGACGCCGCTGGTGGCCATCACCGGCAACGTGGCGACGACAATGCTCGGGCGCGACAGCTTTCAGGAGGTCGACATCTCCGGCATCACCATGCCGATCACAAAGCACAACTATCTGGTAAAGGACATCGCGGGGCTTGCCGAAACGCTCCGCGAGGCGTTCGCCCTGGCAAGGTCCGGCCGCCCGGGTCCCGTCCTCATCGACGTGACGAAGGACGTCCAGACCGGCACGGCGGAGTTCAGCCCGGCATCGGCCCCGCCGCCGGAAAAGCCCGCCAGCTGCTTTGACCAGGCGCAGCTGGACGAGGCGGCGAAGCTGATACGGGAGGCCAAGCGCCCCTATATCTACTGCGGCGGCGGCGTGGTCCTCTCCGGCGCTTCGGCCGAGCTCATCGCCTTTGCCGACAGGATCGACGCGCCCATCGGCCTGTCCATCATGGGCCTGACCGCCGTCCCCTACGCGCATCCGCGCTTTCTCGGCATGGTGGGCATGCACGGGCGGTACGGCGCCACGAAGGCGCTGTACGAAAGCGACCTGCTGATCGCCGTCGGCACCCGCTTCTCCGACAGGGCTACCGGCAACAAGGCCGAGTTTATGGGCGACAGAAAGGTTTTGCAGATCGACATCGACCCCGCCGAGATCGGTAAGAACATCGGCGTGACGCAGAGCCTCGTCGGCGACGTGAAATGCGTCCTCGCGGCGCTTATGGACGCCGTCCCGGCGCTCGCCCATAAGGAGTGGAGCGACCGCGTCCGGTATATCAAGGAGCACCCCGACAACAACCTGGAGATGAATCCCAAGCGGCTGACGCCCCAGTCCGTCATCGAGGGCGCCTGCCGCCGGATGGGCGACGGCACCGTGGCCACCGACGTGGGCCAGCACCAGATGTGGACGACGCAGTACTACCAGTTTAAAAAGCCCCGCACCTTCGTCACCAGCGGCGGCCTGGGCGCCATGGGCTTCGGCCTGGGCGCCGCCATCGGCGCCTGCGTGGGCCGGAACTTCCAGCGGACGCTCCTCTTCACCAGCGACGGCAGCTTTCACATGAACCTGAGCGAGCTGGCCACCGCCGTCACCAACGCGCTCCCCCTCGTTATCGTTGTTTTGAACAATCAGGTGCTGGGCATGGTCCGCCAGTGGCAGACGCTCTTTTTCGACGGGCGGTACTCCAACACCTCTCTGGACCGGAAGACGGACTTCGTCAAGCTGGCGGAGGCGTTCGGCGCGGCGGGTTTCCGGGCCGGAACAATCGACGCGTACGAGAAATGCCTGGACGAGGCGTTTAAATACGACACCCCGGTGCTCATCGACTGCACCATCGACAGCGACGAACGCGTCCTGCCGATGATCCCGCCGGGCGGCAGCATCAACGATATTATCTTGAGATAAGGAGGTTAGGCCATGCAGAGCCATCAGTTCATCGTTTCACTGCTCGTTTTAAACCATTCCGGCGTCCTGACGCGCGTTTCCTCCCTCTTTTCCCGCCGGGCCTTCAATATCGACAGCCTCACCGTCGGCGAGACGGAGGACCCCACGCTCTCGCGCATGACGATCGTCTCCTGGGGCGACGACTACATGAAGGACCAGATCGTCAAGCAGCTCCAGAAGCTGCAGGACGTGAAAAAGGTCCAGCTGATGCAGTCGGACCAGATCGTCGTCCGGGAGCTCATGATCGTCAAGGTGCGGCTCGACAAGGGCCAGCTGCCCGAGCTCATGGAGGCCGTCCACGCCTACAGGGCAAACGTCGTGGACCTCTCCCCGAGCTCCATGGCCATCGAGATCACCGGCGAGACCGTCAAGCTCAACGCGTTTCTCGACTATATGCGCCAGTATACCATCATCGAAATGACCCGCACCGGCCCCACGGCCATCGGGCGGAGCACATATTGTTTAGAATGACCCACCTGTTTCCCCACGCGGCAGGCCGCGCGGGGGCCCCGATTGATTTAATCTGCCGGGCGGAAGTAAATTCCGCCTCGGCATAAATCTCGCTGGCGCTCGATTTTACGCGCCACTGCCGCGGCTCGCTCACGCTCGCGGGGCTGCGCCCTATGACCCCTTTGTTGGGGCTGCGCCCCAAACCCCGGCGGGGCTACGCCCCTGCCCCCGCCCGGGCGATTCAGGAATCGCCCGCCGCTCCCCCGTCCCCGTAGGGGCCGCCGCCCTCGGCGGTCCGCCGCTCCCTTCCCCGCTCCCCAGGCGCCCTTTTCAAGGGCGCTGCCGCCGCACAGCGGCTGAGGATTTCCCCTGTACCGCGCCGCGGCGTCCCATGCGCCGCCCCGCGTCAAATAAACCGGCCATACAGGCAGAAGCACAGACGAAATCACTAAATTTAGGAGGAAAATCAAATGGCAAACATGTACTACGAGAAAGACTGCGACTTCAGCGTTCTGAAGGGAAAGACCGTCACCATCATCGGCTACGGCAGCCAGGGCCACGCCCACGCCCTCAATCTGAAGGACAGCGGCGCCAACGTCATCGTCGGGCTCTATGAGGGCTCCAAATCCGCCGAGACGGCGAAGGCCGCGGGGCTCAAGGTCATGGTCACAGCCGACGCCGTCAAGGCCGCCGACGTCGTCATGATCCTCATCAACGACGAAAGGCAGGCCGCTATGTACAAAAAAGACGTGGCGCCCAACCTGAAAAGCGGCGCCGCACTGGCTTTTGCCCACGGCTTCAACGTCCACTACGGCCAGATCGTTCCTCCCGCCGACGCGGACGTCATCATGATCGCGCCGAAGGGCCCCGGCCACACGGTGCGCAGCCAGTACGAGGAGGGCAAGGGCGTGCCGTGCCTCATCGCCGTTGAGCAGAACGCCACCGGCAGGGCGCGGGACATCGCGCTGGCCTACGCTTACGGCATCGGCGGCGCCCGCGGCGGCATTTTGGAAACCACCTTCCGCGAGGAGACGGAAACCGACCTCTTCGGCGAGCAGGCCGTCCTCTGCGGCGGGGTCACGGAGCTCATGAAGGCCGGCTTCGACACGCTGGTCGAGGCGGGCTACAAGCCGGAAAACGCCTACTTTGAGTGTGTGCACGAGATGAAGCTTATCATCGACCTCGTCATCAAGGGCGGCCTGAACTTTATGCGCTATTCCATCAGCGACACGGCGGAATACGGCGACTACACCGTCGGCAAGCGCATCGTCACCGAGGAGACCCGCAAGGAGATGAAAAAGGTCCTCAGTGAAATTCAGGACGGCTCCTTTGCCCGCAACTGGATTTTGGAGAACCAGTCGGGCCGCGCGTTCTTCAATGCCCGCCGCCGCCAGGAGCAGAACCTGCTCGTCGAAAAAACAGGCGCCGAGCTGCGCGCCAAGATGAGCTGGCAGAAGGACGGCAAATAGGCACGAGCGTATTCAAGTTACAAGACCGCATCACTCGTAGGGGGCGATGCCCACATCGCCCCGTAGAAACAAAGCCACAATTTGTAACGTACCATGATCGACTAGCGAACAAAGCCAGATAACCCCCGACGGGCCGATGTAGGCATCGGCCCCTACGAGACAGAGCGATAGGCACCTGCCAAATCGACTCTATCGAAAGGATTACGATATGAACAGTGATCAGATCAAGGAGGGCGTCCAGCGGGCGTCCCACAGGGCGCTTTTAAAGGCGACCGGGCTCACGGCGGGCCAGATCAAAAAGCCCATCATCGGCATCGTCAATTCGTACAGCGAGATCATCCCCGGCCATGTCCATCTCCAGACCATTGCCCGCGCCGTCAAGGACGGGGTCCTCGCCGCGGGCGGGACGCCCGTGGAATTCAACACCATCGCCATCTGCGACGGCATCGCCATGAATCACGAGGGCATGAAATATTCCCTCGCCTCCCGCGAGCTCATCGCCGACACCGTCGAGTGCATGGTGCGCGCCCACTGCTTTGACGCGCTCGTCTTCATCCCCAACTGCGACAAGATCGTCCCCGGCATGCTGATGGCGGCGGCCCGGCTGAACCTGCCCTCCGTCTTCGTCTCCGGCGGGCCGATGCTCTCCGTTCCGGATACCAATGGGAAATATATGGACCTCAACACCGTTTTCGAGGCGGTGGGCAGCTATTCCGTGGGCAAGATCAGCGACGCGCAGCTGGAATATTACGAGGACAACGCCTGCCCCGGCTGCGGCTCCTGCGCCGGCATGTTCACGGCCAATTCCATGAACTGCCTGTGCGAGGCCGTCGGCATCGCGCTGCCGGGCAACGGCACCATCCCCGCCGTCTACGCCGCCCGCACAAGGCTTGCCAAGCGCACGGGCGAGACGATCATGGCGCTTTTGGAGAAGAATATCCGGGCGCTCGACATCCTCAACGAAAAGGCCTTTCAAAACGCGCTGACCGTCGACATGGCGCTGGGCTGCTCCACAAACACGGTGCTGCACCTGGCCGCCATCGCCAATGAGGCGGGTCTTAAATTCAGCCTCCCGATGATCAACGAGATCAGCCAGAAAACGCCCAACCTCTGCAAGCTCGCCCCGGCCGGGGCCCATCACCTGCAGGACCTCAACGCCGCGGGCGGCGTGCCGGCCGTCATGGCGGAGCTCACTAAAAAGGGCTATCTCGATACGTCCGTCCTCACCGCGACGGGCAAGACGCTGGAGGAAAACCTCCAGGGCGTCCAGAACCACGACAAGACGGTCATCCGCGATATTGACGCGCCCTACTCCGCCACAGGGGGACTCGCCATTCTCTACGGCTCGCTGGCCCCCAGCGGCGCCGTTGTCAAGCGGAGCGCCGTGGCGGAGGATATGCTCGTCCACAAAGGCCCCGCCCGGGTCTTCGACTCGGAGGACGAGGCGCAGGCGGCGATTCTCGGCGGGAAAATCGTGTCCGGCGACGTGGTCGTCATCCGGTACGAGGGCCCGGCCGGCGGGCCCGGCATGCGGGAGATGCTCTCCCCCACCTCGGCAATCGCCGGCATGGGCCTCGATAAGTCTGTGGCGCTCGTCACGGACGGCCGGTTCTCCGGCGCCACACGGGGCGCGGCCATCGGCCACATCTCGCCGGAGGCCGCCGGCGGCGGCAACATCGCCTACGTCAGGGAGGGCGACATCATCTCCATCAACATCCCGGAATACAGGCTGGACCTTTTGATTTCCGACGAGGAGCTGGAAAGCCGCAAAAAGACGACGAGCCTCAAGCCGAAAAAGGAACTCGGCGGCTACATCGGGCGCTACATGCGCTACGTCTCCTCGGCTGAAAAGGGCGCGATCGTCAAATAATCTTAAGCAAGATAGGCTGCGCACTCAGCCCTGGCTCCCTCAGACGGGGGAGCTGCCGCCCGCAGGCGGCTGAGGGAGGGATACCCTACTGCGCCGTACTGGCTCATGCGGACAAGTTAAACGGGTGATATCTTGAGATTTCGTAGAATAGCGGCGATTTGTAACCCAAAGCTGAATGAAGCCTTCGGCAATTGTAATAGACATCGATCCATTGCTTTAGACACCGTTCGGCCTGCTCGATCGTACTGAAGGCAATTTTGTAAAGGTATTCTGTCTTCAGTGTCTGAAAAAAGGATTCCATCGGAGCATTATCGTATGGATTGCCTTTGCGGCTCATGCTTCCTAAGATGCTATTGCTACTCAGCAGCCGTTTGTAATCCTTGCTCGTATACTGACAGCCACGGTCGGAATGATGTACCAGTCCAGCCG
>NZ_FQXV01000015.1 GCF_900130065.1 Sporobacter termitidis DSM 10068
CGTGGCTGTCAGTATACGAGCAAGGATTACAAACGGCTGCTGAGTAGCAATAGCATCTTAGGAAGCATGAGCCGCAAAGGCAATCCATACGATAATGCTCCGATGGAATCCTTTTTTCAGACACTGAAGACAGAATACCTTTACAAAATTGCCTTCAGTACGATCGAGCAGGCCGAACGGTGTCTAAAGCAATGGATCGATGTCTATTACAATTGCCGAAGGCTTCATTCAGCTTTGGGTTACAAATCGCCGCTATTCTACGAAATCTCAAGATATCACCCGTTTAACTTGTCCGCATGAGCCAGTACGGCGCAAATCGCCCCTACAGGGGCTGATGCACAGAGGCGCGGCACAGGAGACAATCCTCAGTCGGCCGACAGCGCCTTTGCCAAAGGAGCCTTACGGGGACGGCGGGCGATTGATAATCGCCCCTACATAAGCCATAAGGATATGCCGTGGGGACGGCCATTGGCCGTCCGGGGTTGTTGGCGCGGCGGCGGCCTGTGGGGAAGGACCGACGGGGCGATGTGGGCATCGCCCCCTACGAGAGATTCGACGGGAAAACAGGCTTGTATTTGATGAAAAAGGGCTTCTATTGGATGGTTTGGGGCTGATTTTGAACGAAAATGCCTTGTAAAGCTTTGATAAGGGGCTGGAGTGACGCGGTATTTTCCTTGATATGTTACGAGAGTATTAAGCGTTTGGGGCTTGAAAAGTGGTCAAAGCGTTGCGGTTGCTGGATAATTGATTTTTGAGAATCTCGATTTGTGCTATATTTATATTTTTAAAAACGCCGAATGGAGGCGTTTGTCGTTTTATGTCGAATGAGTATGCGGGTGGGTAGACGGCTTTCTTATAACGAAAAAAGCACGCTCAGTATGTTATACTGAGCGTGTCGGCGAGGATCACAGCGCCGCCGAGAAGACGGGCCAGTTATGAAAAAGTCGCCGGGGCGCGGCACAGGAATCCCTCATCCGGCGCTGCGCGCCACCTTCCCCAAGGGGAAGGCTTGGCTTCCCGCCTTCGCGGGAATGACACCGTGGGTCCGAATCCGTCTTCCCCGGCTCCCTCAGACGAGGGAGCTGTCGCCCGCAGGCGACTGAAGGAGGGAACGCCTCCCGGCGCGGCACGGTACAAGAGGGCAGGCATAGAACCCTGCCTTTACAGAATACCCTCATGTTCTATGTCGGGGAGATTCACGAATCGTCCCGCCGCGATCAACGCATGCCGCGGGGGCGAACGCAGCTCGGCCTCCATGGCGCGAAAAACAAAACACCGGCGCGATGCTTAAAACATCGCGCCGGAATTTTAATACATGTGGTGGAGAACTGCGTTATTCCGTATAACCGACTGTCGTATCGATGCCGACCGTGCCGGTCGCGCCGTCCCAGGTCACGCCGATATTAAAGGCCTTGGCCAGGTCGCGCAGCTTGAAATAGTTGTTTTCGCCTATCGTATAGGCCGTTAAAGCTATTTCCGTACCATCCTGGATGATTTTCGATGCGTTCGGAACGGCATCCTTGACCTTGCCGTCTCCGGCGGCCAGTTCACCGCCGACCAGCGTATAAGCGGTTCTGGACGTTAAGCGGATGGCGTTATTCTCGCCGTCCCAGGTGACCTCAAACTGCTTTTCCGAGCCGTTGACGGCCTTGGCGAAATCGCGCAGCTTGATGTAATTGTTCTCATTGATGACGTAAGCGTCAAACGAGACCTGTGTGCCGTCGACTATAATTTTGGAAGCGGCGGGCGTTGCCGTCACGGCCTTGGGCGTCGTCGGATTTTCATTGGCGTTGCCGCCGACGTTGATAAAGACCTGGGCTGCGCCCAACAGGTTGTCATACTGGAATTCCACGTAATAAGTACCGGGCTCGGTCAGAGTGACGGTGCAGCCCGCCAGGTAGCTGTAAACGTAGTCGTCGGGGGTCACGCTGCCGGCGTCAATGGTCTTATCATTGCCGTTGATATCCTCGATCTCCACCTGGCCGGAGGTATATTTAATGGACTCGTCGAAATCAAAGGCAAAGATATTCCCGTCCTGATGCAGCTTGTAAACGTCAAAGAAAGCTGCGTCGTCCAGCGTTTTGATTGTCACCGGCGCGGCGGCGTTATAAGCGGCGTCGATGGTCTCGGCCGTCGTCCATAACTCGTCCCCGTCGTCGCCCTTCACCGTTACCTTTGTGCCCTTATCGAGCTCAAGCGTGGAGGTGACATTATTAATTTCCAGCTGCGGTTTGGCCGGCGACAGTTCCTCGATAGGATAGCCGTTGACCTGCACGGTTTTCGTGTCCGCGGCAAAGGCCTGTGCACATAACAGCGACATGGTCATGACGATGGAAAGAGTCAGTGCTGTGAAGATTTTCAGTTTTTTTCTCATTAATTCTTCTCCCTTTTTTTATTTATATTTATAAATAGCACCATAGTTTATATCGGCCCTTTGCCGGAAAAATTTATGGTGATATAAAAAATAAATCGGAATTAAAAATGAGGAACATTGCCATTATAGCCCTCTTGGTTTTTTACCGCAAGCTTAAATGCGGATTTACTTTGCCTGATGCAGCGCTTCCGCCATGGCTTCCCCCTGCGCGCGTGTGGGCGGAACGGTGAAGTCCGCGTTCAGCGGCAGAAGACCCCATTTCCATGCGCTTCTTATAGCCTCCTCATCCCAGGCGCCGGCCAAAAGCGCTTCCGGCGGCGTGCTGCCCGTCATATCCTCCGGCGCCGGATTAATGGCTTGAACGGTCCTCACGAGAAATACTGCCGCCTCCTGCCAGGTCATGATACGCGCGCCGCTAAACGCATCGCTGCCGGTGCCAGCGGCGACAGCGCTGTCTTTGGCCCAGCTGAGAGCGGGCAAATACCACTCAATGCCGAACAGATCGGAAAAAGGCAGCTGCTCCGGCGTTTGCTTCGGGCTTCCGGCGGCGTCGTAGAGCATTGCGATAAAGCGGCTCCGGGTCAGGGGGGCGGACGCCCGGTTTTCGGGTTTTATACCGGCCGGGTCGGCCAGCAGCTTTTCGACGCAGGTATCCCGCCCGTCCATATAGTCTTTCAGCGTTTGCGGAATGACCACGTCCGGTATCAGGGGCTCCACGCCTTTGCCCGCGGCCGCGTCAAATATGCCGCTCAGCGCAATGTATTTTGAGGACACCTGGGCTTTGAGCCCGGAGTTCGGCAGCTGGAAGACATTCACGGCGCCGAAGTGATCGACGCTGCCGCTTGTGGCCTCGCCCGCCAGGACGCAGCCCATCTCCTGCAGTTCCACCGCGTTGATGATCCCGGAGGAAAACGTGCCCTCTCCGACCAGTGCCGTCACCTGCAGGCCCGTTGTGTCCAGCTCCTCCCGCAGCAGCATCAAAAGGGGGACGATCACGCCGTCGGAGCCGCCGCCGTTGTTCCGCAGGTCGACCAGAACACGCTGGTAACGGCCGGCGTCCAGCGCCGCTTGTATCCGGGCGCAAAAGGTCTCCATCGGCAGCTCCGGGTCCTCGGCGCACTTGTTGTACTGAATATAATAGGCATTGCCGTCCAATGCCATGGCGGAGTAATATGTGCTGTTTTGCGCCGTTTTCGGCGTGCTTTTGCGCGCGTCGGACAGCTTGGCCACGGACAGCTGATTCAGGCCGGCACTGTCCGTCGCGTTCAGTGCCAGGTCCTTTTCCTGCCCCGCGCTGTCGCGCAGCGTCAGGATCAGCGGCGCGTCGCCGCTGACGACGCCTGTGTAGCGGTAGAGCTCCTCCGCGTTGCAGGACTGCCGGAAATCCCGCCGCAGCTTGACCTGATTGTCGGCGCTGGAGATAATTGAAAAACGCTGTAAAACCTGCGCCATCGGCAGGCCGTTTATGGCTGTCACCTGTGCTCCAATGAGGTCCTGCCGGGCGGTTTCCGCGGCGCTCAGAATCCACTGCCCGTCGAACCAGTTGAGCGCGAAGGGATAAAAACGGCTTTCCTCCGCGATGCTGCTGATCGAGAGCTGTGTGTGTGAATCCTCTATGAGGGCGACAAGGCTCTGCAGATCAAGAATATACGCCGCGTTGCTATCGGTATCCAGGCGCGACTCGATCTCCGCCTTCCGGGTCAGAAAGGCGCTTTCCGGCGTATTGGCGTAAATATCGGGGTGGCGTTCTTTAAGATTTGTGTAAAGATAGTCCAGGTCCGCCTGCCGGGCTTCGGTTCGGGCGCCGGTCTCGCTCCCGGCGAATTCCGCCCCGGCGCTCAGCGCCAGAGCCGACGCCAGGAAAAAGACGCCTGTGAGGTACAAAAGCTTTTTGAATTTGCCCATAAAAGCATTCCTTCAATGTATTATTGTATTAGATTAATAATACAATAATACAATCGCGGAGGAAATTCAAGTATTTATATGAACTAAAGGAAGTCCGTGCCAGCGCCTCCGGCGAGATTTCAAAAAGTAAAATCGAGGAACGTCAAGCTGCGGCGTTCCTCGATTTTACAATATATATTAACTTTGTACAAAGCGTTCAACACAGAGGTTTCCCGATATCAGACAACGGGATTGTTTGCCCTGATTACTCGCCGAAATATCTCTTGAGGAGTCCCGCGAACGCCCGGCCGTGCCGCGCCTCATCGCGCGCCATTTCGTGGACGGTATCGTGGATGGCGTCCAGGTTGAGTTCCTTGGCGCGCTTGGCAAGATCAGTTTTGCCGCCGGTGGCGCCGTTTTCCGCTTCCAGACGCATCTGGAGGTTCTTTTTTGTGCTGTCCGTGACGACCTCGCCCAGAAGCTCGGCGAATTTCGCCGCGTGCTCGGCCTCGTCATAGGCGGCCTTTTCCCAGAAGGCGCCGATCTCGGGATAGCCCTCGCGGATGGCGACCCGCGCCATGGCCAGGTACATGCCGACCTCGGAGCACTCGCCGTTAAAGTTCATGCGCAGATCATTGATGATATCCTCGGGCGCGCCCTTGGCAACGCCGACGACATGCTCGGCTGCCCAGGTCATGTCTTCGGACTGCTCTACAAATTTCGAGGCGGGCGCCTTGCAGACAGGGCACTGCTCCGGAGGGGCGTCGCCGACATGGACATAACCACACACGCTGCAAACATACTTTTTCATAATTTTATACCTCCATTAAATTAAACTGAATTGATTAAGCGTTTTATTTTGAAAAAGCCTTTTGAGACTTGTTGCTGCAGTTCAGGCATCTGCCGTAAAACGTCAGCTGGCGGAACAGAACGTCCACATTGTTTTCCGCCTCGACCTTTTCCGTGAACGACGGATCGAGCGCGGCGTCGACATCGAGAACGTCGCCGCAGTCCAGACAGATAAAATGCGTATGCTCTTCGACATTGCCGTCAAACCGCTCCTGCCCGTTGACCACACCGACCGATATGATCAGTCCCTCGTCTTTAAAAACAGAAATATTTCTATAAACAGTGCCAAGACTGAGATCGGGGATCTCTTTTCTCAGCTCCTCATAAACCCATACGGCTGACGGATGCGTCGTCGTACTGCAGATTTTTTCGAGGATGGCTTCTCTTTTCCGGCTGTGTTTTTTAATTGAATTCATTGATCGACCTCCCTAAAACAATAATGATAATTATTATTGATGTTAATATAGCACACATTATTTTGTTTGTAAAGAGGTTCTCAAAATTTTTTTTGGCGGGGCCTTCGGAGGTAATTTTAACACCGCGCCGGCATTTTATCCGCCGGCAGGTAAAGACCGGGGCGGGATAAAATATAAAGCCGGGCGCGCCCCTGCTGCTGCGGCGGGAGCGCGCCCGGCTTAACTGGAGAGGGCCGGCGCTTGGACTTATGGCGTTTATACGGGCGCTCAGCGGGGCGTCTTGAGCTGCTTTGCCACCTGGTTGATACCCGTTGCCGCAAGGCCGCTGACGATGCCGATGGCAATGGCGTTCAGATAATCGGAGGCGGGGTAGGAGGGCATGATCATCATGGCGAGTACGCCGATACCCCCGCCGAGCACGCCGCTGATGATCGGCAGCCATTTTCTGTTGATCGGCGTGGTTTTTAATATTTCCATAACAAGGTAGCATATGACGGTAATGGCGGCGACGGACGTAAAGCCGAAATCCATAGTTATTCCCCTTCCACATAATACTTGTACTATGTCTATATGACGGCCGCCGACGCGTCAGAACCGATTGAAAGGAAAAACAATACAAGCTCCGGACCGCCGTCGTATTTTCATCGAACGGCCGGAAATCTCGCAATTATCTGTTGAAAAAAAGAGACCATTGTAATAGTATTACTATATTGTGACAGGATGACTATAAAAAGGTAAAAAATTGAAATATTATAAATGTATGGATAAATTTCGGGCATTGGGGGGCGGATAATGAATTGTTCTGCAATGAAAAAACTGCTGACGAATGATTTTCGCTTTAAGCCTGATCATCCCGAATACAGGCGGGTTTATCTCGTTAATGTCATATTGCTCCTGTATATCGCGTTGTCCGGCATTTTCGCCGTGCTGAACGCCATAAGGGGGACGTATTTCGTGGCCGCCACCGAGGCCGCCGCCGCCGTTTTATGCCTTGTGACCCGGTATGCTTTTCATAAGACAAACCGCGTGGATGTCTGCGCCTGGGCGCTGATCGCCATCATGGCCGGCATGGCGGCCGCCGTCTTTGCCGGCGCGGGCGACGTGTATTACATATTCACCTGGATCTGCGTTTTCCCGCCGGTGGCGTTTTTTTTGCTTGGCAGCAAAAAGGGACTGGCGGTTTCTCTTATCATTCTTGCGGCAATGGCGGCTTTTCTGGCGTTCAGCTATAAAAGCTGGGGTGCCTCTGAATTCGGCGCCGTCTCCATTGTAAATCTCTCTGTCACGTTTGTCTCGCTGGTTCTGCTGATCGCCTATTTTGAAGTGAGCAGGCAGGAGGCGGCGGCTGTCGTGCAGCAAAAAAACAGCGAGCTGGAGGCCGCGAACCGCGCGCTCACCGAGAGCAGGGAGCAGCTCCGCCTGATTCTGGACTCGGCCGCCGAGGCCGTCTTCGGCGTGGACATGAACATCCGCTGCACCTTTTGCAATACGAGCTGTCTGGAAATGCTCGGCCTGAAGAGCCCGGAGGACCTGCTCGGCAAGGATGTCTATGCGCTGATCCACTCCCGGCGCAAGGACGGCGAGCCCCTGCCGCGGACGGAGTGCAACATCATCAGGACGTGCATGGAGGGCATCGCCATCCACGCCGACGACGAGGTGTTCTGGCGCCCCTCCGGGACGAGCCTGGACGTGGAATACAATTCATATCCGCAGTACAAGGACGGCGAGCTCATCGGCGCGGTCGTGACGTTTATGGACAACACGCTCAAGAAGGTGCACGAGCAGCAGATCGAATATTACAGCTCCCACGATTCCCTGACGGGGCTCCTAAACAGGAGCTGCTTCGAGACGATGCTGCGGAAAATCGACGGCAGGCAGAATCTGCCGATTTCCGTTATCATGGGAGACCTCAACGGGCTGAAGCTGACAAACGACGTTTTCGGCCACGCCGCCGGGGACGATCTGCTTGTAAAAACGGCCGACATTCTCAGAAAGATCTGCCGGTCGGAGGACCGGATCGCCCGGTTGGGCGGCGACGAGTTTGTTATCCTGCTGCCGAAGACGCAGCTCCAGGACGCGCAGGTCATCATGTCCAGAATCCGGGAGGTGCTCGCCAGGGAGCAAGTCAACGAGATCCGGTGCAGCATGTCGCTGGGCTGCGACACGAAGTCGGACGGCAGACAAAAGCTCGCCCAGACAATGAAAAACGCCGAGAACGAAATGTATAAGGAAAAAGCGCGCAGCCGCAATAAGGTCAATGCCGATATGCTCAACGCCGTCATCATGGCGCTGTACGGCAAAAGCCCGCGGGAAGAGCGGCATTCGGCCAATGTGAGCGAGCTGTGCAAAGCCATCGGCGAGGCTCTCGGCCTGCCGGACACGGAGGTCGCGCAGCTCAGAAGCGCCGGGTTTATGCACGACATCGGCAAAATCGGCATCGACACGGACGCCGCCGGCAAACACGCCGGGGATGACCTTGAGGAAGAGGCGTCGGAATACAGGCAGCACCCCGTCATCGGCTACAGGATACTGAATTTGTTCGACAATACGCTGAGCCTGGCCGAAAGTGTCTACAGCCATCATGAGCGCTGGGACGGCACGGGGTTCCCCCGGGAGCTCAAGGGCAGCGAAATTCCGCTGGCCGCGCGCATCATCGCCGTGGCGGGGCGGTATGACACGCTGCTCAACGACCGCGGCGGGGAAGTCCCCGACCACGAGGCGGCGCTGCTGGAGCTCCAAAAGGAGGCCGGTACCCGGCTCGACCCCCATATCGTCGATGTTTTTGTCCGGATGATGGGCGGAAAAGGGCAAGAACTCGAAAATGCCGCCGGCATATAGGCCCGGCGCCGATTTTGTGAAAAGGAGAACCTGGATTCGCCTGTTCTGCGGATAAAGCGATATGTGCGGCCGCCAGGAAAAGAAGATGGAAAACCCGATCAGCGTACAAAAGCCCGAGCGGCTCTGGACGAAAGACTATATTATCGTCATGCTGGCGTCCTTCGGCACTGCGTTCTGCAACTACATATTCTTTACGGCGCTGCCGCTGTATGCCCAAAAGGTGAGCGGCTCGGAATTTTACAGCGGCCTGATGCTGACTGTCTATTCCTTTGCCGCGCTCCTGGCAAGGCCGTTTTCGGGCATCTTTTCGGATAAATTCGGCAGGGTCAGGCTGCTGATCATCGGAGCTTTCATCTGCGCTGTTGCCTGTGCCCTCTACGGCATCACGACGGCCATCATCCTGCTGCTGGCCATACGCGTTATCAACGGCTTCGGCTTCGGCATGCATTCCACGTGCGCCGGCGCCGTGGCCGCCGACGTCATCCCGAAATCGCGCATGTCGGAGGGCATCGGGTATTTCGGCCTGTATGCCACGTTTGCCGCGGCCTTTGCGCCGTTCATTGCCCTGACGGTCGTGGGCAAGGGCGAAATCAGGGACTTTCAGCAGCTGTTCTTTATCGCCGCCGCGCTCTGCCTCGCCAGTATGATTTTCGATTGCTGCATCACCTACGAGCGCAAACGGAAGAAGGCCCTGCGCGAGACTGCGCTTCAAGGCGGACAGAGCAAAACCGCCGCCGGGCCGGCGGCGGAAGAAGCGGCGGCAAAGCCGGCGGCGCCTCTGCCGAAAACGTTTCTCGGCTTTGAGTACGCGGTGTTCCAGCCCATGGCTGTCCTGATCCTCCTGTTTTTCGCCCAGAGCAGCATCAACACGTTTCTGACGCTGTTTGCCGAGGCGCGCGCGCTGGGCAATATCGGGCTTTACTTTACCATCAACGCCGTGGGCCTGTTTGCCTCGCGCGTCCTGTTCGGCAGGCTGACGGACAGGCTCGGCCCGGACATCGTCGTCATTCCCGGCATCATCGGCATCGTGGTGTGCCTGGCGGCGATCCCGTTTGTCCATACGCCGCTTCTGCTCTATATCATCGCCGCGCCGATGGGGCTGGCCAGCGGGGCCGTCTATCCGGCCATCAATTCCATGATATTTCTCCGGTGCTCGCCCCAGAGAAGAGGCACGGCGTCGGCGGCGTATTTCGCGGCCATCGATATCGGCTTTATGATCGGCGGCCTTGTATTCGGCGCCGTCGCCGACACGCTGGGCTACAGCGTCGTTTACTGGGCGGCCGCCGTGCTGACGGCACTGGCGCTGGGGCTGTACCTGAAGGCCGTGGCGGTGAAGAAGCCCGCGAGGGCGAACATTTAAAATGATAACAGGTATTCCCGTTTTGCCGGCTGCTGTAACTATACACAGGGCGCTTTCCTTATCAGTCCGGCAGGTACCGCAGCAGCGAGATTTTGAAGAGGCAATTTCCGTTCAGGTCCATGTAGCCGAAGCTCTGCTCGTCTCTGACCTCCAGCAGGTCGCACTGCTCGCTGCAGTAGGCGGCGCCCTTGCCGAAGAATATCGTTTGGCCGTCCTTCGTCATAACGGCGTACGTCTGATTGGAGCCGTCGGGGGCGTAGCTGGTGAGGATAATATAGACGTCGCCTGTTTTTTTGCTGGTGACGATGGTGGGGCTGACGTTTTGGGTGAGGGGGACAACCTCCTTGCCCTCCAGCGTCATGATCCCCTCCGACCAGACGTCTTTGCCGCTGTCATAGCAGCCGACCAGCCCGCCCGACACGAAGTTGATGTTTTTTACGCCGCCGAGCAGATGCTTTTCGCTGCCGTTCAAAAGCACGGCGCCGATGTCCGTTGTGTAATAAAACCAGCCGTCGTACAGCGGTGTGAGGGTATGGCCGTCCGCTGCCAGCTCTTTGAAATCGTCGCCGTAGTACCGGGAATTGCTGCTGCTGTCGTACACGCCGTAGGTTTTGGCGTCGTACTGGGTGATCATGTTCTTGTTTTGAAACAGAATTTTCCCGGCGTCATCGATGACGGCGTAGCTGTCGTCCTGCAGCTGAACGATGTTCCGCCCGTTGACAAAGGCGGCGGCATAGGTATATTGCGGCTTTATCACAAGCTGAAAGCTCCTGTCGATAAAGCCGATAAGGCCGTCCTGCGTGACGCGCGCGCGGCCGCCGATAAAGGCCCCGCCGTCGGCGTAGTCCGTATAAGTCTCTTTGCCGGTCAGCGCGTCGATATATACCGTTCTGCCGTCGGACAGCGGGAGCCCGATGAGCCCTTCGCCATAACCGTCGCTGAACATGTAAGAGGTTTTCGACGAGAGATATTTATAGCAGCCCAGCGACTTTGTATTGTACAAAAGCTTCCCGCTGTAATCTAAGATATCAAAGTCGTTCGTTTCGGCATCGCGCATGCCCATGAACACCTTGTCGGTGAAGTAAATACGGATGTAATCGAAGGGCGTCACCCAGCTGCCGTCAAGGGCGCAGGCGGCGTGGCGCTCGCTGTTCCAGGGATTCTCCCTGTCGATATCGTCGGCCACTTTTTCGAGATCGTAAGCCGGGGCAAAAGCACCCGCATATTTGCCAATATCGAAATACTGGCCCGTATAGACGTTTGTGTAAACAGGGTCGGTGACGATCTCGGCGTTTTCGGTGACAAGGCCGTACATATTGATGGCTCTGTAAGCGCCGCCGTCCCTGTACATCGTTTCGCCGAGATACGGCAAAAGCTGTCCGTAGTTTCCGGAGGGCTGCAGCCCGGGGAGCGGGCCGTCGGAGAGGCGCGTATATTTCTCTTCCGGCGGCTTGTACGGCGTCAGTCCCGAATAGTCGGTTTTAACGCCGGAGTGCCAGTCGGTGACGGCGGGGGAGGGCGGGCTCTGGGTATTCCGGCCGTCGGACGCCGGCAGCTGGGCACACGCGGCGAGCGTCAGCGCCGGGAGCAGGACAAGGGCGGCGATGCGCTGCCGGATACATTGTTTCATCAAAGCGGCTCCTATCCCTGGACCGGCACGTAGCCTTCGGTTTTAATCAGGTTCTGTCCCTCGGGGGACAGCAGCCAGTTATACATGACGCGGGCCGGGCTGTTCTCCGGCTCTTTGGCGGAGATAACCGCGTAATACGGGTTTAAAAACGGATACGATTTGTCGGCGATCGTCCCATCGTCGGGCTTCACGCGGTCGATCGAGAGAATCTTGAGCCCGTCGGCCATCTTCATGTCGTCGGCGTAATAATATACCGTGTAGCCGATGGCGGCCGACGAGCCGTCAAAGCTCCTGACGGCGGAAATGAGCCCCTCCATCTCGGCGATCGTATAGCCCTGCGGCGCCTCCGCCATCTTGAGGTCCTTCATGACGAGCTTTTCCATCAGAGACTGGCTGCCGGATTCGGCGTTTCTCTGAAAGGCCTCGATTGGCAGATCCGCGCCGCCCACCTGCTTCCAGTTGGTGATCTCGCCGGTGTAGATCTTTTGGACCTGCTCCGTCGTCAGGCTGTCGACGGGATTGGAGGCGTTGACGACGAACACCAGCGCGTCGGTGGCGATCGGCGCCATGTCATAGGTGAAGCCCGCCTGTTTCATCTCTTCAAACACGGAGGTGTTCGGCTCGGCGGCGATGAGAATGTCGGAGCCGCCGTCCATGAGGTTCCGAAACGACTGCGTCGTTTTGCTGAACTGCGCCAGCTCCGCAACATTATCCCGCGACTCGCCCAGCAGGACGCTGGCGACCGCCTGCCCCAGCGGTATCGTCGAGGTGGAGCCGTCCATCCGGGGGAAGTTTTCCCGCGTGAAGACAAATTCCTCCTCGGACGGGGAAGGCGATATGGATGGCGACGGGCTACCCCCGGCGGATGTATCCGCCGGACTCGGGCCGGCCCCGCCCGGCACCGTGCCGCAGGCGGAGACGGCGAGCAGAAGTGCCGCAAGAACTGCCGGGATGATAATCTTTTTCATTTTGTACCTCCGAAACGCAAAATTTGTCTGGATTGAGTGCTTGAGTCCTCCTGCCGGGGATAGGAGCCCCGTGCTGGACTTCTTTTTGAGAAATGGTATGATAAGGGAAAAAACAATGGAGGCTCCTATGGTGACGAAACCGGTATCAGAGCCGATACGGCGGTCATCGCTGAGATATAAAGCCGCCGTCATTTATCACAGTGCCCGCAGGTACGCCGTGTGGCTGGCGCGCCGGCGGCAGTTTGCGGGGGAAATTGAGAAAAGCCTGCTGCCCTGCGTCTGTTTTCACCACGAGACGCTTCTGCTCCGGCAGCTTAAGGACGTGGATATGCGCCTGCAGCGCAATAAAATCACAAATCTCCGGCTGGCCGCGGCGAAGCTCGACGGCGTCGTCGTGCACCCGGGTGAAACCTTCAGCTATTGGAAGCTCATCGGTAAGCCGACGTATAAAAAAGGCTATCTGGACGGCGTCATACTCAATTATGGCAGGGTGATGCCCGGCTGCGGCGGCGGGCTCTGCCAGCTGTCCAATCTCATCTATTGGATGACGCTGCACACGCCGCTGGTTGTAACGGAGCGCCACCGCCATGGGTATGACGTCTTTCCGGATTCCGGCCGCACGCAGCCCTTCGGCAGCGGCGCGACCTGCTTTTATCCCTACGGCGATTTGATGGTGCGCAATGAAACGCCGTACGATTTTCAGCTTTCCGTCCATGTGGGGCCCGAAAACCTCGTCGGGGAGTGGCGGTCCGAGCAGCCGCCTGAATATCAATATGAAGTTGTCGAAAAAAACCACTCTTTCAGCAGCGAATACTGGGGCGGCTTCAGCCGGCATAACCAGCTGTACCGCCGGACGTACGATCTTGCGGGCCATTTTATCCGGGAGGATTTTATCACCGAAAACCACGCCCTCATGATGTACCCGCCGTTTATCGACGCCCCGACGGGATGACAAGGTCCGCCTGCTCCCGGTGAAACGGGATAGAGGCGCGGCCCCTGATTTCAGTCCGGCAGGCTGTTTAAAAGGGATAGACGAAAGACAATGTTGCCGTCAAAGTCCGCGTAGGCGAAAAACCGGTTGTCGTAAACGCAGAGGAGGCCCGACAGCGCGTTATATTCGGCGTTGCCGCCGCCGGAAAAGAGCTTTGTGCCGTCCGCGGCGTAAACGCCGTAGGAGGGGCGCTCATAGTCGGAGCTCGCGAGTATAACAGCCGTTTTGCCGGAGGGACCGGTAACGACATCTTTGATGATATCGTCATAGCCTGTTTCGGCGAGCGTTTTGCCGTCCAGCGTCATGAGACAGGCTTTTTCGTCCGCCGGGAACTGGCAGACGATGAAATTCCCCCGGGCCGACGTGACAAGGCAATCCCCCGGCAGCTCGTACGTTTTGTCTTTGAAATACAGCGTCGTTTTGCCGTCCGCCCGGACGCAGACACCGCCGCCGGGGATGTAGCTCAAAGCCGTCTCATCCGCCGCGCCGAGCTCCTTGAGATTGTTGTCCAGCACGTGAATTTTCCCGGCACTGTCCGCGTAGGCGATACGGCCCGATTCGTCCGTATCGTAGAAGCCTATAGACCAGGCGGTCAGGAGCGTGTGCCCCTTTTTGTCGATCAGCTTGCCCTGGCCCCCGGACAAGTCCACATACGCTCTGCCGTTGTGAAAGGCACCCGCGTATTGAGCGGCCATCGGCGCGATGACAAATTTGAAGCTCTTGTCGATATACCCCCACCGGCCGTCTTTTTTGACGGCGGCCAGGCCGTCGGAAAAGAGCTTGGCATACTCAAAGCCGGTGTCGTGATACGCGCCGGTCAGCTCGTTGAGGTAACCGCCTCTGACCGCGCAATAGCCCTCGCCGTAGAACGTCTCGTCAACACGATAATAAAACAGCGGGTCGAGCTTATCGGCGCAGGGGAGGTCCTTCAGGTTATAGAGGATGTGCCCGCCGTAATCCATCACGTCGACATCGTTTGTTTTCCAGTCGCGCACGAGCATCATAACCTTGTCAAGGCAATACACGTTTGTATAGTCAAAGGGCGTGACCCAGCTGCCGTCCGGCGCGCAGACGGCGTGCATTGCCCAGGCGCCGCCGAACCACTGGCCTTTGTCCGGGGGGACGTAGGGGTATTTCGCCAGGACGTAAAGCGGCTTTGAATATGTCTCATCCCAGGATGCGCCGTAATACGTGGCCTGGTACGCCTCGGAATAGACGTCGTCCGTCACCATTGTGCCGTCTGCCGTCACGAGCCCCTTATAGGACAAGTCAAACCCGGTAAATGTGGCGTCGTAAAATACCTCCCCCACATACGGCAGCAGCAGGCCGTAATCCTTAGAAGGGACGAGCTCGGGCATCAGGCCCTCCTTCAGGCGTGTATAAACGTCCTTGTCCGGGGCGTAGGGCGCGAGCGCGGACCAGTCCGTTTTGACCTTCAGGCCGGAGCCGGGAGAGAGAACCGGCGCCGGAGAAGCGGAAGGCCCGCCAGAACCCGGGGGAGGAGAGGCATGGACGCCGCAGGAGGATAAAAGCGGCAGAAGCGCCGCCAGAAGCACGGCAATGGCGCGTTTTCTCATATCGAAGCCTCCCATTATCCATATGACGCTCAGAAAAAGAAAAAGTTTCCAACCAGATCGTACCTAAAAATACCAGCACTGTAAACCACAAACGCGGAACAAATATTAAACATTTGATGACAACATCGCATAAAACGCCGAAAAAGTAACAAAGCCATGCTATCGAAAAAGCCCTTTGAGCTTTCTCGGCAGCATGGCTTTGCCGATGTATAAGCTTTTCAGTTTTCCGGTGCTCCGGGGGCTGGCCCGGGGGACGCATCCCCGGAGGGACGGCCGGCGTGTATGATCTTCATCGGGGCGGACTTGAAGAAGACGGAGAGCACGATACCGGCAACGGCGACGATGGTGCAGAAGAGGAAGACGTCGTGGATGCCGCCCAGCAGGACGTTTTTGGCCCCGTCGACGGCGGCGCCCACGGCGCCGGCCTGCTCGGGCGGCGTCTGGCTCACAAGCTGGCCCAGCGCCTCCTTGTTGGTGATCATCTGCGGGTCCTTCAGCGCGGACTGGATGCCGGCCGGCACGCCGGTCAGGTCCAGCGACATAAAGCCCCTGGCGATGGACGACGTCATGATCGTGCCGAAGATCGCCGAGCCGATGGTGGAGCCGATCGTCCGGAAGAACTGCGTGGCGCCGGTGGCGGCGGCCAGCTGCTCGATGGGCGCCGCGTTCTGGACGTTGATATTGGCGATCGGCATGGTCAGGCCGATGCCGCCGCCCAGAATGACCATATTGATGATGACGGTCATATACGTCGTCGCCACGGTCATCCGGGACAGGAGCAGCAGGCCGGCGGCGGAGGCCGCGAAGGCCAGGACGGTGAAAAACCGGAAAAGATTGCTCTTGTTCGTCGCCAGGATGCCGATGAAATTGCTCGTCACCATGAGCGCGATGGTCATCGGCACCGTCACGGCGCCGGACGTGGTGGCGGACGTGCCGAGGATGCCCTGGACAAAATAGGGGATATACATGATGGCCGCGTACATGACGGCGTTGGAAAGAAAGGCCACCAGGAGCGTTACCCAGATGGCGCGGTCTTTAAAAAACGTCATGGGGATGATGGGGTTTTCCGACCGGGACTCCACCACCACGAACAGCACGAGCATGACGGCGGATAAGGCGAACATGCCGATGATCTGGACGGAGCCCCACGCGTACGTCGTCCCGGCAAAGCTGAAAGCCAAAAGCATGGGGACAAGCGTCAGCACGATGAACAGCGCGCCGGGATAGTCGACCTTGCTGCTCTCATTCTGGGCCTTGAAATTCGGCATGAACAGGACGATCAGGACAAGGGCGGCGACGCCGATGGGGATGTTGATGTAAAATATCCAGCGCCAGCTCATGTAGTCCGTGATGAGCCCGCCGATCAGCGGCCCGATGATGCTGGAAAGGCCGAAGACGGAGGTGACGATGCCCATGTACTTGCCGCGCTGCTGCGGCGGGAAAAGATCGGCCACGACGGTGAAAACGCTCGTTGTGAGGATGCCGCCGCCCAGGCCCTGGACGCCCCGGAACAAAATCAGCCAGAGCATGCTCTGGGACAGCCCGCAGAACACCGAGCCGACAAGGAAGGTGAAGATGCCGATCAGGAAAATCGGCTTGCGCCCGAAGATATCCGCAAGCCCGCCGGAGATGGGGATGACGACGGTGGAGCACAGCATGTAGATCGTAAACGGCCAGGCATAGTGCTCCATGCCGTGCAGCTCGTTGATGATCGTCTTCATCGCCGTGCCGACGATGGTGGAATCCAGCGCCGCCAGCAGCAGGCTCGCCATCAGGGAGACGATGATGAGCACAAGGCGCGTTCCATGGATGTTTTCTGTTTTCAAACCTTCTTCTCCTTAAAACGATTGTTATTTATTGATGAGATTATATCATTGGCCGTACAAGACGGACATTCGGTAAAATTGCCTATCTTGCACCGAAAATTCCGTGCGTTATTATCGACATTTGCCAATTGACGTTGTCGGTGCAGTTAATTATAATTTAATCATGATTAAATCAAAGGTAAACCGAGATTAAATTGTAAAGCGAGGCGCTGCAATGGATGAAAACACACCGGATGCCAAAGAGCGCATCATGAATACGGTCGTCGGGCTCATGCTGGAGGGAAAGGACCTCACCAGGATCACAAACAGGGAGATCGCATCCCTGGCGGGCGTGAACAGCGCGCTGATCAATTACTATTATCAGTCGAAGGAAAATCTTTTGAACCTGGCTGTCGGGGCCTGCATGTCGCAGATGGCGGATCAGCTTTTGGAAGACACGCCGGGCGGCGCGGCGCCGCGGCAGCGGCTGAGGAATATGATGCGCGGCATCTCCCGCTTCGCGGTGGAGCACCGCTTCCTGTCGGAGATATCCATCAGTGCCGAGTTGAAGGGCGGCAACGAAAACACTGTCCGGACCATCCTGCCGATCCTGAAGGAGATATTTAAAGAAAAATCCGAGAATGAGCTGAGGCTTCTGGCGCTGCAGCTCATCGTCCCGCTGCAGGTGATCCTTTTACACCCGACGGCGTATAAGAAAAGCCTCAATGGGGATGTGTCGGACCTGGACGTCGGATTCCGGCTCCTGGATATTTTTATTGATAATATCATCGGGCAAGCCCGGTAAAGGAGGACTCACAATGAAAGCATTCAGAATCATCATGCGCGTCATTTCCATCACGCTGCTGGCGTCTGCAATGATCTGCGGGCTGTACCTGCGCGGGCAGGGCACGCCGGTCGACCCCGGCTCCCTGCAGTTTCATATGACGATCGGTATCGCGGCGGTCATTTTCACCGTCGTAACGCTCTTTCTGCCAGGGAAAAAGACAAAGCAGTAATTTCAGGTTCTCAAGGAGGGGGAGAAATGGGTTTTTCAGAAGGGCTCCGGGAAAGCGCGTTCCCGGCCAGCCGGCTTTCCACAATAGATATCTGCGCGCTGGGGCTGAAAAAGCACCATATCGCCGCCCTTTTGGAGGTCGACGTGACACAGGCCCGGGCACTGTTTCGCCGGTACAGGGCGCAAAACGGCGAGAGCCTGTCCTTTACGGCCTGGGTCGCCCATTGTGCCGCGGCGGCGGCGGGGGAATTCCCGCAGATCGCCGCGTACCGCAGCGGCCGCCGGAAAATAGCGGTCTCCGGCACCATCGACGTGGCGGTCGCCGCCGAAAAGCGGGCCGGCGGGCATGACGTGCCGCTGCCGTTTGTCATACGGAACTGCGGCGGCAAAAGCGTCGGTGAAATCCACCGGGAGGTCCGGCAGGCGCAGGAGGAGCGGGCGGACGAGAAAACAGTCGTCCTGGGCAGCGGCGGGCTGCGGCGCGCCGCTGCGCTGTTTTATAAAATGCCGGCCTTTTTGCGGCGCTTCATCTGGAAGACGTTCCTGCTCCGGCCAGGGACGGCCGTCAGGACGATGGGGTCCGTGATGGTGACGTCCCTGGGGATGTGCGGGGACTGCGACGGATGGTTTATCCCCATCGGCATCCATCCGCTGGTCCTCGCCATTGGCAGCATCACCAAAAAGCCGGGTGTCGTCGACGACCGGATCGCGGTCCGGGAATATCTGAAGCTGACGGCCCTTGTGGACCACGACGTCATCGACGGCGCCCCCGCCGCCCGGTACATGACCCGTTTTGCCGCGCTGCTGCAGTCCGGCGACGGGCTGTAGACCGCCGGAGGCGTCTTCCAAATAACCGCTTGTCTCCGGCAGCGCGGCGGAATATAATGGAGGAAACCTCAACGAAAGGAAAGACGTCATGAACTATACGACCATGCTGCCCCTGGAGACTCAGTTCGGCGACTTCAAGGCTTATTTCAACGCGGCGGCCGTCCGCGGCGACGGCGGACTCGTGCTTGTCGACACCGGCCTGCCCGGTTTCCTGCAGAAAATTGAGGAGACGATGGCGAAAGAGGGGCTGCAGCTCTCCGAAGTTACAAAGATCATCATCACCCACCACGACGGCGACCATATCGGGTCTTTAAAAGCGGTGCTCGATAAATATCCGGGCATCGAGGTCCTGTCGACGGCGGAGCAGGCGCCCTATATCGAGGGGAAGCAAAGGCCGCTCCGGTTGCAGCTGGCCGAGAAAAAATACGCCTCCTGCACCTCGGAGGAGGAGAAAAGGGCCCTGGCCGAGGAGATACAGCGCCTGTCTGTCCTGGAGACGATCGGCAAGGTGACTGTCGTGGCGGACGGGCAGGTCCTGCCGGAGCGCGGCATCAAGATCATCGAGGTCAGCGGCCATATGCCCGGCCACCTCTGCGTATACGTGCCGGCGGACAAGGCGCTCATCACCGGCGACGCGCTCACCGCCCGGGAGGGCAGGCTCAACCCGCCGGACCCGAAATTCACCCTCGATATGCCCACGGCGATGAAGTCTCTGGAAAAGCTCCTTGACTACGATATCGAAAACGTCGTCTGCTACCACGGCGGCCTCGTGACCGGCAATATCGGGGAAAGGCTCCGGGAGATCATCAAAACGGGGAAATAAGATACAGCAGAAATATTGAAACAGGCGGGCGTTATCCGGCGGGATGCGCCCGTCTTCTTATTATTATTCGCAAATTAATTATCGTAAAACAATAAAAAATTATTGCTTTACAACATTGACGGCGGTATAATCGATCCGTGGAGCTCAGAAAAAAGCGCCGAGGTGGATCATGAAAAAGAAAATCCTGCTGATACAGCCCGAAAACGCGGAGATCAACCGCTTCAGAAGGAAGCAGTTCAATAATTTCGTCCAGATCACCATGCCGTATCTGGCGGCGTTTATCGACGAGGCGCTTTACGAGATTACGCTGGTGGACGAATACAACGAGAAGATTCCCTTCGACCGGTTTTTCGATCTTGTGGCGATCACCGTCAACACGCCCAACGCTTACCATTGCTACAAAATCAGCCGCATCTTCCGGGAGCGGGGCGCGCGCGTGGCGCTGGGCGGGCCGCACGTGACGCTGATGCCCGACGAGGCGCGGGCATATTGCGACCATATCCTTGTGGGCGAGGGCGAGGAGACGTGGCCCCGCTTCCTGCGGGATTTTTATAATGGCCGCGCGGGGGGCGTTTACGCGCCGGTGTCCCCGCCCGCTTTGAAGGACCTGCCGCCGCCGCGCTGGGAGCTGCTCCGCCGCCGCTTTTCCGTTATGAAAAGCGCGGTCTTCTCAACGCGCGGCTGCCCGTATCATTGCCGCTACTGCAATCTGAAGCAGATCTACGGCGACGGTTTTCGCACGCGCCCGGACGACGAGGTCCTCCGCGAGATCGGAGGACTGAAAGCAAAGCATTTCGTGTTCTGGGACGACAATTTTTTCGCCGATAAGCGGCATGCCCTGGCGCTGATGTCGGGCCTTAAAAAGCTCAAAAAACGCTGGGCCGCGCAGGTGACGCTGGCCGACTGCGACGACGACGGCCTGCTGGAGGCCGCGCGGGACGCCGGCTGCCTGTATCTGTTTGTGGGGCTGGAGTCCTTTTCCGACGCGTCGCTTAACGACGCGGGCAAGGGGGTGAACCGTGTCGGCGACTACGGGCGCATCATCGGTATGATCCATCGCCACCGCATCCTGGTCCAGGCGGGCGTTGTCTTCGGCTTTGACAGCGACGGCCCGGACGTTTTCGAGAAAACGCTCCGGGCGTGTGAGACGCTCGGCATCGACGGGGCCACCGTCAGCATCCTGACGCCGCTGCCGAAAACGCCGGTCTACGCCCAGCTGAAGGCCGAGGGCCGCCTGCTGACAGGGGACTGGAGCATGTACAACGGGAAGACACACGTGGCCTTTCAGCCCAAAAACATGACGGCCCGGCAGCTGTACGAGGGGTATACGGACTTCCGGCGGCGTTTTTATTCCCTGCCGTCCTTTTTAAAGCGATACCGCGTGTCAAAAACCCGGCTGCCGTACAGCTTCTTGATGAATCTCGGGTACCGACTGGCCATCCGCGGGAGCGCCTATGAAGAAGCGCCGGCCGGAAAGTCAACCGTGCCGGAACCCCGCTGTCAGCAGCGCACACAAAAAGCGGAGCGCTAGAACATGGCGCTCCGCTTTAGCCTTTGGGCAAAAGTTGTGCTTGACAGTTGGCGAGAAAAGCGGTAATGTTTCACCAGAATGAACATTCACTCTGAGGAGGGGGCGCCATGACGGAAAAGGCAAACGACAAGATCGCGGCGATTTTTGAAGCTACACTGGCGCTCATCTCCGAGCAGGGACTTCACGCCACGCCCATGTCGCAGATTGCCGCCCGGGCAAAAATCGGGATGGGCACGATTTATCATTATTTTCCCAGCAAGGAGGAGCTGATCAACGCGCTCTTTCTTGAATACAAGGTACGGCTGCTCCGCTTTATCACGGCCAATTACGCGCCCGGCGCGCCGGTGCGGGAATCCTTTAAAACGCTCCTGAGGAACATGCTTGCCTATTACGCCGAAAACCCGGCGGAGCTCAATTTCCTGGAGCAGTGCGAGAACTCGCCGATCATCACCGAGGACACGAAACGGGAGGGGATGCGTTCCGCTGGTGTCCTCTCTGAGCTGTTCTGCCGTGCTAAATCGGAGAACCTCATTAAGGACATTTCGTTTGATATTCTCGGCGCGTTGCTCTCCGGCGCCATCATCGCGCTGGCAAAGCTGTGCCTTTCCGGCGCGGTGGGCCTGGACTCCCCGGAGCTCGACTTGTCGCTGGAGGCAATGTGGGATATGCTGAAACGCTGAAATATTTTATTTTTGAGTTAAATAGAATGAACATTCACTCTAATAATGAAAGCAGGGGTCATCAATGCTATATCGCGAAATGGGCAAAACGGGGGACAGGGTCTCGATTCTCGGGTACGGCTGCATGCGCTTTCCGAAGGACGGCAATAAGATCGACGAGGCCAGAGCGGGAAAGCAAGTCATTTCCGCCATCGAGCGCGGTGTAAACTACTTCGACACGGCCTATCTCTACCGGGGGAGTGAGGCGACCCTGGGCAATATCCTGTCGGGGGGCTACAGGGACAAGGTCATGATCGCCACGAAAATGCCGCCCATGAACATCAATTCCCGCAGGGACATGGACAAAGTGCTCGAAATGCAGCTGGAGCGGCTGAAGACGGACCGTATCGATTATTATCTCGTTCATATGCTGGGGACCATGGAGGGCTGGCAGCGGCTCAAGCAGCTGGGCATTGAGGATTTTTTCGATAAGGCCCGGCAGTCGGGGAAAATCCGCAGGGTCGCATTTTCATTTCACGGCGGGCGGGAGCAGTTTATCAAAATCGTGGACGATTACCCCTGGGACATGGCGCAGATCCAGTATAACTATGTGGACGAGCACAATCAGGCCGGTAGGGAAGGGCTGGAGCATGCCGCCGCCAAGGGCATCGGCATCTCCGTCATGGAGCCGCTCCGGGGCGGTTTCCTCGTCAATAAGCTGCCCAGACAGGTGCAGGCCGTGTGGGACGGCGCTGAGGCCAAACGCACGCCGGCGGAATGGGCGCTCCGCTGGGTCTGGAACCACCCCGGCGTCTCGCTGCTGCTGTCCGGCATGAATGAGGAGGCTCAGCTCGACGAAAACATCCGTCTGGCCGGGGAAGTCCTGCCGAATTCCCTGACCGGGGACGATATGAAGGTCTACGAGACGGTGCGGGATATTCTGACGAAAACCGTCAAGGTCGGATGCACCGGCTGCAGCTACTGCATGCCGTGTCCCGCAGGGGTCAACATCCCGTACTGCTTTTCCGCCTATAACGACAGGTATATCTACGATGACAGAAAACAGAGGATGTTCTACATGGGCGTCACGGCAGGGGTCGACGGGGGCGGCAGGGCGTACGCTTCGCTGTGCAAAAATTGCGGTGCCTGCGAAAAGAAGTGCCCCCAGAGCCTCCCGATCCGCAGCCTGCTAAAGGACGTATCGAAGGAGATGGAGCCCTTTTATTTCAGGCCACTGTCCGGCCTGATCCAGGGCTACCTGAAGGCGCGGGGCGGTCCGGGCAAAAAAGCAAACGGATAAAAATTCAGGCTTGGAGACAAGGACATCCGGCGGCTTCAGTCAGCTGAAGGCGCCGGATTCTTGCACCATGGGACGCGCATATACGGAGTTTTAACTTGAAATGACGGAAAATCGGGCTATAATTGAAGCATCACAGCATAATGGGGTGGTATCCGGGATGGTGCGCCTGGGAGATCGGATCACCGGCTGGCTCAGTAAAGCCATCGACAGAAAATATACGCTGCATGCGCTGGAAACAGGGAGGATCACCGATAAGATCTATGTTTTCAAGACAGACACGGCGAACTTCTACGTTTTCCGCAGCGGGGAAAATTTCATCTGCTTCGATACGGGCTACAGGCCGTTTTTGAGCCGGGAAGAGCTCAAGAGCCTGAATATCGACCCGGAAAGGGTCACGCATGTCTTTTTGACCCATGCCGATATCGACCACGTCTGGGGTCTCCGCCTGTTCAAGAGGGCCGCGGTGTATCTGTCCGAGGACGAGGAACCGCTGATTCGGGGCATACGCCCGCTGAAAAGCGCCATCCGCAGCCCGAGGCTCCGCCGGCCGTACCTGCTCCTCCGGGACAACGACGTCGTCACCGTGGGGCCGACCAGCGTCCGGGCCATCGCGACGCCGGGCCACACGCCGGGCTCCATGGCGTATCTCGTGGACGGGACGTATCTCTTCCTGGGCGACACCTGTAAGCTGAAGGACGGCCAGGCCTACGCCGGCAAGCACTATACCATGGATTACGAAACGCAGAAGGAATCCATCCGTAAGCTGGCAGGGCTTAAAAACGTGGACTACGTTTTCACCGCCCACAGCGGCTATACCCAGGATTTCAACGCGGCTTTCGACTATTGGAAAGAGGCCGGAAAAACGGGCGGGGCGCCCGGCTTATTTTAAGGAGATCGTGATGTTATACCGCGAAATGGGCAAAACCGGGGACAAGGTTTCCATATTGGGCTACGGCTGTATGCGTTTTCCCAAAACCGGGTCCAGGGTCGACGAGGGGCGGGCGGAGCGGCAGCTCCTGTCGGCCATCGACCGGGGCGTCAACTACGTGGACACGGCGTACCTCTATTTCGGCAACGAGGCATTGGTGGGGAAAATTCTGTCCAACGGCTACAGGGACAAGGTCTTTATCGCCACAAAGCTGCCGCCGGTGCAGGTCAATTCCCAAAGAGACATGGAAAAGCTGCTGGACACGCAGCTGACGCGGCTCAAAACCGATCATATCGACTATTACCTGATGCACAACCTCATGTCGTTTCAGGCCTGGGAGCGGCTCAAGCAGCTGGGCGCCCTGGATTTTCTGGAAAAAGCGAAGGCGGCGGGCAAAATCCGGCGCGCAGCCTTTTCCTCCCACGGCCCGAAGGAGCAGTTTATAAAGCTCGTGGACGATTACTCCTGGGACATGGCGCAAATCCAGTTCAACTATCTCGACGAGAATAACCAGGCGGGCAGGGAAGGCTTGGAGTACGCCGCGTCGAAGGGCCTTGGCGTTACCATCATGGAACCGCTCCGGGGCGGCTATCTTGTAAATAAGCTGCCGGCCGAGGTGACGGACATCTTTGACCGGGCGCCGGTAAAGCGCTCCCCGGCCGAATGGGGCCTCCGCTGGGTCTGGAACCATCCGGAGGTGTCGCTGCTGCTGTCGGGGATGAACGACGAGGCGCAGATCACGGAAAATCTCCGCATCGCCGGAAAGATAACGCCGGAATCCCTGACGGAGGCGGAGCTGCGGATGTTCGTGGACGTCAAGGAGACCATCGCCAAAAAGGCCAAGGTGCCGTGCACCGGCTGCGCCTACTGCATGCCGTGCCCCGCCGGAGTGGATATCCCGGGCTGCTTTTCGATCTATAACGACAAGCTCCTCCACAAGGGCCTCAACAGGGAGACCTCCTACATTATCCGCACGTCGGGCTTTGACGGCGGCGCGAAATCCTACGCGTCTCTCTGCAAGGGATGCGGTGCCTGTGAGAAAAAGTGCCCCCAGAGCCTGCCGATCCGCCAGTATCTGAGCGACGTGACCCGGGAATTCGAAAGGTTTTATTTCAAGCCCGCCGTGGGCGCGATCCAGGGCTACATGAAGCTGAGGGGCGGGAGAAAAAATCAGCGGCCCGAAAATTAAGCATCCGCCTAAAATATTACTGCCCCTGAGGCACTATTTGCCCGCCGGGGAATAAGCACTGAGGTATCCATGAAGTTTAAAAACAGCTTTCACCCTTACGCCATTATCACCATCGTGTTCTGGTCCTGCGCCTATGTGCTCTCACGCCTGGCGCTGGCGCACTTTTCAGCTTACGCGCTGGGCCTTTTGCGGTATATCATCGCGACTGTTGTCATGCTCGCCGTGATCCTCTTCAATAAAATGAAACGGCCCGCGCCGAGGGACCTCTTATGGTTCCTGGCGGCGGGCGCGTGCGGTTTTACCCTTTATATGATCGCGTTCAACACCGGCTGCGAGACGGTGAACTCCTCCACCTCCAGCGTCATCATCGCCATCGTGCCCGTGGTGACGTCGGTCATGGCGCGCGTTATCTATCGCGAGCGGCTGACGGTTGTCCAGTGGCTGTCGACCGGCGTCTCTTTCGCCGGGGTCGTCGTGCTGACGGCGCTGAGCGGGGGACTGGCGGTGAATGCGGGCATCCTGTGGCTGCTGGCCGCCGTGGTGTTTCTGAGCCTTTTCAATATTCTGCAGCGGAAGCTCACAAAAACGTATTCCCCGCTGCAGACGTCGGCCTTCAGCATCTTCGCGGGGACACTCCTTTTGGGCGTGTTCCTGCCGTCCTCCATCGCGCAGGCGGCCACGGCCCCGGCCATCCAATGGGTGTATCTCATTATTCTCGGCGTGGGGTCCAGCGCGATTGCCTATCTGGCGTGGGCAATGGCGCTGGCCCGGGCGGAAAAGACGTCTTCCGTGACGAATTATATGTTCGTCACGCCCTTTCTCGCCTCCGTCATGGGCGTCGTGATCGGCGGGGAGGAGGTGCGCCTGCCGACGGTTATCGGCGGCCTGGTCATCATTGCCGGCCTCGTGCTCTTCAACCTGGGCGGGCGGTGGCAGAAGCGCCGGAGCGCCGCGCCCGCCGCTGAACACGCCGAATAAGCCCGCCGGCTCAGCGAAGGGCGATGATATACATAATATCCCTCCCTCGAAATATCATTACAGGATAGCATATCGTCGAAGAATAATAGAGCCGGGACAATAATTTTTTCTTGTTAAGGAGCGAGGTTTTGGAAACTGCACTGATCATCTTACTCATCGCCATAGTGGCCGGTTTTCTCGGCTCACTGCTGGGGCTGGGAGGCGGCATCATCGTCACGCCGGCGCTGACGCTGCTTTTCGGCATCGACATCAGGTACGCCATCGGCGCGAGCATCATCTCCGTCATCGCCACCTCCAGCGGCGCCGCCATCGCGTACCTGAAGGACAACCTGACCAACATCCGCATCGGGATGTTTCTGGAGATCGGGACGACGCTGGGCGCGATCACCGGCGCGTTTTTGGGCGGCATTCTGAATCCGAAATACCTATACGTGATTTTCGGGCTCCTGATGCTGTATTCCGGCGTCATGATGCTGCTAAAGCTCCGGAGCGGCCAGAAAAAGGACGTCGTCACACACCCGTGGGCCGAAAGGCTGCGGCTCAACAGCTCTTATTTCGATAAGAACACCAACGAGACGGTGCCCTATCAGGTCACCGGCGTTTTCGGCGGGCTGGGCATGATGTACGTGGCCGGGACGGTGTCGGGCCTGCTGGGCATCGGCAGCGGCGCTTTAAAGGTTATGGGCATGGACCTGTTCATGAAGCTGCCGTTAAAGGTCTCCAGCGCCACCAGCAACTTTATGATCGGCGTGACGGCGGCGGCCAGCGCCGGCGTCTACTTCTTCCGGGGCGATATCGACCCGAGGATTGCCGCGCCCGTCGCGCTCGGCGTGCTTTTGGGCGCCACCGTCGGGACGCGGGTGATGCAGCGGGCCAGCAGCCGCCTCCTGCGGCTCATTTTCGTGCCGGTCCTGGCGTTTGTGTCGATCCAGATGATCGTTAAGGGGGTAATGCTCTGATGAAAAAAGACATTGAGCGCACCGAGCTGACGATTGCCAAGCTTTTAAAGGCCGGCGTCCTTTTGAGCGCCGCCATTATCCTCATCGGCCTCGTCCTGTACCTGGCCACCGGTACCGGGGGTTACGGGGGCGACGCGTTCCCCACAGACCCGCTGGTTATCCTGCAGGGCCTCGCCGCCTTTAAGCCCTACGCCATCATCCTGCTGGGCCTCTTTATTCTCATCCTGACGCCGATCCTCCGCGTCGGCGTCTCGGTCATCGTCTTCATCCGGGAAAAGGACAGCCTGTACGTGGCGATCACCACGTTTGTGTTCCTGGTCCTGATCGTGAGCCTGCTCCTCGGAAAGGTGGAATAAACCGAGGCTATCGGACTTATTGACAAATGTTATCGTATGTGATAACATATTGTTATAACAGACATATAATATTTAGGGAGGCGGTGGGGTGGATTGGGAAATAGAATTCTACCAAAAGGAAAACGGCGAAATCCCTGTTGAAGATTTTTTATTGTCACTGACTCCAAAGCTTCGCGCAAAAGCATACAGCGATATATTGCTGCTTAAGAAGCTTGGCATCAATATCCGTGAACCCTTTTCGTCCGCAATCAAGGGTGAACGCTATAAAGGATTATTTGAACTACGGGTGAAGTTCTCATCTGATATTACGAGGATATTTTACTTTCTATATGAAAAAGATACCTTTATACTGCTGCATGGCTTTGTAAAGAAAACAAATAAAACGCCTGAACAAGAGCTTGAAAAAGCATTGAGCTATAAAATAGATTATGAAAGAAGGTGTCAAGATGAGTAAAGCAGGAGTAAAATTTGAAGATATTAAAGCAAGATTGATGAAAGACGAGGAATTTAAGACAGAATATGAAAAATTAAAACCGCGGTATGAGTTGATCGCCCAAATCATTGATGCTCGGAATCAGTTAAATATTACTCAGGAAGAGCTTGCATTACGCGTCGGGACACAAAAATCCAATATATCCCGTTTTGAAAGCGGCGCTTACAACCCTTCACTGGATTTTGTCACTAAAATAGTCCGCAGCCTTGGTAAGGAAATCCATATTACGATTAACTGAACGCAACACAAAAGCAGTATCTATCGTGATACTGCTTTTGTGTTGCGTAGGTTAGGGCGGAATCCATATCCGCCCCTTTTTTGTATCGTGCCGCGCGGACGGCGGTGCTGTCATTTTGCGGGGCAGGTAATGGTGAAGGCTGCGCCCTGTCCCGGGGCGCTGTCCGCCCTGATGTCCCAGCCGTGCTTTTCGATGATGGTTTTGACGATCGACAGCCCAAGGCCGGCGCCGCCCGTTTTGCGGGACCGGGATTTGTTCACGCGGTAAAAGGGCTCGAAGATGTTTTGGAGCTCGTCTTCCGGGATACCGCTGCCCGTGTCGGCGATGACGATCTGACGCGCCCCGCCGGCTGCCCGGGCGGTTATTGTGATTTTCCCGCCGTCGGCGTTGTATTTCGCCGCGTTTTCAACGAGGTTGAAGCAGGCCCTGTATAAAAGCTCGGGATTGCCGCGCACCGAGATGCCGTTACAGGAAATATCGGTTTCGATGCGCTTTGCGTCCAGCACTGAGGCCAGCTCGGCGCGGACGGCCTCGAACATCTCGCTGAGAGCAATGTCCGACAGGTAAAAATCCTCGTCCTCGTAGCACAGCGCCATCAGATCGTCGACGACACCTATCAGCCTGGCGACATTCCGCTCCGTTGTCGCCAGGATTTTTTCATAGTCGGCGACCGACGGGGCCTCGTCCAGCCGGAGCACCTGGATGCCCGCGTTAATGGTCGCCAGCGGCGTTTTCAGTTCGTGGGCCACATTGGCGGAAAAGCGCTTCTGCATTAAGAAGGATTTTTCAAGCCTGTCCAGCATGATGTTGAAGGAGCGGCCCAGCGTGCCCACCTCGTCGTGCCCTTTATCGTCGGGGATGCGCCGCTTTAAATTGTCGCCGGTGATGGCGTTAACCGTTTCGCTCAGGCGGTGAATCGGCCGCAGCGACCGGCCGGCCACCCAATAGACAAGCAGCGTGCCCAACACGGAGACGGCGGCGAGAAAATAAATGCTCGTCGTATTGAAGTCTTTTTTTGCCGCCGTCAGCATTGCCGCCGGTAAGGGTTTCGCATCCATATTCAAATAGATATCTTCACCCTGGACAACGCTTGCCGACGCAAGCGTTGCTGTCGAGAATTGATCGAACTGATGATTGGCGTTGTAGGCGGCGGTGATTGTCAGTATGGCTGAGCAAAGAATCAAAATGGTACCGGCAAGCAGCGTGATGCGCATCCTTAACGAGAGCTTTTTATGGGTGTTCATGTGTCAGCCTCCCCAATTTTATAACCCATCCCGCGAACATTGGCGATGAGCGGCTTTTTACAGCCGGCTTCCGTCAGCTTCTTTTTGATCGAATGGATATGGTATTTCAGCGTGTCCGGGTACAGGTCCTCATCGCTCCCCCAGGCGTGGTCGACGAGCTGCTCGGTGCGCATTACCTGGCCGGGGTTCAGCATCATGTATTCCAGGATGGCGAATTCTTTTTTTGTCAGTGTCATTTTGACGTCTCCAAAGGCCACCAGCCGCGAGGCCATGTTCAGGCGCAGCTCGCCGCAGGTGAGCACGTTGCCCTGCTGGATATACGCAATGCGCGTCAGGGTGCGGATGCGCGCCTCCAGTTCGAGAAAGTCGAACGGCTTTGTGAGATAATCGTTGGCGCCCAGGTCGAGGCCGAGCACCCTGTCGGCCACATCGCTGCGGGCGGAGAGGATGAGTATTTTCGTCCTTTTGTCCTTCAGCCGGATGGCCCGCAAAACATCCAGGCCGTCCACCTTCGGCAGGTTCAGGTCGAGCACGATCACGTCGTAGGGGACGACCCGGTAGTAGTCCAGCGCTTCCTCACCGTCGTACGCCCTGTCTATGGCGTAGCCGCATTTTGTGAGCCCGCGGGCCACGATATCGGATAATTCCTCTTCATCCTCAACAAGCAGTATTTTCATGATGCTCCTTTAAAAAAGTGGCCGGCAAAACGCCGGCCGCTCTTTTTTTGTGTGATTATTTTGCCGGGGCGGTAGTGGCGTTCTCCGCGCCGGCGATGGGATTATCCCCTTCGGCGACTGTCAGCGCGCTGGACGGCAAAATAACGGCGTCGGCCAGGGCCTTGCTCAGGTCCGTGCCGGGGACGGCGGTCAGTGAGACGCCCGGGGCCGTCGCGGCGTTTTCCAGGCCGGAGATTTCCGCTTTTCCCACGGCTGTCGCCGTGCCCGGCCGGGCGGTGGCGGCAATGGCGCTCACATCGACGCCGGGGACGGCGGCGAGGGAAGGGGAGACGCCTCCCGCCGCAAACGCCGTGGTGCCGCCCAGAATGCCCAAGGCCAGCGTCCCGGCCATGACGGCGCCGATGATCTTTTTCTTGCTGATTAACATTATAAAAGCTCCTTTCGATATTTCAAATTTTAAATTTTGGTTGCAACCGGCAGACTTACTATAACAAGCCGACGGTTGAAATATCGTTAGGATTCGACTGGAAGAGCGCACGACAAAAAAAGATTCTTCGCCGACCGGCCCGCAGCCGTTTGGCCCGGAATGGCAATGGGGGTGCCATTCCAGGGGGCCTTGCGCCCCGAAGAATCTTTCTGCTTATTGACTTAAAGCGGATGCTACGACTCCTTGTTGGCCGGCTTGTCGGCGCTGTACGCGTTCATCAGCTTGTTGTACAGCTCCTCGCCGACGCACATCTTGGCGTATTTGCACCACTTGACGCAGGACTGAATATCGTTATAAACGACATAGCCGCACTTGTCGCAGGCCATCTCTGTGTCGGTGGAGAAGATCTCGATTTCATTGCCGCACTGCGGGCAAATCTTGATCTCCAGCGTCGGGGTTTTCAGTTTATCCGTTCCATGGCAGCCACCCAGCATAACGCTCGCCTCCTTATCGTTGGCTTTATTATAATGCCGCCGACGGGAAAAGTCTGTTGCTTTTACAACAAACCATCATTTTTTGCGGCACTATTTGACAGAAAGATACCGGTACTTTAAAATGACACTGCATTAAATTTTTGTACAAAGGAGCAGTGGCATGATCGGTGTCCTCGTCAATACGGCGACCGTTATTATCGGCAGCCTGATCGGTTTGATTTTTAAAAGGGGTATTCCCAAAAAGCTGACGGACGCCGTGATGATCGGCATCGGGCTCTGTACCGTCTATATCGGCATTTCCGGCGCCCTCAAGGGGGAAAACACGCTTATTTTGATCGGCTCGATCGTTCTCGGCGCCGTCCTCGGGACGGCGCTGGACCTGGACCGTCGTCTCAATGGGCTGGGGGAGCTCATCGGCAGGCGGTTTAAAAAATCCGCGTACGGCTCGGTGTCGGTTGCCGAAGGGTTCGTAACGGCGTCGCTGCTTTTTTGCATCGGGGCGATGACCATCGTCGGGTCGCTGGACGCCGGGCTGACCGGGGACAACAAGATGCTCTTTACGAAATCGGTCCTCGATTTCGTCTCGTCGGCCATCCTCTCCGTCAGTCTGGGCATCGGCGTTATCTGCGCGGCCGCCTTCGTCTTTGTGTTCCAGGGGGCGATCGTGCTGCTGGCGCAATACCTGCGGCCGGTGCTGACGGCGTCCGCCATCAATGAGATGACGTGCGCCGGGTCGCTTATCATCGTCGCCCTGGGCCTCAACATTCTCGGCGTCACGAAGATCAAGGTGGCCAACTACCTGCCGGCCATCGTCTTCGCGCCGGTCCTCTGCTGGCTCGTCACGCTGTTTCATTAAGAAAAATTGTCCGTCCCTGCGCCGTAAAATTACTGCCCGATAAAAATAATGAATATACTGATATGAATATCTGATTTTTATTGGGGGTAACGATATGGAAATGATGGTCCGGGGCAGCCAGGATACGGATATTTACGTCCATGAAATCAACCCGACAGGCCGGCAGACGATATTGTTCCTGCACGGCTGGCCGCTCAACCACAAGGCGTTCGAGTATCAGTACGTCGAGCTGCCGTACCGCGGCTACAGATGCATCGGCATGGACACCCGCGGGTTCGGCAGGTCCGGGAAACCGTTTACCGGGTATACATATGATATCCTTGCCGACGACCTGAGGGCTGTCGTGGACGCGCTGAGGCTCGACAACTTTGTGCTGGCCGGCCATTCGATGGGCGGCGCCACGGCGATCCGCTATATGGCCCGCCACAACGGGCACGGGGTGAACAAGCTGGCGCTCTTCGGCGCGGCGGCGCCGAGCGTCACCACGCGTCCGGATTTTCCTTACGGCCTGCCGAAGGAAAACGTTACCGACATCATACAGAACTCGCTGAACGACAGGCCGTCGATGCTCACAGACCTCAGCAAACAGTTTTTCTATCAGCACCTGCCGCAGCCCTTTTTAGACTGGTTCGTCGACCTCGGCCTGGAGGCCTCCGGCTGGGCCACCGCCCAGTGCGCCCTGACCTTCCGGGACGCGTGGCTGATGGATGATCTGAAGCAGATCGGCGTCCCGACGCTCATTCTCCACGGGATACACGATCAGGTCTGCCTGTATCAGCTGGCCGAGGTCATGCACCAGACCATCCCGAACGCCAAGCTCGTCCCCTTTGAAAACAGCGGCCACGGCCTCTTTTACGAGGAGCGCGACAAGCTCAACGACGAGCTCACGGCGTTTATCGGATAAACGTCAAGGCGGCAATTCGTGGTGGAAAAATACAGGAATCCGTGATACGATGCGGATATAAGGCGTCCGGCGCGCGACGCCGGGCAAACAAACCCTGACTGCAACGGAGGAATAACCATGGATGTCATGGAAGCGATCCAAACGCGGCGCAGTGTCCGCAAATACAGCAGCAGACCCATCGAGGAGGAGAAGCTGAACCTTGTGCTGGAGGCGGCGCGGCGCTCTCCGTCGGCGACCAACGCCCAGAACTGGAGGTTTATCGTCGTGCGTGACAAGGAGAAGCTGCAAAAGCTGATGGAGGCGGCCGACGGACAGCCCTCCGTCGGCGAGGCGCCCTGTGCCATCGTCGCCTGCGGCACAAAGAAGCGGATAATGGACTGCGGCCAGCCTACCGACACGGTCGACTGCGCCATCGCCATGTCGTACATGATCCTGGAGGCGCACGAACTTGGCCTCGGCACCTGCTGGCTTGGGCATTTCTATGCCGACAAGGTCAAAAAGACGCTCCGCATTCCGGAGGACGTCAGCGTCATCGCCTTCACGCCCCTCGGCTATCCGGCGGAGGAGCCGGAGCCCCGTCCCCGAAAGGAACTGAAAGAGATCGTCAGCTACGAAAAATATTGAGGCAAAAAATCGCCGCGGTAAGCCGCGGCGATTTTTATAGCAAGTATGAAAGGACCGCAGGCGAACTGTGTTCGCCCCTACGCCATTAATGTAAAATACCCCGTGGGGGCGATCTGTGATCGCCTGAACGTAACTGCCTTTTCAGGAAATTCGCTTGACAAGAAATCGAACTAATAGTACGATAATTATAATAAAGGTTTGATAAGGAGTGATATACGATGGCGGGCGGCAAACGGGAGATGCTGACGGAATTCAACCGCGGCAATATTATGAACGCGGCCAAAATCCTTTTTGAAACGCGCGGGGTTGCCGGGACCACGATGGACGATATTGCGAAAAAAGCCGATTACAGCAAATCGACCATTTATATTTATTTCAAGAGCAAGGATGAAATTTATCACCGCATTTTGCTGGAGAGCATGGTCCTGCTGCGGGACAGGCTTATGGCGGCGGTCAGGGCGGGGGCGGGCTTTGAGGAAAACTATTTTTCGATATGCCGCGAACTGACCGGCTTTCAGCGGGAGTATCCGCTTTATTTCAACAGCATCTCGGACGAAATCAGCGTGGACGAGGAGGATTTCGAGAGATACCCCGTATTGCGGGACATCTATAACGTCGGCGAGGAAATCAACGGCGTATTGTCGGCCCTGCTCATCAAGGGGATGGAGGGCGGTGGCCTGCGCGCCGGGCTGAAGCCTGTGCCCACGATATTGACGATGTGGGCGAGCCTCTGCGGCGTTATCAAAATGGCCGGGCAAAAGGAAAAATATTTGAAAAAGCTTCAGATAAATAAGCGGGAATATCTGGACGACAGCTTTCGGATGCTGCTGAACTCCTTGAAAGCGGGCGACTGAAATGGTTTTAGGTTATATTACCGCCGCCCTGTTTCTGCTGACGGCTGCAAAATTCATCACGAAGCGGCTCCCGTACAAAAGATTGGACGCCTCCGCCCTGAAAATCCACAAAGCAGCCGGTCTGGCGCTGCTGGCCGTCTCCTCCGTCCACGCGATTCTTGTCTGGAAGCTGATGCACCAGCGCCCTCCCGGCATGTATATTGCCGGATTTGTACTCCTTGCCTGTATCCTGGCCGCCGTGCTGAGCCGTGTGTTCATGAAAAAGCTGGGCAGGAAATGGCTGAAAATCCACAGAGCGGCCGCGGCGGTGATTTGCCTTTGCCTGACCCTGCATATCGTGCTGGGCGTCACGAGCTTTGCCGCCTATCAAAAGGCCGTGGCCTCCATCACGTTTTCCGATATTGACGTCGGCCGGGTCGCGGACGGCGTCTATGAGGGTGATTGCGACGTGGGCTATATTTACGCGAAGGTCAGCGTCACGGTGAAAAACGGAAAAATCCTGTCCGTGGATATTCTGGAGCACAGGAACGAAAGGGGAACGCCCGCTGAAAAAATAACAGGCGAGATCGTATCGGCGCAGTCGCTCGACGTGGACGCCGTCAGCGGCGCCACGAATTCAAGCAAGGTGATCAGGAAGGCGGCCGAAAACGCGCTGGCGCAGGGGATAGGGTGAATGGCGTCAATGACAATTCATACCGGGATAGACAAAAACCGCTGCGAAAGCAGCGGTTTATCGTTTGTAGGTGCTTATTCGCTCAGCCATTTGCCCAGGCGTTCGGCGTCCTCCAGCACGTCCTTCTGGCTGTAGACGTGTTCGGCCACGTGGGTGCCGCCGGCCACGAGGATATCGTAATCGCCGAAGCCCATGAACTGCATGTTTTTGCCCACGTGCTCGAAATAATGGCGGAACATGTTCGTGTCGTTCTGCCCCTGGGTGAAGAGGAGCAGGACCTTTTTGCCGGGAGTCAGCGCGCTTTGGTGCTCGGGGCGCAGAAACGCGAAAAGCCGGTCCACGGCCGCTTTCAGCTGGGCGCTCATCGACCACATATAGACGGGAGAAGCCAGGACAATGCCGTCCGCTGCGGCGATGTCGTCGTAAATGGGCTGCATATCGTCCTCCGTGGCGCACCGGCCCGTCTGCTGACATCGGAAGCAGCCCTGGCAGCCTTTGATGTTCATGGTGTTGAGATGATAGGTCTTGACCTCCGCGGCCCGCTGCTCCGCGGCCTTGACGACTTTCTCCGCCAGTGCCGCCGTGCAGCCGTGGGCATGAGGGCTGCCGTTCAGAACAACGATTTTTTTCATATCAGACCTCCGTTAAGTATCATATTTTTTTCGCAAAAAAATATATGAAAAAGCTGGACAAGACGTTATAATGAATTCGTTCTTACACGACTGCTTTGGGGCTTGTGTTTCGTTTCCATTATAGCACCGATGCGGTTTGTAAACGATCATAATTTTACGGGAGTGGTGCCGTTATGGTGATCAAAGCGGCGATCCCGTCGTTATACGGCGGGTCGTTTGAGATCGCGCCGCTGGAGCTCAGAAGGCCCGGGCCGGAGGAGGTCCTGGTGAGAATCGTTTCCTGCGGCGTCTGCCACACGGATATGGCGATGATGAACGGCAGCGGCCTGATGGTGCTGGGCCACGAGGGCAGCGGCGTCGTGGAGGCCGTCGGCCCGGACGCGGGGGACCTGCGCCTCGGCGACCATGTGGTTTTATCCTACCCGTCCTGCGGCGCCTGCGAGGCCTGCAGGGACTCAAGGCCCTACGACTGCGTCTATTTCAGCGATCTGTTCATGGGGGACAGGCTGCGCGGGACGATCCCGCTGCGGTATAACGGGCGTATCGTCACGCCGTTTTTCGGCCAGGGCAGCTTTGCCACGTTTTCCGTCGTGCATAAAAGCAGCGCCGTCAAGGTCCCGAAGGACGCGGACCTGAAGCTGCTGGGGCCGTTGGGCTGCGGCGTCCAGACAGGCGCCGGCGCCGTGCTGAATTACTTGAAGCCGCGCCCCGGCAAGGCCATCGCGATTTTCGGCACGGGCAGCGTCGGCCTTTCGGCAGTAATTGCCGCGCGCATTGCCGGCTGCGCGCCGATCATCGCCGTGGACAGGCTGGAGCCCCGCCTCGCCCTGGCCGGGAAATTCGGCGCGACGCACACGGTGAACAGCGCCGCTGTCCGCGACGTCAGAAAAGAGATCCTGCAGATCAGCGGCGGCATCCGGTATGCCCTTGATACGACCGGCAGCATGGCGCTTATGAATGTCGCCATGTCATGCCTCCTGCCGGGCGGCAGGGGCTGCGGCGTGGCCGCGGCCGGCCGGCCGCGGGTGGACCGGGAAGCTTCCGCCGAAAGCAAGCACTGGGATGAGATCATCCAGGGTTGCGCCGTCCCGCAGGTTTTTATCCCGAGGATGATCGATTACTGGAAAAAGGGGCGATTCCCGTTTGAGGAAATGCTCACCTTCTTCAAATTCGAGGATATTAACGAGGCCTTCAGGAAAGCGGAGGCATTTGAGGTCGTCAAGCCTGTTTTGGTGATGCAGGCATAAAGCGCCGCGCCGCGTATTTGAAGGAGTCGTTGGAATGAAATTTTATATCGCGAGGCATCCGGTTTTCAACCGCCAGAGAGGCGTTGCCGGATATAAGCTGGAGCTCTGCCGGAGCCTCAGGGATAGATTCTACGGACAGTACCGCGAGCCGGACGACGCCGAGGCGCTGTACCGTCAGCTGTGTTTTCCGGGTTTTGAAGAGACGCCGGCCAGGCCGCTGGCGATCCTTGATTTTCCGGAGGAGCTGTTTGAAAGCCTGATTCCGCTGCTGCCGAGAAAATACGTCGTGATCGACTACGACGGCGCCGAGAACAGCGAGGCAGACGCCCTCCGGGATATTAAAAAAATCAAAGCCCAGGGCTACAGGGTCCTCAGCGACGCCACGGAGAACCCGAGCCCCCGCGTCATGCAGCTGGCCGACCTGGCCGGGCTGGACTTTTCAGCCTTGAGTGCGGACACGCCGCCGGACCGCGCCGCTTCCGGTAAGGACCTGCCGCGGTATTACGCCCGGGGCGTGGACACCTGGGAGAATTATAAAAAGGCTTTTGCCGCCGGCTGCGAGTATTTTCAGGGCGATTTTTTTATGGAGCCGCTGTCCGGCCGGCAAAGCGTCCTGTACTCCTTCAGCCCGCCGGTTTTGCGCGTGATCTCCGAGCTTGGGGCACCGGAGCCGAGCTTCAAGGAGATCACAAGGCTCATCGAGCACGACCTGAACCTCGCCTACAATCTCCTGCGGCGCGTCAATTCCGCGTACGTCGCGCCGAAATTCAAGGTCAAAACGATCTCCCAGGCCATCACGATCCTGGGCCTCAAGGAGCTCAATGAATTGATGTCTACCTTTATCATCAGGCAGCTGCAGAGCGCCGACAACAGCGAGCTTTTACGCCGCGCGCTCATCCGGGGAAAATTCATGGATCTGCTGGCGGGCTTCAACAGAATGCCGCAGAAGGGCTCGGAGGCTTTTTTCACCGGGATATTTTCGCTGCTTGATGTCATACTGAACAACAGCATGGCGGCAATACTGGAGGAGCTGCCGCTGACCGACGCCGTTAAAAAGGCGCTCCTTGGGGAGGGCGGCAGCCTGAATCTGCTCCTGGACATGGTCCGGCTTTACGAACAGGGGCGCTGGGAGGAATTTGACCGGGCGTACAATCCGGACTACCCGGAGCAGGAGCGGATGATGAATTTTTATCTTTCGGCGCTGAAATGGGCAGAATCCTTTGACATTTAGCCAAAAGAGGGAAGACGACGAACAGATTTTCTGTTCTGACAACTTGCTATCCGGCACGGGCAGGCTCTATAATATACTCCGGGTCCGGACAACGATGAAAAGCGGGATAATATGGCTGAAAAACCGACACAAGCACTGACGGCGAAGCAATACGCCGTCCAGTTTATAAAATTTACCTTATTCTCCATCAGCGCGGGCGTCATCCAGATTTTGAGCTTTACGGCGCTCGGTCAACTGACGGCACTCAATTATTGGCCGAAATATCTTGTCGCGCTCGTCCTGTCCGTCCTGTATAATTTTACGCTGAACAGGCGCTTCACCTTCAGGTCGGTGACGAATTTCCCGCTGGCCATGATAAAGGTCGCCGGCTACTATGCGGTCTTCACGCCGCTGTCGACCTGGTGGGGAGATAAGCTGACAGGCCGCGGCTGGAATGAATTCCTTGTGCTTTTCGGCACGATGGTTATCAATTTCATTACGGAATTTCTGTTCGACCGTTTCGTCGTGTTCAGAAATTCGATCAACACCAACGAACAGGCGCAGAGGCAGACCGGAACAGGCGCTTCAAACACCGATTAAACAAGATATAGGGAGTACGAGACAGAAATGAGCGAAATGCACGTCAGGCCGGCCGTCGAGGCGGATATCCCGCTGATCCTCCGTTTTATCAGGGAACTGGCGGAATACGAAAAGCTTTCAGACCAGGTGACGGCGACGGAAGAAATATTGACTGAATGGATATTCAAAAGGCAGCGCGCTGAGGCGCTGATCGGCGAAGAGGACGGCGCGCCCGTCGGCTACGCGCTGCTGTTTCACAATTTCTCCACGTTTCTGGGCCGGGCGGGCATCTACATAGAAGATATCTATGTGCGCCCGGAGCATCGCAAAAAGGGCTATGGCAAAGCGTTTTTCAAGCACATCGCCGGTCTCTGCCGCGACCGGGGCTGCGGCCGCCTGGAATGGTCCTGCCTGGATTGGAACAGGCCCAGCATCGATTTTTACCTCTCCCTGGGCGCCCGGCCCATGGAGGATTGGACAATTTATAGATTGAATACAGATTCAATCAATAAATTGGCGGAAGATTTATAAAGATTTCCGCTGCCTTTGAAAGGAACGGCAGGCGATCACAGATCGCCCATCGTCAGCAATTTTTTATGTTCCGTTATAAAACAGGACGCTCCCTCACGGAGAGCGTCCTTAGCTTGTCGAAAAACTCATATGCAGCAAAAAAGCTTCGCAGAATTGCCGCCGCGCACGGCGGCAATAAGGTGAAATCCGTCATTTCCGGCGGCGTGTACGTCGGAAATGACACTTCTCATGCGGGGAGCGGCTGAGCGAGCTGCATGCGGCTTTTTGTCGGGTAAAGCCCGAAAGGCTTTACCGACAGTCTGAGGACGCTCCCGCATGGAGAGCGCCCTGCTTTTGCTGTCTTAAACTCTTTTCTCCAAAATCCCGTCGATCAGGCCGTAGGCTTTGGCGTCGTCGGCCGACATGAAGAAGTCGCGTTCCATATCGGCGGCGATCCGCTCCGCGGGCTGGCCGGTGAGGTCGGCGTAGATGGCGTTCAGCTTCTGCTTCGTTTTTTCCATCCATCGGCTGTGGATCATGATATCGGTGGCCTGGCCCTGGATGCCGGAGGCGGAGGGCTGGTGGATCATGATCTCCGAGTTCGGCAGGGCAAACCGCTTGCCCTTCGTCCCGGACGCCAGAAGGAGAGAGGCGGCGCTGGCCGCCAGGCCGACGCAGATGGTCGATACCTCGCATTTCAGGTAGCGCATCGTGTCAAAGATGGCAAAGGCCGAGGTGACCGAGCCGCCGGGGCTGTTGATATAAAACTGAATCTCCTTATCGGGGTCCGAGGATTCCAGAAACAGCAGCTGCGCCACGATAAGGCTTGCCGTCTGGTCGCTGACCGGATCGTTCAGCATGATGATTCTGTCATTGAGAAGCCTCGAAAAGATGTCGTAGGAGCGCTCCCCGCGGGAGGTCTGCTCAATGACGACGGGTACAAGATTGCTCATAAAACCTCCGAAATTACGCCGCCCTGGCGCACATCGTCGTGCCGCCGGCGCCGTGATGATGCCCGATATGCCGCGCGGCCGTATGCTGCCGGCGGTACTCCTCGGGCGTCAGGCTGTAGATGCGCTTGAAAGCTCTTGTAAAGGCCTCGTGGGAGCCGTACTGGTACCGGAGCGCGATATCGAGAATCCTGTCCCCGGTCGTGGCGAGCTCAGCCGCCGCGCGGGCCATGCGCCGCCTCCGGATATAGCTCGTGACGGACTCGCCCGTTTCCTGGCGGAAGAGCCTGTGGAAATGGTATTTGGACAAAAACGCGATCCCGGCCAGCTCCTCGAGCTCCAGCTTCCGGCTCAGATGGCGCTCGATATAGTCGAGCAGACGGCGGATGTCTTCCTTATGTTCCATCGAATCTACACCTCACTGTCTCCGATTATACGGCGTGCCGCGGCGCGCCGTTTGATTATTTTTGCTGTTTTTACCGTCTCCGCGAAATAAGCCTGTCAGATGCCGAGCAGGCGCCGCGCGTTTTCACCGAGGATCAAAGCCTTTTCCCTGTCGCCCAGCGGGAGTGCCCGGAGGTGCTCCAGCTCGGTTTTCGCGTTGCTCCACGGGGAATCGGAGGCGAAGAGGACCTTGTCGGCCCCATGATTTTTAACGATCCGCAGAAATTGGTCCTGCGGGTAATACTCAAAGCCCATAGACGTGTCCAGATAGATATCCTTTCCCACAAGGTACCGTTCCACGTCGTCCCACTCGCCGTGGCCGCCGAAGTGGGCCGCGATAATGACGCCGCCCTTCATGGCGTCGACGATGTTGGCAAAGCGCTTGGGGCTCGATTTGAGCGGCCCCTTGTAGCCCGGATCGAACCCGGCGTGGTGCAGGAGAATGAGCCCGCGGCTCAGGGCGTAATCGTAAATCCGGAGCATCTCCGGCGTGTCGATGATGAAGTCCTGATATTCGCAGTGGAATTTAAGCCCCTTGAGCCCCAGGCTGACCACAAAGTCAATGTCCCGCTTATAGTCGTCGGTATGCGGGTAGATGCCGCCGAAGGGGACGATTTTGTCCGAGCGGATGCTCGCGGCCCAGGTGTTCAGCGCGTAAAGCTGCTTTTGCTTTGTGATGACCGGCTGGACGACCGAGACGTCCACGCCGCTTGTGGCCATGTGCGCCAGAAGACCGGAAACCGTGGCGTCCGTGACGGGCCTGAACGCCCCGTCGATATTTTCAACCAGAGCGCCGAGAGCGCGCTGGGCCAGCGCATCGGGAAAGACGTGGGTATGAAAATCAATGAGCATTATATTCTCCTCCGGGTATCGTTAGAACATTGCCGTTCCCGTCGGAGGACAGGAGCACGGAATAATCGCGCAAAAGAATGACGACGTCCGGCTTGTAGTCCCGCACGTAGTCCGCCAGGGACCCGGCGGTATAAGACCGCAGGTCGAGGGAGCGCATTTCGTTGAAGCCGGTGTATAAAAGGGTTTCCACGGCGTTGGTGTAGCTGTCGCCGCAGATGAGGACATTGGGGAGGTCCGGGCGGTCTGTTTTGATGACGGTCTCGCCCACGTCGCCGCCCATGTAGACGGTGTAGCTCACGGTGTCCCAGGTGTTCTGCGGCAGCGCGTAGACCTGGGGCGCCCCGTCCTTGCCGTCGTCGGTCCGCGTGAACGGGATGTCCTTTTTGAGAACGGCGATTTTGAGCTTTTCATCCGTGGGGAGCATATTGAAAATTTCGCGCCCCCGGGAGCCGATAAACGGGTTCTCCACGGTTTTGACGGTGATATCGTCAGGGGAGAGGATGGGCAGCGCCAGCCGGTCGTCCGTGTTGAGGCGCTCCATGATCGTCCTGTAGGTGGCGAACGCGCCGTCAAAGGTGTAGTGATGGTCGGTGGAGGAGAACATACCCGCCGGGCGGCCCATCGCGTCGAAGACGTCGCCCATGTCGATGAGCTTTAACCCGCGCGAGGACATGTCCGCCTTGAAGCTGGCGAGCGCCGCGGCCGTAAACGCCGCCTGGCTGTTCAGGTAGGCGGGATAATCGCCGCTGAAATACGCCGTCTGGCCCGGTACGGCCACATAGTAAAAGACGCCGCCGTTTTCCGCGACGATCTGATTGAACGTCTCCAGGCTGTCGGTCATTTTTTGCGAATCCTCGGCGATTTCTTCGAGGTCGACCGGCTTGTAGGCGTTGTAGCTGAGCAGCAGCCTGTCCGTGACGACGATGTTGTTGACGACGGGGCGCTTTATGACAAACAGGTCGAGATACGTGGCGGTTTTCAGCAGCGTCTCGCGGCCCGCCGCGTGGTCCTTGAGGTACGATTCCCAGCCGGAAAACCAGCTGCCGTTCCAAAGCGACTGGCGGCTTAAATCAGGGACGGCGGCCAGCGTCCTGTTTTCAAAATACGAGGCGTTGTCCTTCGGCTTGACGACGGTGACGGCCATGCCGATGAACAGAAAACCAAGAAAGCACAGCATAAAAAGGATATTCACGGTTTTTTGCAGCTTCATACAGCAGTCCCTCCCTTAGAATCTGAAGTAAATAAACGGGTTAAACGAGCCGACGACAAGCTTCAGATAGGAAAAGGCCAGCAGCACGAGCCCGAGGAGCCTGGGCCCCCATAAAAGCAGCTGCCGCGAGACCGGCGCCCGATGCTTTTCCAGAAAGCTCCGCAGGGTGTTTTTGACGGGCGTTACCGCGATGACAGAGACGATGAGCTCGGGCCAGTATTCCTTTAAAAGATACAGCGTCTGCCCATCCGCGGCGCCCGTCACGCCGAGGCCGAACATGGCGCCCAGGTACGACACCACCTGCGGGAGGCTCTCGGCCCGGAACAATACCCAGCTCAAAACAACGATCAGCATCGTATAGATATGGCGGAGGGCGGCGGGGGCCTTTGCCAAACGCTTTCCCCAGACGAATTTCTCGCCCAGCAGCAGGACGCAGAACCACAGGCCCCAGAAAATGAAGTTCCACGCCGCCCCATGCCAGAAGCCCGTCAAAAACCAGACGATGACGATGTTGCGGATATTTTTGAGCCTTGAGCACCTGTTGCCGCCCAGCGGGATATAGACGTAATCCCGAAACCAGGACGTCAGCGAAATGTGCCAGCGCTGCCAGAACTCCGTGACCGATTTGGCGATATACGGATAATTGAAGTTTTCCAGAAAGTGAAAGCCGAACATCCGCCCAAGGCCCAGCGCCATGTCGGAATAGGCTGAAAAATCAAAATAAATCTGCCCGGTGTACGCCAGCGCGCCCAGCCAGGAAAAGCTCGTGGACAGGGCCCCGGCCTCCGTGCCGAACGCCTTGTCGGCGATGATCCCCAGCGTGTTTGCCAGCAGCATCTTTTTGGCCAGGCCGAAGACAAAGCGCATGGCGCCCTCGGAGAAGTCCGTCAGATTCTCGTGCCGCTGGCCCAGCTTGTCCGAAACTGTGGCGTAGCGGACGATCGGGCCGGCCACCAGCTGCGGAAACAGGGAGATATACAGCGCGATGCGCAGCGGGTTTTTCATCGGCTTGGCGGTGCCCCGGTACACGTCGATAATATAGCTCAGCCCGTGGAACGTGAAAAACGAGATACCGATGGGCAGCGTGACGTCGGGGACGGGCAGGCCGGTGCCGAGCGCGTTGAGCGATTCGGCGAAAAACCTGGAGTACTTGAACCAGCCCAGAAGGCCCAGGCCGAGGACGACGGCCGCCACGAGAAAAAACCGCCGTGTTTTATCGCTGTGCCCCTCGGCGACAAAAAGCCCGCAGACATAGTTGATGGCAATGGACACGAGCATCAGTATCAGGAACCTCGGCCCGCCGTAGGCGTAAAAGAAAAGGCTGAAGCCAAGGAGCACGAAGTTCCGGACCTCGCGATACCGGCGCGGCACGATATAGTAGACGATCAGGAGGGCGGGCAGAAAGAAAAACAGAAAGCCGATACTCGAAAAAACCATATTTTTCTCCAATGAAGTAGTTAAAAGGCATGTCCGCTAATCCTTGAGTATAAGCGCTCCCTCAAAATATGTCAATCCGCGTCGAACCGTTCGCTCTCAATAAAAAATCATAACGAACGATAGATAAGTTTAATGTATAACTACAAAAAATCCACTTACGGCAAGGGTTCTCCGAGCTCCAGATAGCCGTACCCGCCCTCCTCCCAGGTATAGCCGAGATATGTGCCGTCCGGCTCGTACAGCGCGTACGTCTCCGCAGCGGCCGGCACGGCCAGGACCTGGGTCATCGTCTCATCGCCGTCGTAGAGGTAGAGCACGTCGAAATTCGACAGGCGTCTGGACGCGCAGTTCCAGGGGAAGTACATCGGGTTTTCCGGCAGCGGCGCCACGTCCGGGATATTCGGGCCGGCCAGCCACTCCAGCGCGCCGTGGAGCGCCCAGTCGCTCTCCGTTACCCCGTGGATATGCTCGTGGTAATAGTAGTTCTGATCGTCCAGATAGCTCGGCTCCAGGTGCAGGATGCCGACGTTCAGGTCCCTGTGCAGGTTTCCGTCCTTTTTCAGCGTGCCTGTCAGGACGGCGGCGACCTCCTGATCCTTCTGCGTCGTCGCCTTATAATCGTGCACCTCGCTGACGGCGGCCACGGAGAAAATGACCGCCAGGGCCGCCGCCACGCCCGCCACAGCCGTCCCCGCACTTTTGAGCCGCGAGAAAATAAGCCTGCACGCGATATCCGCCATGAGCGCGATGCCGCAATAGGAGGCCACCGTACCGCGCAGGGACAGCCAGCTGTTTGAGATAAAAAAGAATATGGCGAGCGGCGCGGCGGCCAGGAGAAGGCCGGCAATAAGTCCCTTGCCGGGCGCTTTCAGCGGTCCTTCGCCGTGCCTCGTGCTGAAAAACAGGAGCGCTGCCAGAACGGCAATGTCGATAATGTAGAAGATATTCCTGCCCCCAGCGAGTATTTGCGCACCGCGATAAAAGCCCTTGACAGTCGTATAGAAGCCGCCGGCCGCAAAAGCGTCCGCCACCTGCCTGAGGACGCCGGGCAGATAGGTTTTCCAATAATACACGCTCGTCGGCGGGACCAGCGATATCCGCGCGGCGTAGACCTCGCTGGCCGGCAGCAGGCCCATGAGCAGCGCGTAGACCCCGGCGCTCACAAAGGAAAAGAGCCCCCAGAGCGGGCGGTGCCCCGGCGCATGGCGGTGCAGAAAAGCCACGATCAGCACCGACGCGACAGAAAATATCAGTATCTGCTCATAGAAGCCGCATGCCACCAGCTGCAGGAGCATGTACAGGACAAGCGTGTATTTCTTCCCGCCGGCGCACCATTTTTCAAACCACAGCAGCGCGGCGGCGGCAAAAAACAGGCCGACGACGATCCGCGTGGCGGCGGACATCCAGTAGACGCCCTCCAAGCCCAGCGGTAAAAGCGCATATACCACGAGAAAAACATTCCCAACGCCAAAATGCCGCGCCCAGACCCACCGGAGCATCAGCGCGGAGGCGGCATACAGCGCCGACATCAGCAGAACGCCCAAAAGCATGTTGTCAAAAAACAGGGACCAAAAGTATACGTCCAGGATGCCGGCCACAGGCCTGTCGGCCAGCATACCGGCGCGCAGCAGGTCGGAGAGTGAATCGAGCCCGCCGACGGTCAGGTTGTGGAACTGAATATAATCGTCCAGCTGATAAAAATAGCGAAAACCGTCACAGCAGTACCTGATAAAAATGAGGGCGAAGACAACGCAGAAAAGCGCCAGATAGCTTTCGGCATATCTGGCCCTGATTCTTTCCATAAGCAAAACTCACACCCGTTCGTCCGGCGGCAGCTTTAAGCCGCCTGGCCGCCAACACTGTCGATCGAGACGATCACGTATGAGATTCTGCCCTGATTGTACGAGGCGTAAAAGCAAACGGGACAACATTTCCGCACAGCCGCCGTCAAGTAAAGTGTGATTTCGCGCCGCTCCAGAACGATTCCCAGATGCTTTCGGCCGTGTTGACGTCATAGCCGGAGACCAGCATCCAGTCGAGATAGCCCTGAATGAATATGGTATACGACAGGAAGAAAGCGTCAAGCCTCTCCTCGTTTAAGAATTTCGGATAGCGCGCGCGCAGAATCCGGCCGAGCTCCGTCATCAGCACTCTGTCGAATTTCCATCCGCTGTTTTCAAGTATATCTTTGAATTCGTCGTTTATGTCCAGGAGATACGTCCTTTTCCACAGCAGCAGCCTGTCGCGGCGGGAAAGAAAAACCATAAGCCGCATAAAAACAAATTTCAGCAGCATATCGGTCGGCTTTTCCCGGTATTCGGTCAGGATCAGGCTGATTTCATTGTTGAGCTGTGCGGCCTGGTCCTTGAGCACATTGAGGACGATTTCATTTTTGCTTTTAAAGTGTGAATAGAGGGATTGCTTTTTCAGGCCGAGGGCATCGGCGATGTTCTCCATTGACGTCTCGTGAAATCCCTTACTGGCAAATAAACGAAAAGCGATATTCAAAATATCCCTCTTTGTTACCATTTTGCCTCCTTTTCGCGGAAAAGCATCATTTGGCAAAGCGCTTGGCTAAAATGTGCAATAAACTATTTTATTATAAATAATCTTCATATTCAATGCCATAATTTGATCTGTTTTATTATAAATTTGCAAAATACCCAAAAAAATATTAATTAATCGGAAAAATATCGCGAAATAGAAAGTGAGTACGAACGGTCGTCAGTATTTTATAAAGGAGTGTGAGATATTGGATATCACGGAAAATCAGAGCGAAATGGCAGAAGAAGTACAAGGAGGGAGGCTGCTGACTTTTTTTATCGGCGACGTTACATACGGCATCGACATGCATCATATTACCGAGATCGTCGGCCTGCAGGCGGTGACGGAGGTACCGGACATGCCCGTTTTTATGAAGGGCATTATCAACCTGCGCGGCAAGATCATTCCGGTCATGGACATCCGGCTCAGGTTCGGCATTGAAGAGCGGGCATACAATGACAGGACGTGCTTTATTGTTATCGATATCTCGGGTACACCGGTCGGCCTCATTGTGGACAGCGTCTCTGAGGTTATGGCTGTTCCGCCTGGGGAGATCGCCGCTGTCCCGCCGGCAGGCGCGGGAAAAAGCAACAGATATGTAAAAAGCATCGGAAAAACAGGCAGCGGCGTCGTGCTCATTCTGGACTGCGAAAGGCTGTTCGCGGAAGACGAACTGCTGCGGCTGGCAAATTTGTAGTGCAATGAAATATAGTGGGGTATGAGTTATGAGTTGGTTCAAAAATTTAAAAATATCAAAAAAGCTGATTACTGGTTTTTTGGTCGTAGCAATTATTGCGGCCATCGTTGGCAGCATCGGCATTATCAACATACTGTCAATAAAAAATGAAGACAGCGCGATGTATTCGGAAGAAGCCTTGGGGCTACAATATTCCGGCGCTACCGCCGTTAATTTCATGCAGCTGAGATACTTCATACTAAAGGCGTCGACTATTGGCAATTCCAGCAGCGATGAACAGGATGTCATTACGAATATTCAGGCGTACGAAAAAGAGACCGGCGACAGTTTTAATAAATTTAAAACCGATATTTCTTTTGGCAATAATGATGTAAATGCCTTATTGCAGGAAATCAGTACAAACTGGGACGGCTATCAAAAGAATATTGAGCAAGTTATTCAGTACATCAATGCCGACCAGAATCAAAAAGCAACTGAATTAATAAATTCCGCGATGGCACCGATCGGCACGGCCTTAAGGGACGACTATCTGAAGCTGATGCAGCTCGTCGCGGATGAGGCATCCGCAAAAGCGGACAACAATGCGCTGCTGGCACAGAACTCGATTATCATTATGATTATCGTCGTTGTCGCGGCCGTCGCAATTGCCGTTCTACTGGGTATATATATTGCAAATATAATTGGTAAGCCGGTACAAAAGATGGCGGCGCTGGGGAACCTGCTGTCCAAGGGAGATATTGAAATCGACACTGTTCTCGAGAGCAAAGACTATCTGCTGAAACAACGGAAGGATGAAGTTGGCGCGCTGGCCCTGGCGTTTCACGAGCTGATCGCCGCGACGAGACAGCAGGTCGACGCGATACAGAAGCTTTCCGACGGCGACCTGACGATCCAGTTCACGCTGGCGTCCGACAAGGATGTGCTCGGAAAAGGGCTCATTGCGCTGACGGAAAACCTGAACGGCCTCATTGGCTCGATCATGACGGCGTCCGACCAGGTGACATCCGGGGCCGGGATGGTGTCGCACTCCAGCATGTCCCTGTCTCAGGGCGCCACGGAACAGGCCAGCTCCGTCGAGGAGCTGACGGCGTCTCTGGACGAAATTGCCACGCAGACGGGTATGAACGCGCAGAACGCCACCAAGGCCAGCGGCCTGGCCCGTGAGGCCCACGAAAACGCCTCGGCCGGCAACGCGGAGATGGGGGAGATGCTCAAGGCGATGGGGGAGATCAGCGCGTCCTCCGCCAGCATCAATAAAATCATCAAGGTCATCGACGATATCGCGTTCCAGACGAATATTCTGGCCCTGAACGCCGCCGTCGAGGCCGCCCGCGCCGGCCAGCACGGCAAGGGCTTTGCCGTCGTGGCCGAGGAGGTCAGGACCCTCGCGGCACGGTCCGCCGACGCCGCAAGAGAGACGACGGACCTCATCGAGGACTCCATCAAAAAGGTAGAGGCGGGCACGAAGATCGCCAACGAGACAGCCGGCGCTCTCAAGCAGATCGTGGAGCAGGTGGACAAGGCGGCGGATCTCGTCCATTCCATTGCCACAGCCTCCACCGAGCAGGCTGCGGGCGTCGAGCAGATCAATCAGGGCATCGCGCAGGTTTCGCAGGTGGTGCAGACGAACGCCGCCACGGCGGAGGAAAGCGCGGCCGCCAGCGAGGAGCTCTCCGCGCAGGCGGAGCGGCTGAGGGAAACTATCAGCATTTTCAAAATAAAAGACGCCGCCGACAGCATCCGCGCGGCGGCGCCTCAAAACCTGGCAAGGCCGGCCCTTGGCCGGCCCCAGATTGCCCTGACCGGCAGCGGCATGGGCAAATACTGAGCACGGTAACCGGCGCCATACATACCCTTCGGGGCGGCAGAAAGCCGCCCCGAAGCTTTATCTTGCCCTCCCGGCAGTGCAAAAAAATATTCCTGAAGTCACTGCAATTATGTAAAAAAATGCCGATAAATCAATAATAGAAAAGTAATAGGAAAGGACTGGTCCGGTGTGTTCGCCGGATGCTGGCCGCGTATGCCGTAAATGCAAACGGAAAATATTTATGTTAACAAAAACTGAAGGGAAAGGTGTGGAGGTGGCTTGAGGATCATCGGGAGTGCATCGCAGAAAAGCGGTATCCGCCAGTCGGATATCCCGGTAAAATCGATTTTAACAAACGTTTAAGAAGCCGACTAACGAACGTTTAAATTTATAAATTGGGATAATGTGACATTTATTTTATAAAGCGTTAGAGGGCTCGCGCCGGCGGTAATACGCCGCGAGCCCCCTAACGCTATTTTTATGAGTATTTGCAACAGTTTGCCGGAAAGCAGAATACAGCACGAAAACAAGCGCCGTTTCCCTGTTCCGTCATGGCTTGATAAGATAAACAAGGAAAGCAGCGATCAGCCAGGCGACAAGGCCGAAGGTCAGCGCTAAAATAAAGCTGAACCGCCCGAGACAGAAATAGAATACCAGAAGAAACGCCAGCGTGGCCGGAAGGGAGATCACACTGGACAGCACGGCGTCTTTTGAAATCTTTATGTCGACAGAGCTGGCCATGAACGAGTAAACCTGGCCGCATTTTATTCACCGCAAATCTTACGCACATTATATGCCCTGCGGGCTTGTCGCACAAGCGCCGTTAAAGCAAAGTTTAAACATAGGTGAAAGCAGTCAGAATTAAAACAGGATCATGCGGTTCAAAACCGCGCAGAGGAATTGTGCAGGTGATTTGATTGGGCAAAAAGGTCATTATTATCGGCGCGGGGCTTGCCGGGCTCAGCGCCGGTATTTATCTGGCGCGGGAGGGCATTGAGACGGAAATTGTCGAGCGGGCGCCCTGGGCCGGCGGAATGTGCGCCGCCTGGACCAGAAGGGACTATCGCTTTGACGGCTGCCTCAGCTGGATGGCAGGGACGAAAAAAGGAGACCCCTTTTTTACGCTTTATAAAGAGGTGGGCGCGCTGACGGACGATACGGAGATTTTTAACCCCGCCGCCATAGGCCTGGAGCTTGACGGGGTTTTGTACGACGTGCCGCTGGAAATCGGGCAATTCAAAAACTTTCTCCTGGGGCTTTCCGGCCGGGACGCGGAGAGGATCGAGGCGCTGTGCAGGGATATCGGCGTTATGATGCGCTCGAAGGCGGCGGCCGTGGCGATACTGGGGAGCGCCGGCTTTCGCGATATGATGAGCGCCGGGCGCGGCGTTCGGCTGCTCCGGCGCAAATACCTGCGCCGGACGCTTCAGGACTTTGCCGCGGACTTCACCAGTCCGCGCCTCGGGAAGCTCCTGACCCGAATGATGCCGGAGGAATATTCGGCGCTGGCGTTTGTTGCCATGCTGGGCGCGCGGATGGCGGGCAACGGTGGCTATCCGATGGGCGGCGCCGCCGGCATCGTCGGCAGAATGGCGGAAAAATACGCGTCGCTGGGCGGAAAGCTCCGGCTGGACGCCGCCGCCGAGGAAATCACCGTCTCCGGCGGCGCGGCGCAGGGTATCCGGTCCGGCGGTGTTTTCCTTCCGGCCGACGGGGTCGTTGCCGCCTGCGACGCGCGGGATACGCTGGAAAACATGCTCCTGGCCAGGTACGGGCATCCGGCGCTGGGCGGCCTTTTGAAAAGCGCGCCGCTTTTTGAGCCGTTGGCCATCGTGTCGTTTGGCCTCGATAAGCCGTTCGGCATCCCGTATGCGCTGACCTGCGAGTGCCCGGAGGGCTTCAACGTGGCGCCGGGCGTCAAAAGATACGGCTATGCCCTCCGTTCCTTCGACTTCGACCCCTCGGCGGCACCGCCCGGCGGCAGCAGTGTAACGGCGCTTTTCGAGGCGCCGCTGGGGTACTGGAAGAAGCTCCGGCAGGACAATCCGGAGTCCTATAAAATCCAAAAGGAGCTGCTGGCCGACCTGATCGCCACAAAAATCGACAAGCGCTATCCCGGCTTTCGGGACGCCGTCTGCATCGTCGACGTGGCGACCCCCGCCACGTTTACCCGGCTGACTAACGTTTACCGCGGCTCCTTTCAGGGCATCGCCCCGACGCCCGCGGCGCTCCGGACAAGAATAAAAAAGACGCTCCCCGGCCTCAAACGCTTTTGCCTCTGCGGCCAGTGGACAACACCGGGCGGCGGCATCGGCGCCGCCGTCGCCGACGGCCGGACGGCTGCGAGGATCATGAAGAGCGAGCTCAGATAAGCATGCGCCACGTCATGGTGTCAATAGCATAAAGCCATAGACTTCTGGAAAAAATCTAATTTAATTAACAGGTATTACGAGGGTGGCAACGAAAAATATGAAAAAACGCATCGTTCCCATACTGATATTGATACTTTCCGGGGCATTTTGCTCCTGCCGGGCCGCGTCGCCCGGCCCGGCAGCTTCAGAACAAGCGACCGCCGCGGCAGCTCCGCCCGCGGCTTCGGCATTTACGTTTGAGGATAAAATGTATACCGAAGGCGCTATTACAATTAAATACCCGCAGGTTGTGGGTCTGACAAACGCCGTGCTTCAGGAGGCAATCAACAAGCGCATTTCCGATGCGGCGCTCAGAGACTTACCCATCCTCAGAGACGATACAACGCTGGCCGAGTACGATATTACCGGCAAAATTGCCTACAACAGCCCGGACCTGATCAGCGTCTATTTTGAAGGCTACAGCAATTATCGGCAGGCAGCACATCCAAATACGTTTTTATACACGGTGACGATTGACGTCAAAAATCAGAAAACCGTGAGCCTTCCGGAGCTTGTAAAAATCAGCGGCGATTTTGTAAACGCCTTGATCGCCGGCACCTACAGTTCTATGAATTATGATATGACAAGCGATATTTCGTCGTCAATCAGGGAATATCTCAGAGGAATGGGGACCGATTACTGGCTTTCCGAGCTGAAAAATGCCGATACCGCGGGCTATGCGGCGGCCTCGTACCTGACGAAGGACGCGCTGGCCGTCTCCGTATCCGTCCCGCACGCGCTGGGCGACCACATTGAGATACTGCTCCCGTACAGAGAGCTCGCGGCATTTAAAACAGACAGCCCGATCTGGGATTACCTGCTGCCGGAAACGCTGCCCCCAGGGCGCGATCAATAAAATAACAGCATAGAGGGCAGCGTGACTGCCGCCGCCCGGCAGATCGCCGGGCGGCGGCGTTTTTTTGTGGCGATGTTGGTTTGGCGCTGCCAAAAGCAGGCATAATAAAAACAGCGATTGGGTTTTTATTCCATAATGTCGGGAGCTTTTGGGACGTATGCCGCTGCTGGATCATATCAATTTCATTACTGTGTTCCTTATCGGTGTGTTTTTGCTTCCGATTGCCGCCGGCCTTTTGCGCCCGCTGACGGGAAACAGGATTTATTCGTCCTTCAATACGACGATCAGCGCCGTTTTGGTCATCGTGTCCGCCGTCCTGTCCGTCTGCGTCACGGAGCTGCTGTTTTCCGACGGCGGCGACAATCCGCTGGGAAATCTGTTTAAGGGCATTCCCGTCGTCTGGTATTCCATCATCAGTCAGGATGTGCTTGTTTACGTCCTGCTCATCCTTATTCTGCTCGTGGCTTTCAACGGCTTGTTTCAGCTTTTGCTGATTCCCCTGAATAAAAAGGTCATTTACCCCGTATCCGACCGGCTCGGCAAGGCTCTGGATTCCATGAACAAGGTCGCCGCCCGGATCATCGGGGGCCTGTGGCAGCTGCCGAAATCCGCCTGGCTCGTCCTGGTTTTTGCGCTGCTCTTCAATTTTTATTCGATGCTGTCGAGCAACGCGTCTCTCGACAGCTATATTAACAACTCCGCCGCTTACAGGCTGATCGACAATACGGCCGTACAGCCGATCATTTCATCGGAGGCCGCGCGGCAGATTCCCGCATTTATCGACAAAACGGTGGACAAGGCCGTCGAATGCCTGTCGCCCGAGGGCAGAAAGCTGCTCATCAAGGTCTATATCAACGGCGTCACCGTGGACGATGCGATCGCGTCGAGCCCGGATATCGACAACGTGGCCATCGAGCTCGTGGGCGCTGAAAACGACCGCTATCTCATGGCGGAGAAGCTGTACGACTGGGTGGTCGAGAACATCAGCTACGACAACCAGAAGGCGGACGCGCTCCTGACGGACGCCTTTGCCTCGCCCTCGGGCGCCGTTGTGGCGTTCAGTGAAAAAACGGGCGTCTGCTTCGATAAGGCCAGCCTGTATGTGGCTATGTGCCGCGCCGTGGGCGTTCAGGTCCGGCTGATCACGGGGTGCGCCTTCAACGGCGCCGACTGGCTGGACCACTCCTGGAACGAGATATATTACGACAAGCAGGACCGGTGGGTCAATGTGGATACGACCTTCGGCAGCAAGGACAGAAGCTACTTTGACAATAGCGGCTTCTGGGACGACCACAAGGACAGGGAAGTCCAGGGCGAATGGTAGGGATATACCTTATATAGTTTGACGGGGCGCGAAATAACACTACATTATGTGTTATTTCGCGTTCTTTCTTTGTACAAGATGCTTATTTTGCAGGCCCGGATATAAAGAAGGACGGGAAAAAATCGAAAATTAAGATATAAAAGCAATAAGCGATGCGGGGATGATGATTCAAGATGGTTTTATAACGCCGCTCCGCCGGGAACATAAAATTGAATTTAACATCGGGATAACAAACACTACATAAAATGGTTGTATGATCAAAGCGTACATATATGTAGTAATGGGGGCAAATGTGTGAAAAAAACGTACATCCTCGATACGAACGTCCTGCTGCAGACACCCAACGCGATCTATGCCTTCGGAGACAACGACGTGGTCATCCCGGAGGTCGTCCTGGAAGAGCTCGATAAATTTAAAAAGGAAGCAAATGAAATTGGCGCCAACGCGAGACAAACGGCACGCATGCTGGACGCTCTCCGGAATTCCGGGGACCTGACACGCGGCGTACCGCTGCCCGGGGGCGGCAATTTGCGTTTAGAGCTCAATTTCCGGGATATCGTCCTCCCGGAGGGCTGGCACTCGGACAAGGCGGACAACCGTATTCTCAAGGTCTGCAAGGGGCTCTCGGAGCGCCACGAAACAGCCATCCTCGTTTCAAAAGACATTTTCCAGCGCATCAAATGCGATCTCATCGGCGTTCAGGCGCAGGACTTCAGGAACGAACAGGTCACCGCTCCGGACGACGGCTACACGGGACGCGTCTCTCTTTATGCTCCGGCGAAAAAAATCAACGAGTTTTATAAAAAGGGTTATCTGGATCTAAAATATATCTCCGCCGTGGATGGGGAGACAGGCGAGGAAAAGCCGCCGGAGCTCACCGTCAACGAGTTTGTGATGCTGACAAACATCGAAAGCGCCAAAAATACGGCGCTGGGCCGCTACGACGGGGAAAAGGTCGTCGCGCTCAAATATATGGAGGAGCGGCCCTTCGGCGTCAAGGCCCGCAACGTCGGGCAGAAATTCATGCAGGAGGCGCTCATGATGAGCTGCGACGATATCCCGCTTGTCATCGTCAAGGGCGCCGCCGGAACGGCCAAGACCTTTTTCGCCTTGGCCGTGGGGCTCCACAAGGTGATGGTCCAGAAGGATAAGCAGTACCGCAAGATTCTCGTCTGCCGGCCCAACGTCAAATTCGACGAGGACATCGGCTTTCTGCCCGGCAGCGAAACGGAAAAGCTCGCCCCCTTCATGCGTTCCGTCATCGACAACCTGGAGATTCTCCTGGACAGCGACGAGTTCGAGCGCTACAAAAACGAGAGCGAGCTCCGGGACAAGGTAGACGAGCTGTTCCACCGGAACATCATCACCACGGAGGCCATCGCCTACATCCGCGGTCGGTCGATCCAGAAAAACTGGGTCATCATCGACGAGGCGCAAAACCTCACGCCCAAGCAGGTCAAGGGCATTATCACCCGCGCCGGCCGGGGGACCAAGATCGTCCTCATCGGGGACCCGGACCAGATCGACCACCCGTATCTGGACAGCCGCACCAACGGCCTCTGCTACGCCGCCGAGCGCATGAAGGGCAGCCGCTACTGCTGCCAGATCGCCATGAATGACGACGAGTGCGAAAGAAGCCCCTTGGCCTTCGACAGCGCCGTGCGGATGAATACGATCCCCTGAAAGCCGCCCCGCCGATACGAAAAAGCGCCTGCATAGGCGCTTTTTTTATGCCAAATAGCAGGTTTGCTCATATTGTGTGGTATCTTGCGGTAAAAACATGTTCAACATTGACAAAAAAATTATTTTAAAGTAGTATCAGAGCAGATGCGCCGCCGCCCGGTTCGGGGCGGTATCAACAAGAGCGGGGAATTGTCTATGGATATCTCACTGAATATCATTTTGGACCGCATCAGCCATTACCGGTATGAAGCGTATGTAAACCTGCCGTCGGACACTGTCTTCCGCCGTGTCTCGATCCTGTCGCGGGAGCCGAAGGATACCCAGTCCGACTGCCTGTACGTCTGCCGCCTGTCCGACGCGCTCAGGGTGTCCGGGCAGGGCCTTTATATCTGTGTCCGCGACCGGCTGCAGGACGCGCTGGAGACCCGGGACAAGCTCGACGGCATGATCATCATCAACGAAAACCTGGAGCCGGAGCAGCTTTTTTCCGAAATCCAGGATACCTTTGTGCTTATCAACGAATGGTATCAGAACATGCAGGACGCTGTCATCCGGCAAAAGAGCATTCAGGACATCATCACTATGAGCGAGAGCGTCATCGGGAACTTCATTTCCGTATCCGATTCCGCGCTGACGCTTGTGGCCTACACGAAGAATATACCGACCGACGATCCCACCTCGCTTTTCCTGATAGAAAACGGCTATCACTCGGACGAGGCGATCAGAAAATTCAAAGTCAATAAGCGCTTTGACGCGTGGATGAGCGCCAATGGGCTGATCGTCAGCACGGACGGCAAGATATCCAAATACGTCGTCATCAGCAAGGTGTTCGCGTTTGACGAGACGTACTTCACACATGTGGTCATGACCTGCAACCACCGCGAAATGACGCCCGGGCTTATCGACCTCTTCAGCCACATGATCCGTATCCTCAGCCATTACATCCGGCGCAACTGGGAGGAAAGGAAGGATTACGACCATGTCTACGGTTCGTTTGTCGTCGACCTGATGCAGGGCAAGATCGCCGGCAGGGAGGCCGTCGCCGAGCGGGCCGGAATCGTCGGCATCCGGCCGGAGGACGAATATATCGTCCTGCTCCTCACCGGCGGGGGCGGCGACAGCGCCGCTTTTCCGGGACTGCTGGCGCACGATATCGCGCGGCGGTTTCCGCTGTTCCGCTCGGTATACTATAACTGCCGGCTCATTTTATTTCTGCATCACGCGGAGCTGGCGCGTTACATGGCGGAGCAGGATATGGGAAACAGCCTCAACGCCTATTTTCAGGAGAACAACGTCTTCTGCGGCATGAGCGATGTGTTCAGGGACCTTTTGGAGTTCCCCTCGGCTTACGGGCAGGCGGAGCTGGCCCTGGAAGAGAGCGGCTCTGTCGACCGGGACGGCGATATCGCCTGGGAGCCTGCGCCTCAGTACAGCAACATCGCGCGGTTCGACACGTATTTCGCCACGGCGCTTTTGAACAAAAGCGAAAAATATGAAAAGCTCTGGAAGAGCGGCAGATACGGCAAGATGCTCATCGAGCTGGCCCGCGGCGACGCCGAAAAAAATACGAACAATCTGGAGGTGCTCTACGCGTACCTGACGAATGAGCGGCGCGCCACAGACACGGCCACCGCCCTGCACATGCACCGCAACAACGTGGTCTACCGGATCAGCCGGATTGAAGAGCTGCTTCACATCAGCCTCGACGACACGAAAACGCGGCTGAACCTGACCGTCTCCTTCCTGATGCTCAGGAGCTCTGGCCTTCTCCGGGAGTACAAAAAATACGGCGTGCTCTTCGGCAGCGGAGAATAACGGCGCGCGGTAAAACAATGCTTTAGGCGGGAAAAAGCAGGATTTGCTTTTCCCGCCATTTTGCCGCCAATCCGCCGTTCGGCAAAGAGAACAAAAAAATGGAGGCAGAATTGACGTTGTTGGTATTTGTGACAATGAAGCGGTGCCGACACTATAGAAATTCAAAAAAAAGTGGAATAATAGTGGTTAAATAACGTCCCGGCCCCGCCGTCCGGCACGAAATTGTAAAATATATCAGAGAAACGGCGCGAAAAAATTGAATTTTACCAAAGACAAAGGCGCCCGCCCAGAGTAGAATCTGATTCTGGATACGCCGGCCTGCGCGGCAGCCCGGCCGGTTACCGATATCCGCAGGAAAAATCAAAGGGAGGAACAGCAATGAAAAAAGCGATCTCAGTTATGCTCGCAGTTCTCATGGTTATTACACTTTTCGCATGTTCCGGCAAAGGCCCGGCAACGGCATCCCCCTCGGCGGAGGGCAGCGCGACGCCCAGCGCGACGCCCAGCGACTCGGCATCGCCGAGCACTGACGCCGACATATCGGCCAGCGAAAATGCCGTCGGTTTCTTTAAGGACGGCGTTGATCCGGCTTCCAGAAAGACCTACAATGTCGTCTGGGCTTACCCGCGGCCGATGGCGCTGATGCAGAATATCACGGATGTTCTGAAAGAACTTTCAACAAAATTAAACTATTCTGTGACGGATTACTGTGCCAACAACGACGTCGACCAGTACGTTCAGAATATCCAGCTCTTTGCGGACCAGGGCGCCGACGGCTACCTGTGCGTCATCGATCCCTCGGCCAGCGACCGCATTAAAGAGGTCCTCGACGAAACGGGGCTACCCTATATAGGGGTGCTGAACTCCGTGAGGGACAGCTCCGGCAGCGAAATCGTGCCCTGCGTCGGTATCGATGGCAAGGCCGCCGGCGCGAAAATCACACAGTGGCTTTACGACAATTACAAGACATATTTCGGCGACATTGACCCAGCGCAAATCGGTTTCATCGATATAGATCTGTCGACGAACAAGGACTTCCATGACCGCTATGAGGGCGCCATGGAAAAATTCAAGGAGCTGGTGCCCAACAGCACCCATATCTATTCCGCCGACGGCGTTACAGGCACCATGGACGCCGATACGGGATACAACATTACCGCGCCGATTTTCACGGCGCATGCCGACGTCAAGTATTGGTTTGTCGCTTCCTGTCTTGAGATGTACGCGCAGGGTGCCGCCCGTGCCGCAGAAGGCCTGAAGATCGACAAGAATGTCATGATTACAACTGTCGGCAGCGATGTTCTGAGCGCGGAATGGGACGCCGGCTACAGCGGCTGCTGGGTATCGTGCCTGGCGCTCTCCGATTATCAATACACCATACCGGCGATTTGCGGCCTCGTTGCTTTAATGGACGGCAAGGCGACGCCCGACAGCCTGTGGTCCGGCAAAAGGGCAAGCACGGATCAATTTACCTTCTACAATATCAGCAACGAAATGGTCACAAAGGACACGTATAAGGCATTCTTTGACAGTGTCAAGAGCTCAGTCGGCTGAGTACAGGCTGCCTGATTTACAGCTCCCCGGCGGCCGGGCATGAATTGCCGTGCCTGGCCGCCGTGCAAAATATACCCTTTGGAGGCAGATTATGCTCAGCGCAAAACAGAATTTTTTAGAAACGATCAAACGCGGCGGAAAGCCGGACAGGATCGTCAGGCAGTTTGAGGGCACGGTGTTCCTGCCCGGCGACCCCGTGGGCAACTACGTCCGCGGCGAACGGTACGACGGCATGCCGGACAAAAAGGACCTCTGGGGCACCACGATCATCTGGCCGGCGGGCGTGCCGGCGGCCATGCCGCACGTCACCGAGGAAAACAAGGTCATCAAGGATATCACGGAATGGCGCAAGTACGCGGCGGTACCCGACCTGATCGCCAATTGCTCGGACGACAGCCTCTGGGCGCCGTATCTCCAGCGTGTGGCCGAGGTGGACCGAAATGAGAATCTCGTCATGGCCTTTGCGCCCACCGGCGTCTTTGAGCGCCTGCACTTTCTGATGGGCTTTGAGGACACCTTCATCAACCTGATGACGGAGCCCGAGGCGATGAAGGAATTGTGCGACGCCATCGGCGAATACCGCTATCAGGGCATGAAGCTGATGGTCGACCATGTAAAGCCCGACATCATCCTCTCCCACGACGACTGGGGCAGCAAAAACAATCTGTTCATGCAGCCCGACGTCTGGCGCGAATTCATAAAGCCCCAGTATGAAAAGGCGTACGGCTACCTGCACGAGCACGGCGTCGTCATCATGCACCACGCCGATTCCTTTATGGAGCAGATCGTGGAGGACATGGTGGACCTGCACATCGACATCTGGCAGGGCGTCCTCCCGCAGAACGATATCATCGCCATCCAGAAAAAGCTGGACGGACGCATGGCACTCATGGGCGGCCTGGACGCCGCCATCGTGGACCGGTCCGATTCCACCGAGGAGGAAATCCGCCGCGAGACCCGCCGCGCCCTGGAAGAATACTGCCCACGGGGCAATTTCATCCCCTGCATCACCTACGGCGGCCCCGGCACCATCTTCCCGAACGGCGACAAATTCATCAACGCTGAAATCGACCGCTATAATAAGGAAAAGTACGGCATATAGCGGCATATAAAAGCTCAGCCGAAACCTCTGCCTTCCGCAGCAGGTTTCGGCTGTTTTTATGTGTTTTCTCCCGACGAGACGGCAAGGGCAAAGCCCTTGCCGCCGGACGGCCAATGGCCGTTTATTTTTATTCCCTGATCAGCCGTTTCCCTGTGATCTCATTCACGGTCAGCTTCAGGACGGTGACGGCTTTCAGGAGCCTTTCGTCGTATTCAAAAGAGCCCTTGTCCGAATACTGTCCCATCAGGATATTCAGTGCGGGGATTTTTCCCTCCGCGGCCACGAGCTCCAAAGTGCCGTTCCCGCAGACGCTCTCAAAGGGCATGGTCGAATCGCAGGCCTTGTCCCCGTCGATAAACTGCCGCGGGCTGTCCAGCTCGAAGGCGACCTTATCGCAGCGCTTTAAAAGCTCCAGCTTTTTCCCCGCGTTCGCGCAGTGGAAAAAGAGCGTTATCTGCCCGCCGTCCTTCCGGACGCCGAAATTGAGCGGCACGATATAAGGGTAATCGTCGTCAAAAAACGCCACCCGGCATACGCTGCAGCCTCTCATGATCGCCATGATCTCGTCGAGGTCCGTGATCTCCCGGTCTTTTCTTCTCATGTGTGTTCACTCCCAAATATATTTCAGCGCGGCGGGCCGCCGGGGGTGGCGGCCCCTACGGATATGGTGAGATTATTCCCGCGCGCTCTTGTAATAGAAAATCGCCAGCTGGGTCCGGCGCTTGAAACTGAGCTTGTCCATGATGACGCTGATGCTGTTGCGTACCGTGCCCTCGCTTAGATAAAGCCGGCCGGCGATCTCGCGGTTAGAGAGCCCCTCCGCGATGAGGGCGATGATCTCCGCTTCCTTTCCCGTGACGCCGCAGCCGGCCAGGTCCGTCTTCTCGCCCCGGCTCAACAGGCTCGGGATTTTCGCCACGATATCCTCGCCGAAGACGCTCTGACCGGCGTAAACCGCTTTCAGCGCGGGGAGGATGCTCTCGAAATCCTGCTTGAGGATATAGCCCTTTGCGCCGATTTTCAGCGCCCGGACGATGTATTCGTCGTCGGCAAACGTGGTGAGATACAGAATCTTCGCCTCGGGGTGGTCTTGTAAAATCCGCGCGCCGGCCTCCAGGCCCGTCATGGCGTCCATCCGGATATCCATCAGCAGAATATCGGGCTTTAAATCCGCATACAGCCGGATCGCGTCGAGGCCGTTGTACCCGACGGCGGCAACCTCGGCTTCACCGGAGGCTTCAATGATTGTTTTCAGGGATATGCCGACGAGCCTGTCGTCGTCCACGATGACAATTTTCATTTAAAATCTCACCTTGTTTTCGGGATGGAGACGAAGACGGTGAAGCCGCCGTCGTACCCGATATTCACATGGCCGCCGACGCTTTCCACGCGCTGGGCGATGTTTTTGAGCCCGATGCCGTCGCCGCCCGGCGCCTTCGGCGCGCCGTTGTCTCTGACGATGAGCTGGTAGAGCGCCGGATGCTCCCGCAGCGTCACGCTGACCTCGCTGGCGTCCGAGTGGCGGATGACGTTGGAGAGCGCCTCCTTGACGACGGTCAGGAGCGTATATTTGACCTTCTTGTCCGGATTCGAGTCCATATCGAAATCCAGCGTGATCGGGCAGAAATCAAAGCCGTCGGCAAGGCGCCCCAGCTCGGCGGTAAGGTCGACCGATTCGTCGTAAAGGTCATGGACGCTCACGCGGACGCTGTCCATGCCGGAGGTCAGCGTGTCCCGGAGGACGCCGAGCCGTTCCCGCAGCGCGTCGTCCCGGCAGGTGGCCAGCAGCGCGCCCGTCTGCAATATGGCGTTGGAGAGCGTATGGCCGACGCTGTCGTGGATGTCGCGGGCGATCCTGTTGCGCTCGTTCAGTGTGGCCAGGCGTATCTCGTAGTCCTGCTTTTCCATCAGTTCCTTGTTCTTGTTTTCCAGCCGGAGAGAAAATTCCTTCGTGGAGTCCCGCAGCGCGATATAGCCGCTTTGCGTTTTTTCCAGGGCGTCCGTCCGCCGGCGCATGAGGTATGAAAGCCCGACGATAAGGACGATCGTCACGGCCGTCATCGGCGGCAGCGTCCTGAAGGCGATTGCCGCGGGCCCCAGGATCAGCACCAGGCCGAGCTGATATTTGGTGTAAAACAGATCGTAGCAGATCACCGGCAGAAAAAAGACAAAAACAGGACGGGGGATACAGGCGGCAAAGTAAACGAGCGCCGCGAGGCCCCTCAGCCGGTCGCCGTCCACATAGCTCATAAAGGCGCTGAGAATGACGACGCAGATGATCGGCACGATGATATAAAGGTCCAGGCGGTACTGGGCGTAAAACACGGCGCAAAGGATAAATAGGGTCGCCTTGTCGATATACTTGTCCATGTCTTCACCCCGCTTTTTCCCGTATACCAATAGTTTACCAGATGCCGCGGGGCTTTACAATCACGCGGCGCAAATGATATGACAAATGTCATGGCCGGATCGGGAGGATATTCACTTCTGCCCGGGGGCCGTTTCCTGTATGCTGGGACCATGAGGCCAAAGGAGGAGAAACAATGGTAGTCAGCGTGAACAATCTGGTCAAGAGATACGGCGAGCTCATCGCCCTGGACCATTTCAGCCTGGAGGTCAGGGAAGGGGAGGTATTCGGCCTTTTGGGCCCCAACGGCTCGGGCAAGACGACGGCGATCAACTGCATCCTTTCCCTGTTGAAATACGACAAGGGCACCATCGAGGTCTTTGGAAAGCCGATGAACCCGGACTCCTACGAGTCAAAGCGGAACATCGGCATCGTCATGCAGAACGTGGCGGTTTTCAGGGAGCTCACCGTCGAGGAGAACATCAACTACTTCTGCGGCCTGTACGTCAGCGACAGGCAGAAGTGCCGGCAGCTCACGGAAGAGGCCATCGCCTTTGTGGGCTTGGAGAATTACACCAAGTTCCTGCCGAAAAAGCTCAGCGGCGGCCTCCTTCGGCGGCTGAACATCGCCTGCGGCATCGCCCACAAGCCGAAGCTCATCATCCTGGATGAGCCCACCGTGGCCGTGGACCCCCAGAGCCGCAACAATATCCTGGAGGGCATCCTGAAGCTGAACAGCCAGGGCGCCACGGTCATCTATACCTCCCATTACATGGAGGAGGTCGAGCAGATATGCTCCCGGATCGCTATCATGGATAAGGGCAAGGTCATCGCCTCGGGCACCACCAACGAGCTCAAGGGCATGATCAACACCGGCGAAAAGATCACCGCCGAGCTCCTCAGGGCGGACAGCGGCATACTCGCCGGGCTGAAACGGCTGCCCAACGTCAGCGCCGCGGAGATCTCGGGCAATCAGCTCATCGTCAAATCCGTCCATGGCAAAAATAATCTGCCGGCGGTGCTCGAGTACCTGAATACCCACGACATCGCCTACGGCCGGATTTTCTGCGAGCTGCCCACGCTCAACGACGTCTTCCTTGAAATCACCGGCAAAGAGTTAAGGGATTAGGGGGGCGGCGAAATGTTCGGGCATATTTTTATAAACCGCTTCAAGCTGCTCGTCCGCGACAGGCCGACGGTGTTCTGGACGCTGGTGTACCCGCTGGCGCTGGCCACCTTCTTCTGCCTGGCGTTTTCCAACCTGTACGGCGGCGACGCGTTTAAGAGCATCCCCATCGCCGTGGTGGACAACGCCGAATACAGAAGCGATACGGTATTTCAAGCGGCGCTGGACTCTGTGTCCGACGCGAACAGCGCCTCGGAAAATCCGCTGTTTCACGTCACCGTCGAGTCCAGGGAGCAGGCCGACGCCGGCCTTAAAAACAACGATATCAAGGGCTATATCCTCTTTGACAACGGGGCCCGTGTGGTGGTCAAGAGCTCCGATATCGACCAGACCATCCTGAAGGAATTCATGGACAGCTACCTGCAGACGGCCTCGGCTTATCGGACGATCGCGGGCGTGAACCCCGCCGCGCTGCAAAGCCTCGCGTCCGCCGGCACGAGATCCTACATCGAGAACGTGACCCCGGCGAAGGCGGCGGTGAGCAACACGCTCATCAACTACTATGCGCTGATCGCCATGGCCGCGATGTTCGGCGGCTTCTGGGGCAAAAAGGAGGTGGAGGATATCCAGGCGGACCTCTCGCCCCAGGGCGCGCGGATGAACCTTATTCCCGTCCATAAGATGAAGGCCTTCGGCTCGTCGGTCTGCGCGTCCATCGCCGTTCAGTTCCTGTCGCAGCTTGTGCTGCTGGCGTACATGGCGTTGGCGCTGGGGGTGAACTTCGGCACGCAGCTGGGCTGTATCGTCCTGACCGGCTTCGCCGGGAGCGTCGCGGGCGTCGCCTTCGGCGCGCTGGTGGCGGTCCTGGTGAAGGGGAGCGCCAATGTGCGCACGGCCGTCATGCTGTGCGTCAGCCTGGGGATGTCGTGTCTGGCCGGGATGATGAACAGCAGCGTCAAATACATGGTCACGCAGCATGTGCCGATCCTGGCGTATATCAATCCGGCAAACCTGATGACAGACGCGTTTTACGCGCTGTATTACTACGATACCTATACGCGCTTTTACACGAATATCATTATCCTGTTTGGCCTGGCCGCCGTGTTCTTCCTGGTCGTCTGCGCCGCCACAAGGAGGCAGAAGTATGCAAATATTTAAAGCCTATTTTAAAGTGCTGAACAGGCACAAAATGTCCATGATGATCTACTTCATCGTCTTCATCGTCATCACGCTGCTTATCATGGGCTCCATCAAAAGCCTGACAGCCACGACGTTCAGCCAGACGAAGAGCAATATCGTCGTTCTGAGCGACGATACCCCCTCGCCGCTGACGGACGGGCTGCGCGGCTATCTCGCCCAAAACGCCAACATCATCGATATTGAGGACGATCCGGAGACCGTGCAGGACGCGCTGTTTTACGGAAACGTGGCCTATGTGCTGCGCATACCCGCCGGCTTTGCCGAGAGCTTCATCGGCGGCACGGGCGCCCTCCCGCTGCAGAAAACGGTGTCGGCCTCGGGCGCCGTCGGCATGAACCTGGACCTTTTGATCGATAAGTACCTGAACCTTGCCGCGCTTTATGAAAAGAGCCTGCCGGGCCTTGACCAGAGCGATATCGCCGCCCGCGTCCTGAACGACCTTTCCGTCGCCGCGGCCGTCGATTACAACACGACGAAACAGACCTCCGATACCGCCGCCATTTCCTATTATTTCAGGATCAACGCCTATCCGACCCTGGCGATTCTGATCATGGGCATTATGACGATCATGATCACGTTCAACGAGCCCGATGTAAACAGGCGGAACCTCTGCTCGCCCGTGAGCCCCATGAAAATGAACATGCAGATGTTCCTTGGAAACGCGGCGTTTGCCGGCGCTGTCTGGTCCGCGCTGTGTATCATGACCTTTATCCTGTACGGCGCGGTGCCGGCCGGGGCCGGCGTCGCTTTGCTCTGCCTCAATTCGCTGGTATTTACCGTCGCGAGCCTCAGCCTCGGCTTCGTCCTGGGCAAATTCCTGAAAAGCTCCGTGGCCATGGCGGCGGCCACCAATGTCGTCTCCCTCGGCATGTGCTTTTTAAGCGGCGTGTTCGTCGACCAGGAGGCTCTCGGCAGCTCGGTGCAGACGATCGGCAGCTTTACCCCGGGCTACTGGTATATAAAGGCCGTCAACGCCATCAGGGATATGTCGGTCTACAGCGCCCAGAATTTGCGGCCCGTTTTCTACGACATCCTGATCGAGCTCGGCTTCGCCCTGGCCTTTGTCGCCGTGGCGCTCGTGGCGACAAAGCAGAAAAGACAAACCCTGGAGAGCTAGCTTACCCGATATGAAAGCCCGCGGCTGCAGCCGCGGGCTTCCACTATTCTTTATCCTCGTCGTCTTTTCTCGGCAGGACGTGCTGGACAAGCGCCTTGAAGCGGCCGGGGCGCTGCCTGGCGCTGCCGTGGGACGGCGGCGACGCGTTCTCGGCGGCCCGAACGGCCTCTTTCATGAACAGCTCCTGGGAGCTGATCTGCTCGCCGTCGTAGACGGACAGCTTATAATCGCCGTCCGGGCCCAGCTTCCAGGACTTGACGTTGTCGGCCAGCTGGACCTGCAGGATGTTCAGGAGCCTGTTTTTGATGTTTTTGTCGTACACCGGGCAGGCGACCTCGATGCGGCGCTCTGTATTGCGCGTCATCAGGTCGGCCGAGGCGATGTACATCTTCATGCCCGGCCCGCTGCCGAAGCAGTAGACGCGCGCGTGCTCGAGAAAGCGCCCGACGATGCTGGTCACGGTGATATTTTCCGTTTTGCCGACGATGCCGGGGACGATGCAGCAGATGCCGCGGATGATGAGCTGGATTTTCACACCGGCGCAGGAAGCCTCGCTGAGCTTGTCGAGCGTGTCCCGGTCGGTGAGGGAGTTCATTTTGATGATGATGCCGCAGGGGCGCCCGCTTCCGGCCTTCTCGATCTCCCCGTCGATGAGGGACAATATCGTGCTCTTCAGCCAGGTCGGCGCCACGAGCAGATGGTTATAGTGGCCCTCCAGATTGGAGATGAGCATGTTTTTGAAAAAGCTGTTGGCGTCGCTGCCGATGGCGTCGCTTGCCGTGATGAGGGAGAAATCGGCATAGAGCTTTGCCGTTTTCTCATTGTAGTTGCCGGTGCCGATCTGCGTGATATATTGCAGGCGGCCCTTGTCGTGGCGCGTGATGAGGCAGACCTTGGAGTGGACCTTGTAGCCCATGAAGCCGTAGATGACCTTGCAGCCGGCCTCCTCCAGCCGCTCCGCCCATTCGATGTTGTTCTGCTCGTCGAACCGGGCGCGCAGCTCCATGATGACGGTGACGTCCTTATTGTTTTCAGCCGCGTCGATCAGGTATTTTGTCAGGCGCGACTTTTTGTCCAGCCTGTAAAGCGTGATCTTGATGGAGATGACGGTGGGATCGGCGGCGGCCTCCTTGACCAGATGGAGAAACGGCTCCATGCTCTCGTAGGGATAGCTGAGCATGATATCCTTCGCCATAGCCTGCTTCATCATGCTCTCGTCGGGATTGAAGCCGGCGGGATACTGTGGTATGTATGGCACATACGTCACAGCTTTTTTCGCCGCATCTGGCAGCCGGTCCTCCAGCGCGTAGACGTAGGAAAGCTCCAGCGGGGAGACACTGTGGAAAATCTGGGTCTTGTGGATCGTCAGCCGCTGCGAGAGATAGGACGTCAGCGCCGTGGCGCGTTCGTCGGACACCTCCAGGCGCACGGCGGACAGCCGGGCTCTTTTCTTGAGGATTTTTTTCATGTGGTGGCGGAAATCCTCTTCGAAATCGTACGTTTCGTCGTCGGGGTTGATGTCGGCGTTCCGCGTGACGGAAATGACGCACTTCTCCTCCACGTCGTACATCTCAAAAATCTTTTCGGCGTATTTGAGAATGATGTCCTCCACGAGGATGTAGCGCGTCAGGCTGCTGTTCAAAAAGATGATCCGCTGCAGCATTTTAGGCACGGGGATAATGCCGAACCGGCTCTCGTCCTTCGATTTGAGCATGACGGCCACGTTCAGCGCCTTATTCTCGATGTGGGGGAACGGGTGGTGCGTGTCGACCACCTGGGGAGACAGCACGGGAAAAATATCGCGCTCGAAATAATTGCCGATAAATTTTTCCTCGTCGCCGTCCAGATCGTCCATGCCGAGCCGGACGATGCCGTGATGGATCAGCTGGCTCTCCAGGGACTTGAACAGCGCGTCCTTTTTCCTGTACAGCGGCGGCAGGGCCTTAAAAATTTCGCGGAGCTGCTCCTTCACCGTCATGCCGGACTTGTTGTCGATGTGACCCTCGTCCACGAGGGACAGGTCGAACAGGCTCCCGACGCGGATCATAAAGAACTCGTCGAGATTGCTGGCAAAAATGGCCACGAACTTGAGGCGCTCCAACAGCGGCACGGCGCTGTCGTCCGAGACCTGCAGGACGCGGTCGTTGAATTTGAGCCAGGACAGCTCCCTGTTCGTCGTAAAGCTTGTGTCAAGCGACAGTTCCGCTGCGCTCATGCCGTTTCACCGCCCAGTATTTTATGATAGAAATATCCTTCCCGGACGCCGTAGGTGCTGACGACGATTTTCTCCGCCTTGAATTCCTTGGCCACCGTCGCCAGAACGAGCATGCCGGTAATCACGGTGTGGATGCGGTCGGGCGCCAGCTGCATGACGCGCTGCATCACGCTCCGGCTGTCCTTTTTGTAGGCGGACAGGATTTTTACGAATTTGTCCGTCTCCATTTCCATGTTGTCGCCGCTTTTGCCGTACATGTCGTTATAGACTTTCCGCGCCGCGCGGACCGTTCCGCCCACGCCGCAGATCGTTTTTTGGCTGCCGAGCGTACTCTTGAGCTTTTTCAGCTCGTCCTGAACGTCCTGCCTGATTTTTTTAAACGCGTCCTCGTCCGGGATGATCGACGTCACGTGCCGGAGCGACAGGTTCAGCGAGCCCACCGGCATGCTGACGGCGCCCGATACGACGCGGTGTTCAAAGCTGACGAGCTCCGTGCTGCCCCCGCCGATGTCGACAAGCAGGCCGTCCGTCACGTCCGTGGCGTGGACGGCGCCGTAGAAATCCAGCGTGGCCTCCTCCTCGCCGGACAGAATCTCGACCGCGAAGCCCGAAGCGTCCCGGATGGCTCTTAAAACCTCGTCCGTATTGCTGATATTCCGCAGCGAGGCGGTGGCAAAGACGTGGATGTTGTCAATGCCGAAGTTTGAAAGAATGTCCTTGAAGTTTGCAAGGACGGAGCAGGCCTTGGCGATGCCCTTCGGCGACAGCGCGCCCCGGTCGACGTAGCCCAAAAGCCCGGCGACCGATTTTTTGCTGAGCAGAAGCTTCATCACGCCGTCTTCGTATTTGTAAATGGAAAGCCGGATAGTATTGGAACCTAAATCAACGATACCGCAAATCATACCTAAACTCCAGACTTCTGAACCTGATGACGTATGCAGAATAACGGGTGTTACCGTGCGCCGGATTCGACATCATTATATTCAAAATAACATATTTTATGTTAAATATAAATATAATCTGTGTTAAATGCTGTTAAATTCCCCATCCGCCCACCCGATAGAAGTATAGGGCTGCACCCTATGACCCCCGAATGGCGGGGCTGCGCCCCGGGCCCCTTTTTCGGGCTGCGCCCGGCCTGTTGGGGGGAGCGCTCCGAGTCTCATATGTTGCTGCGCCCCGAGCCTTCAAAGGCTCCCTCCTTGAGGGAGCTGTCGGCGTAGCCGACTGAAGGAGTTCTTGTGGCGCGCTGCGGTGATTTCTCCTTTGCCGGGGCGGCGCACACATCGCCCTGGGTAGGGGCGATTATCAATCGCCCGTCCGTTTCTCCCGCCCCGCAAGACCCCGCTGCAACGGTCATATATATTGTTATCCGTTTTAGATCGTCGTATAATAGCAAATAAGGTTTTTTATTCCTGCCGGCGGGCAGAAACGCAGAGATCAAAACCGGAGGGATATCATGAAAAAATATATTGCAGCCGCGCTGATTGCGGCCGCCGTGCTGTCGCTGGCGTCCTGCGGGTGGAGGCTCCCGGGCTCTTCCGGGCCGTCGGAATCGCCCGAGCCGTCGGCGGCGCCGTCGGAAACGCCGGAGGCCAGCCCGTCGCCGGAAAAAACGGCGGTGGACGAATTGCTCGGTACCGAGCCGGCGGCCGGGGAGCTGGGGCAGTACGTCATGCAGAATGCCCGGGACCTCCCGGCGGAGGAAAACGATAAGCTGCTGGAGCGCCTGCTGCTGGTTCAGCCGGACGTGACGATCAGCATGAGCACCAAAATATTGAACAATGCCTACATGTCGGCGCTGGACGACACGATGGGCGGCCTCCTCGACCCCACCAAGATACCGAACATCAAGGACCAGGCGGTGCGCGCGGACTACCAGGCGCTGTTCGACAGCCTGATGACGGTGGTGCGGTATGAGGAATCGCCGATCATCGAAACGAACTGGTCCGCGCTGAATAAGCTGAAGACCTCTTTCGGGGAGCAGACCGCTTTCATCATCGAGTACAGCGCCAGGCTGCAGGGCAACTACTACGGGGACGAGCTGCGGGGCCCGGACCTTATGGCCGCGGATATCGCCGCCATAGAAAAGGAGTTTTTAAAAGCGAGCGACGGCTTTGTGCGCTGGCAGCTGCGCGGGCTTTACGCGCGGGAGGTCGCCACGCTGCTTTACGGCCCGGAGGGCGCATATATCAGTGATTTTACCGCCGGAAAGAAGGAGGTGCACGGCAGGCTCAATACATACGCCGCGGCATACCCCGATACGAAATTCGGCCGGACCTGCGCAAGCCTTCTCAATATGACGTCTGAAAGCCAGCAGGCCGTGACGGATGCCATCAACGGCTCGATTGTTTTCCCGCCCGACGATCCCAGGACGATAGAGTTTGCCGCGCTGGACGAAAAGAGCGCCGCGCTCACCGTACCCGAAATCGTGGATAAGGACAATTCCGCGCTGGCGCAGCAGCTCAACAAGACCGTCAGGGACGCCGCCGCGGGCATGCTGCCGGCGGGCACAAAAAACCAACAGCTTTACAGCAGCGCGGCCGTCTGCGGCAACTATTTAAGCGTGGCGCTCTCCTGCAGCTATGCCGAAAAGAGCGGCAAGCCCGGCTACAGGCAGCAGCACCTCGTTTTCGACCTGACCACAGGCAGCCCCGTGACGCTCGACGACCTGGCGGCAAAGCCGCTGGACGCGTATAAAGCCGCACTCCTCCAGGTGATGCGCGGAGACAATGTCCCGGCGGATCTCGCCGCGCCGGTGGACTTCGCCCTCAACAGCGGCGGGATGACAATCTATGTATCGCCGAAAAGCGGCACGGTTCCCGACGAGTACAACGTCACCATGAACGGCCTGCGCAGCTTTATGGACATTTCAAAGCTTTACTGACAAAAATAATCCGCTCCGGCCCGCTGTCGCGGGCCGTTCTTTTTAGTTTTGACACAGAAATCCTCATAATTGCCGCCGTATTCCAAATACTAATCGCGAAAAAGCGGCAAAGGATGATTTCATGAATAAGCTCAAAACGGTTCTCTGCTTCGCGCTGGTCTGCATTCTGCTCGCCGGCACGGCGTCGGCAGCGGTGACGGACAGCGCGGATAACAGATTTGACTTCGCGGGCAATGTGATCGCTGACAGGAACGTCACCGGCGACTATGTTGCCATCGGGCAGAACATTAAGCTGGAGGCGGGCGTCAAGGGCGATATTATCGCCATCGGCCGGGCCATCACCATCACCGATCAGGACGCGGTGCAGAACATTTTCGCCCTGGGGCAGTACGTCACGGTGCGGGCAAAGAGCGCCCGCAATATCTACGCCACGGGCGCCGACGTCACGGTGAGCGACGGCACCGACGTGAAGGGCGCCTATCTCTGCGGCGTCAACATCAGCTTCGGCGGGACGGCGCAGGACGCCTATATGGCCGGTGCCAGCGTGACGGAGGACGGCACGATTTACGGCGATCTCACCATCCGCAGCGACCACATCACCTTCGGCAGAAACGCGACGGTGGGCGGCCATCTCACGGTGATCGGCACCGTCAAGCCGCAGCTGCCGCCCAATATCGACCCGGCCAAGATGACGTTCAAGCGGGTCATGCACCCCCGGAACGACAACAAGCCGGCCGGACAGCAGGGCGTCAACCGGTTCAAGGTCATCATGGCCGCCGTCGGCGTCGTGACGGCGGTGATCCTGGCCCTTCTGATGACGCTGTTCCGGGGTGGTTACTTCAAGGCCCGCGCCCTCGAATTCAGAAAGCGCTGGTGGAAGGACCTGCTCTTCGGCATCATCGCCTTTATCGTCATGCCCGTGGCGGCGCTGGTCTGCATGCTGACGATTTTCGCGATCCCGATAGGCGTTATCGTGCTGGCGATCTACGCGGTTTTGATTTATCTCGCGCCCGTCATCACCGGCATGATCCTCGGCCGCGTGGTGCTGCCCAGGATGAGCCGTTATCTGTCGGCCGGCCTCGGCGCGGCGGTGATCGAGCTGCTGATGCTCGTCCCGATCCTGAAGCTCGTGATCGCCCTGCTCTGTGCGTTCTATACGCTGGGCATCACGGTCGTGCGCATGAAGCCGCGGCGGGAAAACAACCCTCCGGGAGAATTGAAGCCCCACGAGTAAACGCGGCGGAACGGATGAAAACCGTTTCCGCGCAGACATTGCCCCCGCGCACGTCGTGCGCGGGGGCTGCTGCGTTGTGCCGAAGCTTCCGGGAAATTTTTAACAGGCAATCGATTGACGGCGCCGCGTTCATTACATATAATAAAGTTTAGTATGATTTTGGGATAAGATTATTATAATAGCCGAAGGCGGAAGACATGTTATGGATATAGTGAGAGGCAAAAAAGGTTTCATCATCGATATGGACGGCGTTATCTACCACGGGGAGCGCCTGCTCCCGGGGGTCAAGGAGTTTGTCGGCTGGCTGTACAGGCAGGACAAGAAATTCCTGTTTCTCACAAACGCCAGCGGCCGGTCGCCGAAGGAGCTGCAGCTGAAGCTCTACCGCATGGGCCTGGATGTGGACGAGAGCCATTTTTACACCAGCGCCCTGGCGACGGCCAAGTTCCTGAGCCGGCAGCATCCCGGCTGCAGCGCCTACGTCATTGGGGAGCCCGGCCTCTACAATGCCCTGCACGACGCCGGCATCACCATTAACGAAATAAACCCCGATTACGTCGTCGTGGGTGAAACGAACAGCTACAGCTACGATAAAATCTGCCGGGCCTCCCATCTCGTCTTCGGCGGCGCGAAGCTGGTCGGCACGAACTCCGACCTGACCGGCCCCAGCGAAACCGGCATTATTCCGGCCTGCCGGGCCCTGGTGGCGCCCATCGAGCTGACCACCGGCCGGAGCGCCTACTATGTCGGCAAGCCGAACCCGCTGATGATGCGCACGGGGCTCAACATGCTGGGCGTCCATTCCGAGGAGACGGCCATGATCGGCGACCGGATGGATACGGACATCATCGCCGGCATTGAAAGCGGCCTGGACACTGTGCTCGTCCTGTCGGGGGTCACATCGCGGGAGTCGATGGAGAAATATCCGTACCGGCCGCGGGTCGTCCTCGGCGGGGTGGGCGAGATCCCGGATTGAAGTGAAAAAAAGCGCTGAGCGGTGTTTTTCTCAATTGTCTTTAGGCCTGTTTTGTGCTATCATAACGTCAAACTTTTGAAGGAAGACGCGCGCGTATGGATTGGTTTTCGCAGCTTATCAGCAATAAACTGCTCCTGAGCGGCTTTGCCGCCTGGGTGGCGGCGCAGATTTTGAAGACGATAGTTCACGCCATCGTCAACAGGAAAATCGACTGGCCCCGCCTCATCGGGGACGGCGGCATGCCCAGCAGCCACTCGGCCACCGTTACAGCCGTGGCCGCGTCGAGCGGGCTTTACTACGGCCTCGGCTCCTTCCAGTTCGGCGTGACGGTGATTTTGGCGTTTATCGTCATGCACGACGCGATGGGCGTCCGCAAGGAGACGGGCAAGCACGCCATTATTCTAAACGACATTGTCGAGTTTATCGATTCCATGGGGAGGAACGTGTCCCCCGAGGAAAAGCTGAAGGAATTCGTCGGGCACTCGCCGCTGCAGGTCATCGCCGGCGCCGCGCTCGGTATCATCGTGGCTTTTGTCGTCAGGTTCTAGCGGGTGGTGCGGCGTCTCGGTGAGGCGCCGCACCGCTCGTTTCAGCTTTCCGGCCGACGTCTTTTTAGGGGGAATACAATGGAAAGTATATTCAGGCCCGCGTCCGAAAAGGACGCGGAGGAAATCTTTAACTTGTTTGAAACGGCGGTCAGGCGCCTGCAGACGCAGCGCATCGACCAGTGGGACGATACATATCCCGACAGGCGGCTCCTTGGGGAAGACATTGCCGGCCGGCAGATGTATATTCTGACCCGGGGCGGCAGGATCACCGCGGCCGTCGTCCTCAACGAGGAGCAGGACGGGGTGTACGGCGGCGCGGACTGGACGGACCGGGACGGCAGGGTTGCCGTGATCCACAGGCTCTGCGTTCATCCCGATTTTCAGGGGATGGGCGTCGGCCGGCAGACGGTGCTTGCGGCCGAAAACCACCTGAAAGGCGCCGGCTATACCTCTATCCGCCTCGACGCCTTTAAAAAGAACGCGGCCTCGCTGCGCCTGTACGACCGTATGGGCTACAGCCCGGCAGGCCATGCCGTTCTGCATAAACGCGAATTCGTGCTCTATGAAAAGCTGCTCGGGAGGACGCGAAATATTAATCAAGCAGATGCAGATACTAGCGCTGTCATGTGTTTCCCGGAAAATATGGGGACGACGGGCGATTGATAATCGCCCGTCCGTTTTTACACCGTATACATCACATTTTTGTCGAGGAGGGATATCATGCCGATCATCGGCGCGTTTATCGTCCCGCATCCTCCGGTCATCCTGCCGGAGGTGGGCAGGGGAGAGGAACAGAAAATCCGGAAGACGGCCGACGCCTACCGGGAGGCGGCGCGCCGTATAGCGCGGCTCAAGCCCGAGACGATCGTTGTCACGTCCCCCCACAGCGTCATGTACGCCGACTATATCCACATCTCGCCGGGGGAAAAGGCCGGGGGTGACATGCGCCAGTTCCGGGCGCCGCAGGTCGCCGTGACGGCGATATACGACACCGGCTTTGTGGCTGAGCTCTCGGCACTGGCGCAGGAGGCCGGTATCCCGGCCGGGACGCTGGGGGAGAGAAATCCCGGCCTCGACCACGGCACGCTGCTCCCGCTCCTGTTCATCAACGAGCAGTACGGCGATTACCGCCTGGTGCGCACCGGCCTGTCCGGCCTGCCGCCGGAGGATCACTATCGGTTCGGGATGTGTATCGCGCGGGCCGCGGAAAAGTCCGGCAAGCGCGTGGTGCTCATCGCCAGCGGCGACCTGTCCCACAAGGTCAGTGCCGAGGGTCCCTACGGCTATGCCGAGGAGGGCGTGCAGTTCGACCGGGAGATTACCGAGGCGATGGCCTCCGGCGATTTTCTGAGGTTTCTGACGTTTACCCCCGAGTTTGCCGAAAAGGCCGCCGAATGCGGCCTGCGCTCCTGCATCATCCTGGCCGGCGCGCTGGACGGTAAGGACGTGGACGCGGAGCTTTTGTCCTACGAGGGGACCTTCGGCGTGGGCTATGGCGTCGCGTCCTTCATCCCGAAGGGCGAAAATCCCGAGCGCCGCTTCCTCGACGCCTATCTCAGCCATGAGGCGGCGCGGCTGCGGCAGCTTAGGGACGGCGAGGACGCTTACGTCAGGCTGGCGCGGCAGTCCGTCGAGCATTTTATCACGACCGGCCAGCGGGCAACACTGCCCGACGGCCTGCCGGAGGAGCTGCTGGCGAGAAGGGCCGGCGTCTTTGTCTCGCTGAAAAAGCGCGGAAGCCTCCGTGGCTGTATCGGCACCATCGCGCCGGTGACCGGCAGCGTTGCCGAGGAGATTCTGAGAAACGCTGTGAGCTCCTGCTCGGAGGACCCGCGCTTTGACAAGGTGCGGCCCGAGGAGCTGCCCGAGCTCGTCTACAGCGTGGACGTGCTCTCGTCCCCAGAGCCCATCGAGTCGCCGGACGCGCTGGACGTCAAACGCTACGGCGTTATCGTCTCCACAGGCCGCAAGCGCGGCCTGCTGCTACCGAATCTGGAGGGCGTGGACACGGTAGCGCAGCAGATTGCGATCGCCAGCCAGAAGGCCGGCATCAGGCCGGGCGAGCCGGTCGGCCTGGAGCGCTTTGAGGTGGTGCGCCACACGTGAGTGTTCGGTGCGAGATCTGCCCCCACAGCTGCGTGATCGGGGAAGGCCGCACCGGCTTTTGCGGCGCCCGGGGCAACAGGGGCGGCGCGGTGGTCTGCACAAACTACGGCCGCCTGACCGCCATGGCGCTGGACCCCATCGAGAAAAAGCCGCTGTACCGTTTTATGCCGGGCAGCCGGATACTGTCGGTGGGCAGCTACGGCTGCAACCTGCGCTGTCCCTTCTGCCAGAACTGCGGCATCTCCATGGCGGACGAGGGCTCCGCCGACACGGCGTATATGCCGCCGGAGCAGCTCGCGGACAAGGCGCTGGCGCTTGTCCCGCAGGGGAATATCGGCGTCGCTTTCACCTATAACGAGCCGCTCATAGGCTTTGAGTACGTGGCCGACTGCGCGCGGCTGGTGCGGGCGTGCGGGCTCAAAAACGTCCTCGTCACCAACGGGTATGTCTGCGAGCGGCCGCTTCTCGATATTCTCCCCCTGATCGACGCGATGAACATCGACCTCAAGGGTTTCACGGAGGAGTTTTACCGCAGGCTGAGCGGCGATCTGGATACGGTGAAAACAACGATCGCCCTGGCCGCGGGGCGCTGCCACGTAGAGGTGACGACGCTGGTGATCCCGGGGGAGAACGACGGCGCGGAGGAAATGGAGGCCCTGGCCGCCTGGCTGGCCGGCGTGGGCGCCGATATCCCGCTGCACCTGTCGCGCTTTTTCCCCCGCTACAAATACGCCGGCAAAACACCCACGCCGAAGGAGACGCTGTACCGTCTCCGCGACGTTGCGCAGCGGCATTTGAAGTATGTATATCTCGGAAATATATAAACTTGAAATATGCGAAAGGGCCGCTGAGGGCGGCGGCCCGGCAGACGGCGGGCCGAGTCGTCCCGCCCTACGAAAACGCGGTGCCGATGGAATTCGTATATGCACAGGGCGCGGCTTAGAAAAAAATAGACAACTCCGGTTTCTTGGGCCGCGGGTTGTCTTTTTTATTTACGACTTTTTGTTGCGCAGGTGCTCGGCCTCGTCCTTGATTTCGCTGCGGAAGCCGTCAAGGGCCTCTTCCCGCCGCTCGTTTTTGGCGATCAGCTCGTCGCGGGTTTTATCGCTGGACGTGGCCCGGATCGTGCTGCTGGCTTCCCGCATGTTTTTCATTGTTCCGTCGATGCTCTCCTGGATGCGTGCCACATTGTCGTCTCTGTTGTCGGGATTTCTTTTCAAGCGCAGCCTCCTTTCTAAAGCATTATCAATGCATAGTATTCCGCTCCGGCGCGCCGTTATTTGAGGGAATATATTCATGTTCCCCGGCGGGCAAGGCTTTTAAGCGCGTCGATGAATGCGTCGATCTCTTCCGGCGTGTTGTACACCGCCAGGGAGGCGCGGACGATTTTTTCAAGCCCGAACCGCCGCAGGACCGGCTGCGCGCAATGGTGCCCGGCACGCACGGCGATGCCCGCCCCGTCGAGATATCGGGCGGCGTCGTCGCTGTCGATGCCGCGCAGATAAAACGAGACGATGCCCGACTTCCGCGCGGCGCTGCCCACGGTCACAAGGCCGGGGACAGACTGGATGCGCGCCGCCATATAGGCTAAAAGCTCGTGCTCATAGCGCTCCACAGCGGGCAGTCCCAGGGCCGCGACGTACCGGACGGCGCTTTCCAGCCCCACCGCGTCGGCGATGTTGCCCGTTCCGGCCTCGAACTTGTGCGGCGGCTTCTTGAAGCGGCTTTCCGCCATCGTCACGTCCTCGATCATGTTGCCGCCGCCCTGATAGGGCGCCATGCCGTCGAGCAGCGCGTACCGGCCGTACAGGACGCCGACGCCGGTGGGGCCAAAGATTTTGTGGCCGGAGAAGACATAGAAATCGGCGCCCAGCGCCCGGACGTCCACCGGCAGATGCGCCGCGGCCTGCGCGCCGTCGATAAGGACGAGCGCCCCGGCCTCGTGCGCCAGGCGCGTGAGCTCTTCCGCCGGCGTGATCGTCCCCAGCACGTTGGACACGTGGGCGAAGGCCACGAGCTTTGTTTTCCGGGACAGGAGCCTTTTGTATTCCGGGAGGAGCACTTGGCCCGTGTCGTCCACCGGGAAGCTCCGGAGAACGGCGCCCGTCTTCCGGCAGAGAAACTGCCACGGCACGATGTTGGCGTGGTGCTCCAGCTCGGACACGAGGATCTCGTCGCCCTCGGAAACGGCGCCCTCGCCCCAGGCCCGCGCCACCAGGTTGATCCCCTCGGTGGTCCCCCGGACAAAGACGATCTCATCAGGGCTCGAGGCTCCCAGAAATTCCGCCATGGCGCGGCGCGCGCCCTCGTAGGCGTCCGTCGACCGGCGGGCCAGCGTGTGCGCGCCGCGGTGGACGTTGGAGTTCTCGTGCTCGTAAAACCGGCGGAGCCGGTCGATAACGCATTGGGGCTTCTGCGTGGTGGCGGCGTTGTCAAACCAGATGAGGTTTTTCCCGTTCACCTTTTCATTGAGAATCGGGAAATCGTCCCGCACGCCGGCAATGCCCGAGCGGGGCAGCGGCGCGGGCAGGGGAGCAGGCGTGTTGTCTAAAAACAGCGGCCATGCTTCAAAACCGTTGAATACAGGCGATGACACGCCAGCGCGGCCGAGAAGATTTTCCGCGTCCCGGCCAGCAGCTGCGCCAGCACCAAACAGCTCAGGATAATAACGGCGGGCTTCGTCAAAAATGAGCCTTTCCACATCGGCGTTATTTGTAATCATAATAGTGGCCCGTCTCCACATTTTCCAGCACGGCGATGGCGTCGTCGGTCAATATGGCGGCCGAGCAGTAAATGGACAGCAGATAAAAGCCGATGCCCTTGTTGTCGATCCCCATAAAGCGCACCGACAGCCCGTTCGACTGCTCGCCCTGCAGCCCCGACTGGTACAGGCCGATGACGCCCTGCCTGGCCTCGCCGCTCCGGATGAGCAGGATGTTCGTCCTGCCGTTTTTGCCGTGGGTATTGGACTGCCCGTCCACAAGGAGCTTGTCGCAGGGCACCAGCGGGATGCCTCGCCAGCTCAGGAAATTCCCGCCGTAGAGATTCACCGCCAGGGGCGGCACGCCCCGCCGTGTGCATTCCCGGCTGAAGGCGGCGATGGCGGCCGGGTGCGCCAGAAAGAAGGAGGGCTCCTTCCACACCCGGGAGATCAGCTCGTCCAGGTCGTCCGGCGTGGGCGAGCCGGTGCGGGAGGCCACGCGCTGGGCCGGCGCGGTGTTTTTCAAAAGCCCGTAGTCGTCGCTGTTGATGATGAGATACTCCTGCTTCTCCTTGAGGCTTTCCATCCCCAGGCGGATCTGCTCCTTGATCTGGTCGTACGGCTTGCTGTACAGGTCGGAGACCCTCGTCCCGATTTTGACGATGGTGGACACCGACGACAGGATGTATTCGCGGGGCGTCTGCTCGTAGTCGATAAAGCCCTCAGGGATGTCATCGCTGTTCTGCTGCGCGCAGAGCACGTCCAGGAGCCTGTCGGGTTCCTTGACCCTGTTCAGGCGGAAAATGCCGGTGTCGACCGGCTTGAGCTCCAGAAACCGCGCCAGCCACCGCGGCGTGATCGTCCCGTACTGCGGTACGGTTTTGACCACGTCCGCCAGCTGGTAAGCGCTGCGCGCCGACAGCGCGTCAATAGTGTCGTATCCTTCAGGCATGATGTTCTCCTTGCTGTAAATCCTTATTTTGCATAAAGAGGGTGATACCGTTATTTTTTGAGCCGGGCGGGATTTTATTCAAAAATTCCCACACATCCGCTTCGCGTAGGGCGCGATGCCCGCATCCCCGTTGATCCGGACGGCTTCGGTCGTCTGTTCCTGCCGACGCGGCACGGTGTTCAGCCGGCCAGCGTATCACGTGAAAAAATGCCGGTGTGAAACAAACTCTTGACAGTGTAACAATGTTATGTTACACTGCAATTATATAGGGGGCGACACGATGGAAGAAGAGCTGATCTCCAAAAAAGAGCTGCTGGACGCGACGGATATTTCGTACGGGCAGCTGTACAGATGGAAGCGAAAGGGCCTCATCCCCGAGGACTGGTTTATAAAGAAATCGTCGTTTACCGGGCAGGAGACATATTTCCCAAGGCAAAAGGTCCTGTCCCGCATTGAAAAAATCAAGAGCATGAAGGAGGACGTCTCGTTGGACGAGCTGGCGGACGTCTTTACGCCGACGCTGAGCGAGGTGGCGCTGGACCACGGGGAGATCGTCTCCCGCGGCATCGCGTCCGCCGAGGTGCTGAGGATATTCCTTGAGGAGGGCGGCGGCGGGGAAATGCTGTCGTTTCCGGACCTGGCGGCGCTGTTTCTATTAAACAGGCTCATCGTCGCGGGAGATATCGGCCTGGAGGAGGGCAAAACGCTCCTGGACGTGATGACGGAGGCCGCCGGGGCGCTGGGGCTCGAAGCCTGCGAGGTCTTCCTGACGCGAAAGCTCGGCGTGTTTTCCTGCTTCATCGTCAAGCCGCCCTGCAGCATCGTTACCGACAAGGGCGTCAAGATCATCGGCCGGCAGAACATGGCCGCGCTGATCGAAGAAATCAAACTCAAACTCATATAGGAGGGCATCGATATGGACAGCACAAAGCGCGGCGATATCCGCATCAACGGCTCCGGCAGCACCGGCGGCGGAGCCTATGACAGCGTCATCATCAGGGGGACGGGGAAGGTCGC
>NZ_FQXV01000030.1 GCF_900130065.1 Sporobacter termitidis DSM 10068
AATCAGGATTGGAGCGCGCCCGGAAAAGCAACTCTGAACACCGCCCTCGGCGGCGGTCTCGGGGCATTGGGCGGCTATCTCGGGGGAAAAGCCGCAGAGACAGCCGGAGCATACCTCGACCAGTGGGCCCATGTCAAAGGAGGGAACCAGCTGCCCGAATACCGGCCGAGCCTTGCAAACAACAAAGTCGAGGGATATAATGGAAACCGGGAAAGGGTATACGAGACTGTAAAAGGTCTGGGGAAGAGCGCTGAAACTAGTGCTGAGGGCGCGGGGAATGTTATTAATCCCAATGAAATTCGATTCAGTCAGAGCTCAGTCAACGGCGTATATAAAATCACCGCAAGTATGAAAGCAAACGGTTGGCAAGGTGAGCCTATTGATGTTGTGAAAATGTCCGACGGTATATTAACGTCAGTGGACAATACGAGGGTTGCCTCAGCAAGAGAAGCTGGCATTGATGTCAGAGCAAATGTTCATGGATACAATGACCCGCTTACACCAGATCAAATGAGCAGATTTGCCACAAAAAAAGGCATTCCAACAACGTGGGGTGAAGCAATCAAATTGCGGATAGACAAACAAAATTCCGCCTTCAGAAATAGCTTTCCCGCCGGTTCGTTTGATCTGCCGATGTTTAAGTAAGAGGAACAGGAGTTGAAAACATGTTGAATGAATTACTTGCACTTGAAAAGTCATTTAAGGGATTTACATATCCCAAGGCCTTTCTAAAAGTAGTTGAGCTTAATCTGATTGATTTTGATATCTGGTACATCATGGATGAAAAACAGGTCATGTTGCGTGTTGAAGGACTGAGCAAACGATATCCCAAACGAATGCTTATACCGTTTGCTCGCCGTGAAGACAATGATGATGTTGCCTGCTTTGAAATAGGCAGAGGAAGCAAAGTTATTGTTATTCATGATTATGCCAGCGAGGGTTGGGAACACCGTAAAGAGTTTTCAGACTTTTGGGATTGGTTTGAGAATGTAGTGAAAGATTTGATCGCTTATGAGCGAGAGGAAGAGCAAAATGATTTCTGATTATACTGCGCTCAGCAAGGAAATCTCTTATGCTTTACGTCATGCACCTCATGAATATGGTTTGACACTTGATAAACAAGGCTGGGTTCCGGTGGAGGACCTCATCAACGTCCTGAAAAAGCGAGAAAAATATTCTGATTTAACGCTTCAGGATATTACTGACATGATACAGGCCTCCCCAAAAAAGAGGCATCAGTTTGTTGGCAATCAGATACGGGCTCTATATGGCCATTCTACGGAAGAAAAGATTAAGAAGGATTCCATTCAGCCCCCAGATATTTTGTATCATGGTACTGCTCATAAATTTTTAAAAAATATTCTCGAGCAGGGACTAATTTCAAAGGATAGGCAATATGTTCATCTCTCGCAGGATAAAGAAACGGCAATTACTGTTGGCAAACGAAGAGACAATAGCCCGGCTGTTTTACGTATTGATGCTTTGACTGCTTGGAAAGAGAGCATCAAGTTCTATCACGGTAACGAGACAATTTGGTTGGCAGACGAAATACCGGCCAAATATATCACTGTTACTTGAATTATCGGTTATAGTCATGCGCGACCACCCACAAGGTGACCGTCAATAAGCCTTCATTTACCGGGCTTTCACGGAATGTTGAACAATCAAAAACCTCGGATGAATGAATCCGAGGTTTTTACTTTAATTAATGTAAAAGGAATGGAAGCGGCAGGGCTGGCGATGGTGGCGGGGACGGTAGAGTATCTGACGGAGAAGATCCCGGTAAACAATCTGTTCAAGATGCTGGATTCCGGTGCCGGTGGCTTTACGAGAGGCTTGATAAATGTGGCGGAACAGGCGGGGCTGGGCGGGGCACAGGCATACGTGAGCAGCTATGCCGGAGTGCTCTCCGATCAGCTCATCATGCAGGACAGGTCACAACTCAATTCTCTTATCGTGGAGAACCAGCGGAACGGCATGAGCTATGACGACGCCGTGCGTGCGGCCGTGGTAAAGCTGTACGTCACCGACCCGCTGACCGCCGCCGGGCAGGGCGCGGCAATGGGCGCGGCTGTCGCGTTGCCTTTCGCCCTTCACGGCGGCAATACGGCGGCGCCAAACGGATACCTTGGCAGCAAAGCCCCAGAAGCGGGCCTTGCCCAGAAAAATGTGCCAAGCATTGCGGAAGAAACAGTCAGCGCATATCGCAAACAATGGCCCAACGCAAAAGGAGAGACCATTGAAAGCGACCTGGAAAAGGTATACAATAATATATATGGTAAAGGGGGGCGTACCGAAAGCAGTACTGAGGGCGCGGGGGACCTTTGGGAGAGTACCGATAATCTGATAAAGTCAGCAACAATGCCAGGAAAAGGCGGTGTATCACCTGTTGGCCGAGCCTTTCAAAAACATGCTGGTAACCCTAGTCGTGCAGGAACGTTCGTTGGTGAAGTGTCTGGTAATGCTACCAGAAATACTGAACAAGGAGCACAATACATCTCAGATATTCTGAGTAATCCACAATCTACATACAAAGTGCGCCATACCGATGCGTTTGGAGATATTCTAGATGTTCGTTTGCCTGATGGTACTGGAGCTAGATGGTCAGCGGACGGGAAAACCTTTATAGGTTTTCTAGAAAAATATACGAAATAACAGGAGGAATCGAACATGCAAGAATGGTCGGCAGATTTTGTTAATGACCCTTCCGATGACTATAATCTTGTCGTTGAGGTGCTATGTGATGATAAGGATGTTGCAATTATTCGAAATAATGGCGGTGAAATAGTAATAAAGTGGTATCCGCAAGCCAAAGGACTTGAGGTACCTGTTGATTGGTTAGTCAGCTTGCTGTCAACAGCAAAAGAACGGCTAAAAAAACAATCAGATATGATTAACTGACTACCGTGATGATGTTGTGAAAAGGATGATGACATATGTCTCCTAATATCGAATTTATTAAAAATGCTGGTGCGTGTATAGCCTCAAGGCGCATTATTGACGGTGCAGGTTATCTAAAATGGGCTATACGGGAACAGTCCGTCAATTCAGCAGACAACGGTTGGCGCTTCTTCTCTGCCACAGATGATGCAGAATACATTAATAATCCAGATAATCTGGTAATCTGTGACTATAATACCGTCGCAGAGATTGAACCGGCCATTATTGCAACTTATCTTCTCCCTATTGGAACGGATTTGCAGTTGGTCGTTGAACATGGCAAACGTTATTTTGTTGATAATATTACGGGTAAAAAGGTAGACCTCTGAGAAAGTAAAAGAATCAGGGAGATTTCGCTTATGGCTAAGATGAAATCAAGTTACGGGGCTTGCTTAGTATCACAAACATATATAACGGAAAAGGTCAGTTAAAATGGTGTATCCGTGAGAATAGCAAAAGAGATGCAGATAATGGCTGAAGGTTTTTATCTGATATTGATACTGAAGAGTATCTTGCAGATGTATACAATTGGTGTATTCTGGCATTTGAAGCTCATCGAAATTGAGCCAGCTGTGCTGGAAATTTATAACATGTCCATTGGTACTGAGTTGACGTTAATACAGGAGGGTAAACGGAAGTTTTTCATTGATACAAATACAGGGAAAGAAATCACTTTGTATAAATAGCATTACGAAAATATAAGGGCCGTTCATGCCCCCTATCCTAATTGCGGGGCGGCGTGAACAGGAGCGGGGGCGCTTAACGACCCTGGCGCTTTAACCTGCATGGTTTTTTTGCCCCTGGTTCATTCCACTCATGGGCCATTAATAATAGATAACACAATCCCGCCCCAAAGTAATTTTGAGGCGGGATTACTGTTATGCTGGGCGTCCCGTTCACAGCGCCGACGGCGGAAAATCTGCAAACGCTGAACGAACAGGCGACGCGGGCGGCGGATGTGTACGGCCTGGATTCTCCGCAGGTGGCCGCGCTCGTCGGGCGGCGGCGGGATTTGCAGGCTTCGCAGAAGCACGTTGAGGATGTTTACATGGCACAGCCGGCGAAGCTCACGGAGTCGGAGCGTCAGGCGCGGGAATTGCAGCAGGCCGTCAAGACATCAACGGGGGTTCAGAAGAGGCAATTTGAGAAGCAGTACGACGCGCTTGTGAATTCCGAACAGTATATCAAAGACAATTGGGAGCATTGGCTTGGATTAGCGCAGTCCGGGAAAACGCTGACGACAGACGAACGCGAGGAGGCAAAAATGGCCGCCGCGGCGCTGGGGCAGGCCGCCGATAAGCTTTATTGGTCGCACGGGGACCCGACCTTGCTGACGCGGGAGGAAGTGCGGCAATATAATACCTTAACGGGCCTGTCGGG
>NZ_FQXV01000016.1 GCF_900130065.1 Sporobacter termitidis DSM 10068
CAGATGGTGGAGATCATGAAGTCGTACCGGCGTGACTCAAAGATCATCGCGTTTGACGAGCCGACGGCGTGCCTGACGGACACGGAGGTGACGATTTTGTTCCGGCTGATCAGACAGCTGAAGGAGCAGGGGAAGATCATCCTGTACGTGTCGCACCGAATGGCGGAAATCTTCCAGACGTCGGACGAGATCGTTGTATTGAAGGACGGGCGGCTGGTGAAGACGTTCAATACGGCGGAGACGAACGAGAAAGAGCTCGTGAAGGCGATGGTCGGGCGCGACATCGGCGATACATATGCGAATCTGAAGCGGAACGACAAGATAGGCGACGTTCTGCTTGAAGTAAATAATCTGGTAACGGACGACGTGCACGACGTAAGCTTCCAGCTTCGAAAGGGCGAGGTACTGGGCTTTGCGGGACTTGTGGGAGCCGGCCGTACGGAGGTTATGCGGGCGATATTCGGGGCGGACCCGATCCTGTCGGGCGAGATCAGGATGGACGGCGAGGCAGTAAACTTCAGGTCGCCGAAAGACGCGATCGAGCACGGGATAGCGCTGTGCCCCGAGGACCGGAAGGAGCAGGGGCTGGTGTTGGGCCGCTCGATCCGGGACAACGTGAGCATGCCGGTGCTTGAAAAGGTCAAGAAGGGTATGTTCCTGGACGAAAAGACGGAGAACGAGCTGGCGTTCGAGGCGGTCAAGAAGTACTCGATCAAGACGCCGACGATCGAGAAGCTGGTGATGGAGCTTTCGGGCGGGAACCAGCAGAAGATCATTCTGGGCCGCTGGACGTCCGAAAAGATGGTGACGCGGATACTGATCCTGGACGAGCCGACGAAGGGCATCGACGTCGGGACGAAGGCGGAGGTCTACCAGATGGTATGCGACTTTGCCAAGCAGGGTATCGGGGTCATCTTTATATCGTCCGAGCTGACCGAAGTATTGAACGTAAGCGACAATATCATTGTCATGCATAACGGGCACATCACGGGCAAAGTGACCAGGCAAGAAGCAACAGAAGAGCGCGTTCTTGAACTCGCTATGCACGATTAGGAGGAGGAAGCCATGGAAAACAGAAATGGAATCAGAAGGATTGTCGGCAGTAAAAACTTTACGCTGGTCGTGGTATGGGCCCTTATTGTGATCCTGTTCCAGATCATCAATAAGAACTACCTTTCGACAGACAATATCAGAAACATCTTCAACTCGGCCTTTGTTTCAGGTACGATCGCGGTCGGTATGTCCTGCCTCCTGATCAGCGGGCAGATCGACCTGTCCGCCGGTAACACGGGCATGATGGCGGGCGTTATCATTGCGTTCCTGCTGCAGACAAAGATGCCTTGGGTCCCGGCCCTGCTTATCACGCTCTGCTTCGGCGCGGCGGTCGGCCTTCTCAACGCGTTCTTCGCAAACGTCCTGAACTTTATGTCGTTCATCTCGACGCTGGCCATAAGCACGGCTTTTGCGGGTCTCTCCCTTGTTCTCACGAACGCGCAGAATATCGCCATCAGCAATAGATCGTTCTGGGAGCTGGGCTCCACGAACGTGCTTTCGATCTTCCCGCTGCCGTTCTTCATCACGATCATCCTTCTGCTTATTTACGGCTTTATTCTCTCCAGCACCAGGTTCGGGCGAAGGATATACATGGCCGGCGGCAACAGAAACGCCGCCCGTCTGGCCGGTATCAATCCGAAGAAAATTACCACGATCCTTTTTGTCAACAACAGCATGATCTCCTGCCTTGCCGGCGCGCTGATGGCGGCCCGCATGCATATGGGTTCTCCGACAGCCATCACCGGCTCCGACCTTGACGCCATCACGGCGGCCGTCCTCGGCGGCGTCGCGTTCATGGGCGGCGGCGGCGGCATGCTCGGCGTTTTCATCGGCCTTATGCTGCTCAACAGCTTCAACAACGGTCTCGTCGTCGTCGGGCTCGACTCCTACTATCAGATCATCGCCAAGGGCGTCCTCCTGATTGCGGCTCTGACTCTCGACTTCTACCGTGAGAAATCCAGACTCAAGGCGCTGAAGGAAAGCAAGAAAGCGATCGCTGCGTAATACCTTCTATCACTTAAACCTGCGCGGGTAACCGCGCAGGTTTTTTTATGCCCGTAAAGCCCCCGGTCCCGTCTATTTAATCTTTTAAGAGAGAATTAATCGAGGCGGCTAATGACGGAAATAATTAAATTAAAAGTGTGATATAGACTAAAGAAATACAGATTTCGTTGAAATATATTTAAAATAATTATGGGCTGTGTTATTGTGGATTTGAAAAACCTTCCGGAAGAGGTTAGACGTATGGACAGCATCGACATCAGGATTTTAAAGCTTTTGGAGAGCAACGCGCGGATGACGGCGTCGGAGATCAGCGGTATCGTGCGCCTGTCGGTGCCGGCGTGCAGCGAGCGGCTGAAAAAGCTGGAGTCCTCCGGCGTCATCAAGCAGTACACCACGATCATCGATAACAGATATCTCAAAAAGACGATGACGGCCATGATGTTCGTCAGCCTGGAGCGGCCCAGGTTCACCGACAAATTTGTCGAGGCCGTGAACGCGGAGGGCGACGTGCTGGAGTGTCACTATCTGGCCGGAGATTTCGATTACCTGCTGAAAATCGTCACCGAAAATACCGACACCCTGGAGCGGCTTCTGAACAGGATCAAAAGCGTCCAGGGCGTCCAGAAGACCAGGACGATCGTGGTTCTGTCAACAGTGAAAAACAATTACTCCGTTTCCCTCGGGGATGGAACGGATGCGTGATCGAGAGGATTATGAGATATGAAAATAGGTATCCCGAAAGAAATCAAAAACAATGAAAACCGGGTCGCCATCACGCCGGCCGGTGTGTACGCGCTCCATAAGCTCGGCCATGACGTCCTGATCGAACAGTCGGCCGGAGAGGGCAGCGGCATCACGGACGGCGCGTATGAGGCCGCGGGCGCGGCGACGCTGCCGGAGGCGGCGGCGGTGTATGACGCCGCTGACCTGATCGTCAAGGTCAAGGAGCCCATTGAGCCCGAATATCAGTATTTCAAAGAGGGCCAGTCCCTTTTCGCGTATCTCCATCTGGCCCCGAATCCCGGCTTGACGGCGCTGCTCCAGAAAAAGAAGATCACCGCCATCGCCTACGAGACGGTGCAGCTGCCCGGCGGCGCGCACCCGCTGCTCTCGCCGATGAGCGAGGTGGCCGGCCGGATGTCGGTCCAGGTTGGAGCCGACCTGCTGCAGAAATACAAGGGTGGCGAGGGGATTTTACTGGGCGGCGTCCCCGGCGTGCGATGCGCGGAGGTGCTCATCATCGGCGGCGGCGTCGTGGGCGCCAACGCCGCGAAAATGGCATCCGGACTCGGCGCCCATGTCACAGTCATGGACCTCAGCAAGGACCGGCTCAATTATCTGGACGATATTTTCGCCGGCCGGGTAGCGACGATGCTGTACGACGAATACAACGCCGCCGAAATGGTAGAAACGGCGGACCTCCTCGTCGGCGCCGTGCTCGTTACCGGCGCGAAAGCGCCCAAAACCGTATCGGAGGACATGGTGAAGAGCATGAAAAAGGGCGCGGTGATCGTGGACGTGGCCATCGACCAGGGCGGCTCCATCGCCACCATCGACAGGGTCACCACCCACGACAACCCCTGTTATGAAAAATACGGCGTGGTCCATTATTCCGTGGCCAACATGCCCGGCGCCGTGCCGAAGACCTCCACCTGGGCCCTGACCGGCGCCACGCTGCCGTATCTGACCCGCCTTGCCGAGAAGGGCGTCGCAAAGGCGCTGCTGGAGGATAAGTCCTTCCTGTCGGGCCTCAATACCCACAACGGCTGCATCACCTGCGCCCCCATCGCCGAGTGCTTCAACCAGGACTGCGTCCCGGCGGAGAAAAGCCTTGCCGGCATGCAGCGGACAGCCTGAATACAAAATAAACGCAAGCCGCCGGTTTTATCGAACCGGCGGCTTGCGTTCGTCCTGTTCCCCGCCACAGAAAAGGCGCGTCTGGAAAGCCGCGCCACGCGCCATGTACCGCTGCATCTGATACATGCAAAGGCTTCCCCTGGGGGAAGCTGTCGGCGCAGCCGACTGATGAGGGCCTTGCCGGCGCAGCACAGCGTCCTCTTCCGGACAGAGGCCACGCCCGATACGGCAAGGTATTCCCCGGTATGCGTGGCGTAGTGGCCGCCGTCCTCGGCGGCCACTACGCATATACGGCAATATCAGCCGAGCACATCGGCGCTGTTTGCGCAACTGGCGGCTTCCTTCTCCTCGTCGGGTTCCTTGACCCGTGCGAAGATGATAAAGCCGGCGACAAAGAGGACCAGGATGCCGAGGATGCCGTAGCGGGAGCTGCCGGTCCAGAGGGTGAGGCCGGCCAGGATCAGCGGCCCCAGGATCGAGGCATACCGGGTCATGATGCTGTAAAAACCGAAGTATTCGTTGTTCCTGTCCTTTTCCGGGATAAGCTTTGCGAAAAACGAGCGGGACAGCGCCTGGATCGTCCCCAGCACGAGAGCCACCACCAGCGCCATGATCCAGAAGTGCAGCGCCGTCGTCATGAAATAGCCGAACACGCACACGCCGGCAAAGACGGCGATGGACACAAGGATGATCGGCTTTGCCCGTGTCGTTTTCACCAAGCGCGCGCAGAGCATGACGGAAACGGCGGCCACAAGCTGTGTGGCCAAAAGCGCCAGCACCATCTGATTGGCGTCGATGCCCTTGTCGGCGCCGATCTCCGTACTCATGGTGATCACGGTGTTCACGCCGTCGATGTAGAAAAAGTATGAGAGCAGAAACAGGCCCATCACCTTGTGATGCGCGATTTTTTTAAACGTGGCCGCGACATTTTTGAGTGTGCCGGAAACCACGTGCTTTGTCTTTTCGATTGAGTAGACCTGCCTGACGTTTTTAAGAAACGGCAGCGTAAACAAAAGCCACCACACCCCGTTGAGCGCCAGTGACAGCTTGACAGCCGTGACGCCGTCGAGCCCGAAGGGCTCGAGCATGATCAGCAGAAGGCTCAAAACAAACGGGATGCTGCCGCCGATATAGCCCATGCCGAAGCCGAAGGAGGACACGTAATCCATCCGCTCGTCCGGAGAGACGTCCACCAGAAACGCGTCGTAGATGATATAGGTGCCGGTATAGCCGATCAGCATGACGAAGTTCGCAATCAGCAGCGCGTAATAATTGTCAAGGAAGACGGAGGCGAACAGCGACAGGATGCCAACGGTGAAAAAGACGTTGAAAAAGCGGTTCTTGTTGCCCTTGAAATCGGCCACGGCGCCGATGACCGGCGCGCAGAGCGCCAGCACCAGCGTGGAGACGGAGTTGACGATGCCCCAGTGGGCGGTGGACATGCTGTCCGCCACGTTATAGTTGTGGCCGATGGATTTGAGATAAATGGGGATGATCGCCGTCAAAAGAAGCGTGACGGCCGAGGAGGACCAGTCGTAAAGCGACCAGCTGAACTCTTCCCTGGTGAGCTTTTTCAGTTTCATGGTCAGCTTTCCTTTAAGCCCGGCAGCGCCGGCTGCAGCATCTTTTTCCCGCGGGGGATGCCCAGCAGGTCGCAGCAGAGGGGCGCCAGCATCCGCTGCGGAATCTCCGTCTCGGAAAAGTCGCCGCCCGCGGCGGCGGGACCCATGATGTACAGCGGCACCAGGCGCTCGTCATCCCCGTTGCCGCCGTGCCAGCCCCAGGGGTTGATACCGTGGTCGCCCGTCACCAGGACGGTGTAGCCGCTGCCCAGCCAGATCGGGATGGTGTTGGAAAGGATATAGTCGATCATGATGACCGATTTGACATAGTCGCTGCTGTCGCTGCCGGACTTATGCCCGGCATCGTCCGTATTCATGGGATGCACCAGCAGGAAGTCAGGGTTAAAGCGCTGGCGGAGCGCCTCGGCGTCGGCGATGAGATGGGAGTCCGGATAAGCGCCCGTCACGTCCTTGAAGTAAAACAGGCCGTTCTGGATCGGCAGGTCCGCGTCCAGCTGCAGCCGGTCCGTGACAGGATTGAACGGCGCCCTGTTATAAAGCTCCGAAAACCAGCAGTAGGCGGCCGCCGCCGTGGTCAGGCCGTTTTCCCTGGCCAGGCCGAAGAGGTTTTCCTCTTTGGACAGCCGCGATACCTCGTTGGAGAAAATGCCGTGCTCCAGGACGGGCATGCCCGTCATCAGCGTCTCGTAAATCGGCCGCGACATGGACGGCAGCTCCGACCGGACGCGGTACCGCGAGGCGGCCCCCATTTCCAGAAGATGCTCCATAAACCCCATATGGCGGAACGCGGTGTCGCACCGCAGCCCGTCCACCAGTACAAAAATCAGCTTTTTCATATAAACCTCCCTTTCGGAGCAAGGCTCCCATACCATAATAAAATACCGCTGCCATGAAACAAGCAGCGGCATGTTAATTGTATGTAAGATTTAGGGGAGTTGCCGCAAGGCGGATTCCGTATCCGCCCCGCTTCGCGCCGCGCCGATAAAAGGCGGACGGCCATTGACCGTCCGCCTATAGTTATGCGCCGGCGCGCTATTCGCCTGCTTTGAGCTTTCCCGCCACGGAGCGGGCGGCGATGACGCCGCTGGCCGCGGCCTGCGCCAAGCCCCGGGTGATGCCGGCGCCGTCACCGATGGCGTAAAAGTTCCGGAGCTTTGTCTCCAGCTCGGCGGTGAGCTGGGGGCGGGAGGAGTAGAACTTGACCTCCACGCCGTAAAGGAGCGTGTCATAATTGGCTGTGCCCGGCGCGATCTTGTCCAGCGCGTAGATCATTTCGATGATGTTGTCCATGTGGCGCTTAGGCAAAACGAGGCTCAGGTCGCCCGGCGTGGCCTGCAGCGTCGGCTTCACGAAGCTCTTGGAGAGCCGGTGCTCGTTGGTGCGCGTGCCGCGCAGAAGGTCGCCGAAGCGCTGGATCAGCACGCCGCCGCCCAGCATGTTGCTCAGCGAGGCGATGTGCTTGCCGTATTTATACGGCTCCTTGAACGGCTGGGTAAAACGGTTGGATACCAGGAGCGCAAAGTTCGTGTTCTCGCTCTGCAGCTTGGGGTCGGAGTAGCTGTGGCCGTTGACGGTCATCAGCCCATCCACGTTTTCGGTGACCACGTGGCCATAGGGATTCATGCAGAACGTCCGCACCGAGTCGCCGTACTGCTTCGTCCTGTAGACGAGCTTGGATTCATACACCACGTCCGTGATGTGCTCGAAGACCTTGGCCGGCAGCTCCACGCGTACGCCGATGTCCACCTGGTTGTTCAAAAGGTCCAGCCCCAGCTGATTGCACTGCTCGGCAAACCATTCCGCGCCGGACCGCCCCGGCGCGGCGATCAGGTAGCGGCATTGGATATCCTCGGCCTTGGTTTCCAGCAGGTAGCCGTCGGGCAGGACCTTGATGCCGCTGATCGAGGTGCCGAACCGGAAGGTCACCCGCGTTTTCATGTGGTCGTAGATATTTTTCAGGATGCGGAGGTTGTTCTCCGTCCCCAGATGCTTTACCCTGGCCTGCAGGAGATGCAGGTCGTTCTCCAGCGCCTTTTTCTCCAGCTTCCGCGCCGCCTCGCTCTCCGTGGAGTAGACGACCTCCGTGGCGCCGAAGGAGACGTTGACGTCGTCCACGTACCGGATGAGGTCCATGATCTCCTCTTCCGGCAGGTAATCCCGGAGCCAGCCGCCGAACTCCGTTGTAAAGTTGTATTTGCCGTCGGAGTATGCTCCCGCCCCGCCGAAGCCGCGCATGATCGCGCAGGTGGCGCAGGACACGCAGTCCTTTGTCTTGTGCGCCACGATCGGACAGCTGCGCCGGTCGATATCCTCGCCCTCCTCCAGCAAAATCACCTTCAGTCCGGGATTCAGCTTTGAAAGCTCATATCCGGCGTAGATGCCCGCGATGCCGCAGCCGATGATGCCGACGTCCCAAATCGTTTCCGTGCTCATAACAGTACCTCTTGTATCTTAAGCAATATGTTTACCGGGGCCATTCGCGCCCGAAGAGCGCGAGGCCTTTAATTCTGCCCATGTTGGCGCACAGCGCTCACATGCGCGATATAATGGATTCCAAGAATTTATTATATCATGCGTCGCGCCGGGAATAAATACGCAAATCGGCGCCCCGCCCCTCAGTGCTTCCCGGGGCGGGGCGCAATGTTGAAAGGCCGCTCAGCCGCCGCGTTTTCTGGCCGCCCGCACCTTGATAAGCTCCGCCGTGATGGAAACGGCGATCTCCTCCGGCGTGTCGGCGCTGATGTCGATGCCGATGGGCGAGTACACCCTGGCGATATCATCGGGTGTATACCCGTCGTCCAAAAGGTGCCGGTAGATGGTGTCGCGCTTTTTCCGGCTGGCGATCATGCCGATATATCCGGCGCTTGTCCTGAGGGCCCGCCGCAGGACGAGCTCGTCGTATATGTGGCCGCGCGTGACGATGACGATGTAGCTGTCCGGCCCGAACGCAAGGGTGTCAAACGGCGCGTCCAGCTTTTTTGGGACGATGATGTCGTCGGCCTCCGGGAGGCGCGCGGCGTTTGCAAACTCGCGCCTGTCGTCGATGACGACCGTTTCAAAGCCCACCGTGTGGACGACGTGCGCCAGCTTCTCGCCGCAGTGCCCGGCGCCGAAGATATAAACAGTGCCGTCCGACCCCACGGGGAAAAGATACGCCGCGTGCTGCTCCAGATTCGTAAAAACGTCGTACCCGCTGTTTCCCGACCGCAGCTGCGCCAGGATATCGGGGCCGAAAACCTCCGCGCCCGCCAGCGTCCCGTCGGGCAGGACAAGGCAGATGTTGCGCCGCGCCAGGCTTTCCGAAGCGGGGATCAGCGCCGCCAAGTGCGAGAGCTGATTGGAGCTTGAAGCCCTGCGCAGCTGTTCAAAAAAAGCCATATCGGCGGGCTCGTCGGCGCTGATGTAGTCGATCAGCACCTTCGCCCGGCCACCGCAGACCGCGCCGATGGCTGCCGCGCCCTTTTCCTCCAGGACAAATTCGGCCACGGCCGCCCGCTTGTCGGCCAGGGCCTTTATCGCCGCGTTGACGGTGTTCGCCTCCAGAACGCCCCCGCCGATGGTGCCGGAGATTGTTTTGTCGGGCCTCACGAGCATGGCCGAGCCGGCTTCGCGGGGCGTGGAGCCGCTGCTTTCCAGGACGAGCGCCTGCGCGAAGCTGACGCCGGAGGCGAGCATTTCCATCGCTGCTTCAGCAATTTTTTTCATAGCGAACCTGACCTTTTTTCATGATTTCTTTGATCGGCGATGCGCCGTTTCAAGGTTCCCGTGGTGAAAAAGTCAACGGCGCCGGCGCCGATGGAAAGCGTCAGCCGGCCCTCGCTGAGGAGGCCGCCCAGCAGCGGCTCCAGCTTTTGGGCGAGCATGTCCGCGTCAAAATGCCCGGCGCTTTCAACGGTGATGTTCAGGCAGTCGCGGCCGTCCCGTGCCGTCATTTCCGCCGAAAACGCGGTGACGGACGGCTCGGCCAGGAGAATCTCGTCCAGCTGTGTGATCGAAAGCGTCCGGCCCCCGGGGAGCGAAACGGCCTCGCTGATCCGCCCGGAGACATGGTCCAGCCGCCGGAGCACCGAGCCGCAGGGGCAGGGCTCCGTCAAAAAACGGGACCGGTCGCCCGTCCTGTATCGGAGGAGCGGCATCCCCCGCCGCGTCAGCGTGGAAAAGACGATCTCGCCATATTCCCCGTCGGGCACCGGCCGCCCGGTAACGGGGTCGACGATCTCAAAAAGCAGGTCCGCCTCGCGCAGATGGTACCCATGCCGTGCCGCGCACTCCACGCCGCCGCCGAGCCCCGTCTCCGTCATGCCGTAATGGCCGTAGACCGGAGCCCCCCAGATTTCCTCCAGCCGGGCGGATACGGCCCTGGGCACATAGTCCGCGCTCAAAAGGACGCTCCTGAGCCGGCCCTTTAACGCCTTCGGGCCCTCCGCGTCGTATTTCGCCAGCGCCAGCATCTGCGACGGGATGGCGACGACGCAGGTGATATTTTCCTCGATCAGCGCCTTCAGAGCGTCGCTGCTGTCCCGAACAGGGCCGTAGATGACGGATGCGCAGTCAAAACGCGCCAGGCCCCTTTGCAAAAGGTCGCCGATGCTGCCCTCGGTGCTCCCGGGCATGAAGATCATCACCCTGTCGCCGCTGTCCGCCATCGTCGTCATGCCGTGGTGGAAAAAATCCACGGTGAGCTCCTGGTCGGCCCCTGTAAAGAAAATCCGTTTCGGCCTGCCTGTTGTCCCGGAGGTGGACAGCGTGACGATCCGGCCGATGTCCCGGGGCGGCACGCAGAGAAAATCCTCGGGGCGCAGCCCAATATCTCCGGCGGACGTGAAGGGCAGGCGCGGCAGGTCCTCCATCGTTACCACGGACTCCGGGGAAACATCGTGCAGGCGCTGGCGGTAGAACCGGCTCTTTTCTTTCATGAGGCGGAGCGTTTCCCGCAGGGCGTCCAGCTGATATTGCCGGAGCCGCGCCGGGTCGGGAGGATTTGGGATACCGGCCCTTTCGGAGATCCAGGGCTCCAGCGGCGTCAGCTTCACCGTTATATGGCGTGGCCGGCTTCGGCCAGAAGCTCCCGGCATTTTTCGTAGGTCTGCTCCAGAATTCCGGGGCAGCGTTCGTATCTGTTCATCGGGTTGTCGTCCAGTATCTTGGCGCAGGTGACCCCGCCGTAAGCGGACCCAAAGGTCATTTCAAACCACTCCACCAGCCGCGCGATCATGTGCTCCTCCGCCGCTCTCGGGTCCACCATGGACAAGAGGCAGGCGCCGCCGGCCAGCGTCCCGCAGACGAGGCCGGAATAAAGGCCCTTGCAGAGCCCGCGCATGGCGTCGATGAGCTCCGGATTTTCGTCCTCCAGCGCGTCCAGGGCGAGCGCCACCATGATCTGGCTGCAGCAGTAGCCCTGCGCGTTGAGCCTTGCTATTTCTTTTGAAGTATTGGTCAAAACGCATTCACCCGTCTTTTAATTTTTTCGTGCGATGATCAGCGTATAGCTGAGCTCCGACAGTTTTGGGCGCGCCCCCGCCCGGGGCGCGCATAAGAGCGACCCGGTGTCAAAATCGGCATGGCTCTGCTCCCGCAGCTCCGCCAGATACGTTTTCAGCGCAGGCGTGTGGTCCTCGCTGACGGCAACGTCAAAGCCGGTCTTCTTGAGCAGCCGTGTCAGGCCCTCCGCCGTCGTCAGCGGGGCGGCGGCCGGCGCCTCGGCGCGCAGAAAAACGTCGGAGATGATCAGCGTGCCCGTTGTCTTCAGGGCCCGCGCGCATTCCGAAAGGATGGCCTCCGTCCGGCCGATGACGGAGAGGGCGCACTCGATGACGACGCCGTCCAGGCAGCCGTCCTCAAAGGGGAGCGTCCCGCAGTCCCAGCGGATGAGCCGCAGCCCCGGGTATCTTTTGAGCCCGGCGTCGACCAGCGCGGAGGATATCTCCAGCCCTATCATGCTGAGCCGGTGCTTCGACGAGAGGAAGGCCGCCGTGACGCCGGCCCCGCAGCCGATGTCGGCCACCAGCATCCCCGGGGTGAGCTCGGCCAGCCGCGCCGCCCGGTCGGTCAGGCGCAGGCCGCCCGGATGCATCGAGGCGTCCTGCAGGGCGTTTAAAAACGGTGTTTCGTAGATATTGCTCATGTACCGGCCCTATTCCCGTCCATAGACGTCAGATAACTCCGGCAGAAGGGAATCACGCGCCCGTCGCGGAAAACGTGCAGGCTGCACGTCCTGAGCCGCTCGAGATCAAGCGTGTAGGCGTCCTGAAAGGCCATTGCCGAAATGGTAAAGCCATGGGAGCGGACGCGCTTCAAAAACGTGTCCATATCGCGGTAGTCGGCGCCCTCGGGGTCCGGCGCGCCGTCGTCGGTCCGCGTCCACCGGCGGGAGACGAAGCTCCTGTTTTTGAGGTGGGCGTCATCGCCGCAGCAGGAGGATTTTTTGTTGTTGGTCAGCCGCAGCAGCATGCCCTTGGGCAGGACCACAAAGTCCCCATGAAAGCCGCACCGCGGATGGTCGCAGCAGGAGGGGGCAAAATCGGAAACCTTGATCGTCCCGCCGGTCTGCCGCTCGACGGCGCACAGTACCTCGGGCAGCGTGATCCTGTCCTTGTTTTCCGGCGCCTTCGGATACCGCCCGAAATAGCTCACCGGCTGAAAGTGGACGCCGCGGACGGCGGGGGAGCCCCTCAGGGCAAAATTCACGATATCGCCGATGTTGTGGTCGTTGACGCCCGGCACCACCGTCGGCACGAGGGTGACGCCGAGCCTTAACTCGCCGCAGACCCTGATCGCCGCTTTTTTCTCGGCCAGGAGCGGCCTGCCGCGGAGCTTTTCGTAAATGCCGTCCTCCGTGCCGTCAAACTGCATGAAGACAAAGGACAGCCCGGCGTCCTTCAGCGCCTTTGCAAAGGCCGGGTCGGCCCCCAGGCGGAGGCCGTTGGAGTTGAGCTGGATGTTTTCGCAGCCGGCTTTTTTCGCCGCCGCCACGATCTCCGGGAGATCATGGCGGACGGTGGGCTCGCCGCCGGAGAGCTGCACAAAGGTGTTGCCCTGCCGTACCAGCTGCCGGAAGATATCGTACAGCGCGCCGACGGTGGGCTCGCCGCTCCCGCCGCCCGCGTCGGCAAAGCAGACGGGGCATTTGAGGTTGCACCGGGCGGTGACCTCCACCAGGGCGCAGCAGGTTTTGCGCAGGTGCGCGGGGCACAGGCCGCAGGACGCGGGGCAGTCCGGCGCGCCGTCGTCCTCCGGCGGGACGTAATCGCCCCAGGCTTCAAAAGACGGCGCGTCTCCGCGCCAGACGACGGCGGAAAAGCGCCCGTGCTCCGGGCAGGTCTTTTCAAGAAAATACTCCTGTCCGTCCCTGACGATGTCGGCGGGCAGCCGCTTCAGGCAGACGGGACAGACGCTCTGCGTGTGTCGGATTATTTGGCTCATAATATTGTCCTCAAGCGTTTTTCAACGCGACAGGCCTATGGACGGATTATTTATCCTCCATCTGCTGCTCCACCTCGGCCATCCGGCCCTCGGCCAGGTCCCTCGGGATAAAGACGTTGCCGCACTTGGGGCAGCGCTGGACCTCGTGGGTAAAGGTGCGCCCGAGATAGCTGAATACCGTCTTCTTAACGACGAGCGGGACGCCGCATTTGCCGCATTTCCACGTTTTTTCGTTTGAATCCACGGCTCAGTCCTCCCTCGAAAAGCGCATCCGGTGGCTGTAAGCGTCCAGGACCTCGTATTTGCCCGGAGAAAGCTCCCGGTACTGCACCCAGTAGGTGAGCGCCGACTTGACCATGCTGCACTGGCTGATGCCGTCGGCCTCGTCGACGAACTTATCCCCCGTCTTCTCCGCCTGCCAGATCGCCTCCTTGAGATCGTCGGAAACAATGAGCCTGCGGTCCATTTCCTCCAGGAGCTTGCCCGGAATGACCAGCTCGAGGCTGTCCCACGCCTGGGACCGGGGCGCGAAGTCTTCGCCGGAGAGCTTTTTCATGATGTCCTTCTTGACCTCCAAGGTGTTCTCCTTCTTCTCGTGCAGGCTGGGCACCGGCGTGTCCGGGTCCAGCGAAAAGACCATATCCAGAATGTGCGCGCACTTTTTGCCTTTCAGCTTGAAGATTTCCCGGCAGTTGGCGCAGTAGACGATGTAGGGCAGGTCTCCGGCCCCGGCGCGGTTTGCTGTGATCTCCTCATAGAGCTCGGGATTTGCAAGGCGCATATGGCCGCCAAAGCCGCAGCAGCGGTTCGGCTCTTTGAGCTCCGTCAGCCCGGCGCCCGATTTTTCGGCCAGCTTTCGCACGCCCTCTTCCATTTCCTTGTCGTCCCTGGCCGCGCAGGGGTCGAACACGGTGGCCTCGTTAAAGGGGCGGGACGGCGTGAGGTTATCGTCCTCGGCCAAGAGCGCGTACAGCGACACCTGCTCGATTTCCGGGAGAAACTCCCGGAACATTTTCTCGCAGTAGGCGCAGGCGAAAATGAGCTTCGGCCGGCCCAGCGCGTTCCAGCTTTTTTTGATATCGTCCAGGTGCGCGTCCAGCCGCTTTTTTTCGCCCGCCCAGTAGGCCGGGGCGCCGCAGCAGTTTAAGATGATGCCCGCGTTGTATTTGCCAAGCAGGTAGTCGTACGATTTCAGCACGTGCTGGGGATTGGCCGCCCCCAGCTTGCAGCCGGGGAAGAAGGCGTAATTGCACGTTTGTTTTTCGTTCATGCTTTTTTACCCTTTGGGGCGGACGCGTAGGCGCCCTCCGTGGAATTGAAATCCATTTCTCTCAGCCAGTAATCGTGGAAGGCGGGGACCTGGAGCCCCTGCGCCACCCGGTCCGTCCTGGAAAACTGCAGCAGGTCGCCCATATCCACGTTCACCGGGCAGACGGCCTTGCAGTGGCCGCAGATATTGCAGGAATATGTTTCCCTGGTGAGCGTGTGGGTGGAGACGAGGGAATTGGCGCTGGAATCGGTAAAGACCTCCAGGCCAAGCTTTTTCGGCTTTTTGCGAAAGCTTTTGAGCATCTCGCAGGAGGCCTCGCAGTAGTCGCAGTCGCACTGGAAGCACCGGGCGGCCTCGGCCTTGGCCTCCTCCTCGGTATATACCTCTCCCTCGGATTTCTGAACGAGAGGCTTTTTCGCCTCACCGTCGTGGCGCAGGTACCGCTCGCAGTTTGTCCGGTCGGGGCCGGGCGCTCTGCTGGCCTTACCGGCCAAAAGGTAGCTCTCGATGATTTTTGAGGCCTCGTTCCCCAGCGCGATGGCTTCCATCAGGTCCTCGCCGGTGAGCTCGCCGCCGAGAAACACCTTTGGGTTTGACGTGGTGAGCAGCGCCCTGTCCCAGCTGTCCAGGAGCCCGAAGTCGGCGCCGCTCCTGCCCGTGGCCACGTAGACGGCGTCATAATCGTCCAGCGCGCCGAGGCCGGTGATTTCCGTGTCATACCGGAACTCGGCCTCCACGCCGGAGAACTGCAGCATGAAGTCCTCTTCAAACTCGGAAAACCTGGGGTGCCGCCGCAGGCTGCCGCCCCAGCCGGGCGCCTTGTCGAACACCGTGACGATATAGCGCTTCTGCGCGAGGCTGAGCGCGCAGGCCAGGCCCGCCGGACCCGCCCCGACGACGGCGATGCGCTGGGTTTTCGGCGGGATGACGTAAAGCTCCGCCTTGCGGTTTTTGGCGTATCTGACGCAGGCCGTTTCCAGGTCGCTCATGGCCAGCGCCTCGTCCCCGAGCTGGGTCCGCTGGCAGTGGCCGCGGCAGGGCTGCGGGCACAAGGCCGCAACCACCGCCGGGAAAACGACGGCGTTTCTGAGGAGCTTGTATGCCGGCGCCCAGCGGCCTTTTGAGACCTTTTCCAGATAGGAGCGGATATCGAGGCTGAAAGGGCAGGCAAACGAGCAGGAAGCCGGTTCCCCGTTAAAGCAGCGCGCCACATAGGCGTTCGATTCTTCCAGTTTCATATGCGTCAGTCCTTCCGTTAACCCGGCGCAGGGCGCGCCTTGCTGACGCGCCCTGCAGATTTGTTTATAGCTTATTGAAGCTGCCGCTTACATCGGGTTGGCGCGGATGAGCTCGAGCTCTTCCTCAAAGTCGGTGCCGAGGAAGTATTTCGGCGGCGTGATGTCCTCGCCGCGCTGCTTCTTGTCATAGGCGGCCTTGACCTTGTCGGGCGTGGCCGGCAGGGCGTATACCCGGGCGCCGCAGGCGCTGCTGATGGCGTTGATGACGGCCATGTGGCCGGAGCACTGGAAGTTCTCCGAGCAGCCGGCGGAGCCGTGCGGCCCAAGGGGACGCGGCGTTTCCTGATAGATGATGTTGAAGTCGTCCGGGATCATGTCAATGGTCGGGACGCCGCAGCCGGCGATGTTGCCGTGCTTCTTCTCGGCGTTGTAGTCCTCGCTGAGCGCGAAGCCGATGCTGTGGGACAGCCCCCCGTAAGCCTGACCGTCAACGGCCAGCTTGTTGCCGATAACGCCCACGTCCGCCGCGGTGGTGTAACGGAGAACCTGCGTCTTGCCGGTATTCACGTCGACCTCCACCAGAGCGCAGTTGACCGCGTACATGAACTCCGAGTTCTTCTCGCCCTCGCCGTTGTTGGGGTTGAGTCCGGGGTCGATCTTGTGACTCATGTGGTCGGTGTGGCCCAGATACTTCGTCGGAATGCCTTCCTTTACCATCTCGTCATAGGTGCGCCAGGTGCCGTCCGGCTTGCGCATGGCGTCCATGAGCTTGTTGGCCGCGTCGATGGTGGCGTTGCCGGCCATGAAGTGCTGGCGGCTGGCCGCGGACAGGCCGGTCTTCGGGCAAGTCCCGGTGTCGTTCAGGACGAGCCGCACCTTGTCGGGTGTGAGGCCCAGGGGCTCCAGAGCCTTTAAGGTGTGCGTCAGGGTGCCGATGTCGCCGCCCTGGCCCACGTCCTGCCAGGTGTTATAGTGGGTGATCGTGCCGTCGGGGTTCAATTCCAGCGCGACCTCGGCCGCGTCGAACATACCCGTTGTGCAGAGGAAGCCGCCCAGGCTGAGCCCGACGCCGAGATGGCGGCCTTCTTTTTTCGCCGCCTCCGCCTCGGCCTTGTACTTGTCGTAAACGGGCTTGATTTTGTTCATCAGCTGGGGATAGATGTCGTAGTTCTTATAGGGCCTGGAGTTGATGGTGGTGTCGCCGGGCTTGGCGAGGTTTTTATAGCGGAACTCCCACGGGTCCATGCCGAGCTTCTCGGCGGCCATGTCGATGAGCGCCTCGGACATCGTGTAGATCTGGGGCGCGCCGAAGCCGCGATACGCCGTCTGGAAGCCGTTGTTGGACATGCCGGCGCGGGCCAGAGCCTTGATGTTGGGGATATTGTAGCCGTGGAAGGGGATGGACACGAAGTTGCCGAAGATGATGCTGGCGACGACGGTATAGGCGCCGTGGTCCAGCGCCACGTCGAATTCGACGGCGGAGATCTTGCCGTCCTTGTCGCAGGACAGGCGGGCGTTGGAGTAAGAAGCGCCGCGCTTGCCGGTGGTATGGTTATACTCCTCGTAGTTGAGCGTCAGCGTGCAGGGGATGCCCAGGTTCTGGACGGCCGTGGCCACCAGGGAGTAGGTGTTGGCGGTGATCGTGTTGCCGAAGGAGCCGCCGGTGGGATTCTGGATGATGCGCAGCTTATCCTCCGGCTGACCGGTGGCCGCGGAGATTTCGCCGCGGTTGTCGTGCAGCGCCTGGGAGCGGCACTGGATCACGAGCTCGCCGTCCGCGCCGTAATAGCCCTGGACGGTGTCCGGCTCGATGGGCAGGTGCGGCTCGCGGGAAGAATAGAAGCTGCCCTCCACCGTGATGTCGGCGTCGTCGATGATCTCGGAAGCGTCCTCGCCCTTAAAGAGCGGCTGTTCCATATAGAAGTTGGGCAGCTGCTCCTGGAGCTGGATGGCGTTGGGCATGACGGCCTCGGGATAGGACATATACGCCGGCAGGATCTCCAGGTTCTGCTTGACCTTTTTGGCGGCCGCCCGGGCGTGCTCTTCCGTGTCGGCGGCCACCAGCGCCACAACGTCGCCCCGGCGGTTGATCTTTTTGCCGCAGATGACGGGGAACTCCAGAATGCCGTGGGCCTTCATGCGGGGGTGGATCTGGGGGACAGGGAGGCTGTTGGAGCCCTTGACGTCTCCCGCTGTCATGACCTTCATGACGCCGGGCATCGTTTCGGCCTCCGAGGTGTCGATGCTGAGGATCTTGGCGTGGTGGACCTCGGAGATGACGACGGCCAGATGCGCCGTGCCTTCCGGCATTTTGAGCTTGATATCGTCGCCGTAATCGGCCAGGCCGCAAACCTTGGGCAGCGCCGCCGGCCTCGGCAGGGCCGTGCCGTAAAAGTCCTTATACTTGGTGGTATCGAATGTAATATCCTCCATGGTGGCCTCGCCGCGCACGACCTTGGCGGCGGCCATGACGGAGTCGACCAGAGGCTTGTACCCCGTGCAGCGGCAGACGTTTTTGTGCTCCTTGAACCAGGCGCGGACCTCTTCGCGGGTCGGGCTTTGATTCTTTAAAAGCAGGCCGTAAGCCGAGACGATAAAGCCGGGCGAGCAGAAGCCGCACTGTACGCCGCCGTAGGTGATCCAGGCCTGCTGCAGGGGATGCAGGTGCTGCGGCGTGCCGATGCCCTCGATGGTGATGATCTCGCTGAATTCGGGGACCTTCTTCATCTTCCTGTTGCAGGACCTGATGACTTCACCGTTCAAAATGACGGAGCAGGCGCCGCAGACGCCGATACCGCATCCGATCTTTGTGCCGGTGAGACCCATCCTGCGGAGCACGACGGCAAGGCTGTCCTTATCGGGATCGCAGACAACCGGCCTTTCCACGCCGTTGATGGATACTCTCAATCTCGTTACCATATTAAAATCCTCTCCGTTTTATAATTGGGCGGCAAAGACCGGTAAAATGGGGATATCTTCCCGGTTTTTGTCTTGGGGGTGCCCTTGCTGATTACATACATAATAGTGCGTAAACGTCGTACCAATTTAGATAAATTGTATCAAAAGTGCGTTCAAATGTAAATGGCAAACAACTACTTAAAATTGACGGGTTAATTCTATGCACTTTATCATAAATAACGGCGTAATTCGTTGCGTACTACCGAATTATTGACAATGGGCAGCGGGGAGATGGTGCGGAAGTATGTGCAAAATAACGGAAAAATCTCTCCGGCAGATTGCCATTTTCATAACGAAATTGTTTTAGAATACAAAAAAATAAAAAAATTTTACAATCATTCAGCCGGTATATCCATGTCCCGATAGGTGACACCGTACCGCTCCCGGAGCATATCCAGGATCTGCTGCGCGCGGTCCATGCGTTTCATGGCCATTGCCAGCGCCTCCGGGTTCCCGGCAAAGCGGGCTTGCAGCGCCTGGCGGGTCCTCCCGACCGGCGCGCGGGCGCCGGCCCGGCAGAGCTTGTCCGCCAGATAAAGCAGGGCCGCCTCGTCCGGCTGCGGGACGTAGTCCTCCGGCAGGTCCATGTGGATATCAACGAGCCGGGCCGCGGCGGGATACCCCTCGCAAAGCAGAAGCTTGGCGCCGGCATTGGCGTGCTCGGGCTCCGCCCGGGCAATGTCATGCAGGAGGCAGGCGGCGGAGAGGAGGCCCTCGTCGATGAGTCCGCCCTTTTCCCGGAGCAGTCCGCTCAGGCGCAGCGCCAGCGCGTTCACCTCCCGGCAGTGGGCGGCCACGTTGTCAGGCATCTTGTATTTTTCCATGAGGCGCGCGCAGGTATCCGCGTCGGGATAGACCGGCAGGCCGAGATAACGGAGCAGCGCCTCGTAATCGGCCGGCGTGTCCATATCCGTCACGGTGCCGCCGTCGTCCGTCTCCACCTCCGCCGCGGGGAACCGCGACAGATAGCCGCGCATGCCGTCCGCGCCGTCGTAGTCCCGGAGCCCGGCGGCAAAGCCGCGGGGGATCAGCGGCGGGTGGCCGCGCCGGCCGTTATATGTTGGATACACGACGGTTTTGCCGTTGTCCAGAATAAAGGCGGCGATGATTTTCTCCAGTGTCTCCGGCCGCACGGCGCAGTGGTCCACCGGCAGGAGAAAAAAGCCGTCCAGGTCCGCCGGCAGGGAATGGATACCGGCCTTCACCGAGGTGAACATCCCTTCAGAAAAGCGGCTGTTAAAAATGTGCCGGACGTTTTTGGCGCGGCACCTGTCCAGCTCGGCCTCCACGTCCTCGTGGCGATATCCCGTGACGACGGAGATGGTGTGGACCTTCTCCAGCTTGCCCAGGCCGACGGCGCGGTGCAGCGCGCTTTCCTCTCCCACCGGGAGCAATGGCTTCAAAACGCCCATGCGCTGGGAATACCCGGCGGAAAGGATGATCAGGCCGATTTTCATGATCTCGCCTCCAGTCCTGTAAATATTATCATATTTCGCTCTTTTTGAAAACTGCCGCCGGTGCTATAATTGTGATACTTTATTAGTATTGACGGAGGGCGCGATGGAAATCAGAGAAGTCCTGAGGGGCGATTTGCCCGGGCTGCTGCGGCTGTATGAGCAATTCGATAAAGGCGCCGCGGCCGAAATGGGCGGGCCTGCCGAAAATATCTGGCGCGGCATCCTGGCCGACAAGAATCATCATGTCCTCGCCGCGTTTTCGGGCGGCCGCCTTGTCTCCTCCTGCGTGCTCGTCGTCGTCCCGAACCTGACCCACGGCGGCCGGCCCTACGGACTCATCGAAAACGTCATCACCGACGAGGACTGCCGCCAACAGGGGTATGCTACGGCCCTGCTGGATTATGCGGCGGCGCTGGCCCAAAGCGCCGGGTGCTACAAGCTGATGCTGATGACGGGCTCGAAAAAGGAGAGCACGCTCCGGTTTTACGAAAAGGCCGGGTACAACAAAACCGACAAAACAGCCTTTATCCGCTGGCTGTGACGGCCCCGGCGAGCCGCGTACATGAAGACAGGAATTTAGAAAGAGACAAGCACATGGATAACGGGAAAATTGAGGCACCGTTTCGAAAGCAGTTGCGTCTGAAAGGTTACAACTACTCTCAGGCGGGATATTACTTTGTGACGATATGTACCCTCCATCGACGCGAAATATTGGGTCACGCCGTAGGGGGCGATGCCCACATCGCCCCGTCGGTCCTTTTGAGTGAAATTGGAGCAATTACAGAGAAGTATATAAAAAATATAGATTCAAAATATGAGAATGTGTATGTCGATAAATACGCCATTATGCCGAATCATATCCACATGATTATTGAACTGAAAGACGGGGCGATGTGGGCATCGCCCCCTACGAATACCATAATACCAAAGATTATCCGGACGTTGAAGACACTGGTGACAAAAGAGGCCGGTACATCAATTTTCCAGAAATCCTATTATGACCACATCATACGTGACGAGGCCGACTATTTTACCAAATGGAACTATATCGACACAAATCCCGCCAAATGGGCGGATGACGAATACTGCGAGGCTGTGCCGCATCCCATGAAATAACCGTTGCAACCGCCGGTTGACAATACGCCAGGTGTGACTGGTTGTGATGCAACTGCGGTTTTGCTATTATGACACTGTCAAAAGAAAGGAGTGTCGGTTTTGAATATTGCAGACAAAATTCAAAATTTAAGAAAAATAAAAGGTATTTCGCAGGAAGAGCTTGCGGACAAGGTTGGCATATCCAGACAAGCCGTTTCAAAATGGGAAAGTGCGCAAAGCACACCCGATATTGAGAAAATCATTTTGATGAGTGATTATTTTGAGGTGACCACAGATTACCTCTTAAAAGGAATCGAACCAAAGAAAGAAGAATTTAAGAAAAAGCCGGACGCTGGAATCTTTTCAATTACCGGCACGGCATTTAACTTTATAGGATTAATCGTGTCGGTGATGATATGGCATGAGAAGCAAGCGGCGTCCGCCGTGGCAGCCGGACTCATCCTTATGGCAATAGGCTGCGTGAGCTTTGCCGTCGGGCAGACCATAGGGGCTGACGAAACAAAGGTCAAGGCAAAGAGATATTATTGGCTGATTAATTTGTGGGCGCTGATGTTCATTCCCCTATCGCTTTGCTTCAATGTGCTGGATGGTTTCTTTGGCGGATATACAGGTTTGATTGCGCCTTATCCGTTATTGGGAAATTCATTCGTCACCTATGGCCTGTGCTGGCTGGCATACTTCGGAATTTGTATCGCGGGAGATTTAATCCTGATAAAGAAAGGTAAAGCGTTCGGAACAAAAAAATGATTGACATTTCGCGGGCCCTGCCATATGATAAAGCATAACAAGTGCATAGATTAAACCTTTGAGCAAGAAGAGTACAAAAAGTCTGGTGCATCCAGAGAGCCGCTATGTGGTGGGAATGCGGCAACACGGATTTTTTCGAATGGGCTTGCGAGGGTGGCTCAAAACCGGCCTCCGGGAGTAGACGCCGACGGGAATCCTGTCCGTTATCAGTAGGGCGCGTATGATGGTACGCGGAAGAGCGGATGATTTATTTCATCAATTTGGGTGGCACCGCAGAAGTTTTAAGGCTTTTGTCCCATGTGGGGACGAGGGCTTTTTTTATTTCTCCGGTTCCGCCCTTTATTTTTTGAGAAAGGAGTTTTCATCCCATCAATGAAAATGTGTGACAATAATGATCCGACCGTCCTGTGAAACAATCGAAGAGCTGGCCAAGACCTACAATACCATCCCCGTCAGCCGGGAGATTTACGCCGACGTCACCACGCCGATCCTCCTGCTGCGGAAGCTTGCCTCGATCAGCAGCCGCTACTATCTGCTGGAGAGCGTCGAGGGCGGCGAGAAATGGGGGCGGTACTCCTTTCTCGGCTACGACCCCGTCCTGCGCGTCACGTGCAAAGACGGCGCCGTCACCATCGAAGGCGGGGAGACCAAAACAGTCGTGACCGACAAGCCCCTCGCCGCCCTGCGGGAATTGCTGTCGGGCTACCGCGCTCCGCGGCTGCCGGACCTGCCGCCCTTCACCGGCGGCTTCGTCGGCTACTTCGCGTATTCCATGATCGGGTACGCCGAGCCCGTTTTGAAGCTCAAAAAGGGAGATACGAACGACTTTGACCTCATGCTGTTCGACAAGGTGATCGCCTACGACCACCTAAAGCAGAAGATCTGCGTGATCGTCAACATGAGTACCGGCCGCCTGATGGAAAACTACGGCAAGGCCGTGGCGGAGCTGGACAGCATCGTCCGCCTGATCGGAGAGCCCGCGCCGCCCGCGCCCGCCCCCCGCGCCGGGAGGCAGGCGGAATTTACCTGCAGCGTCACCAGGGAGGCCTACCGCGCCCAGGTGGAGAAGACGAAGAAATACATCGTCGACGGCGACATTTTCCAGGCGGTCATCTCCCGGCGGTTCGAGGCCCCCTTTGAAGGGAGCCTCCTGGACGCCTACCGTGTGCTGCGCACCACAAACCCGTCGCCGTATATGGTGTTCATGCACCTGGACGACCTGGAAATCATGAGCACCTCGCCGGAAACGCTGGTGCGGCTCCAAAACGGCCGGCTCGCCACCTTTCCCGTGGCCGGCTCGCGCCCCCGGGGCGCCGACGACGCGGCGGACAAAGCCCTGGAGGAGGAGCTCCTCCGGGATGAAAAGGAGCTCTCCGAGCACAACATGCTGGTGGACCTGGCCCGCAACGACCTGGGCCGAATCTCAAATTTCTCCTCCGTCAAGGTGATGGACTATATGATGATCCACCGGTATTCAAAGATCATGCACATCGCCTCCCGGGTCGAGAGCGATATCCGGGAAGACCGGGACGCGCTGGACGCCGTCGAGGCTGTCCTCCCGGCCGGGACGCTCTCCGGCGCGCCTAAAATCCGCGCCTGCGAGATCATTGAGGAGATCGAGGGCCTGCCCCGGGGCATCTACGGCGGGGCGCTGGGGTATATCGATTTCGCCGGCAACCTGGACACCTGCATCGCCATCCGCATGGCGGTCAAAAAAGACGGCAAAGTCACCGTCCAGGCCGGCGGCGGTATCGTGGCCGACAGCGTGCCGGACCTGGAGTACGAGGAGTCCGGCAACAAGGCCAGAGCGGTGATGAACGCCGTCATGAACGCGGGGGAGGTGAACGCGGGATGATCTTGATGATCGACAATTACGACAGCTTCACCTACAACCTGGTGCAGCTCATCGGCGGTATCGATCCCGATATCAGGGTCGTGAGAAACGACGCGCTGACAGTCCCGGAGATCGAGCGCCTGCAGCCCAGCCACATCATCCTCTCCCCGGGCCCCGGCTACCCGAAGGACGCCGGCGTCTGCGAGGACGTCATCCGGGCGCTGGGCGGCAAATTCCCGGTCCTGGGCGTCTGCCTGGGGCATCAGGCCATCTGCGAGGTGTATGGCGCCGAGATCACCCACGCCGTCAGATTGATGCACGGCAAAAAGAGCGACATTTTTATCGATACCGGGAGCCCTGTTTTCGCGGGCCTGCCCGAAAAAATCGAGGCCGCCCGGTATCATTCGCTGATCGCCAGGCGGGATACCGTGCCCGACGCCCTGAAAATCATCGCCCAGGACGGGATGGGGGAGATCATGGCGGTCTCCCACCGGGAGCTTGATGTTATCGGCCTGCAGTTCCATCCCGAGTCGGTCCTGACGCCGCAGGGCGGCGTTATCATCCGCAACTTTTTAAAGATCGGAGGGTCTTCACATGATTAAAGAGGCCATTAAAACCGCGGTGGAGGGGGTGAGCCTCCCCTTTGAAACGGCCAGGGAGGCCATGGACGAGATCATGCGCGGCGAGGCCACGCCCGCCCAGATCGCCGCTTTCCTGACGGCGCTCCGCATGAAGGGCGAGTCCATCGACGAGATCACCGCCTGCGCAACAGTCATGCGCGAAAAGTGCACCCGCCTGCCGTTCGACCGGGAGGTCATGGACATCGTGGGTACCGGCGGCGACGAGGCCCACACGTTCAATATATCAACGGTCACGTCCTTCGTCGTGGCCACGGCGGGCGTGCCGGTGGCCAAGCACGGCAACCGCAGCGTGTCCAGCAAGTGCGGCGCCGCCGACTTCCTGGAGGCCCTGGGCGCGAAGATCACCCTCACCGCCGAGGAGAGCGCCCGGGTGCTGGCGGAAACCGACATGTGCTTCATGTTCGCCCCCAACTATCACGCCTCCATGAAATACGCCGCGCCCGTCCGCAAGGAGATCGGCGCGCGCACCATCTTCAACATCCTGGGCCCGCTGTCGAACCCGGCGTTCGCCTCCATGATGCTGCTGGGCGTCTACGACAAAAGCCTTGTGGAGCCGCTGGCCCGCGTACTGTCGAACCTGGGAGTCCGGCGCGCCATGGTGGTGAACGGCGACGACGGGCTCGACGAGATTTCCCTCACAACGACCACCACCGTCTGCGAAGTGGACGGCGGCGCGCTCGCCCGCTACAGCCTGGACCCGCGGACTTTCGGCCTGGCGCTTGCCGCCCGGGCCGACCTTGTCGGCGGCGACCCCGCCGAGAACGCGGCCATCGCCCGCCGGATTTTAGGCGGCGAAACAGGGCCGAAGCGCGACGTGGTGCTGCTGAACGCGGCCTCCTGCCTGTATCTGGCCGGGAGGGCGCCCAGCATCATGGTCGGCGTTGCTCAGGCCGCCGCGCTTATCGACAGCGGCGCGGCACAAAAGAAAATGGAACAGTTCATCCGGGCGACAAACGAGGTGGCGGCGCATGATCCTCGATAAACTCGCCGACGCCACCCGCCGCCGCGTCGAAGCGCTCAAAGCGCAGACGCCGCCGGAAGAGCTCAAAAGCCGGGCGCTGGCGATGGACAGGGGCGCATTCCCCTTTGAAGCCGCCCTGCGCGCGCCGGATATCGCCGTGATCTGCGAGGTCAAGCGCGCCTCGCCGTCCAAGGGCGTCATCGCCGGGGAATTCCCGTACCTGGACATTGCGCGGGACTACGAAAAGGCGGGGGCGGACGCCGTCTCTGTTTTGACGGAGCCGGACTATTTTCTCGGCCACCCCGATTATCTGAGCGGGATCAGGGCGCAGGTGGGCCTGCCCCTTCTGCGGAAGGATTTTATCCTGGACGACTGCCAGCTCTATGAATCAAAGCTCATCGGCGCCGACGCCGTCCTGCTCATCTGCGCGCTGCTGGACACCGAAACGCTGAAAAGCTATATCGGCATCTGCGACAGCCTCGGCCTGTCGGCCCTGGTGGAGGCCCACGACGCGCCGGAAATCCGCTCGGCCCTCGCCGCCGGAGCGCGCATCGTCGGCGTCAACAACCGCGACCTCAGGACGTTCCAGGTGGACTTGGGCAACAGCGTCCGGCTGCGCCCCCTGGTACCCGGCGATATCCTGTTCGTGGCCGAGAGCGGCATCAAAACGGCGGAAGACGTCGGCCTGCTCCGCCGCGCCGGGGTCAACGCCGTCCTCATCGGCGAAACGCTCATGCGCAGCGGCGATAAAAAAGCGGCGCTGCGGGAGCTGAGAGGTATGGCGTGATATATCTATCAGATATATATCTGATAGATATATTGTAACTCTGGGCGGACGGGCGATTGATAATCGCCCCTACGGGGTGTGTCCGCGTATATTGCGGGGGCCAGAGGTGCCGGCGGCCCTTAGGTTTCGTTCGTTTCCGCCGTCGTGCTGTGGGAAACGGAATGGCACAGGAGACATTCCCAAGGCGCAAAACCTTGCCGATGCCTGTAGGGGCGATTATTAATCGCCCGTCCCGCCCGTCAAAGGCACAGCACGTAGGGGCCGCCGCCGTGCTCCGCGCGGGCCGCCGTCCCACGCCCTTCCGTAGGGGCAGACCTTGTGTCTGCCCTCCCCGATACGCCGTGCAGCAATGTTACAGGGCGGACACAAGGTCCGCCCCTACGACGCCAAACGCCGCGGACCAACCTCGGCGGTACCGCAATCAGCAACGTATAAAGAAGGATAACAGCATGACTAAAATCAAAATCTGCGGCCTGACGCGACCCCAGGACATCGACGCCGTCAACGAGGCGCGGCCGGATTATATCGGCTTCGTCTTCGCCGAGAGCCGGAGAAAGGTAACGCCGGAGCAGGCCGCCGGGCTGAAGAGGCGCCTGGACGGGCGCATCAGGGCGGTCGGCGTCTTCGTGAACGCCGGCCCGGACGAGATCGCGCGCGTCGTCAGGGACGGCACCATCGACCTTGTCCAGCTGCACGGCGACGAGGACGCGGCGTATATCGAAGACCTGAAGCGCCGGGTCGGGATACCCGTCATCAAGGCCGTCCGCGTCCAAAGCCCCGGGCAGGTGCTGGCGGCGCAGGCGCTGCCCTGCGACTATCTCCTGCTGGACACCTACCAAAAGGATGCCTACGGCGGGACGGGGAAGACGTTTGACCACGGGCTCATCCCGCCGCTTCAAAAGCCCTTTTTTCTGGCCGGCGGGCTGAACGCCGGGAATATTAAGGAAGCCGCCGCGCTGGGCCCCTGGTGCCTGGACGTCAGCGGCGGCGCGGAAACGGACGGCGTCAAGGACGCGGCGAAAATAATAGAAATTGTCAGGATCGTGAAGACGGGTGAACACCGTTCGCCTTCCGTGGTAAATAATTAATGCTCTGGGGAGGATCAACATATGAAGGGACGATTCGGCGCCCACGGCGGGCAATACGTGCCGGAGACGCTCATGAACGCGCTCATCGAGATCGAAAAGGCGTATGATTTTTATAAAAACGACGCGGCGTTCAACGCGGAGCTGAACGACCTGCTGGCAAATTACGCCGGCCGGCCGTCACTGCTCTACGATGCCGCGCGGATGACGAAGGATCTGGGCGGGGCGAAGATTTATTTAAAGCGCGAGGACCTGAACCACACCGGCTCCCACAAGCTCAACAACGTGCTGGGGCAGGCGCTGCTGGCCAAAAAAATGGGCAAGACCCGCGTCACCGCCGAAACGGGCGCCGGCCAGCACGGCGTGGCCACGGCAACGGCCGCGGCCCTCATGGACATGGAGTGCGAGATATTCATGGGCCGGGAGGACACGGAGCGCCAGGCGCTCAACGTCTACCGCATGGAGCTCCTGGGCGCCAGGGTCCATCCGGTGACGAGCGGGACAATGACGCTCAAGGACGCCGTCAACGAGGCGCTCCGGGAGTGGACGGCCCGCATCGGCGACACCCATTATATTTTCGGCTCCGTCATGGGCCCCCACCCGTTCCCGACGCTGGTGCGCGACTTTCAGAGCGTCATCGGCAGAGAAGTGAAGGCGCAGCTTTTGGCGCGGGAGGGGAAGCTGCCGGATGCCTGCGTGGCCTGCGTCGGCGGGGGCAGCAACGCCATCGGACTCTTCTATGATTTCATCGGCGACCCGTCGGTGCGGCTCATCGGCTGCGAGGCGGCGGGGCTCGGCGCGGACACGGCGCGGACGGCGGCCACCATCGCCACCGGCACCCCGGGCATCTTCCACGGCATGAAGAGCTATTTCTGCCAGGACGAGTTCGGCCAGATCGCCCCGGTCTATTCCATCTCGGCGGGGCTCGATTATCCCGGCATCGGCCCGGAGCACGCCCATCTTCACGATATCGGGCGCGCCGAGTACGTGCCGGTGACGGATGACGAGGCCGTGGACGCCTTTGAATACCTCTCCCGGCTGGAGGGGATCATCCCCGCCATCGAGAGCGCCCACGCCGTGGCTTACGCGCGCAAGCTGGCCCCGGCGATGGGGAAGGAGCAAATTATTGTCATCAACCTCTCCGGGCGCGGGGACAAGGACGTGGCCGCCATCGCGCGGTACAAGGGGGTGGACCTCCATGAGTAGGCTCGGCGATGTTTTCAAGAATAAAAAAGCCTTTATTCCCTTCGTCACGGCCGGGGACCCGAAGCTTGAGACGACGGAAAAGCTGGTGCTCGCCATGGCGGAGGCGGGCGCGGACCTCGTCGAGCTGGGCATCCCGTTTTCCGACCCCGTCGCCGAGGGCGTGGTCATCCAGCGGGCCGACGAGCGCGCCCTGGCCGCCGGCACGACGACGGATAAAATCTTCGAGTCCGTCCGGCGTATCCGGCAAAAGACGGACGTGCCGCTGGCGCTCATGACGTACATCAACCCCATTTTCGCCTATGGGCCCGGGAAATTCATGAAAAACTGCCGGGATGCGGGCGTCGACGCCGTCATCGTCCCGGACCTGCCCTTTGAGGAGAAGGGTGAGATCAAAGCCTTCTGCGGCGCATACGGCGTCACCCTCGTCTCGCTCATCGCGCCCACCTCCAACGAGCGCGTCGCCATGATCGCCCGGGAGGCCGAGGGGTTTGTCTATGTGGTGTCGTCCCTGGGCGTCACGGGCGTGCGGAGCGAGATCGTCACGGACCTTGCCGCCATGATCGCGCTCGTCAAGGCGGCAAAGGATATCCCCTGCGCCGTGGGCTTCGGCATCTCGACGCCGGAGCAGGCGCGGAAGATCGCCGCCGTGGCCGACGGGGCTATCGTCGGCAGCGCCATCGTCAAAATCGTCGAGCAGTACGGGGAAGCGTCCGTTGACCCGGTGCGCGATTACGTGCGCGAAATGAAGCGCGCCGTTGCCGGGGAGGCCTGAGCATGGTGTTCGTCCTTAAGAAAAACGCGGCGGAGGACAAGATCGCCGCGTTTGTGAAAAAAATCGAAGGGGCCGGGTTCACGACGTTTTTGAGCACCGGTACGGAGCACACCGTCGTCTGCCTCATCGGCAACACGGCCAGGCTGGACGTGGACTTTATCGTCCAGACGAACGAGATCGTGGAGTACGGCAAGCGCGTGACCGAGCCGTACAAGGCCGTCAACAGGACGGTCCACCCGGCGGACACGCTGGTCACCGTCGGCGGCGTAACGATCGGGGAGGGGTACTTCCAGGTCATCGCCGGCCCCTGCTCGGTGGAGAGCGAGGCGCAGATCATCGGGGTCGCCCGGTCGGTCAAGGAGAGCGGAGCCACGCTCCTGCGGGGCGGGGCGTTCAAGCCGCGCACCTCGCCGTATTCCTTCCAGGGCCTGCAGGAGAGGGGATTGGAGTATCTCCTGGCCGCAAAGCGCGCCACCGGCCTGCCTATCGTCACCGAGGTGATGAACCAGACCCAGTTGCCGCTCTTCGGGGACGTGGACGTCCTCCAGATCGGCGCGCGCAACATGCAGAATTACGATCTGCTTAAGGAGGTCGGGCGGTGCAGAAAGCCGGTGGTGTTAAAGCGCGGCTTTTCCAGCACCATCGAGGAATTTTTGATGAGCGCGGAATACATCGTGGCCGAGGGAAACCCCAACGTCATCCTCTGCGAGCGGGGCATCCGCACCTTTGAGACGATGACGCGCAACACCCTGGACCTCTCCGCCGTGCCGCTCCTCAAGCAGAAGTCCCACCTGCCCGTCATCGTCGACCCCAGCCACGCCGCCGGCATCCGCAGCCTCGTCCCCGCCCTGTCGAAGGCCGCCGTCGCCGTCGGCGCCGACGGCCTTATGATCGAAGCCCACAACGACCCGGCAAACGCCCTCTCCGACGGCGCCCAGTCCCTGGACCTCGACCAATTCCGCGACCTCTGCGGCGAGATACGCAGAAGGGCAGAGTTCGAGGGGAAAAAAGTAAAATAAGCTGAAATAAAATTAAGTAATGGAAAGGCAAAAGCCTTTCCATTACTTTTTACCGGCAAAATAGAATGGTTTTTTGAAGATGAAAAGCATTGGATGGACCGCGGATACGTTACGATGAAAACGCTCGTTTTTTGACTTTTTTCCGGAACAATATGGATGGCCGGGCGACACTATGGTAAAATGTTCTACACGCAGAGTTAACGCAGGGAGGAAACACATGCTTACAATTGATCATGTGACAAAAAGATACGGCAAGACAATTGCAAATAATGACATCAGCTTTTCGGTTGACAGCGGTCAGATTGCAATACTTCTCGGTCCAAACGGCGCTGGAAAATCCACCATTATCAAAAGCATCGCGGGCCTTCTCCGCTTTGCGGGAAAAATTGAGGTGGACGGCCACCCGAACAAAACGCTGGAGGCGAAGCGGTCCCTCGGATATATTCCTGAAATGCCGGCGACTTACGATTTGCTGACGGTTGGCGAGCACCTGGAATTTATCCGGCGCGCCTACCGTGTTGAGGATGATGGGTACGGGCAGCGGCTCCTGGAGCGTTTCGAGCTCTGGGATAAAAAGGATAAGCTGGGCAAGGAGCTCTCCAAGGGCATGCTGCAGAAGCTGTCCATCTGCTGCGCCCTTTTACATAAGCCGAAGGTGCTTGTTTTCGACGAGCCGATGGTCGGGCTCGACCCGCACGCCATCAAGGAGCTCAAGCTGCTGTTCCGGGAGCTGAAAGCGGAGGGCGCCGCGGTCCTCATTAGCACGCACATGATTGACAGCGTTGAGGATTATTGGGACATCGCCCACATTATGGTGGGCGGCAGCTTCGCCGCCACCAAGAGGAACACCCCGGAGGAGATCAAGGCGCAGAGCCTGGAAGATCTATTCTTCCAGATCACCGAGGGAAAAGAAACGGGCGGCGGGGTGAAGGTCTGATGAGTAACCCGCTGTCTTATCTTTTGCTGACGAAGCTGAAAAATCAGATCAAAAGCTTTTTCAAAAGCCCGGTAAAAATCATCTGTCTGATTTTTTTCATTGCGATGATCGTGGTGACGGTTATCAGCGGCAACGCTGCCGATGCGGCCGGCAAGGTCTTCGGGGATATCCGGGAGCTGACCGCGGGTATCACGGTATTTTATTCCGTGATGTTCGTGCTGATGTCGTATAAGGGGTTCGGCAACGGCGCAAGTATGTTTTCAATGTCGGACGTCAATTTTATTTTCCCGGCGCCCTTCCATCAGCGGAAAGTGCTGTTTTACGGTCTGTTTCAGCAGATAGGGGCCTCGCTTCTGCTGGGATTGTTCATTCTCTTCCAATATTCGTGGATGCATAACGCCTTTAATATCAGCTACGGAACTTTGCTGATCATCCTGCTGGGCTATGCCATGACCGTATTTTTCGCGCAGATTGTCGCCATGGCGATCTACGCCTTCACCAGCGCCGATGACGGCAAAAAGCGCCTTGTGAGGACAGTATACTTCATCATCATCGCCGTGTTCGCGGTCTATATCGCCGTCCTTGCGCTCGGGGACCAGACGCAGCTTGTTGCCAATGCGGTAAAGGCCGTCAACGGCAGGCTTGTCGGGCTCTTTCCCGTGTCGGGGTGGATCGGAAGCGCCGTTGCGGGTTTCATCGTTGGAAATGCGTTTAATACCGTCCTGGGACTTGCGCTCTGCGCCGTTTTTCTTATCGCGCTTGTCTGCCTGATCACCTACGGTAAACAGGATTTTTATGAAGACGTTCTCAAAAGCTCGGAGGTTGCGCAATCGGCTATCACCGCGCGCAAGGAAGGACGTATCGCCGACGCGTCGCCCAGCCGTGTCAAGGTCGGGAAAACCGGTATCGAAAAAGGGTTCGGCGCGAGCGTGCTCTATTATAAACATCGTCTGGAAAACAGACGCTCCCGCGTATTTTTTCTTGAGCCGACGAGGCTGACGTTTGCCGTCATGACGATTATCCTGGCTGTTTTCATGAAGCGTGCCGGTATTTCCGCCATATTCGCAACGGCGGTATTCTTTCAGATTTTCACCACTGCGCTTGGCCGGTTCAATAAAGAGCTGACGAAGCCGTTTATCTACATGCTTCCGGAGCCGCCGCTGAAGAAAATGTTGTTCGCCCTGGCGGAGGTGCTCCCGTCGACAATCGCCGAAGCACTGATTATATTCATTCCGGTTGCGCTGATCGTGGGGGCAAGCCCTCTCGATACGGTGCTGTGTATCGTCGCCCGCCTCTCCTATGCGTTTTTGATTACGGTAGGTAATATCGTTGTCGAGCGCCTCTGGGGCGGCAGCGGCTCAAAAATGGCGGTGATGCTCCTATACTTTGCCATCCTGCTTGTCATGGCCGCGCCCGGCATCGCCCTGGCTGTTATCCCCGCGATATTAAACCCGGACGCCATGCAGAACGCGACGGTATTTCTGGCGCTCACCGTCGGCAATCTCCCGGTCTCCCTCCTCGGCTTGTATCTCTGCCGGAATATGCTGCAGTACGCCGAGCTGAACGACCGGTAAGTGATTAAAGGCAATGAGACAAAAAAGTGAGGTGCGCCGTTGCGATATGCGATATCACCTACGGCGTCGGCAGGAGTCCGGCCGTATGGGTCGCTGGCGCGGTGGCGGGGAACTTTCTGATCCCGTTCATTTCAGCCAATAATTCCGCCATTATGTGGTCTAACGTGCCGGTTGAGCTTCAGGGGCGCGTTTTCGCGGCCCGGAATACGCCGACGTGTGGAGTTCGGGGGGAAAAAGTGAAATAAAATTTTGGCAGCAAAGCGCCGCAGGACAAAGTGATGTTCCTGCGGCGCTGTTTTATTTGCGAGAAGAACGGGAACGGCGGCGTCTCTGGAAAGACGTACCCTACAGGCTCGCCCCCGCGGTGCTATGCCACTATTCCGACAGGACAAGCCATGACCCCAAATCAAGCCGCACCTGTGTATAAGCAATCCAAAGTTAATTAATAAAATTAAAATTAAATTAAAAATAAAAGTAAAACTAAATTTAATAAAAATATTGAAATACTTAAAGCGATGGCATATAATGGATTAAAAAGGATAAAATGGATTTTAATTGAAGATCAATCCAAGTCCTGAATATTCATTTTCTCGATATTTTGCCTTTTTCGTAACTTGTCACGGCAGACGAAATAAATGATAAGCATAGTTGCAGTAGGTATGCTTCCTGTGAGTATAGTATAAATTATATTCACGCCCAAATGCCAACCAAATGCTTCTGTGCCGGTTCCTCCTGTAAATATTGAAATGATAGAGGCAATAAAGAACATGGTTGGAAGAATCAAACCTGGCCATTTCGTTTTTTTCTTTGACAAGAATATTTGTAAAAAAATTGAGCCTATGAAAAGTAACAGAAGCAAAATGGTAGGGATATAAGTTATGAACAAAGAAATATTCGGTTCCACATAGTAGTCCAGTTCCGCATAGTAGCTCATTTTATTTCTTCCTCCAATCCTTTTTTATAATGTGAAATCAATAGTTTTGCTGTATGATAATCGAATTTATCATTAACAGCCAAACGTTTAATAAGCGCAATATATGAGTCGGTTTCTCCCTCATCACTTATTTTTATCTTTTGAATTAGTCTGTCAAGTCGAAGTCTGACGGTAGGATAAGTTACACCATAATAATTAGCAATTTCTTTAAGAGAACCCGACGCCAAAATAAATCGTTTGATAAATGAGATATCCTCATCTTCGAGATTACTCATCCATTCGGGAACTACATCTATTGCCATTGCTCCCCCTCCCTTACATTTACAATAATATTATATACAAAAACAATGTTAAAGTCAATGTTTAATAAAATTAAAATAATAATTAAATTAATAGACATGAAAGTTAATATTTTGTGGGTGCATTTTGTTTAAAATTTCAGTATAAAAGTAGAACAACTAATTATGGAGGTATACACATGAAAAAGTCAATAAAAAAATGTTTAGCACTTATTATGTCTGTATGTGTTGGAATTTCCTTACTTACAGTATCGGCGCAAGCAATCGGAACCACGTCTACACCAGAGCAATTAAAGCAACTAGAAAATATCTCAAGTGAATATGGCATATCCATAAAAGAAATTAAAAATAGCGACAAACAGGAATATGCAGCGAAATATGACAATATTCAAGACTTTGAAGCAGCTTTACAGGCAGGCAAAGTTGGAGTTTCTATTGTAACTCCTGGACAGAAACCCACAAAAGCGATTGAACATTCTGACGAGAAAGAAATAGGAAATACATCTCAAATAACGCCGTTATTTAGCGGGACTATGACTGTGCACCTAGTTAGCGGAGGTTTATATGAGATAAACGCATCGATGGGCTATACATATGATATGATTGGCGATTTCAAATACTACACCGGCTTTACTGCATTTACTCCCTATTTCGAAGGGATACACCCAGGTATCACGTTTGATTTAATTAGCTGGTATGGTACGCCAATCAGTGATTTTTGGTTTGAAGATGATGGCCAATTTATCTATGTCCCGGCAAGCAGTGCAAGAATGTACTTCTATCAGTGGGAAGGAAATGTTAATACGACGGTAAGTATAGGCGGGATTAGCTATGTCATATCCCAATATGCATGGAGCTGGGGTCAGGGTGGAGGCTGATTTTACTTAAGCTTTATGAAATAAAAATATTTAGTATTTACCCCATAAAATAGAGACACATCTAGTAAAGGTTAAGAAACAAAATGCACCCTAATCCTGAGTACAGACATTTTTGCCGCAATACACGTTATTTGCGACTAGAATATAGAGAAGTTCGAAGAGTTACCATCTTCGGACTTTTCTATTTATACGGGTGATCAATCACCGAGCTCACAAGAAACACCAGAGAGAATTCGGATGGACGAGGGAAAAATATCGGGGCGGATTCCATATCCGCCCCGACACAACTCGCATTATTCCTTACATGACCAGCACCTTGTAGAGGATCGTGGCCATTTCCGCCCGGGTGATCATGGCCTGCGGGCTGAGCTTGCCGCCGCTGCCGGTGAGGGCGCCGGCCTTGACGAGGGAGGCCATGGACGAGACGGCGTAATCCGAGATCTGGTCGGTGTCGGAGAAGGCCGAGAGGTCGCTGATGGTGCCCTGCGGGACGGAGATGCCCATGGCATCGAGCGTCCTGGCGAGGATGACCACCGCGTCCTGCCTGGAGATGGCCGCCGTGGGGTAGAACTGCCCCCCGCTGCCGCCGCTGACGATGCCGTAGGATTTAGCCGCGGCGATGGCGTCGTAATAGTAGGTGCCCAACGGCACGTCGGGGAAATTATTGTAGCTGGAGCTGTCCAGGTCGAACGCGCGCGTCACCATGAGGACGAAGTCGGCGCGGGTCATGGCATCCGTCGGGTGGTAGTTCCCGTCCGGCGCGCCCTGGATGATGCCGTTTAGATACAGGTAGGATACGGCGGGGACGGCCCAGTCGTAGCCCGTCTTCATATCCGGGAAGGGCGTGGAATTGCCGACGTTGATGACGAGCTTGCCGGTAAAGGCGGACCCGGCCACGGTATAGCCGGTATAAGCGATGGTGACGGTCCCGATAAAGCCCGTTTTGGGGACGAAGGAGATGTCGGACAAGCGCGGCGAGGTCGACCTGTAGTAATTGCTTGACCCCGAGACCGCCGCGGTGTAGGAGTCCGGCGACGTATAACCGAGGAGCAGCTGCCCCTGGTCCGCGGGCGGCAGCGTGAAGACGATGTAGTTGAGCGTCGAGCCCGTCCTGTCCAGGAACGTGGCGTTGAAATCCTCCCCGTTGAGCGGGATGGGCGTGTTCGGCGCCGTCGCGTAAGTCACCACGTCGATGCTGCTGCTTTTGACCGTGATGGAAACGGTGCCGGACATGACGCCGGTCGTGCCGTACGCCGTGTAGTTGATGGTCACAACGCCCGCAAAGCTGCTGTTCGGGACAAAGGCGATATTTGATATGCCGGGGTAGGAATTGGCATAGTAGGCGGTGGACGCCGTGACGGCGGTGTTCGAGGTATATGACGGGTTATAGCTGTAGTAAAGCGTGCCGTAAGACTGGTACGGCAGCGTGAAGGTGACGTAGGTGAGCGCGCCGCCCTGATAGCCGGGGTTGTAGGCGTTATAGGCCCTGGCGAAGTCGGCGGCGCTGAACGTCACGGGAGTCAGCGCGTTTGTCGCGTAGCTGACGGTGCCCGAGGCGGAGCCGCTCACGGTGATCCTGATTTTCCCCAGATACGAAGCGCCGGTCGTCGAATAGCCCGTGTAGGACATGGTAAAGGTGCCGTTGTAGCCGCTGGCCGGCACGAAGGTGACGCCGGAAATGTACGGCGCGCCGATCATATAGAACTTTTTGTCGGCGGTGACGGCGGAGTCGTAGCTGGACGGCGAGACATAGTTGTAGTAGAGCCTGCCGTAGGTGGCGGAAGGCAGCTCAAAGGTCACGTAGGACAGCGTCTTTCCGCCGCTCAGCAGGCCGAAGGCGCCCATAAAGTCGCCGGCGTTCATCGTGACCGGCTGGCCCGACAGCGCGTCATACGAGATCAGCTGAGAGCTTTCGGCAACGAAGAATTTCAGCTTGCCGTTAAACACCGTGCCGGAGGTATTGTAGGCCTTGTACAGCACGGTGACCGTCCCCACGAAGTCCTTGGCCGGCACAAAGGTGAGGCTCGAGAGGTCGGGAGTGCTGCCGTCGGTGTATTTCGTCGCCGCGGCCGCCTTTGTGCCCGTCTGCTTGTCGGGGGCGTACTGCTCGTACAGCGTGCCGCTGGCGGCCGCCGGGAGCGTAAAGGTGATATACGACAGCGGCGTACCGGTGACGTGGAGGAACTCGGTGGAAAAATCCCTGCCCGAGAGGGCGATATAGCCGTTTTCATTCAGGGAATAGTTGACGATGCCGCCGGGGCTGTCGAGGACGGAAACGATGAGCTTGCCGCTGTAGGCCGCGCCGGTTGAGGTGTAGCCCGTGAAATAAATCGGCACATAGCCGGTGACGTCGTGGGCCGGCACAAACGTCACCATCGACAGGTACGGCGCGGAATGTGTGTAGTAGGCGCTGCCGGAGGCCGCCAGGGAGCTGTAGCGCCCGGGGGCGGTGTAATTGTAATACAGCGTGCCGTAGGTTGAGGACGGGAGCGAAAACGTGACGTAGGTCAGGTCCTTGCCCGTGGCGGCCAGGAACGAGGACTGGAAGGCGCTGGCGTCAAGCGGCAGGAAGGAGTTCTTGTCCGTCTGCAGGCTGAACGTCCCGCCGGCGCTGTTGGTGACGCTGACCGATATCGTCCCCGTGATGAAAGCGCCGCTGTCGGTATAGGCGCTGTACTTGATCGGCGCCGTCCCGATGAAGTCGGCCGCCGGGACGAACGTGATATTGGCCAGGTTCGGATTTTTGTTCAGATAGTATTTCGTCGACGCCGAGACGGCGGTGCCGGTCTTGGCGGTAAGATCGTAGTTCAGGTAAAGCGTGCCCGTGTTCTTGTCCGGCAGGGTGAACGTCACGTAGGACAGGACGAGTCCCTTTGTCAGCGAGGCAAACTGCGCGCTGACGGAGGACGCGGGGAGGGCCACCGGGATGTTCATGTCCGTGGCGCAGGAGACGACGCTGTCGGAGGCAAAGTTCATCGTGTAGGTGACGGGGGCAGCCGCCCAGGCTGCCGTGGCGACCTTTTGGTCGGCCGTGGCCGTCCAGCTGAAGGACACGGCCGCCGCCTTTGACGCGGCCTTTGTCACCAGGCGTAGGGAGCTCACATAGGCGGCGGGGATGACGGCGTTTGTGCTCAGGGCCGCGTTTGCCGCGATCGCCGGGTAGCCGTAGGTGTCGTTTTTCGGGAGCGCGGTGGCCAGGGTCAGCGTGGCGTCCGCCGCCGTGGGGATGGCGGTGATCTTGATATAGGTCAGCGGGACCGACGCGGGCGTGTATTTGAAATCGGACAGAGAGACGTTTCCGGTGCCGCCGCGCGGTACCGGGACGCCGGAGGTGAACGGCGTGAGCGTCAGTGACGGCGAGGTGATGTTGATCGTCCCGGTGCTCTGCACCAAGGGCCAGCCGTTCGTGGTCACGCCCCATTTGAACGTGGCGCTGCGGATACCGTCGCCGGACGCGGCGGCCTGGAATCTCAGCAGCGGGAGCTGGGACGCGGCAATGGTTTTCATCCCCGTGAAAGCCGCCCCGTCAAAAAACCAGGTGCCGTTGGCGGTGTCGGTGGGCTCGATCATGATCGAGGTCAGCACGCCGCCGTTCAGGTTGCAGTGGCTTGTAAAATACGCCTCCGTAAACGTCAGGATGGCGCCGCCGGTGACATCGCTGCTGATGGTGGAGGTGATGACCGGCGCCGCGGAATTGACGAACGTCAGCACGACGTTTCCGATGGGGCGCGCGCCGCCGGTGTCGGTGGATTCATAGGCCTTAACGTCATAGGATACGGTCCCCGTCGATGTGGCGCGGAAGGAAATCGTGGAGGAACCGGAGATGCGGGTGCCGAATTTATAGGGCTGCCCGTCGACCTCCAGCGTCCCGAAGAGGGGGTTGCTGCCGGAAATGGAGATGGCACCGAGGGGATCGCCGTTATTTTGGGTGTAATAAGCCCTGAAGCTGTCAAGGCTGACGGACGTTGAAACATCCGACACGGTTTTGACGCCCGAAAAGGCGGGCGTGACCTTTGCCGCCTTGACGATGCTGACGGTGTATGTCGTCTTATGCTTCGGCGTGGTGTCGTCCTCCGTGGTGTAATTGTAGGTAACGACGACCTGCACGGCCGAGCCCCCCACCCGAGCCTCGCCGCCGGAGGCCACGACGGATTTATAGATCGTCGTATCGTATGTAATGCCGAGCCCGTTTGAGAGGTTCACCGAGGTATCGGTGGAGGTGTACGGGACGGTCAGGGTGATGCTGCGCGTCGCGCCGCTGATGTTCACGGTATTCGTCAACGAATGCCCGAGGGACGTCAGGACGGAATCGTTGTCGGCCGCCGCCGCGGGCGGCACGAGACCGATGAGTAAGACGGCAGCAATCAGGCAGGCGGTCACATTTTTAAGCAGTTTCAAGCAGATACCTCCGTTTCATCATGCACGCATGGCTGCGTAAATCTTGTCGATCGTATTGATATTGCGGGACGTCAGCAGGCTTTTGTATTTCCTGTCGCCCAGGGCCTTTTGGCCAAAGGCGCTCGCCAGCGTTTCTCCGGCGGGGACGACCCAGAAAGCGCCGGTGTTGATGGGGACAAACGTCTCGCTTTCCCGGTGGGGGAGCCCCTCGAAAACCCCGGCCAGCTCCCGGACGGCCCCGGGCGCGTCGCACAGGAGATAATACAGATGGCAGCCGGCCGGCGCGCCGGCGTCTTTGGCCGCGGACAGGACGTCGGCCAGCTCCGCCGCGCCGCGGAGGAAGACATGGGCATCGTATTTGAAATACCCGCCGAGGCCTGCCTCGATGGCCGGCCGCAGCGCGGCCCTGTCGCCGCCGTCATCCGTCATGATCACATTTCCGGTGGCGAGGATCGTTTCGGCCTCGGGAAAGGACATGGCGGCAAAAGCCTTTTTCAGCGCGTCCATCTTTATCCGCACGCCGCCCACGTTGACGCCGCGCAGGAACACGCAGTATTTTTCGGGCATGGCAGCCTCCTCAGGCAAATTTTTCATTATTATACCATCATTAGACGAAAATAGACAAGTAATGTGCCATACCCAATACGGCGCCCTAAAATAATTATCGGAAGAAAATCCGGATAATAAATGCCATACCGCGATTTAACAGCGGTATGGCATTTGTTATAAAGATGACCGTGTTTATTTGTTCAGAATATTTGCCAATTCCCCAAGCCCGGCCTCAAAGTTGACGCCGAAGCGGTTGTCCGTGCCGGCGGCTTTGGTGCGCTCGATGCTTTTGTAGGTGAACTCGACGGCAATGGCCGCCGAGGCGCTCAGGCCGTGGCCGGTCAGGAGCGCGGCCACCAGCGCCGAGGCGAAGACGTCGCCCGTGCCGTGATAAAAGCCCTCCACCCGGGGCGAAAAAGCATAGTCGAGCTTGCCCGCCGCCGTATCCAGGCTGGCCGCGCCCAGCTGCGCGTCCCCTAAAGAGACGCCGGTCAGGACCACCTGCTTCGGCCCGAAGGCCGCCAGCGCCGACAAAAGGTCCTCGATGAACGCGGTGTCGTACGGGCCGGGGCGGTACGGCCGTCCGGTCAGAAGACAGGCCTCGGTGATATTGGGGACGACGATATCCGCCTTCCGGCAGAGCTTTTTCATGCCCTCGGGGAAATCGGCGCTGAAATTGGCGTAGAGCCTGCCGTTGTCGGCCATGACGGGGTCCACGACGATGAGCCCGTCCGGCGTTTTGAGCTTGTCGAAAATCTCCGAGACGATATCGATCTGCTTAAAGGAGCCGAGGTAGCCCGTATAGACGGCGTCAAAGCGGAGGTCCAGCGCCTGCCAGTGGGACGCCACCGGCAGGATGTCGTCCGTCAGGTCCCGGTAGGTGTAGCCGTCAAAGCCGCCGGTGTGCGTGGAGAGCACGGCGGTGGGGATGGCGCACGTCTCAATGCCCGCGCTGGAGATGATGGGCAGCGCCACCGTGAGGGAGCATTTCCCGAAGCAGGAGATATCGTGGATCGCCGCCACCCTTTTTTGCCTGGACATGAGGTCACTCCAATACGAATTGATTGCTACAGTTTACCCCTCGGAGCGACAAAAATCAAGGAATATCATTCCTTACGTATCATTCCCGCGCAGGCGGGAATCCATTCGTTAACGTGAAGCGACGTGGATTCCCGCCTGCGCGGGAATGACAGGGGGGTACGGTTTCGTTTATCAGCCGAGCGCCTGGGAGAGGTCCTCCAGCAGGTCGTCGATGTGCTCGGTGCCGATGGACAGGCGGACGGAATTGGGCCTGATCCCGGAGTCCAGCAGCTCCTCGGCGGTCATCTGGGAATGGGTCGTGCTGCCGGGATGGATGACGAGGGACTTGGAGTCGGCCACGTTGGCCAGCTGCGAGAAAAGCTCCAGCCTGTCGATGAAAGCCCGGGCCTCCTCGGCGCCGCCCTTCACCTCAAAGGTGAAAATGGAGCCGCCGCCGGCGGGAAAATATTTTTTATACAGATTGTAATACGGGCTGTCCGGCAGGGAGGGATGGTTGACGCGGTCCACCTTCGGGTGGCTTTTCAGGAACTCCACCACCTTGGCGGTGTTGTCGTTGTGGCGCTCGACGCGGAGCGACAGCGTCTCCAGCCCCTGCAGGAACAAAAATGCATTGAAGGGGCTCATGGCGGCGCCCATGTCGCGCAGGAGCGTGACGCGCGCCTTGGTGATGTACGCGGCCGGGCCGGCCACGTCGGTGAAGACCGCCCCGTGGTAGCTGGGGTTGGGCTCGGTGAGGCTGGGGAAGCGGCCGGAGCCGGCCCAGTCAAAGGTGCCGCCGTCCACGAGGACGCCGCCGATGGACGTGCCGTGGCCGCCGATGAACTTCGTGGCCGAGTGGACGACGATGTCCGCGCCATACTCAAACGGGCGCAGCAGATAGGGTGTGGCAAAGGTGTTGTCGACGATGAGCGGGATGCCGTGCTTGTGCGCCGTTTTCGCCAGCGCCTCGATGTCGATGATGCTGCAGTTGGGGTTGCCCATCGATTCGATGAAGATGGCCTTTGTGTTGTCCCGAATGGCGTTTTCAAAGCTGCCGGGCTCGTCGGGATTGACGAATGTCGTGCTGATGCCGATATCCTCGAAGGTGTGGGCAAAAAGATTGAAGGTGCCGCCGTAGAGCGTGTTGGCCGAGACGATATGGTCGCCGGTGCGGGCGATGTTCTGGATCGCGTACGACACGGCCGCCGAGCCGCTGGCCAGGGCCAGGGCGCCGACGCCGCCCTCCAGCGCGGCCACGCGTTTTTCGAAAACATCGTTGGTCGGGTTCATGATGCGGGTGTAGATGTTCCCGCCCTCCGTCAGCGCGAACCGGCCGGCGGCCTGCGCCGTGTTCTCAAAAACATACGAGGTGGTCTGATAGATCGGGACGGCCCTGGAGCCGGTCGCCGGGTCCGGCGTCTCCTGGCCCGCGTGCAGCTGCAGTGTTTCAAAACGTCTTTTTTTATGCTCCGCCATATGCTCACTCTTTTCTTTTTTTTGTTATTACATATTAATCATATATTATTAATATGAATTAAATATAGCACGTCTGCCGCCGATGTCAAGAGGCAGATGAAAATTTTGGCAGACGACACCCATGGCCCTTACCGCGCCACGGCGACCGCCTCGATCTCAACAAGGACGTCCTTCGGCAGGCGGGACACCTCCACGCACGACCGGGCGGGGAACGGCGCCTTGAAAAAGCCGGCGTACACCTCGTTGACCCGGGCAAACGCGTTCATGTCCCGGATGAACACCGTCGTCTTGACCACCCGGTCAAGCCCGGTGCCGGCCGCTTCCAGCACGGCCTCCAGGTTTTTGAGGGCCTGGGCGGCCTGGGCCGCCACGTCGCCCGGCACGACGGCGCCGCTTGCGGGGTCAAGCGGGATCTGGCCCGACGCGTAGATAAAGTCCCCGGCCCTGACCGCCTGGGAATACGGCCCCACGGCGGCGGGCGACTTCTCCGTTCTGATCTCAAAAATATCCATGATTTCACCTTTTCTCGACAAAAATTTGCTGTAATTATTAATATATCTATGATATCATTTTAAATCAATAAAAGTAAGTGTTTTTGCTTTTTTATTCGGCGGGCCGCGGCTTTACGGCGGCAGCCGCCACAGCGGCGGCTGAGGTGCAGGATGGGTACGAATCAGGTGCGTATCATCGACGAATTCACAAAGCTTGTCGCCATCGACAGCCCCTCCTACGGCGAGAGGCAGCTGGGCGACTACGTCAAGAACAGGCTGCAGGCCCTCGGCCTTCTGGTGATCGAGGACGGCACCGGCGACACGATCGGCGGCAGCTGCGGCAATATTTACGGCTTTCTCAAGGGGGACCAGGACAAAAAGCCGCTGCTGTTCTGCGCCCATATGGACACGGTGGAGCCGTCCCGGGGGAAAGAGGCCGTTCTCGGCGCGGACGGCGTTATCAGGAGCGGCGGCAAGACCGTCCTGGGGGCCGACGACATGTCCGGCGTCGCGGCCATTCTGGAGGCGCTGACGGTTATCAAGGAAAAGAATCTGCCCCATCGGCCCGTCGAGGTCCTGTTCACCGTGGCCGAGGAGGTGTACACAAAGGGCAGCGGGGCCTTTGATTTCGCCAAGGTCATGGCGGAGGAGGCCTATGTGCTGGACCTGTCCGGCCCCGTCGGGACGGCGGCTTATGCCGCGCCCAGCATCCTGTCCTTCACGATCACCATCCACGGCAAGGCGTCCCACGCGGGCTTCGCGCCCCAGAAGGGTATTCACGCCATCTCGGCGGCCGCCGACGCCATCGCCATGCTGCCCATGGGCCGGCTGGACGAAGAGACCTCCCTCAATATCGGGACGATCACCGGCGGCCTGGGGACGAACATCATCCCGGACAAATGCGTCGTCCGCGGCGAGGTGCGCAGCTTAAACCACGAAAAGGCCAAAAAGCAGGCGGAGCTTGTGCGAAAGCAGTTCGAGCTGTCGGCCAGCGCCATCCGCGCCACCGTGGACTTCCAGCTGGAGACGGCCTCCGTGGCCTACGAGACGCCGGTGGACCACCCTGTCGTCAAGCGGTTTGAAAGCGCCTGCAACGCCCTGCAGCTGCCGGTGTCCCTCGTCAGGACCTTCGGCGGCAGCGACCAGAACGTCATCGCCCAACAGGGCATCCGCGGCATCGTCCTCGCCAACGCCATGAACCGCGTTCACGCCCTGGACGAGTACACCACCGTGGAGGAGCTCCTCCGCGCCGCCGACCTGACGTTGGCGCTGATGACGAGCGAAGAGTAAAATCACAGGCTGTGCATACATACGTCGGGGCGGATTCCACATCCGCCCCATTTTTCTGCTTTGCCGCGCCGACAGGAGCGGGCGAACACAGTTCGCCCGCCTTTGCCCCGCGCCGCTATTACCCCGGTCACGCCGGATGAACCCCCGCCTTGCGATGCCCAAAGTATATTGCAATGCCCCAAAGCCCTGTCATTCCCGCGAAGGCGGGAATCCACGTTCCCCCGTCCCTCTTGCCTCGGGCTTGCCGCGCCGGCAGGAGCGGGCGAACACAGTTCGCCCGCCTTTGTCCCGCGCCGCTATTACCCCGGTCACGCCGGATGGAACCCCCCTTGCGATGCCCCAAAGTATCTTGCAATGCCCCCAAAGCCCTGTCATTCCCGCGAAGGCGGGAATCCACGTTCCCCCGTCCCTCTTGCCTCGGGGCTCTGCCGCGCCGACAGGAGCGGCGGGCCGGGTCGTCCCGCCCTACGCATTCTTTTGTGTCAAAACTGCCATGCTGACATAATGCCGCCGGACGTGATATAATATAAAAAACCGCAAAAAGCCGGAGGTCACTTATGATATTGGAGAAGTACGGATACTTGAGGGTCGCGGCGGCCGTGCCGCGGGTCACGGTCGGAAACGCGGCGCACAACGCGCGGGAGATCGTCGGCCTCGTCAAAAAAGGCGCGGAGGAGCATATCAAGGTCATGGCGTTTCCGGAGCTCTCCGTGACGGGCTATACCTGCTCGGACCTTTTTCATCAGCGGAGCCTGCTGAACGGCGCCGCGGCGGCGCTGCGGACGATATTGGACGAGACGGCGGATGTCGACATGCTCGTCGCCGTCGGCATGCCCGTGGAGGCAGACAATCAGCTGTTCAACTGCGCCGTCGTCCTCCACGCCGGAAAAATCCTGGGCGCCGTCCCCAAGACGTTTATCCCGAACTACAACGAGTTTTATGAAAAGCGCTGGTTCGCCTCCTCGGTGAACCGGGTGAGCGATACGGTGCGGCTGTGCGGCGCCGACGTGCCCTTTGGCGAGAATATCCTGTTTAAAAACGTGAATTCGGCGCTGATCGTGGGCCTGGAAATTTGCGAGGACCTGTGGATGCCGATCCCGCCCAGCTCCCGCCACGCCCTCTTCGGGGCCAATCTGCTCCTCAACCTGTCGGCCAGCAATGAGACGGTGACGAAGTCGGACTACCGCCGCGAGCTCGTCCGGCAGCAATCGGCCCGCTGCTACGCCGGCTACGTCTACTGCTCGGCCGGGCAGGGCGAGTCCACCACGGACGTCGTGTTCAACGGCCACGCGCTGATCGCCGTGAATGACAGCATCGTCAGGGAATCCTCTTATACGGAGGAATCAACATATATTTTCGCGGACATGGATATCGAAAAGCTCATGAGCGACCGGCGGAAATTCAACACCTTCATGGGCAGGGCGGAGACGGGCGATTACCGCACCGTCGCGTTTGACATGAAGGACGGCGGCGACGTCAGGGAGAGCTTCAAAGTCGACCCGCAGCCGTTCATCCCCCGGGACAGGGACGAGAAGTTCGGCCGCTGCCGGGAAATCTTCAAGCTCCAGTCCGTGGGCCTTTTGGAGCGGATGCGGAAAACGGGGATCAAAAAAGCCGTCATTGGCCTGTCCGGCGGCCTGGACTCCACGCTGGCGCTGCTGGTGACGAGCGAGGCCGTCCGGGCGTTGAAGCTGCCGCCGGAGAGCATCATCGGCGTCACCATGCCGGGGCTCGGCACCACGGACCGCACCTATCAAAACGCGCTGACCCTGATGCGTGAGCTGGGCGTGACAAAGCGGGAAATCTCCATAAAGGAAGCCAGCCTCCTGCATTACCGGGATATCGGCCACGCGCCGGACGTTTACGACGTCACCTTTGAAAACGTCCAGGCCCGGGAGCGGACGCAGATTCTCATGGACGTGGCCAACCAGGAGGGCGGCCTCGTCATCGGCACGGGCGACCTGTCCGAGCTGGCCCTGGGCTGGTGCACCTACAACGGGGACCACATGAGCCATTACGGCGTCAACTGCGGCGTGCCGAAGTCGCTGGTGAAGCATCTGGTGTCCTGGTACGCCGAAACGGCGGAAAACAAGGCCGTCTCCGCGGCGCTTTACGATATTCTGGAAACGCCCATCAGCCCCGAGCTGCTGCCCGCCGACGACGAGGGCCAGATCGCCCAGAAGACGGAGGACGTGGTTGGCCCCTATGAGCTGCACGACTTTTACCTGTACCATTTCCTGCGCAACGGCTTCGCCCCGGCGAAGATTTTAAAGCTGGCGTCCATCGCCTTCGACGGTAAATATGAGCCGGAAACCATCAAAAAGTGGCTTAACAACTTTTACAGGCGGTTTTTCTCCCAGCAGTTCAAGCGCTCCTGTCTGCCGGACGGCGTCAAGGTCGGTTCCGTCTGCCTGTCCCCCCGCGGCGACTGGCGCATGCCCAGCGACGCTTCCGCCGCCGAGCTCCTGCAGGAGCTGGAGGAAGCGGAGGCGTAAAGACAAGACTTAGGCTTACAGGTAAGACGGCTCGTGGTGTTTTATTTGCTGAAAAGATCAACGGGGCGATGTGGGCATCGCCCCCTACGAAGTTCAATGAGAAAACATTGGGCGGGCTTTATGCCCGCCCGTTCCTATGATATGGGAGCCTCCCGCGGAAAGGTGCGTCAAGGATGCCGCGCCCTACGCAAAAGAGGAGAATGGCGTCTTTCCCCGGCTCCCTCAGACGAGGGAGCTGTCGCCCGCAGGCGACTGAAGGAGGGCGCCTTGCCGCGCGCCCGGGGCACGCCTTTCGGCGCTGTGCTCCCGTCGCCCTCCGGCGAAAGGGAGGGATAACGCGTACCATGAGTGCGGTGTATCTCTCCTTCCGTCATTTGCTGCGCAAATGCCACCTCCCTCGTCCGAGGGAGGCAACGGGAGGCGCATATTTATTCCACCAAATCGACCAGATACCCGTACCCCTCGCGCGCCATGTCTTCCCTCGGAATAAAGCGCAGCGAGGCGCTGTTGATGCAGTAGCGGAGGCCGCCTTTGTCACGGGGGCCGTCGGGGAAAACGTGGCCCAAGTGCGCGTCGCCGGCGCGGCTTCGGACCTCGGTGCGGACCATGCCGTGGGTCTCGTCGCTTTTTTCGCGGACCACGTCCGGGTCGATGGGCTTTGAAAAGCTCGGCCAGCCGCAGCCGGACTCGAACTTGTCCGTGGAGGAAAAGAGCGGCTCGCCGGTCGTCACGTCCACATAGATGCCGGGCCTGTACTGATCCCAGAACTCGTTTTTGAACGGCGGCTCGGTGGCGCTGTGCTGCGTGACCTCGAACTGGACGGGGGACAGGCTGCCCCGGAGCGTTTCCCTGTCCGGGGCGGCGTAGCCGGACGGGCTGACCACGGCCTCCGCCGCCCTTTTGAACTTGCCGGGCCCGATATGGCAGTAGCCGCTGGGGTTTTTGTCCAAATATTTTTGGTGATATTCCTCGGCGGGATAGAAGCTTTCCAGCGGCCGCACCTCGACGGCCACCGGCCGGCCGCGCTTTTCCTGCAATTTGTCGATTGACCGCCGGATGACGGGCAGGTCGGCCTCATCGGCGTAATAGACGCCCGTCCTGTACTGGACGCCCCTGTCGTTCCCCTGCCGGTTGACGGACGTGGGGTCGATCGCCTCATAAAAGAGCGACAGGAGAAAATCAAGCGGCAGGACGCCGGGGTCGTAGACGACCCGGACCGTTTCGGCGTGGCCCGTGTCCCTGCGGCAGACGTCCTCGTAGGTTGGGTTCTCCGTTTTCCCGTTGGCATAGCCGACCTGGGTTTCGAGGACGCCGCGGATGGACGCGAGATATTTTTCCGCGCCCCAGAAGCAGCCGCCGGCCAGATAAATTTCCGCCATAATGACCTTCCTCCCAATATCTCGATTCGGAAAAAGTGTTGCCCTGTTCCGATTTGGAGTATACCATAAACGTTTGCGCGGCGGTATAAAAATATACCGCCGCGCTCATAAAAAATGCCGTTATGACTGGGATTCCGCCGCCGCTTCCACGCGGCTGGCCGCCGGGGCTTTGACGAACAGGATGCAGACGAGGGCCAATATGAATCCGGTGACGGAATATTTGAAAAGGACCCCGTATCCCAGCCGGTCGATCAAAAGGCCGGCCAGCGGCGGGGAGGCGATGGCGGCCAGGGAGGAAAAGAGGTAGTACAGGCCCGTGTATGTCCCGATGCTCTCCGGCCGCGCCATGCTGACGACGAAGGGGTAGGAGTTGATGTTGATCAAGGCCCAGCCGGCCCCGCCGACGATGAAGAGGTAGCCGATGGTGTCGATGCTGTTCGTGAAGAACACCGCCGCAAAAACGGCCACGATGATGGAAATGCCGATGACGATGGTTTTCTTCTTTCCGATCCACGTGCCGATAATGCCGGCGGGAATCGCAAACACGACCATGGAGAGCGAGAAGTACGTCAGCTTGCTGGCGGCCGCCGCTTCGCCCACGTGCAGGTACTCTTTGCCGTAGAGCGTAAAAAAGGTCGAAACGGAATTGAACGCCACAAACCAGAAAAAGATCGCCAGCAGCAGCATCAACACGTTTGTCAGGCTCTTTTTATCGGAAAAGATCTGCCGCAGGCTGATTTTCTCCGGCGCGTTTTCCCGGGCGGCAACGGTCAGCGAATCGCGTTTTTCCCTGATGTTGAAGAACAGGACGACAAGGCTGATGAGCAGGAGCAGCCCCGCCATGTAGTAGGGGTACGCCGGATTGGCGCCGTACAGCTTTGAGCCGACAAGAAAGGCGATGACGGACCCGACGCCGCCCATCAGGTTGATCACGCCGTTTGCCTTGCTGCGCAGCGGCTCGGGCGTGATATCGGGCATCAGGGCAATGGTCGGGGACCGGAAGGAGGCCATGATGAGGTTATACAGGACGATGATGACGATCAGGGATATGAGGTCCCGGTGGTTGGGTATCAGGCTGACGAAAACCGCCGCCAGCGGCATGCAGATCAGAATAAACGGCATCCTTTTGCCGAATTTCGTGTTCGTCCTGTCGCTGAGGGCGCCGATCGCCGGCTGCAGGAACAGGCCGATATAGTTGTCCAGCGTCATGAGGAAACCGATCAGCCACACCTTGTCGATGAACTTGTTCAGAAAGATGGGAACGTAGGAGTCGTACAGCGCGGCGCAGAGGGAGATGGCGAAAAACCCGAAGCCGAGGATAAACGTTTTCTTGTAATTGAGCTTCATAGGGCCTTGTCCCCGTCTTTTATCCGGCGCAGCACGTCGCAGTAATTGGTGATGATGCTGTCAACGCCCAGGCCGATCATGTTCCGCATATCCCGGGGCGCGTCCACGGTGTAGGGGTTGATAAGCAGGCCGCTGTCCTTCATGCCGCCGATCGTCTCGCTCCGGACGGAATAAAACAGCGGGTGGAGCGCGTCTGCCCCGATGCTTTTGGCGTATACCCAGGGATTCACCATGCCGCACATGTAGAGGATGCCCGTTTTTATGGCCCCGTCGATTTCCTTGCAGGCGACCAGGGAATAGTGATTGAAGCTGGAGATGATGACGTTTTCGGTCACGCCGTACGCCCGCAGCAGGGCGATGAGCTCCTGCTCGATGCCCGGATAGAGCACCACCCCGCTTTTGATCTCGATGTTGACGAGGAGGTCCCTGCCGGAGACAAATTCCAGAAACTCCCGCAGCGTCGGGATTCTTTCGCCTTTGAACTCCGGGGAAAACCAGCCGCCCGCGTCCAGCGCCCGGAGCTCTCCCAGCGTATGCGTTGCCACGAGCCCCGTCCCGTCCGTGGTGCGCTCCAGCAGTTCGTCGTGGATCAGCACCAGCTCGCCGTCCTTCGTCATCTGGACGTCCGTTTCGAGGCCGTCGGCGCCGCTTTCCAGCGCCAGCTTAAAGGATGCCATCGTGTTTTCCGGGGCCAGATGCGGCACGCCCCTGTGTCCGATAATTGCCGGAAACATCATTAAACCCTCCGCTCCGTTTTGATTTCCGCCGGTAAAGCAGGTGTTTTTTTTATTATATCGGCAGGACGGAGGGCTTTCCGCCAGTTTTTGTTAAATGTACGATAAATGTACATGAATCCCGATAACGAAGAGGGCCGCCATGCAGCATGGCGGCCCTTGTGTGCTTTGATTGCGGCATATCTAATAGATATATATCTGTTAGATATGTCGCGTAGGGGCGAACTGTGTTCGCCTGTCCCTGTCGGCGCGGCATCACCCCGACAGAGGGACGGGGGGACGTGGATTCCCGCCTTCGCGGGAATGACAATGTGCCTCCAGGGGAAGGCTTTTTAAAGAACGTCTTATTTGCTTATCCCCATGATCTCGTAGATTTTCTTGAAATCGAGGCTTTCCCGCAGGGCGCTGGCCAAAAGGTCGTATTGGGCGTTTTTGTAGTCGTCGAAGCTGACGCCGGCGTCAAAATCGACGCTGAGCCCTTTGCTTTCCAGCAGCAGCCGGACCAGCGTGGCGCCGGGCGCGCCGTCGAACAGGCCGTGCAGGTAGCTGCCGAAGACGTTTTGATACACGGCCCCGTCCGGCTGGCCGTCCGACAAAACGCAGAAGGGGACCGCGCCGCCGCTCAAAGCGGTCCTGCCCATGTGGATCTCGTATCCGGTCACCCCAATGCCGGCCAGGCCGCCGTAATACCCTCCCAGCGGGCAGACGGCGCCGGTGACGCGGGTGCGGACCTTTTTCGGCTCGAAAATCGTGTCCGCGGGCAAAAGGCCGAGGCCGGCCATATCGCCGCCCTCTTCCACGCCGTCGGGGTCGGAGAGCGTCCGGCCCAGCATCTGGTAGCCGCCGCAGATGCCGATAACGGGCGTGCCGCCGCCGGCCAGGCTTTTAATGGCGTCCGCGAGGCCCGTGTCCTGCAGCCATTTGAGGTCGCCCATCGTATTTTTCGTGCCCGGCAGGATCACCAGGTCGGGGCCGCCCAGCTCCTCCGCGCGGGTCACATACCGCAGCCCGACGGGTTCCAGCCGGGACAGGGCGTTGAAGTCGGTGAAATTCGAGATGCGGGGCAGGCGGATAACGGCGATGTCTAGCGGCTTGCCGGAGACCTTCTGGCTGAACCGCTCCGTCACGCTGTCCTCGTCGTCCAGGTCGAGATTCAGGTAGGGGACGACGCCGAGCACCGGGATGCCCACCAGGTCCTCCAGCTGCTTGAGGCCCGGCTTCAAAAGCGCCGCGTCGCCCCGGAACTTGTTGATGACGATGCCCCGGATGCGCTGCTGCTCCTCCGGGCTCAGCAGCTTGACCGTGCCGTAAATACTGGCGAAGACGCCGCCCCTGTCGATGTCGCCCACCAGCAGCACGGGAGCGTCGGCGATCTTCGCCATGCCCATGTTGACGAAGTCGTCCTGATTGAGGTTGATCTCCGCCGGGCTGCCGGCGCCCTCCAGGACGACGACGTCGTTTTGCGCGGCCAGCGTGTTGTAGGATTTTGTGATGACCGGGCGGAGGCGGCTTTTGAACTCGTAGTAATTCCCGGCCGTCATCGTGCCGGCCACCTCGCCGCTGACGATGACCTGGCTGCCCATGTCGTTCGTCGGCTTTAAAAGGACGGGGTTCATCAGAACGGACGGCTCGATGCTGGCGGCTTCCGCCTGCATCACCTGCGCCCGGCCCATCTCCAGTCCCTCGTGGGTGATAAAGCTGTTGAGGGCCATGTTCTGGCTTTTGAACGGCGCGACCTTGTAGCCGTCCTGCGCGAAAACGCGGCAGAGCCCGGCGCAGAGGAGGCTTTTTCCGGCGCTGGACGCCGTGCCCTGGACCATGATCGGTTTTGCCATATGATTCACCTTATTTCGTTGTGGTCTGCCCGAGCAGGCCGGACAGCGCTTCAATGAGTTTTATATTTTCCCCGTGGGGCCGGACAGCGATGCGCCAGCAGCCGGACGCGAGGCCGGCATAATTGCCGCAGTCGCGGATGAGGATGCCCCGCGCCCGCAGGTTTTCCGCCAGCCTCGGGACATCGGCGCGAAAGAAGATATAATTGGCCTCGCCTGAGAGCGCCGCGAGGCCGAGGCGGCGCAGCTCCCGGAGGAGATATTCCCGCTCCGTTTTGACGAGCGCCCGGGCCCTGGCGACGTAGCCGTCCTCCCGGAGGGCGGCCAGCCCCGCGGCCTGAGCCAGGGACGACACCGCCCAGGGCTGCCCGGCGTTCTTCATCGCCTCCAGGAGCGGCAGGTTTTTCGTCATGCAGTAACCGAGGCGGACGCCCGCCATGCCGTAAAGCTTCGTAAAGGCGTCCAGAATGAGGAGCTTATCGGCATCCTTGAGGCAGCCTCTGAGCGTGTGCTTTTCCGGTTCGTCCAGAAAGCCGTTGAAGCACTCGTCCACAACAAGCAGCGTACCGCTGTCCTCGCAGGCGGCCAGAATCCGGCGGAGCAGCGGGGGGGCCACGGTGAGGCCGGTGGGGTTGTTGGGGTTGCAGATAAAGAGCATGTCGAGGCCCGGCGTGATCCGCGCCAGAAGCGCCTCGGTGAGGGCAAAGCCGGCCTCCGGGGCCAGCGCATGGCGGAGGACGCGGCAGCCGGCCGTCTCCAGCGCCAGCTCATATTCGGCAAAGGTGGGCGCGGTGACGAGGGCCGTTTTCGGTTTGGCGGCCAGCGCCAGCCGGAAGATCAGGTCGGCCGCGCCGTTGCCGCAGAGAATGCAGCTGTCCGGGAGGGCGAGCCTTTCGGACAGCGCCGCGCGCAAACGCCGGCAGAGCGGGTCCGGGTACCGGTCGGCGCCGGCCGCGGCCGCCGCGATGGCCGGGGGGACGCCGTCCGGGATGCCCAGTGGGTTGCAGTTGGCCGAAAAATCCAGCGGTTCACTGCCGTATTCGAGAATATACCCTTCCATATCCCCGCCGTGTATCAGAGCCATATAATCACCGCCTTAACAAGCATACAGACAATAAAAAAGAGAAACGCCGTGGCGTAGAGGAGCCGGTTTACCCGCCCGATGTCCTCCGGCTCCACCGGGCGGTCGTCGTCGCCGATGGTCGGCTTGCGCACGAGCTGGCCGAAATAATAGTTGTCGCCGCCAAGCCTCACGTGCAGCGCCCCGGCGCAGGCGGCCTCCGTATGGGCCGAGTTGGGGCTTTTGTGATTCAGCCGGTCGCGTTTAAAGATGCGCCAGGCATTTTTGCCGTCAAAGCCCGACAGAAACGCCGCCAGGACCATGAATACCCCGGCCAGCCGGGCGGGAAGGAGGTTGACGGCGTCGTCGGTCTTCGCCGCCGCCCGGCCGAAATAGAGGTACGTGTCGTTTTTGTAGCCCACCATGCTGTCCATGGTGTTGAGCGCCTTGTACAGCAGCCCCAGCGGCGCCCCGCCGACGGCCAGGAACAGCAGCGGGGCGATGATCCCGTCGCCGGTGTTCTCCGCCACGGTCTCCACCGCGGCGCGGGTAACGCCCTGCGCGTCCAGGCTTTCCGTGTCGCGCCCCACGATCTCCGCCACGGCGCGCCGCGCCGCCGGCAGATTATCTTCCCTGAGCGGCTTATACACCGTCATGCTCGCCACGCTCAGGGAGCGGAGGGAGATGCACTGCCAGACGAGGATGCTTTCCACCGCCACGCGCAGATAGACCGACACCATCTGGCAGAGGACGAGCACCCCGATACCCGCGCCCAGCGAGACGATACTCATAATAATTACAAGGCAGACCCCCGCCGCCAGCGCGCCGCCCTGCGTTTTCGGGAAGCTTTTGCGCAGCACCCGCTCGAAAAACGCAATCAGCCTGCCGTACCCCAGCACGATATGCGGCCACCCGATGGGGTCGCCGATAATGAGGTCCAGTATGAAGCCGATAATCAAGGCCGTCAGTGAAAGCATGGGATTCCTCCATGATTGAATAATGCCCACCCGCCCGCCCGATAGAGGTATAGGGCTTCGCCCTATGACCCATTGAAGGTGCGGCTGCGGGGCTGCGCCCGTGCCGGAGGCGGGGATTGGTATTTTGCTTTGAACATATACGGTAGGGCGGGGGCTTGCTCCCGCCGTTCTTGTTGGCGCCGGGGCTGGGTGACATGTCCGAGGCCCCAGGACGGAAGATGCGGCTGCGCAAACGCTATAGTTTACCGCACGCCGTAGGGCGGGACGACCCGGCCCGCCGTCGATCCGGCCACCCGTCCCCCGGAGTGCGGCGCGGTGGGACGCCGAGGGCGGCGTCGCGTTCCCCTGCGCCCGCTGCGCGCGGCCGCCGTTCCCCGCCGTAGGGGCAGACCTTGTGTCTGCCCTCCCCGATGCGCAGTGCAGCAATGTTACAGGGCTGAAGGGTATGGCGTGATATATCTATAAGATATATATCTAATAGATATATTGCAAACTCTGGGCGGACGGGCGATTGATAATCGCCCCTACGGGGTGTGTCCGCGTGTATTGCGGGGGCCGGACGTGCCGGGGGCCCTTGGCGCTTCGTTCGTTTCCGCCGTCGTGCTGCGGGAAACGGAATGGCATCGGAGACATTCCCAAGGTGCAAAACCTTGCCGATGCCTGTAGGGGCGATTATCAATCGCCCGTCCCGCCCGGCGAACACAGTTCGTCCCTACGGCATGGATTGTCATCGCAGGGGCGAGCTGTGTTCGCCCGTTCCTGTCGGCGCGGCAGAGCCCGGAGACAGAGGGACGGGGAACGTGGATTCCCGCCTTCGCGGGAATGACAAGGCTTTGGGGCATTGCAAGATACTTTGGGCGTCGCAGGGCGGGGTTTATCCTGGGTGACCGGGGTAATAGCGGCGCGAGACAAAGGCAGGCGAACACAGTTCGCCCCTATGGCATGGATTGTTGTCTTCGTAGGGGCGAACTGTGTTCGCCCGCTCCTGTCGGCGCGGCGTCGAGCCGTGGATAAGGACCGACGGCGGGCCAGGGTCGTCCCGCCCTACGAGGATGTCATTGAATTGCGTGCCGTTACGGGTAAGAGCCGATGGGGCGATGTGGGCATCGCCCCCTACGGTTTACCACGTGATTTGCACCACAAAATCGCACCGCGGCAGGCCGCCGAAGGCCGGTAAACGGGGCTTCGCCCTTTAAGGCTTAGGCTGGTAACAGGATAACGAAAGTCCATTCTCCCACGCACAGACCCCTAGGTTTCGGGGAGGAGGATTCCAAAGGAGGAGGCGGAGCGAGCGTGAGCGAGCCGCGCCGGTATCGGCGCGTAAAATCGAGTGCCAGCGAGATTTATGCCGAGGCGGAATTTATTTCCGCCCGGCAGATTAAATTAACAGGGGCCCCCATGCGGCTTGCCGTGTGGGGAGAAAAAGCCTCCTCCTTTGGCGTATCTTTTGGTTACTTTTCTGCACGAGCAGAAAAGTGACCCTGCGGAGCTTTTACGTCCCCCCCGCCCGCAGGCGGAACCCCCACGCTAAACCGCCCGTTCCGCATACCTGGCGGCGGCCTTAACGAAATTTTCCGCGAAGGTGGGGTTGCCATAAAAGTAAAGGTGGGGGAAGCCGGCGAAGAGGGTTTCGGTAGCCACGACGCAGGGCCAGGATTTTCCCCTGGGCTTTGCCGCGGTGCACTGCCCGCCCGTAACGGTGGAGTCCCAGTAGTGGAACTCGTGGGCGGGGACCGATGCCCCGGCGGCGCACAGCATGGTGTCTTCCCGCGCCGTCAGCGTGACGTAGCCGAAGCGCTGCAGGCGCGATGTCTTGAATCCCCGCCCGGCGATAACGCCGGCCATGGGGAAAGCCTGTCCGCTGTCGTCCTCCAGCGACTCGTGGAGATAGAGGTAGCCGCCGCATTCGGCAAAGGCGGGCATGCCGCCCGACACGGCCCTGCGGACGCTGTCCAGCATGGCGGCGTTCTGGCTCAGCTGCCCGGCGTAGAGCTCGGGGTAGCCGCCGCCCAGGTACACACCGGAAACGCCGTCGGGCAGCCCGCTGTCCCGCAGCGGACTGAAGGGGACGAGCTCGGCGCCGGCCCGGGTGAGGAGATTCAGGTTGTCCTCGTAATAAAAGCAGAAAGCCTCGTCCCGCGCCACGGCGATGCGGGGCTTGCTATTGAGGTGCATGCCGGCCTCCGGCAAAGAACCGCCCACAGAGGGCGCGGCGGCCGCGATTTCAAGGAGCGCGCCGATATCCACGGCCGCTTCGGCCGCGTCGCCGAGCTTTTCCAGCTTCTGCTGCAGATCGCCTATCTCCTGGGCGGTGACGAGCCCCAGGTGGCGGCTGCCGATGGCGCAGTCCTCCAGCCGGGGGAGATGGCCCAGCACCGGCAGGCCCGTTTCGCGCTCCAGCATGGCCTTCGTCATGTCAAACAGCGGCTTTGAGCAATCGTTCAGGATGACGCCGGCGATGCGGCTGTCGCTGCGGAAGTCCTTAAAGCCCTTGATTGTCGCGGCGATGGAGAGGAACGCGCCGCGGGCGGAGACGACGAGGATCACCGGCGTCTCGGTGGCGGCGGCGAGCGCGTAGCTGCTGGCCTCGGTGCCCGTGCCGGAGCCGTCGTAATAGCCCATGACGCCCTCGATGACGGCGGCGCCGCGGCCGGCGGCGTGCCCGGCAAAGAGCCCGCGCACGGTCTCGGCGGGCGTGAAGAACAAATCGAGGTTATAGCTCGGGATGCCGAGCACGGCGCGGTGGAACATGGGGTCTATGTAATCCGGGCCGCACTTGAAGCTGACGGGGTCGAGGCCGCGCCTCTTAAGCGCCGACAGGAGCGCCAGCGTGACGGTGGTTTTGCCCGCCCCGCTGGACGGCGCGGCGACCATAAATCTCGGAATTGCTGCCATAATGCACCTCCTGCGGCAGAAAACAAAACGCCTCTCCGGGACGGAGAAGCGTGAAAAAGCAAAGACCTGCTTTTATCACCCCGGCCGAAAGTCCCGTCGGCTCAGATGTAAATCGCAGCGTCTGTATTCTGGCTCGAGCGTCCTGGCCGTCGTTTCGCCTTCCCATGATGACCACAGTGACCGGGGCTTCCCCCTTGAAACGAGGCTGTTACTCTTACAGCGGCGGCTCCGCGCGGGATTTTCACCCGACTTCCTTCGGCAGGGTCCCCTGCCGAGCGCAGCGATTTCATATTGTGTGTTTATGGTAAGGGGAAAAAGCGGATTTGTCAAGTGGCGGATATGCCGCGCGCCGTGTCCATGCACATAAATATTGAGGAACTGTGCAAGCTGTTTAGATGGTTGAGGTGAATCGTCATGAAATTTGATCAGGAGCTGCTTGGAAAAATCGATGAAATCATCGATCAGTACATCAAGGCGCACGACGACCTGGAGAAGGTCTGGAGAGAGAAGATCGTTTTTACATGGCACTGGTGGCTCGACGTGGCGCTGGCCGTGCTGCCGTGGGTCTTATGGCTTATTGTACGCGACAGGAAGAGGACGCACAGCCTTTTGTACGCCGGCCTGTTTACAATGCTCGTGGCGGCGCTGCTGGACGTGGCGGGCGTGTCCCAGGGCGGCTGGAACTACAACACCCTGCTGCTGCCGTATTTCCCCGAGTATGTGCCGTGGGACCTGACGGTCATGCCGGTCACGGCCATGCTGTTCTATCAGTTTTTGTCCAGGGTGAACCCCTGGCTCAAGGGCGTGGTGTTCGGCCTTATGGCCGCCTATGTGGTCGAGCCGGTCTTCATCTGGCTCGGCATGTACGAGCCGGGCGGCTGGGAGCACCATTATTCCCTGCCTATCTACTTTGCCATCTATATGGCCGGCCATTGGCTGTACACCCGCAGCCTCCGCGAATGTGAAAAACGCCATACAAATTGAATAAAAATTTGGTAAAAAATTTCAAACTTTTATAATAATCTTTCACCTGTCCTGAATATTGTCATATCAGATGCCGCCGGCGGCGGGCGTCAGATGGGCATGCCGTCCGTGCCCGGGCATCAATATTTAGGGGAGGTCAAAGCATGAACAAGTTGTCGCGGTCCGATATCTTTAACTATGCGTTCTACATGTTCACCGATAGTCTCGTGGTTGTCATGCCTCTCGGTTATATGTCTGTTTTCCTGACGGATAATCTGATGATGAGCGCCGCCCTGATGGGGACACTCATCCTGGTTGCCCGGCTCGTCGACACGGTGGTCGGAATTCTGTCGGGGGGCATCATCCAGCGCGCGCGGGAAAAAGGCACAATGTATAGCAAATGGATCACGGCTACCCGCTGGATCGTCAGTGTCGGCGTCATTCTAATGTTCACGAATACCACGGGTACGCCCATGGCCGTCCGCTGTGTCCTCTCTTTTATCGCTTACTGCATGGTCAACTGCAGCATGAACTTTGTCCAGACATCCCAGTTCAATATCCTGGCCGTCATGGGCGGCGCGTCAATGGAAAACAGGAATAAGCTGGCCTTCAGGGGGACGCAGTTTGTCGCGGCGGCGAGTATTCTCTCCTCTCTTATAACGGTCCCGTTGATCACGGGCCTTCAGCCTGTCGTGGGCAGTGCTTACAGCTATATGATCGTGTCTGTTATCTACGCCATTCCATACATTTTCGGATGCCATTTCCTGGCCAAGGCCTGCCTGAAGTATGAGCGGGCCTCGACAGTCAGCGTCGGCCCGAGCATCCCGGTCAGGGAAATGGTCAAATCCGTCGTGACAAACAGCCAGCTGCTTATTCTGCTGGTGGTAAACTCCATCAGCTACATGGGTACCTTTATCATCATGACGCTTGCCGCCTATTATTTCATCTATGTTCTCGGCAACTTTATGCTGATGGCCGTCTCCATGACCATCTCGACGGTGTTCGGGCTGTTTGCCGCCATTGTGGGCCCGAAGGTCGGCGTCAGGCTCGGTAAAAAGCGGGCCATGGTCATTGGGCTGCTCGTCGGCGTTATCGGCCAGCTCCTTATCTTCTTCTTCGCGCGGAACTCCGTGGTCCCCTATGTGATTATCGGCTGCTGCGCCTCCCTGGCCGGGTACTTCTACTTGGGCTTCGGCGCAAACTATGTTCTGGACTGCGGCGAATATCATTTCCATAAGACCGGTAAAGACAACCGCGCCGTCGCCATGGGCATGATGACCTTCCCGATCAAGATCGGCCTGATCGTCGGCGGGGCCGTGGGCAGCTTCGGCCTGGCGGTGATCGGCTACACGGCGGGCATGGCGCCGTCGCCCGACTTCGTCAGTAACTTTATGATCGTGTTTTCACTCATTCCGGCGGCGCTGAGCTTCATCGCGATGCTGGTCATGCTCTTCGGATACCACATCTCCGACGCGGACGCCGCCAGATACGCCAAGGAAAACGCTGAGCGCGCGGCGGCTTACGTCGCCGCAAAGGCCGCGGCCGACAGCGCCGAGAATACGTTGCCGTCCAATTGAGTTAAACAGGAGCCAAATAAAAAGAGGCCTTTGGAGCAATCCAAAGGCCTCTTTTGCTGAGCTTAATAGCTGGTTTCTTCTTTCAGGTTGCCGCCGAATTTCTCGCGCTGATCGTCCCAGGTGAAGTAGATCTTCTTGTCGTGGAGCTCCTTCATCTCTTCCTCGGTGTAGCCGAGGCTCTTGATGATCTCCTCGCTGTGCTCGCCAAGGAAGGGGCCGCGGGCGTACTTTTTCTTCTCAGCGCCCTTGATGCTGACAGGCTGGCGGACCATGGCGCGCTCGCCGGTGAGGTACTTGACGTTTTCAAACGCGCCGATCGCCCACGCCTGCTCGTCCTCCAGCACTTCCTCCCAGACCTGGGCGACGCTGTGGGGCACGTCGGCCTTGGTGAGGATTTCGACCCACTCGGCGGCCGTCTTCTGGGCAAAGGCTTCCTCGATGATGGCGATGAACTCGCCGTGGAGCTTGTTTTCCGTGATGCTCTTCATCGTGTAGCGCGGGTTGCCCACAAGCTCGGGGTGCCCGATGAGCGGCATGAATGTGGGATAGAAGATGTCGAACGGCGGCATGGAGAGCTGGATAAAGCGGCCGTCCTTCGTCTTGTAGGTGTTGTTGAAGGGATTCTCGGCAACCTTGCGGCTGGTGGGGTATTTCGCGCCGAGGTCCTTGTATTGGGCCGCCTGGATGACGATGCCCTGGGTCCAGATGGCGCTGTGGAGGAGGTTGATCTCCACCTTGTCGCCCTTGCCGGTTTTCTGGGCGTTAAAGAGCGCCACCATGATGCCGGCGGCCAGGAACATGCCGGTGGTGTGGTCGCCGATGCCGGGGACCAGGTTGATGGGCTCCGTGCCCTTCTGGTAGGACGTGCCTAAGAGGCCGCTGCGCGCCCAGAAGGCCGTAAAGTCGTAGCCGGGCAGGTTGCAGTCCGGGCCGGTTTCGCCGTAGCCGGTGAACGAGGCGTAAACGAGCCTGGGGTACTTGTCCTTCAGGCTTTCATAGTCCAGTCCGAGCTTGGCGATCGCCTGGGGGCGCCAGTTTGTGATAAAAATATCGGTTTTCTCCAGGAGCCTGAAGAGAATGTCTCTGCCCTCGGGCGATTTCAGGTCCAGGACAAGACCGAGCTTATGGGCGTTTTCCAGATCCCACGTCGTATTCTCGTACGGGGTGCCGAGACGGCCCTCGGAAACGCCGTTAAAACGGACGACGTCGCCGCCCTTCGGTTCGATTTTGATGACCTCCGCACCGAATTCGGCAAAGAAGCGGGCGCAGGCGGGCGCGCCGATAAAGGTGCTCATGTCAATGACCTTGATGCCTTCAAGTGGTCTTTGCGTACTCATTTTGTTTTCCTCCCGTGATTTCTACCGGTAAAAATCCGTGTCTGTTAAAACCTGACACTGATTTTATTGTAGAATACTATAAATGTCAATCGTCTAAATGGATAGAATTTCGCGCCCCGCGCCATCCGCGCGGGGAATTTTGCAGTTTTCGGGCCATGCCTTGAATACATTCCGGCGCCGGCAAAAGCGATCCCCGGGCGGGTGCCCGGGGATCGCGCCGCTATTTTACGTAATTGACCGTCCGGACCTTCGGCGCGGAGGAAGCGAAGGCTTCTCCATCCTGATAGCCGGCGATGACCGCGCAGTTGACCGTATTGCCCTCGGGCACGCCGCACTCCCTGAGGAGCGCCGCGCCGCCCTCCCCGGCAAACGCGCCGCGGACCGACATCAGGTAGCAGGAGCCGAGGCCCAGCGCCGTGGCGGCCACGAGCATGTTCTCCGCCGAGCAAGAGGCGTTGGCAATGCCGTTGGTGTCGGCCGCCGACAGGAGAATGAGCGTCGGCGCGCCGTAAACCGGCTCATAGCCGGGGAGCGAGGCGCGCTCCTTCATAAACCCGCCGCCGGCGAGCATGGCCTGTTTTGTCGCGTCGTTGATCTTCTTCAAAAGCTCCGGCTTCTGGATGACGGAGAGGTGATACGCCCCGCCGCCCGGTCCGCTTTTGCCGGCTTCCAAAATCGCTTCCAGGTCCTTGTCCGAAATCTGCGCCGTCTTGTACGACCGCACGCTCTTCCGTTTCAGGATCGCTTCCAATGCTTCCATAATAAAACCTCCTCAGATTTTGATAACAGATTAAAAAGGCGGTGCCGTAGGGCGGGGGCTTGCTCCCGCCGCTCTTGTGCCGCGCCGCGCGCTGCGGGTCCGGCAAGGGCAGAGCCCTTGCCCTACAGCGCCGCAGCGAATTGCCATGCGCGCCGCAGGGACAAATCAGCCCGCCGGCACGGCCGGTGCAGCCGAACAGCTGCGGATTTGGCCATGTCATTCCCGCGAAGGCGGGAATCCATACCCCGGCTGGGGAACGTGGATTCCCGCCTTCGCGGGAATGACACGAGGTGGGGCGGGGCCTCACGGGTTACGAAGCGGAGTCCCGACGGGGTTGAGGAACGTAGCCCCCCGACGGGGTCCGGGGCGGAGCCCCTGACGGGGCATGGGACGCCGCCTTGCGAGCGCCGGCGAGCCGCGCCGGTTGGCGCGTAAAATCGAGCGCAGCGAGATTTATGCCGCGGCGGAATTCACTTCCGCCCGGCAGATTAAATCATCCGGGGCCCCCGCGCGGCCCGCCGCGTGGGGAATCGAGGGGGTGGGGGGAGTTAATTATTTTTCGGTTGAATTTTTTGTCATATTCCATCAGTCGGAAGCTGAGCTCGATGTGCAGGAGCATCTCGTTGTCGCTCAGGCTGAAATTGAGGATTTCCTCGATGCGCTTGAGATGATAGATCATGGAGTTGCGGTGCAGGTGCAGGGCCTTGGCGGTGTTGGTGATGTTGCGGGAGTGCTTGAGATATGTATACAGGCTGTCGGTAAAGGAGGTCTTGTGCTCGGTGTCGTACTCCATGAGGTATTCCAGCTTCGGATGGCAGAACTTTTTGAGGTCGGACACGTCGGCGCAGGCCTTGGCGATGTGGTAGATGGCGTAATCGTCGTAGGCGTAGACGGTGATCTCGCTGTCGATGTGGGTGCCCAGGTCCAGCGCCTCGAGGGACTGGCAATAGTGCTCCTTGAGCGCGTCGAGCTTTGTAAACGGGCGGCTCACGCCGGCGTGGAGCTTGTAATCCTTCAGAAAATCCCGGAGCTTGAGGGCGTCGGACTCGAAAATCTCACGCTCGCCGTTGTAGCTCGAGACCATGGTGATGTTGTCGTTATAGATGAGAGCCTTGCTGCCGGTGATCATTTTTTCCAGGTAATCCCGCATATAAGGGATGGAGAAATAGGTGACGTCGAACGCCCTGATGTCGATCGTGACCACGTGGATGAACCGTTTCAGCCCCAGGTTCAAGGATTTGATTTTCTCTTCGATGACGGTCTGGTTTTTGACGCGGCCCTCGATGAGGTCGACGATGAACTCCTCGTAAAGCAGCCCGCGCGTGTAATGCAGGAACTTGTTTTTCTGCATCTCGGCCGAAATGGCGCTGGCCAGCATGGACAGCATCAGGTAATCCCGCTCGACAAAGGGCCTGTAGTATTCGATGACGGCGACGGTGGCCACCGGCCGGGAGCCGACGGCGACCCGGCAGAAGAGCCGCGGGTATTTCATGTTGGCCTCTTTGCACCAAAACGGCGTTTCGCTCTGCTCGATCCTGTCGGTCAGCTTCTCCTTGATGTTCATGGACACGACCTCCAGGGACAGCGCCCCTGTGGTCATGAACTCGTTCCAGGCCACGTCGTCCGTCTCCTTGACGTCGGAGGCGATGGCCAGCGCCTTCCAGCTCTTGTCCGAAACGATGATCGGATTCCCCAGCGCCTTGTACGCGATGGCGACGATGCTCTCCAGCCCCCGCGCCTTGGCCAGGGACGACAGGAGGTTGGCCGCGGCGGACAGCGCCCGGTCGCCCTCCAGCATAAAGTTGCACAAGCAGGCGTAGACGTCGTCCGGGTCCGTCCCCGCCGGCAGGACGGTGAGGCTCACAAACTGCAGCTTTTTAAACGCTTCCGGCACCGGCGCGTCCCCCACGCAGACGACGTTCTGCGGGCACTGCGCCGGCAGCTGGGAGGCCAGCCCCACGTAGAGCGTGCCCGCCGCCCCGGTGTCGGCATCGGGCCGGAGCGGCAGAATCTTCTCTATCTGGTTGTCCGCGCCCCCCGGCGAAATATAATCGGGACGAAACGCCCCGACCTGCTCTCTGATGGCCTTGACAGTAACTGGCATAGCTTTCCTCCCGCTTGTTCACCAAAACCGGCGCGGTATTTGACATAAGCCGTGATATCCTACGAAATAAAATCCGTGATTTCATTGTTTCAAATGATGACTTATTGACGGGGGCTTTCTAAAATGTTATTGAAGCAGGTCTGTAAGCTCTGATAAAAACAGGCTTAAAAATCCGGAAAATTTGTCTCTATTGTTATATTTTATCCAGCGCGCGCCTAAAAGTAAATACTCCGCCATAATTTTGTTCCGTCTATTGTACATCTAACGACAGAGGTGGTTTTTCATGTTCAGCACCTGGAACAGCCCAAACCCCGTCCTGTACGGCAGCGGATCGTCCAAAGCCGTCGGCGCGCAGCTTAAAAAGCTCGGCTGCAAAAAGGTCGTCGTGGTCTGTGACGCGGGCGTCAAGGCAGCCGGCATCGCCGGCAAAATCCTCGGGTACATACAGGCCGCGGGCATCGAGACAGTCCTTTTTGACGGCGTCCTGCCGGATTCGCCGGACGTGACGATCAATGAGGGCGGCGCGCTCGCCGCCGGAGAAAAGGTGGACGGCGTCGTGGCGGTCGGCGGCGGCAGTTCAATCGACACCGGCAAGGGCATCGACGTGCTCCTGTCCAATCCGCCGCCCATCAACCGGTATTTTGCCCGGCCCGGCCAGCCGCCCACCGGCGACCTGTCCCGCCTCAAGCCCATCGTCGTCATCCCCACGACGGCGGGGACGGGCAGCGAGGTCACGCCCGGCGGCGCCTGCGCCGACACGGCGGCAAACACCAAGGAGAATTTCGGCTGCCCCGTCACCCTCGGCATCATTGACCCGGAGCTGACGCTGGAACTGCCGCCGGCGGTAACCGCGGCAACCGCCTTTGACGCCTTATGTCACGCCGTGGAGGCCGTGGTGTCCAACCAGCCCAACGAGTTTTCGCAGCTTTTCGGCTTCGAGGCCATCCGGCTGATCGGCGAAAATCTGCCGGAGGCCGTCCGGGACGGCGGCGACCTCAAGGCCCGGGAGGGGCTGCAGCTGGCCGCCACCATGGCGTCCATGTCCATCCTCGGCCCCTTCTGCAATATCCCCCACGATATCGGCGCCGTCATCTGCATGAGGTTCCGTATGCCGCACGGTGTGGCCGTCAGCGCGTGCCTGCCGGAGATATTCAAATTCTATGCCCCGGCGGTGCCGGATAAGATGAAAAAAATTACCGAAGCGCTCGGCGGCGCGGTGCCGGAGGCCGCGGCGCCGGAGGAGATCGGGCGGATTGCCTCCGAGACGATTTTTGAGCTCATGAAGAACTCAGGGCTGCCCCGGCTCACGGACTACGTCGCCTCAAAGGCGGAGCTTTTGTCGGCGGTGAGGCCGATCATGGCCACGCAGAACTTTTTCTTCTCGCCCCGGCCCGTCACGCCGGACGACATCGCGGACATTCTCGGCAAATCCTATGACGCGCAGCTCAGGCTGCGCGCCCTCATGGAGGTGTAAGGCGTGCAAAGCATATTCTCAAGCCCGAACCCGCTGCTCTTCGGTGCCGGCACCTCGAGGCTCGTGGGCGAAAAGCTCAAGGAATTCGGCTGCAAAAAGGTCCTCGTCGTCTTCGACAAGGGCATCAAAAGCTCCGGCGTGGCCGACAGGATCATTAACATCATCGGTGGCGCGGGTATTGAAACCGTCACCTATGACGGCGTCCAGGCCGACCCGCCCGACTGGTCCGTGGAGGAGGCGGGCGGCATCGGCGTCCGCGAAAGGGTGGACGGCGTCGTCGGCGTGGGCGGCGGCAGCTCGCTGGACACGGCCAAGGGCGCCAAGCTCCTGCAGACGAATCCGCCCCCTATCAATAAATACTTCGGGCGGGAGGGCGTGGTGACAAAGCCCTCCGTCCCTCTGATCGTCATCCCGACGACGGCCGGCACCGGCAGCGAGTGTACCCCCGGCGGCGTCATCACCGATACGAAAAACAATATCAAAACGAACATCGCCGGCGTCGGCTGCGCCGTCAGTCTCGGCATCGTGGACCCGGAGCTGACGCTGGGCCTCCCGCCCGCTGTCACGGCCTCCACCGGCATGGACGCCCTCTGCCACGCGGTGGAGTCCTATACCTCGAATCTCTCCAACAGCTTTTGCGCGCTCACCGGCAAAAAGGCGTTCATCCTCGTGGGGAAGTACCTCGTCCGGGCCTTTGAGAACGGCGCCGATCTGGAGGCGCGGGAGGGCATGATGCTGGCGTCCTCCCTGGGCGGCATCTCCATGTCGGGTCCCCTGTGCCATCTGGCCCACGACATCGGCAAGGTGCTGGGCGGCAGGTTCCATGTCCCCCACGGGAACGCCTGCGCCTCCTGCCTGCCGCAGGTGCTGGAGACCATCGCCCCGGCCGTCCCGGAAAAGGTGCGGGACGTCACCGCCGCCCTCGGCGGAACGGTACCGGAGGACGCCGCGCCGGAGACGCTCGGCCGGGCGGCCCGGGATACGGTCCGGGCGCTGATGACGCGGCTGAAGCTGCCGGCCCTCCGGGACTACGGCGCGAAAAACGGCTTTACGAAGGCAGACCTCCTGGAGGTCGTGCCGCCGATGGTCGTCACGATGCAGGAGGGCCTCGTCAGGCTCTTCGGTCAGGGCACGTCCCCGGTGCCCGCGACGGAGGCGCTGGTGGCGTCCATCGTCTCCCGCGCCTGGGAGGAGAATTAGTTGGATTGGCGACGGGCGATTGATAATCGCCCCTACGGGGACGGGGGCACAGTCCCGTAGGGGCCGCCGTCCTCGGCGGCCCGTTCCCCCGTATGCGCCGCATGTGGGTCGGAAATGTCAAGAAATGTGCCGTGCAGCAATGCTACAGGGCGGACACAAGGTCCGCCCCTACTTAATAGCGAAAGGCAGGTTTTTTATATGGCAATAGCAACAAAGGTTGATCCCAGGGAAATACAAAGCGTACAAGTTCTCACGCCGCGGCTTTTAAAGCTGAAGGCGGAGTGGGAGGCGGCCGAGCCGCAGGTCTATGTGGACGACACGCTGCTCTTTACAAAATCCTGGCAGGAGACGGAAGGGCTCCCCGTGGACATCCGCTGGGCCAAGGCGCTGGAAAAGCGGCTTTTGGAGTGCCCGCTCCTCATCCGGGACGGCGAGCTCATCGTCGGCTCCCTGACGAAGTTCATCCGCGGCAACGGCACGCTGTGCGCCATGAAGCCCCGCGAAATCCTTGAAATGTGCAACTCCGGCCGGTTTGCCCGCAAAACCAGCGACACTGAGTCCACCAAGATCGCCCCCGAGGACCTTGCGGCCCTGAAGGAGGACGCCGAATACTGGGCGGAGCATATGCCCAGGGTGTCCACCGTCAACGCCGCCCTGGAGTACGACCTGGGCCCCGGCGTCTTCGACCTCCTGTTCGACAGAGCGTGCATCTTTGAGGGCCGCGGCGTCCGCTACAAGATGGACAGGGGCCTTTTCCAGAACTACAGCGCCTACGGCGGGGGCGTGGCCCAGGTATCCGTCAAATGCGTCGACCACGGGCTCAACTACGTCATCGACCTGTGCAAAAAGGAGCGGGCGCGGATGGTGGCGGAGGGCGACAACGCCCACTCCCACGGCTCGGCCCAGTTTTTGCGCAAGTACTGGCTCCTGGAGGCCTGCATCATCTCCTGCGAGGCGTTTATCAAGTACGCAAAGCGCCACGCGGACCTGGCCCGGGAGCTGGCGGCGGCGGAAAATCGCCCCGAGCGCAGAGCCGAGCTTTTGCGCATCGCCGAGGCCTGCGAGCGCGTCCCGGGCGAGCCGCCGCGGGACTTCTTCGAGGCCGTCCAGTGCGTGCGGCTGTATCATCTCGTCTGCTGGAAGGAGAGCTCCGACCGGCCCGAGGTTCCCGTGGGCCGCCTCGATCAGCTCCTTTATAAATATTACGAGGCGGACAAAAAGGCCGGCAAGGTCACCGCGCAGGAAGCCGCCGAACTCCTGGGCGCCCTGTGGCTCAAAATCCGCGAGTGCGAAAATCTCGTCACGATCCCCCGCGAGCAGCGGGCGGCCCCGGGCTCGCTCCTGCCGAACATCACCCTCTGCGGCGTCAACGAAAAGGGCGAGGACCTGACAAATGAGATTTCCTGGCTCGTGCTGGAGGCCATGGCCCAGATCAAGCTCTCCGAGCCCGCCATCTACGTCCGCTACAACCCCGACATGGACCCGGATTTTGTCATCCACGCCCTGCGCTGCAACCGCGAGTTCGGCGGCGGCAACCCGGCGTTTTTGAACGACAGGCTGGGCACCCAGCGTTACCTGGACAGGGGTGTGCCCATAGAGGACGCCTGCAACTGGAACGCCTCCGGCTGCCTGGGCTATCACCTGGACTGCATGGAGCACCTGGGCGGCGGCCACAACATCAACCAGACAAAGCTCTTCGAGCTGGCCCTCAACGACGGCTACGACCCGCGGACGAAAAAGCAGCTGGGCCCCCACACGGGCGACCCGCGGACGTTTACCGGCATCGAGCAGCTGGAGGAGGCGTACTTCAAGCAGCTGGAGTATTTCGTGCCGATCCTGCATAAGGTGAAGCTGCTCTCCCTGGCCACCGAGATCACGGACGGCCCCATGAGCGGCCTGCGCTGCGCCATGCAGTACGAGGACTGCATCCGCGAGGGCCTCACGCCCAAGGAGGGCGGCGCCCGCTATCCCGAGGGCAGGACGTCCTGGCTCGGCAGCCGCGGCATGGTGGATATGGCCGACAGCATGGCCGCCGTCAAAAAGCTCGTCTTCGACACCAAAAAGGTCACTATGGATACGCTGCTGGACGCCTGCGCCAAAAACTGGGAGGGCTGCGACGAGCTCCGCCAGCTGTGCCTGAACGCCCCCAAATACGGCAACGACGACGAGTATGTGGATGAGATTTACGACAAGCTCTCCACCAGGGTTCCCGAAATCATGCAGCGGTGGATCGACCCCATCACCGGCAAAAAGCCGATGCTGTTCATCGGCGCCGCCGCCGGGCACATCTCCATCGGCAAGGCCATCGGCGCGCTGCCTAACGGCAGGCTCTCCGGCTCTCCCACGAACGACGCGGCGTGCTCCGTCATGCCCGGCATGGATACAAACGGCCCCACGGCGGCCATCAACTCCGCCACCAACGGCCCGTATGCCAAGGAATTCGTCGGCTACGCGATGAATATGAAGTTCTCGAAGACCATCCTCAACACCGACGAAAAGCTCCAGAAGCTGGCCTGGCTGATAAAAGCCTTTATGAAGCGGGGCGGCTGGCACATCCAGTTCAACATCCACAGCCGCGAGGAGCTGCTGGACGCCCAGAAGTGCCCGGAGAATCACAAAAATCTCCTTGTCCGCGTCGGCGGCTACAGCGCTTATTTCATCGACCTGCCCCGCGAGCTGCAAAACGAGATCGTGCAGCGGACGATGCATGAAATGGTATAGAATTCCCGCCCACCCGCCCTTAAGAGGTATGGGGCTTCGCCCCATGCCCCATGATAGGGGGCTCCGCCCCCTATGACCCCAGCGGGGCTTTGCCCCGCACACTGTTCAAAGGGAAGTCTTGCCTCCGCTCAAGCCTTCCCCTGGGGGAAGGTGGCGCGGCAAAGCCGCGACGGATGAGGGCCCCCGCGTTCCAAGGCGCCCTCTTTGAGGGAGCTGTCGGCGCAGCCGACTGAAGGAGTGCTTTCCCGGCGCCGCTGAGGTTCCGAGCGGACGGCCTTCCTCGCCTCGTTGTCATTCCCGCGAAGGCGGGAATCCAGGGCCTTCCGACGGGGAACGTGGATTCCCGCCTTCGCGGGAATGACATGAGGAAAAGGCGGGAATGACATGAAGAAAAACCGGATGGCATAAGAAAAGGTTGGACGGCATGAGAAAAGGCCGGAATGGACATGAAGAGCGCGCGCTTATCTATCACAACTCAAGGAGAACTGCATGGAAAACAATACGGGGATCGTCTTCAATATCCAGCGGTACAGCATTGACGACGGTCCCGGGGTGCGAACGACTGTTTTTTTGAAGGGCTGCCCGCTCAGCTGCCTGTGGTGCTCGAACCCGGAATCCCAGCGCGGGCTGCCGGAGATCACGTATCGGTATACCTCCTGCAAAAGGTGCGGGACGTGCGTGCAGGTCTGCCCGGCGGGCGCCGTGACGCTGGACGGCGGCGGGGTACATATCGACAGGGACGCCTGCACGCTCTGTGAGGAATGTGTCCATCATTGCGTGCCGGAGGCGCTGAAGGTTTCCGGCAAAAAGATGACGGTGGACGAGGTTTTCAAGGTCGTCAAAAGGGACGCCGACTATTACGAGGCCTCCGGCGGCGGCGTCACGGCCTCCGGCGGCGAGATTCTGGCGCAGGCGGATTTCGTGGCGGCGCTTTTCAGGAGGTGCCGGGAGGCGGGCTACCACACCAACGCCGACACCTGCGGCTTCGGCGATCCGGCGGCGCTCTGTAAAATCCTCGAGTATTCGGACCTGGTGTTTTTCGACCTCAAGCATCTCGACCCGGCAAAGCACAGGGAATATTGCGGCCAGTCCAACGAACTGATCCTTGACAATCTGGCCCGCGTTGTGAAAAAGGGCGTGCCGATGGTCATCCGTGTGCCGCTCATTCCCGGATACAACAATTCGGAAGACAATCTGCGCGCCCTGGCGGAAACCGTGAAGGCCGCCGCGGGGGACGCGCCCGTGAATCTCCTGCCGTACCACCGGTACGGGGCGAATAAGTACAGAATGGTGGATATGACATATCGGCTCGAGGACGTGCCCGAGCTGACGCAGGAGGAGCTTAATAAAGCGAAAGCAATCATCGACTCCTACGGGCTCGCCTGCGAGATATCGAAATAAACGGAGGGGGAACATTCGTGATCAGGGTTAAGCAGCAGAAAATCGAGGACAGGACGTTTGCCAAAATGCGCGCCGAGCAGCTGGCGCAGTGGCCGACCGGCAGGGAGGTCGATATCGACGAGGCGGTAGAGTACCACAAGAAAATGCCGGACAGCAAAAACTTCACCAAGGCGCTGGCAAAATACAAGGCGGAGGGCAAGATCGGGCTGTTCCCGCGCTCCGGCGTCCCCGTCGTGGAGGACGAGATCAAGCTCCTCCAGGGGCTCAACGCCGTGGGCGTGCGCCTGTTCCCCTTCACCACCGATTCCTATACCCGCAACCTGCAGCTGGACAAAGCCCAGCGCGGGCTCGAGGAGAGCATCAGGACCGGAAAAAACAAAATAAACGGCTACCCCATCATCAACCACGGCGTCAAAACGACGCGCCGCGTCGTCGAGTCCTGCGAGGGCGCGTTTGACCCGCGCTCCTCCCGGGTGGCCAACAGCTTTGTGGGCGAGATCGCCTTTGCCTCCGGCATGACGGCCATGCCCAACAGCTTTTTCGGCTGGATCGGCGGCTACGACAAGAAGGCCACGCCCGAGGAGTGCATCGAGACGGCGCAGTATCTGGGCCGGCTCATCGGCCTGTACGCCGAAAAGGGCGTTATCATCTCGACCGACACCCACGGCTGGCTGCCCAACGGCGTCATCCCCATGTACGTCAATATCGCCACGCAGATCATCGAGGCGCTTATTTCCGCCGGGCAGGGCACAAAGAGCATCGTGCCGCTCATGAACTTCCAGGGCAACATCGCCCAGGACGTGGCGGAGATCAGGATCTGCGAAAAGCTCTTCCGCAAATATCTCGACAAGTTCGGGTTTACAGATACGATCATCCCCGGCGTCATCGGCAACCAGTCCTCGCTGTTCCCGTTCCCCCAGGACCTGGGCAACGCCTTCGGGTATATCAACTTTGTGGCGATGGAGGCGGCCATGACGGACCTCGCCGCCTGCTCGGTGAAGACCATCGACGAGGCGCTGGGCGTGCCCAGCATCGAGTCCCACATGCAGACGTACGCCTCGGCGGGCTGGATCTTCAACGTCGTCCGCCAGCAGAAGTTTATGGCCGACACCCCGGCCATCGCCCAGGAGATGCGCATGACGGAGCTTGCCGTCAGCGCCATTCTCGACAAGGTCCTGGAGATGGGCGAGGGCGACGTGGCCGTCGGCGTCGTCAAAGCCATTGAGGCGGGCGTGCTGGACTCGCCCTTTTCCATCAACATCTACCCGCGCGATCTGTGCATGGGCGCCCGGGACCTGGAGGGCGCCTGCCGCTACATCGACTACGGCAATCTGCCGATTCCCGAGGAGGTCCGGAAATACAACGACGAAAAAATCAGGGAGCGCGAGAAATTCGAGGGCGTAAGGCTGGGCTTCAAGGGCTCCATGGCCGACTTCTGGTGCCTGTCCCAGGGCAAGATCATCGGCACCTTCGACAAGGGCGGCGCGGCCGCGCGGGACGAAAAAATCGAGATGCGGCGCGTCCCCACCGTCGTCACCGGCACCTGCGGCGTCGACGCCCACGTCATCGGCACAAAGATCATCTCCAAGGCGTTGAAGGAGGACGGCTTCAACGTCGTGGCCCTGGGCGCGCAGACGCCGGCAGAGGAATTCATCAAGGCCGCCCAGGAGACGGACGCCGACGCCATGCTGATTACCTCCCTCTACGGCATGGCCGAGATGGACCTGCAGGGCTTCCGCGACAAGTGCGTGGAGGCCGGCATCGGCGATATCCTCCTGTACATCGGCGGCATCCTGGGCGTGGGCACCCGCGTCTTCGAGGAAGACGAGGCGACCTTTAAAAAGCTGGGCTTCGACAGGGTCTATCCCCCGGAGTCCGACGTGAAGCAGTCCATCCGCGACCTCTGCGGCGACTTAAAAAAGAGAGGCAGAATTTGACGCTGTTTTGCCGCTCTGATATTGGCAAGGCCGCATGAAAATGCGGCCTTGCAATGTGTGGACCGCGTTGACGGTGAGGACGGGCGATTGATAATCGCCCCTACGTGAGATGCACCCGTAGGGGCGAACTGCGTTCGCCTCCGTCCTTTCCCTCGGCACAACAGGAGGCATTCGTATGAGCGATATCCGCATTTTCATCGATTTCGGCAGCACATTTACAAAGGCGGTGGCCTTTGATCTGGATAAAGAGGCGCTATTGGCGCGGGTACAGGCGCCGTCCACCGTCGATACGGATGTCTCCCTGGGCCTCCGGGAGGCCCTTGACAGGCTCGGGGAGACGGTGCCCGTCGGTGATGAGGACATCCGGCGCGCCGTGGCGTGCTCCAGCGCCGCCGGAGGGCTCCGGATGGTCTGCATCGGCCTGGTGCCGGAGTATACGACGGAGGCGGGGCGCCTGGCCGCACTGGGCGCGGGGGCCAAAATCGTCGGGACGTTTTCTTACGAGATGACACGGGATGAACAAGAAGAGCTGGCCGCGCTGGCGCCCGACATCGTGCTGCTCACCGGCGGCACCGACGGCGGCAACAAAAAGACGATCCTCCACAACGCGCGCATGCTGTCCGAGCTGCAAAACGGTGTCAAAAACGTCATCGTGGCGGGTAACAAGTCGGCCCGGAACGAGATCGAGGCGCTTTTCGCCGGGACGCGCCAAAACGTCGTCTATACGAAAAACGTCATGCCGGAGTTCGGCCGGCTGGCGCTGGACCCTGTCAACGAGAAAATCCGGGAGCTCTTTATCAGCCGCATCACGGACGCCAAGGGCATCAGCCGCGTCCGGGAGATGATCGGCGGCGTTGCCATGCCGACGCCGTCGGCTGTCCTGGAGGCGGCAAAGCTCATCGCCGACGGGGCACGCGGCGCGCCGGGCCTGGGGGAGCTCCTGCTGGTGGACGTGGGCGGCGCGACGACGGACGTCTATTCCGTGGCCCGGGGCGCCCCCACAAAGGAAGGCGCGGCGGTCGCCGGCCTCCCCGAGCCGTACGCCAAGCGGACGGTGGAGGGGGACCTGGGACTGTTCCACAATCTCGACACGCTCTCCGGCATCGCCGCGCAGGCTGAAGATTTGTACGACGACCGGAAAGCGGCCTTTGAGGCAAAGGTCGAAAAGCTCCGGTCCGCGCGCAGCATCCCGGAGGACGCCGACCTGACGGAGTGCCAGCTGACGCTCTCGCAGCTGGCCGTTAAAACGGCGGTGGACCGGCATGCCGGCACGGTGAAGCTGGTAGTCACCACCAGCGGTGAGTTCTGGGTCCAGCGCGGCAAGGATTTGACGCAGGTCAAAACCGTCATCGGCGCCGGGGGCCCCGTGGTGTTTTCCGCCGACCCGCGCCGCGTCCTGGCCGGCGCCGTCTACAGGGGCGACGCGCCCCATATCCTCAAGCCGAAGGCACCGCGGTTTTATCTGGACAGCCGCTATATCCTCTTCGCCGTCGGGCTCTTAGCCCAGTCCGACCCGGCCAAGGCGCTCAGGATCATCAAGAAATATCTGCAGGAGATATAAGGCCGGCGAACACAGTCATACACGGACGGCCAATGGCCGTCCCTACGATATGGATTGTTGGTCGTCGTAGGGGCGAACTGTGTTCGCCCGCTCCTGTCGGCGCGGCAGAGCCCCAGGGCAAAGGGACGGGGGAACGTGGATTCCCGCCTTCGCGGGAATGACAGGGCGTTGAGGCATCGCAAGATACTTTGGGGCGTCGCAAGGCGGGGGTTCATCCGGCGTGACCGGGGTAATAGCGGCGCGGGACAAAGGCAGGCGAGCGCAGTTCGCCCCTACGGCATGGGGTTGGTCGTCGTAGGGGCGAACTGTGTTCGCCCGCTCTGTCGGCGCGGCAGAGCCCCAGGGCAAAGGGACGGGGGAACGTGGATTCCCGCCTTCGCGGGAATGAC
>NZ_FQXV01000035.1 GCF_900130065.1 Sporobacter termitidis DSM 10068
GAACACCGCCCTCGGCGGCGGTCTCGGGGCATTGGGCGGCTATCTCGGGGGAAAAGCCGCAGAGACAGCCGGAGCATACCTCGACCAGTGGGCCCGTGTCAAAGGAGGGAACCAGCTACCCGAATACCGGCCAAGGCTTGCAAGCAACAAGGGTGAGGGATATAATGGAAACTGGGAAAGGGCATACGAGACTGTAAAAGGCCTGGAGAAGAGCGCTGAAAATAGTGCTGAGGGCGCGGGGAATGATGCCTACAACGCTTACCTCAAAATGCTGGATGAGCTGGAGGCAGCGAGAAAATCCGGCATGACAGCCCGGGAGTTTGCAATGAGCAAGGGCGTACCAAGCTCATTGACAGATAAAGAAGCCGCGTTATTGGACAAGTACAATCTGAGAATGTACACTGAGGGCGCGGGGGAGTACTCTGGTAAACCCTATTCCACGGGCAGACCAAAGTATGGACGCACACAAGTAGACGATGTCTGGAACGCTCATGCGAATCCTGAAACTGATACGGTCACAGATCCTTCTGGTGCCACAATTGTCTGGGATCGAACGAAACCGCGGAATGGTCAATGGGATATGGGACATATACCTGGTCAAAAATATTCTGATACTCATGCCAGCTATATGAATGGTGAATTGAGCTTAGATGAATTTTTGAAATGGTATCGAAATCCGCAAAACTATAGGCCCGAACTACCAGGGACAAACAGAAGCCACTTATATGAAGACAACTGGCATACCTAAAATAAAGCGAAAGGGATTGATGTCTAATGGCAGCTACTATAAATTCAAGCTATGGGGCATGTTTGGTATCGAAAAATATATACAACGGAAAGGGTAAATTAAAATGGTGCGTTCGTGAGGACAGCACCAGAGGTGTAGACAACGGCTGGAGATTCCTTTCGGAAATAGATAGCGAAGAGTATCTGGCGGACTCAAATAATTGGTGTATTCTTGCTTATGAATCAGTGATTGAGATTGAACCGGCTGTGCTTGCAATCTATGACATGCCAGTTGGGACTGAATTGACATTAATGCAGGAGGGCAAAAGGAAATTTTTTATTGATACAAATACGGGGAAAGAAATTACTTTGTATAAATAGCATCACAAAAATTCAGGGGCCGCTCATGACCCCTATCAAGCCCTTGACACATGCGATTTTTTGCAATGCACAACTCCTAGTCCGACCCCATTGCATAAAATTTGACCCCCGATGGGGACAGCCTTTCAGCCCGCATTGCGGGCTGATGTGTGTTGCGCGGGGGACGCTTGCGACCCCGGTGATTTAACCTGCTCGGTTTCGACCCCATGACTTATCCTGTTGTTGAACATTAATATTAACGACGCAATCCCGCCCCATTGAAGTTAGGGGGCGGGATTGTGTCATATGTTACTCTCAACGTGATTCCGGTCGATAAAATAGGAAAAGTACTCAGGGAGAACATACCGGTCTTCGGGGAATATCAGGACAGCCTGTATTCGGACAGGAACGTCGCCGAGCT
>NZ_FQXV01000005.1 GCF_900130065.1 Sporobacter termitidis DSM 10068
GGTTAGCGACGTCCACTATATTGCCTTTTTCCACCGGGCTCATTTCTCCCCACCTCCCAGCTTTGACGGACACGTCACATAGTGCTCCCCCTCCACGTGCTCAAGCTCATGCGCCGGCGCCGTAAAGCACCTCTTTGTCCGGCGGCGGCATCTGGGCAGGAACGGGCACGTGGCCGGGCGGTTGATGAGCGACGGCGGCATGCCCTTAATGGGCACGAGCCGCTCTCCCAGCTTCGGCACGCAGCTCAAAAGCCCCTCCGTGTACGGATGCAGCGGGTTGGCCCAGATCTCCCGCACCGTGCCGGACTCCACGATCCGCCCGGCGTACATGACGTTGATGCGGTGGGCATACCGCGCCACGATGCCCAGGTTATGCGTCACCATGACCAGCGCCGTGTGGTATTTGTTCACCATCTCGTAAAGGAGCTCCAGCAGCTGCGCCTGGATCGTCGCGTCCAGGGCCGTGGTGGCCTCGTCGGCGATGATCAGCTTCGGATGGCACAGCATCGCCATGCCCACCATGACCCGCTGGCGCATCCCGCCCGAGAGCTGGTGCGGATAATCGTCGATCCGCTTTGACGGGTCGGGGATACCCACCTGCCGCAGCATGTCGATGCTGCGCTCCCGCGCCTCCTTCCTGTCGATACCAAGGTGCTCGATCATCACCTCGGACATCTGCCGGCCGATCGTCATGGCCGGATTCAAGGACGTCATCGGCTCCTGGAACACCATGGATATCTTGCCCCCGCGGATGGCGCACATCTCCCGGCTGTTCCTGGCGTGCTTTAAGATATCCTCGCCCTCGAACTCGGCCGAGCCGGCCACGATCTTCCCCGGCGGATTCGGAACGAGCTGCATGACGGACAGCTGGCTGACGGATTTCCCGCAGCCGCTCTCGCCCACCAGGCCGATGATCTCGCCCTCGTCCACGTGATAGGACACGTTGTTGACGGCCTTGACGATGCCGCGCTCCGTCCTGAACTCCGTCGTCAGCCCGCTGACGGTTAACAGTCTTTCCATATTCGCTCCTCCCGTCATTTCATTGATGTGCCGCGCAGCTTCGGGTCCAGCGCGTCGCGCAGGCCGTCGCCGACCATGTTGAAAGCGAAGACGAGTATCATGATGGCAAGCCCCGGCACCAGCGACAGCAGCGGCCGCATCAGCAGATATTTATAGCCGTCGAAGCACAGGCTGCCCCAGGCCGCCGTCGGCGGCAGGATGCCGAGCCCCAAAAAGCTCAGCGACGCCTCCTGCAGGATCGCCACGCCCATCATCATCGTCATCTGGACGATGAGCGGCGACAGGCAGTTGGGCAGAATGTGCCGGAGCAGGATGCGAATTTTTCCGGCGCCCATCGACCGCTCCGCCAGGACATAGTCGTTCCGCTTGAGCGACTGTACCTGGCCATTGACCAGGCGGATATACCCCGGCAGCAGCGTGAAGGCGATGGCCAGCACCACGCCGGGGACACCGGCTTTCAGAATGCTTACAATAATAATTGAAAAAATGAGGTTCGGAATGGACATCATGGCGTCTGTCAGGCGCATGATGATCGCCTGGACAGCACCCTCTGCATAGCCTGCGATCAGTCCGATCAATGTGCCGATGGCCGCCGATACTAAAACCGTGACGATGCCGACGGAGAGCGCCACGCGGGAGCCGTAGATGATCCGGCTCAGCAGGTCGCGCCCCAAGGCGTCCGTGCCCAGCAGATGCGCGCCGCCCGGCGCGGCCAGGACGTTGTGCAGGTCCTGGTCATACGGCCCATATGGCGCGATGACGCCCGCGAAGACCGCCATGAGAAGCATCAGAACAACCAAAACAAAACCGACAAAAACGACCTTTCGCTTGAAAAAGACCTTGACAAATCTTTTAAATTCGTTGACCGGAGGAAGCAGTTCTTCCCTGACGACGTCAAGTTCTTCACTCTGGCTTTCCGCCGGCACAGCGGCTGGCGTCTTCTCAAGTTCAATATTCATTCTCCGGCCCCCTATTCATATTGAATACGCGGGTCGATCCAGCCATACAGCAAATCGACGATCAGACTGGAAAAGACAACGATCAGCGTCATCACCAGGGTCACCGCCTGGACGACGGGATAGTCGTTGGCCAGCATCGAATCGACCATCAGCTTGCCCATGCCCGGAATGACAAAAACGGTCTCAACAACGACGGCACTGCCGACGATAAGCCGCAGCATGGTGCCCTGCAGCGTGATGACCGGCATGAGCGAGTTTTTTATCACGTGCCGCAGGATGACCTTTTTCTCATTGAGACCCTTGGCCCAGGCGGTGCGTATGTAGTCCTCGCCCAGCGTTTCCAGGACGCTGGAGCGCATCTGCCGGGCGGTTGAGGCGATCGGCCCCAGCGCAATGACGACAACGGGCATGATGCTCTGCCTGACACTCATGCCGAAATTGTCCCACGGCAGCGTATACCCGTAGCTGGGGAGCCACTTCAGCTTCAACCCAAACAAAAAGATGAACAGAATACCCACCCAGAACTGCGGCGCCGTGATACCGATATTCGCAAGCACCGCGACAAGATTGTCGATAAACTTTCCCCGCCGTATCGCGCTGATCACGCCCAGCAGAGGTCCCACGAGCAGGCTGATGACAAAGGCCGTCAGCCCCAGCAGGAGCGACACCGTCACCCTGCTGGCAAGCTCCTTGCCGATATCGTAGCTGTGTATGATAGACAGGCCGAAATCTCCCTGGACCACCTTGCTCAGCCAGTCGGCGTACTGGACCAGCACCGGACGGTCCAGGCCTTTTTCATGCCGGACCTGCTCGACCTGCTCCGGCGTCAGCGTCACCATCACGTTCTGCGTGACGAGCATATCGATCGGGTCACCGGGGAGCGCTCTGACCAGAATGAAAACGGAGAAGCTCACTAAAACAATAATGACGATTGCATGCAATAATCGCCGAACAATATAACTCAGCATCGTATTCTCCTTTGTACCTGTACAATGATGCTCCCATGAAACGGCGGTTGAGGGGAAGCAGATAAAGGAGGTCTGAAATCTTCCCCTCAACCATGCGCAGTTAGCTGAAGCTCATAACTTCATGGCAATCGTCACTTGGCGAAATAGGCGTTTGCCGGCTGATACTGGGTACCGGCGTCCCATTTGGTAAATTCGCCGCCCTTGACGTACGGCTTGGTAACCCATGTATCCATTTGATTGTAAACTGGGATAACCAGCATATTGTCCGCGGTCAGCTCGGCCATATCCCGGAGCTGCTGGGCGTTGTCCTGAATATGCATCGAATCCTGGATGAGGGTCTCCATTTCATCGGGCGCCCACAAATTCGGATAAATCGTTTGCGTCTTGCCGAAGAAGAAGTTGAACGTGCTGCCGATCTGCGGCAGGGCCCTCACGTGCTGCACCAAAAGGCCGTCCCAATCCTTTCGGATGGCCGTATAGCCGCCGCTGTCGGGGAACTGCAGCTCCGCCTTGATACCGATCTGGCTGAGCATGCTCTGGATGGCGACAATGGTATCTTTATCCGTCATACCCGGCTGTGCGTAAATGGTCGTTGAAAAGCCGTTCTCATATCCGGCCTGCTTCATCAGTTCCTTTGCCTTGTCAAGATCGTAGGTGCAGTTGTAGGAATCGTCGAGGTGCCCCGCCGGGAAGGCGTCCGCCACCATCTGGTCGCCGGACGTCCAGACGCCGAAGCCCCTTGCCGCAACGATGGAGTCACGGTCGATCGCGTAGGAAATGGCTTGTCTGACCTCCGTCTTGCTCAGCGGGGAGCTCTGATCCTTGCTGCTGGGTATCAGGCAGTTTGTACCCATGGGCGCGGAAATTATCGTAAAGCCCAACTGGCGCAGTGTTTCAATCTGCTCGCCGCTTGTGGTCTCGAGAACATCAACGCTTTGTTGGCCGTCTGCCTGCATGGCAATATTTTGCGTCATGGCGTCTCTGATGAACTGGTATTCGATGCCGTCCAGATAGGGCTTGTCCTTCTGCCAGTAGTTCGGATTTTTAGTAAATTCGATCGAGGCGCCCTGCACATATTTCTTGAGGATGAACGGGCCTGTGCCCACAGGGTTATCCTTGGCCCAAGCTTCGCCGTTTTTCTCATACGACTCCTTGGAGATCACGGCGTTTGTGTGCGTTGTCAGGCTTGATACGATGTCGTTTGAATATTGGTCAAATTTAAGCGCGATTTCATAATCGCCGAGCTTTACAATATCCGTAATGGCTGTGCTTACCATATTTGCTTTTTTATCGTTTCGCAGGTTCCACACGGCGACGTCGGCATTCCAGTCGGACCCGTCGGTAAATTTGACGCCCTGCCGCAGCTCAATAACGATCTGCTTGTTGTCAATGTCGGTTTTATAGGATTCGGCGAGGACGGGCTCAAGGTCGCCCGATGCGCTTTGTATAAAAAGCGTTTCGCAGGTGGGCACAAGCAGTATCAGGTCGACGCCGTAAACAAGCCACGGCACGCCGATGGGGTTGGCGCCTTCCGCCGTGCAGACGATTTTCATAACGCCGCCATATTGCGGCGTGCCCTCGGCGTCAGAATCTGCGGACGGGGAAGCCGTCGCCGCCAGGACCGGCGCTCCCGGGGCGGAAGACGATGGTGACGTGTCCGTCCCCGGAGTCTTTGCGCAAGCAAACAGTGAGCAGACTAATACCAATGCGAGAATAACTGCCAGTGACCTTTTCATTTATTTACCTCCTTATTGTTTTAGCAGTACACTGCTAAATCCTACCGACAGCGTTTGCCATGCTGAGTAGATGTGTCAAGCAACCGGATAATTTAATTTGGTCTCACCCTTGATATTGCGGCTGTATCCATTCTAATCAGAAAAGTGCCGATCAGAATCTGCACGAATTCACGAAATAAATTCAATTTCTGAGTGCGTGTTTTATTATAAATTCATAAATTGAAGTTGTCAACACTATAAATTCAAATTTTGACTAAGCAGGACAATAATAAAAGCAGATGCACGATCCGGATAATTGCAGCCTCTTTGCCCTGCCGCTCCGGTTTCTCTGCGTTACGAAAAAAAATTGTTCAAAAATTAAAAATTTTTGTTGCAAAAGTCTCTCTCGGTTGTCGTTATATAGTGTAGCCAATTCCTAACTTGCTGCTACCTTTTTCCTTCTACCTACCTAAATGGGCAAATGCGTTTCCGTTCAGGAAACGCATTTGCTCATTTCAGGCTGTCGGCGGCGGGCCTGTGTACGCTACAGGCTGATGACCGTCAGGGCCTCGTCCAGCTCTCTTTCAAAATCGCCGCCGCGCCACTCGGTATGATAATTTAGGCAGGAGCAGATATAGGCCACCCCGTTTTTCTCAAGCCGCTTCCGATAATGGACATGCCCCATGATGCTGTAGCGCACGCCGGAGCTTTCAAACAGGGCGCCGTATTCCCCGCTTCCCAGAAACGCATTGAAGTACGGCCAGGGCGCCCTGCTTTCCGGCACGGTAAAGCTCCCGTCCGTCACCATATGCGTGACGGCGATGCGCTGCTTGCCCGCGGTATCGGCAAGCTGCTGCTCCAGGCGGTCCAGCATCCGCCGGTGCACCTGCGGGTCCGGCTGTTTCCAATCGATAAAAACGCTGTCCTGCCATGTGCGGTTAAGCATCGATTTTCTCTCGAACTCTTCCTGCGTATATCCTTTATTGCCGAAGGAATAATCGTACCAGCCGATGTCCCCGAGAAGCACCCAACCGCCGGCCAGCGGCACGCTTTTGCCGATCAGGCAGGCCGGGTGCGCCCGATAGCGCTCGTAAAGCTCCGCCGTGCCGGCGGGGTTTTTCTCATCCCGCCACATGTCGTGGTTCCCCGGCACAAAATAGACGGGCCTGCCCGAAAGGGCCGTCACACGGTCGATGAAATCCAGCGTGACGCGCTGGTTGTTGGAAATGTCGCCGGCGATCACAAGGCCGTCCAGCGCCTTTTCCGCCATTTTCCCGGCCAGCCGCTCCAGAACCGGAAAGTCTTTGTTCCTGTCAACGTGAATATCGGAGATAACGCCTATTTTCATATCATGTCACCCCTTGTTCTCCAGGGCAAAATGGCAGCAGGCATAATGGCCCCGGCATATCTCCCGCATCTCCGGCGGTGTCTGACGGCAGAGGTCCCGGGCCTGACGGCATCTTGTGTGGAACGCGCAGCCTGACGGCGGAGCGAGGAGGCTCGGCACCTCGCCCTCCAGAATAATGCGCTCGACGCCCCTGTCGGCCACCGACGGCATGGTTGACAGCAGCGCCTTTGTATACGGGTGCCGGGCGTCGCCGTATATATCGTCCACAGCGCCGTACTCCACCAGACGGCCCAGGTACATCACGCCGAGCCTGTCGCTCATGTACTGCACGACGTTGAGATCGTGGGAGATAAACAGATATGTGAGTTGCCGCGTTCTTTGCAGCTTTTTGAGCAGGTTCAGGATTTGCGACTGGACGGAGACGTCCAGCGCGGAAACCACCTCGTCGGCCACGAGCAGCTTTGAAGCAAGCATCAGCGCCGCCGCGATATTGACGCGCTGCCGCTGGCCACCGCTCAGCTCATGAGGGTAACGGGACGCGCAGCTCTCGTCAAGCCCCACCGTTTCCAGCATTTCGGCCACAAGCCTCTGCCGGGCCTGCTTGCTGTAATCCGCGTTTATCAGCAGGGGCTCCCCGACGATCCAGCCGATCTTCCGTTTGGGATTGAGCGACGCGCTCGGGTCCTGCAGGACAATCTGGATCTCGCGGCGGGCCGCCGCTTTCTCCCTGCCGCTCATGGCGGAAAAGCTTTTGCCGCCGTAACGGATTTCCCCCGCGGTGGGCGGAAGGATGCCCGCCAGCACATGGCCGGCGGTGGATTTTCCGCAGCCCGACTCTCCCACCAGGCCGAAGGTCTCGCCCGGGTAAATCGACAGGCTCAGCCTGTCGACAGCCTTAATCTGCTGTTTTAGGAACGGATTCTTTTTGCTTTTGACGCGGTAATACCTGCTCAGGTCCCGCAGCTCAAGGAGTGGTTCAACAGCGCTCAATAGCTTCACCTCCCGCCAGAAAGCAGCGCACCCTTCTCCCGTTCAGCCCCCGGAGCGCCGGCGCCGCCGAAAAGCAGACGGCGGAGGCCTGAGCGCACCGGTCGGAAAACGGGCAGACGTCCGGCTTTCTTTTATCCAAAGGGGCGACGGCGCCCGGGATGCTGTACAGGTCCCGCCCTCTGTTCTGCGCCGTCGGGATGGACGCCAGCAGCTGCCTTGTATAAGGATGCATCGGATGACGCAGGACGTCCTCCGTCCCGCCCTCCTCGACGATCAGGCCGGCGTACATGACGAGAAGCCGGGAGCACACCTCCTTAACCACGCCCAGGTCGTGGGAAATGAAAAGCACCGTGGCGGACAGCGTGCGGTTCAGCTGCCTGATGAGCTCCAGAATCTGAAACTGGATCGTCACGTCCAGCGCCGTCGTGGGCTCGTCGGCAATCAGCAGCGCCGGACGGTTGATAAGCGCCATGCAGATGACGACGCGCTGCTTCATCCCCCCCGAAAGCTGATGGGGGTATTCCCAGTAAAGCGACGGGGCGCGGGACAGGCCCACCTGACGCATCATGCCGATTGCCGCCTCTCTGGCCTCGGCTCTGCTGCCGGTATGGTGCAGCAAAAACGCCTCGGCGATCTGCCGGCCCACCGGCACCAGTGGATTCAGCGCCGTCATGGGCTCCTGAAAAACGATGGAGATGTCCCGGCCGCGGAACACGCATTTTTCTTCCTCGGTTAAAGAAAGCAGGTCCCGGCCCCGAAAAAGGACGCGGCCCCCGGCCCTTGCCGTTTCGGGCAGCAGCCCCATAATCGACAGCGCGGTCAGGCTTTTGCCGCAGCCGGATTCGCCCACCAGGCCCACCGTCTCGCCTTTTCCGATCTGAAAGCCGACCTGCTCGACGGCCTTGTAATATCGGCCGCCGTTTAAAACCTCGACCGACAGCCCCTGAATGTCTAATAATTGTTCCATGACACCGTCCTCACAGCGTTTTTGTGTCCGTCAGGTCCCGCAGCCCGTCTCCCAGGAGGTTAAAGCCCAGCACCGTGAGCGTGATCATGCAGCCCGGTATAAAGGCGTACCAGGGATTTGTCAGCAGATAGGCCTGGGCCTCGAACAGCATCTTCCCCCAGCTGGGCTGGGGCGGCTGAATGCCGAGCCCCAGATAGCTCAGCCCGGCCTCGGCCAGGATGGCGGTGGAAAAGGCGAGCGTCGCCGTGACGATCAGGGGCGATAACATGTTGGGCAGAATATGGCACGCGATCAGCCTTGGGACGGAGGCGCCGCGGGATTTTGCGGCCTTGATGTAATCCAGCTCCTTGATCTGCATAAAGCACGCCCTGGTGATCCGGCAAAAGCGCGGGACAGCGGTGACGCCCAGCGCCAGAGCCGTGCTCACGCTGCCGGGACCGATCAGGGTGATGAGCACAAGGGCCAGTATGATGCCCGGGAAGGCCATCTGCGCGTCCATCAGGCGCATGATCACCTCGTCCGCCGGGCCGCCGAGATAGCCGGAAACCGCCCCCAGTATAAACCCCGCCGCAAGCCCGATGGCCACCGACGTAAAGCCGACGAAACAGACCGTCTGCGCGCCCTTCATCACCCGGCTGAAGATATCCCGGCCGAAATTATCCGTGCCGAGAAGGTGCTGGAAAGACGGCGGCTGGAATTTTGCCTGGGTGTTCATTTTATTGGGGTCGTACGGCGTGCAGATAAGGCTCAGGATCAGGAGGATCAGAAACAGGCACAGCAGTATGGCACCCACCTTGAAATTCGTGTTGCGCCCGGCTTTTTTAATCATGTTGAAACCTCACGCGCGGCCGCGCTTTCTCTTCGTCATTTGAGGCGGATGCGCGGATCGACGGCCGCATAAAGCAGATCCACGACGAAATTGACGACCACCACGGTCAATGCAAGATAGAATACCAATCCCTGGACAAGCGGGAAATCGCGGTTGCCCACGCCCGATATGATGAGCCTGCCGATCCCCGGCAGGTTGAAGACGTTTTCAACGATGATGCTCCCGCCCAGCACGTCCACCGCGATCATCCCCAGCATCGTGATGGCCGGCAGAAGGGCATTTTTCAAAACGTGCCTGTACAGGACCTTGTTTTTGCCCAGGCCCTTGCTGCGGGCCGTCCGGACATAATCCATGCTCAGCTGATCGAGCATGGTGTTTTTGAGATAGCGGATAACGACGGCCGTCGTCCCGATGGAGATCGCCGCCGCTGGAAGGATGAGCGACCGGAGCGCGCCGGACACGCTTTGAGAAAACGGGACAAAGTCGCCCGACGGCAGCCACCGGAGGACGACGGCAAAAACCATGACCAGCAGAATGGCCAGCCAGAAGGACGGCACCGCGATGCCGACCTGCATCAGCGCCGATATAAAGGTGGGAAGCTTTTTGTTGTTGTTTTTCGCCAGGTAAATGGACACGGGAACGGACAGAGCGACGGTGACGAGCAGGGACAGCGCGGCAAGGGAGGCCGTCACCGGCAGGCTTTGCCTTATCAGCTCGATCACCGGCACCTGGTATCTGACGGACCGGCCCAGATCCCCGCTGAACAGCCCGGCGACCCAGCGGGCATACCGCTGCAGCGGCGGCGCATCAAGCCCCAGCTCCTCCGACAAAGCCTGTACTTGGAGTGGATCTGCATCCACTCCAAGTATGATGGTCGCGGGATTTCCGGGCAGGAGCTGAAACACGCCGAAGATCAGCAGCGATATGATCGCCAGTGTAACGGACGCCGACAGGAGCTTTTTTATGAGATATGCTGCTGTTCTCATCCGGCTAGGATTTGACGTGGATGTCGCTCATGTTGAAGAAGGTCACCGGGTATATCTGCAGGCCGTCCAGCTTCTTTGAAACGGCGAAGATGATGTGGGGGTCCTGAATGAACACGGACGCCGCCTGGTCGACGAGGAACTGCTGGCACTGCTTGTAAAGCGCTGCGCGCTGGCTGATGTCGGTGGTCGCGGCGGCCTCCGTAACCAGCTTGTCGTAATCGGGGTTTGTGAAGTTGAAGTAGTTCTTGTCGTAGGTGCTCGTGAAGCGGTTTAAAAAGTCCTGGGGGTCAAGCTTGCCGCTGTGGCCGATGATGGTGGACTGATAGTCGCGCTTGGTGTAAACGCCGTCGAGCCACTGGGCCCACTCGATCAGCTGGATGTTGACGTTGATGCCCACCTGCGCCAGCTGATCTTTGATCACCTGCGCGGTGTCGATATGCGTCTGGTAATTGGACGGCACCGTGATGGTCAGGTCAAAGCCCTTTTCGTAGCCGGCCTCCTTGAGAAGGCTCTTGGCTTTTTCAATATCCGTTTTATAGGCGGCGATATTGTCGTTGTAATAGGTCGCCATGGACGGGCTGAGGAAGGATTCAACCTTCGTCCCCTTGCCGTCGACCACGGCGCCGATGATCTCGTCCTTATTGACGGCGTAGTTGATGGCCTGCCGAACCTTGAGGTTGTCCAGGGGCTTGACGGCGTTGTTGAGCGCCAGGACCTGCACCATGTTCTGGGGCCCCTGCACGATGCTGAAATCGTCACCCAGCGCCGCGGCGTTCGGCGCGCTGACGCCGGCGATGTCCAGATTGCCGGATTTGAGCGCCATCAGCTTGGCGTTTTCATCGGTCATGATCACGAATTCCACTTTGCCGATCGTCGGCTTGCGCTCGGCGATGGTGGAATAGTTCTCGTTCTTCTCAAGGACGATCTTCTGCCCCTGGATATACTCGACAAACTTATACGGCCCGGTGCCGATGGGCTTCGTGCTGTTGTCGGCATAGCCCTCCTCCTCGATGGAGAGGATGGTCTTGCTCATAAAGCCGGCGTCCCTTTGCTTGAGCGTCAGTACCACGGTGTAGTCGTCCGGCGTTTCGACCTTGACAAGCTCCTGGCTGAGTGTGGAGTTGAGCGGCTTTTCGCCCGTCAGCCCGGCCAGCTTCTCGTATGTATATTTGACATCCTTGGCGGTGCAGTCCTTGCCGTCGTGGAACTTGACGCCCTTTTTGAGCGTAAAGGTGTAACTGAGCCCGTCCGGTGCGGCGGTGTAGGACTGGGCGATGGCGGGAATAAAATCGCCCTTCTGGTCAAAGCCCATCAGCCCCTCGTAGACGTTCATCATGACCGCGGCCGTGTCCGTGGCGGCCGAGAGCATGGGGTCCAGGTTGTCCGGCTCCGAGCCCAGCGCCACCCTTACAGTCACATCAGATGCCGGCGTGCTTTGCGCGGCGCTTGGGGACGCGCTCTCGGTGACCGGCGGGACGCTGTTCTCCGGTGCCGCCTCCTTCTGCGTGGCGGCGCAGCCGGCGCTGAGGCTCAAAATTCCCACCAGCGCCACGGCGATGATTCTTTTGAAATTTTTCATGTTCCTTTCCTTTCTTGTTTTCATGCTCATCTCTCCAATTTAACTTTCATCCATTGCGTTGCCAGAGCAACGCTTCCGTTGTAAACTTCTTCTGCCTGTATAGTTAACTGCTCCAATTCACCGAAGTGAGGCAGGTGTGTCAGAACAAGCCGCCGGACCTCCGCCGCGGCCGCAATGCGCCCGGCCTGCGCGGCCGTCAGGTGATGGGCGGCGCGGCCCGCCTGCTCCTTGTAAAAAGACGCTTCGCAGATCAGGCAATCCACGCCGTGTGAAAATTCCGCTAGGGCCGGAGAATAGCCCGTGTCGCCGGAATATACGAGCGTCGCCCCCCGCGCGTCGGCCACCTTGACGGCATAGCAGGTTACATCGTGGATATTCCTCGACACCGTGAAGGTCAAGGAGCCGATTTTAAAGGCGGGTGCCTCCTCGTAGCTGTACCCCCTACAGTATGGCGCATACGTCAGCCGAGACAGCTCTCCCGGCCCCCAGGCGGAAAAATCCTTGCCGCGCCGCCCCAGCTGCGTGTCAATCATTGCGGCATACTGCAGGCAGCCCAGGTCCGCGCAGTGATCGGGATGATAGTGCGTCAGCACCACGCCGTCCAGCGCGCTGAGCGCGACGCGCTCCTGCAGCTTTGACAGCACGCCGCTGCCGCAGTCCAGCAAAACCTTTGTGTCTCCGTCCTCGATCAGGTAGCCGGACGTTGCGCCGTTCGGCGGCGGATACGCCCCGTAAAAGCCGATAATCGTTAAAGTCATTCCATTTTGTCCTTATTTTTTATTCTTTCAGCAGACCGTAGATCTCTTCGGTGCTCTCGATATTGCGCCTGACCGCCTGCTGCTCCAGCTTGACGAGCTTGGAAATCAGCGCCTGCGCCAGGGACAGCACCGAGCTGTAGGAATCCAGGAAGATGATCGAATCCGTCACGGCGAAAAAGGCCACGTCGGCAAGCTTGGCAAAGGGAGAAAGGTCGCAGTCCGTGAAGACGAGCACCCTGACGCCCCGCTTTTTGGCGAGCTCGGCAATGCGCAGCGTGCTCTTGGAATAGCGCTGAAAGCCGATAATGAGCAGCGCGTCGTTTTCGTTCATGAGGGACAGGTATTCGTAACAATTCGATTTATTGAGCTGCACGGTTTTACCGATCAGGTAGTTTAAGGAAAAGCAAAGATAGGCGGACGCCCCCGAGCCCATCCTGTCCCCGATCACCCAGACGCGCTGGGCGCCGATCAGCATACGGGCGCCCTTTTCAAGCACCTCGTTGGAGTTCAGGCGAAAGGTCTGCACGATGTTACCGACCTCGGCGCTGACGTGCTCGTCCAGCCAGCCCGCCTTGCCGGGCTCATGCGCCCCTTTCAGCTTGAAGTTGACGACGGCCCTGTTTCTCAGCAGGCTGTTCTTCATCTTCATCTTCATATCGCGGAAGCTTTCAAAGCCCAGGCACACGGCAATGCGCTGAATCGTCGCCTCGCTCACCTCGGCCTTCTGGCCGACCTCCCGGGCCGTCATGAAGCAGATCTGCTCCCACTTTTTTCTGATATATATGGTCGCCTTCTGCTGCGCGGGCGTCAGCTGGTCAAAGACCCGGTCGATCCTCTCCTGCAGCGACTCAACGCTTAAATCCATATCCTTTGCCGCCTGCTGGTCCTTATTCAAGATAATCCCGGACCTCCTCTATACTGCGTATCGTGGCCCGGTGGCTGATTTCTTCCAGCCCCAGCCGGCCGTAGGGCGCGATCAAAAGGCATTTGATCCCCACGCCGCCCGCGCCGACGACGTCGTCGTAATAATTATCCCCCACATACATCGCTTCCTCCGCGCGGACGCCCGCCGTCTCCAGCGCCATCCGAAAGATTTCAGGATTCGGCTTTTCTATGCCCACCTCCGAGGAGACCACCGTCACGTCCAGCAGCGCGTCGAGGCCGTTATCCGCCAGGACGCGCCGGCAGGTGTGATCCCAGTTGCTGATCAGGCCGAGCCCCACCCCCTGCCCCTTCAGCCGCCGCAGCAGCTCGTGGGCTCCGGGAACGGGGCGCCATTTGAGGCCCATGCGGCTTTGAGCGTCCGCGAAGATGCGGTAATTTTCCTCAAGGTCCAGCCGGACGCCCAGATTGTAGTTCAGGATTCCAAGGTACCACGGCATGAAGTGGGCGGGCTGCGTCCCCAGGATGTGCGGATAGCGTCGCATGAACTCCTTGTCCGTCAGGTAAACAGCCCGCCTGATTTCCGCCGCGTCCCTATGGATGTCAAAGGCCTTGAGGACCTGCCGGTAAAGCGTTTCAATAGGGGTTTCGACAAGCGTCATTCCCAAATCGAACCAGATATAACGATATTTCATATGCCCCCTGATTGTCGGAAAAAAATTATTATTTAAGTTTTGATTTATTTTCAACATTTTTAAATTTACCGCCGATATGTAAAGTTCCCAATCCCGCCAGGGTTAAGAGCTTGTCAAATACGCGCCCAACGGGCGGCTTATTCCGTCGCGCAAAAAGGCCCTGATTCTTATCGAATCAGGGCCTTTTTTATACGGTGCCCGCCTTAAATTAAATACGCCGATTTTCCACCATGATGCTGAGAATTTCCCGGTCGGTCTTGTGCATGCCCTCGCGGGCCAGGCGCGCCACATTTTCTATCGTGCTGTCCACGCCCTTGGTGACGATGCCGTCTCCGGCATAGAACTGATGGCCGGCCAGGTACAGCTTATAGCCAAAGATGCCGTTGTCCACGGCGGCGGCGATCTTGGCGGCGCAGGAGGGCTTCGCGCCGTCGCAGGTCATGCCGGAAATGACCGCCAGGGCGTTGACGATCGTATGGGCAATTTCGTCGTATCTGCCGCCGTGGAGAAAGGCGATGCCGGCGCCGGCGCCGCACCCGGCGCAGACGGCCCCGCAGAAGGCGGAAAGGCGGCCGATCCCTGCTTTTTGATAAATCGTCACCAGATTGGAGACGACGAGCGCGCGGTACAGCGCCTCACGGCTGTTCCCCAAATGCCCGGCGAATTCAATCACGGGGAGCGACGCGGCCAGCCCCTGGTTCCCGCTGCCGGAAACGATGACCACGGGCAGCTGGCAACCGCTCATGCGGGCGTCGCTGCCTGCCGCGGCGGCGGCCTTGGCGCGGACAACCACGTCGGTACCGTCATAGTGGCTCAGGAGGGTTTTGCCTATCTGCGCCCCCCAATTGCCCGTCAGGCCCTCTCGGGCAATGGCGGTGTTATACGCCACCTGCCTGTCGATAATAGATTCGATATCCGACATACGAACGGCCTCGGCAAAGGCAACGATATCTCGTATATTCAGGACCCGCCGGTCCGCGGCCCCGTCGGCGCCGCCGGCCTCGTCCTCCGCCTGGAAGACCGGCTCGCCGTCCTTTTCCAGCAGAATGATATTGGTGTGCCGGCGGCTGACCACCACGCGGGCGCTGTGTCCGGCCGCAGACAGCCGGAGATCGATATGGAAATTCTCGCCGGTTTCCGCCAGCAGGACCCGGATTTCATGCCTTTCCATATAGTCCCCGATCTCCTGAAAGCGTTCTTTTGAAACCGCGGAAAGCACCTCCAGGGACGCGGCTGGGTCCCCCGCCGCCACACCGGCGGCAACGGCGGCCTCAAGCCCCTTCAGCCCGCCTGTGTTGGGGACGATGACGCTTTTGGCATTCTTGAGGATATTGCCGCTGACGGAAATCTCGCAGCGCTCCGGCAGCAGGCCGAGAAGCTCCCGCCCTTTTGCCGCGGCGCAGGCGACCGCAACGGGCTCGGTGCAGCCCATCGCCGGGATCAATTCCTCTTTTAAAATGTCAAGATAGGCGCGATATATTTCCTGATCCATCCCGGTTCCTCCAAGGCGCTACCGGCACTTGTAAACGCAGTATTCGCAGTGGTCGTCGCCCATGCCGATCTGCTTTTTGAATTCCAGCCGCACGCCGTCGTGGGGAAGCATATTCCCGTAGTCTCCCGCGGAAAGAATGTCCCGGCACAGAATCTTGATTTCCTCGTCCGTGGCGCCCAGCTCCCGGAACATCTCAATATGCGGGCAGCAGTGAAAATCCTTCTGCGCGTAGTCGCCGCCGCAGGCGATGAACTCCTGCTCAAAGGCCAGGTATCCGCCTTTCGAGGTCTGCGCGGTCAGCGCCTCCGCCGCGTTATTGATATCCCCCCATTTTGAGCCGCTATAGGCGCCGAACTTTTCATAGGCCCGGACCAGTACGGCGGTGGCGTCCGCCTCCGGGTACATCTCTTTCAGGGTTTTCCATATAAAATACGTGACGGCGGACCGGGCCTGTATCGCGCCCTTTACCGCGGCCTTGTACTCGTCCCTGGTGATCGGCGCGTCCAGCGCGATCTTCGCTTCCAGCTTTTCAAATTCACCGCTCATCGCTCTTCTCCGTTCTGAATAATTAAGGCCCAGGCGTCTTCGATATCCCTGGCGGTCAGCGGCCGGTGCTTTTCCCGCAGGGCTTCATGAATCTGGTGCTTGCAATGGGACCGGCGGGAAACGGGTATGGTCAGCAGCTTTTGCGCCAGCGCGTCGCTGGCCTGCCTGGTCCAGACGGATTCGTAAGCCTGCCGCGCACCGCCCAGATCGTAAACGTCGCGGCGCGCGGGGGCGTTTTTGCGGAGCGCCGCCGTCCTGTCTTCGTCAACGGCGCAGCCGCTCCCGGTTTTGACGACAGCCACGCCGTAGTCCGCCTCGGCCGAACGGACGGAGAGCAGGCCCGTCGACACGTCCTCCAGCACCAGCGCCGCCGGGCGCTGAAAGGGGTCTCCCCAGCCGCCGCCCCCGGGAGAGCGGAAGCTGACGATATCGCCCTTCTCCGGGGCGAGCATTTTTATTTTGGGGAGCTTTTGCGCGCGCGCCGTGTCGGGATTGATGACGACGCTGCCCGACACGCCGGCTTTACCGCCACACAGGCCCCAGGGCTGGAAACGGAGGCGCTCCTGGCCCCGCGCGCCCACGAGAGAGCCCTCCTTTAAAATTTCAAAATCCAGGCGTATGGCACTGCCGCCCCGGTACAGGCCGGCTCCGGCGGAATCGGGAATGAGCTCGTAACGATGCACCAAAATATTCGTGCGTTTTTCCAGGCTTTCGATCGGGGTGTTTTTGAGAAAACCGGAGGCGTGGTCGATGCCGTGGACGCCGTCCATGCCCATTTGTCCGCCCCCGCCGCCGCCCATCGGCTCTACCACATTGGCTTTATAGGCGCCGCCCTGGGTTTCGTCGGGCACAGAGAGGACCACGATGGCCGCCTGGCCGCCGCCGGCCGCCTGCACATGCTCCGGAATCGCCTGCGCCAGCGCGCCCAGGACGGCATTGTAAAGCCGCATGGAAACGGGGTGGCGGATGCCGCCCGCCGCCGGGTAGAGCGCGTTGACAACGGTCCCCTCAGGGGCCACGATGCGGATGGGATAGGTCAGGCCGCCGTTGACGGGGATAAACGGGTCCTCGCTGATGATATAGTTGATCAGTCCCTGATAGAGGTAGGAATGATGGCTTCCGTTTGTGATGAGATTGAAGGCCGTGGCCGTCTGGGGGTCGCAATTGGAGAAATCCAGGGTAATGTCCGAGCCTTTGACCCGGACCTCCACCGCGATGCGGATCGGCACGTCGCTCTCCAGGTCGTCATCCAGATAATCCTCAAAACGATACGCGCCGTCCGGTATCTTTTCAATGATCTGCCGCGCGCGCCGCTCACTCTGCTCCATCAGGTCGGCGGCGCTGCTTATCACCATATCCGCCCCGAACTTGCCGATGAGCTCGCGAAGCTTTATCTCCGCCGTGTTGACGGCCGAGACCATGGAGTTTATATCCCCCATGAGCAGTGCGGGCATCCGGCTGCTGGCCAGCAGGATCGACCGGACGTCCCGGTTCGGCTGCCCTTCCCGATACAGCCAGACGGGAGGAACGCGCAGGCCCTCCATTTGAATGTCCGTGGCGGCGGGCGTCAGGCTGGAGGGAACGCTGCCGCCGATATCCCCGGTGTGGACAAAGGCCCAGGCATAGCAGATCAGCCGTCCCTCATGAAAGATGGGCTTGAAGACATGGACGTCGGGCAGGTGCGTCGACAAGCCGTTTGTGGCGTAGGGGTCGTTGGTGATGATCATATCCCCCGGGCGCATCGCGCCGTTGCCGCCGCATTCCGCAATGGCCCGGTTCAGCGAAAGGCCCATGAAATTGGTGACGCCCGCCGTTTTCGGATAGGCGAAAAAATCGCCTTCCGGCGTTGCCAGCGCGGTGGCGTAATCGGCGGATTCCGTCACGTAAGAGGAATAGCTGGTCCGCTCGATGACATAGCCCATGCCGCAGCAGATGGCGGAAAAATAATTGCGGATGATTTCCAAATCGGCCGCTTCTGTTTTCATCACTGATTCCCCTCCTCGTCCCGCACGATGCGGATATTGCCGAAGGCATCGCAGACGCCGTGCCAGCCCGGCAGGATCAGCACCGTTGTGTCGTCCTGCTCGACGATGGCCGGGCCGGCGATCAAATTGCCGGATTTCAGGCTTTCCCTGCTGAAAATACCCGCGCTATAACTTTTCCCCTTAAGAAATATCTCCCTGGTCTCGCCGGGCGCGGCCCTGCGCGTTTCCGCCGGCGCCACGGCCATGGCCGGGAGCTCCGGCGTGCGGGCCGTAATCCGCGCCCGCAGGTTCACGAGCTCCACCTCGGCATCCCGCTCAAAGTGCCCGTACTGGCTCTGATGCTGCTTGTGAAACGCCTCCTCAATGGCGGAGCAGTCTGCCCCCGAGAGCATGTCCTCGGTGATCTGGATCTGTATCTCATAGGACTGGCCGCGATACCGGGCGTCGGCAAGGTATCGGACGGCTGCGGGCATTCCGTCCGTCACGCCGGCGTTCTGGCTCTCGAGCCATTTCTCAGCTTCTTCCCGGAGCTTGTAAAACCGCTCTCTCAGTGCCGCGACGGAGGCAGCCCCGCCGCGATTGGGGAAGACCGCGTCATACACAAAGGCCGCCGAAAGCGCGCCCATCGCGCAAAGTGTCCCCGGCCGGAAGGGCACGAAAACGTCTTTGGCGTGGATCTCCTCCGCCACGAAGTTCGCGGTGACGGGCCCGCCGCCGCCGTAAGCTACCACTGAGAGCTCCCGGGGATCAAAGCCCTTCCGCTCCATGATGTTGCTCAGCTCGGCGTACATATTGGCGACGGATATCTGGATCATCTGGTCGGCCAGGACGCGTTCCTCCTTGCCGAAGACCTCCGCCAGAGGACGGACGGCGCTTTTGGCTCTGCCGATATCCAGCGGCTGCCGGCCGGCGGCGAAACGCGCCGCGTTCAAATAGCCGCAGAGCAAAAACGCGTCGGTCAGCGTCGGCAGCGCGCTCTTTCCGTAGCAGGCGGGGCCGGGGTCGGAGCCGGCGGATTCCGGGCCGACTTTCAAAAGGCCGCCCTTATCGATCCAGGCGATGGAGCCGCCGCCGGCGCCGATGGACTCAATGTCGATGGAGGGGATGACGATGGGGAAGCCTGCCAGCTCGCCGCTCTGGCTGTAGGTTGGCTCGCCGTTCAATACCACCGAGATATCGGTGCTGGTACCGCCCATGTCAAAGGTCAGCAGATTGCCCTCACCCGCGCGCCCGGCCTCGTGAATCGCGCCGATCACGCCGGCCGCCGGGCCGGAAAACAGGGTACGGACCGGCGCCGCCGCCGCTGAGTCCAAATTCATAATGCCGCCGTTTGACTGCGTGATAAACGGCCGGACGGCGACGTTCTCCTCCGCCAGAACCTGTTTTAAATTTTCAAAGTAGGCCTCCACATTTTTTTGGATATATAAATTGATGACCGCGATGGACGCCCGCTCATATTCCCTTATCTCCGGCCACAGCGCGCTGGACCGGCAAAGCTTCAGACCGGGATGCTTTTGCGCGAGCCGCTCGGCCGCCTGCCTCTCATGGTCGGGATTTTCATAGCTGTGCAGAAAGCACAGGGCGATGCCCTCGGCGCCCGCGCGGAGCGCTTCCTCCGCCGCCATGTCCAGGGCCTTGATATCCAGCGGGACCAGCTCGGCCCCGTCGGCGCCGATGCGCTCCGGTATGCCAAACACCAGGCTCCGCGGCACCAGCGGCTCCGGCAGGCGGGAGCGGAAATCATAGGGCACAGGCAGGCGCATCCTCTGCATGGTTAAAATGTCGCGAAAGCCCTCGGTGACAAACAGCGCGAGCTTTGCACCTTTGCGCTGGAGCAGCGCGTTCAGGCCGATGGTCATGCCGTGGACAAAGTAGTCGAGCTTCTCCGGTTTCAGTCCGCAGTCCCTTATAAGCAGCTCCAGCCCGTTGCGGATGCCGTGCTCGGGATGCAGGGGGACCGTGGGGGTTTTGACGCCCACAGCCGTATTATTTTCCGTGTCGACGAGCGTAAAATCCGTAAATGTTCCGCCAATATCTATACCCAGTCGATATTGAATTTCCGATGCCAATTTGAAATCTCCTCCCTTTTTTGGACGACCATTCCATATATTTCGAAATCAGCAAAAATAACGGAACAGACAATATGCCAGCTTGCAGAAAGTATAAAATCGATTCACAGCCCTGTCAATGACCCGCCTTCAAGTTTGTTCCTGTATGTAAAAGGCGATATCTGTGTGTTGACTCCTATGTAGATATTTAATAAAATTTAGTAAACAAAAATATGCCGTCCGGATCGGCGGCATACCGGGAAAGGATTATCAAAATGGCAAATATTCGGGACGTGGCAACACTCGCAAAGGTATCCCCGGCAACCGTATCCATTGTGCTCAACCACCGCGCGCAGGAGCGCGGAATACCGCCCGTGACGCAGAAGGCGGTGATGGACGCCGCGGCGGCGCTCCATTATTCTTTGAGAAAAGCGCCGAGGCACCTGCGCCTGGCAGACAACGCCATCACACTTTGTATTTACGTGGAGATGGATTACAGTTCAAATTTTCTTCTGCGCATGCTCAACGGCATACGCAGCCAGATGACGGAAAATGAAATCGAGCTGAACACCCTCATCTCCCCTTTTATCAAAAACCGGCTCAGCGACAAGCTGCCCTTGCAGAATAACCACACCATGCATGCGGCGATCATCGCCGCGCCCTACGCCAAGGACGTGGAATACCTTGAAAATAACCGCATCGGCATTCCCTTTGTCCTCTATAACCGCCCGTCGCAAACCTGCAATACCGTCGAGATCGACAATTACGGCGTGGGCCGGCAGGCCGCCGAGCACCTGGCGGAGCGCGGGGTCAAAACGGTCGGCATCGTTTCCGCCATCCCCAGCTATCCCGTCATCCGCACGCGCAACGAGGGCTTTACCGAAACGTGCGCCCTCAACGGCATTGATTTCCTGCCCAAATTCAGGATAACGGCGGATAATTCCGAGAGCGGCGGATTTGAGGCGGGCGAACGGCTGGCGGCAATGTCCGGACGCCCCCGGGCGCTTTTCTGCGACTCCGACGCCATCGCCAGAGGACTGGTCTTCTCCCTGACCCGCCACGGCATCCGGATTCCGGAGGATATGGGCGTCGTCTGCGTGGGCATGGGCGACCCCAAATCGCTCAGCTATATGACGCCGTCGCTGACCACGGTGGACATCCCCCACGAGGAGATGAGCGCCCAGAGCGTGCAGATGCTTTTGGGAATCATTCAGAATAAAGTGAGCGGCGTGAGCCATGTGATGAGCGAAAGCCGTCTGCTGGTCCGGGAGTCTTCTCCCGCGCCGGAAGCGGCCGCATTTTGAAGCAACTATTTAAAATACACAGTTTAGTAAACGTATGGCGTTTTTTTTCGTTCAGACTACGTCCCCGCTCTTTCTTGACATATCTCCTGCCGTGAACTATGCTATACACAGTTCTTACTAATTATATATGTTTTGTATGAAATCAAAGCAGGAGGGAATCAAATGAAAAAGACAATTGTTAGAAAGCTGCTCGTCCTGACCATCGCGGCCCTGTTTCTCGTCGGGCTGGCGGCGTGCGGGGCGGGCCCATCCGGCACGGCCAGTCCGTCCGCTTCGGCCGGCGCGGGCGCAAGTCCCACGGCTTCCGCCGGCACGGCCGGCGACCTGCCGGAAACGGACAGCCTGGTTGTGGGCGTCTACTCCGGCGACTGGGAAACCAGCATCAACAAGGCCGCGCTGGACGAATTCGCCGCCGAGACCGGCATCGACGTGGAGGTCGTCCCGGGCGCCGACGCCGAATGGTATACGAAGCTCCAGGCTGCCAACGGCACGAACGTCCCCTACGACCTGCTCATTCTCCAGCCCGACACCATCCAGAAGGCGATCGAGGCAAACCTTTTGCAGGATCTGGATGAATCCAATGTGCCCAACCTCTCCCTTTTATTCGATTCCGTGAATCAGCGCTTCACAAAGGACGATAAGCTGTATGCCGCGGGCTTCTCCATGGGCCAGCTGGGCATCTGCTACAGGACCGATCTGGTGAAGAATCCTCCCAAGTCCTGGGCGGATCTGTGGAATTCCGAGTACGCCGGCCACGTGGCCATTTCGCCGCTGACCTACTCTGCCGGTCTGCAGTTCTTCTGGAGCCAGACGGAGGACGGCAAGAACATTGACGGCGCGTTCAACAAGCTGTCCACGCTCAAAAGCAACGTCAGCGCGTATCCGGACGGCGCCGGCGCCGTGCAGACGCTCATCCAGCGCGGCGACGTCTGGATGGTGCCCTTCTGGGACGGCCGCGCCTTTGCCTGGCAGGAAACCGATCCGAATATCGGCTTTGTCTATCCGGAGGACGGCCCCGTGGCGGCGATCGCCAGCTGGACGATCCCCAAAAACGCCCCCAACCTGGCAAACGCCTATAAGCTTCTCGATTACCTGTGCTCGGCCAAGGTACAGAGCGCCTATGCCGAACTGTCTTATTACGGCATGGCCTGCAAGGACACCGCCTATTCCGACAAATTCCTGGCAAAGGCCCATGTGGGCGAGTCTTATTACAACGCCCTCCAGTGGATTGATTACTCCGTGGCTACGCCCAATCTCTCCGATTGGAGCACCCGCTGGCAGAACGCGCTGGGCTGATTCTTAACAAGGCCGGCAGACAAAATGAAAGATCCGCCCCTTCTGTGCGGGCGGGTCTTTCAGGCATTTTGCCGGGGAGACGTAGTGAGGTAGATTATGAGCCGTATTGAAATCAAGCATATAACGCACCGTTATCAGGAAAACGACGCGGTACTGAAGGACGTCAGCTACGCCATTCGGTCCGGAGAGTTTTTCTCGCTGCTCGGCCCCAGCGGCTGCGGGAAGTCCACGCTCCTGAACATCATCGGCGGATTTTTGAATCCGACGGAGGGCTCGGTCGAGGTGGACGGCAGGGAGATTCTGCACCTTCCGTCCTATCAGCGCAATATCGGGATGGTTTTTCAGAGCTATGCGCTGTTCCCGCACATGACTGTTTTTAAAAACATCGCGTATGGGCTGAGCATTAAAAAGGCCGGCAAGGATGAGATACGGCGGCGTGTGGCGGAATGCCTGGACCTGGTGCAGCTGTCCGGGCTCGGCGACCGGATGCCCCACCAGCTCTCCGGCGGCCAGCAGCAGCGCGTGGCCATTGCCAGGGCGCTGGCCAACTCCCCCTCCATTTTGATGCTGGATGAGCCCATGGGCAATCTGGACGCGAAGCTGCGGAAGGAAATGCAGGTGGAGCTGCGGGCCATTCAGCAGCGCACAGGCATTACGACCATCATGGTCACGCACGACCAGGAGGAAGCCATGAGCATGTCCGACCGCATCGGCATCATGCAAAACGGCACGGTGCAGCAGGTCGGCACCCCTTATGAAATCTACCGGACCCCCGCCAACAGCTTCGTGGCCGGCTTCCTCGGAAATGTCAATATGACGCACGCCGTGCTGGCCGACCCGGCCACGCACACATATCTTTCCTCCGACTGGACGGATTTTGACGGGCAGCCCGTTTCCATCCGGGTCGCCCCGGAAAACTGCCCTCTCTCGACTGTCGGAAACGCGCTCTTCATGATCCGGCCTGAGCGCATTGAAATCTCTCTGGAGCCCCGGCCGGACGCCGTCGCCGTCGCGGCGGAAAGCATCGTCTATGTGGGCAGCGCGCTGCAGATCACCGCGTCTTTCGGGAAAAAGGGCCGGCTGTTTCTGGACGTCTCCGACCCGTTTTTCGCCGTCCCGCCCAAGGTCGGGGACCGCTTTTACATCGCGTGGAAGCCCGGGGACTTCCGGGCCATCGCGGAACAGGAGGCGGGCGCATGAAATCTAAACGCGCTTTCAACTGGGTGCTGCTCACGCCCGTGCTTATATTTCTCCTGCTGTTTCTGATTTTGCCGATCGTGCTGCTGCTGGTCATCAGCTTTCAAAACCAGAACACCTATTTGCAGCTGGAGCCCGGCTATACCCTGTCCCGCTATGTCGGCATCCTGACCCAGTGGAAGTATCTGAAGGATATCCTGGTGACGGTCGGGGTCGCGCTCCTGACGACCGCCATCGCGCTGGTGCTGGCCTATCCGGCGGCGTACCTGCTGACCTGCGCCCCCAGCAAATCGGTCCGCTCCCTCCTGTACGTGCTGCTGGTTTCGCCGCTGCTGACCAGCGTGGTCGTGCGGACCTTCGCGTGGATCGTTCTGCTGTCGCAGAACGGCATCCTCAATCAGATACTGGAAAAGCTCGGCCTGATCCAGCACCCGCTGTCCATGCTGTGGAACATGAACGCCGTTATTCTGGCCTACGTGCAGGTCATGCTGCCCTTTGCGGTGATGCCGATCGCCACATGCATGGGAGAAATCAGCCCGTCTTTGCAGCGCGTGTCCATGAGCCTCGGCGCGGGCCGCATCCGTTCCTTCTTCAAAATTACGCTGCCGCTGACGATCCCCGGCATGGCCAGCGGCGGCATCATCGTCTTCGCCCTGACCGCCGGCAGCTATATCACCCCGCTGCTCGTGGGCGGCGGCATGCAGCCGCTGCTGCCCCTGATGATCTATCAGCAGGCCATGCAGGTCTCCGATATCCGGTTGGCCTCGGCCCTCTCCATCGTCCTGCTTGTGATCGTCTTCATTTTCATTCTGCCGGTGGAAGCGCTGCTGAAGCGCTGGGAGGTCAAGGTCTATGGATAAAAAAAGACGCGCCCGCCCGGAATATTCAAGACTGTTCGGCAAGGCGGCCGGTATTCTGGTTTATATTTTTATGGCCCTGCCCATCATCGTCATTATCTTTTCGGCCTTTTCCCCCTCCAATTTCCCGGAGTTCCCTCCCACCGGCTTTTCCCTGAAATGGTTTGTTGTGATCTTTACAAAAAAGGCCTGGCTGAAAGCGATTCGAAATTCGCTCATACTGCTGGTTCTGGTCACGCCCATCACAACGATTCTGGGAACGCTGGCCTCCTACAGCCTGCACAGGCTGCGCTTTAAGGGCAGCGAGCTGCTGCAGAGCTTCATGCTCTCGCCCCTGATGATCCCGCAGATCGTGCTGGGTATCGCGCTGCTGTACCTTTTCTCCAATGTTGGCTGGACGGGCACCTACGGCGCCCTGATCATCAGCCAGGTGCTGATCGCCTTTCCCTATGTAGTGCGCTCCGTCAACGCCTGCATGGCAAGCCTGGACCCCGTTCTGGAGTCCGCCTCCATGAGCCTGGGCGCGAACAATATAACGACCTTCCGCCGGATAACCCTGCCGCTGATCCGCCCCGGCATCATCGCGGGCGCCGTTTTTGCCGCGGTAACCTCTTTTGGCGAAGTGTCCATCTCTCTTTTCCTGTCCTCCCCCACCACGATGCCCGTCTCCGTCCGTGTTTTCAACTATATCGAGCAGACGTTTGACCCGGCGGTGACGGCGGTGTCGGTCATCTTTGTCATATTGTCCATCGTGGTGCTGTTCATTGTAGACCGCACGATCGGTCTTTCCAAGGCGATGTAATGATGAAAGAACAAATCATCCGTACGGTCAATGATATGGCGGAGGAGCTGGAACGGCTCGCGCAGGACATCTGGTCGAACCCGGAGCTCTCTGGCCGGGAATTTCACACCGCCGAAAAGCTGAGCGCTTTTCTCGCCCGGAAGGGCTTTTCCATCCGGGAGCATGCCGCTAAAGAGCTGCCGACCTCCTTTGTGGCCACCTGGGGCAGCGGCCGGCCGGTGATCGGCTTTCTGGGGGAGTACGACGCCCTGCCCGGCTGCAGCCAGGCCCCCGGCGCCGAAAAAAAGCCTCTGGCGGAAAACGCGCCCGGCCACGCCTGCGGGCACAACTTGCTGGGGACGGGCCTTGCAGGCGCGGCGGCGGCAGCGAAGCTCCTGCTGGAGCAGTCGGACCGGAGCGGTACGCTGCGCTTTTACGGATGCCCCGCCGAGGAAACGCTCACCGGGAAAGTGCTCATGGACAGGGCGCACCTGTTTGACGACTGCGACGTCTGCCTTTCCTGGCATCCCATGGGCTTTAACTGCGTGTTCGACTATCTCTACTCCGCTCTCATATCTCTCCGGTTCAGCTTTCGCGGCCTCTCCGCCCATGCCGCCGAAGCCCCAGACCAGGGCCGCAGCGCTCTGGACGCCGTGGAACTTATGAATATCGGGGCGAATTATCTGCGGGAGCACATCCCCGACGGCAGCCGGCTGCACTACACCATCACCCACGGCGGGCTCCAGCCCAACGTGGTCCCGGATTACGCCGAGAGCTGGTACTACATCCGAGCCCCCCTGCTGGAGCAGGCGGAGCAGGTGTCAGAGCGCCTGAAAAAAATCGCCCGGGGCGCGGCCCTGATGACGGAAACCGAGGCCGCGTGGCGTCTGGAAACCACGTGCAGCCACACCAGGCTCTCGCCGGCGCTGAACCGGCTGCTTTACCGCTGTATGACCGAGATGCCGCTGCCCGAATGGACGCCGGAGGACAGGCGTTTTGCCGCAGACATTGCCGGAACGCTGGACCCCCAAGCCGGCGCAAAGGTCCTGCGAAGCTACGCCCTGCCGGAGCTGTCCGGCCTCACGCTGCACGAGGAGATCGCCCCCCTGCGGGCAGTGCCTGTGCGCATGGCGGGGTCCAGCGATTACTCCAACGTCAGCCTTCATATTCCCTGCGCGCAGCTGTTTGTCTGCTGCTGCCCGCCCGGCACCCCGGCGCACACCTGGCAAATGACCTCCTGCGCCGGGAGTCCCCTGGGGATCAAAGGGATGCTCTATGCCGCGCGCGCCCTCACCTGCGCCGCCCTGCAGCTCCTCAGCTTTCCGCAGGAGCTGGATGCCGTCCGGAAAGAGTTTTATGCCCAAACATGAAAAAATCCGCAGGACTCCTCTCGGAGTCCTGCGGATTTTGTTTGAAATTTTTTGATGAATGTCGGATAATCCGTATTAACCGTTGCTGCCTGACTTACCGGCGGCCGGGCCCTGCCGATGTGCCGCGGGCAGCGCCGCTTGGACCGCGTCAAGGATTGCCGTCTCCTGGTCGGCAGTGATGGTTCCGGCAGCGACAAGAGCGTCGAGCGCCGTTGTCGTCGGATCGTTCCCCGTATTGCCGGAAGGCGCGCCGTCGGGAGCTGCGCCGGAAGGCGTGAGCGCGCTGATCACTGCCGCCTCCTGGTCGGCGGTGATGGTACCCGCCGTGACAAGGGCGTCAAGCGCTGTCTTCACGCTGTCGATGTCGTGAGCCTTCACGCTCTTCAGCGCGTCGGAGATCGCCGTCTGCTGATCGGCGGTGATGGTGCCGGTGGTCACAAGAGCGTCGAGCGCCGTTGTCGCCGGATTGTTCCGCGTATTGCCGGAAGGCGCGCCGTCGGGAGCTGCGCCGGAAGGCGTGAGTTCGCTGATCACTGCCGCCTCCTGGTCGGCGGTGATGGTACCCGCCGTGACAAGGGCGTCAAGCGCTGTCTTCACGCTGTCGGCGTCGTGCGCCTTCACGCTCTTCAGCGCGTCGGAGATCACCGTCTGCTGATCGGCGGTGATGGTGCCGGCAGCCACAAGAGCGTCGAGCGCCGTTGTCTTTCCGTCATGCCGAGCGCCGCTGAACGGCCTGCCATTCGGCGCCGTGTCCGAGGGCCTGAGGGCGGCTAGGACCGCGGTCTCCTGGTCGGCGGTAATGGTACCGACCGTAACGAGAGCGTCGACAGCCGTCTTTATGGTATCTGAGAACCCCGACCCGGCCGCCGTATCCGGCGCACCTGTGGCAGCGAACGCGGTTGTGGCGCCAAGGAGCGTTGTTGCCGCCATAACGCCGGCTATAGCGATCATTCTTGTTTTCTTCATTGTGCTGATCACCTTTCTTTCGTCATCATTAAAATTTTTACATACGGCTTTTCCGTATCGTACGACCTGATTATAGGGTCCTTTTCTTAAAAGGAACTGAATTAACGCCTGAATTTCTCTCAAATATCTTAATTTAACAAATTGTTAAAAATTTGGTTCCTCATCCTGACGGTATGATGTAAAAGAAAGCCGATCACATATCGTAACCGGCTTTCTGCTTTCTCTGAAAATCAGGGGATCGAATAGCAAGGACGCATCAGGGCAATTCAGACCGGGTTTTTACTTCCCGCACCGGGCTTATAGCTCCACAGGTCGCTTTTTGAGAATGAAACGGCGTCGGCGCCCTGGTCAAAGGCCGCCTCTATCTGGCTGCTGTCGCTGATGAGGCCGCCGAGGATGATCGGTATGGAGAAGTGCTCCTTGTATTTTTTGACGATGGAGGGCGCGATGGCCGGCATGATCTCGATGCCGTCCGGCTCGTTTTCGGTGATGGCGTCGAGGGAATTGTGAAACGATTGGGTGTCGATCAAAAACACGCGCTGGATGGTGGCGAGGCCTTCTCTTTTCGCGGCCTTGATGATATTGCTCTTCGTTGAGACGATGCCGTAGGGCTCGATGTGCTTTTTGATAAACCGGAGGGCCTCCTTGTCGCCGGAAAGCCCTTTGAGCAGGTCGGCGTGAAGGAAGACAGGCTTCATCCGGCAGAGAGATTTGAAGGTATTTGAAACAACGGTGTTGATTTCGGCCTTCATATAAATAACGGAGCCCACGTCCGACGCCACGGCGGCGCTCAGCGCCTTCGTCTCGCAGGCCGCGATAATGGGGTTCTTTTTAAACAGCTCGGTAATAACGTCAACCGCCTCCCTTTCCGCGCGTTCTGATGTTCATTATACATTCCAGGCGCCTGGGCGCAACAGAGTTTGCGTACTTTTAACAAAGACTTCACCCGCGCTTTATTGATTTTCACGCATGTTCTGTTTATTCTGTAAAACAAGACGCCGCGAGGAACTCCGGCGGTTCAAAGAAGAATAGCGTACGGTATGTTGGGTGGAGTACGAGAGATAGCCTGCATATACTTTCGGGGAAAGACGCGCGTCTTTTCCCGGCAAGTATACGGCGGGCTGTTTTTTTGTTTTCTCGGCAAAACATGCGGCCAGCGCATACGGGGGAAAATAGAATGAGCAACATACGAATGGTTGTCAGCGATCTGGACGGCACGCTTCTGGACGACAGCCACGAGCTGGACGGCGGGCTGGTCCGGCGGATTCAAGGCTTCACCGAAGCCGGCGGACTTTTTACCATTGCCACGGGAAGGAACTGGCGCGCCGCGAAGGATATTGTCCAAAGGCTCGCCATCCGTCTGCCGGTGATTTTGTGCAACGGCGCCATACTGGCCGATGAAAAAGAAATCTATTACCGCTCGGACATGCCGGTGGGCAGCATGAAAGGTTTGTTCCTGGATGCGCAGAGCGCGGGGCTTTCCGTCCTGCTGTTCGAGCACGACACGGTGCGCGGATTCGGCAGCGGCGCGGGCCTCGAGCGGTTTCGCGAGAAGGAAAAAACGCCGGTGGAGCCGGTGGACCCGGGCGACGCCTTTTTCGGCGGGCGGGGCATATTGAAAGCGGTGCTGGTCGGCCCCTTTGATAAAAGCGCGGCGCTGTGGCGGAAGCATGAGACGGATTTTTCGGGGGAATACAGCTGCGTACAGAGCGAATCGGATTTTTTTGAAATCGTGAAACAAGGAGAAAACAAGGGCCGGACGATGCTGAAGCTGGCGGAGCGGCTGGGCGTTTCTCCGGAGGAAATACTGGCCATCGGCAACCATATGAACGACAAGGAGATGATCTCCGCCGCGGGCGTCGGCGCGGCGGTATCCGACTGCGCGGCGGACCTGCGGCCGTATGCCGACTTCCTGTGCCGCCAGCCGACGGGCGCGGGCGTTATGGAAGCGCTGGACCAGTTCTGCGCCGCGCTTTGATGCGACTAGATTTTACCTTTATTTTACCCCGGCTTCGTTGATTCGGCCGGAGAAGACAGATATAATTTTTTTGTCGGGACTATAGCGACATTCATTATAAGAGATTCTTAAAACAGCATTAAGGTAGAGGCAAAGAGAAAACCTTATGGCAATACGGGTTAAAGCTGCTGGACAGCTTTATCTGTTTCGTTGCGCGAGGTGTTCTGTTTGCCTTTGTTTTTCGGCGCCTGAAACATCTCGGCTGCTTTGGATTCCGAGCATTCGGAGGAAAGACGGGGTGATTGGCAGGCTGATCCGCAATGCGCTTTAAACCGGTATTCAAAACAACAAGTCCAACGGAACAATAAAATGAAAAGGAGACAAAAACATGAGAATAACGAGAAAGGCCGCGGCATTGCTGCTGGCGATAACGCTCACGCTGTCGCTTTTTGCCGGCTGCGCCCGGAATACGTCCGGGACCCAGCCCTCCGAAAGCGCGGGGCAGCCCACGTCCGCACAGTCCTCCGCCGGCGCGGTCTCCGCGGCGCCCCAATCGGTCGATACGCTCAAGGTCGGCCTGGCCGCGATGCTGAACAACTTTGACCCCCTTTACGGCATCGGCATCGCCAGCATCAAAATTTTCTACAACATCTTCGACACGCTCCTCACCACGGACAAAGACGGCAATATCGTGGGGCAGCTGGCGGAAAGCTTCGACTGGGTGGACGATAAGACGCTCAACGTCAAGCTCCGTTCGGGCATCACCTTTCAAAACGGCGAGCCCTGCACGGCCGACGACGTGAAATTTTCCTTCGACCGCGTCCTCAGCGGATACGGCGACGGCACGATCAGCCAGCTGTATGAAACGCTCGAATCCGTCACAAAGCTCGACGATTTGACCGTGCAGTTCAAAACGAAAACGGTGGACGCGGCGTTCCTCGACAGGCTCGGCTCCATCTGGGGCGCCAGCATCGTCCCGAAGGATTATACCGAAAAGGTCGGCGACGAGGTCTTCAAGACGCAGCCCATCGGGACGGGCCCTTACCAGATGACCTCCTATTCTCCGGAAAAAATCGTGCTGACCCGCTATGACGGCTTCTGGGGCGAAAAGCCGCCCGCCCGGCAGATCGACTTCATCCTGTATCCCGAGGCGTCGGCCAGAGTCACGGCCCTCATCAACGGCGAGGTCGATATCATCAATGACGTCAAGGCCGATATGGTCCAGAATATCGAGAGCCGCGACGGCCTCCACGTATCCGGCACGCCCATTCAGAACATCCACATCTATGTGTTCAACACGGCCAACGGCCCGATGAAGAGCGAAAAGTTCAGGCAGGCCCTGACCATCGGCATCAACAGGCAGCTTCTGGTGGACACGCTCTGGGGCGAGTACGCCGAGGTCCCCCAGGGCCATCAGTTCAAGTCTTACGGCGATACATATATCAGCGATTACCCCGGCATCCAGTACGATGTGGAACGCGCCCGGCAGCTCGTTAAGGAGTCCGGCTACGACGGCACCGTGATCGAGCTCGAAATGCGCCAGGGCTACTACACCAACGGCGATCAGGCCGGAGAAGCCATCGTCGACATGTGGAAGGACATCGGCGTCAACGCGAAGGTCGTCTACAAGGATTCGATGCCCTGGGAGGAGACGAAGCACGTCCGGGCCTGGTCCAGCGCGTCCCGCTTTGACGACCCGCTTGGCGCGCTGTGGCTGCTGTTCGGCCCCGGCTCCGCGCCGGCCAACTACATGTGGCTGGATATGCCGGAGGACTTCAAGGAGACCGGCAGAAAGCTGACCGAAACAACCGACCCCGCCGAGCGGAAGAAGCTGTCCCGCGACCTGCTCACGATGTTCGACACCTATTGCCCCGGCACCTATCTTTATCAGGCCGAGGACTATTACGGCGTCCGGGACGGCATCGAGTGGGACATGCATTACGCCCAGAACCAGATCACGCCCTTCCGGGCGGGCGACATCAAATTCGTCGGCTAAGACGGCACGTATAAAATGCGGGTATGCGGGCTGACGCCCGCATACCCGCATAAGGAGAAATTTATGGATGAACTATTAAGGGTGCGCGGCTTAAAGACGTATTACTATTCAGCAAAGCACGTCGTCCCGGCGGTGGACGGCGTCAGCTTCAGCCTCCGTAAGGGCGAGGTGCTCGGCTTGGTGGGGGAATCGGGCAGCGGGAAAAGCACCGTTGCCCGGTCCGTCACCAGGATATTCAACAAGGCGTACACGCGCATCGAGGGCGGGGAGATCCTCTTTCACGGCCGGGACCTTTTGAAGGTGCCGGACAGGAAAATGAGCGATATCCGAGGCAGGCATATCGCCATGGTATTCCAGAATCCGCAGACCTCCCTCAATCCGGTGTTTTCCATCGGCAACCAGCTGGCGGAAGCCCTCCTGCTCCATCAGAAAATGCCCCGCACCCTGGCGCGGGAGAAGGCCGTGGAGCTGCTGCGGCAGGTGAACATCCCCTCCCCGGAGCTGCGGATGGGCGATTTCCCGCACCAGCTCTCCGGCGGTATGCAGCAGCGCGTCATGATCGCCATCGCGCTGGCGTGCCGGCCGGAGATCATCATTGCCGACGAGCCCACAACGGCCCTCGACGTCACCATTCAGGCGCAGATTCTGGACCTGTTCACGCGCCTGCGCGGCGAGGCCGGGATGAGCATGCTGCTTATCACCCATAACATGGGCGTCGTCGCCGAGGTCTGCGACAGGATGATGGTGATGTACGGCGGCGTGGTCATGGAGGAAGGGCGCTGCGCTGAAATTTTCGACAAGCCGCTGCATGAGTATACAAAGGGGCTTTTGGCCTGCATTCCCGATCTGGACGAGGATAAGGACACGCTGTACTCGATTCCCGGGCAGGCCCCGCGGCTGGAAGCGCCGGTGACGGCCTGCCGGTTTTCGGGCCGCTGCGGCAAGGCCTTCGGCAAATGCCGCGGACAGGAGCCGCCGCTCTTTGCCCTGGGCGGCGGCCGCGCCGTCCGCTGCTGGCTGTACGGCGGAGAGGAGGCGGCGGGATGAGCGATGCTGCGCTTTTGGAGGTCAGAGACGTCAAAAAGTATTTCCCCATAAAAAAGGGCGCGCTCCCGCGCCGGCAGGCGGCTGTTTTAAAGGCGGTGGACGGCGTCAGCTTTGCCGTGGCCAGAGGCGAAACGCTGGGTATCATCGGCGAGTCCGGCTGCGGCAAGAGCACGCTGGCGCGGCTCATCATGGGCCTGAGCGACCCCAGCGGCGGCGATGTGATCTATGACGGCAGCCCCGTCACTCAGAAAATGCCCCTGGCGCTGCGCCGCAGGATTCAGATGGTCTTTCAGGACCCCTACGCCTCTCTCGACCCGCGCATGAGCATCCGGCGCATCGTGGAGGAGCCGCTCAGAATCCACGAAAGGCTCAGCGGCGCGGAAAAAACGGGAAGCATTGTGCCGGTGCTCGAGCAGGTCGGGCTCGGGCCGGACGCGCTGGGCAAATACCCCCACGAGTTCAGCGGCGGGCAGCGGCAGCGCATCGGCATCGCCAGGGCCCTTGTATTAAATCCCGAAATGCTCATCTGCGACGAGCCTGTGTCCGCGCTGGATGTCTCCATACAGGCGCAGGTGCTCAACCTCCTTTCACACCTGAAAAAAAGCCGCGGCCTGACCTATCTTTTCATATCCCACGACATCAGCGTTATCAAGCACATCAGCGACCGGGTCATGGTGATGTACCTCGGCCAGGTGATGGAGTTGGCGGACAAAAAGACTCTTTTTGCCGGGGCCGCGCACCCATATACGCTGGCGCTTATCAGCGCGATACCGACGGCGCATACGGGGAAAAAAACAACCCGCATTATTTTAGAGGGCGACCTCCCCAGCCCCATCCACGTGCCGCCCGGCTGCCCGTTCCAGACGCGCTGCCCCGGAGCGGCGGATATCTGCGGGAAAAAGCGGCCGGAGCTCCGGGAGCTTTCCGCAGGGCATTACGCCGCCTGCCATTTTGCGAAAGGATGTGAGCGGATATGAAGCGATACGTGGCGGTCCGGGTTATCAAGGCGCTTTTGACGGTGCTGTTCGTCTGGACCGTCGTCTTTATTCTCTCGCGCGTGACCGGCGACCCTGTCGACTGGATGCTCCAGTCCGGCGGCGATATGCGGGCCCGCGAGCAGCTGCGCCACAACCTGGGGCTTGATCTGCCCCTGGCGCAGCAGTATTTCAGGGCGATTGCCGGCATGCTGACGGGCGACGCCGGCACGAGCTTTTATTACGCCCGGCCTGTTTCAGACCTCTTTGCCGAGCGTATGACGGCGACGCTCACCCTGGGCGCGGTCGTGTTTGGGGTGACGATCCTCTTCGGCGTCCCGCTGGGCGTTTTCGCGGCGCTCCGGCACAATTCGGTGCTGGACCGGCTGACCATGGGCTTCAGCGTCGCCGGATATACCGTGCCGAACTTCGTGCTGGGTATTCTGCTCATTTTCATTTTCTCGCTGCATCTGAAGCTCCTCCCCAGCGGCAGCGTCGGCACCCCGGCCCATTTCGTGCTGCCGGTGATCGCGATGTCCGTGGCGCCGGCGGCAAACGTCGCGCGACTCACGCGCAGCGCGCTTCTGGACGTGATCGGGCAGGATTTTCTGGAATGCGCCCGCGCGAAGGGGGCGAAAGAAAGCCGCGTTATTTTCAAGCATGCCCTGCGCAACGCGCTCATCTCCGTCGTGACCATCCTGGGCGCGCAGCTGGGGTACATCATCGGCGGCTCCGTCGTGGTGGAAACCGTTTTCGCCTGGCCCGGTATCGGCACGCTGATCGTCAACAGCGCCAAGCAGAGGGACTTCCCCGTCGTACAGTTCGGGGTAATGATCATCTGCATCTCCGTGACGGCGATCAACCTCCTGGTGGACCTGTCGTACTCCGCTTTGGACCCGCGTATTCGCGGCAGAGACTGAGGGCAGACATTATGAAACAGAACAAAATTAAAATCCGCCGCGGCATTCCGCCGCTGATCCTCTTTTTGATGGCGACGTTCCTGCTCATCGCCATCGTTTCGCTGTTGGCGCCGGTGCTCTTCCCCGTTGACTTAAAGGACACCGACCTAATGCTGCGCCTGAAGCCGCCGAAGTTCGTCGATCCCCAGTCGCCGTACTTATTCGGGACGGACAGCCTCGGGCGCGATGTGGCCACGCGTCTTTTATACGCCACGCGCACCTCCCTTATTATCTCCGTCTCGGGAATGCTCCTGGCGGTGCTCCTGGGCCTTGTGGTCGGGGTGGTCAGCGGGCTTGGCCGGGGCGCGGTGGACCTCTCGCTCATGTTCGTGACGGATGCGGAGCTGTCCGTCCCCACGACGTTTATCGGCATCGTCTGCGCCACCATGATGGGCGCCAATGCCTTGACGACGATCATCGTCATCGGCGTCACCGGCTGGCCGGGCTTTGCCCGGCTCGTGCGCGGGCAGGTCATGCAGATTCGGAACATCAGCTTCATTGAATGCAGCCGGGCGCTGGGGGCGTCCAAACCGCGCATCTTCTTTGAGCATATCCTTTCAAACATTGCCTCGCCGCTGATCGTCCAGACGACCGTGAGCCTGGGCGCCTTTATCCTCCTGGAGAGCACGCTGTCGTATCTGGGGCTCGGTATCCAGCCGCCGGAAACCTCCCTGGGCGTGATGGTCAGCGAAGGACGCGATTATATGCTGCAAAACTGGTGGCTGGCCATTATCCCAAGCCTTGTGATCGTCGTGCTGCTCATGCAGATCTCCCTCGTGGGCGACTGGCTCAGGGACAGGCTGGACCCGCAGCTGAAAAGCAAGCGCTAGATTGCCCGCCAGTAAAGAAAGGAAGTTATTATGAAAACGCCACCACCGGCCGGCGGCCATCCCCGCCTGTGCGCGCACCGGGGCTTCAACGCGGCCGCGCCCGAAAACACGCTGCCCGCCTTTGCCGCCGCGGTCATGTCCGGGGCGGGGGAAATAGAGCTGGACCTGTGGCCCACCGCCGACGGAGAAATCGTCGTCTGCCACGATCCGGCCGTCGACAGAACGACGGATGGGAAAGGCGCCATCGCGACGCTGAGATACAGGCAGATCGCGCGGCTGGACGCAGGCCTCCCGTTCTCCCCCGTCTGGAAAGGGACACGCATCCCGCTCTTTGAAGAGGTGCTCGACCGTTTCGCCGGCCGGGTTGTTATGAACATCCATATCAAATCCCTGGGTGGGAAAAAAGCCCTCTCCGAGGCCATGCTGGAGCGGGGAAAAGCGCTCGCGCGCATCTATCCCACCGGCGGAACAATCACACTGACAGACAATATGCCAAGGCATATCATCCCGGAGGAAAAGGCCTGGGAGGACGACACGGGCCTGCCGGCATACGACCCCGAAATCTTTCAGAGGATCGCGGGTCTTGTTTACAAATACGGCTGCCAGAACAGCGTTTATTTCACCGGCGAAAAGGACGTTCTGATCACGGCGGCGCGGCTGGCCCCCGATATCGGCAGATGCTGTCTCGAAGGCCACATGAACTACACCATCGTGGAAAACGCCCTGAGGTATGGCTGCAGCCGCGTCCAGTTCTGCAAAACGTGCCTGACGCGGGAGATGATCGCCGAGGCGCACGACAGCGGCCTTGTCTGCAACCTGTTCTGGTCAGACGACGCTGAGGAAGCGCGGCGCTTTTTAGGCGAGGGCATCGACGTGCTCCTGACAAACGACATCGGGACCGTCAAAGCGGCCGCCGTTTAAAGGCCTGCCCGCAACAAAACGGGGCACTGCCGGAAACAATTCCGGCAGTGTCCCATCAGCTTGTCAAAAACCTGCAAACAAAGGACAAAGCCTCGCAGAGTTTGCCGCCGGAGCGGCAAATAAATTCATCATTTGTCACGCGTGAGGACATGCGCCTCCGGAGTGACTCTACTCATGCAGGGAGCGGCTGAACGCGCTGCATGCAGCCCCTTGTCGGATAAAGCCCAAAGGGCTTTATCCGACAGTCTGGCGCGGCTTGATTACATTTCAAGCACCGTTCTGCTGATGAGGTCGTTCTGCCCGGTGATGTGCAGCTCGACAAAGTATGCCGAGAAGCCAGCGACTCTGACCACGAGGTTCTTGTAGTTCTCCGGATTCTTCTGTGCGTCCTTTAAAATCTCGGCCGAGATGACGTTGATCTGCAGCTCCATGCCCCCGAGCTCGAAATAGGTCTGTATGAGCTGGCTGAGCTTTTCTACGCCGTCCTTGCCGCTCAGACAGGAGGGGCTGAATTTCATGTTGAGCAGCGTCCCGTTGGCAAACAGGCTCTGGTCGATCGTGGCCACGGAGCGGACGACGGCGGTGGGGCCGTTTTTGTCCATCTGCTGGACGGGCGATATGCCGTCGGCCAGGGGCGTGCCGGCACTGCGGCCGTCGGGCGTGGCGCCGGTCATCATGCCGAACATGACGTTGGCCGTCACGGGGAACATCGCCGCCGTGTAACGGCCTCTGGGCCCGGTGCAGGACGTGACGACCTCGGCAAATTTCTCGGAGGCCCAGGCCGCAAGCTGGTCCGCTTCGGGGTGGGCATTGCCATAGTGGAGATTCGAGCTTTTGATATATTGCTGAAGGTCCTCATAGCCCTGCCAATTATTTAAGAGCGCGTCATACAGCTCCCGCGTCGTGCATTTCTTTGTGTCAAAGCAGAGATGCTTGATCATAAAGAGGGAGTCCGCCACATTGCCGATGCCAATGCCTGGCACGCCGCTGCCGTTGTATTTGGCGCCGCCGTACATGACGTCCTTCCCCTTCTCCATGCAGCCGCCCATGGTGGCGGAGACGACGGGGAGCGGCAAGAGCTCGCGGGTCACATATTCGGCGTTGTTGTTGACCATGACGTGCCATCTGACAAAGTACTCGACCTGCTTGTGATAGGCCTCCTTGACCTGCTCAAAGCTGTCCATCTCGTACAGGCGGCCGGTGGCCGACCCGACCTGCTCGGTGCTGGTGGTGCCGCCCCGGGGGCTGAACAGGGGCATGGGCAGGCGGCCGTCATTGATGGCGAGCAGCAGCGCGTTGGGCAAGTTTATGTAGGACATGCTGCCGGTGCCGCCGCAGGCCGGCCAGTCGTTGCCGTTGCCGCCGGGCTCGACGCAGCCGATGGGAGAATAATTGCGGGCGTCCTCCAGCGTGAGGCCGCGCTTCATGAGGGCGGCGATGATCACGTCGTCGTTTTCAAACGTGGGGATGCCGCCGCAGATTTTTGTCGTCTCAATGGCCGCTTCCCAGAGCTCCGGCGGGGTGTTCTTGTGGATGCGGAGCGACTGCGGGGGATCGTGGAGAACGAGCCGGGCCATACACTGGAGCATCATGTAGGTGACCTTGTTGGACGCGTCGTTACCGTCCTTGTCGACGCCGCCCATGGCCATCATCTGGCCTGAGGTGTAGCCGGGCGCGGATTGGGTGGCGCCGTTCGACCAGGGCTTGTTCATTTCGGCGACCTTCAGATAGAACAGGTCCATAAGCTCCTGGGCATAGTCCTCAGTGATCGCGCCGCTTTGGAGGTCTCTTTCGAGGAAATCGCCCAGGTACTGGTCCACGCGGCCGAAGGTGATGCCGTGCATATTGGCCTCCAGGCAGAGGCAGGTCTGGTACATATACAGGCACTGGAGCGCTTCGATAAAGTTCCTGGCCGGATTCTCCATGGTCCAGCTGAGCGTTTCAACCATCAGTTCCAGCTCTTTTTTACGTTTGGGGTCCTTTTCCACGGCGAGTTTTTCCCTGGCCAGGGCGGCGTAGCGCTTTGTGAGGGTGATCATGCCGTCGCAGGCGATGGCCACGGCGCGGTAGAAGTTGTATTGGCTGTTTGTGTCTCCCGGCATGCCCTGGGCCAGGATCTCCGCCTGTTTCCTTTCGGCCTCTTCCTTGATGGCCTTGAAGCCGACGCGGATGGCCTTGTCGTACCCGGTGACAAAATGGCCGACCGGCGTATCGCTGATGGTCATGCGCCCGATCATTGTCACGCCGTTGAAATCATGGGCGGCGTATTCCTCGGGATAGTAGGCCTGCGTTTTGGCATGAGTGCTTTCGCCCTTCAGCCAATAATCGATCGTTTCATTGATATACTGCCGATCTTCATCGGAGATGAGATAGGGGTCAATGTCGCGCGTGGCGATCGTGCCGCTGCCGATCTCGTCCTTGATGAACGTGACGCAGTTTTCGGGATACAGCGCGCCCGCCCTGTATTTGGCCGACTGCGCGCCCACGATGACCTCGTCGTCATCGATGCGCACGGGAATCTTCTCAAAAATTTCACGCATTGCTTTTGCCCGGCGCAGAATACCGTTAAGCTCCGGATGGCTCATATAGAACTCCGTGAGTATCCTGTACCGCGCGATACAAACCTCCGGCTGCGTATCCCGGTATGCTTCGCGCTGCCTGACCACCCGGTCAGTTAGTGGCTTGAGTGTCCAGCTCATATAACCTCCATTCTATCCGCGAACGAATGACCGCCATGTTTTGCCGGTTTAACGGCCTTCCCCGCTGTTGCCGCTTTTTAGCGCGCGGCGCGCTTTATTCGTAATACTTATTGTATCATATTATAATCTTATTGCCAAACAACCTCAACCACCATTAACCCTTTTGCTGTTTTTTATTTTGCTCTTGATAATCAAGAAAGCTTAATGTATAATCAAAATAACTTATTGTTCAATAAATACATTTTATTATTCACAGTACCAATAATTGAATACTGGTTTCCGTGTCAAACGCTCTAAAGGCCGCGCCCATGACGTTTGACCTGAGCATATGCTCGCAGGGTACAGCTGGAAACGGCTATGCCTTCCATTTTGAGAAGGGAACAAAAAAGTGCAGGAGCTATTTTCCGTGCGCTTTTTCGCTGTTGTCTATCAGCAGCCTGTTTGCCTTACCAAACAGGCTGTTTTTATATTTTTATGAGAAATCGAGGTATCGCGCCATGAATGAAATGGACGTCTGCGTCAGCAATCTTTCGGGCAATCCGGACGACTTTTTTAATATGCTGTATGATTTGGGCGGCATGGGCATCCTGCGCTTCAACGACGATTTCAGATTTTTATTTCTCGCCGACGAAGGCGGATATCTGATTTATTCGCATGCCGACGGCGGGCCGAACCTGGAAAAGGTGGCGTTTGCCGCCGGGTTAAAGAGTGCCAGATTAATGGAGCAGCTTGCCTGCTGTGCCGACCAGCTGTTTCATATCCGGTTTCACCCCGGATTGGACATCTGCTGCGTTATGCTTGGCGCGGAGCAGACCATCCGGCTCTATTTCCCGCCGGAACGGGAAGAGCCCGCTCAGCCCGGCGGCGCCGATTTACCGGCGTGCGGACAGTGAACGGAAAAATAAAGAAGCATAAATTCCCGGCCTCCTTCAAGCTCAGGCCGGGAATATTTATATTAATGATCGTGGACCGCTACAGCTTTACGGGCGGTTTTTGAGGCGCGGCATCGAGTTTGAAGCGAGCCGCTTGCGCGGGCAGCTTCTTTTGGTAAAGCCGATTGACCAGGGCGATCACCCGTCCTACGCCCACCGCGGCCAGTACGGTGCCCAGGCCGATGCCGATGATTCTTCCGGTGGCGGCCATACTAATGGCGGCGGCCACAGCAACGCAGGACGCATCAAGGATATTTTTTACAGCCCCAAGCTTTTTGCCCGTCCGCTGCGATACGGCCTGCACGATGCCGTCGGCGGCGTTCGGGAGGATATTCATCATCATGGTGAGCGCCGCGCCGAGCCCTGTAAAGAAAATGCCCAGCACCAGCAGAACCAGATCCGTCGGCAGATCCTTGCCGCCGATGGTGATAAGCTCGCCGAAGAAATTGATGAGCACGCCGAAGATAATGCTCAGCGGAATCTGCAGAAATTGAACGGGGCGAAACCTTTTTCTCAATATAACGAGCTGGCCTATCACGAACAGAATATAGAAGCCCGCGGTGACGGCGCCCAAATTCTGCCCCCATATGACCGCAATACTGTACGGAACGGAAATAATCGGCGAAACGCCAAGATTCGCCTTTGTATTCAGTACAATCCCCAGCGCCAGAGTGAGCAGCCCGCAGATATATATGACGATGCGATTAAATGTTTTCATCTCGTTTGTCTCCAATTAATAAATATATTTTATTAAATGATAACATTTACTTATCATATAGTCAAGACCACCACTCCATAAAATAATAAATAAAATTTATTATTTGATAAGTTATATTTATAGAACATATTCCCGCATGCCATTCGCCGAAGGCATGCGGGAATATGTTCTAAGGGTGCTTATTTAACGGCTGTTTCAGATGGGATACGCCGGCGCCACATGGTTCATGGTAATCCATTTCAGTTCGGTGAACTCTTCAATAGAGAAGGTGCTGTCCTCACGGCCCATGCCGCTGTTCTTGACGCCGCCGAAGGGCGCGCGCCTGGAGCCCATGACGGTGGCGGCGTTGACGTGTACCATGCCCGACTCCATTTTCTGCGTTAAAAACAGCGCCTTCTGCAGGTCGTTGGTCAAAACCGCGCTGGACAGGCCGTAGGCGTTTCGGTTGCACAGGGACAGCGCGTCCTCCCAGTCCCGGGCCCTGACCACGCAGGCCAGCGGCCCGAAGGATTCCTCGTGAAACACCGTCATTTCCGGCGTCACGTCCAGCAGCAGCGACGGCTGGTAAAACGCCCCGGTATGCTTCCCGCCGGCGGCAAGCCTCGCCCCTTTCGAGACGGCGTCGGCGATCTGGGCGTCCAGCACGGCATACTGCTTATCGTTGATCAGCGGCCCGATATTTGTCTGCGGATCATGCGGGTCGCCCACCTTCAAGGAATTGACCTTGGCTGTGAAGCGCCGGCAGAAATCGTCATAGATATCCTGCTCGACAATGATGCGGCTGCCGGCCATGCAGATCTGGCCCTGGTGGAAATAGGCGCCGAAGGCGGTGATTTCCACGGCCTTATCCAGGTCAAAGTCCTTGAGTACAATGATCGGATTTTTGCCGCCCATCTCCAGCGTCGTTTTCTTGAAGCTTTTGGCGGCCTTGACGGCGATATCCCGGCCCACCGCCGTCGAGCCCGTAAAGGCCACCATTTTGATTCTGGGGTCCTCCACCAGCGTATCCCCAACGATGCCGCCCGGTCCGGGTATGACGCTGAGAACGCCTTTCGGCAGCCCGCCCGCTTCAAAGCATTTGGCAAGGATGATACCGCTGACCGGCGTATCTGACGCCGGCTTCAATATAAAGGCATTGCCGGCAGCCATGGCAAAGGCCACCTTGTTGAGCGCCAGGAGGAGCGGGTAGTTGAACGGCGCGATGCCTGCCACGACGCCCAGCGGCTGCCGGATATAATACGAGGTCTGCCCCGGCATGTCGGCGGGGACCACGCCGCCATCGATCCGGCGGCACTCTCCGCCGGCGCCCCTGATGATATTGATGCATTCTATGACCTCGCCCATGGCCTTCATAAAGGTGGAACCACTTTCCCGAATGAGCAGCTCCACGATTTCATCCTTGTGCGATTCCATATAGTCGGCAGCTTTCAGGAAAATTTGCTCTTTCTGCTCCTGCATCACGTCCGCCCACTGGGGCTGCGCCTTGACGGCGGCGCTGACGGCCAGCTCGACCTCGGCCGGTCCCGCCGTATGTACCCGCGCAAAAGCCCGGCCCGTGCTCGGATCGATGTCGTCCGTAACTTTTCCGCTTGCGGTCTCATGCCATTCTCCGGCAATAAACAGTTTGTATTCTTCCATTGTAACTGCTCTCCTTTTTCAGTGTTTTATTATCCAAAACACGTTTTGGCAATACAAAAATAAGCAGCCTGTTCTGAGAGCAACAAAACAGGCTGCCGGATAGCCGCGCAACACTATAGACACATGGAGATATCCCCATGTGTCGGTTCGTCCCCTTCTCAAAACAGAAGGCAGGGCCGTTTCCAGCCATACCCCGCGAGCCTGCGGCTCAGGCCAAACGTCATGGGCGGAAGCCTTTAGATCAATTTGGCGCGGAAACAAAATATGCAATTATTCTATTCAAGGAATAAAAGAACATTATGCTCGATAAATATAACTTATTATATAATAAGTTATATTTTTTATCAAGCATAATGTAACAATTATGTGTAAAATTTTGCGGCGGTCACGCCTTATGAGGGCTCTGCGAAGGCTCCTTGTGAAACAGCTCTTTGACAACCTCGAGAAAAAGCTGCGCCGAAGGATTGTGCAGATTATTGTGCCAGGCGATCACATACGTTCTGTGCGTATCGACCCCGGTTATCGGCACAAAGGCAACGTCATCCGAATAAAAGACGCTGCTGATGGCCTTGGGTATGATGGAGATACCGAGCCCTGCCCCAACGGACAGCAGGACCGATTCGGCGCGGTCGTACCGGTTGACGATCTGCGGGGTATAGTTGTAGTACTTGCAGATGTTCATGATCTGCGCGTATAGCGCCGGCCCTTCGGCCTCATCGAAGGTGATGAAGGGCTCGTCCTTCAGCTTGGAGAAATCGAGAGGCTGCCCGGCCATGGGATGGCCCTTGGGCAATATCAGGCAGAGCTGATCCTCGTGCGTGACGATATAATCGAACGTTTTGCCGGCAGGAATATAGTCCAGAAGGACGAAATGAAAATCATACTTATTTTCGTTGATCGCCAGGATTTGCGCGTTGCCTGATGTAAACGAGATATCCACAAAGATTTTCGGGTGCTTTTTATAAAATTCGGCCAGGCACCTGGATACGATAGCGCTCGAGGTGCTGACGGCGGAAACCGACACATGCCCGAGGGCGCCGCTCTCCGCCTGCTTGACGCGAAAGGCCGCCTTCTCGGCCGTCTGCACGATATCCAACGCGTACGGCAAAAATTCTTTGCCGGAATTCGTCAGCTCCACGTTGCGGTTTGTCCTGATAAAAAGCCGCGCCTCCAGCTGTTTTTCCAGCTCGTTGATATGATGGCTGATGCCCGGCTGCGTCATGCCGTTCTGCTTGGCGGCTTCGGTGAAATTCAGCGTCTGCGCAATAGATATAAAGCATCGCAGCTGCGCGATATCCATAGCCGGTTCCTCCTTTAGAACTCCTGCAGGATATTATAGCACAACTTGGCAAGAAGGAACACTTTTATCTGATGCGCGTTTTATCCGTTTGGGTTTGCCCGGGATTCAGCGGGGGCTTTTCCCCGCCGGGTCACGATGTTTCAGGATGGCGGACCCGGTCTTGCGGGGCAGCGTCAGGATTTCCGCCAGAGCCAGGGTGGCGAAGACCGCCAGCAGGATGAACGCCAGGCGGTAGGCCCAGGCCTGGGAGGACGCGGCGCCGAACAGCTCGCTGCCGAAGCGGAGGACGACGACGGTGACGGCGATGCCGATCGCCTGCGCCATATTCTGCGTGGTGGAGGCCAGAGAGTTGGCGTCCCGCGTTTCCTGTGCGTCCAGCTCGCTGAAGCTGAGGGTGTTATAGGAGGTCAGCGCCAGCGACCGGCCCATGCCGCTCAGGGTGATCACCACGATCAGCAGAAGCACCGGCGTCTGCGCCGTGAACCAGCCGCTCACCAGCATCGTGGCGATCACCGCCAGGAAGGAGCCGATAAATACGGGCTTAAAGCCAAAGCGGTTCAGCAGCCACGTACTGGCGGGCTTGATCGCCACGTTCCCCACAAAGATGAACAGGACGATGCTCCCGGCGTAGGCCGGCGACCAGCCGAATTCATTCTGAAACAGCAGGGTCAGCAAATACGGCGCGGAGCCGACGGAAAACCAGAACAGCGACCCGCCGACCTGTGAAATGCGAAAGGTCCGGTATTTCAGCACCTTCAGGTTGATCAGGGGGTTCTGCGCGCGCTTTAAATAGCGATAGGTCAATACGAGCTCCGCGGCAAAGAGCAAAAACAGGACAAGGCCAAGCGTCCACGAGGCCGCACTGTCGGCCAGGATTTCCGAAGCCAGCACCAGCCCTCCCGCGCCGACGCCGATGAGCGCAAAGCCCTTCCAGTCCAGCCGGGCGGTGCGGTCGCCGGCGGTATCGTCGAAAAACCGGCGGCTGAGGAAAAAGGCGACAATGCCGATCGGGACATTGATCAGGAAAATCCAGTGCCAGGAGGCGTAGGTCACGATCAGGCCGCCGATCAGCGGCGCGATGGCCGGGGCGATCAGCGCGGGCCACACCAGAAACGAGATGATCATTAAAAGATCGCTTTTAGGCGCCTTCTGGAGCACGATCAGCCGGCCGACGGGGAACATCATCGCCCCGCCGATTCCCTGCAGTATCCGCGTGGCGATCAGGAGCGGGAGCGACGGGCTGAGCGCGCAGCCCAGGGACGCCGCGGTGAAAATCAGCACCGCCAGTAAAAATATCCGTTTGACGTTGAAGCGTACCGACATCCAGCCGCTGATCGGAATGAACACGGCCAACGTGATGATGTACGCCGTAATGGTGATGCTCGCCAGCGCGGTGGAGGAATGAAAATACACGGCAATGGTCGGAATCGCCGTGGTGATGATCGTCGCGTCCATCATATCCATAAAGTGGCACATGGCCACGATCAGAGCAACCCGTTTCAGCTTTGTTTGATCCATAATGACTCCTTCTGTGTCTCCCGAGGCAGCGCGCTTTGTTGAACGAACCGTCAAAAAGTGATGAGGATTTTATTCTAACTTGACTAAATATTAAAGTCAATAAATATAGGGGGTACCTCAAGCTTTTGAGGCACTCCCCTATGGTTTAGCGGCGTATTTACGGCTTCTGGGCCGTCAGGATCTTCTGTACCTGATCGTCCGTCAGGTCATAATTCAGAAATGTTTTATAAAAGCTCTTTGCTTCGGAGGCAATATCGAGGTCCTTAAACAAATCGGGGTTTATTGTCTTCGCCGCCCACTGGATTTGCAGGGCCTCCTCGGCGCCGTACCGGTCCCATAAAAACGCGCCGGCGGGGTTCTGGTACACCTGTCCCTTCTGTACCGCCGCGATGCTGGCCCAGTTGGGGTCTTTTGCCAGGGTTTCCGAATTTCCTGCGTTGCCGCCGACGATGATCACATCGGGATTCCAGGCGATCACCTGTTCCATGGTAACCTGCTGCATGTTGGACTTGACGCTCGCCGCCGCATTGACGCCGCCGGCGACGTTGATCCAATCGTCTATGATCGTATCGCTGCCGTCCACCTGCAGCGGGGAAAGCGACGTAACATGCAGGACCTTCGGGCGGTCCGCAGCGGCGATCTTGTCGGTGACGGCCTTGATGGACTCGAGCTTACCCGACAGATAATCGTTGTAGGCCGCGGCCTTGGCGACGGCATCGCCGCCCAGAATGTCCCCGGTCAGGGTGACGCATTTTCTCATTTCGTCAAAACTTGTGAACATCAGCTGCACGACAGGAATGCCCATGCTCTGCAATTTTTCGATGTTCTTGTCCGAGGTGGAGCAGAAAACGATATCGGGGCTCTTCTGCACGAGCTCCTCCAGGTTAAAGTCCGTGCCGAACGTACTCAGCGCGTTGGACAGGCCGGGGCCGACCAGGTACAGCCACGGATATGTTTTCTCGTTCATGGCCGTGGCCACGATTTTGCTGTCCGCACCCAGCATGACCGCGATCTCGTTGTGGGCAAACCACGCGTCGGCGATTTTATTCACCGTCGCCGGGATTGTCACTTCTTTGCCGGCCATGTCGGTAATGGTCCGCGGACCTGTGCTGTCTGGCGTCTGGGACGGCGAGGCGTTCCCAGAGGGCGACGCGCTTTGGCCGGACGGCGGGGTCGGCTCAGTACCCGCCGTTGACGCGCAGGCTGCGATCGATAATGCCATCATCAAGGCAAGCAGAACTGATACTACTTTTTTCATTGTCGATTCTCCTTTTTCATGTTATTTATGTAAAATCCCGCGCTCAGTCAAGCATGGGAACGCAGGCCTTGACAAGCTCTCCGTTTTCGTTTTGCGTCTGCGTGATTTTAACGTCGACGCCGTATGCCTGCCGGAGGTTTTCCTCCGTGACGATCTCGTCAACACCGCCCAGCAGGAGCTCCCCGCCTTTTTTCATCAGCACGACCTCCGTGGCGCACAGAAAGGCGTGGTCGGGCGAATGTGAGGTCATCAGCACGCCGAGGCCCCTTTGCGCGAGCTTTTTGATCTCCGCGAGGACCCGGACCTGATTGCCGAAATCCAGATTCGACGTGGGCTCGTCCATAATCAGCAGCTCCGGCTGCTGGGCGAGCGCGCGGGCAATCAGCACCAGCTGCCGTTCCCCGCCGCTGATCTCCGTATATATCTTGTTTTTCAGATAGCTGATTTTAAGCCCCTCCAAAACCGACACCGCGATGGAAAAATCCTGCTTTGACGGGGACGCGAACGCGCCCAGATGCGCCGTCCTCCCCATAACCACCACGTCCAGCACCTTAAACGGGAAGGGCGGCTCGTGTGCCTGGGGGACATAGCCGATGCTCCGGGCCACATATTTCTGCGGCAGCCCGCTCATATCCCTGCCGTCCAGCAGGATCGTGCCGTCCAGCAGCTTTTGAAAGCCGAGGATCGATTTGAAGAGCGTCGTCTTCCCCACGCCGTTGGGCCCCAAAAGGCAGACGATCTGCCCGGTGTTGATGCTCATTGAGACATTTTGCGAAACCACATGCGTACCGTAGCCGCACACGGCATTGCAGACCTCCAGCCTCATAGCCACCCTCTTTTCCCTTTGAGGAGCATGATGATGAAAAAGGGCGCGCCGATAAGGGCGGTGAGAATTCCGATCGGAATCTCCACCGAGAACAGGGTCCGCGCCACGTCATCCACAAACAAAAGATAGCTCGCGCCCATGACGATCGACGTTGGGATGAGCACCTTGTAGTTCGGCCCCACCAGCAGCCGGGCCAGATGCGGGATCACCAGGCCCACCCAGCCGATGATGCCGCCGATGGCCACCGAGCCGGCGGTCAGCAGCGTTGAGCACAATATGATCACAAGCCTCAGCCGGCCGACATTGATGCCCATGGCCCTTGCCTCCTCGTCGCCGAAGGACAGGGCGTTCAGCTTCCACCGCAGCAGAATGATCGGCAGGGCGCCGACAACGACCGGGATCAGAAACATCAGCAACTCCCTGTACGTTATTGTGGAAAGGCCGCCCATCAGCCAGAAGGTGATGGCCGGCAGCTTGTTCGACGGGTCGGCCACGTATTTCGTGATGGATATGAACGCCTGGAACATTGTCGAAACGACAAGGCCCGTTAGCACAAGAATAAGCACCGAGGTGCTGCCCCGCCCCACAATTTTGCTGACCAGGTACGACAGCCCCACCGCCGCCACGCCGAAGACAAAGGCCGTGGCCTGGATTCCGAAATTATTGAAATCCAGGAGCAGCGCGACCGCTGCCCCAAAGCCCGCGCCGGCGGAGGCGCCGAGAATATCCGGCGACACCATGGGATTTTTGAACAGGCCCTGATACGCGGAGCCGGAGAGCGCCAGCGCGCCGCCGATCATGACGGCGGACAATATCCGCGGCAGCCGCACCTGGAAGATCACGATGTTGTCCGCCTCGGACCACGTCTGCCCCAGATGGAAGAGCTTGGCCACAAACATATAGCAGACCTGCTTGAGCGGGACGGAAAACCTCCCCAATACAAACGACGCCAAAAACAACACAATGGGAACTAAAATGATCACCAGGAGAATAATCGTCCTTCTCTTGTTTTCCCGGCTTTCGAGAAGCTGCTCCGCAGCCTCAGGCGCCAGTTCCGGCAGCGGCGCGCCGGAATTCTTACGTTGGTTCATGCTTCCTCCTTTTGGTCGTCACTAAGTAATGCGCCCGCTTATCCCTGTTCAAACCACGCATTGCCCTTTGCGCCGATAATGTCGAGGATATCATCCTCGTAGATTTTGCTTGACACGGCAATGTGCGGCAGGCATTTATACCGGGCGGGCGTGTTCGCGGCCAGCCTTTCATAAAAGGGGTCTCCGATGATCAAGTCGAAGGGGCGGCTGTTAATGAGCTTTTGCGCCTCGTCCTCCGAGGACAGTCTTTCATCGCCCGGCTCCAAAAGCTCTGCGTCCATTTCAAAAAAGCTCGACACCGTGACGTCCGTGATGCCGTAATCGCACCGGAGCATATTTCTGATAGAGCCGGCCAGCACCTGCTCGCCGATAATGAGCGCCCTGTCCGGTCTCACCGGCGGAATGGGACCGCGCGCGCCGGAGGCGTCCGTCCTCGCCGGCAGCCCGGGCCGGCTGCCGCATGGGACGCCGACCGTATAGGGAATACCGTATTTTCTTTTCATCATCCGCGCCAGGGGCAGGCCGCAGCCCGCCACGACGACGTTGACCGCCGCGTTGACGGAATTCTTCAGGTTATCAAGGGTATCGATACAGCCCCATTTCGAGATGACCTCCAGCCCCTGCTGCTCAAAAAAGCCGTGCAGGGCAACGATATTCTTCGTCCCGAGATCCATCGTCAGGGCGCCGAGGAGGTTGACGGTGCCGGGTATCTCCCGGCGTTCGCCGTCCAGAATACAGCGCCCCATCGCCAGCATGGCCGCGGCCGCGCCGACGTCATAAAACCGGTGCCCTGTCACATCGATCGGGAACGCCGGCACGCCGTATTCCTCCGTGATCTCCAGGCACGCCGCTTTGAGGTCGGTCCCGATCAGCATCGAGATGGGGCTCCCCGCCAGGGCGATGAACCGGCACTCCGGCATCTCGTCGTATAGCTCCTTCAGCCGGCGGCGAAGCTGCTCCCGCGTCCCCATGATCACGTCCATATCGGACAGCTGCGCCGGAAAGACGTTGACGCGTTCCGACGCGCGTGTTTCGTCATAGATGCAGTAATTTGAAGCGCAGCCCTGCACATCATCAAAGAGCAAAAGTCCCTCCATGCCGAACAGGGCGTTGGCAACGCCCGAGGTATCAGGCGCCGGGGGCGGCAGCTTTCTCCACAATTTCTTCACTGATTCTCATTCTCCCGTTATAGGCCGCCGTCAGAGCTTCAAGCAGCCGGTCAATCAGGGCAAACCCGGTGAAAAATTCCCCCGGCTGCCCCCTTCTTACCTCCAACAGCGCGCAGAAATGATCCTTCCTGATCGTATTGGATTGATTTCTGGAGGACACGAACGTTACAGGCACGGCGGTATTCTGCGTCACCCAGTTTTTGCAGTCGGTCTCTTCCGCGACGAATTCGTCGATCCTGATTTCCCCGACGTGAAACCCCTCGTCGATCAGCGCTTTGGCCACGGTAAACGGATGGGTGAGCTTCCGGCCGTCCACGGAAATCGGCGTGTCCCCGAGCAGTCGGCGCGTCCGGTGAAGCAGGCGTTCGGTCATGGCGGCGCGGTCCTCATAGAAAAGCTCCACGTTCAGCGCCTCGGCCAGATGCGCGTACTGCTCCTTGACCGCCGGAAGCGAGACAGTATACGACATGTCGAGCCACGGTATGCCGAGTGTTTTTTCCATTTCCCTGGCGGCGCCCACGGCCTCCGGCTCGGTGACGATATTGAGGGATGCGCGGGCCATTTTTTTGAAATCATCATATGTTCCGCACAGCGACACGTGGCGCAGCTCGGCGCCCGCCGGCTTCAGGAGCCGGGCCAGCTCATTCTTCGGCGAAAGCGGCTGGACGGGGCCGAGGAGGTTGACGCCGTTGTCGCGCCGGGGCCCATCCTCCGCCGCGGCCGTTTTCAGGAAGCCCGCAATAAGCTCATTGATATTGCGGCTGATCGTCTTGGCGCCTTTCCTTGCCCGGTACATATTCAGCCTGTTGATCTGGACGCATTCCACCGGGATGCCGAATTTTTTGCCGATGGCCGAGGTAAGCATCTCAAAGTCGGTGCCGATCAGCGCGTTTTCACAACAGGTGACGAGTATGAGCGCTTTGGCGCCCGCCTCCCGCACCAGCTCCCCGGCCGCTTCCTCGATGAGCTCAACGTAGCCGCCCGTCACAATGTCCGTCTCGTCCAGACAAAGGTGCGCGATTTTGTCCTTGACCTGCACCATCGATGTCAGGATATCGTGCCGTGTACAGACGGCGGGCCCGGCAAACAGTATCTGGCACTCGGGAATAACCGCGTAAGAGGCGTAAACGCCGCTCTTAGCGGAACCAAGGCCAAATTCAAGCAAATCGTTCATGTTTTGTCTCTTTCATCTTCCGCACAAAAATAAAACGGGCGTTTGACTCACAAGGTCAAACGCCCGAAGCTTCGCGCCGTACAAGCCATACAGGCTTGTAACAGCATTTTTGTTTATATAGAAATACAAGCGTCTGACAGAAAAAGTCAAACGCCCGCAGCAATACTACAAAACAACCTACAGGCTTCTTTCCGCGCGGGCATCCCCGCGTTATGGGAGGCAGCACCGTTTCCAGCACTGCCCTGTGAGTAAAACTCAGGGTTATCCGGCATAGTCACCCTTAGCCGTATAATCTCGAAGCAGAATATTCAATTATTGTTTAAAATAATATCCAAAATCAGATATTCTGTCAACTGTGAGATTATACACAAGAATTCTATATAAAAAATCGGATTTTTATATATTCCCCTTAATCCGCCGGTTTTCTCCTGCTGAGGCACACGTTGACAGTCCGGCAAAACCCCCGATCGAAGATTTTGCCGGACTGCTCCTAAGCCTCGACGCTTAATCCATATGCTTCAACATTTTTTCGCTGATCATCGCGGGTATCGATGAATTCCACCCTGTCGATGTCCTGTTCCTCGGGATTTGCTTTCCAGTAACGGGAATTGCGGTTGACGTGTATCCCTAAAAGGCTTGTCCCCGCGCCGGCCCAGACCGGCAGATGGCGCTGATCCCAGTTCCAGCCCGCCGCAGAGCCCAGGTCGAGCCCGCGCAGCACCAGCCTGGCCATGGCCACGAGCCGCTTGCCTTCCTCAATGCCGCACGGCGGATAATCCTTCATCGGCGTCGTCGCCGCCGGCTGGAATTTGGATATGTAGACATAATCCAAGTTGGGGAACTCCAGGAGGGAAAACAGCGACAGCACATAGTCTTCATACCGGGACTCCTGCGGGCCGAGGCCGGCCATAACGGCGGTCATCGTCTGAATTCCGTAGTCCTCGAGCTTGTGGGCAAACGCTATCTTCTTTTCCAGATTGTCTCCCGGCTTGACGGCGCGGAACACCCTGGGATTCATGATCTCAAAGCTCGCCCCGATTCGGACAACCCCGAGCTCCTTCATCTCCCGCAAGACCTCGTCGGGCATGGTTGCCCCACAGTTGACGCTGATTTCAACGTCCGTGTGGCCGGCCTGCCGGATGCCCCGCACGATTTTCAGCACGTCTCTGCCCTCTTCGGCCTCCACAGTCCCGCCGCTCAGGCAAATCTTGCCGACATTGTGTTCCTTAATGTACTGCACGCCGCGCAGGATTTCCGGCAGTTCCAGGCACCGCCTGCCGGCGTCCCGCCAATAAGGGCAGTACCGGCACAGCGGCTTGAGCGCGCACGGCGTCACGCTGGCGATCCCCGCGTGGTAATAAAAAACGTCGCCTCGCGTATGATGCCGGACATCTCTCGCCGCCGCGTAAAGTTCTTCGGCCAGCTCGGGATCTTCCGTCGCTTTAAAAAGCCGCAGCGCCTCCTCCGGCGTTATCCGTTCCTGCCTTGCCTTTTGCAGTATTTGCTCAAATTGATTGTCCACGACCTGCTCCCCGCCCCGTTATGAAAGGCCGTTGGACTTTGCGTTGTTGAAATTGGGCGCCATGATTTTGAAGTCTTCGTCGGTTAAGGTGTAATTCATAAACGTCTGATAGAACTTTGTCGCTTCCGCTTTGACGTCAATGTCCTTGAAGAGGTCCGGGTACATGATCTTGGCCATCTGCAGGACGCCGAGCGCCAGCTCCACGTCGCCGTTCCACTGGGTAACGCCCATCGGCATGATGTACGCGTCGCCGTTCTTGACGGCGGTGATATCCTGGTAGCGCTTATCCGCCTTCCAGTCGTCATAATAAGCGGCCATTTTGCTGTCGTAGGGCGCCGTCACGATGGTCTGGAAAATGAAATCCGGATTCCACTTTGTCACGTTCTCCGCGCTTGTCGTGAAATATCTGTCTCCCGCCGTTGCCGCGACATTGATGCCTCCGGCGTATTTGACGCAGAGGCCGCAATCGATATTGTCCGCGAACACCTCGAGTATGCTGGACCTGACGACAAGCGCCGTCTTGCGCTCGGATTCCGGAATAGTGGAAACCCGCTCTTGGACCATAGACAAAATATCGTTTGTGTAGTCAAGATATTTCTGGGCCTTCTCCGTCTCTCCGATCAGATTGGCGATACCCATGAGCTCGCTGTGCCAGGTCGCCATCACGTCGTCGGAATCCTTTACCGTGATGCCGTCCACATACACCGGCAGATTCAGGGATTGCATCTTCTTGTTTGTCTCAGCTGCGGAGTTGGGCGAAATGATGATATCCGGGTTCGACTTGACCAGCTCCTCCACATTCACCTTGTCGAAATTTCCGTAGTCCGGAAGGCTGGTCAGCTGCGGATAGGCGTGCCTCAGCCACGCGTAACGGCTGGTGTCGGCCATTGACGAGACCATATCGATCCTGCCGAGCAGGGCAAATGCGCCCAGCGCGCCCATCCAGGAGGTAATGGCGACCTTGTGCAGCTCGGACGGTATCGTCACATCGTTGCCCGCCAGGTCCTGTACGGTCCTGGTTGACGAGGTCGGCTGCGCGCTGGCGGACGGGGACGCCGGCGCTTGGGCGCTGGCGGTCGCCGCCGGGCTGCCGTCGGCCGGCGACCCGGCGTTTTGGCTGCAGCCGCCAAGCAGGGCGGCCAGCAGGGCGATTGTCAGAACAATGCCGGTTCCTCTCTTTAACTTTCTCATTTGTTTTTCTCCTTTCGATATCTCCTTGAAAAATCTATATCGATGCATCGCTGCATTGATAAGCTTAATATTGGTCCGCGTCAAGCTGGCGGATCGTGCGCTCCCCGTAAACCAGACGTGCTTTGACCGTTTCTCCCTTGCCGCGGGGCGCAGCCGACGGGCCCAGCTCGATCGTGGCCGTACCGTTGACAAAGCAGTCCACAGTATCGCCCATACGCAGGGACTTCAGCTCATAGCCAGAGCCTGTCCACCGGAGATTCACACGCGGCATATAAACCGAGCTCCCTCTGGGCTTGAAGCCCTCGCCCAGGACCGCATCCACTTCCGCGCGTTCAAAGCACGGCACGCAAAGAAATTGCTCTATGATCGGGGGCAGAAACTGCTCGGTCACCATCATGGCCGCATGGGGCGGCCCCGGGATGCCCAGAACATATTTCCCGTCGATCGTCCCCAGTAACGTCGGTTTTCCGCCGGGCCCTATCGCGGCGCCGTGGACCAGAATCCTGCCGAGTGCCCGGACCGCCTCCGCCGAATGATCGCCGTATACGGAGCCCTCCTGGCCAAGTCCGCCGATGAGGATCAGAATATCGGCGGCGCCGGCGTGCCTTTGTATAGCCTCCCGAATTGCCTCCGGGCGGTCCGCTATGGGTTCTTCCACCGCTGTTTCACAGCCGCAGAGCTGTGCCACCGACTCGACCATGATGCTGTCGGCCTCCATGGACTGGCCGGGCAAGGGCGTCAGCCCCGGCTTTTGCAAATCGTCTCCCACCGGCAGTATGGCAACGCGCGGCTTTTTGAACACCACAGCCTGCTCCACCCCGGACAGGCGCAAAATCGCCAGATGCGACGGCTCCAGCCGGCGTTTGGCCCTGACGATCAGCTCGCCCTGGCGCACGTTGGCGCCGCAGCGGGTCACCCCCTCGCCCTTTTTAGGCAGCGCGGCAATGCTGACGCTTTGATCGTCCTGGTATCCGCAGAGCTCCCAGGGGAGGAACGTATCGAATTTTTCAGGGATTATTTCGCCCATCGCGAGCCTGAGGTATTCGCCGTCATGCAGGAAGTTTTCTCCCCGCGCCTGCTTTTCGGCCGCCAGATCCCATGCTATGGCGATGCCGTCATGCATGGCTCTGTCCGCGTTCGGGACATTCCATTTTGCGTATATATCTTCCGCGGTCACGCGGTGCAGGGCGTTTTTAAGCGCGACGGTCTCTGTTTTTCTCTGCGCTTTCACCTCCCGAAACAGTATCTCCAGCGCCTCGGCTTTCGTGGGCAGCTTCGACATCTGCCTGTGGCACCGGACCGTGCAGGTGCCGCAGGTGGTCTGGCAGCTTTTTATTTTCATATGGGATGCTCCTTTAAATTTGTCAGGATAACGGCACGCAGATCTTTATATCGGACGCGTCCGTAGCGGCGTACCGCGGCTGAATGCCGGTATTGATGATTTTTGTCTCGACGGCGTACAGGTCGCGGAGGCTTTCCTCCGTAATCACGTCGTTCGGTCTGCCCACGGAGTATATGCCGCCGTCTTTGAGGAGAAGCGCTTTATGCGAATACAGAAAAGCGTGGTCCGGGAAGTGCGAGGCCATGATAATGCTCAGGCCGTTTTGGGACAGCTTATGGATCTGATTCAGCACCATTTGCTGATTGCCGAAATCCAAAGCGGCCGTCGGCTCGTCCATAATCAGGATTTTCGGCAGCTGTGCCAAAGCCCGGGCGATGAGCACCAGCTGCTTTTCCCCGCCGCTCAGCTCCTGATACCGTTTATCCACCAGCCTGGAGATGTTGAGCTGCCGGATGGCATCCTCCGCGATCTCCTCATCCTCCTTTTTGGGGGAGGCGAACAGCCCCAGATAAGCTGTCCGGCCCATCAAAATGACATCCAGCACCGAATACGAAAAAGGCGGATTGTTGGCCTGCGGGATGTAGCCGATCGTTCTGGCGATTTCCGCCCTGGACCATCCGGCGATGCTTTCGTTATCAACGGTCAGCACGCCGTTTAAAATCGGGATCAGCCCGAGCATCGACTTAAACAGCGTCGATTTCCCGGCGCCGTTCGCGCCCAGGATACAGAGCACCTCGCCTGAGGAAACGTCAAAATTTATATCTTTCAAAATCGGCTTATTGGGCGCATAGCCGCAAACGCCGTTTTTCAGAGCGAATACCATCAGGACGCCTCCTTTCCCCGGAGCATCAGCGTGATAAAGAAAGGCGCTCCCACAATGGCGGTCAAAACCCCCAGCGGTATTTCCACGCTGGACAGGGACCGGGCAAAATTGTCCACCAGCAGCAGGAAGCTGCCGCCGATAATGATGGCCGCGGGTATGAGTATTTTATTATTTGACCCCACGATCGTCCTGGCCAGATGCGGAATGACCAGGCCGACCCAGCCGATCAGGCCGCCGATGGAAATTGACGCGGCCGTCAGTATTGTCGAGCACAAAATGACGACAAATCTCAGCCGCTTCGTCTCGATTCCCAGCGCTTTGGCCTCGTCGTCGCCCATCGACAGAACATTGAGGCGCCAGCGCAGGAGTATTAACGGCACCGCCCCCACGGCCATCGGAATAAGGGCCCAGGTAATATCCGTCAGCGTAATATTGGACAGCGTGCCAAGCAGCCAGAAGGTGATCGTGGGGAGCTTGTCCAGAGGGTCGGCCAGGAATTTCATCAGCGATACGAGGGCACTGGCCAGCGACGAGACGAAGATGCCGGACAGAATAAGCGCCAGCGACGGGTCCCGCTTTATTCTGCCGCCGACAAAACAGGAGCAGCCGACAGCGATCAGGCTCATAATAAAGGCCGATATCTGCACCCAGACCGCGCCGAAGCTGTTGAATATGGCCAGCGCGGCGCCAAAGGACGCACCCGCGGACGCGCCCAGGATATCCGGCGAAACAAGCGGGTTTTTAAAAACAGCCTGATAGGAGGTGCCAGCCAGCGCCAGCGCCCCGCCGATCAGCACGGCCGCGATGATTCTGGGAAAACGGATGTACAATACGACGGTTTCAAAGGATTTCGGCCAGTCTCCGTGAACGGGAAACACTTTATTTACAAATATCAGTACCACGTTCCACAGGCTGATGCCGTCGTACCGCCCAAAGTTAAACGAGCCGAAAAACAGCACAATAAAAACGGCGATGATGACGCTCATCTTGACTCTTAGTAATTTTTTCTTTCCCAGGCGTGTTGCATTTTGATTCATCTCATATCCTCTCCCCGGTATTTCACCGTTTACTGCAGGTTTTCGAGGCCGCATAACAGCTCAACCTCAATTTCCTCCCCGGCCGCATAGCCCGAAGCGCCAATCGGCGCGATAAGCATCGCGTCGGCCTTCAGCAGCGCATATGGAACGCTTTTATCGCGGCCGATCGGCCCGGCATAATAGCGGCCGTTTTTCTCTGTCAGGACAAACCGGTAGAACATTTCATAATCCGGCCTTTTTTCAAGGGCTTTTTCCAGCGTTGCCTTCATTTTCGGGCGCACCGGCATATTCAGGCCAAGATAGTGATGGACCAGGCCGGATACGCACCAGTCCAGTGCCAGAAAGGTCGCCAGCGTCGGGCCCGGAAGATTCACAACGGGTTTGCCGCCGATGATGGCAATCGCCACCGGCTTGCCCGGAATCGCTTTGATGCCATGGCGGTATACCGCCGCTTTTCTTTGCAGCAGCGTCGCGTTAAAATCCTCGGCGCCCTTTGAGGAGCCGCCGTTGATGAGGACGATGTCGGCGACATTCAGGGCGCTGTCAAGCGCCTGCTCCAGCTCCGCGGGTTTGTCCTTGATGATCGGATAGCAGCTCGGCTCGGCGCCCCACTGCTTTAAAAACTCGGAGACCATCAGGCCGTTTGCCTCGATGTTCTGTCCGCGCTCCGGCTTTATCCCCACGTTGATCAGTTCGCTCCCCGTCGGGATATAAACGACCTTTGGTTTCTTTATGACCTCCAGCTGGTAAATGCCGCCCAGAGCGAGCACAGGCAGATGCACCGCCGTCAGCCGCGTATGCGCGTCAACCAGCAAGTCGTTTTCCTCAACAGCGGTCCCGGCTTTTCGTATGCCGTCGCCCTTCTCGAACACAAAGTCATCCGAAAAGCAAAGCTTGCCGCCCTTGTCGTAATAGATGTCCTCGACGGCGATGATCGTATCGAATTCATCGGGGAAATCGTCGCCGGTATCGGCCTGGGCATAGTCCGCGCCCTTCACCCAGCCGGAGGTGTCGGGAACGCCGTCTATAAAGTTTTCAGACTTTACGGCGATGCCGTCAAACTGGGACGTGCGGCAGACAGGCATGGAATTGACCGAAAAGACCGGCTTTGCCGTCACGCGCCCCGCAGCCTCGCGCAGGGATATCCATTTTGTTTCTCTGTTCACCGTCCATTCTTTCTTCAGAAGCGCCACCGCTTCGTCTCTTGTGACGGTAAGATCCTCATTGCCATTCATATAAAACCCTCCTTTGGATTCACACAGATTTAAAAGTTCGCCAGCGTCAGGCGATCCAGCTTTCAATGGTCTTCTCAAATTCCCCGCCGATGAACAGCGGGGCTTTGTCCCAATACAGCCGTCCGGATATCGCCGGATGCGGGAGTCTCCGGCAGTCGAGCGCCGCGGCGGCCGGAATGTCCGCGATGAGCGGGTCGGCGATCATCCCGGCATAAGCATGGCTTTTCAGCAAATCAATCAGCTGCCTCTCGCTCTTCAGATACAGGTCGCCGGGTGCCGCCAGGTCGGGCTCGAGTCCAAAAAAACTGGCGACGGCGATACGCTTTTTGCACCCCTTTTGATAAAGCGCGTTTCTCAGGGAATTGGAGATAACCTGCTCCCCGACAATCAACAAGGCCGGTGCGGCGCCGCCGCCGGCCGGGCCGATACTTACAGCTCTGCTCAGCCGGTCTTCCCGCGTTTGCTTGAGTGCCTGAATAATGGTTCGGCTGTATTCCGATCCCAGCGGACTGCCGACCACGTAAGGAATTCCAAACTCGGCCGCCATGAATTGGGCCGCCTTCAGCCCTGCCGCGGACACAACGAGATTGACATCGGCCGATGCGGCCCGGCGGAGCTGCTCCAGCTCCGTCTTCGTCACGAAAGTGCATCCTGTCTGAAAACCGTTATCCCGCAAAAGCGCCGTCAGCAATGCGCCGTTGCCGTTCGCGGCGTAGTCAAGGGGCGTGAAGCCGAATATGTTGACACGGCTTTCCTGTGCTTTCACGTCCGGGATGGCGAACCTTTTCAGCAGCTTCAAATATGCCGCCGAAATTCCGGCGTTGTAATATGTAAATCCGGTGGTGTCAAAGCCTATGGCCGGAAAACCGCTGCCGGCCTCGATTTCATGGGCAATGCCGGTCATATCCCTGCCGATGATGGCCGGAACGGGACTGCCAAGAATCGCGATAAACTCCGGCTTGAGCTCCTGCGCGGCCTCGATCGTCTGGCGGATCAGTCTCTCCTCATCGCCGAGCACCGCCTCGATTGTTTTGAGCTTGGAGCAAAATGCCGTCTTTTTCTCCTCAGCCCAGCGCGGCTCGTCGCAGACGACATAATTGCGCGTGCAGCAGGCGGCGTCGTCGATGACGATGAGGCAATTCAATTCGTATAAAGCCGAGCAGGCCCCGGTGTAATCGCCCGCAAACGGGGGCAGATAAATCGATAACCGTTCCATTTACCGCTTCTCCTCGCAGGCCTTGCCCATGAGCTGCATCAATTTCCGAACTCCGTGGAAGCCGTAGAGCGCTTCATCGTTGAAAATATCCACGAAACAGCGCGCCTGCAGCAGGTAGGCGCAGTCATATCCAACAGCGAGACACTCTTTGTCAAGCCCATATCCGGTAAAAGCCCTGGTGTCCCCCGTATGGATGAGCATGAGCTGCGGGAAATTATCCTGCAGCCATTGGCGTTCCGCCGTATCATCGATTTTTGACTTTCCCGCGAACACCGCGGCAACGTTGAAGCCGTAGCCGAGCAGCGCTTTGGCAAGCGCAAAAGGCCGCATGGTCGCGGAGGAATCAATAATAACCGGCGTGGGACCAACGCGCTCTCGGGTCATGCGGATAATGCGCCTTGTCTCGGATATTTCCGCCTGCAAATCGAGGCATTTTCTGCCCAGCAGGGCCGCTATATTCCGATAATTGCCGGCGATCTCATCTATTTCATATGTGGCCGGATTGACGTAATACGGTATACCAAGCCTTTCGGCCATGTTTTCGGCCGCGAGCTCGCCCATGGGCGTCAGCACCAGGTTCAGCCGGCTGTCCGCCATTTCCTGATACGCCGCGTATGTGCCGCATTCAAACAGCTGCCGTATTTTGCCGACGCCGCATTCCGACATAACGCGAAAGAACTCGCCGTCCGGATCGAAGGGCGCATAGCTGCCAATCAGATTGATACCGCTGTCTTTCTTCCCGGTATACTCCAGAAATTCATACATCTGATGATGCAGGCGCATACCCGGCGATATCTTTTCGTCCGAGGCAATAGGATCGTGATGACAGGCGATAAAGCGAAGGCCAGGGAAACGCGCTTCAAGCTCCTCCAGCAAAGCCTTTTCGTCGGTATTCAGGAAATTATCGACGCAGCTGAAATAGAGCGTAAAAGCTTTTGGCGGCGGGTCCAGCACCGTGACGAGCTCGGCGATGGCTTCATAAATATTGCTCTCGTACTGCCCCGATACCGCATCCTCTTCCGCGATGTATAAAAAAGAAAGGAAATTTTTCTCGCCGTTTTCATAAGCGCGGAGCGCGATTCTTCTGCCGCAGGCCGACGGGCAGACATACAGGCTGTGGCTTTCCGGAATACGCAGGATCGTTTTTTTCCTGCTCCTGTTCGGAATATAGTAAGACAGCGCGCTTTCGTTCTTTTCACTCATTTTTGCACACCTCAAGCACGCGCCGCGCCAAGGTCCGGTAGCTTTCGGCGATCTCGGATTCGGGGTACAGCTCCATAACCGTTTTGCCCTGTTCCTCTCCGCGCTGTATCAAATCAGAGCGCGGCACGGCGGAAATGACCGTACCGTTCGTCTCCTCCGCAAGCTTTTGAACCAGCGCCGTCTCATTTTCAACATTGCGTCTGTTCAGGATGAGCCCTCCGTATCTGGCGTAATTCCTGCTTCTGAAATTCTTCAGCGCCTCGGCGATATTGGAAGCGGCGTACATGGACATCCTCTCGCCCGAGGTGACAATAAAAACGATATCCGTATAGTCGCCCCTGAGGGGCATGGCGAATCCGCCGCAGACAACGTCGCCAAGCACGTCGTAAAGGACGATATCGGGCCGGTAGACCTCATAGGCGTTCAGGGCCGCCAGTTTATCGAAGGCGGTGACGATCCCGCGCCCGGCGCACCCGATCCCGGGCGTCGGCCCGCCCGCCTCCACGCACAGAACGCCGTTGTATCCGGTTTGCACGACGTCCTTGAGTTCTATCTCGTCCCTTCTGCTTCTGATCAGCTCCAATACCGTCGGGATGCGTCTGCCGTTCGTCAGCATCGTTGTCGAATCCGACTTCGGATCGCAGCCGATCTGCATCACCTTATAGCCCGATAAGCTCAGCGCCGCGGACAGATTTGACGTGGTCGTGGATTTGCCGATGCCTCCCTTCCCGTAGACTGCGATCCGATACATCTCTTAGTCACTCCTTCATAAAAACTAAACGGGTAATCAACCCATCGTCGATCACCCGAAAATATCGCTAAAACATGCGGCTTCATAATCTCGCATGCGCTTAGCAGGACAGAGAACACAGCACGCACCGGATAGCATACCTGGCGTCTGTTTCCATCTGCTTTTCAGGCTTCTTTCCTGGCAGGATGATTCTCCTGCGTCATGGGAGGCAGCGGCGTTTCCCCCGCTGCCCTGTGAGAGAACTCTCAGGATAAACCGGCATAGTTGCCCTTAGCCGGAACACCTCGAAGCTGTTTATTTAGATTTGTATATGCATGAAACAGTTAAAATTTTCGCGTTACTTTGGCATTGTTAACTTAAAGTGATTATGGTGAAATTCTATCAGGCCCTCCTGCTGAAGCTTGCTTAATTCCGTGGATAAGGAACTGCGCTCGATATATAGGAAGTCGGCCATTCCCTGACGGCTGAACGGAACGTCAAATACGTCGCTCTGATGCTCGTCGCGCTCATAGGATAAATACGTCAGTATCTTCTCCCGCAGCGTCCTTCGGGATAAAATATCCACCTTTCTGAACAGGCGGTAATTTCTCTTGGCCAATATTCTGATAATATTCACGCTCAGCCTGGACAGCGCGGACACGCAGTCGGCGCTGCCGGAATCCAGCTTTTTAAAATCGAGATACAGGCAGACGCAAGGCTCGGTGGCCATGATGGTGGACATGTGATAATGATTATCCGCAAAGGTATGGGTACAGCCCAGCAAATATCCGGGCGTTATGTATTCCAAAATAGAGCATTTGCCCCAGGCGTCATATTTTATATGCTGGCCGCGGCCCGAAAGTATGCAGCCGGACTGCACGGGTTCAACAGCGGAAGTGCCGATCGTGTTAATCGGCTCTCCGGCGTCAACGATTTCCACCACAGCCGTCAGATAATCCAGCAGATATCGTATATCTTCCTCGTCAAACCCGCGGAACAGCGGCTGACTTTTGATGAGCTCCATGTATTCGAGATACTTTTTTTCGGTTTTCACATCACTCACTCCCAGACGAAATTCAAAGGCTGCGCCGGCGCCGCTTCAAGTCTCACAAATTGAAATTCCGCACCGCTGCGCCATTGCCCGTTTATCAGGCCGGGTATCCCGGTATTCGATGTTATCATAAGCAAACGTCGCCGCCTGCTGCCTGCCGCTCCAATAATCCACCTTCACGTTGACCGCCAGCGCAAACAGATAGTTCCCTGCGCCGGCATTCGTCGCCTGAACCCGCTCTTCCTCCGTCCATCCGGCCGCCGTTGTCACATCAACCGAACGGTATGCCAGTCTTGCTATCGCCACCAGCCGGGACGCCTCTTCCACCGAGCAGCTTTCCCAATCCCGCATTGGGATCGCAGGGTCCGGCGTAAACTTTGAAATATAGATGCCGGACAAGTGGGGAAACCGCGCAATGTCGAACAGCGAGTTAACATAATCTTCATATCTCGTTTCTGCCGGCCCGAGTCCCGCCATAATTCCGGAGCTTAAGGCCAGCCCCGCCCTTTGTATATCCCAGGCGAACTGAATTTTCCTTTCGAGATCGTCGCCCGGCTTGACCTTTTTAAAAACCTCCGGATTTGTAATTTCGAAAACGGCCCCGACGCTGTGAACGCCCCACGCCTTCAGCTGCGCCATGGTTTCAACGCTCATGGCGGCGCCGCAGTTGACCATAATCTTCATATCATGCAGGCCCGCGTCATAAATCCTTTTGACGATATCAAGGACCTCCCTGCCCTCGCTGCCCAGCGTCGTGCCCCCGCTGAGGTGAAACTCCCTGACGCCTTCCCGCCGGAAAAACTGTGCTCCCGCCACAATCGCCTCTATCGGCGTGGCGTGCTGGTCCTTTTTTCTCCAGTACGGGCAGTAGTTGCACAAAGGCCGCAGCCTGCAGGGCAGAACGCTGGCGATTCCGCCGGTAAAGCGGAAAACGTCTCCGGTTAAATTTTTCCGCACAGTCCGGGCCGCTTTAAACAGCCTGCTTCGGCTCTCCTCCGTTTCAGTGTTCCGGAACAGAAACAGCGCTTCCTCCCGGGTAATCGGACGCGCAAGCGCGTTCGTCAAAATTTCGTCCAGGTTCAATGCAATGGCCGCCTTTCCGGCTTTCGCAACGCCAAGCCGCAGAATCAAAAAATAAAAGCCGACTAATTTTGAGAGTCAAAACCAGCCGGCCAAATACAGACCTATCCCTTTAATGCAGATTGCTCTGCTTAAAAAATAGACTTCCTTCTCAACTAGTGAAGGCCGGGCTGTTTCCTGCCCAACCCCGTAAACCTCTCTGGTTTAGGCTCAGTATTCATGGGATACACGGCATCCTTTAGAATAAAAAGCTCGGAATTCAAATATTAAAATTTATTATGTTAACAAACATGTGTATTAGAGCTATTAAATCATGATTTCAGGACAAAGTATGTCAGATATCCAACGGACCACCATCTTTTATATAATTGCCATAATTTTTTAAGTCGATTTAAAACGCATGCGTGATACTTTCACTGATTCAGGCGCCGGCAATGCTTTTTACAGCCGAAACAGCGGCCTCTATATCGTCGATCGTATTGAAATACCCCATGCTGAACCGGACGCCTCCCAGCTCTCCCGTGCCGATCGTTTCGTGTGCGTACGTCGCGCAGTGCAGGCCCGGACGGACGCCGATACCATACCGCTCATCCAGCAGCTCCGCCACCCCCATCGGCGGCTTTCCCATTATATTCAGCGTGACAATACCAAGCTGCTTTTCCGCCGACAGCGGACCGTACAGGACCACATTTCCGACGTCGCGCAGCCCTTCGAGCATCAGCCGGGTGAGCATTTGCTCGTGCGCCCGGATTTTTTGCGTCGTTTCCAACAGGATGAAATCAACGCCGGCCTTCATACCAAGAATACCCGGGGCATTCAGCGTGCCGATTTCATATCTCTCGTAAAACAGCCAGCTGTCGATCTCTTCCTCCGAGACATGGCCGACATAAGGCCTGACACGCGCCCTCGGCGATATATAAACCACACCGGTCCCCTGCATGCCGAACAGGCTCTTGTGGCCGGACGCGACAAGCAGATCGATATTCATGGCGCCCACGTCAATGTCAAGCACGCCGCCCGCCTGCGACGCGTCCACCATGAACAGGAGGCCATGGTCCCGGCATATCCGCCCGACCTCGGCAATCGGCATGACAGTGCCCGTCACATTGGAAATTCCGGTCAGGCCAATGAGCTTTGTGCCTTTTTGTATTGCTTTTGACAGTGCGCTGAGATCAAGCTCCCCCGCTGGGGAACAGTGCACGACCGTATGATATATGCCTAGACGCTCCATCTCTTGCAGCGGGCGCAGCATGGCCTTGTGTTCCATCGAGGTGACGATCACATGGTCTCCAGCGTTCAGCAGTCCCCCATAGACCATTTTGATGGCCTCCGTCGCGTTGAAGCTGAATACGACCCGGTTGGGGTCGGGAATCGAAAAAAGCTTTGCGACGCTTTTCCGGGCCTCGAACAGCTCATTGCTGATTCTTTTCGCCATCGCGTGCCACGAGCGCCCCGGGTTGGCCCCGTATTGGATCATGCTGTCATAGATCGCCCGATACACGCTCTCCGGTTTCGGGAATGTTGTGGACGCATTATCCAAGTAGATCATCGTTTCCTCCATCTGTCAAAAAGCAGGCACACATATGACCGCCGCCATAGTCCGTTAACGCCGGCATCGATTGCCGGCATGCCTCTTCGCGCCGGCCGCACCTGCCGTAGTAAACGCATCCCGCCGCGGCGTCGCCGCTGCCGCAATCCTCTGATATGGCGGCAGGGCGTGCCGCATTCGCGTCGAGGGTATACGCCGCGCCAAACAGCTCCCTCGTGTAAGGATGCCTGATGTCCGACAAGCGCTCCTCCCCGCGCAGTATCTCCGCGACATGACCCCGGTACAGCACGGCAATCCGGCTGCATACCTGCCTTAAAAGCGCGATATCATGGCTGATAAGAATCGAGGTCAGTCCATGTTCGGCGTGCGTTTTAGAAATATCCTCGAGTACCTGCTTTTGAATCGTTGCATCCAGGGCCGACGTGGGCTCGTCATAGATAATGATCTCCGGCCGTATCTCCAGGCATCTGGCAAGCGAGACTCTCTGGAGCTCTCCGCCGCTGAGCTCGTGCGGATATCTTTTAACATACGCTGCGGGAAGCAGCATGCCTTCCAGCGCATCTTTTACCGCCTGTTGCTGCGCATTGGGGCGTTTTAACCGGAAATTCTTCAAGGGCTCCCTCAGTACCGCCCCGATTTTCATGCGCGGGCTGAAGGTGGACGCCGGCTCCTGGAACACCATCTGGGCCTGTCTGAAATACGCGCGTCTTTGAGGACCGGACATCTGTGCCATATCCGCCCCTCTGAAAACGACCCGGCCGTCATCCGGTTTTTCAAGCCCAAGCAGCAGCCGTGCCAGCGTGCTTTTGCCGCATCCGCTCTCCCCGGCTATCCCCAGCAATTCGCCGTCGTATATTTTTAACGACAGATGCTCCAGGGCCGTCGTTTTATCCTTACCGTCTTCCGTGGCATATTTTTTCGCGATGTTTTCAAGCGTAAATATCACCTTGCCGCTCCTCGCTGATGCTATGGACGGTGCCTCGTTCAGCTTCATCACATTAGCGAGCAGGCGTTTTGTATACGCTGCTTTCGGTCTTGAAATAACTTCTTCCGCGCGGGCGCATTCCAGCATTGCTCCGCTGCGCATGATGCCGATTTTATCGGCAATATGCGCGGCAACGCCGATATTATGCGTCACGAGCAGAATAGCGGTGCCGAAGGATTCCTTCAGGAAAAGCAGCTCGCGCATGATCTGCGCCTGCGAGACGGTATCAAGGGCGCTGGTCGGCTCGTCCGCAATGATCAGCTCCGGTCCTGTCGCCATCGCCATGGCGAGCGAAACCCTCTGTTTCATGCCGCCGCTCAGCTGCGACGGGTAAGAACGCAGGATTCTGTCTCCGTCGCTCAGGTTCAGCCGTCTCATAATGTCAAGCTCCAGGTCCTTTGCATCATGGCGGCTGACGCTGCGATGGCAGCGAATAAACTCGGTAAACTGACTGCCAATCTTGCGCACAGGGTTCAGCGACGCCCCAGCATCCTGAAAAACGTACCCGATCCTGTTCCCCCGGATTTTTTGCCACCGCGCCGGCGATAAGCCGGTAAGCTCCCGGCCGGCGAAGCAAATGCTGCCGCCGGCGATGTATCCGTTTTCAGGCAGCAGGCCTATGATTGTGCGAAGCACGGTGGATTTCCCGCTCCCGCTTTCCCCGACAACGGCGAAAATCTCGCCGTTGTCGAGTTGAAAGCTCACGTCGCTGACCGCGGGGGCCTGCCCACCGTACCTGACGGTAAGATGACTGACGTCGAGAAGCATACGCTTATCCTATGTCAACCTTGTTGGTCATCAGATAATAGTCGATCGGGTACGCCTGAATCCCTTTGACGCTGCTTTTACTCACAGCATTGTTGTTCGTATATGTCAAAAACAGATACGGGCTGTCGTTCAATATGAGCTGCTGCGCCTGCGCCGCGATATCGCAGCGCGCCGTCGTATCCATTTCGGTCGACAGCTTGCCCATCAGGGCATCCAGGTCCTTATTGCTGTAGCCTCCGTAATTTTCGGACGCTCCCGTTTTAAAATACAGCTCCAGGAAATACTGTGGATCGCCTGTTGTGCCCGTGTTGATGTTTCCGACGCCGATATCGAAATTGACACTCTTATCAGCCATTGCCGTCAGGACATCGTCATACAGTTCAATATTCACTTTAATGCCGATAGCTGAGAAGGCCGCCTGCAGATAGGATGCCAGGGTGCTGTTATCGGTGCCCTTTTTAATAACGAGCTTCAGCTCGATATTCTTGCCGTCTTTATCGACAAAGCTGTCGCCGTTACTGTCCTTATATCCGCCATCCGCGAGCAGCTGCTTGGCCTTGCCGGTATCATAGCTGTAAGCCGTCAGTCCGTCGTTGCCGAACGGCAGGGCGGACGAGAACGCTCCGGTCGCCGCCGAGCCGCCCAGAAGCGTTTTAGCCAGGTCCTCACGGTTCAGGCTGTAGGCAAGCGCTTTTCTGACATTCGCGTCGCTGAGGAAGGGATTGCCGTAATTCAGCCAGATCAGCGCTGTCCTGGTGCTGGGGACGACAGAGACGGTGTAAGCGCTGTTATTCGTAAAGAGCGGCAGCGCCGTTTGCGAAAGGCTCTGGCCCACGTCAATTTCGCCGGATTGCAGCGCCGCGCTCAAGGTATCGCCGTCTTTTATCAGCTTGTATGTCACGGTGCTCAGGGGCGAGGCGCCGCCCCAGTAATTTTTATATGCTTTGACCTCGATGGTCTGGTCCTTTGTGTAAGATACGGCTTCAAACGGGCCTGTGCAAACCGGGGCCGTGTTGACGTTTGTCAGGTCGACGGAGGTGTCGATAATTGTAAATACCGGATCGGCAAGATTGCCGAGCGTCGCGCCGTAGGGCTCCGACATTTTAATTGTCAAATCCTGTCCCGACGCCGTAATCTCGGCCACCGGCAGGAGAGAGACGGCCCGGTCGCATTCCTTCAGCGCTCTGTCCAGAGAGGCCTTGACGGCTTCCGCCGTCACCGGATTGCCGTTTTGGAATGTGACGCCGTCACGGATATGGAAGGACCATGTTGTCGCGTCGACATTTTTCCAGCTGTCGGCGATGACTCCGGTGATCTGCATATTGGCGTCGAGCTTGACAAGACTTTCGCCGATCGCCGTTCTGGCCAGAGTCCAGCCGTTCCAGCTCTGTATCGGGTCCAGGCCATCGCCGAAATAGCCGAGCGCAACCGTCAGATGCTTGTCGGCAGGGGTTCCGGTGCTGGCGCCGGCGGCGGATTCGGGCGCCGAAGGCGTCTCGGATGTCCCGGCCGGCGTATTTGCGGAGCCGCAGGCTGTGAACACCGCCAGGATGCATGCGAGCGCCAGCAAGAGAGCCAGGTATTTTCTTGCTTTTTTCATATTTTCCTCCTACTGTTTTTGAATTCTATCGTCATATTCCTTTTTCAGAATACAATGACCCTTTCGCGGTCTGATCCATGGGATCCAATACATTCCGGATAAAATCGCTGACGAAATTAAACAGGCATACCGTCAGGAGAATCGATACGCCAGGGAAAATTGTCAGCCAGGGCGCCTGCTGGAGCAGGCTTTTACCTTCGTACAGCATATAGCCCCACTCCGAGGTGGGCGGCTGGGCGCCAAGTCCCAGAAACGACAAGCCCGCCACGGAAAGCAGCACACCGCCGATGTCCGCAGCGGCCACGACAATAATCTGCGAAAGGATATTCGGCAGAAGATACTTCGTGATACTTTTTACCGCACCCGCACCGGACAATTCGGCAGCCAATATGTAGTTCTTCGTCTTCTCCTTGAGCGTCAGCCCTCTGACGAGACGCGCATACTTTGTCCACGCGGTAGAGGCGATGGCAAGGCCCGTATTAAACAGTCCGTGGCCCAGGATACCTGCCACGGCAATGGCCAGTATCAGGTTGGGAAAAGCCAGAAAAACGTCTGCGATACGCATAATGACCGAATTGGCGATACCGCCGAAATAACCTGCAAGGAGCCCCAGGCAAGCCCCCGTCACGACCGTGACGAACACAATCAGCAAGGTTGTCGTGACGGATGTAGCCGCGCCGAACAATATCCGGGACAAAACACAGCGCCCCAGCCTGTCCGTGCCAAACAAATATTCCCCGCCGGGCCCCTGAAGCGCATCGGCGACATTGACGGCATTCGGATCATGCGGGGCGAGCAGCGGCAATATCACTTTAATCAGCAATATAAATGCCGCCAGCCCGGCGCCGAGCAGTAGATAAACCTTGTTGTGAGATAAATGCTGTTCCATATCCGCCTCACTGCAATTCAATGTCATGACTGAATACGGTGTAAATGATGTCCACGATCAGATTGACCGCCACATATATCAGGGCCATCCAAATGACGTAGCCCTGAATGAGCGGATAGTCACGATTTGTAATCGCGTCCAGCGCCATATCTCCGACACCCGGCCAGACAAAAATGGACTCCACGATCGCCGTACCGCCCAAAAGGCCGCCGACCGACAGGCCGAGCATGGTGATGATCGGTATGGAGGCGTTGGGCAAAATATGAAAAATCAGCGTTTTCCCCCGGCCGACGCCGCGCGCCAGAGCCCCCTGCACGTAATCCTTATGCATTTCATCAAGAATTGCCGCGCGCAGCTGTCTGGCATATTTGCCCACCATGGAAAACGCGAGCGTGACCGCCGGCATGACAATGCCGGGAAATGCGCCGCCGCTGAGAAGGGGGAACAGCTTGAGCCGAATTGTAAAGAAGTATATAAGAAGCAACGCCAGCCAGAATGTCGGCATGGATATGCTCAGCATGGAGAATAACCGGATCACATAGTCGGCGGCTTTATTTTTATAAACGGCGGACAGGATACCAAGCGGAAACGCGATCAGGACCATCAGCAGCATGGCGGCGCCGGTAAGCTTCAGCGTTGCGGGCAGCTTTATGGCGATGACGTTGAGAACCGGCTCCCTGTACTTGTAAGAGGTCCCGAAGTCACCGTGCAGCACCCGCTCCAGCCAATGTATGTACTGGGCCGGAACAGGCTCGTTTAATCCCATTTCCTCTCTGGCATGTTCCAAGACCTCCTGGGTCGGCGCAACCCCCATCTCATTCAGCAGGATCTGTGCGGGGTCGCTCGGAGAGAGATAGGAAAGGAAAAAGGTGATCAGGCTTACCCCGAGCATTACCGGTATCAGATGCAGGACCCTGCGAATGATTTGACTTCTCATGCCGTCAGCTCTTCTCTCCTATTCAGACGCATACAGCGCCGCGCCGAGAGCGCCGGTATATACCGGATTGATCGTTGAGATAAACACCTTTTCACCCAGGACATCCTCCAGCGCGCTGCGCATGCCGCAGTTGTTGGCGACGCCGCCGGAAAAAAAGATATCAGGCCGGAACGGAATGCGACGCAGGAGGTTTTTAATTTTTCGGGCCGTGGCCAAATGTATGCCGGCGGCGATATTTGCCGCCGTTGTGCCGGTCACCTTCAGGGATATGATTTCAGACTCCGCGAACACAACGCACTGGCTGCTGACTTCGCACGGCACATCCGCCGTCAGGGACAGCTGCGAAAACTTGTCAATGCCGAGTTCCAACAAATACGCCGCTTTTTCAAGAAAGCGCCCGGTCCCGGCGGCGCATTTGTCGTTTAATATGAATTCCTTGACGCCTCCGGTCTTCTCGTCGATGCTGATCGCTTTTGAGTCCTGCCCCCCGATATCGATAATCGTCCGGGCGGTTGGGCACAGATAGTGCGCGCCTTTGGCATGGCATGAGATTTCCGTGATCATCTCCACCGGCACGCCGCGCAGCGAAAGCGAGACGTTTCCGTATCCCGTGCCGACAAGCCTGCGGATATTCTCCCTGGCCAAACCGGATTGCCGCAGCAGCTCTCCTATAAGCAGCTCCGCCGTCTCGACGGACGATATGCCGGTCGGCGTCAACGCGGCAAACAGCTTGTCCCCATGAAGCAGGACCGCTTTCCCGGTGCGCGAACCCAGATCGACGCCCACAAAACAGCTTTTACCATCAGGAGAAAAATTTCGCTTTAAATTGTCATGCTGAAATACTTCCATTTACGCCATCCTTTTTTCGCTGTTCAAGCATTTCCAGAAAAGCCCGCATCCTCGTCTGGGTCTGCCCTATGGACAGATCAGGCTGAAACGTGCCCTCCAGAATGATGCACGGAATATCCTTTTCCTGAAAATAGCCTTTGATGATCTCTCTTGACACCGTCTCCAGAGAGCATCCGTTGAAGGTATACAGAATGATACCCTTTCCATCCACGCGCCGCAGGTCGTTTTCCAGCGACGCCTGCTGATAGATCGTGGCTCCCGCATTCTGTCCGTCCAGCACATATCTCGCCAGAGCCTCTATAGGCGGAACATCCGTACGATACTTCTTCGACATGGCCGACGCTATGCCGAGAATGGCGGCATTCGACGCGTCTATGATCTCCAGAATGCCGGAATTATGGCCCCAGCCACCGCCCCACACAAGTGGTATGACACGTTCAAGGTCGCCGGCTTCGGGCGGCAATTCTTCCATTTCAGCGATCAACTCGTCCATAACGGATTCAAAATAATCCGGACGGCCGAAGCAGCTCGTCATACCGTCCTGAAGGCTCATCAGCCCAAAGCTCTTCACATAAAAGGGGTGCGCCAGGCGCATGCTCAAAATATACTGGTATTTTTCGATCAGCCGGTTGCGCCTGAGTATTTCAAAGGTCAGCCGTCCGTCGTCCAGCGGTTTGCCGTCCGTCAGAAACCGCTGAAATCCGAGGATCTGCTTTTCAAAGAAATTCAGGAGATGCTCATACCTCGGGCCGCCGGCCTTAGGTGACCTGTACGCGCTGTCCATTTCGTAGACATCATAGCCGTAGCCCCGCAGAATCTCCAGCGCCACGTTATAGGGCTCGCAGGAGGACCCCATTCCGAACAGCTTCCGGATCGGTCCGTTGCGGCGCATATACCAGTCGCCCATGGACGCCTGTATCATCGAACAGGTCTCCGTGGGAATCTGAAACTGTGTTTCTGCAACCTCGACCATCTTATGAATATCGCGTGTCCAAATAGCCGTATATGGCACCGGTATCGCGTCGCACGCGTAAATCAGCGCCTGCCACAGGCCCATGACGAAGACGACGTTTCCGCCCTGCGCCGCGTAATCTTCGGCATAGGTCAGATACCCTTCCGCCAAATCAAAAAGCTTTTGGAGGGAGGGCGAGTATCTGTGCAGCTCCCTGCTGTGCTCCATGATATTTCTCCATGCGATATTTTCACTCATGTAACCCGCCCCTGTTTTTCACCATTGTGATAAATGTCTCCAGCCGTGTACGTAATTGCCCATAATCGTTTTTTGAATAGTCAAGCCCGATATCCAGCACAGGATAACCCTTGTCATGAAAGCGCCGGACGAATTCGTGCTTCGTCTGTCCATACGACGGGCAGAATTTGACATACGAATAGACGACGGCGTCCGCCCGATACTCCTTTGCCAGACGAAGAGAGAAGTCCATACTGTCTGTCAGCGGTTTCATCCGCGCACACGGCGCTTTATCGATATACCCTTTCGCCAGGGCCTGAAAGGGTTCCTCGTTCTCGTCAATATCAAAGCTGATCGATTTGAGGCCCGTACAGTGATCTTCTGCCACGATCACGATATCCAGCTCATTTTCAAGGACTTCAATCAGCCGCATATCCCCGTCGGCATGGATGCCGCCCGAGAGGAACACGCGCGTTTTTGGGGACGCCTGTACCTCACGCGTCTTCAGTCTCCCCAGAGCCTCGGTACAAAGTGCCAGGTATTCCTCCGGGTCCAAATAGAAATAGCCGCGCATCAGCGTATAGAACTCCCCGCCTGTCAGCAGCGGTGGGTCCGATTTGCGAAGCTCGGATATTTCTCTCAGCTTCGCCCTGATCGAATTGTACAGGCGAATGCTTTCTCGCAGCTTCGAGGGTTCGATGCCGTTGCCGGTCAGCCTTTCGAGCGTCTCGGCAAAAAAGCGGAATTCTCCGTTCAGGAACTCATATGAATCGGCATTGTGACGGTAACGCGGCAAGACAAACGTATCGGCGTCTTTGTAATAGGCCAGGATTGCCTCGCCGACACGCTTTGTGCAGTCGCAGGTGTAGAAGTTATAAACGCCGTCAAGCGACGAATAGAGAGGGTCCTTTTCCCTGAACGCTCCAAGAATGCTTTTTACAAAGTCGCAGTAAACGCTTCTGGTCAACTGCTCGCCGCTCGAAATCTGCTCCGCGGTTCCGGATTTCAAAAGGCGCATATAGGAGGCGCCGGCGGCGTGCATCAGCTCCATGGGCGTATAGGTGCATAAATATCCGATCTTTTTTCGCTTTTCGCTGCCGTCGATATACGATGTCATTTTCCGCTCGATGCTTTGGCCCATCTCGCCAAAGCTGAAAACGGCCTGTTTCTCGATGCTGTCGGGATGAAAGTTATTTGAATTTAAAAATCTTCCTGCAAACACCGCCGCGCCTATAGCGCCCGCGTAAACTGCGTTGACCCTGGGCTCCGCCAAATGGCAGTGCAGAACCTCTTCGAGCGCTCTCCTCATCCCGATATTCTGGGACACGCCGCCTGTAAACAAAACGTTCTCTCCGTTATCAAATCTGCTGTACAGGCCCAATATCCTTTTTGCCACCGCGCGATGTATCCCTGCGGCGATATCCGGGGTGCTTGTCCCGCGCGCTTTCATTGAAATCAGCTCTGATTCCGCGAATACGATACATTGGCTGCTGAAAATCAATTCATTTGTGCTCTGCAGGGAAAGCTCCCCCATTGTTTCAAGGGGGACGGACAGCATTTCCGCCGCCTTCTCCAAAAAACGCCCCGTCCCGGCCGCGCATTTATCATTCATCACGAAATCCATGACGGCGCCGTTCCGGCCGACCGCGATGACCTTGGAGTCCTGCCCGCCGATATCAATGACGGTGCTTATATCCGGGCACAGGGCATGGGCCCCTAATGCGTGACAAAAAATTTCCGTCTGTATCTGAACCGGGAACTCGGAAAATTTCATTGCGATTCTTCCATAGCCTGTGCCGACAAGGAAAGCGACGTCCCGCCGGTTCAAGCCGGCCTGTGTCAGAAGATCGTTCAGCACCTCCTCGGCATTTTGCTGCATGTTGACCCCGGTATACGACAATGTCAGGTACAGCGCGTTGCCATAAATAAGAGCGCCCTTGGCCGCCCGCGATCCAATATCAATACCCACGACGGGCGGCACTGCCGCTATATTCGGAAAAAGATTTTCAAGAGACAATTGCATCAGTATTTCTATCCTTTTTAATGACGTACTACGGTTAAGTGGCGATTAATAAAACAAAAAATGCCTATATCCCGAGATATAGGCATACAAGAAAAGACTTTTATAAATAGTTATAAAAGTTCCTCAATCATTTGTCACCTACACTCTTTTTTGCAAATGGCAGGGCAATCCGTTTCCAAACGCCCCTGTGAAAGGTATCACCTTTCAGGCGTGCTCTCTTGGGAAAATCCTTTAGAGAAGGCACGCTCAAAGACTGTAAATCCAATATTAAACTTTGCTTAAGTTCATTTTAGTTCGTTTTAATTATATATCATTTGATATTTTAAGTACATTGTACATGTTTCCCGAAAAATCGCCATGGTATTTTATCTGGGCTTAAGCAATATGCTGCCCGGCCCGAGGTTTATTTTTCGGGCAGCGGATGCTTCGCTCACAGCGGATGCCCGAATTGAAAGGCGACGCCGATGAGCATGGAGAACGCAATCCAGACAATCGGATGCGCTTTGAGGTTATCGGTCAGGAAGAACAGCACAACGGCAAAAATGACGGCTTTCCAATCAAAAAGCGATGCGAGGCTGTCCGTTGTCTTCCATGCGCCGGCATTGAGCAGCGCGGTTTTCACTATTCCCACCTCCGCCGCCGCGATCAGGCCGACGGAGGCCGGGCGCAGACCGCTAAAAGCGGAAATGAGCAGCGTATTTTTTCTGGCCCCCGTCAGAACGCGCGCGACGGCGAGCATAATCAGGAGGGACGGCGCGACGATTCCCAGCGTCGCCGCCACCCCGCCCCAGACGCTCGCAACGATATACCCCGCATGCGACGCCATGTTCACGCCGATAGGTCCCGGCGCGGATTGCGCCACGGCGATGATATCGGCCAATTGCCGGGGCGAAAACCACCCTGTTCGCTCCCCCATCTCCTTTAAAAACGGCACGGCGGCGAGCGCGCCGCCGAAGGAAAACAGGCCTGCCTTGAAAAACTCGAAGAACAGCCTCAGGTAGATCATCCGGCCGTCTCCCTCCTGCTCCCCAGAATACCGACGAGTCCCGCGGCAATAACGAGCACGGCGGCGGAAAGCCTCGTAAAGGCGGCGCAGGAAAACACAACAAGGAAAATGACGAGGGAGCGCCTGTTTACAACCGCGTTCTTCCAAAGCCCCACGATCGAATCCAGGATCAGCACGCAAACGCAGACGCGCACGCCCGCGAACGCGTTTTTGACAACCTCAAGCTCGGAAAAATGGCCGACAAATGCCGCGATCAGCGTGACGATGACGACGGACGGGGATATGACGCCAAGCGTCGCCATAATGCCGCCTAAAACGCCCCGCTGCCTGTATCCGGCATAGGTCGCGAAATTGACGGCGATAAGCCCCGGCAGGCATTGGCTCATCGCGTAGCAATCGGTCAGCTCCGCGTCCGTGATCCACCGGCGCTTCTGGACGATCTCCCGCCGCAGGACAGGCAGCATCGCGTATCCCCCGCCGAAGGTCGAAACCCCGATACGCGCAAAGGTCAGATACAAGGAAAACAGAATTTGCACAAAACCGCCTCCGACTTACCCACACATTATCAAACGGGCACGCCCGTCCGATTCATGTATATGAGTCCAAAAGCGGCACAGAACCCAATCACAGAAGAAGGGCCGGCCTCTATAAGAGGACAGCCCTTCAGCGTTTTTAATTGATCGTCCGTGAATGACGCCGATATTACTTCAGCACATTCTCGTCCGTGCGTTCGAGGATCGCCGCGACCTGCGCGCGCGACGCGGTGGCAGCGGGCGAGAGCGTCCCGTCGCCCATCCCGTTGATGAGTCCCTCGGAGACGGCCCACCTCACGGCCGTCAGCGCCCAGTCGGAGACATCCGCCGCGTCCGGGAAGCTGTCGAGCGCCGACGCCTGCGTCACATCCAGCTTTTTGAACGTGGCGTAGCGGTAAAGCATTGCCGCCAGCTCCTCGCGGGTAACAGACCTGTCGGGGGCGAAGAGCCCGTCGCCGACGCCGGTGACAATGCCACTCTTAACCGCCCACTCGACGTATGCCGAGTACCACTCTCCCGTCGGCACATCGCCAAAGCTCGACGTTGTATAGTCGCTCTCCTTGACGCCCTCCAGCCTTCCGAGCACGGTGACGAACATCGCGCGCGTCATGGGCGTATCGGGGGAGAAGGTCGTGTCGCTTGTGCCCTTGAAGAGGCCGTGCGTGCTGGCGTACCAGACATTTTTGTAATACCACGCCGTTTTGGCCACGTCCGTGAAGGGGTTCTGCCACGCGGCCACGAGGTCGTAACCGACGACGAAGAGGGAAAAGTGCGGCGCCGTAAAGATCACGGTGCCGGAGCCCGCGTCGTATTTCGCGCCCTCGAGCTGCGTGAGCTTGCCCGCGTCGTCCAGATACCAAATGACGATACCCTCCGCCGTCTCGCCGTCCTTCAGAGTGTACGGGAGCCTCACTGTCGCGGTGCCGCCGCCCAGGTCGTGGATCGCCGTCCCGCCGGAGGTGATCGACAGATCAAACACCGTTCCCGTCCCGGCAGCGTCCTGCTGCGCTTTGGTGAGCGCCTTCTTGTCCGCCTTCGCGACGCCCAGCGTGACATCCGTGCCCTTGGCCTGCGCCGTGACGCTGTCCAGCGCCTTGTTGTCCAGCGTGATGGCGCCGATCGGCGTGGACACCGTCACGCTCTGGAGCTGGGAGCCCGCCAGCTCGGCAAACGAGGACGCCGGGATCACCGCCTGGATTTTCGCCGCGGAATCCGAAGCCTTCACGTTGATGGCCAGCGTCGGCGCCGTGCCGTCCTTGGCCGCGTTCGCGATGGCGTCGGCAATGCCCTTGGTGATGTCGCCGGCACCGATCTTTGCCGTGCCGCTGCTGTCGGCCTCGGCATCGATCGTCGCCGAGGCGGGCTCGGCGCTCAGGCCGCCGGCCGGATACGTCAGCTTGAAGGTTTTCGCCGTGCTGTCCCAGGTCGCTTTGACCGTCTCGCCGTTGACGGTGAGCGTATGGTCGGCCCCGGTGAGGTAGAGGTAGAGGTTGCTATCCGGTGGTTTGATCGGCGCCCAGTTATCCATGGTGTAATTGACAGTTATCTGATTGTTTTTGTGCAGGCTCTCATTGATATAGGCATATTGATGCAGCTCCCCGCTGTATATGAGAGCAGTACCGTCCATAACGTCAAAGCTTCCTGCACCTCCCGGCAGCTTGGAGGTATCAAGCGCGCAGAGATAAACGCTTTTTCCGCTTGCGTCCACTTTGTCGGCTGTGATGGCTGTGTCGTTGACGCCGTAAGCCTTCACGTTGTACGGAGCGCTGGACCAGCCGCCGTCGGACCATGCGTTATAATCTATATAGGTGCGTATGGACCCGCCGTAATAATGCAGGATACCGCCGTCGGCATCGTTACCCGCACCACCGTCGCTGCCGTCCAAATTGCCGGGACCGTGTCCGCCGCCGCCGATGGCGGAGCCGGAGTAATCCACGTTGATGTTGACGCTGGCGTTTGGATAAATGTAAACATTTGCCCCCGACGCGGCGCCGGTGCTGCCTGCGCTGCCCCCGATGGCAGCGGCGCGGGAGATACCGGTCAGATTCAGCGTACCGCCCTGAATGACGATGTCCCCCGGCCCGTAAGAAGCGGATTTGGCCTGCGCGCCCGAACCGATCAGCGCGCCCTGCTTGGAACTCTTCATGAAGAAATTGCCGCCGGTGATAATGATTGGTCCATTGTACTCGGGCGACTTTCCTCCGCCGTCGGCGCCGCCGTTGCCGCCGATGCCCGCCCCCTGCTCCTTCTTATAGAAATACAGGGTGTCGTAAGGCGTAACGCCGCCGACGGTCAGTCTTGAGCCGTAGGGCACATGCACCATGGCATAGCCCGTGGCGCCGGTGTCCATATCCAGGATACTCGTTCCTTCGAACAGCAGGGTATTCGCCGCGCCGTTTGCAAAGTCGATCATGTTCTTGTTGGACGCGCCGCCGGTAATATTGCTGATGTATATATCCTGCAGGGTCAGATTTGTGGCCTGGCTGGTACAATCAATATACAGATCGTTATACACTTTAGAGGTGCTGAGACCATTGCCTATCAGCGTCACAGGCTTATCGGTCCTTATGGTAATCGTGCCGGTCGAGCCGGAATCGACGATGTATCTGCCGCCGCTCTCGATGGCCTGTCCGCCCGTAATGTGCTTGTCGGTATCCGACTGCCCGGATTTCGTCAGGCTCACCGTTATCTTGCCGCTGCTGGCTACAAACTCGCGGGTGGCGCCGTTATAGCCTTCGGCTTCGGCCGTATAGGTATAGTGATCGCCGGCATAGAGGATAAAGGTGTACACGCCGCCGTTGCTGCTGACCGGCGCGACCGCCTGCTTGCTGCCGGTAGTCAGCGCCAGGCTCGCGGTCGACGGTGATACGGTGAAGGTCACGTTGGCGGCGGCCCGCAATGCGACGGGCACCGTCTTAGCCGCAACTGTCACATTAAAGTTACCGTTCTCCGTAACAAATCCGTTGGCGGTGACCGTGTAATAATACAGGCCCGCTTTCAGGGAAAACGTACCGCCCGCCGCCGTGACCTCATGGGTCTGCGCCGCGTCGGTGAAGACCTTGACCGTCGCATTCGCATTCGCCGGGGTGACGGTAAAGGTGACCGGATACTCGTCGTCACTGGTGGAGGTCTTTTCCCACCACAGGAGGGGATTTCCACCGTTTACATTGTTCGCGTCGGCCTGGTATTTTACGCCCAACGCCGAGGCAGTGGGCGCCGAGCCCGCGGCAAAGCAATTTGTCGCCGTCACATACGCGCCGCTGGTACCCATCGTGCAGTAAAGCGCGCCGGTTTTGCTGCGGCTGTCTTTGGACAGATTTTCAATGGACCCCGTGGTGTAGCAATTGGTCAGGGTCAGCATGCCGCCATCGGGAACAAGGCCCACCAAGCCGGCGACGGTCGCGTCAAGAATTGTATTCCCGCCCGCCGTCATGCTGACCGCGCCCGTGCTGTAGGAGTCTGTGATCGTCTTGCCGGCCGAATAGCCGACCGCGCCGAAGAGGCCGCCCATATTTCGGCCCCAGCCGGTTACCGCGCCTTTGTTGAAGCACTCGCCAACGGTTCCGTCCGCGTAGCCGGCAACGCCGCCCGCTTGGCCGAACGGGTCCGTGCGCTCATCCCGTCTGGGCATACCCTGGAATTCGTATTCCTCGACGGTCAGCTCGCCGACGACCGTAACGTCGCCGTAATTGCCGCATTGCGCCATTATGCCGCTGAAATATCCGGCGATACCGCCGACAGCTTGAATATTATTTTTCCGTATCGTCACGCTGCCGCTGTTGACGCACCCGCTCATTTGGCCGCCGAAGTATCCGGCAATGCCTCCTGCAGTGCCAACCGGGACGGAAACGTCCGCGCCGTTGACACAGCTTACAATTTGAGTGCCGGCGATCGCGTAGCCGACGAGGCCGCCGGCAAAGGGATATGTAAATGTTGTATCGTTCTTGGCGGTATCTCCTGCGTTGACGGCGCCGCTGACCGTCAGGTTTTGGATAACGGCGGCGTTAACATAGCCAAACAGGCCAAGGTAACGGGTATTCGTATCCAGCGTATCGTACTGCACATTCATACCGCTGACGGTATGCACGCCGCCTTCGAAAACGCCTCTGAAAGGATGACTTTCGGTGCCGATGGGCGTCCACGGCTGGGTCAGCGCAATATCCTGCGCCAGGGATACCGTGACGTCACGGTAGGTTTTGCCGCCGTTCACCGCCGCGGCAAACGCCCTCAGCTCTGTCTCATTGGAAATGGAAATCGCGCCCGTGGACTCCTCAAAGACAGCGGTGATCATCGTATTTGCTGCCGAGGTAGAGATCGTCCCTACATTGTTGGTAAAGTTAAAGACATTGATCCACGTGGCGCCCCCGTCGACGGAATAGGAAATGTACCCCAGCCTGTATCCCTCGTCCGGCGTCGCGGTAACCGTTATCGTACCGCCGTAAGTTTCAAAGCCCGCCTCCGTGGTCGCGGCTACGGTGCCGTGAGCGGGGGGAACGATTTCAATGGTCTTGGCGGTTTTTACTTTTATACTGAAACTGGCGTCGTTATTGATCATTGTGAACGTAAAGCTGCCGTCCGCGTTTGCGGTATAGGGGCTGACGTTCAGATTGAATTTATCCAGTCCGTACCCCGCGTCATACGTCGGGGTGATCGTCACGATGTCGCCCTCTTTGGCAGCAGATAACAGTTCGGTATTCGGCAATAAACCGGTACCCTTCACGACGCCGTTCACCGTGATGGAATAGGTGTATCCGGTGGCGGAGCCCCCGTAGCGCTTGCTGTTGATGCTCCAGCCGCCCGAGGGAGCGGCAATTGTAACGGCGGCGATATCGCTTTTTACCGAAGCGGTCCCGCCATCCAGCGTGTTCTTTACCACGCAGTAATAGTAGAAGGTACCCGGGCTCGCCGAGCTCGGCGCATAGGTGCTGTTTGTTCCGTTCGGAAACGCGAAGTCGTCGCCGGGTGTTTCCGTCGTGTTATCGTCGCTGCGGTACCACTGATAGCTGAGCGTTCCGCTTTCTGCGCTTGCCGTGACGGACAGCTCGACCGTGCTTTTCACCTCAAAAGTCCCGCCGGCCGGCTGGGTGCCGATCACGGGCGCCGGGGCGGCCGCCCCCTGAGTCTTGAAGCTGACATAAATGCTGGGAGCGGCTGTACCATAGACCGTATAGGTGCCGTCCCCGTTGTCATGCAGACCGGCAAGCGTCAGCGCGTCCAGGACATAGCCGTCGTCCGGCGTGGCGGTGATGGTTAAAACGTCGCCGCCGTGCACGATGTCTCCGCTCGTCAGGGTTTCGCTTCCCCTGATAACGGAGAGCGTGCCGTTATCAGGGGCATTAAAAGACAGTGTATAGGCGTATGCCGCAACAATGCTGTGTGTGCCGGTTGTATCACCTGCGAATGTATATGTAGCGCTTGTTTTGCCGTTCGGATCATTCATTCCCGACATCGGAACGCCGTCGACGCATACGGTGTCGATGACGTAGCCGTCGGCTATGGCCGTAATCGTAAATTCTCCGGTCTCCTCGCTGACGGTTACTTCGCCGCCGTAGTTGGCGAAATAATTGACGGTGAGCGCGCCCGAGGTGTACGTACCTGTCGGCGCCGTCGACGCATTGGTGGTAATACCGACCTCCGCGCTGGGAGCGGAGTCGATAAAGCTTTCCGTATCACCCGCCACGTAGCGCGCCTGGAAATGGTACATCGTATTCGCCGTCAGCCCGGTGAACACAGGGCTATCCTGCCAAGCGCCGTAAGTACCGCCGTGAATTTTCGCCCTGTACTCCAACGCTGCGGAGCCATCCTGCGCAGACGATCCGGGCGCCGCCAGCGTGATGGAATTCGCCGTCACACCTGCCGGCGTCGCAGAAAGCGTCGGCGCGGTCAGCTGCGTTTGTGTTGCGCCGCCGGTAACCGTGGCGATACTCACCGCCGCACTGGCGTCGGAATTCGTGAAATTCTCCGTATCCGCCGCCACGTAGCGCGCCTGGAACATATATGTCGTACCCGCCGTCAAGCCGCTGAATGTCTCACTCGTCTGCCAATCGCCGTAAGAACTGCCGCTGTTGGAGGACATGTGGTACTCCAACGCTGCGGAGCCATCCTGCGCAGACGCGCCAGGCGCCGCCAGCGTGATGGAATCCGCCGTCACGCTCGCCGGTGTCTCCGAGAGCGCGGGCGCGGTCAGCTGCGTTTTGGTTGCGCCGCCGGACCCGTCGACGGTAATGGTACTCCCCGTTGCCGGTACATCCTTTTCATTCCAGTCAGCATCCAAAATTAATGTGCTGTCTTGCTTATAGTTAATTTGATACGGGCCAGTTGCTCCCGGCGCGATATCAAAAGTTATAGTGATGCTATATGTACCCGGTTCAAAGGATTCATTTCCGAACATATCGCGTGAAAGTTCGTAATCATAGACACCAGGAGTGCCTAAGGTCCCGGTTATATCGCCAAAATAATAACTTCCGCAATTTACCGCGGATGGGGTAAACACCGCCGTGTCATAATCAAGTCCGAAACCAATCATACCCGCTACTTCGCTTAAAGTAAAGTTCAGCGTGACGTCGACTGTGCTTCCCGTGGAAGTTGCAGCGTCAATCGAAAAACCATTTATGGCTTTTGCGTTAATAGGGGAGAAAACGGTTATAAGTAAAATAAATGCAAGAAAGACGGGTATTGCTTTCAATTTCATAAAATTGAGAATATTGATATTTCTGGGGCTTAACCTTTTCATTCATACTCACCTCATACCTTTTGCTCAGGCGCAGAGGCGGTGTCCCCCGCCTCTGCGCCTTTGGTTGCTGTTTTGGATATTGTGGAGCTATAGCAATTGTTTGGGTACTATGAAGCTATAGCAATACGCGTTGAACCGCTCGCTGTTGTAAACGTATGTGCGCCATAGTGGAATTTACTTACATCAGAGCCCGAGAACGTATATGTACCCGTTCTCTGCGCTACAACTGTACCTACAGTCGAAGTTCCCATTGAAACCGTTAGATCGCTTGTTAAAGCAGAACCAACCCTGATGTATGCCCCGGTGGCTAAATAGACGGTGCCGCTGAGAGTGATGGTCTGGCTGGTGCTGGCATACATCGTAAACACGCTTGTTGAACTGGCCAGATAAACGCTGTAGGACGAGCCGGAGATGCTGGAATAATTAGCTGTCAGGCTGCCGCCGCCGGCCACGTTGACGGCTGTGCCGCAGTCGCTGATGCTGGCGTTGTTGCGCAGTGTCAGGGCGCCGCCGCTGGCGACGTTGAAAGCGGTGGTAACGGCGTCGCCGTCAATGTTGAGACCGCCGATGGTCAGGTTTCCGCCGCTGGCGATGCTGAACATGGGGCCGGTGGAGCCGTCCCAGTTGATGTCCGTATCACTGCCGAAAACGCTCTGCGCGTTGGACACTGTGATCGTATTCATGACGGAAACGTAGACGCTCGGATTCGTAGACTTACCGGCCAGCTCAACAGCCTTGCGCAGCGTTTGCACAGGGGCGCCGGAGGTGTTGCCCGCGTTGCTGTCGCTGCCCGAGCTGCTCAGATAAATCACCGCGTAGTTGTTTGTGCTACCGCCGCCGGAAGGCGAGGGAACTGCGGCGTTATAGTTGAGCGCGGGATAATTGCCGGCAACAGCGGCCCAGATATAGGGCGCGGTCGTTCTGCTGGCGTAGGTATTCAGCGTGGTGACAAAAGCGGCGTCCTTCAGTTCAGTTGCCGTCTTCGGAATACCTCTTTCCGCATCGGTTCCACCTGTGTAGTACAGGGTGTCCAGGCAATAGCCGTACGTCGTGGTGCCCTCATTCTGGCCCACAGTGGGATTATCAAAGCCCGAGCCCGTCACGATGTTGCCGGTGCTGACGGTGTTATACACGGACGACAGCGCGTTCTGGAAGCCGGTAATGCCGCCCACCCACTTCTGGCCCGTTCTGCCGACCTCGCCGGCGTTGAAGCAATCGATGATCTTGCCGGTTTCTACGGCGGTGTTGTTGTTGCCGTTGCGGCCGGCGATACCGCCGATGCCGTTTTTGCTGCTGGCGTTCGTCCCGTCGATTTTGGCGCTGTTGGAACAAGAGCTGATGGTACCCGCGTTCTCGCCGGTGATGCCGCCCACCTTGTTCATACCGGTGACGGCCGCGGTGTTGCGGCTGTTGACGATAATGCCCTGCGGGCTGGTGCCGAAATAGCTGTTGTTAAAGCCGGCGATACCGCCCACGTTATATGCGCTGGTGGCAGACACAGTGACGTTGCTTGTCACATTGTTGATGATACCGCTGTTGTAGCCCACCACGCCGCCGATGGCGTCATAGGAGCCGGTCGTCGTCACGGAGCCGCTGACCGTCAGGTCCACGATCATGCCCGTGGGCGCCAGATATTTGAACAGGCCGACGCCGCTCTGATTCAGGCTGACCGACAGGCCGCTGATCGTATACCCGCCGCCATCGAAGGTACCGGCAAAGCCGGCGCCGGCGCTGATGTACGGACTGCTGGTGGCGGCGTCTGTGGAGACGGTCGCGATGCCGACGGGTGTCCACGAGCCGGAGAGCGCAATATTCCCCGTCAGATAGAAGGTGACGCCTTGGGTATTCTTACCCGATGTGTTGACATAGGTAGCAAAATACCCCAGTTCGGTCGGACTGCTGATAGAAACGACGTCGCCGTTGGCACAGTTTGTGCCGTTTGTGTTGACGGCGGACATCGTATAGTCCGCCGCACTTGCTGTAATTGCAAGCCCCGCGACGAGGCTGACGATCAGCGCGAGGGCGAACACCACGGACAGCGCTTTTCTTTTGTACGTTTTGATCATGATAGAGCTCCTTTCATTTGTGTGTGTGTAACTTACAGCTTCTGCCTAAAAATGACCTCTACTCTATCTCATACTTTTGTGAGACCGCCATCTTTTTTTCTCACCACCTCCGTCTAACATGCTCCCTGTATGGAACTCCTTTCCGATAGTGGGAGACACGGCCGTTTCCCGCCGTGCCCTGCGGGTCGTCGTCGCCGCGGACTGCGCTAAGTCTCGCGCCAGTTGCGACGGACGCCCGGGCCCGTTCCCGGTTTTGAAACGGCACAAGGGCCGTCTCCTACGACGGGGCGCGGGCTTCGGAGCATAATTCACTATATATTTCAAAGAGATCATCTCTCCATGAAATTCTGTCACTTATCAGGCGCTCCCGCCATCCGGCGGATACGCCAAGTTCAGAGTAGCATTGAAAATGAAATTTGTATGTTGCCATGGCAACATTTCCCGACTTTTTTTATTTTATTTCCCCTCCATTTGAGACCTCATCGCAAAAATCGCTTAAATTGTGTAATTTTTAATATTCAGGCCGTCTCCCGCCATATCTCCGCGTCTTTGAAGCGGCCGGTCCGCCGGTGGCGCCGTGTCATCCTTTGCGAAATTTCGGCAACCATGCGTACGATGGCGCCGGCGGCTATTTTTGTCTTGTAATCGATCCGCAACGATGATAAAATTATTTCGCGCGTTTTCGCGCAAATAATCTCTTTTTCGCTAATAAACGGCAGGGGCCGCTTAAAGGTGGAGCAGTTTAGACATGTTTGATCCGAATCACAACAACATAACGTACACCGTCGGAGACCGGTTTCATACCGGCATGACGGTACGCAGCCTGTTCGCGCTATGGCTCCCGTCCATACGCAAAGAGGTCAGTCCGTCCTCCTACCGCAATTATGAGCGGATCGTCCGGCGGCACATTCTCCCTGAGCTGGGAGAGTGCGAGATCGATCTTTTGACGGTCGCGGATATCAACGATTTCCTGAAGGACAAGATGAAAAACGGCCGCCTGGACGGTAAGGGCGGCCTGTCGCGCAAGACTGTGGAGGATATCTCCTGGGTTCTGCGGTCGGTGCTCAAGCTGGTGAACTGGGATTACAGCTTCGTCACCAGCGAGCACGCGTTTATCAAATCGATCCACGAAAAGCGCGACACCGAAACGCTGAGCGACGAGCAGGCGTCCATCCTGGTGCGGTATCTCGTCCGGAATCTGGACCGCAGCAACGCCGGCTTTCTGATCTGCCTGTTCACAGGCATCAAGCTCAGCGAGATCTGCGCGCTGAAGGACACGGATTTCCTTTTGGACACCGACCGGCTGCAGATCCGGCGCACGCTGCAGCGCGTGACGATGCAGGAGGCGCCAAACGGGCCGCCGGACCAGCAGGAGACGGTGGAATACGGCGAGGCCGACAGCGGCCATCGGGACCTTGAGCTGCCGACGGAATTGTCCATGCTGCTCTGGACGCTTTTGCGCGGCGGGGAAAAGGACGCGTATTTCCTCACCGGGGCGCCCGGCGCACCGCTTGGCCCGCGCACCTATCAGTACCGTTTCCAGAGCGTCCTATCCTGCTGCGGGCTGCCCTTGACGATCAATTTTCACATACTGCGCCACACCTTCGCGCTCCTCTGGATGCACCGTTATCACGACATGGAATCTCTCAGCCGCGCGCTGGGGCACGCCTCCGTCAAGGTCACCCAAAACCGTTACGGCAGGCTCCTGCAGGACGAAAAGCTCGTGATGCAGACCTATGTAAAGCTGCTCTGCGCCAGCTTCTCGGAAAGCTGAATAAATTAAGGGCGTGATCCTGTGCGCTGGCAGGGATCACGCCCTTTCACGAAACGGCGGAGCATGCGCTCCGTCATTTTAATGTCTTGAAGCCGTATTTTGTGAAAACCTGCATTGCCGCCTCCGACTTCAGAAAGCTCATGAAATCCCGCGCCCCATTCTGATTTCGCCCCGCCTTGACGACGGCGGCGGGATAGACGACGGGTGAATGGCTGTTTTCGGGGGCGACAGCGGCGATCTTCACCTTGCCCTCCGTCAAAGCGTCCGTTTTATAGACGACGCCGCAGTCGACGGCGCCGGAAGCGACCATGGACAGCACCTGCCGGACATCCGAGCCGAATTTCGCCTTTGGCTCAACCTTATCCCAAATACCGAGCGATGTGAATACTTCCTTGGCGTATTGACCGGCCGGGACGCTCGCGGGGTCCCCGATGGCAACAGACCTCACCTTATCCGTCGCACACTCTTCAAAGCGCGTGATGCCGCGCGCCGAATTTGCAGGGACGATCAGTACGATATCGTTGCCCAATAGATTTGTCCTCGTACCGTCGGCGATCAGCCCCTTCTGCTCCAGCGTATCCATCTGCTGGGTCGCCGCAGAGATAAAAAGGTCGGCCCGGGCACCCTTTTCGATCCGGGCGGAAAGGTCGCCGCTGGCCCCAAAGCGGTACGCTATTTTAACGGTCGGGTTTGCCTGGGCGTAGAGCTTTGCAATGTCGTTGAGCGGGTCGGTGAGGCTTGCGGCGGCGAAAACATCCACTTTTCTTGAGGCCGACAGCGCCGGCAGGCCGGTACCCGCCGCCGCGCCGATATCGGCAATTGGGGCGAGGGTTAAGAGTATTGCCAGAAATAACGCCGTGATTTTAAAGGCATGCTTCATCTCAGAATATCTCCTGTCACAATCTGCAAGATCGACCGGGTATCGCTTGTCTCTATACCGCGATCACACTGTTCATTGTTTCAGGTATTGCTATTTTTATTCCTCGTCCCTGAGTGGACGGGCATCTCTGCCGCTTTTGATGAGCACATATCCTCCGGGCCTGATTTCGATCAGGCCGTCGCTTTGCATCCGGCTCAGCTCCCGCGACAGGGCGCTCCGATTGACGCAGAGGTACTGCGCAAACTGCTCCCGCGACATTCTGAGCAGAAACGCCTCGCCCTGGCTTTTCATTTCCATGATGCCGAAATAGGTCAGGATTCTCTCCCTCAGTGACTGCTTGGACAAGACGTCGGTCTTGTATAAAAGGCGCACGCATTTGTCGGCCAGAATGCGGTTGGCGTTATTCATAAGGCGGACGCCGACGGCGGTCGTCACGTCAAGAAAGCATGACGAGGACACAAACAGCGCCGTACAGTCCGTATCGGCGGTAAAGGTCAGCGGGCTTGTCCTATGAGACGAAAACGCGGCATCAAAGCCGAAATTATCCCCGGCCTCGTGCACGGCGAGGATATGCGTATGGCCCCCGCTGGTCATCTTCCGCGCCACGACCCTGCCGCTGGCGACAAATCCGATCTGATCGGCCTCGTCCCCCTCGTCGATGATGACGTTATCCTTACCGTAATGCCGCAGCGCCGGCTGCAAGGCCGGAAGCAGGGCTTTCAGCTCCGCCTCGGAAAAACCGGCAAAAAGCGCGGAGCCTCTCAGTATCCGCAAGGCCTCGTTCGGCGTTCGGAGCTCTTGTGCCGGGCTATCCTTCCCCGGCGTGTTCGTCGGCGTCATATCCATACACATTTCCCAAAAGGGCAGGCCCTTATCGTCTTATTGGTCTTTCGGCGTAAAGTCGATCCTGACGACCGCGTAAATCCAGTAGGAGGACTCCGCATCCGGAATGAACAGGCGGAGCGGCCGCTGGGACTCGGTCAGGGGCTTTGATCCGCTCGCGACGGAGAGGACGACGTCCTTTTCCTTCAGGTGCTGCTTTCCCAGCGTGACGGCGTACTGGTCGGCGGCGGTGAATTTGATGTAGGAGAAATCGTCCAGCGTTTTCCCGTACTGTGCCAGAAAGGTCTCCAGCAGCGGGCCGACGGCGTTCACAGTGCCCGCCTTGGCCGTTTTCCCCGTACCGTCCATCCTGACGCACTTGAGCTTCGCCAGCTCGCCCGGCGTCACTGTGAAATCCTTGTCCGTCAGGCCGGAGACGGTGATCGGCGTATCGCCGTACGCGGAGATATCCGCCGTCACTCCAGCGCCGCAGCCAGGCAGAAGCAGGCAGACGCAGAACAGCGCGGCGGCAAGCCTAACCCGCGCCGCCATCGTTCGTCACCAGATAGAGCTTGCCGGTCGCGGGGTCCTTGTACACAACGCCCATCTTTTCATATTTTGTATCGTCATTCATATCCTGCCCGCCGTCCTGTGTCAGGCCCCCCACGTCCTGGGTGACCTCTTGCCCCTGCTGAACGGGAACCGTCGCCGCCGCGCCCGCGATGTCCACGTTCCAGTTGATGATAAGCGCCAGCATCAGCCCGCAGGCCAGCACGAGCATGATATCCGCGAGGTTGGCCAGGCCATCCAGGGGGTTGACATCCTCGGCGGGCGCCTCGCCCCTGTTGAGCCTGCCGTTGCCGAACCGCCTAAGCCTCACCGTTTTCCACCTCCAACACACACTCCATCACAAGCTCCAGCATGGACATATAATTGGCGTACCACTTTTTGCGCACGGTGGAGAGGATAAACGCCACCGCCGCGCAGACGAGGCCCGCCACCGTCGAGTCAAACGCCGTCAGGAAAGACGTGGAGAGCGTATATGTATCGCCTCGTCCCAGCGCGATGATGCCGGGCCCCAGGGGAATGAGCGTCCCCAAAAGGCCGAGCATCGGCCCCACACGGGCGATGACGTCGGTGACCCTGACAAGGGCGTCATAACGCCCCCGCTCCTCGTCGATCAGGCGCACGGCGAGCGCTTCCCGCATGGGACCCGTCAGCTCCGCGTGACGCGTCAGCTCCAAAAGCGCCTTTTTCTGCCGCCTTAAAAGGCCGCTTTTTTCTATCGTCTCCCCCGTTGTCCCCCCGTCCGAGCGTATTTTGTCAACGAGCTCCGGCAGCCGGACGCGCAGGCGGAGGCGCTCGGTAAAAAGCTCCGCGATAAACGCGCCGACCATAACGGCCGTGACGGCCAGCATCAGCAGCAGAACGCAGGTCACAGGCGTCTGCAGGGCGCTGGCGACGGCGCGCAGCGCGTTACTTAGGTTTGCGGATGAAAACATAACGGTGATCCCCCATGTCGAATTTAAACTTCAGGACTCTGTACAGGACGCCCCCCGCGAACAAAGCGGCGGCCAGCGCGCCGATAACGGGCAGGAGCGGATTGTCCTCCCTGATGACCGGCAGCGCCACGGCGTCCTTTGCCATTTCATAAACGCGCCAGTTCTGAACGCCGCCCGCGTCCCCCTCGGACTTTACTGAACTTTGGTTCAGAGGCACCTGTCCGGCGTTCTCCTGCGTCGTCTCCTTGATTTCCACCCCCGCCGGGGCGGCGGAGACAGCCGGCTTTCCTCCGGCGTTGCCCGAACCGTCCCCCTGTCCGCCGCCGGCGCCGGATGTACCGCTGCCGGACGCGCCGCTGCCCGAGGCACCCTCTCCGGGCTGGCCGTTCACCGTGACCGCCGCCGTCTGGCCCATAAAGCTCGCCGTGATAACGGCCGTCCCATCGGCGTGAACGGTGATGCTGCCGTCGTCGTCGACGGAGGCAACGCTGTCGTCGCTGGAGCGCCATTCAACCTTGGCGTTTTGGCTGATGACGGGGTCTGCCGCCATGACCCTCGCTTCGCTGCGGAACACGCTGCCGACCTTGAGGTCCAGGACGGACTGATCCAGCGTCACGGTCGGGGCGCCGCCAAGGTCCACATTGATCGCGTGCACCCACTTGGCCGAATCCGAGGCTGTCCGCGTTACGGCGTCCTTCTGTCCGTAAACGAGGCGGAAGCGCGTATTCGAATTGAGATTCAGGTAATCGCTGCCGAAGGCCGCGCCCGCGATGACCCGGTTCCAGTCGTCGCCCAGCGCGAGGACGGTGTCGACGCGCACGCCGTTTTCTGTGGCGTGTTCGTTTCCCCGGCCGCTGTCGGCGTCAAAATTGTCCGGCAGGCTGTAATAGCAGTACCGCGGCGTGTCGATGAGCGACTTTTTGGAAAATGTGGTGAAATAGCCGCTGCTTTTATCCTTCGTGTAGAAGTAAAAGTTCTGGACGGAATTCAAGTCGATGCCGGCGGCGTCCATAACATCGGCCAGGCGTACGCCCTCCACGTGGTCGATGACGACGGAGGGCATGTTGTCGATAAACGTATAGTCGGCCTGGACCAGGTCCATGCCTCTGAGCTCCTCCAGCGTGAACACATGCTTTTCATAATACGGCCCGCCGAAATAACCGACCCTGACCGTCAGCGTATCGGCGGCATAGCCGCCGAACTCGTCGTCGTCCAGCGCCTGTGTCGTACCAGACAGCAGCGCCGCGGCAATAAGCGCCGTAATCAGCGCCAGGGCGCGCCGGATATGCGTTTTTTTCGGCAATCTGATCATCGCTTCAGGAGGCGTAATTGAACAGGATCTGAGCCACCTGCGCGCGTGTGGCGGCGCCCTGGGGGTCGGCGGTGCCGGCGCCGGTGCCGTTAATGAGCTTTAATCCCACAGCCCAGGCCAGCGGCGTTTTGGCAAAATCGGAAATTTGGGCCGCGTCCGGGAAAACGTTCAGGTCGCCGGAAGCCGTCGTGTCCACTTTTTCATACGCCGCGTAGCGGTACAGCATGGCCGCGATCTGCTCCCTGGTGATGCCGCCGTCGGGATCAAAGCGCGTTCCGCCGACGCCTGTGACGATGCCGTTGTCGTACGCCCAGCCGACGGCCCCGGCATAGGCCGCGTTTTTATCAACGTCGGTGAAAACGCCCGCTGGCGCCGTCTCCGGCGCGCCCGCGAGCCTGTACAGCGCGGTGGCCAGCATGGCGCGGGTCATGGGCTGCTCCGGAGCGAACGCACCGCCGCCGGACGTATCGAACAGGCCCTTCGACATGACATAGCTCACGGCCTCGAAATACCAGGCGGTGACGGACACGTCGGCGTAAGCCGAGAATAGGGGCCGCGTGACGCTTTTCTGCCAGGCGAGAACGGGATAGCCGCCGTTGACGCCGCCCAGGTCCGGCGCGAAAGCCTCGCCCAGCGTTTTGGCAAAGTCGGCCGACGTCATTTTTTCCGAAGTCAGGGCGCCGTCGTTATTGGACACACCGCTGCTGTAATAGCCGCCCCCGGGGGCACTGCCGTCGAGATACCAGCAGTTGAGGACCGCGGACTTGAAAGGCGCGCCGCCGTTGTTTGTGCCGATGCCCATGGCGTAATTATCGCGGACGGCGGAAATTTTGCCGACGCTGTAGCAGTTTTCGAGCTTTATCTCATTGCTGCCGGAAATGCCGCCCGTGGGGCAGACGTAGGTGGTGCTGACAGCCCCCGCGTTATAGCAGTTGCGCACGACGCCGCCGTTCCAGCCCGCGCCCACGATACCGCCGCAGCCCTTGGCGTCCGTATTGGCGACGGTGGCGAAATTGGCGCAGTTTTCAATAATGCCTCCCGTGGAGCCGTCGCCGTTGTTGAGCGACGTCTTCCCGATCTTGCCGACGATGCCGCCGACGGAGCGGTTGGCGTAGATATAGCCCGTGACGGCAATATTGCGGACGGCCGGGTTGACGGGGCGTATCTCCTTCGGGTCGTTGTCGTGCACGCCCAGCCGCCCGACGAGGCCGACGGACTGCCCGTCGCCGTAGTTGCCGTTCGAGCAGTGGCGGTCGGCGTAAATGTTATAGACCGTATGGCCCTGCCCGTCCAGGACGCCGCAGAAGGACGAGCTGAGCTTGGTGGCCGAATCGTTCTTTTCCATCAGGTACTGTCCGCCGATCGGCATAAAGCGCGGCCCGCTCCAGGCGGCCGTGCCCGTATCGTAAACGCCGCCCATGTCCAGGTCGGCCGTCAAGCAGACGGTTCTGCCGTTAAAATCGTCCGCGCCGTAATGATAGGTCTCCGTGCTCTTATTCTGGCCGGAGGGCCCGTCGTCGCCGTCGGTGACGCTGGTGTCCGCGATTACGCTTTTGTCGCCGATGACATTGACGATCTCCCTGTTGTATATGCCGTTGACGATGGCTGCAAGGCCCGCCAGCTGCGCGGGCGTGGAGATATACAGCGCCTTGTCCGTCTTGTTATACCACGACACGTCGATCGTCTTCCCATCCCAAACGGGGCCCGCCGCCCGCGCCGGCAGGACGGACAGCGCGCACAGCATGGCGGCCGACAGCAGCAAGGCGGCCAGCCGGGTGGCTTTTCCTCGAATTTTCATGTTGTCTCTCCTCTCCTTTGTCATGATGCGTCGTTGCGCAGTATCTGCGCGACCTGGGCGCGGGTGGCGGTGCCCTGCGGAGAAAGCGTGCCGTTGCCCATGCCGCTGATGAGCTTTTGGCCGACGGCCCATTTCATGGCGTCCTCCGCCCACGCGGAAATATCGGCGGCGTCCGGAAAGGCCGACACGTCGCCAGAGGGTGTGGCGTCCTCTTTTTTGTAGCTTGCGTAACGGCAAAGCATGGCGGCGATCTGTTCTCGCGTAATGCTGCCGTCCGGATTGAAGCGCGCGCCGCCGTCGCCCTGGACGATGCCGCTGTCAAAAGCCCATTGGACCGCCTTTGCGTCAGGCGCGTCCGCCGGGACATCCGTAAAGGCGCCGCCGGAAACCACCGCGGGGCTACCCTCCAGGCGGTATAGCGCCGTGGCGAGCATGGCGCGCGTCATGGGCGCGTCGGGCTCAAAGCTTGCGGGCGTCGCCGTATCGAACAGCCCCTTTGTCATCACATAGCCGACGGCATTGTAAAACCAGTCCGTATTTTTCACATCCGTAAACGGACTTTGCCATGCCTGCTCCGTCCCGCCCGGCGTCAGCTTCAGCGTTACGACGCCCGCGTCCGTGCACCCCTCCTTGACGGCCCGCGCCGTCATCGTCACCGTTCCCGACGGGAACCAGGATTTCGGGATGACGACCGCCGTCCCGTCGTAGGCCATGGTCGGCACGTAGCTGGGCGAGATGTAGTTGTGGTTATAGAGGATCGTCGCGCCTGGGGTGGCGCAGTCAAAGCGGATGTAGTAGTTGTCGGCGTCCTCGGTCATCGCCGCGGTGGGCCTCACGACGGCGCCAAGCGGCTCTAAATCCGGCGCGGCGGCCATATCCAGCAGGATATTCGCCACCCAATAGCGGCTGTCGGCGGCCGTGGGCGTTTTATTATATAAGTCATCCTTCGTCATCGGCTTCATAAGGCGGAGCGTGCGCTCGTTGTCCAGGAGACCCATGTCGTGCCAATAGTTTTCCATGTTGTAGTCGCCCGTGCCGTACTTGCCGTCCGTGATCATGTAGCGCTGCGAAAAGGCGCGGACGGACAAAAGGGCGGTCTCTTTCTGCCCTCCGGCGAAAATATGGTCGATGACCTGGTCGCGGCTCATTTTGCCGTCGGGGTCATCGTAGTCCTGCGTGGTATAGTTCCAGTACCTGTACAAAAGCGGAAAATTATAGCGCGGGACGCCGTAGAGCGCGTCGTATGTGTACGTGTCGTAGTCGTCAAAGCCGGTCTGGTCGATCTCCCAGAAGCGGACGGCGTCCGCGCCGGCAAAGGTCAGCTTCAGCTCCCGCAGCGCGGGCAGCCCGGATTTGCTCTGCGCGTAGGCGACGAATTCCGGCACCGTGAACCCTTCGGCCTCCTGGTGGAGCGTCGTCGTATACTTGTCGAGCAGAGCGTAATTGTGCAGCGTGTCGTCAATTTTGCCGGCCTCCATGTCGGCCTCCATCTCGGAGACGGGGAGCTGCGAGACGAGTATCTGCTGCCCGGCGCTGTTGGTGATATAAAACAGCGCCTCCCCCACTGTCTGGCCCATGGGCGTCGTTTTGGCCTCAGCCGCCGGACCCGCCGGCACGAGGACGGCCGCCAGCATCGCCAGCAGGACACATACGCTTAAAATTCTCTTTTTCATGACATGGCCTCCCATCAATCCGCCGCTTTGCTGAAATTCATCATGACCTGCGCCACCTGCGCCCTTGTTGCGGCGCCCTGCGGGTCGAGCCTGCCGCCGCTGCCGTTTATGATGCCGGCCCCGACGGCCCAGGACATTGCCTCCGAGGCCCAGCCCGAGACCTCCGCCGCGTCGGAAAACGCGTCTAACCCCACGCTCCCGGCCGCCAAGGCAAGCCCCGCGGACTGCGCGTAGCGGTACAGGAAGGCGGCCAGCTGCTCACGCGTGACGGCCGCGTCAGGTGCGAAGGACTCCGCCGACACGCCGCCCGTGACGCCGCTTTCGACGCCCCATGAAACGGCCTTCGCGTACCACGCGTCCGCCGGCACGTCGGAGAAGGCGGGCGGCGCCAAAGCGTCGGCATCCGCTTTTGCCAGGCGGCTTAAAACGGTGACGAGCATGGCGCGGGTCATGGCGTCGTCGGGGCTGAATTTGCGCCCCCCTGTCCCGCCGAAAAGCCCCATGTCGCGCACGTATTTCACCGCGTCCGCATACCACGCCGTCGACGCCACGTCGGCAAAGCCCGTACCGGCGGCAACGGTGATGGATACCTCCTGCGTATCCGGCGCATAACCGCTGTTCATAAACTCCAGCGTATACGTGCCGGGGGCTGTGATCGGGCACGAGCTTAGGTCGAACCAGTCGGCTTTGATCGTCACACGACCGGCCGCCGTGCGGTCCAGATATGTGGGCGAGATGAGCGTCCTGTTCCCATCGGGCAGGACGAGGTAAACCGTCAGCCCTTTCTGAAAGCCGTCGTCGTCAAAGGTGAACACGATGTCCCTGCCCAGCTCGCAGTCGGGCAGCGCCGTGACGGCCGGCGCCGGCTTTTTCATGGCCACGGACACGTTTTTCGTCGCATACCGGAGCGCCTGCAGGCGGAAGCTGTAGGAGCCCGGCTCCGAAAAGAGCTTTGCGGAGAAGGTGATCGTCTTTGCCGCGTTGTCGATCCGGTAGTCTCCCGCTTGCAGCGTTATGTAACCCGTGTCGTCCGGCGCTTTGAGCATGACGCCGATGATGGCGCCCGTCCACGCCCCCCACTCGGCCGGGGTCACGCTGTCCGCGGCCTCAAAGGTCAGCGTCTTGCCGATCATGCCGGAAAACAGCTCTTTGAAATTGGGCGCCATGCCGGGGTAGCGGGCCGTCACCACGCCCGCGTCGTCCCACCCCTCCCGGACGGCGGTCATATAGAAGGAAACCGGGCTTGCCGAAAGGTCCCGGCCGCCGATGTCCATTGTGACAGGGCCGGTGTACGGTATCTGCGGCGCGCCGTCAAAGGAATAAAAAAGCTGCGCGCCCGGCGTCGGACAGGAAACGGTGATGGTCAGCGTCTTTTTATCGCCGCTGACGGCAAACGACGCCTGCGGCGCCGCCACCGTGCCCTGGGACGGTATATCCGGCGCCTTCGCCATGTCCAGACGCATATTGTAAATCCATTTGAAGTTGTCGTAGGCCGTCCGGTGTGCCGACATGAGGTCGGCCTCACTCATCGGGAGGGAGAGGCGCAGCGACCACGTGTCCTCCAGCGCCTTGGAAAGGCTCCCCGCCACGACGCCGTTGTTGGCCGCGATATAGTCGGCAAGTCCGAGCTCCGTGGAGGCCACCAGCGTGGCGGACGTGGTGCGGCCCGAAAGCGATTCGGTCGCCAAAATAGGCACAGTCTCCGTACCCGAGGCAAAAACGGCGCGCTTATCGGCGTAAAACGGGTCCGCCGCCTTATATTGTGCGTTGTAATCGTCAAGGCTGAGCCCGAATTTCGAGTTGTCGTCGCCGGCGATCTCCCAGCCGGGCTTCCAGCCCGTGCCGCTGCTGTACAGGCCCTCGAAATAGTACCGCTTGACGCCGTAGAGCTCATCATATGTCCACGCCCGCGAGTAGTTGCCGTAGCTGTCCGTCGCCATCAGGCGCAGCGTATCGCCGCCCGCAAAGCCGAGCGCGCCCGCCCCCTTGACCCCGGTGACTTTTTTGACGTAATCGACAAGCTCGGGCACCGTGATGCCCCGGGCCTGGCAGTACTGCGTGGTGGGATAGTTGTCCGTGGTGGAAATATCGTAGTCCCTGCCCGTGTCCGTGCCGGTCAGTCCGCCCGACAATTGCCCGTGGGAGATGGCCTTGAGCTCGTCGAGGGTGACGATTTTCATCAGCACGCTTTTCCCCGCGCTGTTCTGCGCGTAAACGAAAACATTTTCGCCCTTTGCCGATTCGAGCGTTTTGGCGGATGCCGTCAGTCCGGCAAAAACGCCGATGAGGAGGATTGCCGCAAGTGCCAGAAGTCCGTAAAACCGTTTTTTCATCGTGTCACCTCACGCCGGCCGGCTGTAAAAAGCCGTACAGTACTTGCGCGGCCTGGGCGCGCGTCGCCGTATCTCCCGGCGCCAGCCGTCCGCCGCTGCCGTGCAAAAGGCCGGACCCGGCGGCCCAGGCCACGGCCGTCTTCGCCCAGTCCGAAACCTCTCCCCCGTCGGAAAACGCGGCGAGGGCCGAGGCGTCGGCCGCCGGAACGGGTTCCTCTGGCTTCGCGTAGCGGTACAGCATGGCCGCCAGCTGCTCGCGCGTTATCGTCCCGTCTGGGGCGAACGCGCCGCCGTACCCCTGGGCGATGCCCGCGTCCGCCGCCCACGCCGCGGCGTCGTAATACCACTGCCCGGCGTCCACGTCCGTGAACGCGGCGGGGCTCCGGCCGGCGCCGGGCGAGCCCGCCGCGCGGTAAAGCGCCGTAACGAACATGGCCCGCGTCATCGGCATATCAGGGCTGAAAAGCGTTCCCCCGGTTCCCGAAAGGACGCCCCGGGCCGTCACATCCCCGACGGCCGCAGCGTACCAGCTGGACGGGTCGACGTCGGCAAAGCCCTGGCTCCCGGCGCCTTTGACAGGTGAGAGCGCCGCGTAATCCAGCTCCTTCCCGGTCTCGTCAAAGCTCTGTATCGTCAGCCTGTCCCCGTCGACGCGGATGATCTGATAGTTGCTGACGTTGTAAATCGTCTTTTCGGAATATGTCTCGTCCGCGCTGGAGTAAAACTTCTGGCTGGCGTTGCCCATGACGTAGGTGATGCCGTTTTCATAGTCGATCTCACCGTCCCGCATCGGGTACGAGCGGTTGTAGACGTGCTGATGGCCACAGAGGACGAGGCTCACCCCGCCCTGCTCAAAAAGCGGCTCCCAGTTCTTCTTCACCGCCGCAACGACCTTGTCGCTGGCCAGCGCGTAAACGGGATGGTGCATGACGACGATTTTCCACGCGGCGCGGCTGGACGCAAGGTCGTCGGAGATCCACTTGTTGATTTTCTGATAATCGCTGTCGCTCAGCTTCTGCTCGCCGGAATAGACCCAGGAGTTCAAAACGGTGACGTGGCAGCTGCCGGCATCGAAGGAATAAAACTCCTTCTTGAAGCCGTCGGGCCCGTTTTCGGGCAGGGCGAACATGTCCAGATATAATTCCGGCTTGCCGCTGGGAAAATTACTCTCGTGATTGCCGTTCACCGGCATCAGCGGGATTTTTGAAAACAGCGGCGAGGCGTCTTTTAAAACACTTTCCCATTGCCCGGCGTTGATGCCGCTGTCCACGATGTCCCCGCCGAACATGCCGAAGGCGATGTCGGGATTCTTCGCGCCCGCCGTATCGGCCATGGCCTTCCACCTGCTCTCCTCGCCCACGCCCATATGGATATCGCCCATGTACAAAAAGGCGAGGCCGCTGTCATCCGCCGCCCTGGTGGCAAAGGACGACGCCGCGCTCCAGCCCGTCCCGTCGCCGCCGACGCGGTAGTAATACGTCGTCCCCGGCGCAAGCCCGGCAATCTCGGCGCGGAAGATATTGAAATCCAGCGGGATGCCGCTCTTCGGCGGCGTGACCGTACCCGCCACCGTCCGCGCGTCCGTCAGCGCCGGCGCCGTACCGATCTGAACGGCGCTCTCGTCAACGCCGGGGGGCGTCTGCCAGGAGACTGTCATTGTAGTTTTTGTGTCTCCCGTCCAGGACAGAATGATATTTTTCGGCAGCGCATCCGAAGCCGCCCCAGCGCCCGCCAGCGCGCCAAGGAGTCCCAGCACGGCGGCAAACGCGGTCAATCGCTTAAAAAAGGTTTTGTTCTTCATTTTTTTACCTCACTTGTTCACAGGCTGCCGATGCCGCATTACGCCGCGCCGCGCGATTTCTCCTCAAAAAACGAAATTGCTCCCGAAAACGGAAGCAATCACTCAGGCGCTGATGAAGCATCGGCGCCGCCTATGTATTGCTCCTTTTCAAAACGGAAGGCCCTGCCGTTTCCAGCAAAACCGTGCGGGCGGCGGCAACGATGCCGCCGCCCGGGCTGTACCACCATAACATTGTGACAGGTGCTGCAGCTCGGAGCCAATATTGGATTTACCTGTATAAATCAAAGAATTTATATCGATAAACCGCTTTTTTTCAGACGCGCTTGAAGCAGACCTTTTGCTTTATATTTTACAGCAGCACGTTCTTCAAGCTAAACCAAACTTCATGCAAACTATTTAATAATAAACAATCTAAACCAATACAAGAACATTTTACATGAGTTCGTGTCATTGTCAACACTCTTTCTCGCGCGAGGCGCCATTTGCCGAGCATTTATTATGAAATTTGTCATTTTCGACACCCTGCGGCCGATAAAAGCGCCGCGGCTTATCATTTCCGCCGTTATTGGCCAGTATTTTGCCGGGCCCGAATCGCGCGGTAAACGCATCGATTCGGGCCCGGCAGGCAATTATTCTTTTTGGCTTATGACGCAAACCAGCCGTTGACCACGTCCAGCGCCTTGTAATACGCCTGTATATATTTCGTGGCATAACCGTACCTTTCAAATCCGCCGGTGCCCTTGTTGTAGGAGCTGAGGACGGCTTTTGTCAGATCCTCGCCGGAATAAGAATTTGAGTATCTCGCATACAGGCAGGACAGCAGATACGTCCCCCAATTCATATTCGTTTTCGGGTCGTACGGCGTATTCCCCGTTTTCAGCGTGGCGCTCAAGGACTTGTGATGGCAGATGTTGATCTGGAACAGTCCGTAATTGTTGCCCCCGCCCAACGCGCCGGCTTTAAAGCCGCTTTCATGCCGGATAATGGCCAGCACCATCTTGTAGTCGAGATTTCTTTGCGCGCACAGGTCGTAAAGGTACTGCTGGAGCTCGGCGCTCAGCGGAACGTTCGGATTGTATATCGGCGAGGCCGTATCCGCCTGGGTCGTACCGGCCGGCGCCGTGTCAACCGGCGCAGTCGTGTCCGGCGCTGTATCTGCCGGCGGCACCGCAGCCGCCTGCGCCGTATCCGCCAGCACCGCCTCCGCCTGTACCTCTTCAGTCTGCGCCACCTCAGCCTTTACCGCCTTGACCGGCGTCGTATCAGCCGCCGTCTTTGCCGGCGCCGCTTCAGCCTGTTCCGCGGCAAATTGTGCTTCGGCGGCCTGCGCCGCTTTGAACTGCATCGCCTCAGCCCGCGTTATGTCAATGATCGTGATACAGGAATACGCGGTTTTGGGCGGCAGGGACGGTTCCGGCTCGGCGTAAACAATAGTTTCGGCCTTCAGGGCATCCGGCCTTTCGTTTTGCTCAGTTTGATATGTAGTTTCGCCTGTTTTTATTGCCGGTAGGCTGCTGACGGCAATAAAAGCCGCCATAATCACAAATAATATGGCAATCCTGCTCCTGCTGCAATGTCGGCCGATGTCCGCCGGCGGTTCGTCGTGGCTGTCTTGACGTTTTTTGAATATGTACATTTCTGCCTCCTGACTAAAAGTTACAAACAGAATCACGCCCAGCAGGAATTTTACAGTTTTCCCTGTAATATCGTATGCCTGCGCTGCCATTAAGTTACCGTTTGTAATTAATAAGGGTTGTCCCTGTTACCTAATTGTAATTTTTTCCATTCACATCCATTCTTAAACAGGAATAAATAAAAAAATCCGCAGCTCGTCATTTGAGCTGCGGATTTTTATGTAGAGAAACTATTTTACCTGTTCCGGACGCGGCATCATGTCTCCGGCTGAGCGGAACGGCCCACCGGGATGATCGGGTCTTTCAGATTTTTAAGGCCCGGACCAACGAGAGAGAAAATCATCGGCAGCGCCGCGTCACTGAGCCTATCCATTTCGACGCGGCTGACCGTTTCCGGCTTGGGGAATTCCCAGTTCATGGCCTTTAAGGCCTGCTGGATGATGATGCCCGAGCCATGCAGCTCCTGGGCGTGCAGTATCGAATAGACCATCGCCGCGCCCCCGTCCTCCGGCGGGATGAAGCCCGGATAGCCGGGCATCGCCAGCGGCATGTCGGCCATGGCGTCGCCCGGCTGGCGTTTTGGCATGTCCTTGAATTTCGACGGGTCGAATCTCCCAACGCCGGCCGGGATAAACGTGAAGACCCCAATGCCGGACTGCTCCGCCGGGCCGAGCTCATTGGCCAGCGACATCATGAGAGAGGTGGCCGCCGCTTTCCCCGCGCTGTAAATGCTCGGCCCCATCGGATGATTGAACGCCGTGGCCGAATACGTCACGACGCCGTGCCTTCTCCTGAGCATCCCCGGAACAAACTCCTTGACCGCCAGCATCACGCCCCGCGCCGAGATGGCGTAGGATTCATCCAATTCCCGGATCGTCGATCTCATGATGGTATTGTTCAGCTTCATGTTCATGGCGTTGTTCACGAGAATATCCACTTTGCCAAAGGCGCGGTAGGCCTTTTCGGCCATGCTCTTGATATCGTGCTCCCGGGTGACATCCGTCATGACGAACATGGCCGTTCCGGGCGCCGTCTCGCTGTTGATGGCTTCCTCCGCGGCGCAGCCCGCCTCGGCGCTGATATCGCAGATAATAACCTTGCATCCCGCCCAGGCGAGACATCGGGCGATGCCGAGGCCGATATTGCTGGCGCCGCCGGTCACGACCGCGACCTCTCCGTTCATGGCGCCTTTTTCTATGCCGGATTTATCCATTGTCAAAGGCTGCAAATCCAGTATCTTATCCATTTCTTCAGCGTTACCCCCTTTATTCAGCTGTCTTGTCATATTTCCATTATATTCCCAATAATTGGCTAATACAATGACTTATATTGAAAAGGCCGGTGACGCTCTTTATAATGATATTATGAAAATAAACGGCAGGAAAGTGAGGTATTCGCGATGAACAGACGCATCCCCTATGTGCCCGGCGAGCTGCGCGTCGTCGACACGCTGCCCGGCTTCTTTGGCGGGCCGGGGTTTCCGCTGCGCGACACCCCGGTGACGCCGCACGAAAACATGGCCGCGCTCTTCTATGACAAGCATCCGTACTGGCTGCCGCTGCCCGGCGATTCCACCTTTATGATTCCCGCGCTCTATAACGAACGGCTGGGCCGGGGCGGGCCGGCCGGCGTCACGGACGTTTTCGGCATCGAATGGGAGTGGGTTGAATCCGCCGGCGGCTCCATTGTGCGCCCGGGCGAGCCCCTTCTGAAAAATGCCAACGAATGGACGGACAAAATCAAAATTCCGGACATCGACATGTGGGACTGGGTGGAAGAGGCCGGGAAAACGACGTGCGACAGGCGCGTATCCACGCAGATGTCGTTTATCAACGGCTTCTGGTTTGAGCGGTTGGTGTCCTTTATGGATTTCGCGCCCGCCGCCATGGCGCTCATCGACGACGACCAGAAGGACGCGGTAAAAGCCCTCTTTGCCGACATGACGGACCTGGCCTGCAAGCTCGTGGATAAGTTCTGCGAATATTGGCCGGGGCTGGACGGGTTCAACATCCATGACGACTGGGCCGCGCAGCGCGCGCCGTTTTTCTCGGCAGAGGTGGCCCGCGAGCTGTTCGTGCCGTATATGAAAGCGCTGACCGACCATATCCACGCCAGGGGCCGCTACGTCACGCTGCACTCCTGCGGGCGCGGCGAAACCCGCGTCCAGTGCTTTATCGACGGCGGCTTCGACGGCTGGGACCCGCAGGCGATGAACGATACGCACAGGCTCTGGGACGAGGTCGGCGACAAAATCTGTATCTCCGTCGTGCCGGATGCGTATGACCCGGCGGCAATAAGCGAGGACGAGCAGCGGCGCCGCGGGCGCGAATTCGCCCAGCGCTTCTGCCGGCCGGGCCGGCCCGCGCAGCTGGGTTTTTACGCGGGCGCCATGCTGACAAAGGCGTTTACCGACGAAGTCTACATAGCCTCCCGCAAAATTTACAGCAGCCAAACGGATTGACCGCAGACGGCATAAGAATAACAAATAAATAAAGCCTCCGGCTGATCTGAGCCGGAGGCTTTAACAGTTTGCCATGGGTTCTCTCGCCGTGTCACCGGTTCCAAAGCGTACCGCGGCCGCGCAGCAGCTTTCCCGGCTTTACCGGTTTGAGCTCTCCGTGATCGGCGGCGAGTTCGCCGCCGACGAGGACATAGTCAATCCCGTCAGGTCTTGCCGAGGTGTCCCCGTCACAGGGCAGCTGGGCGTTATCCCTGATACGGTCCGGATCAAAAACCACGATATCGGCGTCGGCGCCTTCTTTTATTTTACCCTTGTTTTTGAGGCCCAGCCGCCCGGCGGGCAGGGATGTGCAGCGGGCGACAGCTTCGGGCAGAGACAGCCTGTTCTGCTCCCGGACCATCGTCCTGAAGAATCTGGGGAACGTGCCCGCGTCCTGCGGGTGGCCGGGAATGGCGCCCTCGTACATAGTGCCCGCGTCGGAGGAAAGCATGACGCCGGGCCTTTCGAGGATTTCCCAGATCTCGTGCTCTTTCCCGATGAGCGCAATGGCCGTATCGTCCGGCGCGTCCGCCCTGAGCTCGTGAAATTCCTCATCGGTGAGCCTTTTCCCCCGATACTTCCCCGTGGCCGCGACGATGCTGTCGTAGCCGCAGCCCCATTTTTGCAGGCAGCCGTCGTCAAAAACGGCGCTGCCGATAGAGGTGGCAAAGCTGGTGTAAACGCCGCTGTCCACGGAGATGTCGAGGCCTTCCCGCTGCGCGTCGTCGAGCATGGCGAGCGCCTGGACCGCCATGCCGAAGCCGTACTGGTAGACGAAATGGGAGATATTCACCGCCGCGCCCGTCAGCCGTGTAATGTCGATGGCCTCCTTCAGGGCCGCAAGGCCGCGATAGCCGTCCGTCCTCGTATGGATCGAGACAAGCTTGCCGTATCTGGCCGCCGTTCTCGCCAGGGCCAGGACCTCCTCGGCCGAGCTCCCGGGTACATATTCGAGTCCAAAGGACAGTCCCCAGGCGCCGATGTCAAACGCTTTTTCCAGCAAGGCGATCATGCCCGCGGTCTGGACCTGAGAGGCGGGCGCGTACCTGTCCGTCAGCCCGACGGCCTCGCGCAGGCTCGTATGCCCCGCCTGCTCCAGCTGATTGATGAGAAAGCCCTCCCGCTCGTATCGGCCGAAAAAATCCTCCATGGCGCCCGGCGGCGAGATGCCGCAGTTGCCGTTGTACACGGTGGTGACGCCCATGGCCGCCATATATCCGGCGCAATCGGCTTTGCCCTCCACGTGGGTGTGGATGTCGATAAAGCCCGGCGAGACGATTTTTCCGGCCGCGTCGAGGACGTGCCTTGCGCTGAGCCTTTCGCGGGTCACCGCGGCTATTTTTCCATCCCTGATGCCGAGGCTTGCCACCGTCACGCATTTTTTCTCCGGGTCGACAACCGTCCCGTTTGTTATGACTGTATCAAAATCATGCATTTTGCTTTCCTTATTTGTTTGATTTCATTTTCCGGAGCTGTACGCCGGTGTTGACGGCGATGATGCCGATGGTGCACAGCATGATCACCGTAAAAAGCGCGTTGACCTCCGGCGTCACGCCGGTTTTGACCATTGAGAACACCTTCATCGGGAGCGTCGTGCTCGTCGGCCCGCTGGTGAAAAAGCTGATGATGATATCGTCCAGCGACAGGCAGAACGACAGTACCGCCCCCGAGAAGACACCTGGCAGCAGAAGCGGCAGTATGATACTGACAAAGGTCCTGACCCGCCCCGCGCCCAGGTCCATCGACGCCTCCTCCAGCGATTTATCCATGCCGGCGAGCCGCGCCCTGACCGAGATGATGACGAACGGGATGCAGAACGTGATATGCGACAGTGTGATCGTCGCGATGCCGAGCGTCATGCGGACCGCCGAGTAAACGCACAGCAGGGCGATGCCGAGGACGATTTCCGGGATGACCACGGGGATGTACAGCAGCTTGTTCAGGAGCTTTTTCCCGATAAAATCGTATTTGCTCAGTCCGACGGCGCCCAGCGTACCGATCACGGTGGAGGCCGCCGTCGACAGCACGGCGATGATCAGCGTGTTTTTCAGGGAATCCATCAGCGCCCTGTTCCGCACCATGTCGGCATACCAATGCGCCGTGACGCCTTCGAACAGGATGTTCATCTTGGAGGTGTTGAAGGAGTACACGATGACGAGGGCAATCGGGATATAGAGGAAGAAAAAAACCAGCCCGATATAAACATTCCGCATGCGGCCGGTAAGTCTTTTTTTACTGGCGCGTCTCATCGCATTCCCCCCAAATCCTCAAGATCTCCGCCGATACGCTCGTAAACCCACAGCGCCGCCAGCGTCAGGACGATCAGAAATATTGAGAGCGCGGCGCCGAAGGGCCAGTTTTTCGCCGTGACGAACTGGTTGCGGATAAGATTGCCGATCATCATGATCTTGCTCCCGCCCAGCATGTCGGTGATGAAGAAATACCCCAGGGTCGGAATAAACACCATGATCGCCCCGGCAAAGATGCCCGGCGCCGTCAAAGGCAGCGTGATGGTGGCAAAAGCCCGGGCGGGCTTCGCGCCCAGGTCGTTCCCCGCCTCCAGCATGGATTTGTCCAGCTTCTCGATGGAGCTGTACAGCGGCAGGATCATAAAGGGGATAAGGGTGTATACCATCCCGACGATGACGCCGAAATTGTTGTAGATCATCTGCAGCGGCTCGTCTATGACACGCAGGCTCATGAGGAGGTTGTTGATGATGCCGTCCTTCCGCAAAAGGTTAATCCAGCTGTAAATGCGGACCAGCGAGCTCACGGTAAACGGGATCATCACCATCGAGACAAACACCGTTTTTGTAACCGCCGTCTTCTGCGCGATGAAATAGGTAAACGGGTAGGCGATCAGGATGCAAAGCGCGGTCGTCACAGCGGCCAGGAGGATGGAATTTAAAAAGATCATCAGGTACTTCGCATCGAAGATATTGGCGTAGTTCTGCAGCGTGAAGCCCAGCTCCACGCCGCCGTAAGTGCCCCTGTTCATAAAGCTGATGACGAAGATATAGGTGAAGGGGATCACGACGAATAAAATCATCCACCCCGCCACCGGACCCGTCATTGTCAGCCTGGGCACGATCGATTTGATTTTCAGTCTTGTTTTCATGGCGCCTCCCCTGAGATTGACGTTGACATTGTGTATCCGGGCGGGCCGGCTCCGGCGTTCATGTTGGGAGCAAGCCCGCCCGCTTTCCGGCTCAGCCCTTGAAATCGCTCCAGATGGCGTCGATTTTCACGGAGGCATCGCCGATGTCCTTCAGCGGCTGGGACTTTGCGATAACGTCGGACGGCACGTTCTTCGCCTCGTTCTTCGTATAGGAATCCGGGAGCAGCGCCACGGCGGCTTTATTGGGATTTGTATACGGGAAGACGCCGGAGATGGAGGCGCTGACCTCTGCGTCCAGAATGTAGTTGATAAACCGGTTGGCGTTGCCCGGATGCTTCGCGCCCTTGAAAACCATCATGCCGTCGGCGCCGAAGTAAATGCCTTCCTGCGGGAAAACGCATTCGATATCGGGGTCCTGCTCCATGGCCAGGGCGGCCTCCGCGTTGTAAATAAGGCCGATGGCGCATTCGCCGTTGAGCATCTCGGTTTTGGGGCTGGCCCCGTCGAAAACCTTGATGTTGGGCTTGAGCTTCACAAGATAGTCCCTGGCGGCGGCGAGGCCGGCGTCGCTGGTGTCGTTGATGTCGTAGCCCGAGGCCATCAGCGCCATGCCGACCACCGCCCTGGAGTCCTCGATGACGACCAGCTGATTGGCATACGCGGGCTTGAGGAGGTCCTGATAGCTTTTGATATCGTCCTTGATCACGCTGCGGTTGACCGCGATGACGACGCCCGCGCCCATGTACGGGACGGAATAGTCGTTGTCGGGATCATAGTCCTTGCCCAGATAGCTCGGGTCGATATTTTTGTAATTCGTCAGGAGGCTTTTGTCCAGCTTCTGGAGCATGCCCAGCTTGTTGAAGATTTCCACGTAGGTGCTGGCCGGCCCGATGAGCATGTCGTACGTCCCCTCGGCGGAGGATTTGACCTTGGCCAGCATATCGTCCGGCGTGTCATAGGTCGTCATGTTGATCCGGACGCCCGTCTCCTGCTCAAAGGAGCTGATGACGTCGTCCGGGAGATACTCGCTCCAGCAGATGACGTTGAGCTCCTTCTCCTCGGAGGACGCCGGGGCCGCGCCCGTTTCGGAGGCGTCTGCCGCGCCTTCAGAGGTTCCGGCGGGACTGGCGCCGCCGCTTCCCGTGGAGGCGCATCCCGCCAGCGTAAAGGCGGCCATGGCGGCGAGCATCAGGATTGCGAAGAGTTGCTTCAATATCTTTTTCATTTTTTCCACTCCTTTTTCTTACAATATCCGGCGGGCAAAGCCCGCGGAGATATCCCGGCAAAAAACGCGGGAGCATACGGCGATGCTCCCTTGCAGCAAAACGGCTCTCACTTCAGATCCGTCCGATATAAACAAACGAGGAAGCATTTCCGCCCTCGGGCTGAATGCTTCCTCGCATGTGTTTTTTTAGATTAAAACGAGTTTACTCCGTCCCCTGCGCTTTTTCAATGCACCGTTGTACCCATCTTTTTGCTTCAATATGAGTATTCAGGTATACCGCAGGTTAATTGTGCCTGACAGTCCGGAGCAGCTGGACCCTGTTTTTGATCCCCAGCTTGCGGTAGATGTTGAGGATATGCTTTTTGAGCGTGTTTTTCGTGATGCACAGGGAGGTGCAGATCTCGTCGCTTTCCCTGCCCTCTAAAAGCGCCGACAGGATCGTCTCCTCCCTCCTGGTCAGCCCGTATTTCGCCGCGCACTGTCCGGCCGTGAGCTGCTCCCCGCCCGGCGCGGCCGAAAATATATCCCTGTAGAGCCGGAATTCCAGGTGTCCCTTAAGCATTTCCAGAATAAAGATATCTTCGTATTCGAAATCGGGCTTCCCGCTGAACCTGAACAGCGTGAGGACGCCGAGAAAACGGCGCTCATAGGTGATGACCATGCTGACGGAATAATGCCAGCTGCAGGGCAGGTAGCAGGATTTGTAATATTCCGTCTCCACCCGCTGCTCATCGGGCATGATGTCGCTTTCGCGGTAAATAATGCTCTTGCCGCTGAACATGAGGCCCTTGGCGTAATCCTGAGCGTCATAAATCCGGATGTACTTCTCCCCCGCCTCAGGCGTGATGTTGAAAACGACGGGCGAGACGAGCACGCGGTCGTCCTCCGCCGAGGATATGTAAAACGTGGCGCTGTCGAAGCTCATGAAAAGGCTGAGCTGGCTGAGGAGCGTCCGGCGCATTTCAAGCGGGTCTTCAATACTGTGGATCAGAAAGATGATGTTGTTCAGAAACATCCAGTCGTTGTTTTCAAATCTCCTCACAAACGCCCAACCTGCCTTTCAGATATGATCCTATAATTATTTATCATATCCGAAAACCGGCGTATTTGCAAGGTTTTACGTCAGGCGCCGTCCATTTTCGCGATAGCGCCGTAGCACTCCGGCCTCCTGTCACGGAAAACACCCCAGTATTGCCTTTTCCGCCGGATCTCCTCCAGATCGAAGCCGGCGGTGATCACCGCCGCGCTCTCCCTGTCCGCCTGGGCGGCGATCCTCCCCTCCGGTCCCGCGATAAACGAGGAGCCGTAAAAGGTCAGCGATGCCCCGTCATCGGTTTCGGTCCCGACGCGGTTGGAGGCCACCAGAGGCATGATGTTCGCCGCCGCGTGGCCCTGCATGACTGTCTGCCACTGATATTCGCTGTCAAAGTCCAGCACCGGCTCGGAGCCGATGGCCGTCGGGTAAAAAAGTATCTCCGCGCCGAGGAGCGCCATGCACCGGGCCGACTCCGGGAACCACTGGTCCCAGCACACGCCGACCCCGATTTTGGCATACGCGGTGTCCCAGACCTTAAAACCGGTATCCCCCGGGGAAAAATAGAATTTTTCCTCATAGCAGGACCCCTGGGGGATATGCGTCTTCCGGTAGACGCCCAAAACGGCGCCGTCGGCGTCGATGACCGCCACGGAATTGAACGCCGTATTCCCGGCGCGCTCGAAAAAGCTGACCGGCAACACCACCCCGAGCTCCCGCGCCACCGCCCTGAAACGCGCCACCGCGGGGTTCTCCCCCAGCGGGTGCGCCAGGGCATAGTATTCGTATTTTTCCCGGGCGCAGAAGTAGGGTGTCTCGAAAAGCTCCTGCAGCAGGATGATCTGCGCGCCGCGTCCGGCGGCCTCCCGCACGAGCCCTTCCGCCTTGTCCAGCGTTTCCGGCGCGTTCCATGAGCAGGCCATCTGCGTGGCCGCGACCATTACATTTTTCATCATCATTTCTCCGTTTTCATAAAATCCCGGGGCGCCCCGGCGCCCACCGCGTCGGCAGCTGCTGGGTAATGCAGTGGATGTTCCCACCGCCCAGGAGAATGTCCCTCGTATAGATCTGATGCACCTGCCGGTCCGGATAGAGGGCCTGCAGCGTCCTGCGCGCCGAGGCATCCATCGGGTCGTCAAAGGCCGGCGCGATGACCGCGCCGTTGCAGACATAAAAGTTGACGTATGACGCGGCGAGCCGGTCTCCCTGCTGCCTCGGCCGCATGCGGTTTGTGCTGTCAACGCCGTCGGCCTCCTCCCGGGTGACGAATTTCGGCGCCGGCAGGGCGAGCGGCTGTACCTTGAGCCTCCGTCCCATGGCGTCGCGCGCATTCCGGAGGACTTCCAGGCAGCTGCGGGAAAACTCGTACTGCGGGTCGTCCCGCCGGTCCGTCCAGGCGAGGACCACTTCTCCGGGTCTTACAAACGCGCAGACGTTGTCCACGTGCTCGTTGGTCTCATCCATATAGATCCCGTGCCGCAGCCAGATCACCTTTTTGATATTCAAATATTCCTTCAGCGTTTCCTCAAGCGCTTCCCTGGTCATGTGCGGGTTCCGCCCCCCGGACAGGAGGCACGCCTCCGTCACAACGGCCGTCCCCTCGCCGTCCACGTGAAAAGCGCCGCCCTCCAGGACGGTGTCTTCAAGGCTGTAGTAATCAAAACCGTCCATTTCGCAAAGCTTCCGCGCCACCTGGTCGTCTCTGTCCCAGGGAAAGTACAGGCCGTCCACAAGCCCGCCCCAGGCGTTGAAGCGCCAGTCGACGCCCCGCACAGCGCCGTCGTTGTTCCTGACGAAGGTCGGCCCCGTGTCGCGGAGCCAGGCGTCGTTGGAGGACACCTCCACGACCCTGACACGCCCGGGGAGCATGGCTCTGGCATTGTCGTACTGGGCGGCGTTGACGCCGACCGTCACCGGCTCGTACTTTGAAATGACGGCGGCAATCTCGGCAAAAACCCTCTGCGCCGGCTTGGCGCCGTTGCGCCAGTTGTCGGGACGGTCAGGCCAGAGCATGTATGTGCCGGCATGAATTTCGAATTCTCCCGGCATGGCGAAACCGTCCTGCCGTGGGCCGGTATTTTTGATCTGCATGATTTCACAACTTTCATCAATAGAAACAAAAAGAGGCGCCCGAAATCGTCCAGCGCCCCATTGCCTCTATTTTCTATGCTCCTGATTATACAGCATTTTCCCCGGGCTTCAATTGCCCCGCCGTACCATTGTCATACTCCTCAAATATGACGATTCCTCTCCCCCGGGAGTAGGTCCGGCCGGAAACGCCGGGGAAACATATTAAAATAGCATTTGACAGCGCCTATTTTGTACAATATAATGCACATTAGGGTCACGTGGCCTGTTTAATATATTGCACATCAAGGAGGCATCATAATGGATTACCTGAACGAAAATGTCGCCATCAATCTCCGGAACATCCGGAAGGGCAAGCAAATGAGCCTCGATGCGCTGGCCTCGGAAACGGGCCTCAGCAAAAGCATGCTCGGGCAGATCGAACGCGGAGAGGCCAATCCGACCCTCGCCACCCTCGGCAAGATCACCAGCGGGCTGCGCGTCAGCCTGATGGACCTGGTGGGCGCGCCGCGCGAGGAGGTCTATATCATCCGCAAAGAGACGCTGTCGCCGGTAAAAGAAGAAAAGGGCCACTACAAAAACTATGCCTATTTCCCATATGAAGAGGACAGGGATTTTGAAATCTACAGCCTCGAGCTGACGCCGGGCGGCCGGTATGTCTGCACCTCCCATGGGGAAAACACGATGGAATACATCATTGTTTTTTCCGGAGAGCTGCGGATCGACATTGAGGGCGAGAGCTACAGCCTCGGCCCGGGGGACGCGATCCGCCTGTATTCGGACAAGAATCACATATACTTCAACAGCGGGGACGCGCCGACCAGGTTTTACATGTTGTTCACCTGGCGATAGTACATTATATTAATTCCTGTCTATAATCCATATAGACAATATAGTGCACATCGGTTATAATATATCAAAACAGAACAGCGACAGCGTTCAGAACAAGGATGTTCCGGCTCCGGAGCGTCTTTATTTTTTTAAACAGGGGATTTTGATTATGAACTTTCAGTATTATCTGCCGGTCAACCTGATCTTCGGGCGGGGGCAAATATCCCAGGTCGGTATTCAAACAGCGAAATACGGCAGGAAAGCGCTCATCGTCACGGGGCGGAACAGCACGAAGAAGTCGGGGCTTTTGGACAAAACGGCGGCGCTGCTCAAAGCGGCCGGCGTCGAGGCGGTCATCTTTGACGAGGTGGCGCAGAACCCCCTGACCGACACGGCGTACAGAGGCGCGGCCATCGCGGCGGAAAACGGCTGCGACGTGGTGGTGGGGCTCGGCGGCGGCAGCATGATGGACGCGGCGAAGGCCATCGCGTTTTTGAGCGAAAACAGCGGCGACATCAGCGACTACATCTTCGGCAGGAACGTGTCGGACCGCGCCCTGCCCATCGTCCTGGTGCCGACGACGTGCGGCACGGGGAGCGAGGGCAACGGGTTTGCCGTTTTGACGAATCCCGAAACGCACGACAAGAAGTCGCTCCGCTGCAGCGCCATCGTCGCCAAAGCGTCCATCATCGACCCGGAGCTCATGACGACGATGCCGAAAAGCGTCCTGGCCAGCGTCGGCTTTGACGCGCTGTGCCACAACATGGAGGCCTATCTGTCCCTGATCGGCCAGCCGATGACCGACATGATGGCGCTGGAGGGCATCCGCCTCTCCGGCAGCTATTTAAAGCGCGTTTACGACGACAGCGCCGACCTGGAGGCCTGGGAAAGCATCACCTGGGCCAGCACGCTCGGCGGCATGACCATCAATACCGCCGGAGTGACGGCGCCCCACGGGCTGGAGCATCCGGCCAGCGGCCTGCGGGACATCGTGCACGGGCGCGGCCTTGCGGCCCTGACGCCGGTCATCATCGAGGAATCCATCAAAGGCGCGCCGGAGAAATTCGCCGTCATCTCCAGGCTTTTAGGCGGCCGGGACGAGAACGACTGCGCCCTCAAGGTCCGGGAGCTGCTCGCCGCGCTGGACCTGACGACGACGCTGGGCGCCCAGGGCATCCGGGAAGAGGACGTGGACTGGATGGCGGAAAACTGCCTCAAGGTCTCCGCCGCCGGCATTGCCAATCACCCGGTGCAGTTCGGCCTTGAGGACCTCAAGCGGATTTACAGAAAAGCGCTGTAACGGCACACATTGCCAGGCTATACAAAACATTGTAAAGGAGACAGAATCATGCTCAAAGATGCGCTGCCGAAAATCGTCACTCCCCTGCCAGGCCCCAAGGCCAGGGAAATCATACAACGGCGGGCCGAAGCGGTCCCGGGGTCCATCAAATGCGCTTATCCCTGCGTCATCGCCCGCGGGGAAGGCGCGATGGTCGAGGATGTGGACGGCAACGTTCTCCTCGACTGGGTCGGCGGCGTCGGCGTGCTGAACATCGGCTACAGCCACCCGGAGCTCGTCGCGGCGGTCAAAGAGCAGTCGGAGAAATACTTCCACGCCATGATGAACATCATGACCCATGAGGGCTACATAAAGCTGGCCGAAAAGCTGAACGCGATCGTCCCGGTCAAGGGAACGAAAAGGAAGACCATGTTCGTCAACTCCGGCGCCGAGGCCGACGAGAACGCCGTCAAGATCGCCAAATCGTATACAAAGCGGCCGAACATCATCGTTTTTTCGGGCGCCTTCCACGGCAGGACGCTGCTGGCCTCCACCATGACGTCCAAAAAGGCGTATTCCGCCGGCATCGGGCCCTATCCGGACGGGGTGTACCGGGCGGAATTTCCCTATCTCTACAGGGCGCCCGGGTGCTATACCGAAGCGGAGGCCATACAGTATTACATCGAAAAGCTGGAGCGCGTTTTCGAGGAGGCGTCTCCCGCCGAGTATGTGGCGGCCATCGTCGTCGAGCCCGTGCAGGGCGAGGGCGGCTTTGTGCCCGCGCCGTTCGAGTGGATCAGGGCCGTGCGGAAAATCTGCGACGAGCACGGCATCCTGCTGATTGCCGACGAGGTCCAGACCGGCTTTGCCCGCTCGGGAAAAATGTTCGTTTCAAATTACTGGGCGGAATTCGGCTGCGCGCCGGACATTATCGCCACCGCCAAGTCCATCGCCGGCGGCGTGCCGCTCAGCGCCGTTACGGCCAGGGCCGAGATTTTTGACGGCGTAAAGGACGGGATCATCGGCGGCACATACGGCGGCAACGCGCTGGCCTGCGCCTCCGCGCTGAAGGTCATCGAGATCATCGAGCGCGACAAGCTCTGCGACCGGTCGCTTGACATCGCGGAAAAGTGCAAAAAGGCGTTTCTTTCGTGGAAAGACAAATACGAGGCGGTGGGCGACGTCCGGGGCATCGGCTGCATGATGGGCATTGAGTTCGTGACGGATAAAAAGAGCAAGGCGCCGAACGCGGGGCTCGTTGCCGCCATTGTCGTCGAGGCCGCCAAAAACGGGCTCATCATCGAGAGCGCCGGCGTTTACGGCAACGTGATCCGGTTCCTGTCTCCGCTCGTCGTCACCGACGCGCAGCTGGAGGCCGGCCTGTCCATTCTGGAAGCGGCGATCAAAGCCTGTGTGTAAACCGGACCTGGGGATTCGGTCGGAATAATTTAATACGGGGGGTCATTATGTCGGAAACAGTTATTAAAATCAATCTGGATAAGTACAGACTTGACGGCGAGGCGATCCTTGTCATCGACACGGTTGATAAAACGGCGCCGGCAAAGGGCGGCATCCGGGTGCACCCGGGCGTCACCGAGGAGGAGATCGCGGCGCTGGCCTCGGAGATGACAAAGAAATGCATTCTTGCCGATCTGCCTTTCGGCGGGGCGAAGGGCGGCATCAGGCTGAGGGACATGTCCAAGGTCGAAGAGGCCATGTACGCCTTTGGCCGGGAGCTCTCCAAGATAGAGGTGCTGCCTTACAAATGGTGCGCCGCGCCCGACGTGAACACCGGCGCCAGGAATATCGACGCCTTTATCGCCGGCTGCGCCTCGGTGAAGGGCTGGCGCAAGGCGCGCCTTGCCGCGACGGGCAAAAGCACAGGGATTCCGCACGAGCTGGGCAGCACCGCCCACGGCGTGGTGTACAGTATCGAGGAGACCATCAAAGGCCTGGACCTGGACTTGAGCCTCAGCGGCGCCCGCGTCATGGTGGAAGGACTCGGCGAGGTGGGCGGAAACGCGGTGAAAATACTGGCCGGAAAGGGCGCGAAGATCGTCGGTGTCAGCGACGTCAGCGGCGCGATGTACTGCCCGGACGGGTTTGATCCCGGCGAGCTCTGCGGCATGCTCGAGGCAAAGCTGCGCATCGAGGAATGCCTGTGCCAGTTCCACAAGGCCTGGTGCTATCCGAATCCGGCGGCGCTGCTCACCTTGGACGCCGACATTCTCGTCCTCGCCGGGCCGGGGCGCAGCCTCACCGCCGACGTGTGCCGGCGCCTGAAGGTCCGGCTGATCGCCGAGGGCGCCAATATCGCTTACGCGGACAACTGTTTGCGGCAGGCGGTCCATAAAATGGGCATCGTCTCCATCCCCGGGATCATCGCCAACTCCGGCGGCGTGATCTCCAGCTATGAGGAGTGGCTCCTCGAGCAGGAGGATTTGATCTCCATGCCGCTGGAGAGCAAATGGGAGCGTGTCAAGGCTTCGGTTGAACGGCGCATTTTAAGGAATATCACCGAGATGTGCGCCCTGCTCAAGACCACAGACAAAACGCCGCTCGAGTGCGCGTGGGAGATGTCGGACCGCCGCCTGGAAAGGGCCCGCACCGAGTCCCGCAACCTCCGGAATCTCACAAAGCAGATCAACCGGGAGCTGGAAGAAAAATTCGCGGTATATACGCGGTAGATATACGGGGCCCCGCCGGACGGCGGGGTCTTTTCTATGTGTACGACGGAGGGCGGGATATGCGGATGCCACTGAAATCGTCACGTAGGGCGGGGGCTTGCTCCCGCCGCTCTTGTGCCGTGCGGCGCCAACAGGGGTTCCCTCCTTCAGTCGCCTGCGGGCGACAGCTCCCTCGTCTGAGGGAGCCGGGAAAGGGCGGGTTCGGCAGAAAAACAGGCTGGTATCGGATGAAAAAGGGCTGGTATTTGATGTTTTTGGGCTGATATTGATTAAAAATGCCTTGTAAAGCTTTGAAATGGGGCTGGATTGGGGCGATATTTTCCTTGATATGTTACGGAAGTATGAAGCGTTTCGCGCTTAAAAAACAGTCAAAGCGTTGCGGTTACTGGATAATCGATTTTTGAAAATCTCGATTTGTGTTATATTTAAATATTTTTTCTGCGCGGCCTTTTCGTTCGGGCTTCCTGGATTCATTATAACACGGGCATTCCTTATTTTGCGTGATACGATGACCGGGTGAACACCCTGCCGTATAAAATTGGTTTGAAACGCGCGTAAAGGCCCCGCCGGGCGGCGGGGCCTTTACGCGTTCAGAAAGCCTACAGCTTATATTCCTTTTTTGTTGCTTCAAGGGCGCCGTCGACGCAGGAGAGGACCTTGTCGAATTCCTCGTAGGTGGTGGTGGCGGCGGGCTCGAAGCGGATGGTTTTGGCGTTGACGAGGGTGCCGGCGGTCATGATGCGCCGGGCGAACATCTCCTTGGCAAAGCAGTAGCCGATCTCGGACGTGGGGAACTCCACGCCGATCATCAGGCCGATGCCGCGCACGTCGGAGAGGACCTCGGGATATTTCTCCCGCAGGGCGCGCAGGCCGGCGAGCAGGTATTCGCCCTTTTCCCCGGCCTGCTTGGGGATATCATGCCTGAGCATATAGGCGATGGTGGCCAGCGCCGCCGAGCAGGCCAGAGGGTTGCCGCCGAAGGTGGGCGAGCCCAGGAGCCAGGGATTCTCCACGAGGGGCTCTATCCAGAGGCTGGGACGGCAGATGATGCCGGTGATGGGCATGACGCCCCCGCCGAAAGCCTTGCCGTACGTCATGATATCGGGGACGACGCCCTCGGCCTCACAGCGCCACATGGCGCCGGTCCGGCCCATGCCGGTTTGAATCTCGTCGAAGATCAGCAGCACGCCGTACTCGTCGCAGATCTGGCGGACCTCCTTCAGGTAGCCCTCGGGCGGAATGATGATGCCCGCCTCGCCCTGGATGGGCTCAAGAATGACGGCCGCGACGGTCTCCCCCACCGTGATGAGGTTTTTGATGGCCTTGCGGATATCGTCCGCCACGCCGTACTGCACGTGCTGCACCTGCTGGATCATCGGCAGGTACGGGGTGCGGTAGGTGTTCTTGCCGCCCATGGACACCGCGCCCATGGATTTGCCGTGGAAGCCCCCAACCGTAGAGATAAACCACCTTTTGCCGGACGCGATCCTGGCGAGCTTGATGGCCATCTCGACGGCCTCGGCGCCGCCGTTCGTGAAAAAGCAGTACTGAAGGTCGCCCGGGGTGATTTCGGCCATGACCCTGGCAAGATAGCCGCGCAGGGGGTCGACAAGCTCCTGGCTGTGGAGCGCCTGGTGGTCCAGCTGCGCTTTCACATAGCGAAGGATCTCGGGGTTCCGGTGGCCGCACATATAAATGCCGAAGCCGCCGAGACAGTCGATGAACTCTTCGCCGTTGACGTCCGAAAAGCTGTTGTCGTGATCCGTCCACTCCACGAACGCCGCGTTGGTCGACACCGATTTCCTGTACATGAGCCAGCCGGGATTGACATAACTGTTGTAATTGTCAATCGACTCCGTTGTGATCCGCCGGGCCTCGTCAGGGCTGAGCCGGTCCTTTTCGATCCAGCTCAAAACATCCTCGAGCTCTTTTACCGCTTTCTCTTTACACATTGTAACACTCCCTATAATTATTTTGATCAGGCGTTCAGCCCGATACGCCGATTTTGAACGGCGGTTTACTTATCGAACCAGCCCGTTTCGGCCGGCTGCAGGCTGATATTGATCTGCTTGACCTCCGTATACTCCTCGTAGCCGTAGGTGCCCAGGTCGCGGCCGATGCCGCTCTGGCGGTAGCCGCCCCAGGGCGCCTCGCAATAGGTCGGATGGTAGGCGTTGATCCAGGTGATGCCGGCCCGCAGCTTTTTGATGACGCGCAGGGCCTTGGCCCCGTCGTTTGTAAACACGCCGCCGGCCAGGCCATAGTCGGTATCGTTGGCCAGCCGGAGGGCCTCCTCCTCCCCGTGGAACTTCTGCACGGCCAGCACGGGCCCGAAAATCTCTTCCCGGACGACGCGCATATCGGGCGTTGTGTCGGCAAAGATCGTCGGCTCGACGAAGAAGCCCTTGTCCAGGCCGCCCGTCACGATGCGATTGCCGCCGCACAGAAGGCGCGCGCCCTCCTTTTTGCCGAGCTCTATATAGCCGAGCACCTTTTCCATATGCTCCCGGCTCACCAGGGGGCCCATCTCCGTCTTCTCATTGAGGCCGTTGCCCACGCGGATTTTTTTGGCGCGTCCGGCAAGGGCTGCGAGGAATTTATCGTAAATCGTATCCTCGAGAATCAGCCGCGAGCCGGCCGAGCAGACCTCGCCCTGGTTGCAGAAGATGCCGAACAGCGCGTAATCCACGGCGATATCGAAGTCGGCGTCGGCAAAGACGATGTTCGGGGACTTGCCGCCCAGCTCCAGCGAGATGCTCTTGATGTTGCCCGCCGCCGCGCGCATGATGCTGCGGCCCGTCTCAGTGCCGCCGGTGAAGGCGACCTTGTCGATGTCCATATTGGCGGCGATCTCGCTGCCGACGGCGCCGCCGGGCCCCAGGACGAGGTTGGCCACACCCTTTGGAAAACCGGCCTCCTCGAGAAGCTCAAAGAATTTGACGGCTGTGAGCGGCGTGGCCTCCGCCGGCTTGAAGACGATGGTGTTGCCCGCGGCCAGGGCCGGCGCGATTTTCCACATGGCCATCAAAAGCGGATAATTCCACGGCACGATGAGGCCGCAGACGCCGATGGCCTCGCGCACCGTCATGGCCTGCATGGGATCGGAGACATCGTAGGTCTGGCCGTGGGGCTTTGTGGCCAGGCCCGCGTAGTACCGAAGGCAGGACACGGCGTCGTTCACGTCAAAAACGGATTCCCGCAGGGGCTTGCCGTTGTTTTTCGTCTCCAGCGCGGCGAATTCCTCTCCGCGGCTTTCCAGCAGGCCGGCCGCCTTGAGCAGGAGCCCGGCCCGCTCGGCGGGCTTTGTATCCATCCAGCCGTCCTCGTAGAACGCCCGTTTGGCGGCGGCCACCGCTTTTTTGACGTCCTCAGCCCCGCCGCGGGCCACGGTGCCGAGCAGACTGCCGTCGGCCGGGTTGACCACGTCCCGTGTCTGGCCGGAAATGGACGGCGTCCACGCCCCGTCGATATACATTTTACCGTTTAGCATAATTAGCCTCCTTCTGACTCCTCGATCAGCTTGTGAATTTGGCCCACATGTCGTTGTAGGTGTCGATGGCCTTGTCGACGTTTTCGATGTACTGGCCCTTGGCGAATATCTCGGAGGGGATGTTCGCGGCCTCGTCATTTTTATAATCGTCGCCCAGCAGTGCCACGGCGGCCGTGTTCGGGTTCAGATACGGATAGACCTTGGATATCTCGGCGCTGGCCTTGGCGTCCAGGATATAGTTGAGGAACTTCTCGGCGGCGTCGATATTCTTTGAGCCCTTGACGATGCAGAGGTTATCCAGGAACAGCGTATTGCCCTCCCTGGGGTAGACGAGCTTCACATCGGGATTGTCCTTCATGGCCAGGGACGCCTCGGCGTTCCACATCAGGCCGATGGACGCCTCGCCGTTGATCATGGAGGTTTTCGGGGAGTCGCTGTCGAGGATCTTGATATTGCCCTTGAGGTCCATCAGGCGGTCGCCGACCTTCTGGAGGACGGCAGGGTCCGTCTCGTTGGCGGAATAGCCCAGACTCATGGCGACGATGCCGGCAATGATCCTGAAATCGTCCAGGGCGACGATGCTGTTGGCATATTCAGAGTCAAACAGCTGCGTGTAGGAGGTGATATCCTCCGTGACGACGCTCTTGTTGACCACGAGCTCGCAGACGCCGCCGCGGTAGGGCACCGAATACTCGTTGGCCGGGTCGAAGCTCTGCTTCAGGTACGACGGGTCGATATTGGAAAGGTTCGGGATTTTAGACAGGTCGAGCTTTTCCAGGAGCCCCTGCTGGATCATGTTCGCCACCATGTAGTCGCTGGGGACGACGATATCGTAGGTGCCGGGGCTGCTGCTCTTGACCTTGGACAGCATCTCCTCATTGTCGGAATACATGGAGACGTTGACCTTGATGCCGGTCTCTTTGGTAAACTCGTCGATGACCGGCTGGGGCAGGTATTCCGTCCAGATATACAGATTGATGGTGCCGGCGTCGGCACCGGCGCCGGTTTTTTGGGCGCAACCGGGCAGCAGCAGGAGGGAGGCGGCCGTCACAGCGGCCAGGATAACGCCGATGATCTTTTTCATAGTGCATACTCCTCTCAACTTTTATTGTTTTTATTTTTTAATCCGCCCATCTGCGTCAGGAAGACGAGCAGGGCCGTTGCGGCAAGGACAAGCGTCGTCAGCGCGTTGACGTCCGGCGTGACGCCCGCGCGGATGAGCTGCATGACCTTGATGGGGAACGTGGTCGTGGCCGGGCCGGCCGTAAAGGAGCTGATGATGACGTCATCGATGGACAGGGTAAACGCCAAAAGCGCGCCGGACAGGATGCCCGGGAAGATGATGGGCAGGGTGACGTTTATGAACGTCTCCGTCTTATTGGCGCCCAGGTCCATCGACGCCTCCTCGATGGAGCGGTCAAAGCCGAACAGGCGCGCCTTTACCGTAAACACCACAAAGGGGATTTGAAACGTGACGTGGGCCAAAATCAGCGAAAACAGCCCCATGGGCACCTGCGTGAGCGAAAACAGCGACAGAAGGGAGATGCCCAGGACGATCTCCGGGATCACGACCGGAATGTACAAAAGCGCGTCGATGATCCCCTTGCCCTTGAATTTGTAGCGCCACATGCCGACGGCGGCCAGTGTCCCGATAACGGTCGAGACGAGCGTGGAGCACACGGCGACGACGAGGGTATTCCCAAAGGCCTTGAGCAGGGCGGCGTCCTGCATGAGCTTGCCGAACCACTGCAGGCTGAAGCCGGTGAACCTGATGTTGTTCGTGTTGGCGTTGAACGCGAACACGACGACCACGGCGATCGGCAGGTAGAGGAGCAGGTAAATGAGCCACGCGTACGCGGAGGAGCCCGCGCGCATCGCCGCGAGCTTCGCTTTCTTTGTCTTCAAATGCGTCCTCCCCCTTTCAGACCAGGTCTTCCATCTTGCCGCCCGAGACCCTGTAGACGCCCACGAGCAGGAGCGTCAGGACGATCAGGCCGATGGAGAGCGCCGAGCCCAGCGGCCAGTTGTTGCCGGCGTTGAACTGGGTCTGAATGAGATTGCCGATCAGCTGCTGGCTCCCGCCGCCCATGATGTCGGAGACGAAGAAGATGCCGAGCGTCGGGATGAAGACCATGATGGCCCCGGCGAAAATACCGGACGATGTGAGCGGCAGCGTGACCTTTGCAAATGTCCGGGCCCGCCTGGCTCCCAGGTCGCTGGAGGCCTCCAGCAGCGACCAGTCCAGCTTTTCGATGGCCGCGTAAAGCGGCAGCACCATGAAGGGAAACAGAATATAGACCATGCCCAGCAGCACCGCCCCGCGGGTATACATGAATTCCACCGGCTGGCCGATAAGACCGACGGCCTGAAGGACCGAGTTGACGACGCCGGTTTTCGCCAGAAGCGTCCGCCAGCCGTAGAGGCGGATGAGCGAGTTGGTCCAGAAGGGGATCATCAGAAAGGCCATCATGAGGACCTTTTTGCGCCCGCCGGCCCGCGCCATTTTATAAGCGAAGGGATAGCCCAGCAGGACGCAGAAAACCGTCGTCAGAAAGGCGATGATGAAGGAGTTCAAGTAAATCTTCATGTACGTGGGGTCGAACAGCTTGGCGTAATTTAGAAGATTGAACTGAAAAACGACGCTGTAGCCGTCCGTGGTCATGAAGCTCAAAAACAGCACATACAGCAGTGGGAGGCCGATCAGGAGAACCATCCACAGCGTCACCGGCGAAACGGTGACCAGCGCCGGGATCACCCGGCCGCGCCTGGTCAGTTTTTTCATGCGCTCACCCCAGCTTCATATTTTCAATGGCGGTGTATATCACCTGATCCCTGGACCGGATGATCACGGAATCTGCCGGCGCCCAGGAGACGTAGGCGGCGCTGCCGGCCGGGGGCAGCGGCTGGCCGGCGAGCTTGCTGACCTTGACCTCAAACCCGTTGGGCAGGGTGACGTTGCATTTGACGATGGACCCGACGTAGATCTGGTCCTTGACGATGCCGCGCAGCGAGAAGCCCGGGACGGGTTCCGCGCACAGCGCCGTCTTTTCGGGCCGGACCGAGAGATAGACCACCTCCCCCGCCGACGGCGCCGCGCCGCCGCTGCTGAGCACCTCGCCCGTCTCGGTGGAAAGCGCCAGCAGCTCCCCGTCGGCCGACGTCACCGTCGCCTCTAAGACGTTCGATTCCCCGATGAAGTCGGCCACGAATTTTGTCACCGGCTTTTCGTAGATCACATCAGGCTTGTCAAGCTGCTCGATATAGCCCTGATACATGACGGCGATCCTGTCGCTCATGGTCAGGGCCTCCTCCTGGTCGTGGGTCACGTAGACAAAGGTGATGCCCAGCTTTTTCTGCAGCCGCTTCAGCTCCACCTGCATCTGCTTTCGGAGCTTGAGGTCCAGGGCGCCCAACGGCTCATCCAGTAAAAGGACCTTCGGATTGTTGATGAGCGAGCGCGCGATCGCCACGCGCTGCTTCTGGCCGCCCGACAGCTGGCTTGGGTATCTCTTTTCATAGCCCGACAGCTGGACGAGCGCCAGCATTTCCTCGACCCTGCTCCTGATCTCCGCCTTTTTGACCTTTTTGACCTTCAGGCCGTAGGCCACATTGTCATAAATCGTCATGTGGGGGAAAAGCGCGTAGCTCTGAAAAACGGTGTTGACGTCCCGCTCAAAGGGCTCCTTTTCCTCCACAGGGACGCCGTCGATCAGTATCGTCCCGTCCGACGGGGATTCAAAGCCGCCGATCATGCGGAGCGTCGTCGTTTTGCCGCAGCCCGACGGGCCGAGCAGCGTGAGAAACTCCCCTTCGTAAATGTCCAGATTCATATCATGGACAACGTGCGTCTCCCCGAATTTCTTGTTGACCTTTTTGATCTCAACAATCGGCTTATTCAAAGACATGCATTACACCCCTGTAAAAAGCAAAGAGGCTATATACACGCTGCATATAACCTCTTCGTCATATTTTTTATTCATTTCTAAATGGCGCTGTCCCCGCGCTCGCCGGTCCTGATCCGCATGGCGTCTTCCACGGGGAATATAAAGACCTTTCCGTCACCGACCTTGCCGGTGGCGATCCGCTCCCTGACGTCGAGCAGGATGCTTTCGACCAGCTCATCCTCGACGACGGCCTCGATCCTGATTTTCGGCAGGAGATTGATTTTTGTCTTGTAGCCCTTGATCTCCTGGACGGCATCCTCGTCCGTAAAGCCCCGCTGCGTCCCGCAGCCCATCGCCGTCATGACGGTCATGCCGCCGCAGCCGTGCTCATCCAGAATACTCTTGACAATCTCCAGCTTTTCCGCCCTGATTATGAATACGATATCCTTCACCGGAACAAACCTCCTTTTCTCTTGCCAGTGCTTCTCCTGAAAATGAGTATAGACCCTCAAGTAACTTGAGAGTCCATACACTTTTTTCGTATATTTCATTTTTCTGATTTTTCAACAAACCGGCCGCTATTTTAAATCGCCGCAATTGTGCAGGATGCACCGAATCATTCCTGCATAATGATCGAATTATACGTTATCTATTATCTTATATTGCAATTTATATCATCATAAAATTCATTTTATAAGCGCCTGAATTTCAAAAAGGCATTCCCGCCAATCGAAAAACGTCAGCGCGACTTCCGAGGCGATGACTCTTTTGGGATGAAGGTCATTTTTGTTCAGGTAGTCCAGAAACGGCTGGAGGTCCATGTCCCGGGAGAAGATTTTCGTTATGCAGCAGGCGTAGTCGCCCGCCGGGAGTATCTCTATGGTGCCCGCGTCCGTGTTGCGGTACGATTCAAGCTCAAGATATTCCGCCAGCGTATCGATCTCGCTGTTCAGGAATTTGTCAAGGTCGAGGTAATATCCATAATGCCGCTTGATCGATTTCAGGTGCTTCAGCTCATTTTCGGTGAGCTGCTGCAGCTTCAGGTGCAGGGAATCATTGGTAAAATCCTCTTCCCAGAAGGCCGGGACGACGGCGCGCTCAGGAATATGCTTTTGATAGATCAGGTCACCCTTCTGTATTCTGGCCTTCTCCGTCCACTGCCGTTCCATCCAGCCGATGTCGGCCACGACCTCCTTGAGGCGGCGCAGCTCGGCCTTGACGCTTTTCCTCTGCTCCTCCAGAAAATCGACGAAGCGCTGGTCGTCCTGGCTCTCCAGCACGCCCTTCAGGTCCTTGAGGGGCAGCTTCATATCGCGGCACATCTTGATGATTTCAATCTGCCAGAAATGCTCGTAGCCATAATAACGAAACCCTGTTTCCTCATCGACGTAGCTCGGCTTTATGAGGCCCATCTGGTCGTAGAAACGCAGTGCCGAGACGGAAACCCCGGTCATTTTCTGCATCTCCCCAATGGAAAATCGTTCTTTAGCCACGCAATTACCCCCGTCTCCTTCCGGTTTGAAATTTATTATAGCATAAGTTTTCAGCGTTTTACAAACGGCGGCAGCGAAGTATCGAATTAAAATAATAAAGCCTCTCTTCCGTTTGGATTCGGGAAGAGAGGCTTTATGACGGTCACGCAAGCGGCTTTAAGCAGCCAGCATCCGGTTCCGGAGGGCGACGGCGGTTTTCAATACCAATAGCGGCTTTTTTCGTCCTGGGCGCTGAAGATGCCGGTGGAGAGATAGCGCTCTCCCGTATCGGGGAGGATGGCGACCACGGTCTTCCCGGCGTTTTCAGGGCGGCGCGCGGCACGCGCCGCGGCAAACGCCGCCGCGCCCGACGATATGCCCACAAGCAGGCCCTCCTCGCGCGCCAGCACCTTTGCCGTGTCGATGGCCTCGGCGTCGAGCACCGTATAAATTTCGTCCACCAGCTTCAGGTCGAGCACGTCCGGCACAAAGCCCGCGCCGATGCCCTGAATCTTATGGGGCGACGGGTTGCCGCCCGACAGCACCGGGGAAGCGGACGGTTCCACGGCGATGAGCCTGACCTCCGGCTTTTTCTCCTTCAGATACCTGCCCGCGCCTGTGATGGTGCCGCCGGTGCCCACGCCGCCCACAAGAATGTCGACTTTGCCCCGGGTGGCTTCCCAGATTTCGGGGCCGGTGGTCTCATAATGGATTTTCGGGTTTGCGGGGTTGTTGAACTGCTGCAGGATAACGGCGTTTCTGGCCTGGGTCTGCAGCTCCTCCGCCTTGCGCACGGCGCCCTTCATGCCGGCCGCGCCGGGGGTGAGCACCAGCTCCGCGCCCAGGGCCGTCACCAGCGCCCGCCGCTCCTGGCTCATGGTATCGGGCATGACCACAACGATCTTATAGCCCCGCGCCGCCGCCACGAAGGCCAGCCCCACGCCCGTGTTGCCGCTGGACGGCTCGATGATGACGCTGTCGGGCTTTAAGATGCCGCGCTCCTCCGCGTCGAGGATCATCGCATAGGCGATGCGGTCCTTCACGCTGCCGAGGGGGTTGAAATACTCCAGCTTGAACAGCAGGTCCGACTCGTGTATCCCCGCCGTTTTCCCAAATCGCCCGGGCCGGAGGATCGGCGTGGCGCCGATCAGGTCGGTCAGGTTGTCTACGATAATGTTTGCCATATTGTCCTCCTTAGCCGGCCAGTTCGCTTTGTTTGATATTGTCGGACGTGTCGCTCTCAAACCACGCTTTGCTGAGCGGCAGGCCCACGTTCCGGGAGATGTTCCGGGAAAAATTCGTATTTTTCAGCGCCTTGGCCGCTTTTCGGGCCAGCTCGTAGGCCCCGAGATAGCCCATATAGTTCAGCGTCTGGCCGTACAGCGGTATGCTGGGGATGCCCAGCCGCGAGGACCAGCCGTTGGCGCCGCCGTGGCCGCAGTAGAGATCGGGCTTGAGCTTTTTCAGCAGGTTCAGCTCCTCGGCGGGCTGTCCGGCGGCCACGGTGATCTGCAGATTCGGGTCGAACAGATCGTCGATGATGTCCTCGACGAAGCGGTCGACGTTGTGCGCCTTGATGCCTGTGAGCTTCATGCCCAGGTCTCTGGCAAAGAAGTCGGCCGTGGTGAGAATGCGCAGCTCTCCGCCGCCGACATAGACGCTTTTGCCCTCCAGCACCGCGCGGAACGGCTTGAGCGCTTCCTGCAGCTGCGTGTTTTCCAGCTCGATGACGCGCTCGGCCTCCTCTTCCAGGCCGAAGAATTTTGCGATCTCGCGCACCCACTGGTTGGTGCTGCGGATGCCGATGGGCAGGGTGTCGATGATATACGGGATGCCGAAGCGCTCTTTCAGGTGGCCCAGCAGATAATCGTCGTGGGTGGCGCAGATGCTGACATTTAAAGCAGCCTCGCCGATGCGCGCCAGGTCGTCCAGCGACGCGTGCAGCGGCAGGACGCGGGGTATCAGGCCCAGCGACGCCACGATCCGCGACAGCTCCGCTTCGTCGCCGCTGGAGTTGGACCCTACGTTGAAAATGTTCACCGTGCGGGAGATGTTGTAGCGCTTCAGCGCGTCCCGCCCCTCGTCCGGGAACACCTGGCCGTACTCCTGGATCGGGTCGGCCAGATGCCGCAGGAGGGCGTGATACGCGCTGTCGTAGCCGGAGGCGACGTACCGGCTCTTCAGCCCCTCGCAGTGCACGGGCACGATCTTTGCGGAAATGCGGCCGTCCAGCTCCGAGGCCAGCGAATCGATGTCATCGCCGATGATGCCCGGCACGCAGCCGTTGGCCACGATGATCGCCTCGGGGTGGTAGCGCGTTTCGGCGTAGAGTATGGCCCGACGCAGCTTATCCAGGCCCCCGTGGATCACGTCGACCTCCGTCATGTTGGTGTGCAGCCATATAAACTCCTCGGCGGGCTTGCCTTTGGAGGCGCGCATCGTTTTGCGCAGTCCTCCGGAGCCGAGAAAGTTTGAGCTGCACCCCAGGGGCGAATGGACGATCACCACCACGTTTGTAAAGCTGCTGACGATGCCCAGGGCAAGGTTCAGCTGGCAGCCGCCGCTCTGCGCGAACTTCCGGCTTTGGAGCTGGGCGCAGCCGGCCTTGACGTCGCGGGTCAGCTGTCCGCAGCCGCCGCAGTAGGCGGAGCAGACACCGATGCGGGTCTCGCGCACCGGCGGGGTGACCGTACGCGCAAAGTCGTACGTCAATTCATCAATGTATTTTGCCATTTGCGATTTCCTCCTATCTCGCCGAAACCAGATTTGTCAATAGGTCCTCCACGAAGGTGAGCGCCCCGCGGAACCCCACGTAGCCCTTGCTCAGCACCACGCGGTTGGTCACGGGGAAGGCGACGGACAAAAAGCCCGCGCCCAGCTTTTCGGCAAGGCTGCTCTCGATGACGCTGCCGACCACGTACGCCGGAGACAGCGCGTCGTAATACTTGCCGTTGTTGTTGCGCGGCCAGCTGTTGCGGACGTGCTCGAGGAGCAGGCCGGCGTTCTGCTCAAAAATGACCCGGGGCTTCGCTGCCGAGCTGATGTCGTCAAAGCGGGCCGCGTAGAGCTTTTGCTCATCCTCTTCCTCAATGTCGTTGACCGCCACAAGGTGCGGTATCCAGCCCAGGTCGTTGGCGAGGAAGCGGGTGATCGCGTGGGCGTAGTAGCTGTCGGCGGCGACGATGGCGTAACGCTGGAAGTCCAGGTCGGCATAGATATCGACAATGCGTTCAAGAAAGGAATAATACTCGGCTTTTTCAGCCGCGATGACCGCCTCGATCAGCGCGGGATCGACGTTCAGCGCGCCGCCTATCTGGCGCAGGAAGCTTTCCGTCCCGGACGGGCCGATGGGCAGCTCGGCGTTCACGTACGGGATACCGGCGCGGGCGCAGAGCCGTTCGGCCGGGTCAAGTCCCGCCGCGGGCGACAGCACGGCGCTGAGGGCGGCGGAGCCGTACCCGCGGATATCGGCGACGGTGTCGCCGGTGGCGAAAAAGGTGTTGGCCTTTACGCCGATTTTGGCCAGCAGAATCTTCAGCTGGTCGAGATTGCCCTTGAAAAACACGTCCTGCCCCGGCACGACGCCGAAGAGGTTGACCGTTTTTTCCTCCCGCGCGGCCGCGGGCTCTATGACATTCTCCACCAGCGCGTTCATGACCGCGTCATAGCCCTTCAGGGCGTTGCCGCGGAAGCCGGGCGTGCTGACGCCGATGACGTTCCTGTCCTTAAAGCGGTTTGCCACGGCCACGGCATCGTCGCCGATGATCTCCACCTGGCAGCCGGTGACGACCACATAAAGGTCGCCGTCCAGGGCAAACAGGGTGCTTTCTATCTGCTCGGCCAGCCGCCCTTCCCCGCCGAAGACGACATTGTTCTCGGCGATATTGGAGGTGGAGAGCATCGTACCGCCGCAGTATCCCACGCCGCGGTATCCCGCCGCGACGTTGTATGTATTCGAAAGATAGTTGGCGCAGCCGCCTGCGGCGTGGATGATGGGGACAACGTGATGCAGCCCCTCCAGCGTGCTGATGGCGCCGCCAAGCGCGCAGGCAAATTTTGCCCGTTCAATAAAATCAGTCATTTTAATCACCTACGAATTATTTAACAATTTACCGTTCTGCATTTCCAATCGCCTGCAGTCCAGCCCGGCGAGCCCGCCGGTTTCGTGCGTCACGACGAGCACGGCCGCGCCGGACCGCGCCGCATCGGCAAAGAGGGCGAACACGGCCGCCGCGTTCGCCGCGTCCAGGTCGGATACGGGCTCGTCGGCAATCAGCAGCCTGGGCGTGTTCAGCAGCCCGCGGGCGATGGACACGCGGCGCAGCTCGCCGCCGGAGAGCTCCGCGGGGTACTGCCCCGCCAGGTGCGCGATGCCCACCCGCTCCAGCAGCTCCCGCGCTTTTGCCGAAGGGTCGGCGCGCGCGCCGAGATAATACGGCAGGCAGACGTTTTCGAGCACCGTCAGGTTGGCCAGGATACTGTGGCCCTGGGGGATGTAGCCGATTTCTCCGCGGCGCAGGCGGGAAAGGGCGTCGTCGTCCAGCTTTGTCAGTTCCTTGTTGTCAAAGACGGCCGTGCCGCCGTCGGGCGGGATGATGCCCGCGAGCATATTGAGGAACGTGCTCTTCCCGCTGCCGGAGTGGCCGCTGACGACGGCGAATTCTCCCCCGTCAAGCGTGAAGTCCACGCCGTCCACGGCGTTAAAGGCGTCTTTGCCGCGTTTATAGCGTTTGGTGAGTTTGCGGACGTCCAGCAGCATTATTCTCCTTCCCTCGTCAGCGCGTATGTGGCGAGCCTGCCGATTTTTCCAGTTGAGCGCAGCGAGGCCAGCGGCCCCGTGACAAAGGCCAGGATGAACCCGCCGCCGATGAGGCCCGCCAGCACGGCGCCGGACGGGCGCAGATACGGAATGTCGGCGCTGAGCCCGATGGCCGTCCCGAACGGGAAATAGATCACGCAGACGAGCGCCGCGCCGAGCAGCGCCCCGGCAAAGCTCACCAGCGCCGACTCGGACAGGACGACGCGCGTGAGCTGCCGGCGCGTGGCCCCCAGGGCACGGTAGACGCCGAACTCCCGTTTCCGCTCATTGACCGACACGCTGAAGAGTATCGCCAGCACCCCGGCGGCGATGACCCACAGGAGCACGATCAGGACGCCGAAGAGCTTCAGCAGCGCGTTCAGGTCATGGGAAACATCGCCGAGCATCGCCTGCGTCAGGACGACGCCCACGCCCTCCTGGCGGAAATCGTAGCGTATGGAGCGGGCGAAGTCGTCAAGCTTTACGCCGGGCTTCACATCGACCACGAGGCTCGACACAACGCCGCTGCCGTCGGGGACATTCTCGCCGCCCAGGGCCGCGTAGTCCCGCAGGGCGACCTGCGCCGTGGGCATATCGGCGAATACGGAGGTATCGAAGCCCATACCCGTCCGCTCCAGCTTGGCGGCGACGGTGTACTGGCGGTTGAAGAACGTCAGCTTTTGGCCGGGCGTGCCCAAAATGGAGTTGCCGACGACGATCTCGCCCGCCGGCAGGCCGCCCTGCAGTTTTTCGGACAGCCACGGCGAAATGACAAAATCTGTTTTGGGGTCAAAGCCGATAAACTGTACCACCGACGAGCAGTGCGGCGAGTCGAAGGAGGCGATAAACAGCTGCGGAGAAACCTGTTCGATCCCGTCCGCCGCCATCAGCCGCGCGGCGAGCGCCGGCTCAAAGTAAAACGCGCTCGGCTCGCCGCGCAGCAGCGCGCCCTCGGCCTTGTTTTCATAGCCCGCCGGGACGAGGAGCGCGTCCGCCCCCAGACGCGCCGCCGTGCTGCGGGTGCCGCTCAAAAGGCTGGCCGCCAGCAGCGACCCGCCCGTCAGCGCGAAGGCCAGCAGCGCCACCAGTCCCGCCTGGCACAGCGCCCTGTAATACCGACGGCTGATGTTGCGCAGGGCAAGCGCGTTGACGACGCCGTACCTTTTCCAGCTTTTCACCATAATCACCTTCTTTACGAGGCCAGACCGGGGGCCTTCATTTTCATCAAAGGACCGCGTCGGGCATAATCTTATCCGCAACGCTCTCCGCCGGCAGGCGCGCCGCCGCGCCGGCGGGCTCGCGGTTATCCTGGAGCAGCTCCCAGACGCGGTGGTACAGCAGGTTGAAGTCGGGGGTGTTGCGCACGCTGCCGATGCGCCTCGGGCGCGGCAGGTCGATGTCGATGACCTCCTTGACGGCGCCGGGGGACCGGGAGAGCACCGCGACCTTATCGGCCAGGCCGACCGCTTCCTCGATGTTGTGGGTGACAAAGAGCACCGTCTTGCCCGTCTTTTCCCAGATTGACAGCAGCTCATCCTGCATGACTTCGCGGGTTTGCGCGTCCACCGCGGCGAAGGGCTCATCCATCAGCAGCACATCCGGGTCGTAAGCGAGGATACGCGCAATCGCGGCGCGCTGCTGCATGCCGCCGGAGAGCTCGTAGGGATAGTGGTTCTCAAATCCCGCAAGGTCCACCAGCTTTATGTAGTGGTCGCTGATTTCCCGGCGTTCCTTTCTGGGCACGCCCTTGATTTCCAGCCCAAGCTCCACATTTTTGCGCACCGTCCGCCACGGGAACAGCGCGTAGCCCTGCAGGACGATACCGCGGTCCAGCGCCGGGCCCTCCACAGGCTTGTCGTCAATGAGTATCTGCCCGGTTTCGGGCCTGGACAGGCCGATCAGCAGATCCAGCAGCGTCGACTTGCCGCAGCCGGACGGCCCGACGATGGTGACGAACTCCCCCTGATCGATCGACAGGTTGAAGTCCCTGAGGGCGTAGAACTTTTCCGTCTTGCTTCCTTTTTTTCCATAGGTGCGGCTGAGGTTTTTAATTTCGATTTTAGCCATTTGCGTCTCCTTCGATCATCAGCGTTACTCTTCTGCAAACAGCACGGTGGAGAGGTACCGCTCGCCCGTATCGGGCAGCACGGCGACAATGCGCCTGCCCTTGTTCTCGGGGCGCCTGCCAAGCTCCAGGGCCGCGAACGCCGCCGCGCCCGAGGACAGGCCGACCAGCAGCCCCTCGACCCTGCCCAGCGCGCGCGCCGTGTTCAGCGCGTCCTCATTGGATACGGCAACGATCTCGTCAATCAGCGCGCTGTTCAGCACGTCCGGGACGAAGCCCGCGCCGATGCCCTGAATGATGTGCGACCCGGGCTTGCCGCCGGAGAGCACGGGCGAATTTTTCGGCTCGACGGCCACGATTTTCACCTCGGGGTTAAGCGTTTTCAAAACCTCTCCCACGCCGGTGAGCGTCCCGCCCGTGCCCACGCCCGCGACAAAAAAGTCGACTTTGCCCTCTGTGTCGCGCCATATCTCAACGGCGGTGGTGGCGCGGTGGATGGCGGGATTGGCGGGGTTGGAAAACTGCTGCAAAATAACGGAATTAGGAATCTCCTCCTTGAGCGCCTCCGCTTTGGCGATGGCCCCCTTCATCCCCTCGGGGCCGGGCGTGAGGACCAGCTCGGCGCCAAGGGCGCGCAGGAGGTTGCGGCGCTCCACGCTCATCGTTTCAGGCATGGTGAGGATGACCCTGTAGCCCTTGATGGCGGCCACGAACGCCAGCGCGAGGCCGGTGTTGCCGCTGGTGGGCTCGATGATGACGCTGTCCGGCTTCAGCTGGCCGCGCTCCTCCGCGTCCTTGATCATGGCGTAGCCGATGCGGTCCTTGACGCTCCCCAGCGGATTGAAGTACTCCAGCTTGAGCAGGACGTCCGCCTTGATGCCCCCGCGCCGGAGAAGGATGCCGGGGCGCAGCAGCGGCGTGTTGCCTATCAGCTGCGTAAGATTGTCGGCAATCATAACGGCCTCCGGCTCAGGACAGCTCGGGCTCGAATTTAAAGGTGACCATATCGTCTACGGTGACCTGCCCCTGCTTCAGGGCGCCCGAGCTGACAAGATCGTCGATCCACGGCTGGACGTAGCTGCGGGGGATGCCGTCCCCTTCATAATAATAGTGCGTGGCGTGGACCTCCTGCTTGATATGCTCGGCGGTCAGCTTGGCGGCTTCGTCGGGGTTTGCGTTGATCCATGTCTGGGCCTTCTTCACCGCGTTGACGAAGTGCTGGACGTTTTCGGGATATTGGGCGATATAATCGTCGGTAAAAGCATAGAAGAAGGTACCGGCGGCGGCGCCGAGGCCGGCGTCGAAGGAATCCGCGATCTGCTTATAGCCCGCCTGCTCGGCAAGGTAATAGAACGGCGGGTGGATGAACACGAGGTCCAGCTGTCCCTGCTCCAGGGCCTGCAGGGCCGCCGTCGTCGAATCCATCTGCACGTACTCGATGCGGGATTTATCCAGGCCGTTATGCTCGAAGATCGCGTTCAGAATGAAGCTTGTGCACGTGGGGACCGTGCCGTTGACGGTGATCTTCTGGCCCGATTTGTAATCCTTCAGATCGGCAAGAGAGGTGATGGCGCCGTCCTTGGCGGCGTACAGGCGCATATGCCTGAGCGCCGGGTCGACATCCTCCGGCGGGTCGACGATATTCAGCGACACGGCCTTGAGCGTCGCGCCCTGGCTGACCCAGGTGGCCAGCTCGTTGGGATGTGTGTCCAGCACGTCGTTCGTGCCGTTCAGCAGGGAGGGCAGCTGTGTGGAACCGGCGGGAATTTCACCGGTATACTCGATTTTCAGTCCCTCCTCGGCGAAGAAGCCCTTCTTATCCGCGACGACGAAAGGCGTCGAGGTGCATTCCAGCTTGCTGGAGGTGCGGATCGTGATCAGGTCGCCGGAGGGCGCCGCGGAGGACGAGGGAGAGGCGGAGGCCGTCTGGTCCGGGGAGGACGCCGGGCTCTGCGAGGGGGCGGCCGACGCTCCGGAGCTGCCGGAGGCGCAGCCAGTCAGCAGCGCGGCGCTCATGGCGAGGAGCAGCGCGGCGGCGGATAGTTTGGCATTGAATTTTTTCATTTTCATTGGGAAGTATCTCCTTTCTAAATTTGCGCGCCGTCGGCGCGCGGATATGGCGCGGTTATGGATTTTCATTTTCGACAACAACAACATGAGAGCATTTCTTCTTGCCTCCTCTCACCCTTCTGTTTTCAACTCAATTAAAGGCTGCTTCTTTCCACACGAGGAATTTCTTTTCCAGCCGCGTGAAGAGAAAGTTGAACAGGATCGCCAATACAGTAATGTATAAAATGGAACCGTAGATAAGGTTCAGGTTGTACATGGCCTGCTTTCTGATGTAATACCAGCCCAGGCCGGAGGACGCGCCGATGGTTTCGGCGGCGACGATCATAAAGAACGCCACGCGTATGGCTATTTTCAGGCCGGTAAAGATGTCGGGCAGGGTATAGGGAAATATGACGCTGATAAAAATTTTCGCCCTGCTCGCCCCCATGGCCCGGGTGGCGGCGATCAGCTTCAAATCGACGTTTTTCGCCGCCTCCTGCGTGGTGGTCAGGATGGGCCAGATGCAGGCCCAGAACACGATGGCGACCTTCTCCTGCATGCCGATACCGAAAAGTATCATGAAGATGGGGATGATCGCGAACGGATTTATCTTTTCGCAGACCTTGAAAAAGGGGATAAACAGCCGTTCCAGCGAGCGGAAATATGTACCCAGCAGAAAGCCGAGGACGTTTCCCACAACGCCGGCCAGGAGGAACCCCAGGCCGATGCGCTTAAAGCTTTCCAGCGTTTGAAAAAGGAGCTGCTCCTTGGGGTCCACGAAGGCGTGGAGCATGGCGACGACGATTTTGGTGGGCTGCGGCAGCACGCCCCGGGGCGCGTAATACGCGCCGACCTCCCAGAGGACGAAGAACGCCAGCAGCGGAATAATGGCAATGGTCGCCCGTTTTATTTTACTTTTCATTCTCAGCTCTCCATTCTCCTCTCAGGCCGCCGCGTCTTCCGGCAGCTGCTTCCATTTGACGATGCGGTTTTCCAGCTTGAGCATCAGGAGGTTCAGCAAAAAGCCGAGCACGGCGGCGAGTATCGCCCCGAGGTAAATCAGCGGCACCTGGCCCATGCGCTGCGAATGATTGATCAGCCAGCCGATGCCGGATTCTCCGCCCATTGTTTCCGCGCCGATAAGAATGAGAAAGCAGTTCGTCATGCCCAGGCGGATGCCGCGCATGAGGTTGGGCAATACCGCGGGGAGGATGACCTTGACAAACAGCGTCAGGGGGCCGGCATTCATGGTGCGCGCGCAGCGGATCAGCTTGGGGTCGATATCCTGAATGCCCTGGATCGTCGTGAACAGCAGCGGCCAGAAGCCCGACCAGAAGATGACGATGGCAATGGATTTTTCTCCGGGGCCCCAGATCATCGTAATAACCGGGAACAGGATGTAGGCGGGTATCTGCGAGAGGAACTGCATCAGCGAGCGCAGGGCCAGAGCCACCTTCGGCACCGCGCCGCCCATCAGAAACGCCAGGGGCAGCCCTCCGGCCACGCACAGCAGGAAGCCGATGAGCACGCGCCGCAGACTGACGCCAACGTTCAGCAGCACCTGGGGAATCGTCATTTTCACCGCTTCCGTGGCGATGGTGCTGAGCGAGGGCACGTACATCGGATTCGTCCAGCCGAGGCTGGGGGCGAGCTGCCAGATGACAAGCAGGATGATCAAAAGGTAAAAGCTCATCAGCCGCTTGTTCGCTTTAATAAGGAAACGTTTCATGCCGTCACCCCGCGACCTTGTACGGCGACGGGACCGTTGCGTGGGCAAGGTCGTTTATGATCCTGATGTTCTCAAGGGGCGTGCTCTGCGGAATGCCGCAGCCCGCCATGACGATGTACGGATATCCGTCCAGGGCGGCGATAATGTCCTGGTAGGCCTTGCGTACCGTGGCCGGGTCCTCCATCAGGATGACGCCCACGGGGTCGACGTTGCCGCCGATGACGACTCTGCCGTTTAAAATCTCGGCCGCGCGGCGGATATCGACCTTGTAGTCCACGGAGAGGATATCGGTGCCGCTCTCCGGAATCAGGTCGATGCGGTCGTTGATATCGCCGCAGATATGCAGGGTGGTCAGCAGCCCCTTGGATTTGAACCAGTCGAAGGTTTTTTTCAGGTACGGCAGGGAAAGCTCCTCGAAGACCCTTTTGGAAACCATGTCGCCGGACGCGGACGGGTCGGCCAGGCTGCCGATCGTGGCGCCCAGGCCGATAACCTCCTCGTGGCAGGCCTTGAACAGCTCAAAGGTGAAGTCCAGCAGGGCGCGGACGGCGGCCTTGTCGCGGATGCTCTCGCGCAGCAGGCGTTCCGCGCCGTAGAGCAGGCCGGCCTGCGTGTAGATGCCCCACGAGCCGACGATCACGTGATACGTGCCGTTCCCCAGCGGGATCAGGTATTTCGCGGTTTCCACCGCCTGCTGATAATAGTAATAGTCCCTGACGCGGGCGGGATCGATTTTGTCAAGCTCCGAAATACTTGTAATGAGCGGCTCGAGGACGTCCGGCGAGCCGTGCTCGCGGAACTTGACCTTTCCGCCCAGCGCGCCGACCGCCAGCGTGCCGTTGAAGCCGGCGTGGAGGTAATCGCCGCCGTGGTCCCGGGCAATGGCGTATGTCAGTTCCGCCTGCTCCTTTGGCGGCAGCTGCCAGAATTGCTCGAGCGTCAGGCCCTTTTGGCGCACGACAACGGACTGTGCGTTGACGGTCGTCGGCAGGCGGTCGGGCGCGCGGCCGCTGGTGACGGCGTCTATGACTTCCTTCGGCGTCATGCTCATCCGCCCACCGCCTCCCTCTCGCCGGGCTCGAGACCCAGCAGGGTTTTAGCCAGCCGCACCGCCTCGGCCGCGTTTCTGGAATAGCCGTCCGCGCCGATCTTCCTGGCAAACCCCGCCGACACGGGCCCGCCGCCCACCATGACCTTGAACCGGCGGCGAATCCCCTGCTCGTTCAGGATGCGGATGACCTCCGCCATGCCGTTCATCGTCGTGGTCATCAGCGTGGAGATGAGGATCAGCTCGGCGTCTTCGGCTTTGGCGCGCTCGACAAAATCCAGGGGAGGAACGTCCCGGCCCAGGTCGACCAGCTCAAAGCCGCCCGCCTCCGTCATGATCTTGACAAGGTTTTTGCCGATGTCGTGGGTATCGCCCTCGATCACGCCGATCACGGCCTTGGGCTTGCGGGCGTGCCCGTCGGTCCTGAGCTGCGGCTTGAGCACGTCAAGACCCTTGTACATCGCGTCCGAGCAGAGGATCAGCTCCGGGACGAAATACTCCTGCTCCTCAAAAAGCTGGCCGGCTCTGTCCATGCCGTCGGCGAGGCCCCGGTCAATCGCCTGATAGGCGTCGTACCCCTCCGCCACCACGAGGCGGGAGTATTCCTCCGCTCTGTCCTCTTCCATTTCCAGCACGGCGTCCGAGAGCGCCTTGTGCAGCTCCGCTTCTCTTGACATTCAAATTACCTCCTAAAAAAATTAAAGCCGGAAATCGTGCGCAAACGCGCAAGATCTCCGGCTTTCCGGTCAACCCAACCCAAGTAAGCTTTAGGAACATATATTATTATATATATAACATATATGTTTTAACTGACTTTACGAAAAATATATTACAGTCTTTGGCGTTTGTCAATAGGAATACCAAGTATTTTTGCGGGGACAGGCTTTTTTTGTTAAAAACTTAATTGAAAAAACTTTTTGACTGTGGTAGAATGATGCATATAAAGCATAGTAAATAAATATGTTTTATATGTATTAATATATGAATGAGGTGCGCGGGCCAATCCGAGGCACGCCGGTTCATGCAGCCTTATTTTATAGAAGCTCAAAAGGAGGCTTACGCGTATGACCCATACTGAAATCATCGAGCGGGCGGTCCGGCTCGAACCGCTGGACAGCGTTCCCTTCGCGCTGCTTTCGTCCGGGGCGTGGGCAATCAACAGAAAAGGCGTTACCCTTGAGCAGGCGCTGCGGCTGGAGGGACAGGTTATGGCCGACTGGCTGTATGAAGGCTACACCCTGGCCGACTCCGATATCTCCTGGGTGGGGTCGGGCTACAACAACATCGTCGTCAAGGCCATAGGCGGCAAAATCAAGTGGCGCCGCCAGGGCACGCCCGACGTTGTGGAGCCCCTGCTCGTCTCCGCCGACGACGCGGATACGCTCGACCCGGAGGACGTTTCGAAGGACCCCGACATTCGCGTGCTTTATGAGGTGACGCGGCTTTTGGCGGAAAGGGAAAAAGGACGGCGGCCGGTCGGCGCCAGCATGTGGGGACCCTTTACGCTGACGGGACTGCTCTACGGGGCGGACGCGCTCATGCGGAACGTCTATAAAAACCGCGGGGCGGTGGATAAGCTCCTGCGCTTTTCCTCGGAGCTCTACCTGGCCTACATGCAGGGCTATATCGACGCCGGGGCGCGGGTGATTTTTATGGCCGAGCCCTCCGCCTCCGGCGACATGATCTCCCTGCGGCATTTCAGGGAAGTGGCGATGCCGTACATAAAGGATATTTACGAGCGGCTTTCGGGCAAGGGCCTCATATTGGGTCTGCACATCTGCGGCAACACCCAGGACCGGCTGGATTTGATCGCCGAAAGCGGCGCGCAGATCATGTCGCTGGATTATAAGGTGGACCTCGGCCTGGCCAAGGAGGCGTTCGCGGGGAAAATCGCCTTTTCCGGCAATCTGAATCCCGTCAACGTGGTGCAGAACGGCACCGAGGAGGACATCCGGCGGGAGACGCTGGCCTGTATCGGGAAAGGGGGCGCGGGCGGCGGCTATATCGTCATGCCCGGCTGCGACATCCCGCCTGCCACGCCGCTGGAAAATCTGCAGACCATATCAAGAACCGTGCGGGCATACCAAATTTAATAAGGCAGGACGATATATATGGCTAAATATGCGACAAAGCTGACACAGCTGATCGGCAACACGCCGCTGCTCCAGCTGACGGATTACGCCGCCGAAAACGGCGTACAGGCAAAGCTCATCGCCAAGCTTGAATACTTTAACCCCCTGAGCTCCGTGAAGGACCGCATCGCGCTGTCCATGATCGAGGATGCGGAGGCGGCGGGGAAGCTGGACAAGGACACGATCATCATCGAGCCCACCAGCGGAAACACCGGGATAGGCCTGGCTTTCGTGGCCGCCTCGAAGGGCTACCGCCTTATTCTCACCATGCCCGACATGATGAGCGTGGAGCGCCGAAACCTGCTGAAGGCCCTGAACGCCGAGCTGGTGCTCACGCCCGGCAAGGACGGCATGAAGGGGGCCATCAAAAAGGCCGAGGAGCTGGCGGTGCTCTTTGAAAAATCCTTTATCCCGCAGCAGTTCAACAATCCCGCCAACGTGCGCGTCCACCGGGAAACCACCGCCCTGGAGATCTGGAACGATCTGGACGGGGACATTGCCGCGTTTGTGGCGGGCGTGGGCACCGGCGGCACGATCACCGGCGTGGGCGAGGTGCTCAAGGAGAAAAATCCGGATGTCAAAATCATCGCCGTCGAGCCCTTCGATTCGCCGGTACTGTCCGGCGGCGTCCCCGGCCCACACAGGATACAGGGCATCGGGGCGGGCTTTATCCCCAAGGTGCTCAATACCGGCGTGATTGACGAGATATTCAAAGTGCGCTGGGAGGAAGCCGTGGACACGGCGCAGGCGCTGGCGCGCACCGAGGGCCTGCTGATCGGCATATCCTCCGCCGCCGCGGCTTTTGCCGCCGCCGGCATCGCCCGCCGGCCCGAATTCGAGGGCAGAACGGTGGTCGTGCTGCTGCCCGACACCGGGGAGCGCTACCTCTCGACCCCGCTGTTTGACCGCCCGGCCCTGTGACCGGCGCGGCGAATCCCCGAAACTATCATTATAATGCGGAGGAGTATATATAATGAGCTATTTGCAAAACAAAGAGCCGCCAACCCGTGAGGCCCGCCTTGGCGCCTGCATCGTCTACGGCGGCACCCTTTGCGACCTGGCCGGCAAGGGCAGCCGCTGCGGCTGCCTCCAGGACGGCAGCCGCAGCTTTTCCCAAGGCTCCATCTGCCTGCTGCTGCCCGGTATTTCCATACTGAACACGCTGCCGGACAACGTCAATCTGGTCCACGGCGCCGTGGGCTGCGGGGCCTGCTCCCATTCGCAGAACGCCAACACCCGCTCGGGCGGAAACCTGCGCACCGGCGCGGCGCGGGACGCGGTATGGCTGTCCACCGCCCTGAACGAGACCGACGTCATATCGGGCGCGGAAAACAAGCTCTATAACGCCATTCTTGAGGCCGACCGCCTTTACCGGCCCAAAACCATCACGGTGGTCGTCAGCTGTGTGCCGAGCATCATCGGCGACGATGTGGACGGCGTGATCGAGCGGGCGCGGCCCCATGTGGCGGCGCGCATCGTGCCCGTCCACTGCGAGGGCTTCAAGACAAAGATCTGGGCCACCGCCTACGACGCGGTTTACCACGGCCTGGCGCGCGCGCTCTTCGAGGACCCGAAATGGAACGAGCCCATCATCAGGGACGATCTTTACGAGGAACGCCTGGCGTATCGGAAGGCGCACACCGTCAACCTGCTCACCGTTTCCTCCATGGGGCTCGCCGACGAGCAGGAGCTGACGCGGTACCTGAACGCTTTGGATCAGACCGTCAACGTCTTTCCGAATTTCGCCGACCCGGATAAGGCGTACGCCCTGAAATACGCGGGGCTTTCCGTCAGCACCTGTCCGACCCACGACGATTACCTGCTGGATTATCTGCGCGAGGAATACGGCGTGCCCTATATCATCAGGCACATGCCCATCGGCATCGACAACACCAGCGCCTGGATACGCGATATCGCCGCGCAGCTCGGCAAAAGCGGCGCCGCCGAGCGTCTGATCGAGCGCGAAACCGCCGAGCTCAACGCCGCGCTCGAAAAGTACCGCCCGTTTTTCAAGGGCAAGCGCGTCTTTATCAGCGCCGGCGAATTCCGCGCGCTGGCGACCGCCAACCTGCTGCACGACCTGGGCTTTGACATTGCGGGCATCCGCTCCTTCCACCATGACGAATTCGCCAACGTGGAATATGAAAAGCTGCTGAAGAACGCCGGAGAGGACCTGATGATCAACATCGCCAACGTCCAGCCCTTTGAGGAGGCGAACCTGCTCAGGACCATGAAGCCCGATCTTTTCCTGGGCCACTGGAACGACAACTCCACCGCCACGAAGCTCGGCATCCCCTCCCATGTCATTTATAACACCGGCCTTGCCTACATCGGCTACCGCGGCGCCTTTGAGCTGGCCCGCCGGCTTTACCGGCAGCTGGCCAGCCCGGCGTTCAACAAAAATCTCAGCAAATTCGTCCGGCTGCCTTATAAAGACGACTGGTACGGCAAAAATCCCTTTGCCTACATAAAATCCAATCTGGATTTGCCGGAGGACTATACCGGAAAGGAGGCGCCGGCCCTATGAGCAGCTATATTGAACGCCCGCGCTATTTTTGCTCCCTGGGCGGGGCGCTTTCCACGCTGGAGGCCCTGCCCGAAACCATCCCCATCCTGCACTGCGCCATCGGCTGCGCGGGCAGCATCGCCTGGGCCCAGAACGGGGGCTCCGCCCTCCAGGTGGGCGGCTACTGCGGCGGTCTCGCCGTGCCCAGCTCCAACGTGGGAGAACGGGATGTGATCTTCGGCGGCATCGACCGGCTGGAAGAGCAGGTCAAAACAACGCTGGAGCTGATGGACGGCCGGCTTTACGTGATCGTCACAGGCTGCGTCACCGAAATCATCGGCGACAACGTCCGCGCGGTGGCCGCGGAATTCGCCGGGCAGGGCGTCGACATCGTGGCCGCCAACACGGGCGGCTTCAAGGGGAACTCCTACCTCGGCTACGACATCGTCCTTTCGGAAATCGTCCGGCAATATGTGAAAAAAGGCGCCGCCGCAAAAAAAGGCAGCGTGAACATCCTGGGCATCGTCCCCTATATGGACGGCTTCTGGCGCGGGAACCTGACCGGCGTCCGCCGCCTCCTGGGCAAGCTGGGCATCGAGGTCAACACCTTTTTCACCGACGAGGACACCCTGGACGGGCTGAAAAATTCCTCGTCCGCCGAGCTCAACATCGTGCTGTCCGACGTCTACGGCCTGGATACCGCGAAGACCTACGAGGAGGTCCACGGTATTCCCTACATAACCGCCGGCCTGCCGGTCGGCCCCACCGCCAGCGGAGAGCTGCTCAGAGCCGTGGCGGGGGCGCTCCGCCTCGACGTGGACGTGGAGGCCATCATCCGGGAGGAGAACCGCAAATATTACAAATTCCTCGAGCCGCTGGCGGACGTTTACAACGACGCGGACCTGCAAAAATACGCGGTCATCGTCGCGGACGTGAATTATGCCGTTTCCATCACCCGTTTTTTGCTGGACGATCTCGGCTGGATTCCGGTGCTCACCCAGTTCACCGACGTGCTGCCGGAGGAGCAGCAGGAGCAGCTGCGGAAAAAGCTGACGGCGCCCGCCCCCCTCAACGGCCCGAAGGTGGTCTTTGACACGAATGCCAGCGAGGCGATCCGCTATATAAACGAGCTGTATCCCAAGCAGGAGTCGGACAAATACGCCGAAACCCTCACTCCGGCCTTTGTCATCGGCAGCGCGCTGGAGCGGTCGCTGGCGCTGAAGCTGGGCGCGCCCCACCTGAGCGTCAGCTTTCCGATATCGAACCGCGCACTGCTCAGCCGCGGCTATACCGGCTTTGAGGGCGGCCTGACCTTGATTGAAGACTTGCTCAGCGCGGCGGTCGCCGCCCGATAGCAGAACGGAGGGGACTTATTATGAACGACACCTTTTCTCCAAAAGAGCGCCTTTTACGGACGCTGGACAAAAAGTCCGTGGAGCGGCCGCCGGTGATATGCCCCGGCGGCATGATGAACGCCGCGATCGTCGACGTCATGACCTCCACCGGGCATACCCTGCCGGACGCCCACGGCGACTGGCAGCTGATGAGCGGCCTGGCCTCGGACGTCAAGGAGCTGACCGGCTTTGAAAATATCGGCATCCCCTTCTGCATGACGGTGGAGGCCGAAGCCTTGGGCAGCCAGGTCGATTTCGGCACCCTGGAATGCGAGCCGAAGATTCAAAAGGAGGTTTTCGGCAGCGTCGAGGCGGTGGAGTATCTGTCTCCCGGCGCGGTCTCCAGGAGCCCGCGCGCCGGCGTGGTCCTCCAGTCGGTGGCGGAGCTGTCAAAGCGCTATCCCGACATTCCGGTCATCGGCAGCGTGACGGGCCCTGTCAGCACCGCCGCTTCCATCGTGGACCCCATGACCTTTTTAAAGCAGCTGCGGAAAAGCCGCGAAACCGCGCATCGCGTCATGGACTATGTGACCGATCAGCTCATCGACTACGCCCGCCTGCTGGCGGACAACGGGGCGTCGGTCATATCCATCGCCGACCCCACCGCGACGGGGGAAATCCTGGGGCCCAGGTTTTTCGACGATTTCGCCGTGCCGTATCTGAACAAGCTGGCCCTGGCCGTGAAAGAGCTCGGCGTGCCTGTCATCATCCATATCTGCGGCGACGTCAATATGGTAAAGCCCATGCTGGCAAAGCTGCGCAGCGACGCGCTGAGCGTGGACGCGATGGTCAGCCTCAGAAAGCTCAAATCGGAGCTTGACGGCGTCACCGTCATGGGAAACGTCAGCACCTACCTGCTGGAGTTCGGCGAGGAACGCGCGGTGCAATCGGCCACGCAGGGCCTGAAAGCCGCCGGCATCGATATCATCGCGCCGGCCTGCGGCCTGAGCACCTCCACGCCCCTGCGCAATATCAAGGCCCTCACCCATACCGTTACAGACGACTGAATTTGTTAGGAGTGACCCCATGCCGACCATACGCTTTATCGGACAAAACAGCACGATCGCCGTGGCGCCCGGCACCACGGTGCTGGACGCCGCGCGCAAAGCAGGCATCGACATCGAATCCCCCTGCAACGCCGTGGGCACCTGCGGAAAATGCCGTGTCCGCTTATCCGACCTCACGCAGCTTGCCGGCGTGGACGACAGCGGCGCCCACAGCCTCCCCCGGGCGGAACGGGAAGCAGGCTATGTGCTGGCCTGCCAGACGAAGGTCTACGGCGACATCGACGTTCTCGTGCACAGCAGGGCCGAGGAAAACCGCCGGCTGAGCATCCTCTCGGAAGGCGAATCCTTCGAATACGCGCCGGACCCTTATATTACAAAACGCGCGGAGGGCGGCGTCACCCACGTGTACGGCGGCGGGACGCTCCTGGGCAGCGAGCCCGGAGACACCACCGGGAAGGCGTACGGCATCGCGCTGGACATCGGCACCACGACGCTCGTCGCGGAGCTGATCCACCTCCCCACCGGGGAGCACCTGGCCTCCGAAAGCATGCTCAACCCGCAGAGCGCCTATGCCCAGGACGTGCTGACCCGCATCCATTTCGCCGAGGAAGAGGGCGGCCTGGAAACGCTGTTTCATGCCTTTCTTTCCGCTTTTTCAGCCCTGCGCGACAGCCTGGTCCGCGCGGCCGGCATCGATCCCCGGTATATCTACGAGGTCATCTACAGCGGCAACACCACCATGCTGCACCTGGCCACCGGCGTCGACCCGGCGCCTTTGGGAAAATACCCCTACATCCCCAACATCCGGGGCGGGGCGCACCTCCCGGCGGACGCCCTGGGGCTTTCACCCTTCGGGCTCGTTTATCTCCCGCCCATCATTTCGGCTTTTGTGGGCGCGGACATCACCTCCGGCATACTTGTCTCGCGCCTGGAGCAAAAGGCCGGCGCCACGCTGTTTATCGACATCGGCACCAACGGCGAGATCGTGCTGGCCAAGGACGGCCGCCTTGCCGCCACCTCCACCGCCGCCGGCCCCGCCTTTGAGGGGATGAACATCGTCTGCGGCACGCGCGCCGTCCCCGGCGCTGTGGAACAGTTCCAGGTCGACGGCGACGGCAGGCCGCACTATAAAACCATCGGCGGCGCCAAGGCCGCCGGCATCTGCGGCAGCGGGCTGCTGGATATTGCGGGCGAGCTCGTGCGCGTCGGCGTGATCGGCAAAAGCGGCCGGTTCGTACGCGCCGACAAGGGCGCGTTTCCCGAGCCGCTCCAGGCCGCGCTGCGCCCGTACGAGGGCAAAACGGCGTTTTTCATCACCGACGAGGTCTTCCTCACCCAGCAGGATATCCGCCAGGTCCAGCTCGCCAAGGGCGCCATCCGGTCCGGTATCACGGCGCTGCTGGCCCAGCTCTCCGTCCCGGAGGCCGCCGTGGACGAGGTTTTGATCGCCGGCTCGTTCGGCTATCATCTCCGCGAAAGCAGCCTTTTGGATATCGGCCTGCTCCCGCCGGCGTTTGCGGGGAAGGTGCGCTTTGTGGGCAACACCTCCCAATCGGGCGCCGCGGCTTTTTTGCTGAACACCGGCTTCCGCGCCGACATGCAGGCGCTGGCGTCAAACGTCGACAAGGTCGAGCTTGCCGACACGCCGGACTTTGAGAAGCTGTTTGTCGCGTGCCTGGGATTTTGAATATGCAGCCGGTCAGCCCACACGCGCCGGAGCATATGGCGGGCCCTTACTGCGCGGCGCTTGAAAACGCCGTTTCGGCGGAAGACAGCCTCTTTCTGACGCTCCCGGCCGACTTTGTCACCGAAGCGCGGGCCCTGGGCGCCCGGGCGCACGTCACGGCGAGCGGTTTTTGCGACGTCACCCCGCCGTTTACATCGCCTGAGCAGCTGCGGGATATCCCCCCGCTGCCGGAGCGGCCGCTCATCCGGGAGCTGCTCGCGGAGCTCGAACGGCGGTCGGCGGCGCGGGCTATACTTTTAAATGTCAGCGCGCCTTATTCCCTGCTGGCGCTGCTGTCCTCCCAAAAGCTCCCGGCGTGGCTGCTCCGGCAGCCTGAAGAGGTCCGCGCCGCGCTCGGCGCGCTGACGGACGGCTTGGCCGGCTATATCGCGGCGGCCCTGGACCGGGGCGTGAAGGTCGTCTCGCTGGCGGACCCTCAGGCGCAGCGCGGCCTGCTGGGGGAAAAACGCTACCGGGCCTTCGCCGCCGAATTTCAGCTGCGCCTGCTGGAGCGCCTCGCGGAGAGTCCCGCCCACGGCGTCGTGCATCTGTGCCCCTACAGCTTTTCCCCGCTGGAGGAGTACGGCCTGCTGGAGCTGTCCGAGCTGGCGCCGCCGGACCCTTCTTACGAACGGGCGCTGTTATCCACCGCTGAAAACGCGGAAACCGTCATTTTTATCGGCCATCAATGCCCTCACACGAAATCCGCGGCGCGCTTATATCAATTACATCTTGACAAACAAAGGCGGTAATGATAAAACATATATGAAAACTATATATTACTTCGGGGTTGACCAGACAACTGAAGACCTGTTTCCTTTGTGTACATCCACATACGAAACAGGTCTTTTTATTTACCCGGGCGATTGAATATTTCGACATAATTCGACATAAGGAGCAAAAAGCATGGGCAGCAAGGCGTATTTTATCGGCATCGACGCCGGTACCACGGTCATTAAATCGGCACTTTTTGACGACACCGGCGCCGAGGTGGCGAAGGCGCAGGGCAACGTCGGCCTCATTTCGCTCGAAAACGACTGGTATGAGATGGACATGAACGAGGTCTGGGCGGCTGTCAAGGGTACGGTCGACACACTGCTGGGGCAGGCGGGCGCCGACGTCAAAAGCCATATCAGGGCCATCGGCATCACAGGGCAGGGCTGCGGGGCCTGGCTGATTGACCGGGACGGGAATCCCGTCAGAAAGGCTATTTTATGGAACGATACCCGTGCCGGCGACGTCATCCGCGATTTCGAGCGGCGCGGGGTCTCCGAGCGGGTCTACCAGATCACCGGCTGCGAGCTGTTTACGGGCAGCCAGGGCGTGGTGCTGAAATGGCTGTCACTCCACGAGCCGGAGGCGCTGGAAAAGGCGTCCTTTTCGCTGTACTGCAAGGACTGGATCAAATTCAAGCTGACAGGGGTTATCAGTACGGACCCCTCCGAGGCCAGCATATCCTATTACGATTTTGCCGCCGAGACTTACAGCGGCGAGGTTTTGAAGCGCATTGGCATCGAGGAATACCGCCATTTGCTGCCGCGCATCGACAAATGCCACGACACGGTTTATGACATCAAACCGGAGCTCGCGGAGGCATGGGGGATTCCCCCGTCGGTCAGGGTCACCAACGCGCCGTATGACATCTCCGCGTCCGCCCTGGGCGTGGGCGCGATTTCCGACGGCGACGCCTGCACGATCCTCGGCACGGCGCTCATCAGCGAAATCGTCATTGACAGACCCGACATCAAGCCGTATAACGTCGGCTATACCGTGCCTCTTGGCCCACAGAGCCGCTGGGTGCGCATGGTGAATACCAATTACGGGACGCCGAACCTGGACTGGTTTATCAGGCAGTTCTGCCAGGACGACACCGCCCGCGCCAGGGACGCGGGAACGGATATTTTTGACGACCTCCACAAAAAAATCCGCGAGATTCCCATCGGCTCGGAAGGGATACTTTATAACCCCTTTATCAATTCCACGGGATTAAAAGCGCCGTTTTTACATAAAAACGCCAAGGCGCACTTTATCGGCCTCGCGCCCCATCATACCAAATATCATCTTTTGCGCGCCCTTTTCGAGGGCGTGGCGCTGGCCATCAAGCACAGCTACGCCAACATTCCGCGGCGGGTCAAGGAGCTCTGCCTGGCAGGCGGCGGCGCCAGAAGCGGCCTTTGGTGCCAGATCATAGCCGACAGCCTGAACGTGACGGTAAAGGTCCCGTCGGGCGAGGAATTCGGCGCGAAGGGCGCGGCAATCAACGCCGCTGTGGCCGCGGGGTACTTCAAAACTTATGAGGAGGCCGTCGGCCGGTTTGTCAGCTATGCGCGGCAATACGAGCCGAATGCGGAAAACCACCAAAAATACAACGCGCTCTTTGACGTTTACACGCAGATTTACGGCCAGCTGAAGCCGGTATGGAACAGCATCGCAGCGCTGCTCGACAGCGGAATCTGAGGCGCGGGGACGGCCTGTCTTGCAAAGAAACACGGCGAGACCGGAAATCAGCAAATTTCTGCCTATAATTTCATATTATACATATTGACATTATATGTATTCGGTGTTATTATTTTTATAACATATATTTCATATATAATTAGTATGCTTTTGTTCTTTGCTTAGCCTAATGACATAGAAGGTGATGAGATGTCCAATATCGTCAGAATTCCAGATGAAGAGTCCCTGGAAAAAATCACGTCAAAGCTTATCGAATGCATCAAGGATCTGCAGTTTGGTTCCGTCACTCTACATATTCAAAACGGCAGGGTGATCCAGATCGACAAGCTCGAGAAAACCCGCCTGAAGAAGGATTGAGCGGCTGTGTACGGCGCCTTGACCATTCCTGAACTTAACAACTCCGTTTAACTGACTTTTCTCCTTCAACGGCAATCCCCCGCTCCGTATCCGGAGCGGGGGATTGCCGCAAACTGTCGATAAAGCCCTTTGGGCTTTATCCGACAAGGGGCTGCATGCAGCGTGCTCAGCCGCGCGCTGCATGAGAAGTGTCACTCCGGAGGCGCATGTCCTCCTGCGTGACAAATCATGAATTTATTTGCCGCTCCGGCGGCAAACTCTGCGAGGCTTCCCCCTCTGTATAATGGTTCTTTGACAAGCTGAGGCAATCCCCTGTCTTAAAGCGCGGCGGCGCCGAACCGGAAGCTGCCGCGGCTGTCGATATTGTAAAAGTCGGCGTAGGTGACCTTAAACGGATTGCCGTCCGGCAGCTCGAGCTTCTCCTTATTTTTTATGACCTGGGTCCAGAAGCCGCTGCGGGCAATGTCCTTTTGCAGGATGACGCCGCAGACAACGCCGTCCTTGAAGATGATTTTTTTGTACACGCCGTCCTTTAAATAAACCTCCGTCGTATAGCTGTCGTCCGGCGCCGATGGGAGCCCGACCGACACGGTATCCAGGCCTAGCAGGCTGATGGAATTCTTGGCGGTAAAATAGTCCTCGTAGCGCTTGTCGTTCCCGGTCATATTACAGGCCGCCACGACGCCCTGCTTGACGGCGCTGGGCCATATGGCCGAAAGGCCCGTCACGTCGCCCGCGGCGTACACATAGGGCACCGAGGTCCGCATCCGGTCATCGACGGTGATCTCCCTGTCAAAATCGATCGTGCCGGCCTCGAGGAACTCCACGTTGGGCCGGACGCCGGCCGCCGCCACGACCATATCGCAGGGGAGGACCGTGCCGTCGCTCAGCTTCAGCGCGCTGACGGCGCCGGCCGTATCCCGGACGCCCTCCGTCACCGAAACGCCCGTATAAATCCCGGCCCCCGCCTTTTTAAAGGCCTCCTCGTAGCCGAGGGCCGCCTGGCTGTCCAGCTGCAAGGGCAGCACCCGGTCCGCCATCTCAACGACGGAGACATCCAGGCCCTTTTCCAGGAGCGCGGACGCGGCGTCCAGCCCCACAAGGCCCCCGCCGAGGACGACGGCCTTTTTGGCCTTTTCGGCCGCCGCGCTGATGCGCTCCACATCCTGCAGGTCGCGCAGGGTGAACACGTTGCCCGCGCCCGCCACGCCCTTGACCGGCGGCACGGACGCTTTGGAGCCGGCCGCGATCAGCAGCCTGTTATAGCCCACCGACGTCCCGTCCGACAGCGTGAGCTGGCGCTTTTGGAAGTCCGCGCCCGTCACCCTTTTGCCTTTCAGCCAGGTGATGCCCCGCTTGTCAAAGAAGTCCTTATCAACGAAGGAAATGGTTTCGGCCGTACGCCTGCCGGAAATCACATGGTGCAGCATACAGCGCGAATAAACGGCCTCGTCGGCGGATATGACGGTCACTTCGGCGCGCTTGTCGAGCTCCGATATCTTGCCGGCGGCGCTGATTCCCGCCGCGCCGGCCCCGATGATGACATATTTCATAGCGCATTGACCTCCACCAGATAAATGGCCTTGCTGGGACAGCTTTCGACACACCGGGGGCCTTCCCGGCCGGCGCACAGGTCGCATTTCACAATGACCTTTCTTGTCTTCTCGTCGGTTTTCAAAACGCCGAACGGGCAGGACATGACGCACATGAAGCAGGATGCGCATTTATCGCGGTCATAGCTGACGACGCCCGTTTCCCGGTCCTTTGTCATGGCACCGCTCATGCAGGCGGCGACACATTCCGGCTCGTCGCAGTGGCGGCAGAAGATGGGAACGGGTTTCCCGTTTCTGTCCAGCGCCACAAAATTTCTGCTCTCGTTTTTATTGTCCTGGAGATCCAGGTCGTAGAAGGAATCGCCCGTATCGCTGTGCGCCGCCATACACCCCAGGCTGCAGTTCAGGCAGCCGGCGCACAGCTCCTTGTCAATCATGATCCTTTTCACGCGTACACCCCCTCCATATTCAGACTTCCCGCAGTCCAAGCCCTTTCCTCTTTTCCACAATGATGGCCTCCAGCCTGTCGGCCGCCTTGACGACGTCGCCTTCCACGATGAGCTGGCCGCCCGTGAGCGTCTTCATATCCTCGGAGAGGACCTGCGTCACCAGCTTGCTGCCGGTGGTGAACGGCGGCAGCGCCAGATGCAGCGGGAGCCCCAGTGCCAGCCCGAACGCACCGTCGGCCAGGGCCTGCTCCTCCAGCCATTGGGGCGCGGACAGGACCAGCGGCAGCTGGGGGATGTCGATGCCCAGCGTCCCGGCGATCTCGGCGGCGACGGTTTCCAGGCGCCCGATGGCAAGGCAGGGGCCGAAGTTCAGCACCGGGGGTATCCCCAGGCTCTCGCAGACACTTCTGAGATTGTCGCCCGCCTGGCTGGCGGCTTTCGGCGACATGAGGCCGACGTTTTCAAGGCCGCCGCTGGAGCAGCCCGCCGACAGGACGATGATATCGCGCCGGATGAGCTCTTTTGTCAGCGCCACGGTGAAAACGTCATGCCCCAGCGCGGTGAGATTGGAGCAGCCGACGATGCCGGCGATGCCCTTGATTTTGCCCTGGACGATCAGGTCGATGAGCGGCTGCCAGTTCCCGCCGAGGAAGGCTTTCAGCGACCCTTCGCTGACGCCGGTGAGCACATCGTCGTCGCCGTGCCGCGGGACTTCCCGGATGGCCACGCGGGGGCGGCGCTTTTCGTAGCTCTCGGCGGCCTGGGCGATGATGTACTCCAGCTGCGTGCTGAAATCGTCAAAATTATAGGGCAGCAGCTCCGCGTTCGCCTTTTTCGCCACGTCGTCGACGCAGATCATTTTGACCATGAACCGATCGGCAATCGGCTCGATGCCGGGCAGCGTGCAGTTGAATTCGGATACGATCAGGTCGATGGCGCCCGTGGCGATCACGGCCTCGCTGGTGAAGTTATTGCCCGCGTGGCCGGCAAAAACCGTGGGGCAGTGCGCGCCGCGCAGCTGCAGGTCCTGCCCGACGCAGGTGCAGCCGATCAGCCGGAACCCCTTCGCCCCGGCGGCCTTCGCCTTCTCGGTCACATCCTCGTCGGTCAGGCGGTCCTGCAGGTACGCGAACATCGACTGCTGGTGGCCGGTGAGCATGATGTTGATGTATCCGGAATCGATCACCCGGAGGCCGACGGGGGCCTTGCGCAGAACCGGCGCGCCGAGCATCACGTCATTGAGGAGATTTGTGAGGGTCAGGCCGTAAAGGCCCGTTGAAATGCCGAGTCTGAGGCATTGGAGCAGCATATCCACGGGGTCGCTGCTCAGGTTCGTGGAGGTTTTGACGACGCCGTCAAACACCTCTGATTTGGCGCCGCCCGGCAGGATATTGAGCTCCTTCCACCGTTTCAGCCTGGGCTCGTACGCCAGCTTTTCCACCAGCGCCATTTTCTCAAAGGCCGGCTTGTAGAGATCGCTCAGCACCGCGTCCGCCACCACGGCGGCACGATCATGGACGTCGGCCTCGCCGATGCCGAACAGCGCCGCCAGCCTGTCGAGGGTCTCGACGCTTTTGAAGGGCTTTTTCTTTTTGGCAAAGGCTTTCAGGTTGCGGGCCGTGTTTTCAACGACGTGGATATAACAGCCCGAGCCGGCGGAAACGGCCCGGAGGAAATTCCGCGCCACGATCGTGTCCGCCGTGGCGCCGCAGACGCCTCTGGGCGCGCTGGGCGTGATGCGGCACGGGCCGTTGGCGCAGAGCCGGCAGCAGACGCCCTGCAGGCCGAAACCGCATTTGACGCTTTGCGTCTCCACCCGGTGATGCGCCGTGTCCACATCCAGGGTCGAAATGAAATCCTGGAGAAGCGTATCCGCCGAGCGGCAGGTTGTGCATATTCTTTGTTCTGGCATGTGTTGGTCCCCCTTAAAAGTATACTAATTTGGTATTGTTTTGGTTCAAATAAAATCGGGAATGTGCTTCCCGATGTATTTTGTTTAATGGGCGCCGTCCATCATATCTTTAAACGTGACGCCTTTGAGCTCCGACAGCAGGCGTACCTGAATTTTCTCCAGCGCGCCGTGGACAGCGCACGTCTCGGTGCGGTTCAAGGTGCAGTATGCCTTGTCATACAAGCATCTGTTAATATACAGCGGGCCGTCGATGGCGTCGATAACGTCAAAAAGAGTGATATCCGCCGGGTCCCTGGCGAGGGCGTAGCCGCCGCCCACGCCCCTGTGCGAATGGAGGATGCCCGCAACCGTCAGCTTTCGGAGGAGCTTGAGCAAAAAGCGCAGCGGGATGACCACTTCCCCGGCGATCACCTTGGCCTCAACGATTTCTCCGACGCCCTTATTCGACAGATACAGGACGACCCTCAGCGCGTAATCTCCCTCTTGTGTAATCTTCATCTTCTCTCCGCTTTTTAAAACTATACTCAATTGGTGTATTTTCAAGATACAACATCGTTAATTATTTGTCAATGTTATTTAGCCCAACAAACGGTCCGGTGCCGGCAATAATTCCATGCATTCCGTTTAAATTATCCGGCGGACTGATTGCTTATGGGGCAATCCGCGCGTATAATAACGCCGTGTCCTGACAGCAAGGGCGCGCGGCGTTGAGGATAAAGCTTGGGATATAGTTTCCGATAAATAAAGGGCGCGCCGCAAACGCATAAGCGTTGCGGAACGCCCTTTTAACAGAAGCCAAGTCAGTTCTTACCAAGCGCCGTCCAGCCCATAGACCCGCCGGAATTTGTCCGTCAGGTAGCTGAGATAATACTTTGGGTCAAAGGGTGCCCCGGTGGCCGACAGCAGCAGCTCGTCCGGCTCTTTGGCGGCGCCGAAGCGCCAGATCTTTTGCTCCAGCCAGCGGGCCAGCGGCGACAGGTCGCCGGAACGGACGGCGGCCTCGATATCGAGTTCCCTGCCCATGGCGGCATAGAACTGGGCGGCGTAGGCGCTCCCCACGGCGTAGGAGGGGAAATAGCCGAAGCTGCCACCGCTCCAGTGGCTGTCCTGCAGCGCGCCGCGGCGGTCGTCGGGGACGTCGACGCCCAGGTAGTCTTTCATAAGCGAGGCCCAGAGCGCGGGGATGTCCTTGGCGATGATCTCCCCCGCGAAAAGCTTTTTTTCGATCTCAAAGCGCACCATGACGTGCAGGCTGTAGGTCAGCTCGTCGGCCTCCGTGCGGATCAGCGACGGCTCGGCGCGGTTGACGGCCAGCCAGAAGCGATGGGCGTCCACGTCCTTGAGCTGCGCGGGGAAAAGCGCCGAGAGCTTCGGGTAAATCGCCTGGACAAACGCCTCGCTGCGCCCCACCATATTTTCAAAAAAGCGGGACTGGCTCTCATGGATGCCCATGGAGGTACCGTGCCCCAGGAAGGTGTACATCAGTTCGTCCCCGGTGTGCAGCTCATACAGGGCGTGCCCGCCCTCGTGGATGGTGGAATACATGGCGCCGGCCAGATTGTCCGGCAGGTATTTCGTCGTGATGCGCACGTCGTGCTTTGTAAATTCGGTGGTAAACGGGTGCTCCGTCTCGGCGATGGCGCAGTATCTTCTGTCGATTGTGAGCACCTGCATAAGAGCATCGGAGAGCGCGCGCTGCTTCTCCACCGGATACTCCCGGAATAAAAATCCGTTGTCGGGCTGCGCCCCTTTGTCCGTGATGCGCTGCAGGAGCGGCACGATCGTCCGGCGCAGCCCGCCGAAGAAGGTTTCGAGCTTTTCTTTCGTCATGCCGCGCTCGTGGTGGTCAAGCCAAACGTCGTAGGCGTCCTTCCCCGGCGCGTAATAGCCGGCAAAGCGGATCATCGTCCCGACGATCCGGTCGATATAGGGCGCGAAGGACGCGTAGTCGTTTTCCTGCTTGCTGCGGTGCCAGACGGCGGTGGCCTCGTTTATCAGGGCGGCATAGGCGGTGTATTCGTGCTTGGGGACTTTGCTGATCTGGTCGTATTCGCGCCGGATCACCCGGACCTGCGCGTTTTGAAGCTCCGAAAGCTCCGCCTGGCGCGTCTGTAAAAAATCCAGCAGCGCGCCGACATGAGGACTGGCCAAAATCTCGAAATCCCGCCCGCTCAAAATGGCCATCGCTTCCCCGCGGCCCTGGGTGCTGCCCTCCGGCGCGCCTGTCACGCTGTCGTAATAGAGGATGCCCTCGGCATACTGAAAGGCAAAATACTCCTTTTGCAGTGCCGCCAGCTCCTCAAGCGCTGTCGCCAGCTCCAAATCAATCACTCCTTTTCCGTTATTATTGACCTATTTTAAAATGAATTGCGATTTAATAATCAAAACCGGCCGAGGTAATAAAATGAACATTGTCTTACTGGAACCCGAAATACCGTTCAACACCGGAAATGTCGGAAGGACGTGCGTGGCGGCAAACGCCTCCCTGCATCTGATAAAGCCGCTCGGCTTTACGCTGGACGAAAAGCACATCAAAAGAGCGGGCCTCGATTACTGGAAAGATCTCGACTTACATGTCTATGACAGCTACCGGGACTTTCTCGAAAAAAACAGCTTTCCAAGGGTCATCATGGCGACGACGAAGGCGCTGAAAAAATACAGCGACGTGGCCTATACCGGCGGCGACTTTATCCTGTTCGGCAAGGAGAGCGCCGGCATACCGGAAAGCATCCTAAAGGACAATAAGGACTATTGCGTGCGCATACCGATGTTTCAGGACACGCGGTCCCTCAATCTGTCCAACGCCGTCGCGATCGTCCTTTACGAGGCTCTGCGGCAGCAAGATTTTGCCGGGCTGGAGGCCAAAGGCGCGCTGCATCATTTAAGCTGGGGCTGAAAGCAGATGCCTCACCCCAGCAGCCCGCGGTAAATGCGCTCGTCCGCCGGATTAAACACGTTGAAAACCACCCGCTCGATCGATGAAGGCTCATTCAGGAACTCTTTAACGGTTTGAACGGCGAGCTCCGCCGCCTTGTCCTGCGGAAAGCGGAAGACGCCGGTGGAAATGCAGCAGAAGGCGACGGCGCGGCAGCTGTTTTGCGCCGCCAGCTTCAGGCAGGAGAGATAGCAGGAGGCCAGCAAAGCGCAGTCCTGCTCTGTCAGCGGATGATCGATGATCGGGCCGACGGTGTGCAGGACGTATTTTGCCGGGAGATTGTACCCGGGGGTGAGCTTGGCCTGCCCGGTGGGCTCCTCATGGCCCTGTGCCGTCATGAGCTCATGGCAGCGCAGCCGGAGCTGCACGCCGGCAAAGGTGTGGATGCAGTTGTCGATACAGGCGTGGCAGGGCTGCCAGCAGCCCTCCATGCGGCTGTTGGCGGCGTTGACGATGGCGTCGACCTTCAGCGCCGTGATGTCGCCCCGCCAGATGGCAAGCCGGGGATTGGACGGCACGGCCGGCAGCGACGCCGCGTCAACAATGCCGCGTTCCGCGAGGCGTTCCGACAAATACTCGTCCTGCACCTTTTGGAAAGCCTCCGTCACGGGCATGGCGGGCCGGACATTCATCAAAGAGCGTAAAAGCCGCCGCTGCTCCTCCCTGTCGGCCGGTATCTCCATGCCTTTGTATTGAGCGCTTTCCGCCAACAGCCTTTCAAGCAGATACAGTCTTCTTTCGTCCTGGGTCATCTCATTTCCTTTCCGGCGGCAGCGCCTCATAGAGCCGCCGGATGACATCCCCGGCGTCGTACGGCATGGGCGTGGCTTTGCCCTTCAGCTCTTCGGGCACCTCTGAAAAGCCGCCGTGGCCGGGCCACTCCCTGTATTCCTTGTTGACGCGGAACAAATGGGCGTTCCCGCTGGCGTACGCCAGGCGCTCAAAGGGCCAGCGGATCACGGCGGGCGTGTTGAAGCCCACGCCCAGCTCGACGATGCAGAGCTTTTTCCCGCCGGTGGTGCCGATCCAGTCATAAAAGCGCTGCTGCTCTGCCTTATAGCCCTCAAAGGCGCGAAAGGCCGTATAAAGCGGCGCGCCGCAGTAAGGGCAGTAGGGTATGGCGCTCTCATCGGAGATCATAAAGGTTTCCGGGTCAATAAGCGGGAGCAGCTTATCGATATGGGGCTTGATCTCCCAGGTCTCCCTGGTGCAGTTTTCCGTGCACCGCAGCCTGTCGTAGCTGCCCTGGGCCTCAAACACCCGGTCCATCGGAAAGCCGGCGCGCATCAGCTGCCGGTCGCAGTTTGAGGTGACGGCGAAAAAGTCCCTGCCCTCCACGAGCTTTAAAAGCTTTTTGTAAAGCTCGGACGCGGGGAAGGTATACCGGACAAAATTGATGTGCCGGATCAGATAGGCCCACTCCCTGGCCTGGGGCCAGCCGTCGTTTTCATGCTGGAAAAGCTCGTAGGGGTAATGATAGCCCAGGGCCGCCATTTCCGGCTGAAACTGCTTAAACAGCGCCTCGTCCAGATAGCTCAGTCCGGCCGCCGCCGACAGGCCCGCGCCCGCGCCGAGGAGTATCTTGTCGGCTGAATCCAGCCAGGTCCTGAGTTCTTCCACCGATTCGGCAAAGCCTTTATCTGTATGATGATCTGCCATAATGTCCTCCATGCTTTTGCTCCTATAAATATAGTCCAAACCGGCGGAAAACACAATGATGGAGACAGGGGCAAAACCAGATAGGTCATTGCGGGGAGTGAAACGGCGAAGGCTGACAAGGCTGTATTGGCGGTTATCCCTCCTCTTCGGGGATGACGGAGGTGATCATCGTCATCGTGCAGCAGGCGCTCCAGGTGGACCAGCTCCAGCCGTCCGAGGCCACGGGGCCCTGGGTGATATCGGCCTTCTCCCCGGTCAGGCGGTAATACTCGTAGGGCGCAAAGCCCAGGATGACGCCGCGCTCCTTCACAGTGTCGCACCAGCGGCGGGCGATGAGCGCCGCCTCCTTCTTTTTGCCGGCGATATCGAGCCCCACGGTGAGGATCAGGTGGGGCGGCGCGACGACCCTGCCGCTGACGAAGGTGTTCGCGCCGTAATCGCAGAGCGGACTCTTGAGGCTCTCGGTACAGAGCCCGATCTCGCAGAGAAAGTCCCCCTCCTCCGTAAGGCGCCGGGCCACCTTGTCGATAATATGCCGGGGCAGGCGGTCTCCTAAGAGGATGGGCTGGTAGCAGGCCAGGCTCATGCTGTCCACGGGCTTGCCGCCCACGAAGGTGGCGAATTTTTCGCCGTCCCAGAACTCCCGCACCAGTGTGTCCAGCAGCCTGTCGCTGCGGGCCTTCCAGCTGTCCGCCTGGGCGGCCTTGCCGCAGCCCCGGGCCAGGCGGGCGGTCATCTCCATAAGGACGATGACAAAGGCGATGATGTCGGGGTTTTGGGCGGGAAAGCCGTCCTTGAAGATGGAGGCGTCGTCCCAGCCGGAATCGTTGGGGTTATTGACGGCGGTCACGTCGCCGCCGCGCCCGGCGTTCCGGTACATCAGCCAGTATTCCGCCCATTTGGCGAACCTGGGATACATCCGCTCACATTCGGCCGGGGTCAAGAAGCTGTCGCCGGCCCGGCGGATCAAAACGTCCAGCGCGAAGCCCTGGAAGGGCGGCTGAATGCCGGGGTTGCTCCCGCCGAGATAGGAGATGAAGCTTGGGAGCCGCCCTGTCCGCTCGTCCTGATACAAAAACAGGGTGCAGATCTGCCGCCAGGCCTCTTGGGGATTGTTCAGCATCGTCATGCCGTGATAGCTCTGCTGCCAGGAGAAAATGCCCGCGATGGAGCACTGGAACAGGATGCCGGGCTCCTTAAAGCCGCCACCGGCCTTGGCCCGGTGGCTCCAGATCTGATAGGCCGCGTAGTCCCGCAGCTCCTCATACCCCTCCGCCGCCGGGCGATAATTTTGCTTGAAAGCCTCGAAGCTGTCGAGACTTTCCCTGATAAGCGCGTCGAAGGGCGGATACGCCTCGTCGCCGATCACGAGCTCCTCCATGTCCTCGTGGACGGCGGCCTCAAAGGTGCCGCCCTCGCCGGGGAGAATATCGAAAATCACCGCGTCGTAACCGCCCGTTTCCTCATTCCACGGACATATGGCCTCTACCCTGCCCTTCAGGGCTTTGAACAGGAATTTGCCGTATGTGCCGAAAACGGCCTCAACGGCGCCGTCCGGTTTTCTCCGCACGCCGTGGCAGGCAATCGTGCCCATATCCTCTATGGCGGGGCAGAGCTCCACCCGCAGCGCGACGCCCGCGCCGCGGACACGGAGCTGCTCCCGGTCCGTCAGCACGAATTCGGCGCTGCCCTTTTCGCTGTCCATCCGGAGAACGCCCGCATCGGAAAAATATGTATAGGGCAGCTCCGCGCCGCCGGAAAACAGCCGGAGATTAAAAAGGAAAGGGCTCGTCAGCACAATGGACGCCGGCTTGTAGTTCGTCAGGCGCAAGAGATGGGAATAGTAATCCTCGAATATAAAGAAGGCGCTGGCGCTGCGCGCGAAAACAGCCCGCTGGAGATTGAATTTTTCGTTTGTCCCAAACATATCGGTGCACCCCTTTCTTATTGGAGCGTCCCGCCCAGCGCCAGCAGGGCGGCGCAGACGGCCGGGGCGTAAAACTCTCCCGCCGGGATACTTTTCCCGCGGTCCTCCCTGGCGCCGCCGGCGGCGCAGGATTTAAGGACTTCCGCCGCCCCCGCTCTCGCCTCCCGCTCCCGGCCGAGGTCACCGAGGCCCAGCAGGATCAGGGTTGAGGGGATCACGGCGGCGTTCTCCCAGGAGACGGCCGCCACCTTTTCAGCCAGAACGGCGGCAATCGGTTCGGGCAGCCGACTGCCGAGGATGAGCGGCATCAGGCCGAGCAGGCCGCCGGCCGGCGCCGCTTCGCCCGTCAGGGCGTTGACGCTTATGAAGCCAGCGCCGTCCCACAGCGGCCCTGTCAGAAAGTCCAGGTGACGGCTGCTGAGCGCTTTCCAGGAAGCGGCGTCTTCCGCTTTGCCCAGCAGCCCGGCGATTTTTGACAGATCCTCCGAGGCCAGCGCGATATAGGCGGCAAGGTCCGGCGCCTCGGCGGGCGTGCCGCAGCCGAAGACGGGCTCCCGGGGCCAGCCGCACTCATGGCGGTAGGCGTAAAAGCAAAGCCCCGCGTCACTGGCCCGGTTGTCCAGCCACCAGCCCACAGCCCCGGACATCGCCTCATAAAAGCCGGAAAGCTTCTCCCGGGAAACATCATTGATGCTGCCATTGCCGATTAGGCGGCTGACGGTATAGGCGTAAACGGGCGGAACGGCCTCGTACAAGCACTGCCGGTCCGCGGCCCAGGCCGGCACAAGCCCCCGCGCCGTGGCGAAGCCCAGCATGCCGCCGATGAGCTCCAGCGACGCCGAAGCGTCTTTCAGGGCCAGCGCCGCGGCGAACTGCTCCAGGGCGTAAAGCTTCGGGTCGCTCAGTTTGCCGGCGCAAATCAGCTCCCGGCCCTTAAACGGCAGGAAGCCCATCCAAAGCGCGTATGCGGCGGGGCCGAGAGGCCCGTCGTCCCCGGGCTCCGGCAGTCCGGCGGCGAAGGCGGCGTAATCGGCCGCGGACGCGGCGGCGCAGCCGTCCAGACTTTCGGCGATGCCGGGCAGCTCATACGCGTCGTCCGTGTCGTAAACGGCCAGGTCGAAGGTCCCGTCCTCGCCGGGCTCTATGCAGATGACAGGGTCCGTGCAGCGGAGGGCCTTCAGCGCCCACCGGCAGTCCAGCGTCACGCTGCCTTTCAGCGCTTTGATGAGGTACACCGCCGCCCCCATCGTCAGCTCGACGCCGCGCCCGGTCTTTATGGCGTTCCCGCCGAAGCCGAGCCTGCCGTTTAACCGGAGCCCGACGGCTTTGCCCTCGATGCGGAGGACCTTCGCGCCGTCCAGGGCGAAACGGACGCTGCCTTCGGCCGTTTCCAGCGCCACAAAAGCCGGCGTGGCCGTGTACGTGTACGCAAGCTCCCCGCCCACAAAGGTCGGCGTGATGCGAATGAAGCCTGCGGGCCCCGCGGCCGGGCCGCCGATGAAACCGCCGCCGCTCTCCGCCGCGAGCCCCAGGTACAGCCCCCTGGCCCAGCCCGTGCCGAGGGGGTCCGTCTCCTCGTAGATCAGGTGCCTTGACAGCCGTCTGCCAAAGGGTATCTTTTTCAGGTCAAGCTGCATTTTAAAGCTCCTTTCTTTTTTGTTGACACTTTTATCCATATATTACCATGCGGCGGGTTGTTTGCATAGCGCCGTCATTGGGAGCGCCTGTACCGGGATATAGCGGGAGTACAGAGCTGAATAGCAAAAAACGGCGCATCCTCTCAGGATGTGCCGTTTTTTTCACTCAATGCCTTAAATACCCGCTATTTCGCAGCGACGCTTCCGACAGCCGACCGTATTTTTTTTGCAAGCAGCACGAGAACGAGGACGGCCACGGAAATCAGGGCGGTAAAGCCGCCGGGGGCCACGTTGAGATAATACGAGATAAAAAGCCCCAGCATGATATCTATGACGCTGAAGACAATCGAAAATACCAGCGTGACCTTAAAGCCCCGGCCAAGCTGCAGCGCGGTGGCGACGGGCAGGGCGATCATGGAGCTGAGCACCAGCACGCCGACGATCCTGATGGATACGGATATCGCCGAGGCTACAAGGATGGAAAAAATATAGTTGATCAGCCTGATTTTGACGCCCGCCACCTTGGCGGTCTCCTCGTCATAGGCGATGTAGATCATTTGATGATACAAAAAAATCAGGGTCAAAACCGAAATCACGCCAAGGGCCGCCACCATTATCATGTCGAACCGGGTGACAGTCAGGATGCTGCCGAACATAAAGGAGTCCGCGTTGGCGTGGAGCTTTCCGGAGCTGATGATGGTGATGGCGGTACCCACGCTCAGAGAAAGGACGATGGTGAGAATCAGATCGGTATATTTTTTGAAATAACCGCGCAGAAATTCAATGAGCGCGCCGCAGATCGAGGTAAAGACGAACGCGCCGAGTATGGGATTCTGGCCGGACATCAGCCCGATGGCGATACCGGCCAGCGAGGCGTGGGACAGGGTATCCCCGATCATGGAATAGCGGCGCAGCACCAGAAAGATGCCGATACAGGGGCATAGAATCGAAATGAATACGGAGACGAAAATCGCGTTCTGCATAAAGGTGTAATTTAACATTGGCCTTCCCCTCGCTTTAATGCAAATGCATTTTATTTGCGCTTGACAAAAATATCCCATCGGACTATCATGTATTATAAATGCAAATGCATTTCATTTGCAATAACATTTTCGGAGGTTGATGAATAATGTTAAAAAGATGGGCCGGGCTGCTGCTATGCCTTATCCTCGCCGCGAGCTTAGCGGCGTGCGGCGGCAATAATACGGCGGGCAACCCGACAGATACGCCGGCGGCAACCGGCACGCCGAGCGGCAGCGCGGATCAGACGGCCACCCCGGCGGCGGACAAGATCAAGGTCTCCGTCACTTTTAACGCGATGAAAGAGTTTGTCGCGGCCGTCGGACAGGACAAGGTGGAAATTTCGACGATCATCCCCGACGGGACGGAACCGCACGATTTTGAGCCCAAGGCGCAGGACCTCGTCGCCCTCAGCGCGGCCAAGGTCTTTGTATACAGCGGGCTGGGCATGGAGGCATGGGCCGATAAAGCGGTGCAGGCGGCCAACAACCCGGACCTTGTCACCGTGGAAGCGTCCAAGGGCGGCACGCCCATCACGAATACGGACCCCGGCGAGATCGAGGAGCACGGGCAATACGACCCTCACATCTGGCTCAGCCTGAAAGGCGCGGAGCTTGAAGTGAAAAATATCAAGGACGGACTTGTCCAGGCCGACCCCGCCAATAAGGACTTTTACGAAAAAAACTGCGGCGATTTCGTCGCGCAGCTGGAGAAGCTCTATAACGATTACAACGAAAAGTTTCAGTCCGTGACGAAAAAGAGCTTTGTCACGGGGCACGCCGCGTTCGCTTACCTCTGCCGGGATTTCAGTCTGACGCAAAACAGCGTCGAAGACACCTTTGCCGAGGGCGAGCCCAGCGCGCAGAAGCTGACGGAGTTGGTGGATTACTGCAAGCAAAACGATGTAAAAACAATATTTGTCGAGGATATGGTCAGCCCCGCGGTTTCGCAAACGCTTGCCGGCGAGGTTGGCGCAACGGTTGAAACAATTTACACCATCGAGAGCGGCGAGGACGATATGACGTATCTGGACCGCATGACCGACAATCTGACCAGGATCTACGACAGCCTGACAAAATAAACGGCGAAGAGCCGTTAAAGCGCGGATATAGGATATCCGAAGGAGTTTGGATGATGTATCAGGACAAAACCCTGATCTGCAAGGAGTGCGGCAGGGAGTTTATCTGGACGGCCGGAGAGCAGCAATTCTACGCCGAGAAAGGCTTTTCCAACGAGCCGCAAAGATGCAAGGAGTGCCGGGACGCCCGGAAAAAGGGCGCCGGACCCGCCCGCGAAATGTACGACGCCGTATGCGCGGCGTGCGGCAGGCCGTGCAAGGTCCCCTTCAGGCCGCGCGACGACCGCCCCGTCTATTGCAGCGAGTGCTTTGCCAAGATGAAGGACACCGCCGCGACCTAGACGCAGGACGGCAGCGGCAATAAGAACCTAAAGCAGGAAAAGGGCCTGGATTCCGTGTCCCTGACACGAATCCAGGCCCTTTTCAAACAGTGCGCGCTGCGGTGCACGAAGGACGTCCCGATGAACAGACGGAAGGCGGCGGGAGAATATGGATGCGGACAACTTACATAGCAGACTCAACAAAATCATGGGCCAGATCAGGGCCATCGACAAAATGCTCGACGATGACGTCCGGTGTGAGGAGATACTGATACAGGTCAACGCCGCGAAAAGCGCCCTGCACAAGGTTGGGCAGCGCCTTTTGGAAGACCGCATCGACCGCGGCGTCCGGGAAGGCATCAAGGACGGTGACGCGGAAAAGGCGGTCGCCGGCTTTGCCAGGGCCATAGAATACTTTTCCAGGATTTCGTGACGCTTTTACGCCCTGCCTATCTGGCGTGCTTCGCCTGATACACAGGAGACGTTTTGGCCGGCGGAGCTTCCTCCGGCGGGCTGTCCGCCTCCGCCCTTGCTTCCACGAGCCCGTATTTCACCTTGATCCGGTCCAGCTTTTCCAGCATGGGCCGGGACGCGAGCCAGAGAAAAATGGCGGTAGCGGCGGCGTGGATTAAATCGAAGGGAAAGCCCATAAGATAAGCGCTTAAAAACATCGGCCACGTGGGATGAGCGTTATACAAGACGACGTAGGAGGGGTTCATTACGCCGCCGTAAATGGCGATGGCCGCGAGCCCCCCGAAAATACAGAGCGGCAGGCGGCTCCGGCGGAGCACGCCTTTCCTGAACAGCACGCCGGCCAGGAACCCGATCACGCCCATGGCAAACATCTGCCACGGCGTCCAGGGGCCCTGCCCGAACAGGACGTTGGACGCCAGCATGGTGACCGCGCCCACAAGAAAGCCCGTTTCTCCGCCGAAGGCCACGCCGGAGATGATCACCAGCGCCGCCACCGGCTTGAACTGCGGCAGCATGAAAAAAGCGGCCCGCCCGGCCACCCCGATGGCACACAGGACAGAGATGACGATGAGCTCCCGGGCCTGGGGCTTTCTGCCCTCAAAAACGAGGAAGAACGGGAGCATCGTTTCCAGAAGGATCAGAAGGGAAATAAAATAATACTTGCGGTCCCCGAAATAATAGATGCCGATATAGATCGTCAGGGGGATCGCCAGCACGATCATCACCGCGGCGGCGAGGGTGCGCTTTGACAGCCTGCGCTTACCCACCGGTATCTGTTCGTTTTCAATCGGCCGGCCGCTTTTCTGTCCGACCGCGGCGGCAAGGAGGAGCAGCGCGCCGATCAAAACGGCGTAAAGGCCGAGCCTGCCGCCGCTGAACAGCCAGGGTATGTCCGGTTCCCTGAGAGAGATATACGCCGCGGCGAGCGCGACGGCACCGGCGGCGCCGGCCAGAAGCTTCCGCCACAGGGGGAGCCTTGCGGGCGCGTCCTCCACCGGCCTTCCTTCATTGAGCGGCGGCATATCGCCGTCCTCGGGGGGCAGAGGCGGGGGGCACGGGACAGTCCCGCCGCAGGCGACGATCACGTCCTCCGCCGTGACGGCGCCGGCGAGCAGGTGCCGGGCCATACGGTTGGCCGAGGTGGTGTAAAAGCTGTTGCCGGAAAAAAACGCGCGCGGCGGGCCGTCGGTGACGATGCCCCCGTCGAAAAATAACGCGCAGCGGTGCGCGTATTCGGCGCAGAACTCGATGTCATGGCTCACCATGACGATGGCGACGCCGCGCCGCAAAAGGCTTTTGAGTATTTCGGCAAAGACTTGCTTGAATTCCGCGTCAAGTCCCTTTGTGGGCTCATCCAGCAGGAGTATTCTCGGCTCTGAAAGCAGCACCTTTGCCAGCGCAGCCCGCTGCTGCTCGCCGCCGGACAGGTCGTACGGGTGGCGGGAGAGCAGCGCGTCCAGCCGGCACAGGCGCGACACGCGCCGTATTCTCCGCTCCTTTTCTTCTCCGGGCAGGCGGCTGCCCTTCAGCATTTCCAGCAGGTCCTCCCGCACGTTATTTTTGACGAACAGCGCCTGCGGATTTTGCGGCAGCACGCCCAGCAGCCCTTCAAAAAGGCCGCTCTCCCGCCCCGCAAGCGGCGTCCCCTCCAGCAGGACCTTGCCCCTGTAGGGCCTGCTGACGCCGGAAACGAGCGACAGGGCCGTTGTTTTCCCCGTCCCGTTCCCGCCGAGGATGGCCAGGAGCTCGCCCCGGTACGCCTTGAAGGACAGCCCGCGCAGCACGTCCGGCGTGTCTTTGCCGTACTTGAACCACACGTCGGTCATTTCAACGGCCGGGACGGCGCCGGGCTCCGGCCCGGCTTTCTCTGTGCCCGCCTCGGGGGCATGGATTTCGTGGCGGCGCGCGAATTCGTCGAGCCACAGCCTGCCGTCCCGCACCGTGATCGGGCACTGCTGATCGTTGGGAACGGCCGCGTAGATGCGCGTCGGCGCGGGCATGGAAAGGAACATGGCATGCCCGGCCGCCTTCAGCCTCTCACCCACCGCCTGCGGGGAGCCCTCGCAGAGCAGCCGTCCCTCGTCCATGACGAGGACGCGGTCGCACATGGGGAGCACCTCCTCCAGGCGATGCTCCGTTATGATGACGCTTGTCCCCAGCTCGCGGTTGATCTTGCCCACCGTCGCCAGGAAATCCGCCGCCGCAATCGGGTCCAGCTGGCTTGTCGGCTCGTCCAGGATCAGCACGGACGGCTGCATCGCCATGATTGAGGCCAGATTCAACAGCTGCTTCTGGCCGCCGGACAGCTCCGTGACGTCCTTATAAAACCAGGACTGTATGCCGAAGAAGCTCGTCATCTCCGCCACGCGGCCCCGGATCGCCGGCGTGTCGCAGCCGAGGCTCTCCAGGCCGAACGCCAGCTCGTGCCAGACCTTGTCGGTGACAAGCTGGTTGTCGGGATTCTGCATCACGAAGCCGATGCGGGCGCTCTGTTCCCGCTGGGGTATGGCGGCCAGCGGCTGCCCCTCGAATAATATTTCGCCGCTCAGGGCGCCGTGCGGCGCCAGCACCGTTTTAAAATGCCGCAAAAGCGTTGATTTGCCGCACCCGGAAGGGCCGACGAGCGCGACGAGCTCCCCTTGTTTTACAGAAAAGCTCAAGCCGTCCAAGGCCTTTCTCGTCTGCTCGGGATATGTAAAGGTCAGGCCGCGGACCGTAAAGCTTTCCATTTTCTATCCTCCATAAGATTGAGAAATACCGGCGTTATGCAGAGCGCCAGGTATACGAGAAAGGCGCTGGCGGGGTAAGGCCCCGCCGCGACGCCCTTTATTGTCGGATAATACCGCCAGCGCAGCGCGCCGAGAAACGCGCCCAGAATAAGATACGCCCCGCAGAACAGCAGAAACAGGAGCGCGGCCCGGTCGCGCTTGTCGAAGCGGTAGATGGAGAAGGCCGTGCGGCCGCGGAGGCCATAGCCCCGGCTTTTCATGCTGTCGGCTGTCTCGATGGCGTTTTCCAGCGCCCAGGTGACCAGGATCGACAGGATGGTGACGCCGTTTCGCGCTCTCTGAAAAACGCCGCCGCTCGACGCGTCCCGCCCCACGCACCTCTGCGCATTCGACACCGCTTTGATCTGCGCCTTGAATTTGGGGACGAAGCGGAGCGTCATGGACAGGACGAGCGACATGGCCGGGATGACCCGCCCGAACAGGTATACGAATTTATCCGAGGTCATCACGGCGCTGTAGCAGGAAAACCAGACGATCACCGACGCCAGCATCGCGGCGGCCCCGACGCCGTAAGCGACGGACTCCAGCGTCAGGGGATTGCCGCCGGGGAAATACGCCAGGATCGTCCCGCCCTCATGGCTGAAGGCGGGGTTGACAAGCGCCGTCACCAAAAACATCGGCAGTATAAAAAGCAGATGGAACCGGACGGCTTTTCTCCCGTTCAGGTAAATCGAATACGCCGCGGCACAGGCCAGCGATATCCCCAGGCAGACCGGATGCGCCAGCGTCATGGAAAACGCGAAGACCAGGCCGAAGTACAAAAAACTCACAGAGGGGTGATAGCCGGAAAACGTGTCTTTGCTGACCATAGGCGCCTCACGACCCGCCGGCGGCATAATAGCCGCCCACGTCGGCGCCCAGGTCGGTGGTGTAGACCCACTCGATCACGTCGCCCTCCTTCAGCTGATAACGGGAGCAGCCGTAATTGGGAAACCAGTCGTTGACCTTGTACAGCCAGCCGGAGAGCTCTCCGCAGTCAAACTCGTAGAGATTGCCGATCCCCTTGATGTACGCCGAGTTGTACATGGGCGTGTTTTTGAACTCCATCTGTATCCCGGCTTTTTTCATCTCGCGCTGGAGAACATTAAAAACGCTCTCTCCCTCGTAAAACGTCACTGCTGTGGCGGGAAAGATGACGCCGTCCTCGGGCACCAGCTCGACCTTGTCCGGATCCAGCCAGGATATATTGTCCAGGAGGACGTCGCAGCGGACGGAAAGCGTGCAGGTATGCGCCTCATCCGTGACGACGGCGTTGTCCGGCTCCACCGGCACCGGCTTGCCGGACGGCACGGGGGCGGTCTTATATTGATCCTTGCCCGTCGTGGGGTCCAGCGTCATCCCCTGGGCTTCGGCGTACGCCTTCGACCCTTGCTCGACGCCTTCGGAGGATTTTCCCCCTGTCAGGGCTTTGGCCAGCGCCACCTTTTCATCGGCGGAGAGCGCCTTACCGCCGGTCGAGCCCGGCGGCGGCGACGCCGGTTCGGCCGAAGGCGCGGCGGACGGGGGCGCGGAGGGCTGCCTATCCGGGGTCGCGGACGCCCCGGGCGATTCGGGCGCGTCGGACGTGACGGCGGCCGGCGATACGCCGGACGGCGACGCGCCGGGCTCTGTATGATACGCCGCCTCGACATCGGACGACGCGGCGGACGGGGGCACGGCGGTCCAGCCCCGCAGCCCCGGCGCGTTCCCGCCGTACCAGAACGCAAAGCCCAGCGCGCAGAGGACAAGCAGAGCGCCGACCGCTTTCCAGCGATGCTTTTTGAACAGATTTTTCAAGGCCGCGCCCCCTTACAGAAGATTGGCGTCTCCGAGCATGCCGAACAGCATCTGTGCGACCTCGGAGCGCTTGGCCGGGTCCTTTGGCCGGATCTGGATATCCTCTTCCGGCAGGATACCTTCCTGGTAGCAAAAGGCCAGAGCCTGCCGCGCCCAGTCGGAGGACGCCGTATAGTCGGTAAACTGCGCCAGAACGTCGCGCACCGCGCCGCCGTCCAGGGCTGTGTCCAGCCCGCAGAGCGCCGCCGCCCGCGCGAGCATGACGGCCGCCTCCTCCCGGGTGATTGCGCTCTGCGGGGCGAAGGTCTCCGCCGTGACGCCGCCCGCGATGCCGTAGCTGCTCACCGTGCCGACATAGGCGGCATACCACTCGGACGGCGGAACGTCCGTAAACGCGCCGCCGGCTTTGGGCGTCAGGCCAAGCCCGCGCACCACCATGGCGGCAAACTCGGCGCGGGTCATCGTGGCGTCCGGGTCAAACGTGGTGTCCGTCTTTCCGCTGATGATGCCGCGCTCGGCCAGCGCCTCGATGGCGGGCCGGCTGGCCTGGGCGCTCTCGCCGGCAATATCGCTGAAGGTCTTGCCCGGATAGGCGACGGGTACGGGCCTGACGTCGGCGTTTTTGCCCGCAAGACCCTCGCCCGCTTTCGGGCCGCTGGTGTCTCCGCCGGTTTTGATCGCGTCGCTCATGCGGTAGAGGCTGCTTTTACCCTCGGCGGCCCGCAGCGCCGCGACGATGCCGTAGAAGCCCTGCTCGGTGGCCATCTGGTTGGAGCCGCTGCCGTCGGCGGTGTGCTCGAAGCTGCCGTCCTGCTGCCGGTATGTCAGGAGATTGTCCAGAAGCGTTTTTTCGTTTTTGACGAAGCGGCTGTCGTCAACACTGACGCCCAGCTCGCACAGGCCCACAAGCACTTGGACCACGCTCTCAGAGCTGGCGGCGCCCCATGAGAAAAATCCGCCGCTTGACGTCTGCAGCCCCGACAGGCACGTGAGCGCCTTGTCCACGGCTGTCTTGACGTCATTGTCGCTCATATATTTGGCCAGCGCCTGCAGCGCCATGCCGGTGAGATCGGGATCGGCCGCCTCGGCGCTGCCGCCCTTGCCGGTGAGGGACCAGCCGCCGTCAGCCAGCTGGCGCGACAAAATCTCGTCTACGTACATCTGGCGCGTGGCCTGCGTCTTCGCGCCGGTATTCTTCGGCATGGCGTAGCTGCCGGAATCCAGCGCGATGAGCGCCCAGATGGGGCCGTTGATCCCCTGCCATATGGTTTTGTCAAAGTCGCCCAGGGGCGTGAGCAGGTTGTAGCCCGCCACATTGGCCGGGTCCCTGCCGATGGCCGTGAGCGCCACGGTGACGCGGGAATACTCGGTGTATTTTCTCTCGTCGAGGACGCCGGAGTGCTCTTTGACGTAGGCTTCCACGGTGGCGTAATAGTTCTGATAATACGTGTCCGGCACGTCATAGCCGCTCCGGGCGAGGCCTATAACGGCCCACTCGCCGCCGATGCTGCCCACCAGCGGGTCGGGCACCGTTTTGTACATGTATGCCGCCGTGCCGGCAACGTCGCTTTGCAGCGCGGTTTTGTCCGCGGCCATCGCCGGGACGGCCGCACTTATCGCCAGTATGAGGATAAGAAATACCGATAACGCTTTGCTCATTGCTTTCATTGATATGCCCTCCTTGAAATGTGTTTTTCTTCTCCGTACCAGAGTCTTAAATGTGCATATGAAGCCTCAAGCCTGCTGCTCTTCATCCCCTCTCCGTTTCTGCTTTGGCGCCTTCAGTCCGGCCGCCCGCAGGGCTGTCGGCCAATTGGTGAAGCGGCGGCGGATATAAGCGCGGTAGACGCAGAATATTTCCTTTTGCGAGGGGGTGTGCCCCAGCTCGGCGGCGGTCAAACGCAGGATATCCAGGAGCTCCTCGTCGGTAAAGCTGTTGTAAAGCCGCCGGCCGGCCTCGCCCATGTACTGCCGCCAGAGGTGCGGATCGATCCACTCCCGGCGGCACGAGCCGTCAACGGCTTCGCCGGCCCGCGCCGCGTCCTCCGTCAGCTTTCTCCGAAGCCGGCGGATATGCTCCGAGGTTGATTGTTGCCCATCCATTGACAAGCCTCCATAACAAGGAGACTCCCTCGTTTCAGAGGGAGTCCCGGCACTTTTTACAAAGGCCTTCCCCATCCGGGATACGGCGCGGAAAGAGCTGCCGGCTTTGACGGCGGGGGTAAGCCCGCGGCGGAGTTTCACCGCCTTCCTCGCGTGGGTTACAAATTTGGGTTGTTTCGCCAGGTTCTCCGCAAAGCGCATGAGCCTGTTTTCCCGGATAAATAAATATGTATCTTTACAAAACCGGTTTTCAAACGAAAAGAGGCCCGGCAAGGCGGGATGCTCCCGCCTTGCCGAACCTCCGTTGTTCAGTCGGTTCTCGGCTACAGTTTTATGCTTTTTTTGATTTCCTCCACCCGGACCGGTTTACCCTCTGTGACGAAGATATGCAGCTCTCCGAATTTTATATCGCGTATCATCTGAAGCAAATGCTTTTCCTGCTCATTTAAAACGGCGGTGTCCTGTCGTTTTTCAGGCATTTTCTCACATCCTGTTACGGCTTTTTGATCTATTGTCATTGCTTCCCCGCCTGGGTGGGAGTGTCGGACCGGGCAGCTGTCGCAAGGCTGCCCGGCGCACACCCGGTACAGGAGAAATGTCAAGCGAGGGAACAAGAGGTAAGCTCTTTTATCAAGGGAACATGTGTGCTTATGGCCGGAAAAATAAAACGGCTGTGATGACCTTAAAGATCACCACAGCCGAATTCCTGTGCGTTCAACAGCCCTGTCATATCCCACCGGCCGACAGAGCAATTTCAAAGCAGGTCTTCTGGCTCACGCTTACGGAGAGTTACTCCTGCGGCCCACGCTCTGCCTTCCCGGTTTCCCAGTGACCGACTTTCGTCGACGAGCGCGGCCTCGGCGCATACAGCGGCGGTTCCGCTCGGGATTCACACCCGATTTCCTATCCTTCTCCAGAGGCTGCCGGACCATGGTCCATTCCGCCCAGGGAGACACTCGAAATAATATTGACTTGAGTTAAGTATAGCATAAAATTCTAAAATTGTCAACGCATGCCGAAAGGAATAAATAAAATCTTTGCCGAGCTTTGGCAGGGCGGCGGTTATCCTATGGCGATATTGCTGTCGCCGGAATCCCCGCTCTTGCCTGACTTTGTCTTTTCCTTTTTATTGCGTTCCACCAGCCGGCCCATCACGAAAGCGATGATGCCGACGCCGATGCCCGTCTGGACGCAGAAGAGCAGGCTTTCGATTTCGCCGGGCAGCTCTCCGCCGATCCAGCTTTCCATGACGGGCGTGAACCACGGCTGATAATCGCCGCCCGTAATCTCGTTGACCACCTGGCTGCCCGCGTCGTCGGAGCCGCCGAATTCGGCGCCTTTCAGCGCAAACAGCGGGATCAGCGCGATCAGCAGGACAATAACAAGTAAAATAATAACCTTTGTTCGTGTTTTCATCGTCTCAGCCCACCTTTAAAAATCCGATTTCTGTCAGCTCATTTTTCGCGTATGTCTCAAGGCCAAAGATAATAACGACTGTCAGCAGGCCCTCGATGACTGCCAGCGGGACCTGTGTCGGCGCAAATACGGCCAGGAACTTGACGGCCGACGTGGCCACGCCGCCCTGGGCCGACGGGTACGCCAGCGCCAGCTGCACGCTGGTGACGCAGTAGGTAAACAAATCGCCCAGAGCCGCGGCCAGGAAAATACCCACATGCTTGTTGATCTTCAGGACCTTGCTCAGCTTGTAGATACCCAGCGAAACGAGGGGGCCGGCGATGGCCATGGAGAACGTGTTGGCGCCCAGGGTCGTCAGGCCGCCGTGCGCCAGCAGAATGGCCTGGAAGATCAGCACGATGATGCCCAGGATGCTGACGGCCGTGGCGCCGAACAAAATCGCGCCGAGCCCCGTGCCCGTCATATGCGAGCAGCTGCCGGTAACGGACGGAATCTTTAGTGAGGAAAGGACGAAAATGAACGCGCCCGTCATGGCGAGGATCGTGATGGACTTCCGGTGTCCCGTCAGGGTCTTTTTGATGGAGAACCAGCCCGCTACCAGGAACGGGATGCATATGACCCCCCACGCAATGCAGTAAGCCACCGGCAGATAGCCCTCCATGATGTGCATCGCGCCGGCAGCCGGAACGACCCCAAGGGCGAGCGCGATGACAGCGGAAACGGTCAATGCGATCTTTTGCTTTTTCTTCATAAAACTTCCTCCTTATATATTTCAGGCCGGATCGCCTAAAATGACTTTGCTGTCCCGCAGGACTTCCTTCAGCTCCTGCGTCTGCCGGGGATAAGCGTTTGCCGCCGCCAGCACGCCGCTTTCAACGAGCAGCTCGTAAACCTCCAGCATGGCCGGCCGCTTCAGGTTTGCCTGCCGGAGCACCTCGCCGTTTTGGAATATCTCCAGCGGGGTACCGTCGGCGATGATTTTCCCGTTGCAGAAGACGAGGACGCGCTCGGCCCACCGATATGTAAAATCCACGTCGTGGGTGGAGATCAGCATGGTTTTCCCCTCGGCGCCGAGCTTTGCCAGCACCTCTTCCAGCATCATGGCGTTGATGGGGTCCAGCGATGCTGTCGGCTCATCGAAAATCAGGACCTCCGGCTTCATCGCCACGATGCCGGCGATGCTGACGCGCTTCTTTTCGCCGCCGCTCAGATAGTGCGGGGGGCGGTCCTCAAAGCCGGTCAGGTTCATGTAGGCCAGCGCCTGTGCAACGCGCTCGAGCACCTCTTCTTTGGGCAGCTTCAGATTCATCGGCCCGAAGCCCACGTCCGCCTTGACCGTCGAGGCGATGATCTGATTGTCCGCGTCCTGAAAAACGATGCCGACATTTTTCCGCAGCTCGTTCAGGGTCTTTTTGTTGACAGTCATGTCCCTGAAGACGATCTCTCCCGACGTCGGCGCATACACACCGTTTATATTGAGAAAAAACGTGGACTTTCCCGACCCGTTGGCGCCGATCACGGCGATCTTTTCGCCCTCGTAAATCTCGACGGTGACCCCGTCCAGCGCCGTCTTCCCGTTGCCGTAGACGTAGCTGAGATTGTCCGCTTTCAGAATTCTTTTTTTCATGCGCTCAAACCGCCTGTCTTGTCAGGTACCACAGCAGCAGCAGGTACAGCACAAAGGCCGCCGCCGGGATAACCACCTTGATGTCAGCTTTCTTCTCCTCTTCCAGGAACAGCAGCTCGCCGTCATAGCAGCGGGCTTCCATGGCGTCATAATAGGCGCCCGCTTTTTTCAGCGACAGAATCAGCAGATTGCTGGCCACACTGCCGAACGTGTAGCACGAGGTTTTAAAATCACGATACCCCAAGCGGGACTCCGCGGCGTTTTTCATCCTGGCGAAGACGTCCATCAGGATGAAAATGAACCGGTAGATCAAATTCATCAAATCCACCAGAATCCCCGGCACGCGGGCCTTTCTCAGTACGGAAATGATCTCCGAGGACGGGGTTGTGAGGATCATCAGCTGCAGCGCGCTGACGGCCGCCAGGATCTTCAGCATCAGGAAGACGCCTTTTTTGAGCATGGGCGCCGTTGTGTAAAGATAGCCAAAGCCGATATGCACGTGCCACTGGCCGACCGGCCCCGCCGAAAAATCGACGACGATGGCGAGGATGCTGATCAATATAAAGGTCAGCGGAATGGTCAGCACCGACAGATAGTCGCGCGGCGGCAGCCCGCCCGCCGCGATGACCAAATAGGCCATTGAAACGATCACCACGGCGGAGACGTACACATTGTCGAGCGCGATGCACAAAACGATGGTCAGGACCGACAGAACGACCTTGAAAGCGGGATTCCAGCCCCTGATTTTTGAGGAATACGCGAAATAATCGATAGAAAGCATTCCGCCGTGCTTGTGCCCGATATGACGGTGGGTATGCGCCGGGCCGTGTTCGTGCCCGGCGGGATGCTTGCGGCCGGTCCGGCGCACTATGGTAAATATAAGTACGGGCAGCAGGAGCAGGGCCGCTAAAACAATGAATTTTCCCATGCCACTTTTCTCCGATATCCTTCTCCCAAACGGAAGGCCGATTGGGCAAAATAAAACGACTGCAACAATCATGTAGATTGTTGCAGCCGTATTCCGCACAAATCCTTTGCCTCTTTGCCTGTCGGCAACAAAGGCGATTTCAGAGCAGGTCTTCTGACTGACGCTTATAGGAGATTCCTCCTGCGGCACGTGCTCTGCCTTCCCAGTTTCCCAGTGACCGACTTTCGTCGACGAGCGCGCCCTTCAGCGTTTACAGCGGCGGTACCGTCCGTGATTTGCACACGGTTCCCTATTCTTCCCCAAAGGCCATACACCAAAGGGGACACTTGAAATAATATTTAATTTACACGCGTAATGTATCACATTTCATTTTGCTTGTCAATGCCCATTGTTCAGGGTATTTCCTCCAGCAATCGCGATCAGTAATTGTGAATATGATAGTGTCCGTGCCCGCCGTCGTCATGCCTGTGATAGTACTTGTCCACAAGATTAACGCGCTTTAACAGTTCGATATCGTCGAGCAGCCGGTGCGTCTGCAGGTCGGCGGCGATGGCGTGCGTGCTGTCGAACAGGACGGCCCTTTTTGATATCTCCTGCACGAGCTCGAGGTTATGGGTGGAGACGATCAGCGTCTTGCCGGAGCTCAAAAGCTCGACGAGAAAGCCCGCCAGCCAGCGCTCCGTTTTGGGATCGAGGCCGTTCATCGGCTCGTCCAGCACCAGGACTTCCGGATTCATGGCCAGAACGCTGGCAATGGCCACCTTCTTTTTTTCGCCGCCGCTCAGATGATACGGCTGCCTGTCCTTATAGTCCTGCAGCTCCAGCAGGGACAGGCAGCTCTCCACCCGCTCCTCGACCGCGCGCTCGTCGTAGCCCATCTGGCGCGGGCCGAACGCCACCTCATCGAAGACATTCGTGCAAAACAGCTGCGTATCGGAGTTCTGGAATACAAAGCCGATCCGCTGATGAAACTGCTTTGAAAATTTAGGGTCCTTCAGGGCCTTCTGGGTGATCTCCCTGCCGTCAAACGCGTATGTGCCGCTGTCCGGCGTGACGATGCCGCACAGCAGCTTCAGGAGCGTGGACTTCCCTGTCCCGTTCGCCCCCAGCAGAGAGACGGACTCGCCTTTTTCAATTTTAAGACTGATATCGTTGAGGGCCCGATGCCCCTCGTAAGAGAAGGAGACGTTTTGAAGTTCTATCATGATTGACCTCAGTAAAGACGAATAAAGATATAAATTATCCCGGCGTTGATGAGGAGATAGGCCGCGTCGGCAAGCCCGAACCTGAATTTCTGGCAGATGCGGTATTCGCCGGTGAACCCGCGGCATTCCATGGCCGCGTACATATCCTCCGCCATGTCGCGGGACTTTAAAAACAGCGTCCCGGCAACGCCGGAGAGAGCATTGTATTTGCCGGCGTTTTTGCCCACGGACCTCAGCCGCAGCGCGTAAAGCATCTCCACGGAAAACTCGCCGAGCATGACGATATATTTGAGCGTGATATCCAGAATAAATATCATCAGGTCCGGCACGTGGAAGCGTTTCAGGGCTATGGTGATCTGGTCCCACCGCGTCGCGTAGGAGAGGATATTGACGGCGATGATCGAGACAAGCACCTTGACCGGTATGATAAAAATACTGTACGTGTTCCCATAGAACACCGTCGGGAGCAGAATGATCGCCGTAAACAACGTCATGACCAGACCGGTACGCAGGATCTTGGCAATCTCCCTGCCGGGCATAAAGCACAGGAGGAGGAGAAGATAGGCAATCACCAGATAAATAAATGAAAATGTCCTGGAGACCGACACAAAGACGACCAGCATCAGGGTAAACAGGACCCTGAAGAACGCGTTCGCCTGAAACCGGTCTTCTTTTTTATCCTGTGCCTTTATCCGGGCGATAAGCGCCAAGAAAGACAGGATACTTTTATTAATAAAAGTATCCTTGTCTTCCCGCGGCATATAATTTTCGTTTTTTTGAAGCCACTCAGGCATCCGTTTACTCCTTGGATCGTTTGTTACGCTTTCGTCTTTGCGGCGGCGTCTTTCTTAAACGCGGCGATAATCTTGAAGATGATGATAACCAGCGCGACGCCGACCACGGCGGACGCGATGTAGCCCACGGCATCGGGCAGGCCGCTGACGGAATAGTCCGGCATCAGCGCGCTAAAGCTGAACCCGTTTGCCATGCCTGACGGCGTGTAATTGAGCGCGCTGCCGCCTGTGATGACCTCCTGGATCTCATCCATACCCCACTCGCCCCACGCGGTCCCCGTTGCCAGCAGGCCGAGCGGCGTCAGACAGATCAGGGCGACGATCAGGCCGTAAACGGCCTTGGATTTCTTTTTTGCCCCTTCGTATATCATACCTGGGGACACTTTTCTGATAAAGGCGTAGATAAACACCGTGAACAGCAGTTCCACCACGCCGGCCACGAGCAGATGCGGGATAAGCATCGCCGGGATCGATACCGAAAGCGGATACGGGCAGTAAAGCGGCTGCCCGTCGGCGCCTTTGAAGAGCAGGGGCTGGAGGCCGAATTCGATCGCCGCGCAAAGCGCCGCCACGTTGATGCCGAAATAGGAGCCGACGGCGGCGCCGATGATTTCGCCTTTTTCCGATTGTACACGATCCCTGATGAACTTGTAAACAAAATATCCGACAAAAGGCAGGACAAACGCCATATTGAAGGCGTTCGCGCCAAAAGCGAGAATGCCGCCGTCGCCGAACATCAGCGCCTGGATCAGCAGCGCCACCGAAACCGCCAGGCACGCCGAATACGGGCCGAGCAGGATGGCGATCAACGTCCCTCCCACCGCGTGGCCCGTCGTACCGCCCGGCAGGGGCACGTTGAACATCATGGTCAGAAATGAAAACGCGGCGCCGATGCCGAGCTGCGGCAGCTTGGCCTTTGAAATTTCCTCTTTGACCTTTTTGATGGATACGCCGAGAACCGGCACCATCGCCGCGCCCAGGACAGCGCATGTGGCGGGGCTGAGATAATTGTCGGGTATATGCATCAATATCTCCCTCTCTGCTTGAAGATGTGTCATGATTTCCGAATTCATACTACCACAACGCATTGATTCGGCAAGCTCCCTGGGGGGATAAAAATTCAATAATTAATCCATATCCATAAGGAAACGTATACCGGCTGCCGGTTCTCTGTGAAGTATCCATAAAGGATTATCCCCCGGGGGCGGATGTATCCGGCAAAAACAGGCGCAAATGTCCAGGTATCGGCGGCATTGACAGGGGTGGGGATACGCGGCATAAAAGCGCCGGTATCCCTCGGGGGAGCTTCAAACTTTCCGCAGAGCGGTGTATAGTTGCGGTAACAAACGCTCCGGGCGGGAAAGGTTGATTCAAATGGACGCAGATCCGCGGGCGATGCCCTGGAATGACATCGATTCGTTTGGAAAGCAAATGTTCAGCAAAGGCCCCGGCCAGGCACACCTGTGTCAATGGCCGCTGAAGCTGAGGCTCATATCGTCGGTATCCCCATACTTTCACAAAGCACATCTCATCCTGTCTGCCGACTGCGCCGCCTACTCTTATGAAAACTTCCACAGCGGCCTGCTCAGGAACCGCGTGCTGATGATCGGCTGCCCCGAGCTGGACGGCGCCGGCTTCACGGAAAAGCTGGCGGAAATCGTCCGCTCCAACGAAATACTGAGCATCGCCGTCGTCCGGATGGACGCGCCGTGCTGCCTGGGGCTTGCCGACGCCGCGGTCGACGCCGTGCGGCGGAGCAAAAAGGACATCCCGGTACAGCTAACAACGGTTTTTACCGAGGGTGAAATCATCGAATAGCAAAACACTGTGCGCAATAAAAAAGCACCCCTTTACATGATGCCGACATGTGAAGGGGTGTCGTCGTTATAAAGGCAAAGAGCTTTTGCCAAAATCAATGCAGCGACATTTTCTGCAGGGACGACAGCATGTCTTCCCCGTCCTTGATATGCTGCTGCAGATGAGACAGCTGCGCGCTGTCTCCCGTTTGCTGCAACTCGGAAAGCTCCAGCCTGTGCGCGTCCAGCGAGCCCTTCAGCTCGTTATACAGGGAGACTGCCGCGTTGAAATCAATCCCGCCGCTCGCCTGCAGCTGGTCAAACCGATGCTTGATACTGGAACAACTCATATAAAACCTCCTAAATCGTCTATGCCGCTATTGTGCGCAGAATCCCGCGTTTAAATCACGCGGCGGAGGTTTAACGCGCCGGTAATAGCCGATAAATTATTCAGTCTACACAGCTCGTCCTGTAATTCACCGCTTTATGAATCGCGGACTCAAAGTGTCTCCTTGTCAGAAATACCGGCCGGCCGATCGCCTTTGCGATTTGCCGGACAGAGAAGCCATGCCAGCAAAAAAGCAGCAAAATATACCGTTCGTCAAAGCTGAGGCCGCTCAGCATCTGAATAAATTCTTTTTTTCCGGCGCTTATCTGACCTGCCGTCTCAGGAGCCGTGCAGCGCCGGTCCGGGCTTCTTTGAAGCTTTCTGCCGTGCCGGTATATCAATTTGATGCTTTGCTCTTTGAACAAATCGACGTTCGTTTTGTCCGAACACTTACGAAAAGCCCCGGTAAACGCATGGATTGTGATTTCCTCGGCCGCCTCCCGGTCCCCAACGGTATAAAGCGCCATATTATACAGCTGTCTCGCGGCGGCCTGGTAGAGGAATTCGACCTGCTTTTGTATCTCCCGACCGGTTTCCAAAATACCGCCCCCCACAAAATCGGAGCGACATGGTGGCCGCCCGTTTAAATTTCGATATCATTCGATATCATAAAAGAAAATTTACCCTTATAAAATATAAGACAGTGGAAATATCAAAATGCAACAAAAATATTTTAAAATTTTTTAAAATTTACAAATTGCACATTAAAATTTACATCATCCGACTTAAATCGGCGCAAAAAAGGAACGCATCCTATCAAAAGATGCGTTCTTTTCAATGAGGGACACGTTAACTCTGCGCTGTTATTTCCCGTCAGCAGATAACGGCGCCCTCGCTGATTGGGCGGACCCGCTCCTGAAAGATTTTGAGCCAGCCTGCCTCGCCCTTTTTGCGGTAGTCCGGCGCCGTTTTCCGCCGCGCTTCAAGCTCCTCATCCGAGACGTCTGCCTGCAGCACGCGGTTCAGCGCGTCGATGGTGATGATGTCGCCGTCACGGATGAGGCCGATCGCCCCGCCGGCGGCGGCCTCCGGCGTGACGTCCACGGCCATCAGCGCCAGATTGCACAGGCCGGACGCGTGGCCGTCCGTCACGATGGCCACGTCGCTGCCAAGGCCCTGGCCGTCCAGGGCGAAGATGAGTCCCCCAGGCCCGCCCATGCCGGGCGTGCCGGTGAGCCCCATGCCGCAGACGACGAGCACGTCGCCTTTTTTGATCCCGCCGTCACGGATGGCGCGCATGGCTTCGTTCTGGTCCGTGATCACCCGGGCCGGCCCCTTGAAGTAATTCGGCTTATAGTGATCGTCGATCTGCAGCTTGATCACGCCGAAGTCCGCTGCCAGGTTTCCCTTGGCCAGGACGATGGCCGGCCTGTAATTGAGCGCGTTGTCCAGCGGGCGGATTACATCTTCGTCCAGCACCACGGCGCCCTCCAGATTCCCGCGGACCGCTTTGCCGCTGACCGTCATCTCGTCCAGCCGCAGCTTGCTCTCCAGCTGCTTCATGACGGCGCGGGTCCCGCCCGCCGCCTCCAGGTCGTCGATAAAGTGCGTCCCGTTGGGGCGGATGCCCACGAGGAGCGGAATGTCGCCGGCGAATTTATCGAACATATCAAACACGTCGATGTCCGTTTTCGCCTCCTTGGCGACGGCCTGCAGGTGCTTCATGGTATTGGTGGAGCCGGAGACGCTCAGGATCGTCTTGACGCAGTTTTCAAAGGCGCCGGGCGTCAGCAGGTCCCGCGGCGTCACATCCTGGTCCACGAGCTCCACGATACGCCGGCAGGCGTCCGATACGGCCCGCCACATTTTCGGACTGTTGGACAGAACAGGCGTCGTGCCCGGGAGGGCGAAGCCCAGCGCCTCGCAGGCAATGTGCATGGAGTTTGCCGTCCCCAGCCCCTGGCACACGCCGGGGCCTTTGATAGCCGCGTCGCTCATCCGGCGCATTTCCTCGTCCGTCACCTTGCCCATGGCGTAATGCCCCTGCTGCTGGAACAGGTCCTCAATATCAAAGTGCTCGCCCTTGTACGTGCCGCAGGGCTGATAGCCGCACGCCACGACGATGGTTGGGATATTCATGCGCGCGGCGGCCATGAGCTGGCCCGGCAGGGTTTTGTCGCAGGAGGCAAGGCAGAGCATCCCGTCCAGCATGGCACCCTCCACGGCGGCCTCCACGTCGTTGGTGATCAGGTCGCGGCTGGCCTGGATAAATCCCCCGCTGTGCCCGGAAAATATGAAGTCGGCCGGGGCCACGGTGCGTATCTCAAAGGAGATGCCCCCCGCCTTGTAGATCTCCCCGGCGGCAAATCTGGCAATGGCGTCCAGGTGGCTGAAGCAGACGGCCAGATTCGACGAGGAGTTGACGATGGCGATTTTCGGGCGCTTCATATCCTCGTCCCGGATACCGAGATTCAGCCACATGGCCCTTCTGATGGGGCTGTTATATTTGTTGCTGCGGTATTCTTTCAAAGGGCAGACCAGCTTTCCTCATTTTTTCTCCTGCCCGGGCGGCGCTCAGTGCACGCCGTCGAGGATAACGCCCTGGGCGCGCAGGAACGCCTGCAAATCCTTTACGTGCTCCTCCGCCTCCAGCGCCCGCGGCGTCACGCCTTTTTTGACGCACAGGCCGGCCGCGGCGCCGGCGGCCTGGCCGGTGACGACCGTCTCCTGCAAAAAGCGCTGATAGGCGGCCCTGTCGGTGGAGATGTGCTTGCCGCCCACCAGGAAGTTTTCCACCTTGCGCGGCACGAGGCAGCGGTACGGGATGTCGTGGCTGCCGCCCTCGGGCGGCAGGCCGCCGACCTCGCCGTTCCTGACGACCGTGGCCAGCGTGCTGTTGTTGGCCGCGTGGACGGCGCCCGCCGGGAAGGCCGATTTGCCGATGCAGTCGTAAAACCGCGCGCCCGCCGCCACCTCGGCGCCGGTGAGCCTGTGGTCGCCCATGATCCGCCGGCCGTCCCGAAGGCGCAGCTCCGTGCCCATTTTGACGATATAGGCCTTTTTGAAGCCGGGGACGTATTTTTTGAAAGCCTTCGCCGCGATCATGATCTGGCGGCGGGCCTCGATCTCGCCCTTGGTCAGATCCCAGGGGTCGCAGGACCAGAGGTCGGGCACCTGGGCGGAATGCTGGAAGTGCGCCTGGACAACGCCGCGGTCGCCGCCGTCGGGACGCGGCGCCATGAAAAAGCCCATGCCGGCGTAGTCATGCCACTCCCCTTTGGCCAGGAGCTCCTTGATGATGCTGAAAAAGCCCATGATCTCCCCCAGGTCGGCGGGGTCCGTGACCTGACGGAGATTGGCGATCTTCTCCTCCTGAGACAGGCCGGCCGCGCCCCGCAGCTGGAATTCCTGGGGGTTTTCCTTCATATACGTCATGAATTCGTCCCAGTCGACGCCGTCCATGGTAAAGCAGAGGGAATGGGGCTCGTTCATGTCTCTGGGGAGCAGCTCGTAATCGCAGCCGGCGCGCACGGCAATATCGCCCTCGCCGGTGCAGTCGATGACGATTTTGGCCTCGATCGTGCTGCGGCCCGCGGCGTTCTCGACGATGACCCCGGTGACCCTGTCGCCGTCCTTCGTCACGCCCACGACGAGCGTATGTAACAGCAGCGTCACGTTGCTTTCCACCAGCACCCGGAATATTTCGAGCCCCCACCACTCCGGGTCCACAAACGAAAACGTATAGCCGGTGCGCCTTCTGTACACGTTGTCCTCGTCGCGGTGCGGGAGCGCGTGGTTTTCCTTCAGCAGGCGGCTGTGCATCTCCTCGGCGAAGCCGGCGATGACCTGCTCGCCGCGGGGGCTGAAAAGATGCGCGTACGAAAAGCCCGGCGGGCCGGACACATTCATTTGGCCGCCCAGCGCGCCAAGGCGCTCGATGAGGAGCGTTCTGGCCCCGGTCCTGGCCGCCGCGACGGCCGCGGCCGTCCCGGACGTCCCGCCGCCGCATACAATGACATCAAACTTTCCGTTTTCCATGGTATCAATCCTTTCTACATGAACAGACAAAAGTCTTTATACGCAATGGCACGCCACGAAATGCCCGCCGCCCGCGTCGCGAAGCGGCGGCACCGACTCGGAGCATTCCTTTTTGGCCCGGGGGCAGCGGGGATGGAAGGCGCAGCCGGCCGGGGGATTCAGCGGCGTCGGCACGTCGCCGGTCAGGATGATCCTGTGGCGTTTTTCCTCCGCCACGGGGTCCGGCAGCGGCTGCGCCGACAGGAGCGCGATAGAATACGGATGCAGCGTGTTGGCATACAGCTCGCCGGCATCGGAGATTTCCACGACCCTGCCCAGGTACATCACCGCCACGCGCTGGCTGATGTACTGGACGGCCAGCAGGTCGTGGGAGATGAAGAGATAGCTCAGGCGGTCGTTTTTGCTCTGGAGCTCCTGCAGGAGATTCAGTATCTGCGCCTGCATGGACACGTCCAGGGCGGAGATCGGCTCGTCGCAGACGATGAGGGACGGGTCGCCCGCCAGGGCGCGGGCGATGGACAGCCGCTGCCGCTGCCCGCCGGAGAACTCGTGGGGATACCGGTCCGTCATATCGGGGCTCAGCCCCGACATGATGAACAGCTCCGCCACGCGCTCGTCATATTCCTTTTTGCTTTTCACCAGGTGATGTATTTTCAGCGGCTCGCCCACAATGTCGCCGCTGCTCATCCTAGGGTCCAGAGAGCTGTAGGGGTCCTGGAAAACGAGGGCCATCTTCCGCCGGATCTGGCGCAGGTCGGATTCCCCGGAGTGCGAAATGTCCGCGCCCTCAAACATGACGATGCCGCCGGTGGGTCTATACAGGCGGACAATGCAGCGGCCCACGGTGGTTTTGCCGCAGCCGCTTTCGCCCACCAGCCCCAGTGTCTCGCCCGGCCTGATGGAAAACGACACGTCGTCCAGGGCCTTCACGTCGGCGATCTTCCGCTTCAGCAGCCCTCTCCTGACGGGGAAATACATTTTGAGATTGACGATATCCACAATATTGCCTCTGGCCGCCTCAATCATCCGTCAAGCCCTCCAGTCTCACACGGCACGTCGTGTAGTGATCGCCCTCCACATGCGTCAGCTCCGGGACCGGCTCCTCAAAGCAGCTTTTTTGGCGGAGCCTGCACCTGGGGAGAAAGGGGCAGGTGGGCGGGCGGTTAATGAGCGACGGCGGCATGCCCTTAATGGGGACCAGCCTTTCGCCCAGCTTCGGCACGCATTTTAAAAGCCCTTCGGTATAAGGGTGCATCGGATTTGCCCAGAGCTCCCTGACCGTGCCGGACTCGATGATCCTCCCGGCATACATGACGTTGACCCTGTGGACGTATCTGGCCACGATGCCAAGATTATGCGTCACCATGACGAGCGCTGTGTGGTATTTGTTCACCATCTCGTACATCAGCTCTAAAAGCTGCGCCTGAATCGTCGCGTCCAGCGCCGTGGTGGCCTCGTCGGCGATGATCATTTTTGGGTTGCACAGCATCGACATGCCCACCATCACCCGCTGGCGCATGCCGCCGGAGAGCTGATGCGGGTAATCGTCGGCGCGTTTACCAGGGTCGGGGATGCCCACTTGGGACAGCATGTCGACGCTCCGCTCCCGCGCCTCCGCCTTGTCGATGCCCAGGTGCTCCGTGAGGACCTCCCCCATCTGCCGGCAGATGGTCATGGCCGGGTTTAAGGACGTCATCGGCTCCTGGAACACCATGGATATCCTGCCGCCGCGGATGGCGCACATCTCCCGGCTTTCCCTGCCGTACCGCAGCAGATCCTGGCCCTCAAACTCCACCGAGCCGGCCACGATCTTTCCCGGCGGATTCGGTATAAGCTGCATGACGGAGAGCTGGCTGACCGATTTCCCGCAGCCGCTTTCGCCCACGAGGCCGATGATCTCGCCCTCGTCCACATGATAGGACACGTCGTTGACCGCCTTGACTGTCCCCCGCTCCGTCCTGAACTCCGTCGTCAGGCCGCTGACTGTTAGCAATCTTTCCATATTCTCCTCCCGTCAGTTGGACGACGTGCCGCGCAGCTTCGGGTCCAGCGCGTCGCGGAGCCCGTCGCCGACCATATTGAAGGAGAACACGAGAACCATAATGGCAAGACCCGGCGCGATGGACAAAAGCGGCCGCATCATCAGATACTTGTAGCCGTCGTAGCACATGCCGCCCCAGGCCGCCGTCGGCGGCAGGATGCCCAGACCGAGAAAGCTCAGCGACGCCTCCGACAGGATCGCCACGCCCATCATCATCGTCATCTGGACGATGAGCGGCGACAGGCAGTTGGGCAGAATATGCCGGAACATGATGCGGGCTTTATGAGAGCCCATGGACCGGCCCGCCATCACATAGTCGTTTTGCTTCACTGACAAAACCTGCCCATTGATCAGCCTTATATATCCCGGGAACAGGGTGATCGCCACGGCGATGACGACCCCCAGCACGCCCCTGTTGAGTATCGAAGCCACGATGAGCGACAGGATCAGCGACGGGATGGCCATCATGGCGTCCGTCAGGCGCATGATGACCGACTGGAGGGCGCCCTCGGCGTATCCCGCCACAAGGCCGATCAGGGTACCGACCGCGGCCGAGAGCAGCACTGTGATGACGCCGACGCTGAGCGCCACGCGGGAGCCGTATATGATGCGGCTGAGCAGATCCCGCCCCAGAGAATCCGTGCCGAGGAGGTGGGTACTGTCCGGCGCGGCCAACACGTTGTGCAGATCCTGCTCGTACGGGCCGAACGGCGCGATAACGTCGGCAAATATGGCCATGGCCACAATCAGAACGACAATAATAAAACCGATCAGGACGATCTTCCGCCTGAAGAAAACCTTGACGAATCTCCTGAACTCGTTGACAGGCGGCAGCAGCTGCTCTTCAAGGATATCGACCTCGCCGCCGAGCCCCGGGGCGTTTATGGAATCCGTTTTCGTCGTCATGCTCCCCCTCCCTCCTAATCATACTGTATTCTCGGGTCCAGCCAGCCATAGAGCAGATCGACGATCAGGCTGGACAGGACGACCACCAGCGTCATAATCACCGTGACGGCCTGCACCACGGGATAATCATGGGACAGCATCGCGTCCACCATCATTTTCCCCATGCCGGGAATGACGAACACGGTTTCCACCACCACGGAGCCGCCCACGACCATCCTGAGCATCGTGCCCTGCAGGGTGACGACGGGCAGCAGCGAATTTTTGATGATATGCCTGAGGATGACCTTTCTCTCGTTGAGGCCCTTGGCCCAGGCCGTGCGGATATAGTCCTCGCTCATGACCTCCAGGACGCTGGAGCGCGTCTGCCGGGCCGTTGTCGCAATGGGCCCCAGGGCCGTGACGAAAATCGGCATCAGGCTCTGCTTAAAGCTCATCCAGAAATCGTCCCAGGGGAGCGTATACCCATAGATCGGCAGCAGCTTGAGCCGGACCCCGAAGAAAAAGATCAGCAGAATCCCGACCCAGAACGCCGGCGCCGTGATGCCGATATTGGCGATGACCGTGACAAGGTTGTCGACAAACTTGCCGCGCCGCACCGCGCTGACGATGCCGAGAATGGGGCCCAGTACGAGCCCGATGACAAACGCGGACAGGCCGATCATCAGCGTGACCGTCACGCGGTTGCCGATCTCCTTGCCGATATCAAAGTTGCGCATGATCGACGTGCCGAAGTCACCCCGTATCATCTGTACAAACCAGTCGGCATACTGGACCGGCAGCGGTCTGTCCAGCCCCTTGTCATGCCTTAAGGCCTCGATCATTTCGGGTGTCGTTTCGGTGAGCTGCGTCTGGGAGATCAGCATTTCTATCGGGTCGCCCGGCAGGAGCCTGATCAAAATAAAAACGGCGATGCTGACGATGACGATGACGACAAACGCGTGGATCAGGCGCCGCACTATGTAAGTGAGCATTTGTACCTCCTTCCCATATGCGTGATGCGAAAGCCGCGCGGACCCGGGGAAGAGGGGGCTTCCGCGCCGTCTTCCCCGGGGCGCCGGATATGGTTTTATTTTGAGGACTTCCAGGCATCCGCCGGCAGGAACATGGTTCCGGCGCCCCACTGTGAAAAGCCTGTGTCGTGGACGTTGTTTTTGATGATGAACGCGTCGTAGATGTTATACAGCGGTATGCAGATCATATTGTCCATGATGATCTTGTGCACATCCTGCAGCAGCTTGTCGTCCGGCTCTATGGCCTGGCCCGCCGCCTGCTCGGCGTTGTACAGCTCCTCCAGGGGCCGCCAGGTGCTGGGCATATAGATGTAGGAGTACGCGCCCGTGGCGTCGTCTTTCTTGACGTCGAAATACAGCCCGAAGGTATTGGCGATTGCCGGGAGCGAGCGTGTGTGCTGCACCAGCATGCCCTCCCAGCCGTTAAAGCGGTAATTGGAGTACCCGCCGGAATCCGGGAACTCCAGCTCGACGTTGATGCCGACGGCCTGCAGCATGCTCTGCACGGCAACCACCATATCCTTGTCGACCATGCCGGGCATGGCGATCAGCTTCGTCGTGAAGCCGTTGGGGTAGCCGGCCTGGGCAAGCAGCTCCTTTGCTTTTTCCGTGTTGTAGGACAGGTTGTAGGAATCCGGCAGATGCGCCCCCCACGTGTCGGGAATGAACTGGGTGGCGGGCGTCAGGATGCCGAAGCCCCTGGCGTCCACAAGGCTCTGGCGGTCGATCGCGTAGGATATCGCCTGGCGTACCTCCAGCTTGGACAGCGGAGAATCCGGGTTGTTGCTGCTGGGCACCAGGGAGACGGGGCCGATGGCCATTTTATCCAGATAAATGTCGGGGCTGTTCAGGGTGATCATCTGCTCGGCGGAGTTGGTGTTCAGCACGTCGACGCCCTGGTCCCCGCTGGCCTGCACCGCGGCGTTCTGCGTCATGACGTCGCGGATGAACACGTACTCGACGCCGTCAAGATAAGGCTTGCCGGCCTGCCAGTAGTTCTCGTTCTTTTCGTATGTAATCCGCTCGCCGCGCACATATTCCTTCAGCTTGAACGGGCCGGTCCCGACGGGGTTCTCCCGTGCCCAGTCGATGCCGTTTTTCTCAAAGGCTTCTTTTGAAATCATGCTGAAGGAGTGGGAGGCGAAGGTGGACAAAATCGTATTGGACCAGTTATCCAGCTGCACCTTGATCTCATAGGGGCCCGTGACGGAGACGCCGGAAATCGCCGGATTGATGATGCCGGCGTCGATGGCCTGCTGTATATTCCACGCGGCGACATCCGCGTTGAAATCGGAGCCGTCGGTAAATTTGACGTCCTGCCGCAGGGTGAAGGTGACGGTCAGGTTCGTGGTGTCGATCTTCCAGTCCGCCGCCAGCCAGGGCTCGATCTCACCGCTCGTCTTTTCAAGCAGCAGCGCCTCGCCGTAGGGCGTAATGAGGTTGACGTCGATCCCGATCACTTCCCACGGCACGCCGAGGGGCGTGGCGCCTTCGGAGGTGTTGACAATTCTGAGGACTCCGCCGTATTCGGGGGCTCCCGAAACGGCGGGTGGAGCGGCGGTATTGTCGGTGCCGGCCGCCGAGGGGCTTGAGCCCGGCACCGGTGAGCTCTGCGTGTTTGCCTTGGTGTCCCTACCACAGGCACCAAGCGTTAACGCCAGGATCAATGCAAGTACAAGTGCCACTGCCTTTTTCACTGATTTCTCCTCCTTAATTCATTGTTCGGACCGGAGCTTTGCATTTCGAATGCAAAAGCCAAAAAAGCATTAAATTCCTCCTTTCCTTCCAGCGTTTTCACTTGAAAAGTCGACCGTGGTTATTGTAAAATAATTCCACAAATTTAAATTGAATGGGGACGCTGCGATGGATTTGTTTTCATTGAACTGCTTCGTCACGCTGGCCGAGTGTTCAAAATTTTATGAAGCGGCTGAAACGCTGCATCTCTCGCAATCGTCGCTCTCCAGGCATATCCGGCTTGTGGAGCAGGAGCTGGGCGTCAAGCTGTTTATCCGCCATTCCTACGGGTCCGAGCTCACCCCGGCAGGGACGGGGCTGCTCCCCTATGCCGAAAACATCATCAGGGAATACGAAAACACCAGACATTTGCTGGAGGAATACCGGGAGAGCCGGGAAAACCGCCAGGTCGCGTACACCCATTCGTTCCTTTCCCACTACCATCTCACCGATATGGTCTTTGACTTTCAAAAAACATACCCCGGCGTACAGCTGGAGCTTCAGGAATTCGACAGCCAATCCGCCCTCCACAGGTTCAGGGACGACCCGGGCTCCGTCTGTATCGTCTTTTCGGAGCGGGAAACGAAGCTTGAAAGCTACGACCAGCATGCGCTCATGTCGGACGATCTTGTGCTGCTTGTCAGCCGGCGGCATCAGTTGGCCGGAAAGGACGCGGCCCGGCTTTCCATGCTGCGGGACGAGCGGTATCTCATCGTGCTCAAAGAACCGTTTCTGCACGCTTTTATCCTCAAGCAGTTCAGAAAAGCCGGGTTGTCTCCGAAAGTCAAGCCTTATGTATTGTGGTACAGCACGATATCAAAGGTAGTCGTCAGGCAGAATTTCGTATCGGTTCTCCCACGGAAAATCGCCGAGCACATCTATTCGCCCGATATGAAAATCCTGGAGCTGAAGGATGCCGACCCATTCTCGGTGCAGCTCATCAAGGACAAAAAAAATACCGCCGACATCTCAAGCCTATTTTTCGACTTTGCGAAAAATTACACGCTTTCGTGAGCTTTAAGCTGAGGTGTTTACGGTAATAATGTACAAATTTAGCTCTCTTATTGCAATCTAAATATGTCAAGTTGCCGTTGAAAATATTGAAAGAGCAAAAAAATAACTCCCGATTAAAATCGGGAGCGGCGGCATATATGTATTCTCAGGAGCGGCTCATTGGCACTCGCCGTTCAGGGAAGCCATCAGCTTTTCGTGTGTTTCGGTCAGATAGACGACGGGGAAAAACATGGAGAGCGTCACCTCGGGATTTTCAACGAGCGGGAGGACGACGACGTTTTTTCTGTCCAGGCAATTCAGCGTGTTCTCGATGATGAGCGACACGCCCTCATTTGCTTTGACACATTCCATGATCGTATTGATGCGCAGATTGCTGTGCGCTTCCCTCGGGACGAAGCCGCCCGATATGCAGGTGTGGACCAGGAAGCGGTACATCAGGCCGTCTCCCTTGAAGAGGAAAAAGGTTTCCTCCTTCAGCTCCGATACGGAGATCCGCGCTCTTTTTGCCAGCGGGTGGTCACGCCCGACGACGGCGACAAGCTTATCCCGGCGGATGGGAAACGTGTACGGATATTTCTTTTCCAGCAGCTCCTCGTAAATAACGGCGACGTCGACGCTGGAGGTGTCCAGCATGGCCTGGATATCCGTCGCGCTGGCCTCCGTTATGGTCATATCGATATCGTCGTTCTGCTTGGAAAAGCCCAGCAGGAGCTCTATCATCCGCGGCTGATGAAAGATCATCGCGGCGTTGACCGCCGTCCGGCGGGTACTTGTGAACCTGTCCATATACAGCAGCAGCTCGTCATATTCCTTGACGATATACTGCAGGCTGGGGTATACGATCCTGCCCTCGTTGGTCAGCTCCAGCTTATTCTGCTTTTTGTGGAACAGTTTGGCCGATAATTCGTCCTCCATGTGGTCAATGGACTTTGACAGCGTGGACGTATTGAGATTAAAAGAGTTTGCCGTATCGGTCAGCTTCTTTGTCGTCGCCAAATTGACGAAGCATTTCATCTGTAAAACAGTCACCGGGCATCCCTCCCCGCAATAGTTCACTCATCCTTTCCAAAATCAAGGATAGACTCCTGTACCATTATAACATGGAATACATTGGAACATCCTTCTTTTTAGCGGCGGGATTTATTACGGCAAGGGAATATCAGCCACCTTTGAAATGCTGCGGCATATCTCGCTTATCTTCTCCTCGTCCAGCCCGCCCAGCATGGCCAGGGCGCCCTCGCCGGCGGCTTCGCGGGACATATCGGTCGTCCTTTCAAAATAGTCCCGTATCAGGCAAAAATCGTCGTAATACCGCTGCGCCGTTTCCAGGCCGGTCCTTGTCAGCAGCACGGAGGAATATTTCTCTTTGGTGATGAGCTTCATTCGCTCGAGCTGTCCCAGCATACCGTGGACGCTGGGCTTGGAAACGCCGATTCGGCCCGCGATATCCAGCGACCGGACCGTATCGTCCCGGGCCAGCTCTTTGATGACGAACAAATACCGTAACTGCGATACCGATAAATTCATACGATTTTCACCTTGCGGCGCGGCGACTGCCGGTCGGACTGAAAGCCGGGCAGCCGGTTCTGGCGGAACAGGTCATAGACCAGCCGCGCGATGGCCGGGTCAAACTGAAGTCCCGCGTTCCGCAGGACTTCTTCCATGGTGAACTCCAGGCTCATCTCCTCCCGGTACGGGCGGCACGAGGTCATCGCGTCGATCGTGTCGGCCACGGCGATGATGCGGGAGCCTCTCGGGATAAACTCGCCGCACAGCCCCAGCGGATATCCGCCCCCGTCCCAGCGCTCATGATGGCACAGCACAATTTTGGCGATGGTCATCAGATTCTTCGACTTGGATAGGATCGTATAGCCGATTTCGGGATGGCGTTTGATTTCCTCATATTCCTCAGGCAGCAGCTTCCCTTGCTTATATAAAATCTGGTCGGAGATACCGATTTTCCCGATATCGTGCAGATGGGCCGCCATATGGATGTCCTCCAGCTCCTCGCCGGATACCCCCATCGCGGCGGCGATTTCAACGCTCAGATCCGCCACCCGCAGCGAGTGGCCCTCCGTGTAGATATCGCGGGCCTCCAGCGCGGCGACGAGACACTCGGTCACGTCGAGAAACGCGCTTCTGTCCAGCCCCTCGTCTCGATATTTCACCAGTTCCCACCCCGTTTCAGCCAGCGTTCTCTATATTATTCAGCAGCTCCGACAGCGAGGATGCGCTGGAGCTGTGCGACCGCAGGACACGGATGCCCTTGCGCTTTGCCGCGCTGACCGCGGTTTCCACCATCGTGTGCGAGACGGTGGATGTGAAAATGATGATCCCGTCCGCGCTGCCGATATGTTTGCTCAGCTGCGGGGTCATCTGCGTATAGACCTTGACGGTATGTCCTCTTTTCTGGCACAGCTCCCTGTAACGGCAGTGCATACACGCATGGCCGCCGACAATAATCAGGCTCATGATTCACCCGGCCGCAAGACGGCGCAGACATGTCCCGCTGTGTAGCCGGCATCGGCGACAGCCTTGCGCAGCGTTTGATCGGGGAGCTCCTCCTTCATGTGGACGGCGGCCTGCTTCCGCCCCAGGTCCACCCTGGCGTAGACGCCGTCCAGCGAATTGAGGGCGTTCTGGACGTGGGTGACGCAGTTGCGGCAAGTCATGCCGTCGATGTTGACGAGTTTTTCGTAGGGGTAATGGCTCAAATCGCTGTCCGAAACCCTGAGCTTTTTCGGCGCGGGGTCGTTGCCGGACCCACAGCAGCCCGAACGGAGATTTTTTCTGTAGCGCAGCACGCCGAAAACCACGGCGGCGGCGATGATCACGCAGATAATTATGGTTGCTGCCATAAGCTCCACCTTTCCTTAATAACTGAAATTGCGCAAAGCCGGATGCTGCCACAGCATCCGGCTTTGCATCCAGAAACGGTTTGAATGCCGGGCGCAGAATGAACCGTAACCCGAATGTGTGTTTTTGTGTCTATTGGCCTGCCTGATGTTTTGCAGCCGCTTTTAATTCGCTTTCGCGGTAACGGCAGGCCGAACAATTTCCGCCGCAGGCGGAGGACGCGGCATCCTCGCCGGCGGAATGACAGGCACCTTTTTCAGCGCACGCCGCGCAAGCGCCGTTTTTCACGAGAAATCTGATTGCCTGTGAAAAGAGCCCGAGGAGAACAATGCTGATGATAATGGTCGGTATACTCATGATATAGCCTCCTTACCGGCGATATCCGATGACAAATACTAGGCTTTATGGGCCAGCTCCGGCAGCCGCGGCGCCGCCTTGCGGCGTGAGGCCGGACGTACCATCAGGAAGATAACCGCCGCTATGACCAATATAGCGATCACCGCGCCGACGCCGAAGCTTGCGCCGGCAAAAATGACGCTGCCAAGCTGATTGGCGATAAACGCGAGGGCGTAGCCCAAAGCGACTTGATACCCGATGGCCAGCATCGTCCACTTGAGGCTTCCCATCTCCCTGCTGGTGGCGCCGATGGCCGCAAAGCAAGGCGGATTGAAGAGATTGAAGAGCATGAAGGAGAATGCGCCGACCTGTGTGAACATGGAACTGATGCCGTCCATCAGAGCCTGGGTATTCTCGGGATCGGAAACTCCGCTCAGCACAGCCAGCGTGCCGATGGCGTTTTCCTTGGCCGCGAGAGCGCTGATCGTGGCAACCGCGCCCTTCCATGTACCGAACCCAAGCGGCATGAAGAACCAGGCGATGGCGTGGCCGATCGCGGCAAGCATGCTGTCGTCCGCGCTTTCAACCATCTGCATGCTCCAGCTGAAGGACGACAGGAACCAGATGAGTCCGCTGGCGATGAAGATAATGGTTCCGGCCTTGACGATGAACGCTCTCGACCGCTCCCACATATGGATGAGCACGCCCTTCGGCGAGGGAAGGTGATACGGCGGCAGCTCCATGACAAAGGGTGCCGGATCTCCCCCGAACATCGCCGTCTTTTTCAGGATGATGCCAGATATGACGATCATTGCGATGCCCAAAAAATACATGCCGGGCGCGATCCACATGGAGTGCGCGAAAAACGTCGTGACGATCATGCCGATGATTACCAGCTTGGCGCCGCACGGCATAAAGGTCGTTACCATGATTGTCATTTTGCGGTCTTTTTCATTTTCAATTGTCCTCGTGGCCATGATGCCCGGGACGCCGCAGCCGGAGCTGATCAGAATCGGGATAAAGGATTTGCCCGACAGGCCGAAGCGGCGGAACAGCCGGTCCATGATAAAGGCGACGCGCGCCATGTAACCGGAATCCTCGAGGATAGAAAGGAAGAAGAACAGGATCAGCATCTGCGGCACAAAGCCGAGTACCGTGCCGACACCGCCGATGATGCCGTCCACAATCAGACCGGTGAGCCAGTCGGCCGCGCCGACGGCATTCAAAGCGGCTGTGGCGCCGTTTGTAATCCACGTGCCGAACAGGGTGTCGTTCGTCCAGTCTGTAACAATCGAGCCGACCGTCGTCACCGAAACGTAGTAGATAAGCCAGATGATCGCGGCGAAAATCGGCAGTGCCAGAAAGCGGTTTGTGACGATCCGGTCGATCCGGTCGGAGGTCGACATCGCTCTCGGCTTTTTGTGCAGGACGCTCCCGATGAGCTGGGCGATATATTCATACCGCTCGTTCGTGATAATGGACTCGCTGTCGTCGTCCAGCGTCGTTTCCACCGGGACGATAATGCCTTCCAGCGCGTCTCTCCGCTCGGGCGGCAGCTGCAGCGCCTCCAGCACCTTGGAGTCCCGCTCGAAGAGCTTGGCGGCATACCAGCGCGCCCGCCCGGGCTCTATGACATCCTTGAAGCAGTCCTCTATTTTTGAAAGCGCGTCCTCCACCCGTTTATCGAACTTGTGCTGGTGGGTGGAGCCCTGCGCGGCTTTGGCGAGCTCGATGGCCTTCTCGGCGGCCTCCATGGAGCCGTGGCCCTTGATCGCCGCCGTTTCCACAACGGCGCAGCCTAAAGCCTCCCCCAGCCTCTGCGCGTCGATCTTGTCGCCCGATTTCTTGACGATGTCCATCATATTGAGCGAAATCACCATTGGGATCCCCAGCTCGGCGATTTGTGTCGTTAAGTAAAGATTCCGTTCCAGGTTCGTGCCGTCAACAATGTTGATGATCGCGTCCGGGCGCTCGTTAATGAGATAGTTCCGGCTGACGACCTCCTCCAGGGTATACGGCGAAAGCGAGTATATTCCGGGAAGGTCCGTGATGATCACGTCCTTGTGACCTCTCAGCTTTCCCTCTTTCTTTTCCACGGTGACCCCCGGCCAGTTGCCCACGTACTGGCTGCTGCCGGTCAGGTCGTTAAACATGGTCGTCTTGCCGCAGTTCGGGTTGCCGGCAAGCGCAATTTTTATCGGCATAACCTATCCTCCTCCATTTTAATCCACATCACAAGGCCGTCTTTCGCGTTATCATATCGCGGCCGCCCCGGCCAGCGGTTAGTATATGCTAACCGCTGGCCTGAAAATATGGGATTAGCGAAAGCTAAACCCATTGGCGGCGCTGAAAAACGGGCCGATACGGCGCGTTTAGTTCACCTCGATATTCTCCGCTTCGGCTTTGCGGATCGACAGCTCGTAGCCGCGCACGTTGATCTCGATCGGATCGCCCAAAGGCGCCACCTTGCGCACGTAGACCTGTGTGCCCTTTGTCAGCCCCATATCCATGATACGGCGCTTCAGCGCGCCGGTACCTACGAGCTTCGTCACCGAAACCGTTTCCCCGCACTTGACTTCTTTCAAAGTCCGCATCTGATACTCCCCCTCGCTATATTTATACGGTTAAAACCCTGCTGGCCAGCGTCTTGCTGATCGCGATCCGGGTCCCCTTGACGCTCACGATGACATTCCCGCTCTGCTCGGATATCACCGAGACCTCGGCGTCATCCACAAAGCCCATGTTTGCAAGAAAGCGCCGCGTTTCGTCCTTGCCGCGGATCGTTTTGATATGAACAACGTCGCCGGCGTTCACAAAGCTCAGCGGTACCGGGGAACGGGAAAACTCCGCCGGCGCATCGCACGCCTCGGAACGAAGGCCCGCATGAGACACTGCATAATTCATCGCCATAAAATATCACTCCCAAAATGCGTCGGTTTAAATCGTTTGCGGCTGGTTAGCATCAACTAACCGTCCTGATGTTAGAATAGTCTTACTTCTCAGGATTGTCAATAGAATGTACCGGGAAAATATAAATTTGTCAATAATGTTATCCCGCCCCATGAAAATTTTTAAAAAATAGTCAAAATTAATAGGCGGACAACCGGGGGATTGTTTTGTTGACGAAGCAACCATAAAATGATATAGTACTTTTATACCTCTACGGGTATCAAAGGAGGTACAGGCATGCGGCAATGTATGGATTCCGACAACCTGCACAAACGCTTGAATAAAATCATGGGGCAGATCAAGGCAATCGACAAAATGATCGACGAGGATCTCCCCTGCGAAGACATACTGATACAGATCAACGCGGCGAAAAGCGCCCTGCAGAAAGTGGGGCAGGTCGTTCTGGAAGGCCACCTGAACCACTGCGTCCGGGAGGGTATCGAGCACGGCGACGCCGACAAAACCATCGCGGATTTTGCAAAGGCTATCGAGCATTTTTCAAGAATGACATAATTAAAGAACAGAAACAAGAGGCAGCTTGCTCCGGCGGGAGCGGCTGCCTTTTTTTGTTGACAGCATATACCCCCATAGGTATAATACATATACCCCCATATGTATACCGAAGGAGTTGGACCAATGCCTGATCTGATTAAGGACGAGGAAAAACGAACCGTCCTGTTTCTAGCCGTTTCCCTGCCCGCGCTGATCGTCAGCTTTTTTGACCTTGGAAAGCTGCCCGTGGACGCGGCGTGGCTCGCCATTGTGCTGTGCGGCATCCCGATCGTCAAGGGGGCCGTTGTCGGCCTTGTCACGAAATTCGATATCAAGGCGGACGTCCTTGTTTCCATCGCGCTGATCGCTTCCGTCGCCATCGGGCAGGTATTCGCGGCCGGCGAGGTGGCCTTTATCATGGCCCTCGGCGCCTGGCTGGAGAGCAGGACGGTGGCCAAGGCCCGGGCCGGGATCGAGAAGCTGGTCCATCTGACGCCGACTGTCGCCAGAGTCGTCCGCGGCGAGGAGGAAACGGTCGTTCCGGCCGAGGAGGTCAAGCCCGGCGATATTCTCCGGGTGCTTGCCGGAGAGACCGTCGCCGTGGACGGCGCCATCGTCGCGGGGCAAAGCTCCATCGACCAATCGGTCATGACGGGCGAGTCGCTGCCGGTGGACAAGAGCGCGGGCGACGAGGTATACAGCGGAACGGTCAATCAATTTGGCACCTTCGATATGGTCGCGCAGAAGGTCGGGGAGGACAGCGCCCTGCAGCGGATGATCCGGCTGGTGGAATCGGCCGACGCCGGAAAGGCGAAAATCGTCGGCATCGCCGACCGCTGGGCGACCTGGATCGTGGTCACCGCGCTGCTGGCCGCCTTCGTCACATGGCTGGCGACCGGAGAAATCATCCGCTCGGTGACCATACTGGTCGTATTCTGCCCCTGCGCCCTGGTGCTGGCCACGCCCACGGCCATCATGGCCGGCATCGGCAACGCCACTAAATACGGTATTCTTGTCCGGGTAGGAGACGCCCTGGAGCGGCTGGCGCAGGTCCGGCGCATCGCGTTTGACAAAACCGGCACGCTCACCTACGGCAAGCCCGCCGTGACAAAAATCCGGAGCTGCGACCCGGCGCTGGACGAGGACGCGCTGCTGGGACTTGCCGCCATATCGGAGCTGCGCTCTGAGCACCCGCTGGGCAAAGCCGTCGTCGATTATTACAGGCAGACTGGCGGACGCCTGCCGGCGCAGCCGGAGGATTTCCGCCTGCTGGCCGGGCGCGGCGTGTACGCCGCCGTCGGCAATCAGGAGATATTTGCCGGCAACGAGGCGCTGATGGCGGAACAGGATATCCCCCTGCCGGAGGCGCTTGTTCAGGCCGCCGCCGAGGCGAAGGCGGAGGGCAGCACCGTGATTTACCTGGCGCGGAACAAAACCGCCGCCGGCATGCTGGCCCTGTCCGACACGCTGCGGTCCGACGCGGCAAAAACCGTGGAGGCCATTCATCAAACCGGCGTTCAGACAATTCTGCTCACGGGCGACGCGCCGCAAACGGCGTCCCATGTGGCGCGCCTGGCCGGCATCGCGGACATGCGCGCCGGCTGCCTGCCGGAGGATAAGCTGGAAACGATCCGAGCGTATCAGAAGGGCGGCGAGCCCGTCTGCATGGTGGGCGACGGCATCAACGACGCGCCGGCGCTGAAAGCCGCCCACGTGGGCATCGCCATGGGCGGCATCGGCAGCGACATCGCCATCGACGCGGCCGATATCGTCCTTGTGGGCGACGATATCCGGGAAATCCCGCATCTGCTGAAGCTGGCGAAAAAGACGATGCGGACCATCAGGATCAACCTGACCGCCTCCATGGCGCTGAACGCCGTCGCCATCATCCTGGCGATCTCCGGGATACTGACCCCGGTTCTGGGCGCGCTCGTACATAACGCCGGCTCTGTCGCCGTGATCATCAATTCCTCCCTGCTGCTGAAGTGGCGGCGCTGAACAGCCGGAGAAAAGCCCGCTTCGCCGGCTTTGAAAGCAGCTGGCGGCAGAAATGAAATCCGCCGCCAGCCAGAATCCAGCCTTTTCCGACAGTTTGGGCCGGCGGGTTCGCCGGCAAGCTACGCGAGAGCTTTGCCTAACGCGACACAGGCCTTGCTCGCCTCCTCGTCGGGCGCTTCGTTGCATATGACGCTCTCGCCGGCCAGAATCGCGCCGTCGTCGGCGCACATTTTCTCCCAGTCCTTCATCCATTCTCCGTCGCCCCAGCCGTAGGAGCCGAACAGCGCGATCTTTTTGCCACGCAGCTTGCTCCGGCAAGAAGAAAACAGCGGCTCGAATTCCGTCTCCTCCAGCTGCTCGGCTCCCATGGACGGACAACCAAACGCGACCGCGTCGTATGAATCCATCAAACCGGCGGAAAATTCCGACGATGGATATATTGTGATTTCGGTACCCGCCGCCTTTGCGCCCTCGGCGACAAGGCTGGCCATTTTTTCGGTGTTACCCGTGCCGCTCCAATAGACGACCGCGATTTTACCCATGAAAATTACCTCTTTTCGTTGAAATTATTGATCAGGCGGCAACGGTCAGCTGTGAAACCGACCTGCCGCAGGAAAACATTTTTTCGTAGATGCACCGGCACTTTTTATATTTCTCGAACAGCGCCGTCGCCGTATATTCATCGCTGTAAACCTTCCAGCAGCCGATGCATTTGCTGTTTTGGCCGGCGTTTTCGATGAAACCTGTGACATCCTCCAGCGGATAGCCCAGAAAGATGCCAATTTCATGAGGGAATTCCCCGCCGGCGTCAAAGCGGCGCTTTAAATGCGCAAGACAATCGGCGGCAGCACCGGAACGATATCCGTACCGGGACAGGAATTCCGGCACGCCGTCCTTTCGCAGGTCCTCTTCCAGCCGCGATTTCCTGTAGACGTAAAGCAGGGCGCGGAACCCCTCGACCTTCAGCGCCTCGATGAAGACCCCTTTGCCGTTCAGCAGGCGGCCGCATGCCGCGAGGCTCCGCTCCAACCCGTCCTTGTCCGAAAAGGCGTAATTGAATAATCCTGCCGTCTTGATGCCCGCCAACGTCGGAGAACAATATCTGACGAGAAGCTGCTCCATCCACGCCCTCCTTTAAAGGCATTACGGTTTTCTCAATTGCCCTGCCGCAGGGATTAATGTTAGAATTGTCTAACATTAAGTTAGAGGTTTCTAACATTTACATAATAGCAAACCCTATCCCGTTTGTCAAGACAGTATCGCCGCCGAAAGACCTATTCCGCCGCCGGTGCCTGAGTGCTCCTGTACGCGCTCATAAATTCCTGCATGGCGCGGATGGAGTCGCTGCTGATCACATGCTCGATGGCGCAGGCGTCCGTGTCGGACGTGTTGAAGTCCAATTTGAGCACATCCATAAAAAACTGTTGGATAGTATGGTGTTTATTCGAGGTGAACTCGGCCAGCTCCCGCCCCTCCGGCGTCAGGAAAATCTCGCCGTATTTTTCGTTTTTGATCAGGCCCTTGTCGGACAGCGTCGCCATGGCGCTGTTGGTGCTGGCTTTTGTAACGCCCAGCCGCTCGGCGATATCGGATACCCGTGCGCCGGTTATTTCATTTGAAAGCTCATAGACCGCTTCAAGATAATTTTCCATGGTAAACGTCAGCTTATTCCCCATGCATTTCCCTCCTCATAATTTCCGGCCGCCTTTGGCGCCGGGCGCTTTTCGATATCTTACAAGAGAAAAACCAGGCTGATTCAGATATTATATTCTTTTTTCATAATAAAATAAAGAGAAAAAAACGCCGATAGGCCAGAGCGCAACGCTGCCTCGGCGTTTGACAGCGGCGGGAGGTTATGCTAAATTTCTCTCAGGCGCTCTCATAACGGGAGGGGGTTTCATGTCCGATTCAAATATAACGAGGCTGGCTTTTGCCGAAGCCTTAAAAAGGCTGATGACAAAGACAGACTTCGGCAAAATTTCCGTGAAGGATATTGTGGATGACTGCGGACTGACAAGGCAGGCGTTCTATTATCATTTCAAAGACAAGTATGACCTGATGAACTGGATTTATTATACCGAGGCCGCTCGTTTCATCAGTACCTGCGGCAATGTGGAGCATTGGATGGACGGTCTGGCCGATCTGTGCCGTTATATGCAGCAGAACAAGGCATTTTATATCAACGCCCTCAACACCACCGGGCAAAATTCCTTTCAGGAATATCTGCACGATTATATCCGCGATATCTCCATATCCGTCATAGAAAACGCCCACCGCCGGGAATTCACGGAAGAGAAATGGGGCTTCGTCGTGGAATTCATATCGACCGCCTGCGTCGGCATGATGGTCCGGTGGGCCAACGACGGCATGAAGGAGGACCCGGGGGCGTATATCGCGAAGCTCCGCGGCATCTTTGACGGGAGCATTCTTCATGAGCTGGAGGGGCAGCCCGGGGAGACGCCGGCGGAGGATCGTGCCACGCCGGACCTTTAGTCCGCGCCGCAGGGCCGCATACCGCGCAGTATTTCCAGCAACGGTTTCGTCAGCACGTCTTTTGCCCTGATGTACGCGCCGTAAAGCCACTGGGTCAGGTTGGCAGGCAGGCTGCCGCCGTCGGAGAAAATCTTTTGGTTGATATTTTGTATGTCGCGCTGCCACTCGAAAGTGAGCAGGGGCCGCCCCCGCTCTCCCCGCGTATGACAGGCGAAGTCGTACACGGCATCCCTGCACGCCTCCGGGACGCCTTCCTCGGCGATATACACGCCGAAAAGGCTGCCGGTGCCGATGGCGGCGCCGATATATTCCGGGGCGGTCACCAGCTTTGCGGTGTCCTCATTGTAGCGGACATGGTAACCGTACAGGCAGCGGTTTTTTCTCAGCAGCCGGTGCGCCTCGCCAATATCTCCGCGGTCAAAATCCGGGCCGTCCGACTGTACGGAGACCACCGCGTTATGGATTTTCCCGAGCGCTTCCGCTGTTTTTTCAGAGATCAGGGCGGCGGATACCTTTAAGATGAACAGGCATTCCTCGAAGCTTTTCGCAATATCGCATACGGCGGGGATGTCGCCCTTGTTTTGCGGACAGGCGATATAGGTATAAATCCCCAGCTCCCGCCCTTCTTTTATCAGCTGCCCCATCTGATGAAAATAATCGGGGCCGGGGTCGGAAATGTCGAATATCAAAAGCCACGGCAGGGGCAGCCCAAAGGAATCCCGCTTTTTTCGCAGCTTGCCGGCCCCGTAGATCAGGCTGCTGTAGCCCAGATTCAGGCCGACCTTTTTAATCGCGTCGTTATTCACGTTGGAAACCATCCGCGCCACCAGCGCGTTGTAAGGGTTCCCGGGATTGGCGGCGATTTTTTTCGCCGTATTGAAAAACCACTCCTGGTTTTCGCCGTTTGAAAAAAGCAGACCCAGATCGATCAGATTTCTGATGCTTCGCCGCGTATTGCTTTTCATATCCTCCATCGCCTTGCTGACGGCAATATTGATCGTCTGCCTGACAAGCCGGTGTTCCATCTCCAACATCAGCCAGCTCCTTTCGAAAAACGAAATAATCATCGCTTTTTCAATGTCTGGAATTCATTATATCATAGCTTTAAAAAGCTATGATATATGGCCGTTCGCGCTCGGAGAGCGCGAGGCCTTTAAATCTAAGCGCGTGAGCGCGCAGCGCTCGCATGCACGATATAATGAATTTTTAGAATTTATTATATCATAAAATATATCCCGATGCCGAAACGGTCTCTATTGACAGACAGCCGCATATGTCAAGTTTTTTTACATATGCTACTTTTGTCTAAATACTCATAAAATTCGATATGGTACACTTCACCATAGATAATTTTAATTGGAGGCCGTATCATGAACAAGATAATCGGTACCGCGGGAATGAAGCTGGCATATGGCTATCTGAATTCCAATCCCGAAAAGAATATTCCCAGACTTATGAATCTGGTAGACCGCATGGACAGAAAGAATACCATGGAAAAACAGCGCAAAACATGCCGTGCGGCCATCGAAGATAAAAACAACAACTGGTACAAACTGATTCTCAGCATGTGGCCTGACGTCGCCCCAGGTGTGCGGCGGGCTTTTTTTAATAACTTCATACTGAACGAAAACTTCATCGGCTTCCCTTTACAGGCGGCCAGCCGCGAAAAATACGGCTGCAACATCCCGTGGGCGATCCTGATGGACCCCACCTCCGCCTGCAATCTCAAATGCACCGGCTGCTGGGCGGCCGAATACGGCAACAAGCTGTCGATGAGCTATGAAACGCTGGACGACATCATCCGTCAGGGAAAAAAGCTGGGGGTATATCTTTTCATCTACTCCGGCGGGGAGCCGCTCGTACGCAAAGCCGATATCATACGCCTTTGTGAAAAGCACAGCGACTGCCAGTTTCTCGCGTTCACCAACGGCACGCTGATCGACGAGGCCTTTACCGACGAGATGCTGCGCGTTAAAAATTTCATTCCCGCCATCAGCATCGAGGGCTTTGAGGAGGCGACCGACTTTCGCCGGGGCGAGGGCACATATCAGGCGGTCGTCCGCGCGATGACGCTCCTCAAGCGGAAAAAACTCATCTTTGGCGCCTCCCTTTGCTATACGCGGTATAACACCGAGGTGATCGGCAGCGAGGAATTTTTTGATTTCCTCGTCGACCAGGGCGCGAAATTCGCGTGGTTTTTTACCTATATGCCGGTGGGCGCCCACGCCGTGCCCGATCTGATGGTAACGCCGGAGCAGCGCGAGTTCATGTACCGGCAGATCCGCCATTTCCGCCAGACAAAGCCGCTGTTCACCATGGATTTCTGGAACGACGGCGAATATACCCAGGGCTGCATCGCCGGCGGACGCAGATACCTGCACATCAACGCCGCGGGCGACATCGAGCCCTGCGCTTTTATCCACTACGCCGACTCCAGCATTTACAAAAAGACGCTGCTGGAGGCGCTGAAATCCCCCTTGTTTATGCAATACCATAAAAATCAGCCCTTCAACGGCAACCACCTGCGCCCTTGCCCGCTGCTGGATAATCCGACGCGTCTCATAGAGATGGTGGAAGCAGCCGGCGCGGCGTCGACCGATTTCAGCGCGCCGGAAGACGTACGAAGACTTGGCGGCAAGTGCATGAGCGCCGCGGAAAAATGGGCCGTGACCGCGGACCGGCTGTGGGGCGAATCCCACACCTGCGCCGGGTGCGCCGGGTGCGCTGGCTGCGCGGTACACGCCGAAGAGTCTGAAATAGCTGTTGAAGCGGAAACCGCCGCCGGCTGAAAATGACGGTAAAATACTTTTTATGGTTTATCGCCTACAGTTTTCTGGGGTGGTTTTACGAGTCCGCCGTCTGCTCGCTGCATGACCGCCGCCTTGTCAACCGCGGTTTCCTGAACGGCCCCTTGTGCCCCGTGTACGGTTTTGGCGCCCTGGCCTCCATCCTCGTACTGGACCACAGGACGGACAATGTCCTCGTCCTGTACCTTGCCGGCATGCTTTTGACCTGTACGGTCGAATATATCACCGCCGTGCTGCTTGAAAGGCTGTTCAACGCGAAATGGTGGGATTATTCAAAATACCGGTTCAACCTGAAGGGCCGGGTCAGTCTCTTGGGCGCCGTTGTTTTCGGGGCGCTGTCCGTGCTGCTGATCAAATATATCCACCCTCTTGCCGGCGGCCTGATCGACCGGCTGCCGGATTGGCTGCAGCTTGCCCTGGCGATTGGTTTGTTTGTGCTCGTCCTGGCGGACTTATACGTGACTGTGCGGCATCTCGTGAAGCTGAACGACAGGCTGAAGGAAATACAGGCGGCGATCAACGGCTTTTTGGAGCCCCATACAAGATGGGCCGGCGAGCTGAGAGACGCTCTGCTGAGCAGATTTGAGGAAAGCGATTTTTACAACGATCGCATTAAAGCGCTGTTCAGCCTGAGCCGCATTCAAAACATGCGCCTCGTCAAGGCCTTTCCAAATCTGCGGTCTTTGAAATATAACGACGCGCTCCAGCGGCTGAAGACCATGCTGGTGGGCAAGGGAAGCCCGCGGCAGCCGAGTGCCGAGACGGGCTGTGAAGAAGAAGTCAATATATCAAAAACGGGCTGAAATCTATCAGCCCGTTTTTTGCCGAATGTCCTTATTGGCGCGCTGCCGAAGCCGCTTTCCTGCGCGAGTATTCGTACAGCGCATCGCGAAACGAGCGGGTGCAGCAATCCATTGTGTAGTGGAAAAAGCAGGGCTTGCCAGGCTGCATGAATCTGTCGACGAAGCTTTTGGCCTCGGCGCGCAGCTCCTCGTCGGTCTTGTTCTCCCTGCTGATCTTCGGGTCCACGCCGACGAGAATTTTATCACCGTACAGCTCGTAGACCTTCTGCGTGTCGACGATGGTCTGGGGGAACCAGGAGTCCCAGCCGGCGGCGATCATGTTCGGCACCTGGCGAAGATTCTGCCCGCAGGAGTGGAAGTCGCAGGATTTGCCCTTGCCGTGCAGGAAGTCCGTCACGCGGCGCATGTGCGGTACGATCATCTCGGCGCAGAGCTCCGGGGAGAAAAACGTCTCCTTCTGGGAGCCCCAGTCGTCGTGGATGGAAAACCCGTCCACCTCCGGATAGGCTTCGATGCAGCGGCCCAGAATATCGATGTACAGATCGGACAGCCTGACGAAGAACTCGTTCACGGCGTCCTTCTGGTCCTCGTCGTACAGCGCCATCAACGCGCCCTCAAAGTCCAGCATGGAGATCAGCCGTTCAAACCAGCCGGTGAGGAACGTAATGGTGTTGTAATTTTCACTTTTTAAGTACGTCTCGTTATTTGCTTTGGCGCTGCCCTCCCAGTCCCACGCGGCGGGGTCCGGCCAGACGAGCTTTTGAAGCAGCGCGCCCGCGTCCTCGGCAAAGGGCTTTCCGGGGCGCACCATCGAACCGCCGACGGCCGGGACAAACTCCCATTCGATGCCGAACATATCCGGCACGGTCCCGTCCGTGACCGGCTCGAATTTCTGGGCCTCGAACACAAACGCCCGGGCGGCGTTATCGGGGATCACGGCCGGCGTCATCATCTTCTGGTCGACGCCGAACATCTGCCAGTAAGGCTCTTTTCTGTAGGCCGCCTTCATTGCCTCTTTCATGGAGCACGGATAGGAGTACACCGGCGTTGGGGGCAGCCCCCACATGCCCGGGTCTTCGCGCACAATGACAAGTTCCCTGCTGTCAAATTCGGGTACGCTCATTTCCGTCACTTCTTTCCTATTTTGAATAATTTCCTCCGGACCGTTTGTACAGTTCCCCGCCTGAAAACCATATCTCTGCACATACCCCCAATCATTTTATAACTTATAACGCCCTCGCCCCGTACCGGTCGGCCAGGAAGAAGTAGCAGGAGGACGACCAGGCCGACCAGAACAGGCCGCGCTCGCCAAAGGCTGTCAGGCTGCGGTCCTCTTTGCCGGTCAGGGCGTTGTGTATGTGGAAAAAACCGTGCTCCCTGAGCGCCGCGCAGTACTTTACCGCCACGGCCCGGGCCAGGTCGCTCCGCGCGCAGGCCTCAAAGGCCAGGCACATGAGAAATTCAGCGGGTGTGATGACGCTGCCCTTCGTAAAACCGTGGGCGAAGTAATCGCTGGCCGGGCTTTCCGTCGCCAGGCCGTAGGGCGTGTCGAAGCCGTCGGGACCGAAAATATAAGCCAGGCTTTTATCAATAACCTCCTGCGGCAGCTTTTTCCCCAGCACCAGCGGAAGATAAAGCGGGATGGTGGCGGAATCCGACCGCTGCCCCGTTTCGGCATTGAACGCAAACCAGCGTTCGCCGTCCCAGAATTTCTCGACGATTTTCCGGGTCAGCGCGTCCGCGCGCGCCTCCCAGGCGGCGCACTCCGCCTCGGGCCGGCCCACCTCCCGCCCGAGCCTTGCCACGGCGTCCATCTGCGCGGCCAGAAGCGCGTTCAGGTCAGGGCTGGCGCAGGGAAAGCCGACGTTAAAGTACGGCGCATCTTCCCAGCCCGTTTCGATGAGGCTCTGGAATTCCGCCAGGCCGTCCTTGTCCTTGTCCCGGAATTTGAAAAAGTACTCCGTCCACCGGATGAGCCCGTCCAGTACCCGCTCCTTGCTCTCGGCGGGAACGTCGGCGAGCTTGCCGTTGTCCATCAGCCAGAGCAGCATGAGGCCGTGCACCGGCGGCTTCAGCCCCTCGTTGGGGAGCGCCTTAAAGCCCAGGGCGTCCGTCAGCCGGCCGTTTTTATCCTGATGGTCGAAGCCGGAGCAGAAAACCTCCCACGCAAGCTCCGGGTCCCGCGACAGCCAGACGGCCTGCATGGGCTGCTGCCAGACGAAGGCCGCCTCAAAGATGCCGTGCACCATCTTCACCATGGTGTGCCGATAATCCGACTCGCCGTCCGGCTCCACGATCATGCTCCAGGTGTACCAGAGCGCCTGCAGGCGCTTCGGCTCAAAGGCGGCGGGAAGACCCGGCATCACGCGGGCGCAAAAATCGTCAAAGTCCGCTTTGACCGATTCGACGCAGTCTTCATAGGAGGGATAGTCCGCCCGTGGACGCGGTTCGGGATCGACCATGAAGTCCTCAAGGGCCAGCCGGATATCGCCGTTTTGATCCGGGCTCAGCTCCAGATACGCCGGATATGCTTTCAGCGTACCCCCCAGGGGCTTCACCAGCAGCCGGGACGCCCGGAAATCCACAAGATACGCGCCCTCGCCGTCCAGCAGGTTCACAATGCCCGGCGACAGGAACTTCAGCGTCGGCGTAATCCTCAGGCTGATCCCGTCTGTGCTGGTGCACATAACGAGCCGCCGCGCACCGATACAGAAACGCACCGCGCCGTGGTTCGTCTCCAAAATCACCTCGTAGGGTGTCGTTGAGATGACGCAGGGCAGCGCCTTCCCATTCTTCACAGCCTCCAGCTTCACCTGGCGGAAGCCGTTGGGCGTGTTGAAGCTTTCCACGCCCCCGCCGAGGATCCTGCAGTTGCACAGCCAGAGCGTGCATTTTCCGAACAGGTTTTCCCCGGCGTTATCGTTGGCAAAAGCGAGATAGGAGCCCCTGCGGGAATACGGTGCGTCGAGCAGATCGACAAACAGCTTGCTTTGAATCATGGCTCTTCTCCTTTCAGCGCGTCGGACGACGCGTTTTTATGACATCGCGGCTGTGCTTCTACCCCGGGTCTCGCGCCGGAGCTTTGGTCGCTTCGGCCGCCGGCGCATTGCGCAGGATGCTGCTCAGCACATTGCGGCAGCAGCGCCGGAGGTCCTCCTCCCCAAGCGCGCCGGATTTGAGCCCCTTTAAAAGCGCCCTTCTGTAGCTGCGCCGGTAATCGTCCAGCCACTTTTTCGTGGCGATGGTGTAGCCGGCCTTCTCCAGCCCCTCGAGGATGCTGACGGAATGACGCTCGTTGACCTCGCCGCTGCCTGTGCCGCCCTTGGCGGTCATGCCGGCCCCGGCGCCGTACAGCGCGAGCTTCTGGGGCACCATCGGCAATACCCCGCTGTTTTCCAGCAGCACGATGCTCTCGGCGGCCGCCCTGCAGGCAACCCGGCGGTTGTCCCGCTCCCGCTGCGTCTCCTCCGCCGAGGCCCGCGCCCTTGTCCTCGGTTCCATATAAATATGCTTCCTCCCTTAAATTGGTATAATAAGTACATTATACGCCCCGCCGCCTGATATTCAAGAATAATGAGGGCAAGGTCCATGCTTGACTTTTGCGCGCTTTACGGTTTAACTGAATAGTAAAAGCATATACCGGAACGGGCGGATATAGAATTCGTCCCGGCGGCGGTGTGTCGCTATATTGGCTTGCATTTTCCCGGGAGGACATTTCATGGCGCATCCATCGAAATCAGTTATAGATTACAGGGCCGAGCACTACCGATTTTTTGCCCTGTCGTTTCTTTATAAACCGAGCCGGGCGCTGGTCCGGCACTTTCTGAGCGTGGCCGCCGGAGCGCAGACCGGGGATGACCGGCCGGACGTGGCGGCGCTTTGCAAAGCGCTTTCCGGCGCGGCGGCGCTGGACGACAAGGGCTGGGCAGCGCTGGGCGGCGAGTATTCCGCGCTCTTTGAGGGTACGGACGGGCGGTTTCTGCCGCTGTGGGAATCGTCCTTTATCGAGCGCGGCGTCCTGTTGAACGAGACGACGCGCCGCGTCAAACAGCACTACAGGCGCCGGGGCGTCAGGCTCCGCGCGGCGTCCTGCCAGCTGGAGGACCATATCGGCGTTGAGACCGCCTTTATGTACCATCTGATCACGGCGGGCACGGACTCTTTTAACGATCAGGAGGAGTTTCTCCGCGCGCACCTGCGCACCTTCGGGGAGTCTTTCCGCAGCATGCTTCAGGCACAAATGGCCGGCGGCTATTGGGCGGCCCTCAGTGACTATTTCGCGGCGTTTCTCCGGGCGGACCTGTCCTTTCTGGGGTCGGCGCGGACGTCTGTACCGCCAGTCCAGCTCCCGGAGGATAGAGAATTCCTATCGGCTTTGTTTGATATCGCAGGCCCGGAAGAGCTTGAAGAGCCGCCGTTAAGGCGGGTACCGGTCTCCGGGACGAATAACTGCGGCGGGCGGTGCCTGTTTTACGCCCGGGTGCAGGACGGCGCCGTCCTGCGCCTCGACGGCGGCAGGCAGAAGCCCGAAGTGTCCGGCGAGGCGCAGCTTCCCTGCGTGCGCGGCGCCGGTTACCGGCAGACGTACCTGAACGCGTCGCGCCTGCGCTATCCGATGAAGCGCGCCGGCCGGCGCGGCGAAGGCCGCTTTGAGCGGATTTCGTGGGACGAAGCGCTGGATGTTCTGACCTTTAAAATGAAGGACATCAAGGACCGCTACGGCCCCGCTTCGCGTTATGTCAACTATGCCACCGGCGTTGCCGGCGTTATGCGCGGGGACAAGCTGGCGCGGCACCTGTTGGCGCTGGACGGCGGGTATCTCGGACTGTACAACACCTACAGCTCGGCCTGCGCCGAAATCGCAACGCCCTACGTCTACGGGACGCTGCAGACCGGCAGCACCTCCGACACGCTCCCGGATTCAAAACTCATCATCCTCTGGGGGCACAACCCTTTGGAGACGATCTTCAATCCGATGACGCGCCGGGAGCTGATGCGCGCCAGGAAGGAGGGCGTCCGGATCATCGCGGTCGACCCGCGGTACAGCGACTCCGCCAGGCTGTACGCCGACGAGTGGATCGGCCTCCGCCCGACGACCGACGGCGCGTTCATCGACGCGATGGCCCACGTCATCCTGACGGAGGGCCTGCAGGATCAGGCCTTCATGGACGCCTGCTGCCTGGGCTTTGACCGCGGCCATATGCCCGAGGGCTATAAAGACGCCGAAAATTATGCAGACTACTGCCTGGGCCGGTCCGACGGCGTGCCGAAAACGCCGGCGTGGGCATCGAAAATCACCGGCGTCCCCGCCGAGGTCATCGCGGGGCTCGCGCGGGAATACGCGCGCAGCAAGCCGGCGGCGCTGCTGCCGGGTCTGGGCTATCAGCGCCACGGCAACGGCGAGCAGGCCGTCCGGGGCCTCATAATGCTCGCCTGCCTGACGGGCAACGTGGGCGTGCGGGGCGGCAACGCGGCCGGGCTGGGACACGTCCGCCAGCACCGCCTGCCATCCGCCGGGATCGCCGCGAATCCGCTGGGTCTGTCCATCCCGTCCTTCCTCTGGACGGATGCTGTCGCCCGAGGCACGGCGCTGACGGCAAAGGACGGCGTCCGAGGCGCCGGGCACCTGCCCGCACCCGTTAAAATGATTTTTAATCTGGCCGGCAACGCGCTGCTCAATCAGCACAGCGACGTCAACGCCACCGCAAAAATACTGGCGGACGACTCGCTCTGCGAGTTTATCGTCTGCTCTGACGTCTTTATGACCCCCAGCGCGAAATTTGCCGACCTGCTCCTGCCGGGCACCTCCCTGTTTGAGACGGAAAACATCTGTTCGCCGTGGGACCAGGGCAACTATCTGCTGTACAACAGCGGGGCCGTTCCGCCGCTCTTTGAATCACGCTTCGAATACGGCTGGCTCAGCGAGCTGGCCGGGCGGCTTGGATTGAAGGGGGATTTTACCAAGGGACACGCAACGGCGGCGGATTGGCTGCGCGGCAGCTACGAAGAGGTCCGCCTGGAAGAAAAAGAACTGCCGCCTTACGACGTGTTTAAACAGTCGGGCGGCTGGCAGTATAAAAACAACAAAAGCTTTGTGGCGTTTGAAAACGAGGTCCGCGACCCGGCAAACCATCCATTCCCGACGCCCTCGGGGAAAATTGAGATATTTTCTCCCCGGCTGCACGATATGAGCCAGCCGGACGATATCCCGGCTATTCCAAAGTACGTCCCCAGCTTCGAGGGGCCGGCGGACGAAAAGCGCGCGCAGTATCCGCTGCAGCTCATCGCCTGGCACATGAAGACGCGCTGCCATTCGATCCACTTCCACGCCGATCCCCTGGACGCCGGAGAAGAGCAGGTGCTCTGGATGCACCCGGAGGACGCCGCTGTCCGGGGTGTCACCAGCGGGGACGAGGTGTCCGTCTGGAACGGCCGGGGCAAGGCGTACCTCAAGGCGCACATCACCGACAGGATCGTCCCCGGCGCCGTGGCCATGCCGCAGGGCGCCTGGTACAGGCCGGGACTGGATGGGACCGACCTGGGCGGCTGCATCAACGTCCTGACCACCCTGCGCCCCACCCCTCTGGCCAAGGGCAATCCCCAGCACTCCAACCTCGTCGAGGTCGCCCTCCGCCGGGCGGAGTGAACGGCTTTGTGCTTGCCGTCAGCATTTTATTCTGTATTTGAATATCGTAAAGCTTTGCAGGATACAAGCGAATTTTGTAAACGGCTTTGAACAGATACCGGCAGTCAGCGGATATCCCATCAGCTGGCTGCCGGTATTTTTATTTAAAGTATGTGGATTTCTCCTCTTGCCTGGCCATATTTTACCTCGATTATATACCGGGCGGATGTGCTTGGCTGCCTTAATTTCCGCCGCGGCGGCAATAATAACTGCATGCGGCGGCACCCGCCCTCTCCATTCCCCGCCGGGAAAAATACAAGGATGTGATGAATTGTGCCGAAAGATTCAAAAGCCGCCGCCGAGCTGATGCGGCGGTATGGCGCCCTGAAAGAAAAGGTTGTCGAAAGGAAAGCCGCTTTTAAGGCCCTGTGCGACTTTATTGAAAGCAAAACGGAATGGCTGACGGCCCCCGCCAGTACGCGCTTTCATCTGTCAAAAAAGCACGGCCTGCTGGAGCACTCCTGCAACGTGGCGGAGACGATGCTGAAAATAAAGGACGCCCTGGCGCCCGGCATTTCGGACGAAAGCTGCGTCATCGTGGCCCTGCTTCACGATCTCGGCAAGGCGGGCATGCCCGGAAGCCCCCAGTATCTTGCCGGTCTGCCGGCGGAACGCCAGAACCGGTACGGGCACCCAGGCTGGGCGCCGTACCGGTTCAACAATGATCTGACGTATCTGAGCGTTCCGGTCCGGAGCCTGTATCTGGCGCTCCCTCACCTGCCCCTGTCCGAAGAGGAGGCGCAGGCCATCGTCTACCACGACGGGCAGTATGTGGAAGACAACCGCAGCGTCGCCAGGCACGAGACGCCCCTGACCCTGCTGCTGCAATACGCCGATAACTGGTGCGCGTTCGTAACGGAAAGCGCCTATACCCGGCCATAGGAAAAGCGCCTCATTTCGAGGCGCTTTTTTATCGCTCGCTTGCAGCGATTTATCAAATAGCCGATGGATAGTATGATTGAGAGGATAATGATGCTCATCGACGACCTTTCTCTTCTTCCGCTTTTCGCGCGGTCGCGCCAGGCGGCGGCGATACGCGCAGGACACAATCAATAATACCAGCCGAACATGAACTGCGCCCGGAGACGGGCCTCTTCTTCCTTCATTCTTTCACGCAGCTCCAGCTCCTCATTTGTCAAAGGCCTCTTCTCTTTTCTGGCGCTCGGTTTCTCTTCCCGGCCGGACGGCGAACTGCCGGAAACAGGCTTTTCCTCCTTGTTTACCGCATAAACGTATTCCATGCGCCATGTCTCCTTTATTTGAATGATGCAGACGGCTCAATACACTCATATGCCGCGGCGCCGCGGGTGTCTCCTCCGACATTGCCGCCGAATGTGTAAAGACGCGTCAAAACTTGGTATAATATACTTCAGAAACACGACTGACGGAGGCAACAATGAAAAAAGGTTTTTACGCATTCCGCGTACCGGCACTGGTACTGGCGGCGCTCCTGCTGCTGTCCTTGCCGGCCGGCTGCGGCGCGCGCCGGGCAGACGAAACCCCCGGCGCCTCCGCGACAGGCGCCAGCACCGCCCAAAGCCCCGCCGTTTCGCTTTCCCCGTCTCCCGAGCCACCGCCTTCCCCGTCGTCGTCGGAAGCGGTATCCGCTATCCCGGCGGGCTGGCGGGACCATGGCATTTTCGAGGACTTTTATGACGCGGCGTACGTCATGCTGCAGTCGATGACGCTGGAAGAGAAGATCGGACAGATGCTGCTGGTGCGCTGCCCTCAGGAGGACGCCGCCGGCTTCATCAAAAGCTATCAGCCCGGCGGCCTCGTTTTATATGAAGCCGACTTTCAGGGTAAGACGGCGGACGGCGTGGTCAAAATGATCGGCGACTATCAGAAGGCCGCGAAAATCCCGATGATGATATCCACCGACGAAGAGGGCGGGACCGTGGTCAGAATCAGCGGCAACAAGAATCTGGCCGCCCACAAATTTACCTCTCCCCAGGCCGTGTACAAAAGCGGCGGCATGGCGGCCATCCGCGCCGACGCGCAGAAAAAAGCGGCCCTGTTGAAAAGTCTGGGCCTGAATATGAATCTCGCGCCGGTGGCCGACATCTCCACGAACCCCAAGGATTATATCTATGCCCGGACCTTCGGCCAGGCGGCGCCGGCGACGGGCGACTATGTCCAGGCCGTGGTGGCGGCCACGCGGGACACGGGGCTTTCCTCCGCGCTGAAGCATTTTCCGGGATACGGCGGCAACGTGAACACACACACGGGCGCCGCCGTGGACGACCGGCCGCTCAGCGAATTTTATGACAGCGATTTCATTCCGTTTGAGAGCGGCATTGCCGCCGGGGCCGAGAGCGTGCTGGTCTCGCATAACATTGTCAATTGCATGGACAAGGGCGTGCCTGCGTCGCTTTCCCCGGCGGTGCACAATATCCTGAGGACGACGCTGAGCTTTACGGGGATCATCATGACGGACGATTTGTCCATGGACGCCGTCAAGGATGACGCGGGCGCCGGAGACCCCGTCGTCACGGCGGCACTGGCCGGAAACGACATGCTCCTGCTGCAGGACTACAAGAGCGCCTTTCAGTCTCTCCTCTCCGCCGCCCAAGCCGGCACCCTGCCCGCTGAAACGGTCGACCACGCCGCTTTCCGGGTCCTCGCCTGGAAGCTGGCGCGGGGCATCATACAATAAACAATCAAAAGGCGGCGCCCTGTGAGAGCGCCGCCTTTTGATCTGCTTATGCTTACGCGATATTCTCCACCAGCTGTATCTTCATGCCGTTCGGGTCCTTTACGAAGAAGAAGCGGACGTGCGGGTTGGGCTGAACGGGGCCGCCCTCGACCTTGATGCCCTTCTCCCGCACAAGCGCGAGGGATTTGTCCAGCGACTCGACTTCAAAGCCCCAGGAGATGTCGTCCCCGACGCTCACATCGCCGCTCCCGCTGCAGATGAGTTCGATCTTCGTTTCGCCCGCGCCTAAAAACGCGATCTCCGTGTCGGGCCCGCCTTTGAATCTGTTGACCACCTCAAGTCCGACGATGTCCGAGTAAAATTTGATCGATTCCTCCAGGTTCTTTACTCTCAATGTGCTCCAGCAGAATTTCATCGCATTGCCTCCTTAAAATAACTGTAATATCGTCCGTCCGCCTGTGGGCGGACGCTGCCTGTCCTTATTATATCATAGCTTTAGCTATGATATATGGCCATTCGCGCTCGGAGAGCGCGAGGCCTTAAATCCAAGCGCGCGAGCGCGCGGCGCTTACACGCGCAATATAATGAATTCATGGAATTCATTATATCACGGCCGCCCGCCAAATTTAACCCGTTTGGCGGCTTTATGCGGCCGTGAATACTTGCTATTTTCGGGCATCTCTTGTACTATGAAGAAAAACGTGAAATTACGGCGTGCCGCCCGCCGGTAAAGCGGCGGCCGCGATACATACCGATACCCCGGAGCATCGGGGCTTATCGTCTTATCGCGGCGAACGGAGCGTTTTATGGCTGATTTAGCTGGCGTCAACGGTCAACGCGAAAACTTCAGAGTCGTTGGGAAACCAAACCTCCCCGGCGTCTTATCCTACGCCCTCGCCACGGGCGTGGCGAAATTCGGCATCGATTACGTGCTGCCCGGTATGCTCCACGCCAAGTTCCTACGCAGCCCCTATGCCAACGCCAAGGTCCTGCGCGTCGGCACGGCGAAGGCATGGGCGCTCCCCGGCGTGGCGGATATCGTCACCTGGGAGGACGAGGATGTCAAAAACCTCGTCAGCTACGGCGAGCACTGGGGCACCCTGCGGCCGTGGCTGGATAACATCGCCGACCAGGAGGGCACGGAGGTCGCCGTTATTGTCGTGGCGGAATCCGAGGAAATCTGCGAGGAAGCGCTCCGCCGTCTCGACGTGGAGTGGGAGGTGCTCCCCCACGTTGTGAATCTCTCAAAAGGCAGGCGGGAGGACGCTTTTGTCATCCGGCCGCAGGACAGGTCCACGCCGGTCTTCGGCGCGCCTGACCCGAACGCGCCCCCCAATCCGCCCAAAAAGGGCAACGTCGCCTATTCAAACGTCTGCTGGGGCGATATTGAGGAAGGCTTTCGGCAGGCCGACGATATCGTGGAATACGACATGACCATACCTGCCTTTGCCTCCCACGTGCCGAACCCATACGGCTCCGTGGCATGGTGGTCAAAGGACAGCTACAGCGGCGAGCGCGAAACGCTGCACATTGAGGGCGCCGTCCGCGAGCGGCTGCCCATCAGCCGCATGTATGATACGCCTTTGGAAAACGTCGTACAGGAAGGCCTGTTCATGGGCGGCAAATACTGTGACTGGGGCCTGCGGCGATCCCAGGAGATCACGCCGCTGCTGGCAAAAAGGACAGGGCGCCCGGTCCGCTGCGTCATGTCCCGGGAGGAGACGTTTGACTCCGTCATTATGCAGCAGCGCCATATGCGCCTGAAGGTCGGTTTCACAAAGGAAGGCCTCATCACCGCCATTGACGACCACTCCGTCTCGGACGGCGGCATCTGGGGCAGCTCCTCCTTCGGCCATGTGGGCGACTTGAAGCACGGCCCTTACAACGCGATCAAATGTAAAAATATCCGCCAGCAGATGGAGATCGTCGATTCAAACCGCAGCACCATGTGGGTCACTGGACAGCACTGCCCCTTCAACTGGGACGTCGTCACGGTCGCCATCTACCTCATCGCCGAAAAGCTGGGCAAGGACCCCATCGACGTCACGCGCACAAACCTCCACGGCCCGGCCTCCAAGGACGACCCGAACCCCGTCCCGAGCTTTGAGGCGTGCGTGGCGGCGGGTAAGAAGCTCATGGACTGGAACTGGCATCCAGCCACGACCAAAAAGCTGCCTGACGGAAGAATGCACGGCGCGAGCTTCCGGTATCAGCTGTGCGTGCGCCATTCCGTTTCCGGCTATGCCTGCAAGCTGGAATTCCGGGACGGCGTGGTACACATGCCGACGCAGGGCCCTGTTTTCGGCGCCTACATGGTGGAGCCCAACGCCATGGTCGTCGCGGAGGAGCTGGGCCTCGAATACGAGGATATCAGGGTCGATTTCGATTACCGGGCAAAATTCTCGCCCGTCGGCGGCGGCTCGGACGGCACCACGGCCTCCTCCTGGGCCATGAAGGAATGCGCCAACATCCTGAAAAAGCAGATTCTTGAAGCCGCCGTTGAATACGCCGAAAGCTGGCCTCTCATACTGATGGCGCCGCTCCAGGGTACGCCGCTTCCGGAGCCGGGCCCCTTCAAGGGCTGCAAACCGGAAGACCTCGATATTATGGACGGCAAAATCTTTGTAAAAGCCGATCCCGAGAGATCTGCGCCCCTGGCGCAGGCCACGAATCGGGAGCTGGTCGCCACCTATTCGGGACGGCCGCCGCTGGCCGCCTGGCTGACCGGCGCCAACGGGCTCATTCTCGATACGATGAACACCGTCTACTGCGAGGTGGCGGTGGATACGGAAACGGGCGAGGTGGAGATTCTCCGCTTCGGCGCGGTGGTGGACCCGGGCAAGGTCATGCGCCGGACCTCGCTGGAGAGCCAGATCGACCAGGTTATGTACTTCAGCCAGGGCTGCCAGCTGCTGGAGGATTATGTCTACGACGAGCGCACCGGCGTCAAGCTCAACAGCAACATGATCGACTACAAAAAGCCGACAATGCTCGACGTCCCCCAGGTTGACCGCGAGCTGCTGGAAACGCGCTCCGGCAACGGCGCTTACGGCGCCAACGGCATCAGCCACTCGATGGCCAACACCCATCTGGTCGTCACCGCCATCCACAACGCCATCGGCGTCTGGGTAGACCCGCCGGCAACGCCCGATAAAGTCCTCCAGGCGCTGGGAAAGGCCTGAGGGCGTATCTTTATATAAGCAGTCCGGGGCTCCCTAAATGAGCCTCGGACTTATTTATGGCGTATTTTTAGCTGTTCCGATAACAATGTGGCGCTTTTACCGTATATATTTATGCAATCGGAATTTTGTGTACGCGGCGGCATGATGATACAATAACCTTATGACCTTTATTTGGGAGGCTTACTCGTGATTAAGTCCAAAGTACATGAAATACTCTCAGAATTAAACCAGCTCAAGTGGAGCGGCGCGGTCAAGGGCATCTTGGTAGGTCTGATCTCGGGGCTCCTTGTCGTGCTGTACCGGCTGGGTATCGAATACGGGTATGCGTCCTCAGTCAGGATATTTTCTTATTTAAGGCTGCACCCTCTGGCGATCGTTCCCTGGGTCGGGGCGGCCGTGGGCCTGGGGTTATTCATCGCCTGGCTCGTCAAAAAGGAACCGATGGCGTCCGGGAGCGGCATACCCCAGGTCGAGGGGCAGGTCCTTTACGGGCTGCGGCTGAAGTGGTATTCCATCCTCGCCGTCCGGTTTATTGCGGGCCTCATGTCCTCCCTTTTCGGCGTATCCCTCGGGCGGGAAGGCCCCTCTATCCAGATCGGCGCCTCGGGCGGCCAGGCCGTGGCGAAAAAGATCAGCCGGAATAAGCTGGAGGAAAATTACCTCATCACGGGCGGCGCGGCCGCAGGGCTTGCCGCCGCGTTCAACGCCCCCCTGTCCGGCATCGTTTTTGCCCTGGAGGAAGTGCACCGGAGCTTTTCGCCCCTGATTCTGATCGCGGCCACAACAGCCTCCCTGACGGCCGACGTGGTCTCCAAATACTTCTTCGGCCTGACGCCCGTGCTGGATTTCAGGACGGTGCCGCAGCTGCCGGAGGCGCAGTATTTCTGGCTGATCCCCTTGGGCATCCTGGCCGGGCTCGTGGGCGCGCTGCTCAACAAATCGCTGCTCCGATTTCAGCTTTTATACCGCAGGCTGCCCCGCTTTATGGGGCCGGCAGCGGCCCTGCTTTTAACGCTGCCCTGCGGGCTCTTTCTCCCTCAGATCCTGGGGGGCGGCGCCAACCTCATCAACATTGCCGAAAACGTCAGCAGCGGCGCCGTTATTCTTCTCGTTTTCGCCGTCACCAAACTCGTGTTTACCTGCACCAGCTTCGGCAGCGGTATTCCGGGCGGCATCTTCATGCCGATTCTCTCCGTGGGCGCGCTCTCCGGCAGCCTTTTCGGCATGGCGTGCACGCATTTGGGACTGCCGCCGGCGTATATCGCCGATTTTGCCGTCTGCGGGATGGCGGGGGCGCTGTCCGGCTCCGTCAAAGCGCCGATTACCAGCATCCTTTTGACGGCGGAGATGACGGGGTCCCTCGTCCATCTGCTGCCGGTGGCCGCCTGTTCCTTTGTCGCGCTGTTCGTCTCCGACTTTTTGAAGGTGACGCCCATCTATGAGGCGCTTTTGGAGCGGATCATCGAAACCAATGAGGACACGATCAAAAACGACAAGGTCGGCGGCCTGGTGGAAATCCCCGTTGAGCTGGGCTGCGCGGCCGCCGGCAAAAGGATCGGGGATATCGACCTGCCGGAGGGCACGCTGATCGTGAATATCCACCGCGGCAGCAAGGACATTGTCCCCGGTCAAAACACGGTGATCGCTCCCGGGGATTATCTCGTCCTGCTCTCCTCGGAGTCCTCGTACGCGGACCTGCACCTCCGCGTCAGGGAGCTTTGCCATTCAAACGCCAAATAAAGTTATGCGATATCCGAAAACAAGGTGTCGTTCAAATGGCGCGATGCCTTGTTTTTCTTTGCTGAGAAGTCAGAGGGCAACATCATACAAGAATACTGCCGCCGCCTGTGATACGCTGAATGTCCGGAAAGGAGGGCGCGCTTACGGAGCCGGAAATAAGAACTGTAAAATATGATGCCGAATTGAACGTTGAAGCATATCATTTTCAAGGCATTATGCAGAAATTCCCCAATCATTTTCATGCGTATTATGTCATTGGGTTTATTGAAAAAGGCCGGCGGTATTTATACTGCAAGAACAGGAAATACACCGTCGAGCCGGGAGACCTGCTGTTATTTAATCCCCGCGATAATCATGCCTGCGAGCAAATCGACGGCGAAGCGCTGGATTATTGCTGCATCAATATCCAGCCGGATACTATGCGCAAAGCCGTCTTTGAGATCACGGGGGAAGCGTATCTGCCCTATTTTACACTGCAGGGGATTTTTCACAGCGAGCTGGTTTCTTTGCTGAAGGACCTGCATCAAATGATTATGAACGAAGAAAAAGATTTTAGAAAAGAAGAAATCTTCTTTTTCCTTTTAGAGCAGCTGCTCGAAGAACATACGAATCAGGAAGTATTGACAGCAGACCTACCGCAAAGCGCGGAGGTAAGGGCCGTTTGTAAATATTTAGAAGAGCACTACACAGAAAGCATTGCCTTGGACGACCTATGCAAGCTGACCGGATTGAGCAAGTATTATTTGCTGCGCTCTTTTACAAAGCAAAAGGGCATCTCGCCGTACAGCTATTTAGAAACGATAAGGGTTGATAAGGCAAAAAAGCTGCTGGAACGGGGCGTGCTGCCCATTGCCGCGGCCTTACGGACAGGGTTTAGCGACCAAAGTCACTTTTCCAATTTCTTTAAGAAATTTATCGGGCTGACGCCAAAGCAGTATTTGAATATTTTCAGGGATACGCACAGCTGAACCCTCGTATAGAAAGGATTTTCATGGTGGACAGGAAAAAGGAGCTTACCGGGCATTTATTCGCGTTTATTACGATCTTTATTTGGGGGACGACCTTCATATCGACAAAGATACTCCTGAGAGCCTTTTCCCCCATTGAGATATTGTTTTTACGATTTACGATAGGCTTTATTGTATTGCTGCTTATTTATCCTCACAGGCTCAAAGTGAACGAGCGTAAACAGGAGCTGTACTTTGCCGCCGCCGGCTTATGCGGCATTACCCTGTACTATCTGCTCGAAAATATTGCCTTGACTTATACCCTTGCCTCCAACGTGGGCGTTATTATTTCTGTCGCTCCGTTTTTCACCGCTATATTTGCTCACCTGTTTTTAAATGGAGAGAAATTGAAGCTGCAGTTCTTTATAGGCTTTATTGTTGCCGTCATTGGGATTTTTCTGATGAGCTATAACGGAAGCCGTCGTCCGCAGCTCAATCCGCTGGGGGATATACTGGCGGTCCTGGCTGCCGTTGTATGGGCGGCCTATTCTGTCCTGACAAAGAAAATCAGCGGCTTTCACTATAACACCATTCAGGCCACGCGGAGGATATTCTTTTATGGCTTGATTTTTATGATACCCGCCTTATTTATATTTGATTTTAAACCCAACCTCAGTGCTCTGACGCAGCCGGTCAATCTGTTTAATATCCTGTTTTTAGGATTAGGGGCATCCGCGCTTTGCTTCGTAACGTGGAATTCTGCCGTTAAAGTATTGGGCGCGGTAAAAACCAGCGGTTACATTTATCTGGTCCCGGTGATAACGGTTGTCACTTCGGTTATTGTTTTGCAGGAGAAAATAACCGGCGCCGCCGTGTTCGGTACCCTGCTTACATTAACAGGGCTGTTTATTTCAGAAAGCAAAATCTTTTCAAAAATAAAAGGAGCTTTAAAGCCTGAATAATTTGCAACTAAATGGCGCCTTTTACGCGGCGCCATTTCAAGCTGTAAGGGCCGCCTTCCGGCGGTCATCATTTTTTGCACAGGCTGCAGCTGGCGCAGTCGGCGGGGCTGCAGTTCGGCCTGTCGGCGGGATGGATGAAAAAGTCGTCGTGAAAGCTGAAAAGCGCGGCCGATTGATCGTCCGATATGATCACCGCCTCGCTGTCATGCTGAAAGCGGATATTTATCGGCAGGCTGACGCTTGAGCACGCGTCGTCGGCACAGAGCACCGCCGGCGAAAAGCTGTGGAACGCGCCCCCCGCCGCTTTGGCGAGGATACGTTCCCCGGCCGTTTTGAGGCCGGCGAGCCTGCCCTCCTTATCGAACACCAGAGAGTTTGAATCGGCGCTGATGCCGGTGGCGCTCGGGTCATAGGCCGTCAGCAGCCCGGCCGGCGTCTGCAGCCGTACTGGCTCCGCCGGCTCAATCGACTCAAGCTCTCCCGTGTCATAGAGCGAGAAGCCGTGCCGGGCTTTTATCTGCCCGAACCCGCGCAGGGCGGCGTCGATCTCCTCCCCCGGAAACAGGGTCACGCTTTTGATCTGTCCGCTTTTGTAAAAGCAGATGCAGGAGAGCATCGCCGTAAAAGACGTAAAGCCCAGGTCGAATGAAAGGGGGATATTGAGCTCCCGCTCGTCCTCCTCCGACCAGAAGCCGCTGAGGTGTCCGTCCAGCGGGAAAACGCGGTGCACCTCTCCGGTATCATAAAAGGTGATCAGCTCCGCCGGGAGCTCGCCGATGGGCGTCATCACCTCCTGCTGCTCCTCCAGGGCCACGGCCTTGATCATCCCGTTTTCGTGAAAGGTCACGGAGGCTTTGCTTTTGCGCCGGAGCGTCTCCTCACCATAAAAGGGGACGAGCTCCCCGGCGTGGGTGAGTATCACGTTCCGGTCTTCCAGCCGGAGGCCCTGGAACCTGCCGTCTGGGTAATGCGCCTGCGATACCACGCCGCTGAACACGCCATACGGCGTTTGAATCGTGCCTGTCGTCATTATCTCATCCTCCTCAGCACTGTTTTTTCCGAACCGTGGCGACAATCGTCTCGCCCTCCTGGCCGCTCACAATCTCATAGGGGCCGTTCTCAATCCAGGGCGGTACGTGCGTGCAGGCCAGCCTGAGCTCATAAAACGGCGTCGTCTCCAAAAATTCCAGGAGCGCCCGCTTCGACGTCACCTCCGGGTGGACCTCCTGAAGCCTTATGAGATCCAGCCGATACACGCCCGGCGTTTCCGTTTCGACGGGCCGGGCGGGTGTCTCCGCCGCCCCATCCGCTGCGTCCGCGTCTTCAAGGTCGCGGAGAATGCCGTCCAGCGTGCCGGGGGTAAAATCGCTGACCTCAAAAATTGAAAAGCCGCGGCTGTCCAGCTCTCTGTACAAAACGCCCGAGAAAGTCGATCCGGCGGCGATCCGGCAGCCGGCAAGGCGATCCATCAGCGCAGCGAGGTCTCTCCTGACGGACCCTATGGCAGCGTCCGGCGGCATGTTTACATAAAAACAATCCATTTCATTCCACGACGTGTCGTTTTGTTCAAAAACGATAACGCGCAGCATCGTTGCCTCCGAATCAGTCTTGAATCCGTTCTGTATGAATACTGCAATTTTGGTAGCCAAAGAGCATCGCTCCTCCTCTGTTTTGAAATTTGATATGTGCCTTAATTCATATTGTATTAATGCGGTGCCTAACTGTCAACTAAAACGCCGTGTTTTGCATCGGAGCGGCGCATTTCTGTAAATGTTACATAAAAAAGTCCTCTCCGGTGTTCGCATTTTTCAAAATCTGGTGTATTGCCGCGCCGGGCGCTTATCGCTATACTGAAAATACAATTTCAAAACTACCCGAGGACAAAGGGGTTCGCACAGCATCGCTGCGCGGGCCCCTTTAAAAATTTCAAGGATATGGAGGGCAAATCTATGAGACAGGTTGCTATATACGGAAAAGGCGGTATCGGCAAATCAACCACCACGCAGAACCTCAACGCCGGCCTCGGCGAAATGGGCAAGAAAATCATGATCGTCGGCTGCGATCCGAAAGCGGATTCAACGCGGCTGATCCTCGGAGGCTTGGCCCAGCAGACGGTGCTCGACACTCTGCGGGAAGAGGGCGACGACATCGAGCTGGATCTGGTTTTGAAGCCCGGGTACGCCGGAATCAAATGCGTTGAATCAGGCGGACCGGAACCGGGCGTCGGCTGCGCCGGGCGCGGTATCATCACCTCGATCAACCTGCTGGAACGGCTTGGCGCCTATGAGGATGATCTGGACTATGTGTTTTACGACGTTCTCGGCGACGTTGTGTGCGGCGGCTTTGCGATGCCGATCCGCGAGGGCAAGGCCCGGGAGATCTACATCGTCTGCTCGGGTGAAATGATGGCGATGTACGCGGCCAACAACATCTCCAAAGGCATCACCAAATTCGCCAACACCGGCGGCGTCCGGCTGGGCGGCCTCATCTGCAATTCCCGTAAGGTCGACGGCGAGGCCGAGCTGGTCGAAGCGTTCGCCAAGGAGCTGGGTACCCAGATGATCCACTTCGTCCCCCGCGACAATATGGTACAGCGCGCTGAAATCAATAAAAAAACCGTTATTGAGTATGACCCGGAATGCAATCAGGCCAACGAATACCGCGCGCTGGCCAACAAAATAGATGGCAACGACATGTTCGTCGTTCCGAAACCCCTAAAGCAGGAGCGCCTCGAGCAGATTCTTATGGAACACGGCATTCTCGACATCTGATCCCAACAATTAAGTAAAGGAGAATTGACATGTTACTGATCAGAGCAATCATCCGGCCGGAAAAAACAGGCCTCGTCATGTCGGAGCTTGTGGCCGCCGGCTTCCCTGCCCTGACAAAGATGGACGTCTACGGCCGCGGCAAGCAGAAGGGCATCACCGTCGGCGAAATTCACTACGACGAAATTCCGAAAGAAATGCTCATGATCGTCTGCAACGACGAGGATAAGGACGACATCATCCGGGTCATCCTGCGGTACGCCAAAACCGGGGCCGGCACCTTCGGCGACGGACGCATCTTCATCTCTCCTGTTGAGGAGGCCTATACGGTCAGCACCGGCAAAGCGGGCCTGTAAGGAGGCGTCGATATGAAAGAAGTCATGGCGATTATCCGCATGAATATGGTTAACCCCACGAAAACCGCCCTGGCCGGCGCCGGCTTCCCGGCCTTCTCCTGCCGGAAGTGCCTGGGCAGAGGCAAGAAAAGCGTTGACATGGCGGTAGTGCAGTCACTTTTGGAAACCGGAGAAACCCCGATGAATCCCGTCGGCGAGCACCTGACGGAGTCACACCGGCTGATTGCCAAGAGGCTCTTTACCATCATGGTCGACGACGGTCAGGTCGGCGAGGTCGTTAGGATCATCATCGAAACGAATCAGACCGGCAACCCCGGCGACGGCAAAATTTTCATTCTCCCGATCATGGAGGCTTACACCGTCCGGACCGGGGAATCGACGAAGGACGCCTATTAGGAAGGTGATTTACCATGAATGAAAGAACGAGAATGCTGGATAAGTACTCCTCCCGTGTCTATAAGAACAGGAAAGATCACGTCATCCAGATTGAAAACGCCCCCAGCGGCCAGGAGATCACGGCCAATACCAGGACGGTGCCGGGCATCATCACGAACCGCGGCTGCTGCTACGCCGGCTGCAAAGGCGTTGTCGTAGGCCCCATGAAGGACTGCCTTGTCATCACCCACGGCCCCATCGGCTGCGGTTTCTATACCTGGGGCACGCGGCGCAATAAGGCGGCGTCCGAAAAGGGCGGCCAGAACTATATCCCCTACTGCTTTTCAACCGACATGCAGGAACCCGACATCGTCTTTGGCGGCGAGAAAAAGCTGGAGAAGGCAATCAGCGAGGCCATGGAGATTTTCAAGCCCGAGTGCATCATGATCTGCTCGACCTGCCCTATCGGCCTCATCGGCGACGACGTTCACGCCGTGGCCAGACGCACCGAGGAAAAGTACGGCATCAAATGCATCGGCTTCTCCTGCGAGGGCTATAAGGGCGTATCCCAGTCGGCCGGCCATCACATCGCCAACAATGGGCTCATGAAATATATCATCGGCACCGGCGACAAAAGGCCGAAGGCAAAGCATTCCATCAACATCCTGGGGGAATACAACATCGGCGGAGACGGCTGGGAGGAAGAGCGCGTCCTGAAAAGGATCGGCTATGAAATCGTTACGATCTTCACCGGCGACGGCTCTTACGAGACGATGAAAAACGCCCATCTGGCCGACCTCAACCTCGTCATGTGCCACCGTTCCATCAACTATGTGGCCGAAATGATGAAAACAAAATACGGCACGGATTGGCTGAAGGTGAATTTCGTCGGCATCGGCGCCACGATCCAGTCGCTCCGGGACATGGCCAAATACTTCAACGATCCTGAGCTCACCGAGAGAACCGAGGAAGTCATCCAGGATGAGCTGGCCGCCATTTTTGACGAGGTCGAATACTACAAAAGCAAGCTTAAAGGAAAGAAAGCCGGGGTTTTCGCGGGCGGCTCGCGCTCCCATCACTACCAGGCGCTGCTGCGGGACTTCGGCGTGGAGACCATTATCGCCGGCTATGAGTTCGCCCATCGGGACGACTATGAAGGCCGCGAGGTCATCCCGACGATCAAAGAGGACGCCGACAGCAAAAACATCGAAAACCTTACGATCGAACCGGACCCCGAGAAGTACAGCCCCAAGTTTACGGAATCCGAGATCGAAGCGCTGCGCCGCGATATCCCGCTGGATAACTACGCCGGCATGATCCGTGAGATGAAGGACGGCTACGTCGTCATCGACGACTTTAACCACGCGGAGACGGAAATGCTTATCAAGCTCATGAAACCCGATATTTTCCTCTCGGGCATCAAGGACAAATACATCATCCAAAAAGGCGGCACGCCTTCAAGACAGATGCACTCGTACGATTACTCCGGGCCGTATGCGGGCTTCAAGGGCGCGGTCAATTTTGCCAGAGACGTCGCCATGGCGATATATACAAACGCCTGGGCCTTTGTGGTGCCGCCCTGGAAAACGCAGTCCACACTCGTCGGCACAGTCGGAGGTGACTCATAATGCTTGACCTGACACCGAAAAAAATTACGGAACGCACCGCGCTCCGTATCAATCCCTGCAAGACCTGCCAGCCGGTGGGCGCGATGTATGCAGCGCTGGGCGTTCATAAGTGCATGCCGCACAGCCACGGCAGCCAGGGCTGCGCATCCTTCCACAGGATGTATCTCTCCCGCCACTTTAAAGAGCCCGCGGTCGCCTCCACCAGCTCCTTCACAGAGGGCGCGTCTGTTTTCGGCGGGGGCAGCAACGTCAAAACAGCCGTCAAGAACGTGTTTGACATCTACGATCCCGACATCATCGCCATCCACACGACGTGCCTGTCCGAGACGATCGGGGACGACCTGAACTCCTACATCATGGACATGGACATTCCGGAGGGAAAGCTTGTCGTGCATACTAACACGCCAAGCTACGTCGGCTCCCACATCAACGGCTTTTTTAACATGATGTGCGGCTTTATCAATTACCTGACGAAAAAGTCCGGCACACCTAACGGCAAAACAGCCATCTTCCCCGGCTTCGTCAACCCGGGCGACATGCGGGAGCTCAAGCGCCTGGCGACGCTGATGAACGTCCCCTTCACCATGTTCCCAGACACCAGCGGCGTGATGGACGCCCCGATGACCGGCCGCTTTGAGATGTATCCCGACGGCGGCACAACCGTGCCGGAAATCGCGGGTCTTGGCGACTGCGGCGAGATTCTGGCGCTCGGCTCCATCACCAGCATCGAGCCGGCCGAGCTGATGAAAAAGAAATTCAAGGTTCCCTATACGCTGCTGCCCCTGCCCATCGGCGTAGAGGCCACCGACCGCTATATCATGGAGCTCTCCCGGATCTCGAAAGCCGAGGTTCCCCGCGAGCTTGAGGAGCAGCGCGGCCAGCTTATCGACATTCTCCTGGACTCCAACCAGTACACCCACCGGAAAACCGTCGCCATCTACGGCGATCCGGATACCGTCGTCGGCCTGACGGCCCTCTGCCTGGAAATGGGCATGCTCCCGAAATACGTCATTACCGGCACCCCAAAGGAGGAATTCACCCGCGAGGTGCGTGCGCTCCTGGAGCGGTACGGTGAGACGGACGCCGTCGTCAAGGCCAACACGGACCTGTTCGAGCTGCATCAGCTTATCAAAAACGAACCGGTCGACCTGCTTTTGGGGGGCAGCTACGGCAAGGCCATCGCCAAGGCGGAGAACATCCCGCTGGTGCGCGCCGGCTTCCCGGTCCTGGACCGGTATGTCCACTCCTACCTCCCGCTTGTCGGCTATACCGGCATGATCCGCATGGTGGAGCACATCACCAACACCCTCATGGACCGCCAGGACGCCGATTGCGCCGACGAGGATTTGGAAGTGGTCATGTAAATCCCCGCGCAGGGGCGATGCACGAATCGCCCGCCGTCCCCTTCCCCGTCGGGCGCGATATTCCGGCGCGTCTCAGTACCCCCCGAGGCGCGGCATACCGGGCGTGCCCATCGGGCGATTCGCGGATCGCCCCTGCATCAAATCTATTTCGAAGGGCGGAGCCCGGCGGGAATTATCCCCTGCGGCATCCGCCGGCACCATAAAGGCATGGGGCTTTACCCCATGCCTCAACGCATAAAAATACTGTTTTTCAAGAAGGAGGCCGGAAACATGGTCAGAAGGCAAAGCATTTTGGAAGAGCGAAAGAAATCAATTATCGACAAGGCCTCTTTTTGCCGGGGAGACGGCTCGGGCATCAGCTGCGGCAAGTCCAGCGTCTCGGGCGCCGTCAGCCAGCGGGCCTGCATGTTCAGCGGCGCGCGGGTCGTCCTGAATCCGATCACCGACGCGTATCATATCATTCACGGCCCCATCGGCTGCGCTTCCTACACCTGGGATATCCGGGGCAGCCTCACCAGCGGCTCGGACACGTTCCGCACCAGCTACTCCACCGATCTCCGGGAGACGGACGTCATCTTCGGCGGGGAGAAAAAGCTGGAGGCCGCCATCGACGAGCTGGTGGCACAGGAATCGGCAAAGCTCATCTTCGTCTACGGCACCTGCATCGTGGGCGTCATCGGCGACGATATCGACGCCGTCTGCCGACGGGCGGAGGAAAAGCACGGCATCCGGGTCATCCCGGTGAAGGCCTCGGGCTTTTCCGGCACGAAGTCCCAGGGCTACAAGCTGGCCTGCGACGCCATCATGCAGCTTGTCGAACCCTATAAGAATATCCCGAAGGTCAAAGGCATCAACATCCTCGGCGACTTTAACCTGGCCGGCGAGATGTGGATCATCAAAAGCTACATGAAAAAGCTCGGCATCCCCGTCGTCTCCACCGTCACCGGCGACGCCAGCTGCGAATCTTTGCTCCGGATGCCGTCGGCGCAGCTCAATATCGTGCAGTGCGCCGGCTCGTCCACGTACCTTGCCACGCGGATGGAGGAGGAGCTGGGCATCCCGTTTATCAAGGTCAGCTTTTTCGGCGCGGAGGACACGACAAACTCCCTCATCCGCATCGCCCAGGCGCTGGGCGACGAGGCGGCGGTGCGCAAGGCCGTGGCCTTCACGACGGAAGAGGCGGAGGCCGCCGAGGCCTTCCTTCAGGCGTACCGCCCCAAATTTGAGGGCAAAAAGGCCGCCATCTATGTGGGCGGCGGATTCAAGGCCATCTCGCTGATCAAGCAGTTTAACGAGATGGGCATCGAGACGGTCGTCGTCGGGACGCAGACCGGCAAGGAAGAGGATTACGAAATCATCGAGCATCTGGTCAACGAAAACACCGTCATCCTCGACGACGCCAACCCCTCGGAGCTGGAGGAGTTCATGCTGGAAAAAGGCGCGAATATCCTCGTCGGCGGCGTCAAGGAGCGCCCCCTGGCCTATAAGCTGGGCATCGCGTTCTGCGACCACAACCATGAGCGCAAGCACGCGCTGGCCGGCTTCGAGGGCATCAGGAACTTCACCAGAGAAGTCAATTTATCCATCAACAGCCCGGTTTGGGAGTATTGCCGTTAGCAAGGAGGTCTTTTTATGGGCGCAAATCTTAAGAGTCTCAATGTCAACCCCTGTAAAATGTGCATGCCGATGGGAGCCGTCAGCGCTTTTGCCGGTATCAAAAACTGCATGTCGATCCTGCACGGCTCGCAGGGGTGCGCCACTTATATCAGAAGGCACATGGCCACACACTACAACGAACCCGTCGACATCGCCTCCTCCTCTCTCACCGAGCACGGCACCGTCTTCGGCGGCCGGGAGAATCTCCTGAAGGGCCTTGAAAATCTCATCAAGCTCTATAACCCGCAGATCATCGGCGTGGCCACCACATGCCTGGCCGAAACAATCGGCGAGGACGTCCCGGCGATCATCAGGGAGTTTTACGACACGCACCCGGAGAGCACCGTCAAGATCGTGAGCGTAGCCTCCGCCGGCTACGGCGGCACCCAGTACGAGGGCTTTAACAGGGCCTTATGGTCCGTCGTCTCACAGGCCGACATGGACCCCACGCCGAACGGGTATATGAATATCGTCACGCCCATGCTCTCACCCGCCGACTGCCGGCTCCTCAAAAACCTGCTGGACAGCATGGGGCTGAAATACGTGCTCCTGCCCGACCTGTCGGAGAATCTGGACGGCGTGCACGTGGAACGCTATGAACGGCTCAAGGGCGGGGGAACGTCGCTTGCGGATATCTCCAAAATGGCCGGCGCCCGGCATACCATAGAGCTGTCGCTCTTTAACGGCGACAAGTTCTCACCCGGCAAATATCTGGAGGAGCGTTATGGCGTGCCGCTGACAAAAATGGCGCTGCCGGTGGGCATCCGGGACACAGACGCCTTTATTGACACGCTCGCGGCTCTGGGCGGTGCCCGGCCCGAGGCGCTCGTCACCGAGCGCGGCCGGTATATCGACGCGATGATCGACAACCATAAATACTGCGCCGACGGGCGCGCGGCGATCTTCGGCGAACCGGACTTCGTGTATTCCATGACGCGGCTCTGCTGCGAAAACGGCACCGTGCCCGTCATTGCCGCCACAGGCTCCGTCTGCCCGGCACTGAAAGCAGCGCTGGAGGACGAGGTCCGCCGTGCCGCGGATAGGGCGCTCACGGAGGGTGGCGTCGTCCTGGACGACTGTGACTTTGACCTTTTGGAGAACCACGCCAAAGCGCTCGGCGTCAATCTCATGATCGGCAGCTCCGACGGCCGCCGGACGGCGCGGCGGCTGGGCGTGGACATTGTGCGCTGCGCCTTCCCGATCCATGACAGAGTCGGCGGGCAGCGGATCAAAACGCTCTGCTACGAGGGCTCTCTGAACATCCTGGACCAGGTTGCCAACGATCTTCTCGCCAAGAAGGAGGAGGGCTTCCGGGAAGAGCTGTACGACCGCTATTTCGACAAGGAACAGCAGGCGGCGCCCGTGGCCCCCGCCCAGGATATCCCCAGTATCCCCGATATGCTGAAAAAGACGGAGACGCACCCGTGCTTCAACTGCTCCGGCGGGAAATATGCCAGGATTCACCTGCCCATCGCCCCGAAGTGCAACATCCAGTGCAACTACTGCGTGCGGAAATACGACTGTCCCAACGAGAGCCGGCCCGGCGTCACCACCAGCGTGCTCGCGCCGGAAGAAGCCGTGGAACGGTACGTTGCCGCCAAGAGTAAAATCCCCAATCTCTCGGTCGTCGGCATCGCCGGCCCCGGCGACGCGCTGGCGAATTTCGATGAAACCCGGGAAACGCTCCGGCGCATCCGCGCGCTGGACCCCGACGTCACTTTCTGCCTGTCCACCAACGGCTTGCTGCTGCCGCTTTACGCACAGGAGCTCATCGACCTGGGCGTATCCCATATCACGGTCACCGTCAACGCCGTGGACCCGGAAATCGGGGCAAAAATCTATAAGCACATCGATTACATGGGCACACGATTTACTGGCCTTGCGGCAGCGTCCATCCTGCTGGCCAACCAGCTGTCCGGCTTGAGGTACCTGACGAGCCGCGGCATCATTTGCAAGGTGAATACCGTGCTGCTCCGCGGCATCAACGACACGCATATCGAGGAGGTCGTCAAAAAGGTCAAGGAGCTGGGCGCCTATATCTCGAACATCATGCAGCTGATCCCGGTAAAGGGCTCCGCCTTCGAGAATCTGGAGCTCGTCAGCAACAGGGAGATCATGGCCATCCGGGAAAAATGCGCGCCGGAGCTCCGGCAGATGTACCACTGCCGGCAGTGCCGCGCCGACGCCGTCGGCACGCTGGACGAGGATCAGTCGCTCAGCTTCAGGAGCCCGTGCAAATCCGCCGGTGCCAGGAGCGTGACAAAAACGAAAAAGTATGCCGTGGCGTCCAAGAGCGGAAGCCTTGTCGACCAGCACTTTGGCCACGCCCGTGAGTTTTACATCTACGAGTCCGACGGGGCCGCCGTCAGGTTCATCGAAAAGCGCCTCGTCAAAAACTACTGCAACGGCAAGGAAGACTGCTTTGAAGACAAAAAGCCGGCGATGGACTCCATCCTCTCCGCCGTTTCCGACTGCGGCTATGTTCTCGCTCTGAGGATCGGGGACGCGCCGGCGCGGAAGCTCCAGAGCCTTGGGATCGAGGTCATCTCAACGTACGACAGGATTGAGGACGCGGTGCTCAAAGCCGCCGCCGGACAACAAAAAAAGGAGATATGCTAAATGGTCAGTCCGAAATACCACATTTTCGTCTGCACGAGCTGCCGGACCAACGGCACGCAAAAAGGCTTCTGCCACCAGAAGGACAGCGTCAAAATCATCGAGAAATTCATGCAGGAGATCGAGGACCGTGACCTGACGGGGGACTGCATGGTCAACAATACCGGCTGCTTCGGCATCTGTAGCCGCGGCCCCATCGCCGTGGTCTATCCCGAGGGCACTTGGTACGGCGGCCTCACGGAGGATGCCGTGGAGGAGATCATGGACCAGCATATCGAGGGCGGCGGCGTGACCGAAAAATACAGAATTTAACGGACCACCGGGCGATCACAGATCGCCCCTACGGTCATTTTGCAGGATTGTGGTAGGGGCGAACTGTGTTCGCCAGTCATTATTCCCATAGAAGGAGGAGGGCTATGATACGCATCACCGATATGACGCTCAGCTGCATCGCCGCCTTCCGCCCTTCGGCCGGGCCGCTGAAAAAGCTCCACGCGCTGCTCGCCGTGCTGGGCTCCGATTATATTGAGATGCCGGCCGAGGTCTACGAGACGATCCGGCCGGTTTCCCCAGATAAAATTGTCCTGCGCATCGGGACTCCGGATGAAGCTGCGCTTTATCCGGAGATCACGCGTTTTGTGTGCCGGATGAACGGGCTCTTGTCCTCTCCCGGCATCACCCGGGAGATTCAAATGAACGACGTAAAGGAGCTCAGCTTTTTCGGGCCCGGCGACGGGTCACAAAACGTCCGCGTCGTCGGGCTGGACGACATCCTGTGCCACGATTACGAATCGGCTTTTCAAAAGCTCCAAAGCCGCGTCCGGGGCCGGGTGGAGTTCTGCCCGGAGAACAGCTATTCCTGCGCCACCGCCGCCGCGCTGGAGTGGATCGCCGCCGGCGGCGCGGACCTGGCGGCGTCGTTCGGCGGTCTCGACGGCAAGGCCGCGCTGGAGGAGGTGCTGCTGGCGCTGCGTATCGTCCGGCGGCACAGGCCCACGGCCTCATACGAAATTCTGCCCCAGATCGCCCTCGCCGTCGAGGAGATCACGGGCGTGCGCTTCCCCGACAGGAAGGCCGTTATCGGCCGCAGCATCTTCAATGTGGAGTCGGGCATCCATGTGGACGGTATTCTGAAAAAGCCGCAGATGTACGAACCCTTCATGCCGGAGCTCGTGGGCCGGAAACGGCGGCTGATCGTCGGCAAACACTCGGGGCGTAAATCGATCGCCGCCAAGCTCCGGGAGCTGGGCTATGCCTCCGCCGAATTCGACGTGGCGCGCCTTTTGAGCGCCGTACGGGCCGAGAGCGTCGGCAAAATGACCAGCCTGACCGACGAAGAATTCAAGGAAATAGCGGAAAAGCACAGGCTGTAAAATAAAACGGCAGGTATACCACCATGAAGCCAATCAAGTACATTGTGGATACGACCATGCGGGACGGGGAGCAGACCCCCGGCATCGCCATGTCCACGGAGCAGAAGCTCCGCATCGCGCAGATACTCGACAGCGCCGGCGTCTATCAGATCGAAGCCGGCATCCCGGCCGTCAGCGCCATGGAGATGGACACGATCCGGGCCATGACGGCGCGCCGCCGCCATTCAAAAATCTCCGTCTGGAACAGGCTCGTTTTGGACGATGTGAAAAAGTCCGTCGATTGCGCCCCGGACATTATCCATATCTCGACGCCCGTCTCCTATGTTCTCATATATTCAAAGCTCAACAAAAACAAAACCTGGGTCAGCAAAAACCTGGAGGTCTGCGTGGACTACGCGCAATCGCGCGGGTTCGAGGTGACCGTCGGCTTTGAGGACGCGTCCCGGGCCGATATCACCTTTATGGCGGGCCTGGCGCGGCAGCTCAAGGACATGGGCGTGGGCCGCATCCGGTACGCCGACACCGTCGGCGTCCTCTCCCCGTCCAGAACCTTTGGGGCCGTCCGGGAAATCATCGATTATGCCGGCATCGAGGTAGAGCTGCACGCCCACAACGATCTGGGCATGGCTGTGGCCAACACGATCCTCGGCGCGAAGGCCGGGGCCAATTATCTCGACACCACGGTCCTGGGCCTGGGCGAACGGGTGGGCAACTGTGACTTTTTAAAGCTGATACAGGCCGCCCACGACCTCTTTGACCTGGGTATCACAAGATACGATGCCGGCCGGGCGCAAAGCGATATCGCGGAAATTCTGTCATTGTCGTAAATATCAAAAGAACCCGTCTCTTCATGAAACGGGTTCTTTTCTCGCTGTAATTTTAAGACGGGCTTATTTGCCGCCGCCCCAGTTCTGGCCGGAGCTGGACACAGCCGCGCCGCAGGGATCGACGACGCAGGCGCCGCCGTCCACGACGATCGTCGTACCGGTCACGAAGGACGCGTCGTCGCTGGCGAGGAAGACAACGGCGCCCGCGACCTCGTCGGGGCCCGCCGGCCTCTTCAGCGGCAGGAACTTTGTCAGCGTGTTCAGCGCGCCGGTCGTATCGGTGCCGATCGCCTTGGCAAGGTCCCCCATGGAGTGCTCCAGCATCTCCGTACGGATCGGGCCCGGGCAGACGACGTTGACGCGGACGTTCTGGGCGCCGTAGTCAAGCGCGGTGGCCTGGGACAGGCCGATCAGGCCGGATTTGGACGCCGTATACCCGGGCATGGCGGGAATGCAGCGCAGACCTGCCAGGGACGCGATGTTGACGATGGAACCGCCGCCGTTATCGATCATGGCGGGGATCGCGGCTTTCATCATGAGGAACGGGCCGGTGAGGTTGATGTCGATAATCTTCTTCCACTGCTCGACGGGGATCTCCACGACGGTGCCCGCCGGGTCGATGCCGGCGTTATTGACGAGGATATCGATCTTGCCGCCGAACTTAATGGTTGCGTCCACCATGGCCTTGGCTTGCTCAAATTCGGACACGTCGCCCTGGAACACGAGCACCGAGTCCGCGGGCAGACCTCCCGCCACCTTCTCCAGCAGCTCCTTGCGGCGGCCGGTGATGACGACCTTCGCGCCCTCGGCCACAAATCTTTTGGCAAAGGAGGCGCCAAGTCCCGTGCCTCCGCCGGTGATCAGCGCGACCTTTCCTTTTAAACGACCATCCATATTCAAATCCTCCTATGTATAAATTTGTACGAAACGCTTGTATCCAATATTATACCTGACTGTCCGGTTATTGCAAGCTGTTTTGTGGCTTGGCCCCCCGGCTGCGCCGCCGATATATGGATGCCGCCTGCGGAAGGTTATTTGTTCCGCAGGCGGCAGGGACTTGTTTATGAGATATATAAAGAGGTCACGTAATCTTCGACGATGTAGGGGAGCTGGTCCAGCGAAATATCATGGCCCTTGATGAGAGAAATCAACCTGATGACGTCTATTTCGTTGGTGCTGATATCCTGCTGCTCAAAAATCGTTTGGTCGCCGTACGATATCATGATTCCGTAAACATAATGGTCCTCACATTCGGGGTCTTTACAGTAAGACGCTATTGACAGGATTGTTGTGTTCTCATTGACAAGTGTTTCGATCGGCATTTCGTTCACTCCCAAATTTTTTCTATAAAGTAACATTATTATATATAGAGAAACAAGTTATGTTGTCGACATTTTTGTCGACAATGATCAAAATGTAATAAATAATTAATGATTTGGTAAATTTTAACTCAAATATCCGCTTCAAATGCCGGTACACTGCCCCTGCATGAACAAGCGCCTCCGAAAGGTTTACACTTTCCGGAGGCGCTTATTATGGGAAAACGTGTGCTATGAAATCTGCCGCACGCGGTCGGCCACGATGGCGGCCAGCCGCCTGTCGGCGCCGAGGGTGCTGCCCATGGTGATTTTTATTTGGGGATGGAGCGCGTTGAAGGCTTCGATCTCCGCGGGGATATCTTCCTTGATATGGACACCCTCGAACAGAAAATACGGGATGACCCTGATGTCGTCGGCACCACGCTCGACCAGGCGGGCAAGACCCTTTTCCAGATTTTTCTCCCGGAACTGCAGATACGCTTCCTCGACCATCTCGTTTTGCAGCTCCGCCCTGACGTACGCCGTGATCCGGCGCATCGTCTCTTCCGTGTCGCCCTCGCGGCTGCCGTGGGCCAGCAATAAAATTCCTGTCATTACTTACCTCCCGTTATTTCAGTCGGCTGCCGAAGAAAGCCTCTGCGGCGGCCAGTGTTTTTTCTATATGCGCGTCCTGATGGGCGTCGGAGATGAACATGGCCTCGAACTGCGCCGGGGCCAGATAAATACCGCTGCCCAGCATGTGCCTGAAATATTCCGCGTAAGCCCCGGTGTCCGCGCTCTTGGCGCCCCCATAATCGCGCACCGGCCCGGGGGTAAAGAACAGGCAGCCCAGCGAACCGATGCGGTTCAGGGCGCAGGGCGCGTCGTAGCGCCGGATCAGCACCTGCAGGCCGCCGAAAAGCTTCTCCGCCGAGGATTCCAGATGTTCGTAGACCTCTGGGTGTTCTTTTAAATACGTCAGCTGGGCGATACCGGCCGCCATGGCCACGGGATTGCCGCTGAGGGTGCCGGCCTGATAGACCCTGCCCAGCGGCGACACCTGCTCCATGAGCTCCCGCCGTCCGCCGTAAGCGCCCACCGGCATGCCGCCGCCGATGATCTTGCCGAAGGTGGTGAGGTCCGGATACACGCCGTACCGCTCCTGTGCCCCGCCCGGCCCCAAACGGAAGCCGGTGATCACCTCGTCGAAAATAAGCAGCGTGCCGTTCGCGTCGCACAGCGCCCTAAGCTTTGCGAGGAAATTGTCTTCCGGCAGAACGACGCCCATATTCGCCGCCACGGGCTCGATGATGACCGCGGCGAGCTCGCCCTTGTTCCTGTCAAAAATCCGCGTCACCGTCTCGAGATCGTTGTACGGCGCCGTCAGGGTGTCCCTGGCGCAGCCCGCCGTGACGCCGGCGCTGGCGGAAACGCCGCTCGTCATGAGCCCCGAGCCGGCGCTTACCAGCATGGCATCGCAGTGGCCGTGATAGCAGCCTTCGAATTTGAGGATCTTGTCCCGGCCGGTGGCCCCCCGGGCCACGCGGATGGCGCTCATGACGGCCTCCGTCCCGGAATTGACCATACGGACCATGTCGATGGACGGGAAGAAGCCGCAAATGAGCTCCGCCATCGTCACTTCGCTTTCCGTGGCCGCGCCGAAGCTCAGCCCGTTTTCCGCCGCTTTTATGACGGCCTCGCGGATCACCGGATGATTGTGCCCTAAGAGCATCGGACCCCAGGAGCCGATGTAGTCGATATAGCTGACGCCGTCCACATCGGTGATCACGGCGCCGCTGCCGCTTTTTATAAAGCGCGGCGTGGCGCCCACCGACCCGAACGCCCGCACCGGGCTGTTGACGCCGCCGGGGATGCGCCTTTTTGCCTGCTCAAAAAGTGCCTCCGATTTGCCCATCTCAGCCGATCCTCCCCTCGGTGATAAACCCCGCGATCTCCGGGGCGTAATAGGTGAGGAGCATGTTGGCCCCGGCGCGGAAGATGGACGCTGCCGTCTCGCAGACGACGGCGGCCTCATCGATGTATCCGGCCTGCGCGCCGGCCTTGATCATGGAATACTCGCCGCTGACGCTGTAGGCCGCCAGCGGGACGTTGGTGGCCTCGGCCACCGTGTGAATGACGTCCATATAGGACAGGGCCGGCTTTACCATCAGAATGTCCGCCCCCTCCGTAAGGTCGAGAAGCGCCTCCTTGAGGGCCTCTTTTTTATTATGATAGTCCATTTGATAGCCCTTCCGGTCGCCAAAGGCGGGCGCCGAGCCGGCTGCGTCCCGGAAGGGGCCGTAAAAGGCGGAGCTGTACTTGACGGAATAGCTCATAATCGGGATTACCGTCTGGCCCTCCCGATCCAAAAGCGCCCTGATCGCGCCCACCCGGCCGTCCATCATGTCCGAAGGGGCGACCATGTCCGCCCCCGCCTGAACGTGGGACAGCGCCGTTTTCGCCAAAAGCGGCAGCGTTTTGTCGTTATCGACGTCATGGCCGTGCAGCACCCCGCAATGGCCGTGAGAGGTGTATTCGCACAGGCACACGTCGGTGATGCAGTACATGTCCGGGAAGTCTTTTTTGAGCTTTAAAAGCGCCTTCTGCACGATTCCGTCGTCCTGATACGCCCCGCTGGCCAGCTCGTCCTTGTGGTCCGGAATACCGAAGAGCATGAGCTTGTCGACCCCGGCCCGTAAAAGCCGCTCCGTGATCTCCGGCAGCCGGTCGACGCTGTAGCGGTACTGGCCGGGCATCGTGGCAATCTCCTCGGCGATATTCGCCCCCTCCCGGACGAAGAGCGGATAGATGAGGGACGATTTGGAGATTCTCGTCTCCCGAACCATGTTTCTGAGCGCCATATTGCCCCGCAGCCGCCGCGGCCTTTGAATTAATTCCATATTCTCACCCTCACGCTTTCGCGGCCTGATGCAGCGCGGCGATTTTCGCCGTCAGGCTGTCTATTGTCACTTCATCGGAAACCTCGGTTTTCATGCCGAGCTTTTTCGCTTCCCGCGCCGTCTGCTCGCCGATACACACAGCCGTGAGCTTTTCAAAATCCGCCGCCCCGGCCATTGAGGCAAAGCCGCGCACCGTGGAGGCGCTTGTAAAGGCCACATAGTCGATCCTTCGGGTTTTCAGCATCTCATCCAGCGGCGGCACGCCGCCGCTTTCATAGACCGTATCGTACACGGGGATGTCGTCGTAGGAAATCCCCTGGCGGTCCAGCGCCGCCGTCAGGTCCGGCGAGCCGATCCTGGCGCGCGGTATCAGCAGCTTTTCGCCGGGCTTTACGGCTTCCGCAAGAGCCCTGCCGAGGCTTGCCGCGTCGTATGTGGCCGGCATGCAGTCCACAAAAATTCCGCGGTCGGCGATGGCCTTTTCCGTGGCCGTGCCGATGGCGGCAAATTTCAACCCGGCCAGGCACCGGATATCCGTCCTGTTCCGGCGCAGAATGTCAAAAAAGACGTCGACGCCGGCCTGGCTGGTGAAAACGAGCCATTGATACTCGTTGAGCCGCTTTATCGCCGCCTGAAGCTCGTTATTGTTTTCGATCCCGACCGTTTGGATCGCCGGGATCTCCACAACCTCCGCGCCCAGCGCGTACAGCTTTTTCGAGAGCCCGGAGGCCAGGGACCTCGGGCGCGTCACGATCACGCGGGCGCCGCCCAGCGGCCTGTCCTCCGCCCAGTGGAATTTTTCCGCCAGCGCGCAGACCCGCCCGACGACGATGATCGCGGGCGTGGCGATGCTTTGCCTTTCGGCGTCGGCCGGCAGCGCTTTAAGCGTCGACACGACGCGCCGCTGGTCGGCGGTGGTGCCCTTTTCCAAAACGGCGGCGGGTGTATCGGGGCTCATTCCGGCATCCATCAGGCTCCGGCAGATCACGCCCAGCGCGCCGACGCCCATCAGGAAAATCAGTGTGCCGTCCAGCCGCGTCAGCGCCTCAAAATCGATATGGGGCTTGTCGTCGTCCTTCAAATGTCCCGTAATGATGTGGACGGACGAGCAAAAATCCCGGTGCGTCACGGGTATTCCGGCGTAGGCCGGCACCGCTATGGCCGAGGTGACGCCCGGCACGATCTCAAACGGGACGCCATGGGCCCGGAGGAGCTCCAGCTCCTCGCCGCCCCGCCCGAACAGAAAGGGGTCGCCGCCCTTCAGCCGGACGACCCTGTTCCCCTGCCGCGCCTCCTCCAGAAGGGTTTTGTTGATCTCCTCCTGGGGCATTTGGGCATGTCCGGCGCGCTTGCCCACGTTGATGCGCCGTGCACCGGGCGGGATGAGGGCCAGCACGCCGTCTCCCGCAAGGCTGTCGTACAAAACGACCTCGGCCTCCTCCAGAACGCTCCTGGCTTTCAGCGTCAAAAGCCCCGGATCGGACGGCCCGGCTCCCACGAGCCAAACTTTACCCTGTTTCATGGTTTGTATCTCCTTAAGGTTGTGTCTGCTAAAGATTCCGGGGCGGACGTCCCGTATATCGCACAGGTCGTCCGCTCTTGTCGGCGCCGCTTCGCCCCTTTGAAATACCGGAACATTCAGGCGCGCAGCTCTTTTAAAAGCTGCTCGGCCAGCGCGTATCCGAGCGTTTCGGCATCCCCTGCCGGCATTGCCATCGTTCCCGTGGCATGCCGCCCGCTCTCCTCGTCATAGTGCAGGCCGAAGAGGCGGATGGACCCGCCCTCCAGCCTGGCATACGCCGCGATGGGGGATGAGCAGCCGCCGTCCAGCCGGCGGATAAAGGCGTTTTCGGCGGTGTAGGCGATCCGGGCCTCCTCGTTATCGACGCAGGCCAGATACCCGTGGTCCTCGCCCGCTCTCCCCTGAACGGCCAGGATCCCCTGCCCGGCCGCCGGGATCATTTCATTTTCCGTAAACACCCTGGTGACGCGGCCCTGCAGCCCCATCCTGTTGAGGCCGGCGCAGGCCAGCACGGTGGCCGCGTACTCCCCGCTGTCGACCTTCTGGAGCCGCAGCAGCACGTTGCCCCGGATTCCCTTGACGGTGCTGCCGGGATAAAGCCGCTGGAGCTGCAGCGTCCGCCGGGCGCTGGAACAGCCAAAGGGCTTTGACAGATCGATTTTTTCAGCGCCCTCGGGCATGACAAGGGCGTCAAAGGGGTTTTCCCGCTTCGTCAGGGCGGCCACCGGCAGGTCCTCCGGCGTTTCCATAGGCATATCCTTCAGGCTATGGACGGCGAAGTCGATCCTGCCGCTGCGCAGGCCGACGTCCAGCTCCTTGACAAAGAGCCCCTTCCCCCCGACCTCGTCCAGATTCCTGTCCAAAAGGACGTCGCCGCTCGTTTTCATGGTCACGAGCTCGAACTCCAGCTCCGGGTGATGCCGCCTGATGGTATCGATGACGAGCCGGGCCTGTATGACGGCCAGCTTGCTCTCCCGGCTGCCGACTCTCAGTAACCTTTTCATCGCCGCTCCCTTGCCTTTACAAATTCCCGGATGTCCGCGGCCATGTCCCTTGTCCTGCCGTGATCATCCCCCGTGCCGCAGATACCGATAACGCCGCCCTCATAGCGGATTGTGGCCGGAAAGTAAAAGGTACATTCTTCCCGGCAGTCGGCAACGCTGCAAAACTGTCCGTTTCTGCCGGCGTCCAGGGCGATTTGATGGTTGAGCGCCCGGTCGTTGGTGGCCGCCACGACGAGGTATGCGTCCTCAAGGTCGCCGGGCTCATAAGCTTTTTCTATGTAAACTATCCTGTTGTCGTGATGCAGGCGCCTGATCTCTTCCCGCGCCTCCGGCGCCGTGACGCAGATCGTGCAGGGGTAGGCGCTGAGGGCCGTGATCCGGCGCAGCGCGATGGGGCCCGCGCCGATCACCGCAATTTTTTTGCCGCTCAGGTCCACAAAAAGCGGAAATCTCGGCGGCAGCTTTACCGCCGCATCCTCCCCGCCGGCAGGGCGTCTATCCCCTTTGAATTCCGTGAGGCCCCGGGACAGAAGCCCGCCGCCGGTATCCCTGTCAAAGCGCAGGAGGACGCTTTGCACAGCCTTACCGGCGGCTTTGCCGGCTGCCTCACAGACAAGTTTTCGTGTGTTGTCGTCGAGCGGCACGTTCTTCAAGCTGTACCGCACCCGCTCCTCAGTATCGGCGGCGGCCCTGGCGCCGAGCTCCGACACCATCGGCATCATCGCCCTGATGCTGCGCCACCGCTCAAACTCCCTGATTTCCCCGTCGATGATCTCCTTCACGCGGCGGACGCTTTCGTTGTCGTCCAGGGCGGTCAGGTCCCCGCCGAGGTGATCGATGTCATAGAGCGTGATCCCCGGCAGGCCGGCGATCTTCGGGTCGATATCCCGCGGCACCGCCAGATCGAACAGGAGCTTTTCCTGTCCGGCCAGCAGGCCGCTGACCTGGTCGCAGGCCAGCGTATAATGCGGGCTCCGCGTGGCGCTGACAACGACCTGGGCCGATTCGAAAAATTTATACCGGTCCTCGTAATCGATAACGGCGCAGCCGGCCGGTACCACGCCGCCGGACAGAATATGCCGGCGCTGGGTGATGGTCACCGCGCAGCCCTCGGCCGCCAGCGTCCTGGCGGACAGCAGGCCCATTTCGCCGCTGCCGATGACAAGACATCGGAGGCCGTCAAGCCCACTGAACCGGCTTTTCAATATCTGAACGGCGGTTTTCGGCGCCGAGCGGTCGACCGCCTGTAAATGCACGGAGGTTTTCGCCTTTTTCGCCGCCGTGACGGCGCCGCGGAACAGCGCTTCCAAAACCGGGTCGGCGGCCTTGTTTTCCCTGGAGAAGACAATGGCCTCCTTCACCTGGGCCAAAATCTGCTCCTCCCCGAATATCCGCGATTTGAGCCCGCTGGTGACCTCAAACAGGTGTCGGACGGCGTCGTCGTCTTCCCGCTGGGTGAAATATTTCTCATGTGCCGCCGCGTCGACCCCGAACTGCGCGCACAGGATGTCGAAGGGCCGCGCGACGTCCTCTTCCCCGCGGCTGAGCCACAGTTCCATCCTGTTGCAGGTGCTGATGACGACGCAGCCTGAAACGCCGGGATACCGGAGCGCTTTTTCAAGCAGCTTTGCCTGCGCGGCCTTGGTGGGCGCGAAGCGCTCCCTGTCGTCGAGGGACGCCGTGTTGTAATCGATGCCGGCCATGCAGATTTTCATATGCTGCCGCCCGTCCCGTTCCGTGCGTCCTTGACCACGATCACCGAAAAATAGCAGGCGGACGCGTCAACGTCTGCCAGAGAATCGTAAACCCTTTCGTCCTTCATGCCGCAGTTGGCGACCATCCTGGCCTTTTCCAGCAGTCCCTCCGACTGCAGCGCCGACCGGACCTCGCCAAAGGCTTTGCCGCTCTTCATGAAGACCTTGGTGCCGTTCAGCCTCAGACTGTCCCGGAGGTTCCCGTAAGAGCCCGGTATGACGTGCAGCGGCTCCGACGTCTCCACCAGCGCGTCGCTCAGCTTCGCCGCCACGGCGCAGAAGGACGGCACGCCGGGGATAATCTCGGCCTCAAAGCCCGCCGCCCGGACGAGCCGGTGGACATATATGTAAGTCGAATAAACAGACGGGTCTCCCAATGTCAGGAACGCCACGTCCGTCCCCTGGCGCAGGTGCCCGATGATGCTTTCGGCGGCGTTTTTGTGGGACGACCGCAGCACCGCCGCATCCTTCGTCATCGGCATATCAAGCTCCAGCAGCGGCTTTGCCTCTATGGCCGCCACGGCCTGCCGGGCAATGCCCAGCGCCACCCGCTCCCCGTCGCCGGATTTTGGGACGGCGATAAGGCCGCTCTCCGTGATGATTCTGGCCGCTTTCAGCGTCAGCAGCTCCGGGTCGCCGGGGCCGACGCCGACGCCGTATAATGTTCCCGCCATGCTTTTCCCTGCCTTTGGTTTCGTTTAAAAAATAAACACCTGCCGTACGACAGGTGTAATAGGTATATCAGTCCGGCGCGTTCGCCGGAACAAACAACCCCCTTATGCTTCGTAAGGCCGGTTTCAAATCTGACTGTGTATCCTGACTTATGCGTCGTCGCTTTGACCGCCTTCCCGGGTTCCCAGTGGCGCTATGGTCATCGCTCGGCAAATACAGTTGCGAGACAGTGCGGGACTTTCACCCGTCTTCCTACCATCAGACCTGCTTTGATATTCAGTTTAACGCCATTAATTATACATAAAACACCGCCACAGTCAAGATGTTTCTCGGAACAGGCGGCCCGCGCTTGACAAAACGGCACGAAGGACTTACAATGAGCATCAAATATTTGCAGTGCTCTGGGAAGACGGGTGAGAGTCCCGCACGGAGCCGCCGCTGTAACGGTACCAGCACGTTTCATCATGTCACTGTGAGAAATCATGGGAAGGCGAAACGGGCGATGACGCCGGAGTCAGAATACCTGCGCTGCAAATCACTCCATCACGGGCTGACGGACCTTTGGCCGGTGTGATTTGTGCAAGGGCTGCCCTTGTGTGATCGTACCTTCTCCGTCGGGAGAGGGTTTTTTTATTCCCCGCCGTGGATTTATCAGGAAACGGGGTATCTCGGTGGCGTTCGAACAATACATACAAAAGGGCTCGCAAAGGCTGCGCTGCGGCTTTACGACCGGCAGCTGCGCCGCGCTGGCGGCCAAAGCGGCGGCCGTCGCGCTCCTGACCGGCAAAGCGCCGGGCACCGTCGCGATCATGACGCCGAAGCGCTTGTCTGTCGAGGTTCCGGTTCTGGAGGCCGAAGCGGGCGCCGATTATGCCGTCTGCGCCGTCATGAAGGACAGCGGGGACGATCCCGACGTCACAAACGGCGCGCTCGTTTACGCGCGCGTGACCAAAACGGAAGCGCCCGGTATCGCCATCGACGGCGGCACCGGCGTGGGCCGCGTTACCAAGCCCGGCCTGGACCAGCCGGTGGGTGCCGCCGCCATCAACAGAGTTCCCCGGCAGATGATCGCCGCGGAGGTCCAAAGCGTCTGCGACCGGTACGGGTACGCGGGCGGCGTCTCGGTGGTCATCAGCATCCCCGCGGGCGCCGCGCTGGCCGCGCGGACCTTCAACCCCAAGCTCGGCATCGAGGGCGGCCTGTCCGTTCTGGGCACCAGCGGCATCGTCGAGCCCATGAGCGCTCAGGCGCTCATCGACACCATCGGCGTGGAGCTGCGCCAGCTGGCCGCAAAGGGCTATCGAAAGGTCATCCTCACCCCCGGCAATTACGGGGAGGCGTTTTTGAAAACGATGCCGTATCTGACCGCCGCCCCCACGGTCAAATTTTCAAACTTCGCCGGCGACACGCTGGATTTCGCGGCCGCGTACGGCTTTCAGAAAATCCTGGTCGTGGGCCACGCCGGAAAGCTCGTCAAGCTCGCCGGGGGCATCATGAACACCCACTCCGCCGTCGCCGACTGCCGGGGCGAGATCATCGCCGCCCACGCCGCGCTCCACGGAGCCGGGCGGGAAGCCGCCCGGGCGCTGATGGACGCCGTGTCTACGGACGCGTGCCTCGACATCCTCGACCGGATGGGGCTGCTGGAGGACGTGCTGTCCTCCCTGCTGGGCAGGATCCAGGAGCAGCTGCAGCGCCGCGCCGGCGGCGGGACGGAGATCGGCGCCGTGATGTTTTCAAACGTCCGCGGCCTGCTCGGCCAAACGGAGACGGCGCCGGGCATTATCGACTCGTTTTATCAGGAGGAAAAATAAATGGTTTATTTTGTGGGCGCCGGGAGCGGCGCGCCGGATCTGATCACCCTGCGGGGCGTGGAAAGGCTGAAAGCGGCGGACGTCGTCATTTATGCCGGCAGCCTCGTGAACCCGGCGCTGCTGCAGTACGCCAAGGACGGCTGCCGAATTCATAACAGCGCGGAAATGACGCTGGAGCAGGTGCTCGAGGTCATAAAGGACGCCGAGGCGAAAGGCGAGACGACCGTCCGCCTCCACACCGGCGACCCGTGCCTCTACGGCGCCGTCCGTGAGCAGATGGATATTCTGGACACGCTGGGCGTTGCCTACGAGAGCGTGCCGGGCGTGTCCAGCTTTTGCGGGGCCGCCGCGGCGCTGAACGCGGAATACACGCTGCCCTCCGTGAGCCAGAGCGTCGTTATCACACGCATGGCGGGCCGCACGCCCGTACCGGACCGGGAAAGCATCAAAAGCTTTGCCGCCCATGGCTGCACGATGGTGATCTTCCTGAGCTCCGGGCTGACCGGGGCACTCCAGGAGGAGCTTATCCAGGGCGGTTATGACGGCGCCACCCCGGCGGCCATCGTCTACAAGGCGACCTGGCCGGACGAGAAAACCTTCCGCTGCACCGTCAGCACGATTCACGAGACGATGACGAAAAACAACATCAGTAATACCGCCCTGATCCTGGTGGGCAATTTCCTGGGCCGGGATTACGAGCGCTCAAAGCTGTACGATCCGGCCTTCACCACCGCCTTCCGGGCCGCCGAGCAATGAAGATCGGTCTCATTTCCTTTACCGCCGGGGGATATAACCTGGGCGTCCGGCTCTGCGGGTCTCTGGAAGCGGCCGGGCACGAGGCCGGACTGGTCCGCTGCGGCGACGAGCAGCTCGGCGTCTGGACGGCTGAGCACTTCCCGGGTGACAATGCCCTGATCTTTATCGGCGCGGCGGGGATCGCCGTCCGGGCCGTGGCCCCCCACGTCAAATCAAAAACGTCCGATCCGGCGGTCTTGGTCGTGGACGACAACGCCCATTTCGTCGTCCCCCTGCTGTCCGGCCACATCGGCGGCGCCAACGAGCTGGCCGGGGCCGTGGCGAAGCTTCTCGAGGCCATCCCCGTCATCACAACCGCCACGGACGGCGGCGGTATTTTCGCCGTTGACACATGGGCCGTCAAGCAGGGGCTGAGGATCATCAACCCCGAGCGGATCAAGCGCGTCTCCGCTCTGCTGCTGGCCGGGGAGACCGTGGGCTACAGGAGTCTCTTCCCTGTGGTGGGCACACCGCCGGACGGGCTTATAGAAAACACGAAAAAATATGATCTCTCCATAACCTTCAAGACGAAGGGCAACCCTCTGGCGCTCCGGCTCGTCCCGCCGATCCTGACCCTGGGCGTCGGCTGCCGGAAGGGGGTGACGGCCGAGGAATTGGAACGGGGCTTTGCGATGCTCCTCAGCAAGGCGAGCTTTTACAGGGAGGCCGTCGTCCAGGTCTGCAGCATTGACCTCAAGGCGGAGGAGCCGGGACTTCTGGAATTCTGCCGGGCAAACGGCTTCCCCTTCAAAACATTCTCTTCCGCCCAGCTCAACGCCGTGAAGGGCAATTTCACAGCGTCGGAGTTTGTCCGTAAAACGACCGGCACCGACAATGTGTGCGAGCGGAGCGCGGTCCTCGGCAGCGGGGGCACGCTCCTGACGAGAAAAGACGCCGGGAACGGCATGACAATGGCATTTGCAATGGCGCCCTACTGGGTGCGCTTTACGGAGGAATAATCAATGGGAAAACTCTACGTCGTCGGCCTGGGGCCGGGAAAAGCCGAAGGCATGACGCGGGAAGCGCACGCGGCGCTCACCAAATCCGAGCTCATCTGCGGCTACAGCAAATATATCGAGCTTGTGCGGCCTCTCTATCCGGACAAGGCATATCTCTCCACCGGCATGTGCAGCGAGATTGACCGCTGCCGGGCAGCCCTGGAGGCCGCCGCCGACAAGACCGTATCCATGGTCTGCAGCGGAGACGCCGGCGTGTACGGCATGGCGGGCCTCATCTATGAGCTCTCCGCCGAGATGCCTTCTGTCGAGATCGAGATCATCCCCGGCGTCACGGCGGCCCAGAGCGGCGGGGCCATCCTCGGCGCGCCGCTGATGCAGGACTACGCGGTAATTTCTCTGTCGGATCTGCTGGTCAGCTGGGCAACGATCGAAAAGCGCCTGCGCGGCGCCGCCGCCGGCGACTTTGCCGTCGTGCTGTACAATCCGTCCAGCCACAAGCGGAAGGACCACCTGAAACGGGCCTGTGACATTTTGATGGAATACAAAAGCGGCGAAACCGTCTGCGGCATTGTCCGGAATATCGGCCGCGCCGGCGAGGACAGCGCCATTCTCACCCTCGCCGCGCTGCGCGACACAGAGGTCGACATGTTCACCACCGTCTTTATCGGCAGCGGCAATACCCGCGTGGTCGCTGGGAAGATGGTCACCCCGCGCGGATACGAGGGGAAAAAGTGAAGAAGCTCCTGATTTTCGGCGGCACCAGCGAGGAGCACGCCCTTGTCCGGGCGCTCGCGCCCCTCGGCCTGGATATCACGCTCTGCGTGGCCAGCGACTACGGCCGGCTGATGGCGCCCGCCGGACATAACATGCGTGTGGAAACGGGACGCCTGGACCTTTTGCAGATCCGGGAGCTCCTCCGGCGCGAAGGCTTTGTCGGCGTTGTGGACGCCACACACCCTTACGCCGTGGAAGCCACGAAAAATATCAGGGCCGCCGCTTTTGAATCGGGCGTCAGCTACTTCAGGCTCCTTCGGGACAAAAGCGTCCCCAAGTCCGCCGTCATTGCAGCCACGGTTCAGGACGCGGCCGAAAAATTGAACGGAACGTCAGGCAACGTGCTCCTGACCACGGGCAGCAAGGAACTGGCGGCCTTTACCGCTGTCAGGGATTTTAAGAACCGCCTTTATCCCCGCGTGCTGCCGACCGCGGAATCCCTCGGCGCCTGCATGAGGCACGGCTTTCTCCCCAATCATATCATCGCCATGCACGGCCCCTTCTCACAGGAGCTCAACATTGCCCTGATGCGCCAGTTTGACATCAAGACCCTCGTGACCAAGGACGGGGGCGCTCTGGGCGGCTTTCCGGAAAAGGTCGGCGCCGCCGAGGAGCTGGGCGCCGGACTCATCGTCATCCGCCGGCCCGAGGAGGACGGGCTCACCCTTGGTGAGGTCGTGACCGGGGTGGCAAAATTACTGGAGGTGACGGCATGAGCATCGCCATTGTGGGGATGGGCATGGGCACCGCCGGCACGCTGACGGCGGACGCGCGCCGGGCCATCGACGGCGCCGACGTCCTTATCGGCGCCGGGCGGCTGCTGGACGCCCTGCCGGACAGCGGCGCGCCGTCCCGCCACGCCGCCGTGGCGGCCGGAGACATTCTGGCGCTCATTGAGCGGAACCGGGGCGAAAATATCTGCGTGCTGATGAGCGGCGACGTGGGCTTTTACAGCGGCGCCAGGGCGCTTGCGGAAAAGCTGCCGGCGGACGGGCTGGAGCTCTTCCCGGGCATTTCGAGCGTCCAGTATTTTGCCGCGCGGCTCCGCCGCCCCTGGCAGGACTGGAAGCTCGTCAGCGCCCACGGCGTCCCGTGCGACGCCGCCGGTATCGTGCGCGATCACCGGGAGACGTTTTTCCTGACCGGGGGAGCGCTGACCGTGGAGGCCATCTGCCAAGCATTATGCAGCACCGGGCTCGGACACGTTACAGTTACCGCCGGCGAAAACCTCGGCAGCGGCACGGAGCGCATCACGTCGGGCACCGCCGAAGCGCTGGCCCGGCGCCGGCACGAGCCGCTCGCCGTCCTGCTGGCGGAGAATCCCGACCCCCGCCGGCACGTCTCCTGCGGTTATCCCGATGACGCGTTTATCCGCGGGGATATCCCCATGACGAAAAGCGAGGTCCGCAGTGTCGTTTTATCCAAGCTGCGGCTGCGGGGGGGCGATATCGTCTATGACGTGGGCGCCGGCACCGGCTCCGTCTCCGTCGAGGCGGCGCTGCTGGCCGGGAACGGCCATGTCTACGCATTCGAGCGCGAGAGCGAGGGCTGCCGGCTCATCGGGGAAAACGCCAAAAAATTCGGCGTATCCAACGTAACCGCCCTGGCGGGCGAAGCCCCGGCGTCCTTTGACGGCCTGCCCGTACCGGACGCGGCGTTTGTGGGCGGCAGCGGCGGCGGCCTGGAGGATATCCTCCGGCGCCTTCTGGCCTTAAATCCCGCGATCCGCCTCGTCGTCAGCGCCATCGCGTTAGAGACGGTAAACGAAGCCACGGCGCTGTTTGGCAGCCTGCCGCTGCGGGACGCCGAGATCGTGCAGATATCCGTCAGCCGCGCAAAGCTGCTGGGCGCGCATCATCTGATGCTCGGCCAAAACCCGGTATTCATCTTCAGCGGGACGGGCAGCCCGTCACCAACATAAAAAGGAGAGCATTATGGACTGGCACGAACTGGCGCCCATGGACATTGAAAAAAGAAGCTTTGAGATCATCACCCGGGAGCTGGGCGGAAGAACGCTGGACCCGGAGCGCGCGCCGATCATCAAGCGCGTCATCCACACCACGGCCGACCTGGACTACGCCGACACGCTGTATTTTTCCGAGGACGCCGTAAAGGCGGGCAAAGCCGCGCTGCTGGCCGGCGCGTCGATCGTCACCGACACGCGCATGGCGGAGGCCGGGATCAACAAAACGGCGCTCAGCAAGCTGGGCGGCGCCGTTTACTGCTTCATGTCGGACCAGGATGTGGCCGGCGAAGCCAAAGCCCGCGGCATCACCCGCGCCGCCGTCAGCATGGAAAAGGCCGCGGTGCTCACCGGCCCCCTGATCATCGCCGCCGGCAACGCGCCGACAGCGCTTCTCCGGCTCAACGAGCTCATCTGGGAGGGCCGCATCAAGCCGGATCTGATCGTCGGCGTCCCCGTCGGCTTTGTCAACGTGGTGGAGAGCAAGGAGATCATCAAGGCGTCCGGTATCCCCTGCATCCTTTCCCTGGGGAGAAAGGGCGGCAGCAACGTGGCCGCCGCCATCATAAACGCCCTGCTCTATACCCTGCACGACAGGGAGCAATAAGCCAAAAAACACTTCCGGGCGTCATGCTTTGAAGTGTTTTTTTGTTTTGATCAACACGTGCCATCCTCCAGCAAAGATAAATCTCTGCCAGTACATCTCTCCATGGCGCCGATTCTAACGGGGCCGCGCCGCGCATAGAGATAATAGGACTTTATCGTAAAAAGGATGATAACGGCATTGAAGGGTCAGGCGCGCCAGGGCTTTATTGTCGCCGAATATATCCTGATGATCGCGCTGGTCGCGGCGATCTGCTGCTTTCTCAATCCAGGGGCCGCGGCCCGTCCCGGCGCTGAAAGCGGCGTGATCGTCGTCGACGCCGGCCACGGCGGTGTTGACGGCGGCACGAACAGGGGCGGCTTGCTCGAAAAAGATATCAACCTGAAGCTGGCCCTGCAGCTCAAAACGCTGCTGGAGCGCCGGGGCTACACGGTTGTACTGACGCGGGACAGCGACGTCGCCCTCGATAACCTGAACAAGGCCAGCAGCAGCAGGCACAAACGAGACCTGATCGCCCGGGTGGGCATTATCAATTCAAGCAGCGCGCGGCTATTTTTGAGCATCCACGTCAACAGCCTCGCCGGCGATCCTTCGGAAAGCGGCTCCCTCGTCTTTTACGGCGCGAAATTCCCGCAGAGCAAAGCGCTGGCTGCCTCTGTTCAAAACGCGCTGAACGCCATAACGGTCGATGGGAAGGCCAGAAAGCAGCACGCTCCCCTGCCCGGCCGGTTTTATGTTCTGAATGGGTCCAACGTGCCGGGCGTGCTCATTGAAACGGCTTATATAACAAACAGCAGGGAGAAAGAGCTGCTGGCCTCCGAGGATTTCCTCTGCCGGCTTGCCGCGGCCATCGCGGACGGCACGGCGCAGTACTTAAAAACCGAATAAAACGCGCCCCTCCGCTGATCGATATGCCGCGGAGGGGCGCTGTATTGTCTGCCGGGCACTGTTACGCTTTGACCTGTCGATACATATAATACAGTGGCTGCCGGCATCCGTCCGAGACGGTCAAGTTATTGGAGGAACAAAAGGTGACACATCAGAATTACACAAATTTCTCACATATGCCTGATAACGACAATATCATGCACAGCGATAACACCGGGCGCTGCGATAACACAGCGCACTACGACAACACCCCCCATTACGATAACACCCCGCGTTACGACAATACCCCGTATTATGATAATACTCCGCAGTATGACAACACTGCGCATTATGACAACACCCCGCAGCATGACAACACCCCGCAGCATGACAACATGATGTACGTTGAGCCGAACGCCACAACGAACTCGCTTGTCGAAGAGACGAAAAAGCACCGGTCCCTGTACCCCGAGGTACACTATAAACTCAAGCCGTTTATATCCGTGACATGCGACGCCATCCAGGCAACCGGCAAAATGCCGACCAACGAGGAATTCGACAAAATCACCGATAATATCCATGACGAATTCTGCAAAATGCACCCGGATATGGCGGATTACATGAAATCCAAACAAGACGACGACCCGCCCGACGCCGTGCCCACCATCAGCTTTGGCGGCGGCTTCAGGCCCAGATTCGGCGGTTTCCGCCGCAGAGGAATCGGCCGCGATCTGATCGGCACGCTCCTGCTCGCGGAGCTTGTCGACAGAGGGCGCTGGTCCTCCCCGTTCTACTATCCATTCTTTTGACAAATTCCCTCGCAGCAGCGGAAAAGACGCCGGGCCGGCGTCTTTTCCGCTTTTTAGCGGCGGCACGCTTGTTCGGGCGAAAAAAATATGCAGACACCGCAAAAAGTAGAATTCCATTACGGCGCATTTTATGGTAGACTGTTCGTGCAGTTCCATTCGGTCGTCGATACGAGCCGCCGCGGCGCGCAAAACAGTGTGATAGCCGGGGCGAAAATGGAAACAGTAAATTCATTAAAGCAGATACCGTTATATATCAGGGCAGGCACGATGCCGCGATGGATATAGGACGTTTCTGATTTTCATCGCGCGGTGCACCGGATGGCAGGGTCCGCCGATGGTCTGACAGTAAATCATTGGAGGAGGAAAAACATGCTCACGAAAAGACAAAACATGGTAGAAACGATGAAGGGCGGAAAGCCCGACCGCTTCGTCAAGGGTTACGAGGCGCTCGCGCTGGTGTATACCCCGTTTCTAACAACCGGCCCCCGCGTCGTCAAGGGCGGCGAACCGGTAAAAAACAGGTGGGGCGTCACCATCGCTTACCCCGATAACGCTCCCGGCCCGTTCCCCGTGCACGACGGGGACCATATCGTCATCAAGGATATCGAGCACTGGAAAGACTATGTCACGCCCCCCAGCGTCATCTTCTCTGACGAGGAGTGGGCGCCGGTTGTCGAGCAGGTCTCGCAGATCGACAGAAACGAATATTTTGTCGCCCCGTTCGTTGCCCCCGGCATTTTTGAGCAGTGCCACTATCTGCTGGAGATCACCAATTGTCTCACCGCCTTTTACACCAATCCCGACGAGATGCACGAAATCATCGATATGATCGCCGATTGGGAGGTCCAGTACGCGGAGCAGATCTGCAAGTATATCAAGCCCGACGCCCTGTTCCATCACGACGACTGGGGCAGCCAGATCTCGTCCTTCATCTCCCCGGCGATGTTCGAGGAATTTATCCTGCCCGCGTATAAAAAGGTTTACGGCTATTACAAGGCCCACGGCGTGGAAATCATTGTCCACCACTCCGACTCCTACGGCGAAAACCTCGTGCCGTTCATGATCGACATGGGCATGGACGTCTGGCAGGGCGTTATGTCCACCAACGACATCCCCGGCCTCGTGAAAAAGTACGGCGGCCAGCTCACCTTTATGGGCGGCATCGACAACGGCAAGGTCGACAGGGAAGACTCGTCGCCGGAGGTCATCCACGAAGAGGTCTTCAAATACTGCCGCGAGTGCGGGACGAAATATTTCATTCCCTGCACCACGATGGGCGATCCCCTGAGCATCTACCCCGGCGTGTACGAAGCCGTCATGGCCGAAATCGACAAAGCCTCCGCGGAAATGTTCAAATAAACAGCTTGCCGAGAAACCCCAAGGGGGCCATCGGCGGCGAATGAAAGAGACACTGTCTGTCGGACAGTGTCTCTTTCTATGGTATAAGGTTAATTCATGTAAGCTTTTTTATCCCGCGTAGCTGGCCGGGACCTCGGCGCGGCCGGGGAAGGTGGTCGTGCCGTCCCATGTGAAGTTGTAGCGGGCGATGCCGGTATAGTGCTCTTCCCAGGCGATGAACTGCTTGTAGGTATCCTGCGTCAGCACGATGGTCGGGACGATGAGATTGGCGTATTTTTCGCCCTTGGAATGGTCGACCCACTCGGGCCACAGCGTCTCCGCCGTTGCGTCGCCGTGCATCTGCGCATACAGGCCGTTGAAGATCGGCTCGGAGAAGAGTCCGTCGCCGCTGTAGACAACGGCTTTCCAGCAGCTGGATTCGCCGGCTTCCCAGTGCGCCACAAGCTCGGCGCCGCCCGGGCAGATGACGACGGTGTTCTTATCGATGCCGGCCTGCTCGGCCGCGCGGGCCGCGCCGTCGGCATAGTCGTCAAAGGCGGCGGCAACGATCCAATATTTGATGTTTGTGTTGGAGGACATGATCGGCGCCGTGAGGTTGAAGCCGCCGTCGGCGTTCATCAGGCCGCTGGTGACGCCGTCGCCGACGAAGAAATGCGCTTCCTGTCCGGGATAATATTTGAGCCAGATGTCTTTCGCAGCCTCTGTGCGCGAATGTATCTGCGGAACAACGGAGTAGTCCAGCGCGATGATGCCGATGTCGTCATCCTTGGCTTCCAGCCAGTTCTTCTTGGCGTAATCGATCGCCCATTCGGTCTCGTCCACGCCGAACTTATAGTTATCAAAGCCGGCCGTCGGGTGCAGCAGCTTGCCGTTTTCATCAAAAGCGGCGCCCATGCCGGTCATAAAGGGTATCTTCAGTTCATTCATAACCTCGACGATGCGCGGGTAGATCGTCGAATCCGGGTCCAGTATGTATCCGTCCACGCCCTGGTCGGCCATGGTCTGGAGCGTCGTCACGAACAGATCGTTGTCGCCGTTGGAGTTAAAGGTGGAAAAATCGCAGTTTTCAAGCTTGGACCATTCGCCAAAGGCCCACGTGAACGTATCAAACAGGCCGCTGTTCTGCGACATCATGTAAACGACCTTGTATCTCGGATTCTTGGAATAATCCATGGTATGATTGTAAAAGCCGGGTTCCCATTTCTCTTCCGCCGTTGTGACCGCCGTGGATGAGGGCGCTGTGCCTGCGTTTGCGCTCGCGCTGGGGACGGCGCTCGCGCTGGGACTGGGGCTCGGGGACGTCGTCGCGGTACCTGACGCACATGCAAAAAGCGTGAATGCCATGGCTGCCGCCAATAGAACTGCGAGAACCTTTTTCATAGATACCCTCCATTTTCTTAAAAATATAGCCATAAGGCTTTCAGCAATTTTACATAAACTGGACAGCAATTTTAACTTATGGTATAGTAAAAATGGTTATGTAAGATTTACCTCGGATAAATATGATCAGCCTCAAATATTCAAATCTAGGTGCATTATATCTGATCGTCGCAGAAATTTAAAATATCAATTCTTTACTTCAGGTATGCCAAAAAGTAATGACAACGACTAAATCCGGGAAATATTTTTCCCGAAAATTGGGTGAAATGCACAAATGTATGATATAACACTTCAAGAAATTGAATATTTTCTGGTGGCGGCCGAGCGGCTTAATTTCACAGAAGCCGCGCAGGCCCTGTTTGCCTCGCAGCCGGTAATCAGCAAGAGCATCAAACGGCTTGAAAATGAGATTGGAATGAAACTTTTTAACCGCGATAACCGCGGCGTCTCTCTGACGGACGAGGGTGAGCTGCTCTATAACAAATGGCGTTTCATGATGAACGATTTCAACGCCGCCGTCAAGTCCGCCCAGTCTCTGATGGACGAGACCCGAAAAAGCGTGCACATCGGCTGCCTTTCGGAATTCGAGCATGACCTGAACATTAAAGAATTTATCCGGTATTTCGAGGAAAAAAACCCCGATATCACCATCAGCTTCGAGCTGTACGGCTTTAAAGAGCTGCGGGAACAGCTGCTCTCCGGCGCCTGCGACCTGATCATATCCTATAACGGCGAGCTGGAGGACATGAAGGATCTCCAGCAGAAAAACCTGACTCAGGTCAAGCAGTTCATCGCCATATCCTCAAAGCACCGCCTGGCGGATAAGGAGGATTTGGCGCTGCATCACCTCAAAAACGAAACCTTTTACATCCTCAATCCCGCCGAGTCGAAAAAATCCGTCAACCGCCTCATCGAGGCCCTCAGCAGCATCGACTTCAACCCCAGGCGCATCGAATATTCGCCGAACATTTCGTCGCTGGCCTTTGCAGTCAGCCAGGGCCGGGGTATCACGATCTCCCACAAGCTTATTACGAGGGGCTATGAAAATGACATCCGGCTCATACCATTTACGGAGCTTTTCAACAATATTTATCTGGCGGTCGCCTGGCGAAAGGACGGGATCACGCCGGAACTTCGGAAAATGATCGACTTAATCTGACAGCATCTCAGGCCGGCGCGCTGCCCCGCGCCGGTCTGTTCTTTTTTTTTGCCCCTGTCATAACGCCCGGGAATGACTGGGGCCATAATTGATATTGGGAAATATGGCGATCTTTGTATATAATTTCATCAGATATAACATAGAGTGCATATGAGCGCCTGCTTGAAGCCGATTTCAATAACGGACAGGGCCATGGCGCTGTCCGCGGATGCCGACGAGGGCTATCAAGGTCACGAAAAAGGATTAAGGAGAGAGCACAGTGGCGAAATCCAAACTGACGCCGAAGGAAAACTATCTGCGCCTGACGCGCGGCGAGCTGCCGGAGTACATACCCGTCTACACCATGGGCTTTCCCGGCTACAACAACGAGACCGCCGTTAAAATGCTCGGCCCTTCCCTGCTGGACGAAACGCACATCACACCCGCGCCCACAGGCCGGACCGACGTCTGGGGTGTCAAATACATCGCGAATGAAGAGACGAATTTCGCCTGCATTCCCGAGCCCAACAATTTCATTCTGGAAGACGTCACAAAATGGCGCGACGTCATCAAAAGGCCGCAGCTTCCGGAACATATCGACTGGGCGCAGCTGGCCAGGCGCGATATGGAAAAGGCCGGTATCGACCGGTCGCAGACGGCCGGGATGGGCGTCATCGGCTTGATGCCCTTTCAGCAGCTTATCGCCTTTATGGGCTTCACAAACGGCCTTATGGCGCTTTTTGAGGAACCCGAGTGCGTCAAGGAGCTCTTAAACTTCATGGTCGACGTGTATATGCCCGTCGTGCAGGCCACGGTGGATTATTACGCCCCGGATATCGTCTATCTGCTGGACGACACGGCCACCAACCACAACCCCTTTATCTCGACCGAAATGTACCGCGACATTTTAAAGCCTGTTTATGCGCGGCTGACGAAGCCCGCCGTCGAGCGGGGCATCCCGGTGCAGTTCCACAACTGCGGCCGGTGCGAGGACTTTATCGACGACATGCTGGATTTCGGCGTAAAGATATGGGACCCTGCCCAGCAGACAAACGACCTGGACGGCATCAGGAAAAAATATGCCGGAAAGCTGGCCCTGGCGGGCTGCTATAAGTGGGTCCCGCCCAGCACCTGGCCGGACGTGAATGAGGCGGCGATCCGCCAGACCGTCCGGGACTGCGTCGACCGGTTCGCCCCCGGCGGCGGCTTTGCCTTCAGCGGCGCCGCACTGGGCCGGTATGGGGATAAGACCATCGCGCAGGTCAACCGGTGGATCGCGGATGAGGCGTATCACTACGGCAGGGATTATTATCTCCAGTAATCCTCCCGGGAATTTTCAGGAAGAGAGGGCCTGACGCGCAGAAGAGATTCTGCCGCCAGGCCTTTTGTCTTCCTTTTTATATATATTTATAAAATATTTGACATTTTTCCAAAATAATTGTAATATTCGCGTTGGAAGCCCCAACGCCAAATCAGAGGATGAATATGCTGCTGAAAATCGATCACCTGCGTGTTTTGATTTTAGGAAACAGGAGCCCGGATTATGAGAACATCCGACAGCATCTGTCGGATGGCTTGCATTGTCCGGTCTTTTTTGATTCGGCGGCAGTCTGTACCGGCCTCGATGTGTCCGCGGCGGGCCGGGAGTATCACGTTATCCTCGTTGACGGCGCGCTGCCGCCGCCCGGCGGGCCGGACATTATAGGCCGTGCCGCCGCGTCCGGTATTCCGGTGGTCTATCTCGTCGACGCCTTTAAATTCGATGTTTCCATAGAGCTGATCGACAGGGGCGTCTCGGCCTGCATTCCGAAGGACGAGCCCGACCGGCTCGCCGCCGCCGTCTACAAAATGCTGGCCTGGGCCCGGGCGGAGACCGCGCTGCGGGATTGCGTGCGCCAGGCGCTCCGGCTGTTGTCGGCGCTGGAAGACGCTGACCGGCATAAGTATGACTTTATAAGCGCCCTCTCCCATGAGCTGCGCAACCCGCTGGCGTCCATCGTCGCCGGCCTCTCCCTGCTGGATATGCTCGACCGGAATCCGACTACCAGAAGGACGAAGGACCTTATGCGACGCCAGACGGAGCGGCTGCGCCGCCTGGCGGACGGGCTTCTCACCCTGGCGCGCGCCGCCGGCAATCAGGACGAGGCGCCGCGGGACCATGAGGCACCGGAAAGCATATCTTCAAAGCCGCTGCGGATTCTCCTGATCGACGATAACCGCGACCTTGTCGAGACGAGCCGCGCCCTGCTGACGCTTTACGGGTATCACGTGGCGGCCGCGTATACCGGCGCGGACGGCATTGAAAAGGCCAGGGAATTTCTGCCTCACGTCATCCTTTGCGATATCGGGCTCCCGGATATGGATGGGTACGAGGTGGCGCGGCGGCTCGCCGGATGCAGGGAGCTGGCGGGCAGCCGCCTGATCTCGCTGTCCGGCTACGCCCAGCCCGCCGAGCTGAAAGAGGGCGCTGCCGCCGGCTTTGACCTGCACATCAGCAAGCCCGTGGATTTTGAGCGCTTAAAGCAAATCCTCGACGCGCTCATCCAATAAGCCCCGCGCCAAAAGGACACACGTCGGAAGTAAAATTTTCCGGTGTGTGTCCTTTTGGCTGTCGATAAAGCCCGTCGGGCTTTATCCGACAAGGGGATGCATGCAGCGCGCTCAGCCGCGCCCCGCATGAGAAGTGTCACTCCGGAGGCGCATGTCCTCCTGCGCGACGATTTTGGATTTATTCGCCGCTCCGGCGGCAAACTCTGCGAGGCTTCCCTCTTTGTTGCGGGTCCTTCGACAAGTTGGGGACACACGTCGGAAGTAAAATTTTCCGGTGTGTGTCCTTTCTATTTCGTAAAATTTGGATTATAGTTATGTTAATAAAAAATAATGATGGTCGGCGTATCATCCCTGGAGGCTTTGTCATGGAAACAACTCTGGCAGCTCCCGTGAAAACAACGATCTGGAACAGGAACTTTATCTGCGTCTTCATCGCCAACGCCATGCTCTCGCTGACGCACTCCGCCGTCAACACACTGGTCTCGACCTACGCTACATATCTGGGGGCGGGCACGCTGCTTATGGGCCTGCTCACCGGATTATTTTTCGGCGTCTCCCTGGCCATGCGCCCGGTAACGGGCCCTGTGTCCACAAAGCTCGACAAACGGACGCTGATGATTTTCGTCTTCGCCCTGGGCGGCGTTGTGAACATCGGCTACGCGTTGTTTCCCCACATCGGCATGTTCGTCTTCTTCCGGTTTTTCCACGGCATGCAGTACAGCCTCGTCGGCTCGCTGATCATGACGGTGGCGGGCGACAGCCTGCCCAGGGAAAAGCTCGCCTCCGGCATGGGTATTTACACCGTCGGCGGCACCGTGATGTTCGCCATCGCGCCCAGTATCGGCATCGGACTTTTGAATCTCGGCACGCGCCTTAAGGATCAGGGCCTCGGCTTTGAGCTCATGTTCTTCTTTGGGGCCGCCGCGTCGCTTCTGGCAGTGATTCCGAGCCTTCTGCTGCTGCCCGACAAAAAGACGAAGGCGGAGATCGCCAGCACGGGCGCCTGGTATAAAAACATCCTGACCGTCCACGCCATCCCCACCGCCGTCGTCATCACGTTGGTCTGTGCCGCCTATTCCCTCTATAACAACTATATGGTCAAGTTCGCCGCCGAGAAAGGCATCGCGGGCATCAGCATCTTCTTTACGGTTACCGCCGCCTTCACCTTTTTTTCAAGGCCGCTCAGCGGACGGCTCGCCGAAAGGTTCGGCATTAAAAAAATCATGATCCCCTGCCTGATCGTTTACGCCGCCTCATTCATCGTCGTCGGCACCAGCAAGGGTCTTGCATCGGTCCTCGTCGGCGGCGCTCTCGCCGCCGTCGGCTACGGCGCCACCCAGCCGTCCCTCCAGGCCATGGCCATTCAGACCGTGACCCCGTTAAAACGCAGCGTCGCCAGCAACACCCTCTACGCCGGCATCGACCTCGGCTTCTTCGTCGGCCCCTTCCTCGGCAGCGTCGTCTATAAGTACTCCAATTACTCCGTCATGTACCTGACCGGCATTGTGCCGGTCGCGCTGGCCATCGTCTGCTTCCTCGTCTTCTGGCCGATGTACGCCCGGCGGCTGAAGGAGCTCAGGGCGCTGGAGGGGGATTCTGGGGCGGCGTAGATATTTCCAGGCTGCTTTTTGATTTCATCAGCAGATAAAAGGCCGCGATCGTCATCATGGTGCCGCGCACAGCGTAAATAATAACCGTTTCTTTGCCTGACGCCAGCATTTGATATGTAAAAAAATCAAAAAGGCAATGGAAGATCATGAGCGGAATGATATTTTTAGTCATCAGCGCAATTTCCGCGGCAACCCATCCGAACAAAAAAGCATTGAGTATCGAAAGCAGCACCATAACAGGATTGCTTTCCACAAACGCCCCCGAAGCATGACCGCCGCCGAAAATAAGCGCGGACAGGAAAACCGCCCCAAGCGCGCTGAAATTTCTGCGGAGAAGCCTTAGAATAATACCGCGAAAATACAATTCTTCCGCTATGCCCACCCCAAGAGTAAACAAAAGCGTTGCCATAATGTAGCCGGCGTTGGATAAGTTAACGCCGGCTATCATCATGGGCGCCAATATCGCCATCAGCGGGATATAAAACAGGCATTTTTTTACGCCTTTTTTATCGATCCCCGCCAGCCATATTTCTCTCGGAGAAATCCTCTTAATTTTGCAGTATATGAAAGGGACCACCGCAGAAATATACATAAATGCCGCCTGGATAAGTCTCGACGTGACCGCATCCGCCTTGCCCGCGACAACAATGACGCCGGAAACAACGGGAAAGGCAATGACGACAAGCGCCCATATCAGCGAAAAAATAATTGCTTTGGTTTTCTGCATACAAATCCTCATAATTCACACAGCTACGCTATCAGCCGCAACATTCATTTTCTCTTGCGTTTTTTCCCGCACGTGGTAAGTATGGTCACCAAAATAATAATAAACGCGGCAGGCGGGGAGTGCTGCAACACTCCCCGCCCTGTGCAGGATGCCAAGACATCCGTACAACAACTCCGCTGTACCATACCTGTATTATAAAGCTCCTTCCTCATTTTGACAAGACCTTATAATCTTGTGCCATAGACGTCGTCCCACATCACCGACAAAAGCCCTGCCGAGCAGAGCTTTTATTTTGTATTGGTCGGTGCGCATCAATTCAACGAATCATTTATTTACGCGCTGCCGCCTAAATCTGGTGTATAATGAACGCAGGAATAAAATAGCAACAGGAGGTAACGCCCGTGGATTTCAAGCAGCGCGTCGGCACGGTGACGCTCACGAACACGAAGCAGCATCCGTTCAACGATTCCCGGCAGACAATCGCCCTGGCATCCTCGCTGCAAAATCAGGATTACACCGTTATCACGGAGGTGCTCGACGCCGCCGGCGACGTGGGAGACGTCGTCGTTTCGGACAGGGCCGTCAACGGCTTCAAGCTTGCCTTTACAGGCTCGGCGCCCCGAGCGGTGGTCCGGTATCACGTCATGGGAGGTGCTGCCGGATGATCGTCCGATATAAAAACGACGGGACCTATGTGCCGTATGCGCTGTCGGGCGGCGTGCTGTCGTTCAACAACGGCGCGCTGACGGTGGACTTGCCGGCGCAGGCGCGCGACTGGCCTGTCCAACTCGATATCAGCGAGAACCAGGACGGCGCGCTCGTTCTGGGTCCGGCGCGCCGGTATGTGGCGCAGGTCGGCATCCCCGCGCGGATCACCGCGATCGAAAAGGGCCCGGCGGACGCTTTCGGCTTTCCGCAGCTGAAAAAGGTTACCGCGCCGACGGACACAGCGCAGGTCGTCCTGACGCTGTGGGCGCTGGAGGTGTAGCTATGGGACGGTTTGATGAAGCGCGTTTTGCCCTGGAGGCTATGAGCGGCGGGAAAAACACACTGCTGATGGACGACATGGGTCTGCCCTCTGTCATGGTGCGCATCCCCTGCTTCCGCTGGTCGGAGGTATATGAGGAGGGCGAGGATACGGTCTGCTCGGCCTTCATCGTGGACGGCAAGGTGAAGGATTCCATCTACATCAGCAAATACCTGAACGTCGTCGAGCGGGGCCGCGCCTATTCGCTGCCGGACCGCGACCCGGCGCACACCATAACGATCGACGACGCCCGGGAGGCCTGCGCCCGAAAGGGCCCCGGCTGGCACCTGATGTCCAACGCCGAATGGGCCGCCCTCGCCCACTGGTGCCGGAAAAACGGTACCCTTCCACGGGGGAACACGAACGCCGGGCGGGACGTGACCGCCGTCCACGAGCACGGCGTCCTCGCGCCGCCCTCCGGCATCGGCGCCGGCAAGCATCCCGAGGCGCGCACCCTCACCGGGAGCGGGCCGGACGCCTGGAGCCACGATTGGACCGCCGCCGGCATCACCGATCTTGTCGGCAACGTGTGGGACATGGTCTCGGGCCTGCGCCTCGTGGACGGCGAAATTCAGATCATTCCCGACAACGACAGCGCCATGAACGTGGATGAGAGCGAAAAAAGCCCGCTCTGGCGGGCTGTCGACACAAGCGGCAATCTCGTCGCCCCCGGCAGTCCGAACACCTATAAATACGACGGCGTCAACCCCGGAAGTCCGGACGATACCGCGCCCTTGGTGCCGGGCGGCGTCCGGCTCGGCACCTCCGTTCGGCAGCCGCAGTACACCGGTCCCCGGACCGACGCGGATTACTTTGCCTGGACGATGATGCCGTTCCGGTCCATGGCGGCGGACGTCGCGCCCCATGTCCTTTTAAAGGCGCTGGGGCTCTATCCCCTGTCGGAGCGGCTTGGCGGGGATAATTTCTTTGTCCGCAATTACGGCGAAAGGCTGCCCCTGCGCGGCGGCTCCTGGCTGGACGGCGCCTCCGCCGGGCTTTGGGAGCTCTATCTGCGCGATTCCCGCAGCTGGATTTTCCCCGACGTCGGCTTTCGCGCCGCCTACGTCGAGCTATAACGGCCAACCGCCGATTGACGCAGGCCGGCCCCGTCTCCTGGCTCAGGGGGCAGTGCTTTATTCACGAATTTTTCATAGTGCGGCCATCGACAGTTCACACTATATCGTCATAATGCTGCCATACTGCGCTTGGAGTGACCCATATGAAAGCGCTTGCCGTCCATAAAATCGGACTTCCGTCTTTAAAAGAGCACTGGCACATGTATGCGCTGGCCGCCATCGCCCTGTTGTCCTTCGGCATGAATTTCCTGCTGATCGGCAAGGTGGGCTATGGCAACGCGTATTACGCCGCGGCGATCCGGAGCATGACGGAGAGCTTTAAAAACTTCTTCTACGTTTCTTTCGACCCCGCCGGCTTCGTCTCGGTGGACAAACCGCCGCTGGGCTTGTGGGTGCAGGCGCTGTTTACGCTTGTCCTGGGCTATCACGGCTGGGCGATGCTCCTGCCGCAGGCGCTGGCGGCCGCCGGCGCCTCGATCATGATGTACGTCCTGACGGCAAAGTATTTCGGCCGCCCCGCCGGGCTCCTGGCGGCCCTTGTCTTTGCCCTGACGCCCGCCGTCGTGATTGCGGCGCGCAACAACACCATGGATACCCAGCTTGTCCTCGTCCTGCTGGCCGCCGCGTGGTTTCTCCTTAAATCCATCGACACCGCCAAGTGGCGGTATCTCTTCCTCTGCGCCCTGTTCGTCGGTCTTGGCTTCAACATCAAGATGCTGGAGGCCTATATGATCTTGCCGGCCGTGGTGCTGGTCTATCTGGTCTTCGACAGGCACGCATTTATAAAGCGCCTCGCCGCCGGCGCCGCCGGGCTCGTGATCATGCTTGCCGTCTCCTCCGCCTGGGTTCTGGCCGTGGACCTCACCCCAGCGGACGCGCGCCCTTACGTGGGCAGCTCCTCAGATAACACGGTTTCCCAGCTGATCCTCGGCCACAACGGCCTGGAGCGGCTCTACGGCTCCGGCGGCGGGACAGGCAGCTTCGGCACCACCCCGAAACGCGCCGCCTCCCGTCCGGCGCAAAACGCGGCCCGCACCGCAACGGACAGCACCGGCCGTATTTTCGCCGCCGTCAATCCCGACAATCCGCCCGCAAGGGTGAACGGCGCCACCCTGGCCCCCGGCCCCTGGATGGCGTTTATGGGCCGGGCCCCGCTGACCGGCGCGGTCGGCGGCGGGAACGATATCGGTATGGCAGGACCCTTCCGTCTCTGGTATAATGGTTTATTCGGACAGGCCACCTGGCTTTTTGCCCTGGCCCTCTTCTGTATCCTTATCCGGTTCGGCAGCTTCAACCGGAACAGCCTGACGGTACGGAACGCCGCGTTTATTTTCTGGATCGTCTGGCTTGGGGCAGTATCCGCTTTTTTCAGCTTTGCCAGCTTCTGGCACCGGTATTATCTCTGCATGCTCGCGCCCGGCCTCGCCGGCCTCGTCGGCATCGGGCTGCCGGAAATGCTCCGCGCGTTCCGGGCAAAAAGAGGCTGGCGGCAGCTTCTCCTGCCGGCGGCGCTCCTGGGCGCCTTTGTGCCGGAGATTCTTTTCGTCTGGCGCTATGCCGCGCTCAGAACGTGGCTGGCGCCCTTGATGCTCGCCGCGGCCGCCGGCGCACTGGTCCTCATGGCCGTGTATTATATCCGGCCAAAAAAGCTCATATTATATGTATCCTCCGCCCTGACGCTCCTGGCCCTGCTGGCCGGGCCCTTCTACTGGTCCCTGACCGCCATCCTTTACGTGGAGCAGAATTCGACGCTGCCCTACGCGGGGCCGGAGCTCCAGGCGGCGCCGAGCCGCGGCATCACACGGAACCAGGAGGTATTGACGACGGGCGACAGCGGCACCGCCGCCCTTGAGCGGTATCTTGTGGCCCACTACAAAACGGGCAGCTGGCTCGTCGTCTCCCAGCGCGCGGACGACGTGGCGCAGTTCATCGTGGACACCGGCCTGCCGGCGGTGGCGTACGGCGGGTTTCTGGGCTCGGACAACGCCATGACGCTAAACCGGCTCAAGGAGCTTGTCGCCGGGGGCAAAATCACATATTTTCTGGTCACCGGCCAGTCCGGCGGCCTGCGCAATGATATTGAAGACTATGTCCGCCAAAACGCGGCGCTCGTCAGCCCCGAGGCGTATCTGGGGACGCTCAAACCCGGCGGCGGCAACGGCATCGGCGGCGACGCGCTGTATTTCTTCGGCTGAATAATTCGTCTTTGCGGGCGGAGCAACAGGAGACCATTATGCTGCATTTCATCAGGTCCATCAGCAAAAAAGACATCCGGCAATTTCTGAGCTACATCATCGTCGGCGGCGCGGCCACCCTTGTGGAGTGGGGGCTCTTCTGGTGCTTCGTCTATCCCCTGAAGTGGAACCAGAACATCGCCCTCATCGTTGCGTACGCGATATCGACGATGGCCAACATGCTGCTGGGCAGGCTTATCACCTTTCGGCACGCGCGCGTCGTGGGCGGCGGCAGCTCCCGCGCCCTGAACGCCGCCAAGGAGACGGCCCTGATCTACCTTGTCAGCGCCGTGGGCTGCGGCCTGAACCTGCTCTTCCTCAATCTCTTCACAGAGGTGTTCAACATGAACTCCATGATGGCCAAGGTGCTTGTCACCGGCATGATGCTGATCGTGAATTTTCTGGCCAGGAAGCTCGGCATCTACCGTGAGAGCTTCAAGCCGGCGCCCGGCGCCGGAGCGGACCAGGAGCACTAACGGCATTCATCTGATAAAGGCAGCATAAAGCGGTACTGCGCGCCGGCAATCGGCGCGCAGTACCGCTTTATATGGATAAAAAAGGAGGACGTTAATCAGGGTAGGGCAGCGGAGCCCCGGCCAGCTGCGCGTATTTGTTGAAGTACTCTTTGTAGGTGTCCTTCGTCACCATGGTAGTCTCCGCGTTGTAGAACGTGTATTGATCGCCGGGGGTTCTCATATCGGGCCACAGGCTCTCAGGCGTCGCCTTGCCGTCCATCAGGGCAATGAGGGCGCTGATGCAGGGCGCCGCATAGAGGTAGTTGGAAATTGCCAGGCACGATTTCCAGGGACCGTCATAGCTTGTGTCCCATTCGGAGGTCAGGATATCGCTGCCGACATCGGTGATCAGCACCCTCTTGTCGATGCCCATGGTTTCGGCGGCGCGGGCAACGCCCTGCGCGTACATTTCCACGCAGTTGGCGGAGAACCAGTACTTGACCTCCGGATGCGCCGAGAATGTGGCGGAAGCCATATTAAAGGCGGTATCCTGCGAAAAATCGGAAATCATATCCAGCTCGAAGACGCCGGCGTTCTTGGGTAAAAGCTCATTGAACTTGGCTTCGGCGGCGGTAAAGCGGTCTTTCAGGTCCGAGTTGGAGGAGGCGTTCGTATCCAGGAGCGCGATCTGCGTGGGATCGATATCGCCCCAGTATGTCTTATAGTTATCATAGAGCCACTGGACCGTTTTCGCCGAGGCGAGCTTTGAGTCGTTGCCGACAGCGGGCATGACCTCGCTGCCCGTAGTTTTATCTCTCACGGAGTTGCAGAAGCCGACGTACGGAATATTCGTCTCATCCAGGACTTCTTTTATACGTACGGACGTATCCGCGTCAACAACGACAATGAACCCGTCGGCTTTGCCCTGGTCCGCGAAGGTCTGGATATTCTCGACAAATTTATCCATGTCGCCTTCCGTCGTCGACGTTGTCAACTTGTTATAGTTGAGCTGTGATGAGTATATGTTAAAGCATTCCTCCATCTTCTGGAACAGCAGGAGTGTGAACGGATACATATAGACAATGTTGTAGGTCTTTCTGGAAGCAGGGTCAACGCCGTCGGAGAACAGCCCCAGCACGTCGGCGTTCTTCGAAAGATCGGGGTATTCCGCCGAGGGAGAGGCCGAGGCTCCGGCAGTGTCGGAGGGCGACGGGGCCGCCGAGCCGGAGGGAGAGGAACCGGTGTCCTTTGTGGCGCATGCAAAGAGCGAAACGGTCATGAGCAATGCGAGAAATACCGCAATTACCTTTTTCATAATTTCCTCCTTTTATTTTTAGGACGCTTACTTTATGTAATAATCTCTGCCATACATGTAGGCCTCTTCGCTCATCCACGCGTTGACCTTTGAGATGGTCGTGTCGTCGTATTTGCCGAGAGCCATGGCGAAGTAGGCAAAGCCGCCGTCCGGCGCATACTTGTCGATGCAGTCTCTGACCGTCTGCCGGATCTCCTCCTCGTCCACATCTGGCCAGGAGGCGGGCGGTACCCAATTGTACCCGCCGGCGATGGCGATCTTTCTGCCGTACTTTTTCTTGACGCCGTCCAGATCGTTCATCGTCTGGGCCGGGTCCCATATCTTCACGCCGAAGTCCAGCATGTCGTCCAGAAAATCCTCGCAGCGGCCGCAGTTGTGGAACTGCAGCGGTATCCCCCTGTCCATGGCCGGCTTTGCCAGGCGCATATAGACCGGCTTCAGGATGCTCCTGTACAGCTCCGGCGAGATGAACGGGCTGAACGCCGTGGCCGTATCGTCCAAAAGGTACAAAAGGTCCACGTCGTAATGATCCACCGTCGCCTGCACGATCGGCATATACACGTCCACCATGAAATTCAGCAGCTCCGCAAAGATCTCCGGCTCCTCGTAAATCGCCATCAGCCCGTTGCTGAAGCCCATAAAGGCGATGATCTGCTGGAACGGCATCAGCCCGATGACGCCCATCGCCGCGGATTTGGCGCGGTCAAGCCCGACGCGCTCGCAGTCCGCCTTCGCCAGCTTCTCCCAGTCCACGTCCGGCAGCTCCGGTTTTTTGATCACCTCATGCCATTTTGTGATATCGTCCAGGATAAAATTGTTCGGCTCCGGGATACACGCAAAGTTCGTCTCCTGGTTGGCGATGTACTTGACGCCCCAGATATCGTAGCGGCCGGTGGGCGCCGGCGTGATATGCGTCTCGTCAAACAGCGACGGCCCGACGATCTTGCAGGCGACCTCGTCGTTGTAGCCCGGAAAGCCCATGGTGTAGATCGGCACGTATTCCGGCAGCTCTCCCCTGGTCAGGCGCAGATAGTTCTCCTTTGGTGACAGTTTCGATTTCGGCACAGTCTTTTCCCTCCAGATTCACGCTTTTATTTTTTGATGGTTACTTCAAAATATTTCCAAAAATGTGCAGCCGCCCGGCAGATACTGAGCGGCTGCTCAACATACAGCCTGACGCCTTGTGCTCTCAGGCGCCTTTGGCGCTCCGCCGGGTCCGGCCGGGCGAAACCGCTGCCGGAAACCATCCTTGATAGCTAATCTTTTTTCGTGATCTCTATATACCCCTCGTCGGCGTTGACGAGCACCGTGTCGCCCGTCTCGATAAACGCCATGGGGTCCTGCTCAAAATCCGTCATGCAGGGGACGTGGGCCGACAGGGCGCACAACACGGTAATGGGACTGGCCACCGTGTGTACAAAGGCTGCCGGCTTCAGCGGGCCGAAGCCGTACATCATAAATCCGCCCGAGCCTCGCGGCGAGGGATAGACGAGGACTTTGCCCGTGTAAGGCACCTTAAACAGCGGATGGTTCCGCTCCGTGGTGCAGCCCCTGCCAGGACTCACGTTGGCAAAGCCCTGCAGCGGCATCGGCGACACCAGCGCCTCCGCCTCCACGCAGCCAGGATATTCGCAGCGGCCCTTGATGCGTATCTTTTTCATGCCCTTACCTCCATTCCCCGTGCCAGCGGCCCGTCAGCGCCGCGTCGATGCAGTCGTCCGTGGACCCGTAGCAGACCTGCAGCCTGTTCTCGTCGTCCGGATAGCACCCCGTGATGTAATACGCCTGCTTCGCCGTGTCCACGGCCAGGTTCCTGACACCCTCCGGCACGGCCCCCATCGCCGCCAGGCACGCCCCCGACATGAGGAGCGCCCCAGCGTCCGCCAGGACCTTGGCATAGCCCAGGTTCTTCGCCACGTCGTACAGCCACGGCGCCGTCATGATCCACAGCGGGATTCTGCACCTTTTGCCCTCCAGCTTCCGCGCCAAAAGCATCACGTCCACGATGTTCAGGTGCGGGCAGCCCAGGTATACCATGTCCACATTGTCGCTTGTGTGGAAGTTCAGCGTGTCGTACGCCTTTTTTAATTCTGTTTCGCCGATGAGCGTCTCACGCTTCGGCTTTTTGCCCCCCAGCGCCCACTCCAGCGTCGGCGCCTCCGGCGTGCTCCCCGGGATGTGGTACATGCTCACACCGCCCCCCGTGTGGATGGCCGAGTTGAGCTTCTGGTACTGCGTCGTCGTGGGTTTCCCCGTCCCCGTCAGCACCGGCACCTCGCACGCCACGTCCGCGCCCACGGCAAAGCCGAACACGTCCCACTCCATATCCGTTTGGATCAGGCGGTCCGTTTTCACCAGCACGGTGCCGTACCTGTTCTCGGTGATATGCATGCCGTAGTAGGGCGCCTTGCCCAGAAAGCAGGTGGCGAAGGTACCGTCAAAGTTCGTGCGCGCGCCAAGCACCGCGTTGCAATAAGGGATCTGCGAGCTCTCAAACCAGGAGCAGTGCTGCCCCACGGAGGGCAGATACGTCATGGTGAGATAATTGGCGCAGGAGTGGGAGGTCATCATCCCCATCTTCCTGTAAAGCCTGAAGAAGTCCTCGTGCAGGGCCTTTTCATGAAACGCCGGGTCGTCCTGCCTGTTGTCCCTGTTCTGATAGGAGCAGATGTTGCAGTTTTCCCAGCCGTGGATCGGCGCCTGCTCCGGGAAGGGGGACTTGTTGGCGAAGGTGGGAATCTTGAAGTACGCCCCGGACGCCGCCAGCTTTTCCAGCTCCTCCAGGGAGAAGCCGTAAAAGGGCGACAGCTGATTGCCCGGCGTGTGCAGGTCCCCCGTGCCGTCCAGGTCCACCAGCTTTTCCGCTCCGGCGATCTCGCACATCTCCACCAGATACTGCATGCAGACCTGCGGGATGGCCCCGTCTCCGCCGTCGAGTACGCGTTTTTCTTCGTCCGTTAATTTGACCGCTGTACCCATCTATTTCTCTCCCCCGATGACGACGACGTTTTTCAGTGCCCCCTTCAGGGAGTCCTCCAGGGCTTCCTTGATCTGGTCCAGGGTGAACCGATGGGTCAGAAGGCTGTCGATATCGATCATGCCCTTGCGGTACATGTCCATGTA
>NZ_FQXV01000019.1 GCF_900130065.1 Sporobacter termitidis DSM 10068
CTCCCCGTCTCCTTGGGAGACGCGAGCCGGTTGGCCATGCTTCCGACGGGGCCCGCCAGGGCGGCGGTAACGGCGGCGGCGAGGATAAGCGCAACGACGGCCAGCGTCAGGCTCTCATAGAGCTGCTGCAGCACAAGCTTCCGCTTGCTCTCGCCCAGCGACATCAGAATACCCATTTCGCGCTTCCGGCTCTTCGACCACATGTTCAGAGTGAGCCCCAGGACTGCCACGCAGCCGACGACGGCGATGGCGATGAGGACCCCCGAGATGGTGCCGAGCTGCGTCAGCGGCCTAACGGCGGTCTTGTACGTCGAATCGTCCGCCTTGATCGTGAAATAATTCCAATCGATTCCCTTAACCGATTTGACCTCCGCGATGGTGGCCTCAAGATTTTCCGGGTTGTCCACAAAGAACGTGGCACTATTAAGGTTCGGTCCCGTATCACGCCTCTCCTCTAAACCGTTATCTTTCCGATATGTCCGGACGATATTTTTGGTCTGAAGCCCTGTCGACAGATCACTGAAGATCATATTATCGGTAATTTCGTACTCCGGCGTTAAGATAGCATAATTGCTGCTTTTATCCCCTACAAACGACAGTTCCTGCGAGAAGTTGATATCGAACAGGCCCACGATCTCCAGCCTGATCGGCTCTCCGACAATTTTTTTAAAGTCCCCTGAGGGAGCAGCGCAAAACGCTTCCCTGTTTTCGAGAGTGATCGTATTTCCGACGGACAAGTTGTTCCTACGGGCCACATTGGTGGATATTACGGCTTTATTGACGTCGCCATCTCGGAGATGACGCCCCTGAATAAGTGTGAAGGCACCGTTTCTGAAGAACTCATGGAGCCCGCTGTTATTGCAGTAACGCATATATGGGATATGCATACAAGTTGTGACCTGGTCAAGATTAAAAGGTATATTAGAATAATATTCAGGGTGTTCCTGATACCCCTTGTATTCATCCGCAAATGCACCGGGGCTTAGCTGCGCATCGACGTATATTAAGGGAGCCACCATATCCGTATAATAGCCTGTAATATGGTCCAGCTTCAGGATCTGGCTTGCCAGATCCGTGCTGATACCATGAGCCTTATCGCTCGGCATATCTTCGATTTGGTTAATGGCGAAACTGCCCCCCAGACTCCTACGGACGGCGTCTGCCTGTCTGTCCGCGCTGGACTTGACGGCGAGACCAAGCATCGCGAGAACCGCCGCCACGAACATGATGACAAGCAGCAGGATGCTCCGGCCGCGCTTGCGGGTTATGTACAGAAAGCTTCGTTTGATGACCGACATCGTCAATCCCCCTGTGTTTATTAAGCAATAGAAACGGCTCAGATGACAAGTAGGCTTATCATCATGTTCATCCGGTTCTGCCAGATGTTTTGTCAGAAATCTGCCATATGATCACGGAAACACCACGGTTTATTATAGTATAAAATGGGAGATTTGGCCAGTATTTGTTGCGAAAAGGTATAGTTGTAAAACGATGGTTGTTACTGCCCCCGCGTAGATGTAGGATATGGTTTCGTTTTCCAGCTTGGCGATGGAAAGCAGCCCCCATCCACACCGTTGTTAATCATCGAAATAAGAATCCCTTACTGACCGGCTTTCTTCCGAATATAACGGTCGGCCTGATATGTAAAAAAGGTGGCATACCTGCTGGCCTTTTCCATCAGCTCGTCGTGCGTCCCCTGCTCGATGACCGTCCCGTTTTCTACGACGATGATTTTGTCGGCAATAATCGTGTTCGACAAACGGTGCGACGTGAAAATCGCCGTTTTGCCGCGGCTCAGCTTTTCCAGGGAACAGAAAACCTTGTATTCAGACTCGGGGTCCAGCGACGCGGAGGGTTCGTCGAGGATCAAAACCGAGCTGTTGCGGAAAAAAGTACGCGCCAGAGCGATTTTCTGATGCTGTCCACCTGATAATTCCGTGCCGTTTTCTTCATAAGCTCTCGACAGGTAACTGTCCAATCCGTCGGCCATCTGACCAAGGATATCGGAGGCGCTGCTGTTGTAAAGCGCGTCGAGCACGTCATTTTCATCGGCGTTTTTAAATATATCGGATATTGTAATGTTCTCTCTTAATGTAAATGCATAATTGGGGCTCTGCTGAAAAAGACAGCTGAACGCCTTCCGCAGGCTGGTAATTTCGTAGTTTTTAATATCGACGCCGTTGATGCGGATATTGCCGGACTCCGCGTCATAAAAACGAAGCAGGAGCTTGATGACGGTTGATTTTCCCGCGCCGTTGAGGCCGACCAGACAGACTTTCTCATGAGCATTTACGGAAAAGGAAATGTGCTTCAGTACCTCTTTTTCCGTACCTGGGTACCGGAAAGAAACATCATCAAATTCAATGCTTGTGATCTCGCTCAGCTTTTCCGTGCCCGTGTTCGCAACAGTATTCGGTATAGCTTCAAACTCTTCAAACGAGTGAATCCGAAGCTTTTGATCGTATATATTGATGATCGAAGTCAGCGCGGCCATCAGGCTGCTCAGGAACTGTGCCAGAAGCCCCGAGTACAGCGAATAATCTCCGATGGTGTTATTACCGCTCATAATCCTCAGGGAGAGTACAGTGAGGATACCGAGGATACAAAGCTGGGGAAAGACAGACAAGAGGGTCACCAGAAGGGCCCTCTTTTTTGTCAGCTTCTTCTTTTTCGCAAAATAAGGACCCCAGATAGCTTTAAATTTCTCTTTCAGAAAATCTCCGATATTGAAAAGCCGGAGTTCTTGAGCGTACTTCTTATCGGTCATGATAAAAGACAGATAGTTCATCTGCCGCTCTTCCTTGACGTGCGTCAGATTCCATTGATACAGCTTTTTGGTATAAGATTGGTTCAGGATTGCCGACGGCAGACTGACGGCCACAAGCAGGACCGTCAGCGGGATACTGACCTTACCAATGATGAGGAGCGCGCTGAGCAGCGTGATGACGGCGCTGACGCAGGAAAGCCCGCTCCAGAGGACGCTGATCACGGATAAAACGCTTCTCTTCGCCATCTCCAGTTGGTTGTAATATTCCGGCGAATCAAACAAGGCCAGATCGGCTTCGACCGACCTGCCGATGATGTCGATATTCAGGTATTGCGTCAGGGCCTCGTTGTGTATACCGGTCACGTAATCGTTGATTTTACCAAGCACAAGGACGGCGATCCCGATCCCGCTGGAGAGCGCGAGAATGAATATGACGTATTGTACGCGATTTGATATTTGCAGACTTCCAGACAAAATATCAATAATAAGCTTTCCAAAATAGGCCGTGATGATACCGCTGAAACCGGAGACGAACTGCGAGGCGATCCGGAGCAGGGTATAAGAGACTGAGGATTTTACGGAAAGCTTGAAACAGTATGCGAAAGTGGAAAAGACGGACTTCGTGCCGGAAAGAAGCAACGTTAGTTTTCTTTTCATAATTTTGCCTCATAAGGGGGACCCCCGGGTGTGCCGGGGGTGAATAGTACATATAGACGATACCGGCAGAATCGAGTTAAACCGCCGCACACCCGGGGAATGTATCTTACCCCTTACAGGCCTGTTGAAGTATGATAATAGCTAGAATTGCTTGAAAGTCCACTTATAGCACCCGGACCAGCAGGTTCATCCGGAGCACAGCCGCAGTAGTCACAAATACACGGCAAACAAGCGGCGGCGAAGGCCTCAATAGTATTTTCGGTATTAATAAGCTTTTTACCTAAAGTTTTCATGGATATTCTCCCTTCATAAGTATTTATAAAACGATAAGGCGCCGGTATCGCAACCTATATGTACTTATTCTTATTATCCGGCTTTATGGGCGATGCGATCCGATATTTTTCGGATGCTGTTAAAACCGTAACCCTCCAGATCCGCCGCGTCGAATTCGATGCGGAAGCTTTTCTTCAACTCACAATACAGGTACACAAAATCCAGAGGTGTGAAGCGGACAACCGGTCCCGTCAGGTTCTCGTCGTAATCCAGATTGGCTTGCGGACTTCCTTTAATTCTTCCGACCAGTTCGGCCACGACGTGTTGAATTTTATTTAGTTCCATATCGATCCTCCCTGTCTTATTCATCAGGTTCATTCAACGCGGCAATTTCGCTGTAGGACTCCAGCGTACGAAGCAGCGCTTCGGCCATGGCTTCCTTCTCAGAGAAGCAGAAAACGGGAACCTCGGAATCGCGCTTGAGCTCCTCGGCCTTCTTCTTTACCTCTTCCTGGTTTACGTAATTGAGTTCAATTCTCCTTTGAAGATTTGAGGCGCTGTAGTTTATTCTTGCATTGGACAGTGCGACGGCATCAATGGTATACCCGAATCTATGCTTGAAGTTGTCGCTCAGCGGGCCGAAGCAGTCCCCTTTGTAGTCCTCGAATGGGATGCATAAGATGAAATAATCGGGAAACAATGCCTGTGCCATCAGGAAAGCACGGATGCCGAACCCGTTCGGTATGCGGTTGCTGTATTTGAGCATGCCCTGTGGGATCTGAACGAGAAGGATATCGGGCCTGTATTCTTCCTCAAGCCTCTCAATATAATGGCTGAAGCCAAATATTTTACGTTCTTCGGATAAGCCCGGCTTTTGCAAAAAGTCCGGTAAAAAGTGATGGCCCAGAATTCCCGAGTTTACATTCGCAGAGATTGAAAGAGGCCGAAAGCCGTTTTGTTTCATCTGCTCATGCAAATTGACCAGGATGTCGAACGCGTTCAGCCCCGTCAGCATGTCACCGACACAGACAACCGGCGTATACGGTTTATACAGGCGGTTTGAAAAGCTGAAGCCTGTCGTCTCGCTACGGCAATATAAAAAGTAGGTATTTTGTTTGTCGGCTCTTTTCTGCAACCGCTCGGCCATGGCGGGGTCGAGCGGGATACAGCAGATAATGTTTTTCTGATGATCAAGGGTATCGTTCATTTTCTGCGCGATATCATCGGCAAGCAGGCCGGCGTTTTCAGAGTCCGGAATGACGACGGTATCACACTCCTGTAATTTCGCGTAGAAATCGTTCGTTACGGAGATTCCGATAGGCCCCCTGCGGTCAAGCGTACCCGCGTCGGCGCCCTCCTCCAGCCAGGCCTTCGGTGTGACGACGGAAATGACTTCATATGTATCGCTATACTCAATGATGGCGCTCAGCACGGGAAGAAATTCTCTTGAACAAGGATAAACGATGATTTTTTCTTTTTCCATATGGCACCCCTTCTGAATCAATAGCATTTTTTCTTCTCGTCAAGGAATATCTGGTAAAGCAGCTTGTCCTCATAATTGTTCCTGGCATTCTGACAATGGGAGGCTTTCATAGGTGCCGAAAGAGATTCGCCGTCATCCGCAAATTTGGCGCAGAGAGAGCAGCCGTTAAATACCCAGCAGTCTCTGCAGGAGGACTCGGTAATTTGCGCGACATTCAAGAGCCTGCGGCACTTGTCAAAATCAAATCCGATGTACACGTTCCCGATCTTCATAACTTGAGAGGCCTCGCTGACACGTTCGCAGGGGTAAAAATTCCCGTCCGTATCGACGAACAATCTCGGTTTTCCCGGTATGCACGGTCCGCCAGGGGCGGCACTATCCGGCAGATGCAGCGTTTTGACAAGCGATCCGTTGAACTTAAGATACTTGTTGAGATGTTCTATTGCGATCGGCAGAGTTTTCAGGCCGCAGACCATGCCCGACATATCCAGGAATGCCAGGAATATTTCATACGAGTGCTTTTCAACAAATTGGCTGGAGTAGAAATTCTTGTTTTCACAATAGGTGTCGTCAATGATCGACGAGATGATATGAGTGTTTTGCAACAGATCATTTTCGAGAAATAATGAATTAATGGTGTCAAAGTCATTCTGTGGGTCCATTACGAGACTTATGAGCAGGGAAGACAGGAACGTCGGATACTTTTGATACAGATTATTGAGGTTTGACAGAATCGTATCAAACGAGCCCTCTCCGCTTCCTCGGAATCTCCTGTTTTTGTCATGGATTTCTTTCGGCCCGTCTAAGCTGACCGTTACTCCGAAATCGTTTTCAATAAGAAATTCTGCAAACTCGTCCGTAAGCAGCGTGCCGTTTGTCGTGATACTGAAGCTATACTTTTTGCCGAGCAGCACTTCTTTAGCGTATTCGACCACCTGCTTCAGCAAATCAAACCGCAGGAGCGGTTCGCCGCCGTAAAAGCCGATATTGACCCTCTCACTGTCTATGGAATGCTTTGCAAGAAAGTCGACGGCCCGCTTAGCCACGTCAAAGGTCATTTTCTTGGGAGAATGCTTCCTTTGTTTCGAGTTATTCGATTCCGAATATGTACAATAAGAGCATCTCAAATTACAGTTCTGGGTCAACTGCAATGTGATTTTTTCGAGATTTCTGCCTAAAAAGTATTCGATGTCGTCAGAATAAGGATGTTTGATTTCCTCAACCCGTTTATCCGACAGATAACCCAGCGACAGAAGCGGCTGAAGCTCGTCCATTTCACGATAATCATCCTTCGAAAGCTCTTTCGAGTTCATGACAGCTTCCAAGGCGTTGAATACATTTTCTTTGATGCTCACGATCTCGTTTTTGTTGACATCGAAAAAGTAGAATCCGTTGATTGTTTTCATAAGATGAATAAAAGGTTTACTCATAAGATCGATCCCTTCTTTACTATTCAGAACTCGCCAGCGTTTAACTACACTGGGCCGACATGTTCGCCTGACAAAAAGTTTTCGATTACCCCTGAGTAAAAAATAGCAAAAAATAGGACTTATTGTAAACATAAAAGAACCGAACGGTAGCTATTTTTAACCGAACGGTATTGCCCAAAACTTTTTTGCCATTCGGAGTGCAACAAAAAAGCCCAGCTGTGCTGGACTTTTTCGATACGCTGAAGCTTTGATATATCAAGGGGTATTCTTAAGACAATTTTGCGAACACATAACCTTTTTTCCCGGCTTCATCAATAAACGAGCCCAGGATTTCCGCGTTGTCTTTTGAAACGGCGTGAAGAAGGTAAACGGCGCCGTTATGCAGACCGCCTACTACTTTGGTATATGCTTTATCGGAGCCCATCTGTTTGCTCGTATCCCAGTCCACATATGCAAAGCTCCAAAAAACGGATTTATATCCGAGGCTTTGCGTTAAGGCAAGCGTTCTTTCGGAGAACTCTCCCATCGGCGGCCTGAATAATGTCATGGTGTAATTAAAATTTTCCTTGACGTAGTTATGCAAGGCCGTAATTTCATCCGACGCTTTTGCAAGGCTCAAGGTCGGCATGGACGGATGCGTATAGCTGTGATTGCCGACAACATGCCCTTCGCCGATCATGCGCTGCACCAGCTCCGGATTCCTTTTGGCATAATCGTAAGTGACGAAAAATACAGCTGTTACGTTCTTTTCTTTCAATACGTCCAGTATTTTTGAAGTATATCCGTTTTCATATCCTTCATCAAAAGTGAGATAGATCTGCTTTGCGTTATCTTTTATAAATATGGCATCGTACTTTCCGTATTTATTTTGAAACTCCGTACATGATACGGGGCGATTGACGTCGTCGACCTGTTTTCCTTGTCCCCAACCTTTTTTGGTGTTGTCCAGTCTTTCCAGTTCCGCTGAGAATGCTGCGGAATCGGTACTTTCCGCCGCGGCTTGCAATGCAGTTATTTCATTTTCCGGTGTTGTAATAAGTCTGCTGAATGAAGCCGGAAGATTGAGCAAGCTCAGGACCAAAAAAGCAGCGATAATTTTCATTTTTTACACTTCCTTAGCTTTATTATGTATCAGGGCAATACAATTATTTCTGTGAAAAAATAGCAGATATTGCCCATACCGGGAGTGTCATATAAGCTTTTTTATTATAGCGGAGCATTTAAAAAGCCCTTTACAAATACAACTACTGGTTGTATTATCTCTATAAAGGGTGAGAACAATGCTGTCAAAAAAGCTGAAACAGCTGCGAAAAGAAAATAGGCTGACGCAAGAGGAGCTGGCGCGCCGGTTTGGCGTCACACAGCAGACGATTGCAAAGTGGGAGGCGGGGCGCGCGCTGCCGGAGCCGGAGACAATTTCCCGTATTGCGGGATTTTTTGGCGTGACGACGGATTATCTGCTGGATATGACGGAGACGTTCCGCGCCGTCGGGCCGGTTTCAAGCGTGCGGATTATCGGCACCGTCAGGGCCGGGTATGACGCTCTGGCACTTGAAGAGGATTTGGGCAGCGCGCTGGCCGAGGTGAAGAACGGGTCGGAATACCGGTACCTGGTTGTTAAAGGCGACTCCATGGCTCCGTATATCCGCGAGGGCGACCTGGCCCTCGTGCGGCTCCAGTCCGATCTGCAAAACGGCGATCTCGGCGTTGTCATCTACGGCGACGGCGAAGCCACGCTGAAAAAATATTACTGTTCGGACGGGGCGGTCACGCTTGTCCCATTTAATGACGCGTATGAAACCGTCACGCTCCGGGGGAGTGAATTGGAGCGGCTCATGATTTTCGGCCGGGTTGTGAAAACCACTGCGGCGTGGTGACGGGAGGGGCCGATGGATTTAATGGAAAAACTGACGATTCTCGCGGACAGCGCCAAATATGACGCGGCCTGCACCTCGTCCGGCGCGGATCGCCCCGGGAAAACCGTTACGGCCGGATGCTGTCACTCGTTTTCCGCCGACGGCCGGTGTATCAGCCTGCTGAAGGTACTGATGACGAACCAGTGCATTTACGACTGCAAGTACTGCGTGAACCGGGCGAGCAATGACTGCCGCCGGACGGCCTTCACGCCGGAAGAGCTCGCCGAGCTGACGATCGAATTCTACAGGCGCAACTATATCGAGGGCCTGTTCCTGTCCAGCGGCGTTGTCCGCAGCCCGGATTACACGATGGAACAGATGATCGGAGCGCTGCAGCTTCTGCGCTACCGCCATAATTTTTGGGGCTATATCCACGCGAAGACCATTCCCGGCGCGTCGCCGGAGCTTGTGCGCCGCCTGGGCCTTTTGGCCGACCGGCTCAGCATCAATGTGGAGCTGCCGAGCGAGCAGAGCCTGCGCCGGCTCGCGCCTCATAAAAAGCGGGAGGCCATCTTTTCGCCCATGAAGCAGATTTGCCAGGAGGCCGGGCAGAACCGGCAGGAGCTGGCCGTCTATAAAAAGGCGGAGAAGTTCGCGCCGGCCGGGCAGGCCACGCAGATGATCATCGGCGCAAGCCCGGAGACGGATTACCAGATCATCACGCTCGCCCAGGCGATGTACGGTAAATATGCGCTGAAGCGCGTCTTTTACTCGGCGTATATCCCCGCGGTGGAGGATGCTCTCCTGCCTGCGCTCGACGTCAAGCCGCCGCTTCTGCGCGAGCACCGGCTTTATCAGGCGGACTGGCTGATGCGCCAGTACGGCTTCGGGGCAGAGGAGATCCTGAGTCCCGAGACGCCGAATTTCAACCCTTATCTCGATCCAAAGTGCAACTGGGCGGTGGGGCATATGCAGCAGTTCCCCGTGGATGTGAACACCGCGGCACTGGAGGAGCTGCTCCGCGTTCCCGGTATCGGGCCGACAAGCGCGCGGCGCATTGTGGCCGCGCGCCGGAACGGACGGCTTGGTCTCTCGGAGCTTAAGAATATCGGGGTGGTTTTGAAGCGGGCGCAGTATTTTATCAGGACCTCCGACTGGCCCACAAGCGCGCGGCCGGACAGGGAGACGACCGTCCGGGCGCTGATTGACCCGAAGGTCTATTCTTTCGGAATGGAGCAGCTCTCCCTCTTTGAGGAGACGCCGGGGCTCCGGCCGCTGCCGACGGCCCGGGATGTGAAAAGCATGGCAGAGGCAGTAGAGGAGACGGTTTTATGCCTGGCATCAAGCCTTTAGCTGTTCCCGCCGACGTCATTTATACCTACGACGGGAGCTTTGACGGTTTTTTATGCTGTGTGTTTGAAAGCGTTTACGCCGGCGAGGTCCCGGTTGATATCCTGCGCGAAGAGGATTCGCCGCTGACGCTCATGGAGGTTTGTCCTGTTGTGACGGACCTTACGAAGGCGGAGCGGGTACGCGCCTCGATCCCTTTGAAAATCTCCGCTCGTGCGCTGGAGCTGGTGACGACGGTATTTTGCAGCTGCCTTGCGCAGAAGGAACTGCGGCTCCTGGAATTTCTTCTGCGGGGATACCGGGAGGGCGGAAAATTATGCTTCAGGCTGGGGGACGCCGTGATGGCGCCGCTTCTGAGCGCGGAAAAGCACCTTTTAGGCGAGGCGCATCTCCTGAAAGGGTTTGTCCGCTTCGCCGACGTCGGCGGCGCACTGGCCGCCGTGATCACACCGAAAAACTATATTCTGCCGTTTATCGCGCGGCATTTCGTCCTGAGATATCATAACGAGCAGTTCATGATCTTCGACAAAACCAATAAGGCGGCGCTCGTTTACCAGAATGGCAAGGCGGAAATTCTCCGGATTGACCATGTAACAGTTCCCGAGATTTCAGAAAGGGAGGCGCGGTACCAGGCGCTGTGGAAACAATTTTATAACACCATCGCCATCGAGGGCCGGGAAAATCCACGCTGCCGGATGACCCATATGCCCAAGAGGTACTGGGAAAATATGCTGGAGGTAAGCGACCTGGTCCATCCGGCGGCGGACTGACCGCGGACGAATATATGGGCAAAAGGCGTTCAAGATGTTAAAAGCTTAATTCCGTTTAGGTTCATTAAAAAGTACCGGAAACTCAGAGTTTCCGGTACTTTTTTGGTAACATTTAAGATCTCTGAGCTAACGAGCGTTTTAATAATATTCCAGCTGATATTATATTGAATTTAAATTCAATATATATTTTGCCAGCTACTCAATCCGATTTGCGTTGTTTTTATTAAATATTCTCCATGAACTCTCTGATAAAATGCAGGGCCACACCCAGCATACTGGCGCGCATGGGGTAACGGCATAGCCTGATGTAATCGGCCTTGTTTTCAAACGTATTGAGCGCTGCGGCAAGGCGGCGAATCTCCGGGAGGTAAGGCTCTATAAACTGTGTCAGATAGCCGCCGAGGACAACGTCGCAATCCAGCGCCATGCGGATATTGTTGATACCGATGGCGAGATGCTGCAGAACGTCCTGCCATAAAGCCCCGTAAACGGGGTTTTGCAGCTCGAGCCCTTCAAAAAAGTCTTCAAGAGTTATTCCCAGGTTGTCGCTGATGCGCGCGGTGGAGCAGTAGGCCTCCAAACAGCCGCGTTTACCGCATTTGCATGGCAGGCCGTTTGGCTCGACGCACATGTGGCCAAATTCGCCGCTGCGCCTGTTTTGGCCTTCATAAGGCGCGCCGTTTAACAGCACGGCGCCTCCGACGCCAATCTCCAGGAAAAGATAGGCCATGCAGCTCTGCGCGGTCTGTGTAAACCATTCGGCGTAACCGCCCGACGTCGCATCGTTTGAAATATAATACGAATACGGCAGGTACTTTGTGATTTTATCCAGGCTGATATCTTTGAGGTGCAGCGTGGGCGCCAGGGCAATTTCGTTTCTTTCCACATTAATAACGGCGGGGATGGCGATGCCGACGCCCAGCAGCTTGTTTCTGTTAAGGCCGAATTCATCCAGGAACTTCTCCAGCTCATCGGCCAACAGCCTGCCAAGATCGTCTATTTCGTTGATTGGCAGCCCCTGTGTTCTTTTGTAAGCAATCTCCTGCATCCGAAGATTTGCCGCAAGAAAGCGAAGGCCGGTTTCCGTGACGGAGATGCCGATGGCAAAATGTGCGTTTTCGGCGATTGTCAGCCGCATCGCCCGGCGCCCGCCCGTGGACTGCTGCGTACCGTCGCGGCGAACCAGGCCGGCCTCGATGAGCTCGGTCAGGTTTTGATGGACCGTCGGCATGCTGAGCGATAAATCGGACGCGATTTCCTGTTTGGAGTGAGGCGTGTCCGAAAAGAACATATATTGATAGATGCTGTTGCGCGTCTGCCGGCGGCGCTCCGTGATCGTTTCGGCCAGTTTTGTCATTTCTTATACCTCTTACTTTTGCAAAAGAACTTTATAAATCATTCCTCATTGTAGCCGCCCTGCCGATCATTGTCAATTGGCAAGAAAAAAACAAAAAAGTTTGCTGTGACAGCTTTTTTGACAAATTTCACGGCAAATACGCTTTGAATTGCTGTACTAACTGATTAAAGTCCTGAGCTGAAGGCGTTTGTTAAGAAATTCGTCCCGAACAACCAAAAAAGCGGCGCGGATTTGTATGGTTTCCTAAAAATAGCAATTATGTCAAAATTCCGTTGACTTCTCCGCAACGGAATTGTATTATTATGCCATAAACTTAAGTAAAATAATTTTGCAAAAGTTTTTTATGTAAGGAGTACAAAAAAGGGCAGATCATTATATTAAGGAGGACAAAAAATGAAAAAAGTTCTGGCGCTATTATTGGCACTTGTTTTGGCGGCAGCCCTGGTGGCCTGCAGCACAGAGACTTCCTCGGCTTCTCCTTCGGCGTCTTCCGCCGCGCCCACATCCTCCGCTCCCGCCTCGGACGCCGCATCGCCATCCGCACCCGCAGCCGGGGGAAAGATCGGCGTCGCCATGCCGACCAAGTCCCTGGAGCGGTGGAACCGCGACGGCGCATTTCTGAAAAAGCAGTTTGAAGCCCAAGGCTACACGGTGGAGCTTACATACTCCGACAACGATGCGACCAAGCAGGTCAACGACATCGAGAACATGATCGCCGACAAAGTGGATCTTCTGGTCATCGCCGCCATTGACAGCCAGGGCCTGTCCACCGTCCTGAAAGACGCCGTCGACGCCAAGATTCCCGCCATCGCCTATGACCGCCTCATCATGGACACCAGCGCCGTTGCTTATTATGTCTCTTTCGACAACTACACTGTCGGCAAGCTTCAGGGCCAGTATGTTGTTGACACGCTGAAGCTGGATGTCAACGACAAATCCAAGACCTATAATATCGAGTTCACTGCCGGCGATCCGGCCGACAACAACGCGCGGTTCTTCTATCAGGGCGCCTACGATGTTCTCAAGCCGTTCCTCGACGCCGGCATCCTGAAGGTCCCCTCAGGGCAGATCGCGTTTGATCAGGTTGCCACCCCAAAGTGGACCACCGCGACGGCCATGAACCGTTTCCAGAATATCCTCGCGTCCTTCTATTCGAGCGGTACGCAGCTTGACGTCGCCTTGTGCTCCAACGACTCGACGTCTCTCGGCGTGACGCAGGCCATCCAGTCGGATTACAAAGGCAAAAATACTGTCGTCATCACCGGCCAGGACGGCGACGAAGCCAACCTCGCCAACATTATCGACGGCAAGCAGTCCATGACGGTTTACAAAGCCGTGGCCAACGAAGCCGTCGTCACTGTAGACCTCGGCATAGCGATGCTGAAGGGCGAGAAACCCGACGGGGCACTGATCGACAAATCCGGGTGGAAGTTCTCCTGTACCTTTGATACGAAGACTTATGACAATAACACCGGCATCATCCCCTCATATCTCCTGGTTCCGACTGTCGTGACGATCGACAATCTCCAGAAAGAGCTTGTCGATACCGGCTACTACAAAATGGACGGCAAATATCCAAAGGCCGTCGGCTAAAGCACCGAAAGCAAAGCCCGGACATAAGTGACACACACTGGATGGGCGGGGCTGCTCCCCGCCCATTTTCCAGTTTACAAAACGGCTTTGCCTGACGTGCGGTAACTGTATCCATATACGGCGAAATGGGGGGACAGCCTTTGGCGGACCACATTCTGGTGATGAAGGACATCACAAAAGATTATCCCGGCGTCCGGGCGCTGGACAGCGTCAGCCTGACGATCGAGCAAGGCGAAATCCATGCGCTTGTGGGTGAAAACGGCGCCGGAAAATCGACGCTGATGAGTGTGCTGAGCGGCACGATCAGTCACGGCAGCTTTGAGGGCGGCGTCATCTTTGACGACCATGAGTGCCGTTTCAGAAACGTGCGGGACGGCGAGAAGTACGGTATCGTCATCATCCACCAGGAGCTGGCGCTCATCCCTGAGCTGTCCATCGGTGAAAACATGTTCCTGGGCAACGAGCGCCGCGGACGGCTTGGCATTGACTGGGATGAAACGTATTCTCAGGCGGCAAAGCATATGAAGCAGGTGGGCCTGAACGAGCGGCCCTCCGCCCTGATCAAGGACGTTGGCACCGGGAAACAGCAGCTGGTTGAAATCGCAAAGGCGCTGTCGAAAAATGTCAAGCTGCTGATCCTCGACGAGCCGACCTCATCCCTGAACGAAGAAGAAGCCCGGATGCTGCTGGATATGCTGAAGGACTTCAAAAACCAGGGCATGACCTCCATCATCAGCTCTCATAAGCTCTCCGAGGTGGCGTATGTCGCCGACAGGATCACCATCATGCGGGACGGTGCGGTTATCGAGACCATCGACAACAAGGACCGCAATATTGACGAGGATCGGATCATCCGGGGGATGGTTGGCCGAGAGATGACGGATCGGTATCCGAAAAGAGAACACAACATCAGTCCGGAAATCGGTCTTGAGGTTAATGACTGGAGCGTCTATCACCCGGTCTATACCGATAAGCGTGTCGTCAATCACGTCTCCTTCAACGTGCATAAGGGTGAGATCGTCGGCTTCTCCGGCCTGCAGGGCGCGGGCAGGACGGAGCTGGCCATGTCTATCTTCGGCCGGAGCTACGGCACCTCTATTACGGGGACGCTGAAGGTGGGCGGAAAAGAGGTCCGGCTGAAAGGAGAGCGGGAGGCCATCGAAGCCGGCGTCGCTTACCTGACCGAGGACCGGAAAGAAAACGGCCTCATCCTCATCGATACCGTCGCGCGGAACAACACGCTGGCGCGCCTTGAAAAGGTGTGCAGCCACGGCATTATCGATGTCAACAAGGAAAACAGGGTGGCGGAGGAGTACAGAGAGAAGCTGCACGTAAAAACGCCCACCATCCATCAGCAGGTCAGCAACCTGTCCGGCGGCAATCAGCAGAAGGTCCTGCTGACGAAGTGGATGTTTGCCGACGCGGACGTGCTGATCATGGATGAACCGACCCGCGGCATCGATGTGGGCGCGAAATACGAGATTTACAGCATCATGAACGACCTGGTCGCACAGGGGAAATCCGTCGTGATGATCTCTTCCGAAATGCCCGAGCTCCTGGGGATGTGCGACCGCATCTACGTGATGAATGAGGGCGAGCTGGTCGCCGAATTCTCTGCCGCCGAGGCGACACAGGAAAAGATCATGGCGGCGATTCTCGGGTCCGATAAAAAGAAATCCAAAGATGCGGGCAGGGGGGCATCAATAGAATGAAAGCATCTTCGTTTGTAAAAAAGTACACCATGTCCATCGCCCTCGTGGTAGTTTTCGTCTTCTTCACGATCCTGACCGAGGGCCGGCTCGTATATGCGCAGAATATTTCAAATCTGCTCCTGCAAAACGCTTATGTACTGGTCATGGCCTGCGGCATGCTGCTGTGTATCCTCACGGGCGGCAACGTCGACCTTTCCGTAGGCTCCACGCTGGGCCTGGTGGCCGCTATCGGCGCGCAGCTGATGGATAAAGCGCACATGGACCCCATCCTGACGATCGTCATTTGTCTGGCCGTCTCCGTTCTGGTAGGCGTCTGGCAGGGGTTCTGGATCGGCAATATACACATCCCGCCGTTTATCGCGACGCTGGCGGGCATGTTCCTTTTTCGGGGCCTGCAGCGCGTCCTGCTGGACGCCAAAACGGTCAGCATCTATGACAATACCTTCCTGGCCATCTTCTCCTCGTACATAACGATCCCCGGCATTGACGGAGAGGTACACCGGTCGGCGCTTATCGTCGGAATTCTTGCCGCGGCGGCGATCGTCCTGTTTACGATATTGAGCCGCGCGAAAAAGGCCAAAAAGGGCTATGATTTGAATTCCGCGGCCACAGCTTACGGGACGATCGCCGTTGTCGATATACTGATCATCGCCTACAGCTGGGAGCTGGCGCATTACAAGGGCATCCCCGTCATGGTGCTCTGGATCCTGCTCGTCGTTTTCCTGTACGCGTTCATCACGTCGAAAACGGCTTTCGGCCGCCATTTCTACGCCGTGGGCGGCAATGAGAAGGCCACGAAGCTCTCCGGCATCGACACAAAAAAGGTCTATTTCGCCGCCTATTGCTCGATGAGCATCCTGGCCGGCTTCTCCGGCCTTTTGATGGCGGCGCGCATCGGCTCCGTCAGCGGCGACACAGGCTACACCTATGAGATGGACGCCATCGGCGCCTGCTTTATCGGCGGCGCCTCCGCGTATGGCGGCTCGGGTACGATCCCCGGCGTCATCATCGGCGCGATCCTGCTGGGCGTCATTAACCAGGGGATGTCGATTTATGGCCTCGATAACAACTGGCAGTACGTCGTTAAAGGCATCGTCCTTATGATCGCCGTCGTCTTTGATGTCGTGTCCAATAAAAAAACAGGCAAGGCGGGATAGGTCCGCCGGAGAGGTTTTTGGTGGTCCTTACATGTTGTATATCGGCATTGATCTGGGGACGTCGGCGGTAAAGCTGCTCCTAGTGGACGGCGCGGGAAAGATTTTAAAGTGCGTCTCGCGGGGATATCCGATCGCCTTCCCGCGCTCCGGCTGGGCGGAGCAGAACCCGGAGGACTGGCTGCGCGAGACGATCGCCGGCATCCTGGAGCTGACTGACGGCTGTGATAAAGCGCAGATTGCCGGCATCGGCGCCGGGGGCCAGATGCACGGACTCGTGGCGCTCGATAAAGACGATAACGTGCTGCGCCCGGCAATTTTGTGGAACGACGGGCGCGCGGCGGAGGAGACGGACTATCTGAATAATGCCGTGGGACGGGAGACGCTGTCGCGCCTCACGGGAAACATCGCGTTTGCCGGCTTCACCGCGCCCAAGCTCCTTTGGCTGGAGAGGAACGAGCCGGCGCTGTTTGGCCGCGTCGATAAAATCATGCTCCCCAAGGATTACATCAATTATAAGCTCACCGGCGTCCACTGCACCGATTATTCGGATGCGTCGGGGACACTGCTGCTGGACGTGGAACACAGGCGGTGGAGCCGGGAAATGCTGGACATCTGCGCTGTCAGGGAGGAATGGCTGCCGCGCCTTTTTGAGAGCTTTGCGGCCGTGGGCACCCTGACGCCCGCGATGGCCGGAGCGCTGGGGCTCAGCCCCGGCGTCAAGGTCGCCGCCGGCGCGGGCGACAATGCCGCGGCAGCCGTCGGCACCGGAACTGTAGGGAGCGGCCGGTGCAACATCTCTGTCGGGACCTCCGGCACGGTTTTTATATCCCGGGGGACGTTCGGCCCAGACAAAAATAACGCGCTGCATGCCTTTGCGCATGCGGACGGCCGCTTTCACCTGATGGGCTGCATGCTGTCCGCCGCTTCCTGCAACAAGTGGTGGATGGAGGATATTCTGCGGTCGGCGCAGTACGGCTCGGAGCAGGCGCCGGTGACGCGAGACAGATTGGGGTGCTCCCATGTATATTTTCTGCCGTATCTGATGGGTGAGCGCTCTCCCCATAACGATCCGGCGGCGCGCGGCGCTTTGATCGGCCTGTCTATGGATTCCACGCGCGCCGATATCACGCAGGCGGTGCTGGAGGGCGTGGCCTTCGGCCTCCGCGATATGCTCGAGGCGGCGCGCGCGCCCGACCTCCGGATCGAACGCAGCAAGATCTGCGGCGGCGGGGCGCGGAGCCCGCTGTGGAAGGAGATCATCGCAAACGTGCTGAATCTGGAACTGGAGTGCGTGGAGACCGAAGAGGGGCCGAGCTACGGCGGGGCCATTCTGGCGGCCGTGGCCTGCGGGGAATATCGGTCTGTGCAGGAGGCGGCGGAAAAGCTGGTAAAGGTCGCCTCCATTGTAAAGCCTGACGCCGATATTGCCGCACGTTACGACGCGCGCTATCAGGTTTACCGTGACATTTATCCCGCGCTGAAGCCGCTCGGCAAGCGCCTGTAACAGCGCTTCGGAATCGAGGTTGAGATATGCGTGCTTCAATGAAAAAATATGATCCGGCACTCCGGAGCAGGGCCTGGGCAGGGTTGGCGTTGCGTGCCGCCGTTGCCGGCTACCTGATTTATCTGGCCGTTAAGATCGTATCGGGCATGATGGAGGGCGGCCCGGTCCCGTCATGGGGCGCGTGGGGCATTGCCGCCGCGTTCGCGGCCGTCGCCGTGTGCTTTTGCGTGTACGCGTGGAAGGCTTTTCGAAAAGCCTGGAAGGCCGCGGCGCTATCTGAGGAAATGGCAGCGGCCGGCGACGGTGGGGATAAGGACGCCGGCGTGCGCCGCGATACGGAATCCCCGCCGTTCAAATGAAATGCTCCTCGGTACGGAGGATTTTATCCTGCTTTTGGCCAGGAAAGAAGAACAAGAGCCAGGGAGGTCATATCATGATAACGAACATACCCAAAGTAAAAATAGGCATTATCGCTGTTTCACGCGACTGCTTTCCTGTCCGGCTCTCGTCGATGCGCCGCGCCGCGGTCGCCGCCCAGTGCGTACAGAGGAAGCTGGACGTCTATGAAGCCGGGACCGTCGTCGAAAATGAGAAGGATATGCTGGCGGCCGTGGACGAGGCGGCAAAGGCGGGCTGCAACGCGCTGGCCGTTTTCCTTGGAAATTTTGGGCCTGAGACGCCGGAAACGCTTATTGCCCAATATTTTGACGGCCCCTGTATGTTTGCCGCGGCCGCCGAAGGGGACGGCGATCTCGTGGACGGCCGCGGCGACGCGTACTGTGGGCTGCTGAACTGCTCCTATAATCTCGGCATGCGCCGTCTGAAAGGCCATATCCCGCCCTATCCCGTCGGTACGGCCGCAGACATTGTCGGCATGATCGCGGAATTTATCCCAATCGCGCGCGCCGTGATCGGCGTACGGAACCTGAAAATTATCACCTTCGGCCCGCGGCCGCAGGATTTCTTTGCCTGCAACGCCCCGATCAAAGGCCTGTACGAGCTGGGCGTTGAAATTGAGGAAAATTCCGAGCTTGACCTCCTGGTGAGCTTTAAGGCCCACGCGGGCGACAAGCGCATCCCCGAGGTTTGCGCCGATATGGAAAAGGAGATGGGCGAGGGCAAATATTATGCCGACCTCAATGAACGTATGGCGCAATTTGAGCTGACGCTCCTTGACTGGGCAGAGTCGCACAAAGGCAGCCGCCGGTTTGTGGCCTTCGCGGATAAGTGCTGGCCGGCGTTCCCGTCGCAATTCGGCTTTGTGCCGTGCTATGTCAACAGCCGCCTGACGTCGCGGGGTATCCCGGTGGCGTGTGAGGTGGATATCTACGGCGCGCTGTCGGAGTATATCGGCGCCTGTGTTACCGAGGACGCCGTCACCCTTCTGGATATCAACAACAGCGTGCCAAAATCGCAATTTGAAAATGAGATTGCCGGGAAATTCAGCTATCGGCTGACGGATACGTTTATGGGTTTCCACTGCGGCAACACGCCGTCCTGCAAGATGAAGCCGGACCGCGCCGTCAAATATCAGCTGATCCAGCACCGTACGCTTGAGCCGGAAGGCAGCGCGCCGGACTTCACCCGCGGCACGCTGGAGGGTGATATCGCCGCCGGCCCCATTACCTTCTACCGGCTGCAGTGTGACAGTGAGGGGACGCTGCGCGCCTATATCGCCGAAGGGGAGGTGCTGCCCGTGGGGACGCAGAGCTTCGGCGGCATCGGCATTTTCGCCATTCCGGAGATGGGCCGCTTTTACCGCCATGTGCTCATAGAAAAGCGTTATCCGCATCACGGCGCCGTGGCATTTGCGCATTGCGGCAAAACGCTGTATGATGTGTTCAGGTACCTCGGCATCGGCGATATCAGCAGCAATCAGCCGCGGGCGCTGCCGTATCCTACCGAAAATCCTTTTGCCTGAGTGGAGATGAAAACATACGAAAGATGGAAAATATTCAAGTGATGAGAGAAATCCGGCGCATCTATGGCGAATACTTTGATGAAACAGGCCGCGCGGCAATGAACAAAAAGGCGACGGACGGGCTCATGGGCTTTACGAAAGGCCCCAGCGCCGACCCTTGCCATGACCGGTTTTCCGAGCAGCTCAAACAGACGCTGGAGGCTTTTGCCGCCGCACCGCCGTCTTCTCAGGATGTGGAAGAGGTTTTGCGGTATATATACGATACGCCTGTGGCGTATAAGGACAATACGCTTGTGTATCTGATGCTGCAGGCAGTCCATGCGCACACGGAAAAGCTGATTGCTTTTCTGTCGACAGAGGACGCGGCCGGCCTGGCCGCCCGGTATATCGAGACCTACCCGAGATCAGTCCGCCTGCCCGTCCAGAATAAAATCGTGAAACTGCTGCAGGCGCAGGCGGGACAAAGCGACGTCCGGAAGGGCGGTATTCTCAATATTTTCAAAAGGCGGGAGAGCTCCCGCTGACGCGTGACAGCCCTATCAGGCGAGGAGGCGCAGCATTGACACAGTTTGTTTTCGGCCGGACAAAGACAGGCCATACCGTCACCGGTTATTGCCTGGAGAACAGCCGGGGCGCCGAGGCCACCATACTGGATTACGGCTGCACGGTGCAGTCGCTCCGTGTGCCCGACGCGGAGGGCAGGCTGACCGACGTCGTCCTGGGCTACGATACCATAGGGGAATATGAGGAAAACGGCGGATATGCCGGGGCGGCCATAGGCCGCGTTGCAAACCGTATCGGCGGCGCTGAATTCTCACTGAACGGAGAAACGTATCGTCTGGCCCGAAATGACGGGGAAAACCACCTGCACGGCGGGCTGAAAGGCTTTGACAAGTGCATATGGAGTGCCGTTATTAAAGGAGACGCGCATGTATTTTCCCGGCGTTCCCCGGCCGGCGAAGAAAATTATCCCGGCAGCCTCGACGTAAAGATCACCTATACGCTCACCGATGACAACGCGCTGCGGATCACATATGACGCGGATACGGATGCCGATACGATCATCAATCTTACAAACCACAGCTATTTTAATTTAAACGGGAAGGGCAGCGTGCTCGGGCACAGCCTGCAGGTGCTTGCGGACCGGTTCCTGGAAAACGATCCGTATTGCCTGCCGACGGGTAAGCTACTCCCGGCGAAAGGGACGCCCTTTGATTTTGGGGAACCGAAGCAAATCGGCCGGGATATCGACGCAGCCTGTACCCAGCTGACCCGCTGCGGCGGATACGACCACAATTTCGTACTGTCAGATCCGGTGGAAATGAAAAGGGCCGCCGTGCTGCACAGCGCCGAGTCGGGAATCCGCATGACGGTCCTGACGACGCAGCCGGGCCTGCAGGTATACAGCGGCAACAGCCTGACGCCGCGTAAAGGGAAAAACGGCGTCTCCTATGGCCGGCGCGACGCGATATGTCTTGAAACCCAGGTTTTCCCCAACGCCATGGCGCATACGCATTTCCCAAGTCCAGTTTTGAAAAAGAACGAACATTACCATACGGAAACCTGTTATCAATTTGAAATATCTGACAAACAAACCTGTTAAAGAGGACCCCCGGCGCACTTGGCCGGAGGTCCTTAATTTATGTAAAGTATGTACTGTAAGATACGGCGCGCGCGAATGACAGCCGAAGCTTACCGAATATCGGCTTTTTTCTCTCTTGCGCAAACAAGCAGGCTCAATATCAGTCCGACGGCAATGACGGCGCAGCCGGCAAAAGGCTCTATGCCGTCGATGCCGGTAATACCGTACAGCGGATTTCTAAAAGAAAAGCTCACGTTGAATAAGGACAGGCAGAGCTTGGCGAGCAGGATAAAAACGGGGATGAGCTTCAAAATCAGGGTGATGTAATTGCGGCTCAGCTTTGACAGCGCAAAGGCGAGGAGGGCCGCGCCGATGGTGCAGAGATAAATCATGCCGGCAGAATAGAGAACGTACTGCCCATAGGTTATGAAAAACCGGAACGTATACGAGCCCAAAAAAGAATCCATCCCGTTGTTCCAAAAAACCTGGATGCCTTTCGCGGCGTAAATGGCGCCGAATACCGCAATCTCAAGCGTCGTCAGCAGAAACGCCGAGATCAGGATCGCGCCGAGCTGGCTGAAGAGCACTTTTCTGCCCCGCCTGGAGGTGTATTGCAGCAGATAAATGCCTTGCATCCTGTCCCTGACCAAAAGCGGCGACAGGAAGATTAAAACGCTGAGTATGGCAAGGACTGAAAACCATGAGATATAGGTGTTGGTATTTTCAATCAAAAATATGTCCAATATGCTGTGGTATTGCCCGGTTTCGATGATTTCATTCAACCGGGCTTTTTCTTTTGCGCTGCCGGTTTCAGATATTCTGTTCTCATATCGCCTTGCTTCGTTTTGATATGCGCTTTCGATATAGCTGAGCCGGTCCAGCTTATAGGCAATCCCGTGGCATTTGCCGCTGTACAGAAAATCAAACGCTTCTGTTTCTTCGTCGGTCCAAGTCATATCCTTCTCCGCGAGTTTCAGGTAATCCTCATAGCTGAGGATTCCGGCCGCCGCGAATTCGGGATTGCCTTTTATGTAGTCGTTTGCCTCCAAAATGAGGCTGTCCTTTACTTTTATAAACTCCCGGAATTCATCGTCCTCCAAGGTAGCCCCGTATTTTCCGGTAAGCTCGACGCTGTAATCGTACTCCTCCGTCGTCGGATGGCCGTTCGGAAAGTTTTTAATATAGAATTCCATAAACATCAGATAAAATAACGCGCAAATCACTGCCACGAGCACAAGCATGACGGGATTCCATACTTTTTTCATCTCGTTTTTTAAAATTCTCAAAGCAGGTCCTTCTTTCTGAAGCGCCTTGCGGACAATATGCAAAATATCGTCAGCAGGCAGAATGTCGCGATAATCCCGAGCGTTTCAAAATGCGGCCACAGGATATCGGGGCCGCCGTCCGTAAACCACAAATACTGCTTGTACCATAAAGAGACCGGGTTCAGCACCGAGATATAAAACGCGAGGCTTGTCTGATTCAGGGAAGCAGGCAGCAAAAATAGCGCCGCGTCGATGATGATAAAAACGACAAATCCGACATAACTGTTTTTCAGCAGCACGCCGATGACAAAGGCCAGCAGCGCAAAGCACAGAATAAGCCCCGCCGAGGCCGCGATGACAGCCGGAATGTAAGTGATAACCGTATAGCTCTGCCAGGTGATAAACGGCTTCTGCCCGCATATGTAGTCAAATACATAATTGAAAACGCTGGAAACGCTGCTCCCCCAGATACCGCCGTAATGATTCATGAGGAGATACACCGGCAGCGTCACCGCAACCAGAAGCAGATAGGCGGCAAGACCCGTCAAAACGGCCGCCGGGAGCTTTTTCCTCAGAACGCGCCTGCCGGTTTTTGTGGAATAGACGAGTTGGTCCGTCCGGCAGATATTTTCAAAGCCCACGGAGAGAAGCGTGACCAAAGCGGCAATAAGCAGCCCCTCCGTGGTGAGCCATTTCATCACGCCGCCGAACAGCTGCTTGTGCATGCCGTAAGTATCTCCGGCAAAATAAACGGTCAGGCTCTCGCCGCGGGCGGCCTTTTCGTCAACACTCTTCTGCAGGGCCTGATATTTGGCGCGCATCATATCGGCCGTGCTTCCTTTCAGCCCAAGGGCGCCGATATACTGCTCCCCGATCTTTTCCGGCGCATCATAGCCGTCAAAAATATCTTTGACGTCCGATGTCTCCCGGCGGAGCCAGGACAGGTATCGCTCTTCCGTCTCATTGGAAAAGGGAAGCTGTTCCAGTCGGCTGCTGAAGCGTTCTCCCAGCGTATAGCCCGTCTTTTCGGCCGCGGTCCCGACAAAACCGGCGTATGTATTCCCGGATGCATCGGCGGCAATCAAAAGGATGTTGAAGAGCATGCAGGCCGCCAGAAACGCCCACAGCGCCGCCGAGGACACAAGCTTTTTAAGCTCATAACGAAAAATATCCATTATTCATTGTCTCTGTATATATACAAAAAGACATCCTCCAGGTTGGGCGTCACCGCCTTGACGCTGTCGGGCAGCGCGCTCTCGCAGGCAAACCGGACAAGGGTCCTCCCGTCCTCCTGTCGTTCCGTCAGAGGCAGGTGCGGCTGGGATATCGTGTGGATGTCACTTGTCTCATACACCTTGCCGCTGAGCATTTTGCAGATGTCGGCCGGCGCGTCGCTGCACAGGAGCTTGTGATCCTTGAACATCACGACATGGCTCGCGATCGTCTCAATGTCGGACACGATGTGCGTGGAGAGTATTACAATGCGGTCTTTCGAAAGCGACAAAATCAGATTGCGGAAACGTACTCTTTCCTTGGGATCGAGCCCCGCCGTGGGCTCGTCGAGAATCAGGACCGCCGGATCGTTCAGCATCGCCTGCGCAATCCCCACACGCTGAAGCATCCCGCCCGAAAATTTCCTCATTTTCGTATCGGCAACGTCGCCGAGCGATACAAGCTCAAGCAGCTCCCGGGCTTTTGTATCCGCCGTTTTCCTGTCGATGCCCTTCAAAGCGCCAAGGTAAGATAAAAACTGGCGGGGCGAATAATTTTTGTAATAACCGAATTCCTGCGGCAGGTAACCGATGACATTCCGGTAATTTTCGTCGAGATCTGAAATGTTGTCTCCATTGTACAGAATTTCCCCTTGTGTCGGGAAAAGCAGCGTCGTCAGCATTTTGATCAGTGTGGTCTTGCCTGCCCCGTTTGGCGCCAGGAGTCCGTAAACGCCCCGGTCGAACTCCAGCGTGATATCCTCCAGCGCCGTAAAGCTCCCGTATTTTTTCGTGACGTGATTAACCGTTAACATAGAAAAGCGCCTCTCTTTCAGAACGTGTCATGAGCTTTTTGATTTCCCGCAGGTAAAAGAAGGCTGTCAGAAAGACAACGGCCAGGGCGATACCGTCCGGCAGGCGCAAAAGGGCCTGGTCCCATGCCTTTCCGAATACCTGAACAGGCAAAATGCAGATGGCCGGCCAAATGGCGGGGAACAGATAATACATCCGCCTTCTGCCGATAAATGCCGCGGCCTTGGCCGAAAGCAAGGAACAGAGGAAGAGAGAACAAAGCGAAATCGCCAGCGTGTGCCAGAAATCTCGAAACCCACCCGGTACAGATACGGACGCCGCGATCAGGACGCAAAAGGCCGTTCCCGCGGCGGAGAAGTACAGCATCCGAAATACGCAGATTTGCCGGATTGTATACCTGCAGGTCATCTTCAGCTCGTACAGTCCGCTGACCCGCTCTTTTATTTCGGACGCCAGAGAGAGCAGCAGGTAAAAAACCGGCGAGACGGCGAACAGCATGCCGCCTGTCCAGCTGTAGGGAAAGGACCGGAAAAGAATAAAGCATAGGCCCAGCGTTATGCCGGCGGCGATAAGCATGCCGTCGGCGGTGTCCCGGAAGATGCTCCGAAGCCCAAGGGCCCGGTGAAGCTCCCGGAGCTGCCTCCCCAGAGATTTCTGCCGAATCAGCCCTTTGGATAAGATCGCGTCTATAGCCACGCTTTTTTCATTTTCATCGGGCATCGGTATATTCATCATCGAACTCCTTTTTTATACTTTTCAGCATGCGGTAGTATTTTGTTTTGACGGTCGATTCCGGAATGGACAAAACCTCCGCTATCTGTGAAAATGTATACTCGCCGAAAAACTTCAGGCGAAAAATCTGCTGTGTATCGGTATCCATCGTGCCGACATAGCTTTGGAGGCGGCGCGTCATATCCCTGATTTCCATCTGCCGGGCAAACGCGCTTTCGTCCGGGGCGTCGAGCGCATCGACGTCGAGGGGCACGTTTTTGATTTGGCGGCTTCGCAGGCGGTCGATGGCCTTGTTCGTTGCGACCCGGTAGAGCCAGGTCCGAAAGCTTGAAAGACTGCCGTCATATCTTCCGATGGATTTTAAAACGGAGACGAAGATGTCCTGCGTCAGGTCCATGGCCGTCTCCTTGTCGGAGGTTTGCCTGTAGGCATAAACGTAGATTTCGTCGTAATATTTTCGGATCAGTGTGTCCGCGTCCGCCGCGCTGCCGGTTTTCTGTATCCTGCGTATCAGGCGGTGCTCCTCGTCCAAGCTTTCACCCCTTTTAACCCGCTCGCTTATATATTCGTTTGAGGCTTCAAAATAGTTTCACTCAACCGGAATTATCTTCAACTCTATCAGAGCGAAGGAGAAACGGTCAAGCTTGCCGCCAATGTGCCGGACCGCGATTTACGGCGCCCCGCCCAGTGCTTTTCCTGCCTGTTCCTGCCAAAAAACATCAAAATCGAATGGTTTCGGGGCTTTTGTTGTTAATTAGTTGTAAAAATAAGCATATACTGTTGAAATTTGTCCATTTTTGACTATAATGTTAATAGGAGAGCAATAGCGCTTTTCTTACCACTTAGAAAAAAAAGATGGCATCGGATGTCATACAGTACCAAACAGTACTGTATTTGTTTTATGCCGCCCATATACAGACAGGTAAAATTTCAGTGGGATCAGGAGGCTCGGCAGCGCATGATTAAAAAAATCATCTGTATCGTTTTAATGTTTTGTTTAGCGGGATCGGTCGCAACGGTGGCATCCGCGGCGGGTTTGACCGGCAGCGGTACGATGACGGTCAGCCAATCGGGAATAAAGTTTATTGAAGGCTTCGAAAATTCGTCGGGGAACGGTGCGACCGGGGCTGAGGCCGAAAACCAGCTGGCCGCGGCTTTGCAGCCCAGCACGGCATCGGTCAACAAGTTTATCGCCAGCAATAATATTTCCCTCACACAAGCCCAATTTGACGCGCTCGTCAGCTTTACATACAATCTCGGGTCCGGCTGGACGGACCCGTCCAATCGGATCAGCAGTTATTTGACCGGCGGGCTGTCAAAATATTCGGAAATCGACATCGTCAATGCCATAGGCATATGGTGCCACGTCGGGAAGGCGGTCAATACCCAGCTGATAGTGCGCCGGCTGGCCGAGGCAAATCTTTTCATTTCCGGAGATTACAACACCGGCGACCGGAAATATACCTACGTCATTTTCGACGCCGGCAAAGGCAGCATGGAGCACGATATTTACTTTTTCAAATATGGTCAGCCGTATGGCACGCTGCCGGGCGCTAAATTATCGGGATACACGTTTGCCGGATGGTACACGTCAAACGGCGCTGTTGTCAACGCCGGCGATATCGCCGGGGACAACCTGACGGTCACGGCAAAATGGACCGGCGGGGCAATACCCCAAGCGCCGGCCAATAATTTCCCCGACATCTCGGCAAATGACTGGTTTTACACCTATGTCAGTGATCTCAATAAGCGCAATGTCGTCAACGGCTTTCCCGACGGAACGTTTCGGCCGGCCAGCACTGTGAGCTGCGCCGAGGCACTGAAGCTGATCATCCTTGCCGCGGGCTACAGCGAGCAGCCCTCCACAAGCAGCAGCTGGGCCGGTGGCTATTTAAAGTTCGCGGTTTCGAAAGGCCTGATCGATGCCGCCGAAATTCCGGACATTAACGGCACGATCAGCCGCCAGCTCATCGCAAAGATCGCCTCAAGAGCGCTCGGGCTTGCTCCCGCAACGGTGAGCTCTCCGTTTGCGGATACGGCCGATCAGTACGTATTGTCGCTGTACAGCTATGGCGTGGTTGAAGGCAGCGTTTCAAACGGGTCGCTGCTGTTTATGCCGGACAGCAGCATAACGCGCGCGGAGATCAGTGCAATTGTCTGGCGGATCAATAATCTGAATTTAGAACCGGACCCGCCCCCGGCGACAACGGATCCGATTCAGAACCCGGGAACAAATCCGGGGGCGGGCGATCATACCAACCAGATCCAGTTCGGGTCCACATGGCTTGACGTCCTGCAAGGCGTTCCGGTGAATTCTTATGACAAAAGTGCTTTCTATCTGGACAATGGCCTGCTGCGCTATAATTCGCAGACGGTCAAGACGAAAATCGGCGTTGACGTATCGTCCTACCAGGACACCATCGATTGGCAGAAGGTCAAAAATGCCGGCATAGATTTTGCGATACTGCGCGTGGGCTTCCGCGGGTATGGAAGCTCCGGCAGCATGAATCTGGACAGCCGCTTCCGCACCAATCTCACCGGGGCGCTGAATGCCGGATTGAAAGTCGGCGTCTATTTCTTCTCTCAGGCCATTACGCCTCAGGAAGCTATAGAAGAAGCGGATTTTGTGCTCTCTGAAATCAGCGGATATGATATCGCGTACCCGATCGTCTTCGATTGGGAGACGGTCGGCTCCAGCTCCGCCCGCACCGCCGGAATGAGCACCCAGATGCTGACACAGTGCGCGCGGGCATTCTGCGGCAGGGTCGCGGCTGCCGGCTATACGCCGATGATTTATTTCAATATGAGCCTCGGATATCTCAAATATGACCTCAGCGCCGTGCAGGACTACAAATTCTGGCTGGCGCAGTATACGGCCACGCCGACTTTTTATTATGATTTTCAGATGTGGCAGTACACAAGCAGCGGGACGGTAGACGGAATCCCCGGGAACGTGGACATGGATATCAGCTTTGAAAGATAAAGCGGAGGAGCACTGCAAAAATGCAGTGCTCCTTTTAATTTAGCGGCACGTGCTGCCGGGGTTGAAAAACTGGTGGGAAAGTGGTACAATAAGTTAGAATTATCTAACTTATTGTACCACTTTTGTCCTTTGAAAAGCGGACAGCCTGCGTAAAGCGGAAAGGTGATGACATGATGGCCGAAAATACGGAGACGAGATACAGAATTTTTAATCCGGAGGACAAGGACTGCCCGGTCGGCAGCCTGCTTAACAGCGTATACAAAAATGATGCGTTTCGAAGCCAGCGACGGCAAATACCTGAGGAAGCCGGAAAAGGGTATTGCCGGAGGTATATTTTAAACCCGTCAATGGAGATATCCATTTCCGATATGACCTTTAACGAGGACCTTACGCTGCGGGAGGAGATTAGTTTCCCTGCGCATTACGGCCTCGCGTTTTGCCTGGAGGACCCGCTTTACTGGAGGCTGGACGGCGGCGGAGAATACGAGATCGGTCCCGGGGAGAGCTATGTGTTCAACGGCTTGCGCGGGAGCAGCATGTGTACGTATTATGCGGGAAAGCGCTTTTCCGGCATCAGTCTCCAGTGCGGCGCGGGCGTCCTGGCAGCCCTGACGGAAAGCGCAGGCGAGGGGAGCGGTCAGCCGGCCTGGGGTAAGGATGAAAGCTGCGTCTCTGCAAAAAGGTTTTCGCCGGGTATCCGGCTGATTCTGGCCGACATCCTCCGCTGCCGGTACCGCGGGGATATTGAAAGAATTTATCTTGAGGGGAAGGCCCTGGAGCTGTTGGCTGTCTATCTGGACGAGATGCTCCTGGAAAATGGAAATTCCGGCGCTCTTCCGGGCTTCTCAAAGGCCGATATCGCGGCGCTGCACCATGCCCGGAGCATTCTGGACGGCGCCATCGACGCCCCGCCGACAATCCGGGGGCTGGCGCGGCTTTCCGGCCTGAACGAATATAAGCTGAAAGCCGGGTTCCGGGAGCTGTTCGGGCTGCCCGTTTATGCTTATATCATCAACAAGCGCATGGAATCGGCGCGGCTGCTCATGGGAGAGCGGGGGATGAGCGTCGCGGAGGCGGCCCTGTCGGTGGGCTACAGCAGCACAAACCACTTTACGGAGAAATTCAAAGCAAAATACGGCGTCAAGCCGTCGGAGTACAGAAAGCTGCGGTGAGAAGGTTTTCGCACAAAATCCGTTTTGGGTGAAAAACAATCCCGTTCGGTACATCCCCGCCGGCAAAATGTCATGTATAATGATCACAATGAGTTAGATATATCTAACAAAATACTTTGCCTCATATGTACGCAAATCGAGGGAGAAAAGGTGATCATGATAAAAAAGAAACTGACGGTAAAAGACCTTATTGTGGCGGGCGCCTTTGCGGCGCTGTATGTGGTGATCATGCTGGTCATCGTTTCCACAGCCAGCCTCACCCCCGTGACCTGGCTGATGGCGCCGCTCCTCTGCGCCGTCGTGCTGGGCACGGTGTATATGCTGTATTGCATGAAGATACCCAAGCGCGGCGCGATACTCATTCTGGGCGTGGTGGTGTCGCTGGTGCTGTCCTCCACCGGCGGCTGGGCCGCCCCGGCGTGGGGCATTATATGCGCGCTTCTGGCGGAGCTTCTGGCAGCGCTGGGAAGATACGGGTCGAAGGGCTGGTACGCCGCCAGCTTCTGCGTTTTTGCCTGCAGCACGGCCGGGCCGTTCTGGATGCTGGTGTTCGCCAAAGCGGCGGTGCTGGCCACTATTGAAAATACATACGGCGCCGGGTTCGCCGCCAGAATGGACGCCCTGACGCCCCCATGGATCGTTCCGGTGGTGATCGGCAGCGCTGTTCTGGGCGGGTTTATCGGCGGCGCCATCGGCAAACGGCTCCTGAAAAAACACTTTGAAAAAGCGGGCGTGGTTTGAATGGAGACAACCCGCGCCGCGCAAATAAAGAAACCCTATATCCGGCTGGACCCCCGGACAAAGCTGCTGGTGCTGCTCACCGGCAGTTTTGCCGCGCTGAGCGCGGCTCCTAAAAGCGCCGAGGTCATGCTGATCTTGTTTCTCACACTGCTTTTGCTCAATGAGCGGCAGACAGGATTCGCCGTGAAGCTGCTGGCGGTATTCGCGGCGATGCTGCTGCCCGACATTTTCGGCGCCTCTCTTTTGGACGGCGCGGCCGGAGTCGTCCTCCTCGCCGTGACGCGCATTGTCCGCATTTACCTGCCCGTCTGCATGGCGTTTACGCTGGTGGTGAAAACCACGACTGTGAGCGCGTTTATCGCCGCCCTGTGCAAGATGCACGTCAGCGATAAGATCACTATTCCGGTGTCGGTCATGTTCCGCTTCATACCGACGGTGAAAGAGGAATGGCAGGCCATCCGCGCCGCGATGAAGTTCCGCGGCATCGGAATCTCATTCAAAAGCGTGGCCATACGTCCGATGCTGACGCTGGAATACGTGATGATCCCCCTGCTGATGTCGGCCTCCGGCATTGCCGGGGAATTGGCGGCGGCCTCACTGGCGCGCGGGCTGGACAGCGGAAAGGCGCGCACCTGCGTCACGCAGGTGGCCCTCGGTCCCGCAGACTATCCCGTCATGCTGGCAGGCCTGGCCATAGCGGTCTGCGCGGTGGCCGGATGAGGGGAGAGGGGATGATCACTCTGCAAAATGTGAGCTTTCGCTACGGTACAGGCGGCGACGCGTCCGGCGGTGTCCGGGAGGTGGACCTCCACATCCGAAAGGGCGACTGCGTGGTGCTCTGCGGCAGGAGCGGCTGCGGCAAGACGACGCTGACCCGGCTGGTAAACGGCCTGATCCCGCATTTTTACGAGGGGGTGCTCTCAGGCGAGGTGCGGGTGGGTGGCAGGGACAGTGCCGCGCGCTCTCTGGCAAAGACCGCCGAAATCGTGGGCTCCGTGTTCCAGAACCCGCGCAGCCAGTTTTTCAATGTGGACACGACGGGCGAGCTCGCCTTCGGCTGCGAGAACCAGGGCCTGCCCCGGGAGGAGATTTTAAGGCGGGTGGACGGCGCCCGCGTTCTCTTCGGCCTGGACGGCCTGATGGACCGCAGCATCTTCGAGCTCTCCGGGGGCGAAAAGCAGCGCATCGCCTGCGGCTCCGTCTATGCCGCAGGCCCCGAGGTCTATGTTCTCGACGAGCCCTCGGCAAACCTCGACGCCGGCGCCACGGAAAAGCTCCGGCAGATCCTGGCCGCGCTCAAGGCCCGGGGCAAAACGCTTTTAATTTCCGAGCACCGCCTGTACTATCTCGCGGAGCTGGCCGACATGTATCTCTATATGGAGGACGGGAGAGTGACAAGGGCGCTGGATCGGCGGGAGATGCGCGCGCTGCCGCCCGGCGAGCGGGCCGCCATGGGTCTGCGGAGCCTTGACCTAAACGGCGCGGACTATAGGGGACGGGCTGCCGCGCCTCGGGACGGCGGCGCCCTGCTCATTGAAAACCTCGTCTGCAGGCGCGGCCGCCGGAGGGTGCTGGACATCCCGCGGCTGAGCCTCCCCTCGGGCGAAATCCTCGCGGTGGTGGGCGCAAACGGCGCGGGAAAGTCCACCTTTGCCCACTGCCTGGGCGGTATCCTCAGGCATAAGGGGACCTTTTCCGTGGACGGGAAAGCCCTGAGCGATAAAAAGCGCGTTGAAATGAGCTATATGGTCATGCAGGATGTGAGCCGCCAGCTGTTTACGGAGAGCGTCCTGGAGGAGCTCTCGCTGGGGCGGCGGGAGGCGCCCGTCAAAGAGGCGGAGGACCTGCTGCGGGCGCTCGGCCTGTACGAGCTCCGGGATAAGCACCCCATGGCCCTGTCCGGCGGACAGAAGCAGAGGCTCGCCGTGGCCGCCGCCGCGTTCGCGGGCAAGGAGATCCTCCTCTACGACGAGCCGACGAGCGGGCTCGACGCCGTTAACATGCGCAGGATATGCGCTCTCATTCAGGATATGGCGGACCGCGTGTTCATCACGGCCGTCATCACCCATGATCTGGAGTTTATTTTAAGCTGCTGCACCTCGGTGCTGGAGCTGTCCGGCGGGACCGTGACCGATCATTACGCCCTGGATGGTCCCGGCGTGGAAAAAATCAAACGGCATTTTTTGAAGGAAGTGGTCAATTATGAAACAAAAGGAAACAGCGGCAAAACCGAAAACCGGCATGGCGCGGCTGCTGGAGCTGGCGGCTACTAAAAAGCCGCTGATGATCTCATCGGTGGTCCTGTCGGCACTGGCCTCCGTGGCCTCGTTTATCCCGCACATCGCCATATACTTTCTCATACGGGAGATCATTGGGGTGTATCCGGATTTCGGGAACCTGGATTTGCGGACGGCCCTGGACTATGGCGGGCTGGCGCTGGGCGGCATCCTGCTCAACGTCCTGCTGTATTTTGCGGCGCTGATGTGCTCGCACCTGGCGGCGTTCGGCACGCTGTACGAGCTGAAGGTGAATTTTGCGTCCCATCTGGCCAAGGTGCCGCTGGGCTTCCACGTGCTTGTGGGCAGCGGCAAGCTGCGCAAGATCATGGACGAGAATATTGAGAAGATCGAAGGTTTTATCGCGCATCAGCTCCCTGATATTGTGGCGTCCTTTGTGGCGCCGGTCGTGATGCTCGTCATTTTGTTCGCGGTGGACTGGCGCTTCGGCCTTGCGGCCACGGTGGGCATCATTATTGCCTTTGTGATCCAGATGAAGGCCTACGGCAACGACGGCGCAAAGAAGATGATGGATAAATATCAGACCTCCATGGAGGATATGAACAACGCCGCCGTCGAGTATATCCGCGGCATCACCGTCGTCAAGGCCTTTAAGCAGACGGTGTACTCCTTCCGCAGAATGCACACCGCCATCAGGGAATACACCAAAATGGTCATTCCCTATACGCTGAGCTGGGAAAACTACATGTCGGCCTTCACCACCATCATCAACAACGTCTACCTGTTTTTGATCCCGGCGGCCATCCTGGTAGGGCTCCGCACGGCGGACTACGCCGCGTTTGCGGTTGCGTTCATCTTCTACCTGATTTTTGTGCCCTCTATCGCCACCGTCATGATGAAGATCATGTACGTCGCCTCAAACGGCCTGAACATCATCGGCGGCGTCGAACGCATGGACGAAGTCCTGCACACAGCACCCCTGCCCCAGGCGCGGCTTCCTAAGGAGACCCGGGGGCACGACGTCGCCTTTGAAAACGTGTCCTTCTCCTATGCGGGGACGGCGGCGGAGGCACTGTCCGGCGTCTCCTTCCGGGCGGAGGAGAATCAGATCACGGCCATTGTCGGCCCCTCGGGCGGCGGCAAGAGCACCATCGCGCACCTCATCCCGCGCTTTTTCGACGTGACGGAGGGGCGCATCAGGATCGGCGGCGTGGATGTACGCGATATGAGGAGCGAATATCTCATGGAAAAGGTCAGCTTTGTATTTCAGGATGTGTTCCTGTTCAAGCAAAGCATCCTGGACAACATCCGCCTTGGCAACCAAAGCGCCACGGACGAACAGGTGATCGCGGCGGCGCGGGCGGCCCAGTGCCACGAATTCGTCGAGAAGCTGCCCGACAAATATCATACGGTCATCGGTACAAAGGGCGTCCATCTCTCGGGCGGGGAGCAGCAGCGTATCGCCATCGCCCGGGCCATCGTCAAAGACGCGCCCATCATCGTGCTCGACGAGGCCACGGCGTTTTCCGACCCAGAGAACGAATACCTGATCCAGCGGGCCTTTGAAAAGCTGATGCACGGCAAGACAGTGATCATGATCGCCCACCGCCTGTCCACCGTCCGCAGCGCCAACAGGATCGTCGTCATGGACAAGGGGCGCCTCATCGAGCAGGGCGGGCACGGCGCGCTCCTGGCAGGCCGCGGCAAATATTTCGACATGTGGAACATGTATACGAAAACGCTTGACTGGAAAATGGACAGAAGGGGGGCCGGGGTACATGCGTAAGCTCCAGAGCTTTTTGATGCTGACCGATAAGGGGTATTCCGATTTAAAGAAAGCCATCGCCGCCTGCACGCTCACAAACCTGGCGCTGATGCTGCCTTTCATGGTGACCATCCAGATTTTCGCGGAGCTTTTAAAGCCGCTGATGGGACAGGAGCTGTCCTGGACCAGGATGTGGCTTTTCCTGGGGGGCGGCATCGTCGCCGGCGTGCTGGTGTTTTTCGCCAGCAAAAACGACTATAAAAAAACGTACATCACCTCGTATATGGAGGCCGAGACCTCACGGATCAGCGTTGCCGAGCACATCCGAAAGCTGCCCATGAGCTTTTTTAACTCCAAGGATCTGTCCGAGCTCACCACGAATATCATGGCCGACTGCTCGACGACGGAGCACGTTTTGAGCCATATCATCCCGCAGCTGAGCGCCAACGCCATCTCCATCACGCTTGTCTGTATCCTGATGGCCGCCTTTGACTGGCGGATGGCACTGGCCGTGTTCGTCACCGTACCGGTTGCACTGCTCATTATCCTGGCCAGCAGGAGGATACAAAACCGCCTGAGTGAAAAGCAGGTGGACTCGAAGCTGAAAGCGTCCGGCCAGGTGCAGGAGTATCTGGAGGGCATCAAGGTCATCAAGGCCTGCGGGCTGGACGGCTCAAAATTCGCGGCGCTCGACAGCGCCCTGCGCCTGATGAAAAAGATGGCCATCAAAATGGAATTTGGCACCGGCGTCTTCGTCACCGGGGCGCAGATGATCCTGCAGGCGGGCGTGGGCCTGACGGTTTTCACCGGCACATACCTCCTGACCGGGGGCAGGATCGAGCTCATCCCGCTGTTGATGTTCTTTGTCATCGTCGTCAGGATCTACGGTCCGGTCCTCGTGGAGTTCACCCTCCTGCCGGAGCTCTTTTATCACCGCATCGCCACAAAACGGATGCGCACGCTGATGGATACGCCGGTCATGGAAGGCGACGCGGAGAAAAAGCTCGGGCGCTGGGACATCGACTTTGAAAACGTGTCTTTCAGCTATAACGCGAAAAATCCCAAGGAGGACGCGGTGATCAAGAACCTGACGGTGTCCATCCCGGCAGACGCCATCACGGCGCTGGTAGGCCCCTCCGGCTGCGGGAAGAGCACCGTTTCGAGGCTCATCGCGCGGTTCTGGGATGTGGGTGAGGGCTCCGTCAAAATCGGCGGCGTCGATGTGAAAACGCTGGACCCCGAGCACCTGATGAGCTATATGTCCTTCGTCTTCCAGGATGTGGTGCTGTTTAACGACACGGTCTACAACAACATCCGCGTCGGGAACATGGAGGCCTCCGAGGCGCAGGTTATGGCCGCGGCCAAGGCCGCCTGCTGCGACGAATTCATCCGCGCCCTGCCGGACGGCTATGAGACGATGCTGGGCGAAAACGGCAGCACGCTTTCCGGCGGCGAGCGCCAGCGGATATCCATCGCCCGCGCGCTTTTGAAAGACGCGCCCATCGTCCTCCTGGACGAGGCGACCGCCTCCCTGGACCCGGAAAACGAGGCGCTCATTCAGCAGGCCATCTCCAAGCTTATCGCGGGCAAGACGGTCATCGTGATCGCCCACCGGCTCAGGACCGTGGCGGGCGCGGATAAAATCATCGTCCTCAATGACGGCCGGCTGGCCGAGGAGGGCACCCACGAAACGCTGATGCAAAACAAGGGCCTATATGAAAGGCTGTACCGCATTCAGCAGGAGAGCCTGGGCTGGAGCGTCCGGGCAGCACAGTGATGTTGTGTGAATTGACCTGATAATTATATATTGAATATAAGTTCAAAATAAACAAAAAGGCCTGTTGGCAAGCGGTGCGGCCTACATTGCGGCGATTTTTTCCCCGAATTCAAAAGCGCGCCGCCTGGCGTCGCCATCCGGGTTCCACTGATTCTTAAAGCCCTGATCGACGATTTGGAAGCCGGCGTCCTCCAGCATGGCGCTGATGACGCCGACCGCTTCGCCGCTCCAGCCGTAGCACCCGAATGCCGCGGCCTTTTTGTTTTTGAACCGGAGCTCTTTCATCAGATGTATAAACCCGGCGATCGAATGCAGGACGCTTCTGGAGTTCGTCGGTGACCCCACGAGGACGGTTTTTGATTTGAAGACCTCCGTGATCACGTCGTTTTCATCGCTTTTTGTAATGTTGAACACCTTGACGGCCACGTCGGGAGCCGCCGCGTGTATGCCCTCGGCGATCTTTTCGGCCAGGGCCCTGGTGCCGTTCCACATGGTGTCGTAAATAATGGTTATCTGGTTTTCCTGATAATCGTCGGCCCAAAGCGCGTACTTCTCCACGATCTGCATGGGATTGTCGCGCCAGACGACGCCGTGGCTCGTGGCGATCATATCGATCTGCAGGTTAAAGGCAGTGATCTCTTCCAGCTTTTTGCGCAATATCTGGCTGAAGGGCGTCAGGATATTGGCATAGTACTTCATGGCTTCGTTCATCAGGCCGCACTGGTCGACCAGGTCGTTGAACAGGGCGGTGGTGGCCAGGTGCTGGCCGAAGGCATCGTTGCTGAACAGAATTTGGTCGCCCGTGAGGTATGTGGCCATGCTGTCCGGCCAATGCAGCATCGGCATTTCCACAAATATGAGCTCCTTGCCGTTGCCGACGCTCAGCTTGTCCCCGGTTTTGACGACATGAAAATCCCAGTCCTGATGATACTGCCCCCGCAGAGATTTGACCGCGTTGGCCGTGCAGTAGATCGGTGTTTTCGGGATGCGCTGCATCAGTGCGGGAAGCGCGCCGCTGTGATCAGGCTCGCCGTGATTGGCGATAATGAAGTCGATTTGATTCAAATCGATTTCAGAGGCCAGATTTTCAACAAATTCCTTCGCGAAAGGTGCCCACACCGTGTCGATCAGGACCGTCTTTTCTTCTTTTATGAGGTATGCGTTGTAGGAGGAGCCGTTGTGTGTGGAATATTCGTTGCCATGAAATGTCTGGAGCTCCCAGTCGACCTTGCCGACCCAAAAAACATTGCCTTTTAATACACTTTTCATTGCGTTTCACCTTTCTTTCCGTCCTTGGTATCGCTTGTGCCAGTATTGCCGCCGAGGGGCAAAATGATTTTCCGATGATATACATCTTAATTGATTTTTTAAAAATATTCCATTGTATTTGCAACGAAATGCTTCCAGGCGGCGTTGCTTTTTTCTTTCCCTCTGCCGCCGGCTGTCCGCAATGGAATTCCCATTGTCTTAATTATAATGAGTAAACCATGTGACGAATACCGGAAATTAAGTATCGACGTCCCATAAACTCCTACCTATCCTACATAAAAACACCTACACAGATATGGTAATTTAATTATTTACAAAGCGTAATAAATTTTGTAAATTTATTTTAGAGATATAATATTATATTACTATTTTGCGCCCGTCGGGCGCACTCCGGACAGCGTCGCCCCGTTTCGACAAAAATCGCGGCGAGGCGCGGGAAAATCGTTTTTGTCGAAGTTTTTACAAGTGCTTATCTATACTTTTTGAGAGCCATCATCTATAATATTGACGGAATCGTATAATTATTGATATTGTCAATGAAAGATAAGGAGGAAACCGCATGAGTACATTTGGATACTCTATGCCCAGCTATTTCCAGAACATGAACACCATAGGCGCGCCCATTGACACGGCGAATGCCGAAAACGAGGCCGAACTGAAAAAAATCGAGGAAGAGCTTCAAAAAGAGCTTTCCGACATCCTGGCCTCGGGCCGTACCGACGAATCGCTCAACAAGTCCGGTCAGATGACCGCGATGCAGCGGCTGAATCTGCTCGTAGACGAGGGATCCTGGTTTCCGCTCAACAGCCTTTATAATCCCGAGGACAATGCCGACGGCAGCACCGGCGTCATCACAGGTCTCGGCAAAATCCATGACAAGTGGGCTGTGATCATCGCCTCCGATAATAAAAAGCTGGCCGGCGCCTGGGTTGCCGGTCAGGCCCTGAAGCTGACCCGCGCAACCGACATGGCCAAGCAGCTGAACATTCCGCTTGTCTACGTGCTCAATTGCAGCGGTGTCAAGCTGGATGAGCAGGAGAAGGTTTACGCCGGCCGCGTCACGGGCGGTACGCCCTTCTTCCGCCATGCCGACCTGATGCAGCTCGGTATTCCGATCATCTGCGGCATTTACGGCACGAATCCCGCCGGCGGCGGCTATCACGCCATCAGCCCCACCATCCTTTTGGCCCATGAAAAGGCGAATATGGCGGTCGGCGGCGCCGGCATTGTCGGCGGCATGAATCCTAAAGGCTACGTGGACAAGGAGACCGCCCAGACCCTCATCGACGCCACGAAGGGCGCGAAGGAGGAGGATCCCCCCGGATCGGTGTCCGTCCACTTCGGCGAGACCGGCTTCTTCCGCGAGGTCTACACCCAGGAGGAGGGCGTGCTGGAGTCCATCAAGAAGTACATGGACGCCATCCCCGCTTACAACGAAAATTTCTTCCGCGTGGACGATCCCAAGGAGCCCGCGTATTCCTCCTCGGACCTGTATACCCATGTTCCCTTCAACCAGCGCCGCGCTTACGACGTGCGCAAGGTCCTGGCCTGCCTGTTTGACGGCAGCGAGTTTATGGAATTCAAAAAAGGCTACGGCCCCGAAATCGTCGCCGGCCTTGCCAAGGTCAACGGCCTTTTGTGCGGCGTCGTGGCAAACTATCAGGGCATGCTCCCGAACTATCCGGAATACCGCGAGAACGGCGTCGGCGTCGGCGGCAAGCTGTACCGCCAGGGCCTCATCAAGATGAGCGAATTCGTCACGCTGTGCGCCAGAGACCGTATTCCGCTCATCTGGCTCCAGGACACCACCGGCATCGACGTGGGCGACCCCGCTGAAAAGGCCGAGCTCCTGGGCCTTGGACAGTCCCTCATTTTCAGCATCCAGAACGCGAAGATTCCCCAAATGGAGATCACTCTCCGCAAGGGCACGGCAGCCGCCCACTACGTTATCGGCGGTCCCCAGGGCAACGATACCAACGTCTTCAGCCTCGGCACCGCGGCCACCGAGATTTATGTCATGCACGGTGAGACGGCCGCCGCGGCCATGTATGCCCGCCGGCTTGCGAAGGATCAGGACGCGGGCAAGGACATCCAGCCCGTCATCGACAAGATGAACGATCTGATCAAGAGCTACTATGACAAGTCCCGCCCGGGCTACTGCGCCAAGGTCGGCTTTGTGGACGAGATCGTCCGGATGGACGGACTGCGCGGCTATATCTGCGCTTTTGTCGGCGCCGCCTATCAGAATCCCAAGAGCCTGTGCGCGTTCCATCAGATGCTGACACCGCGCGTCATCCGCGACTGGGATGCGCTGAACGCGTGACAAGCAAAATTTGTGAGGTGATAAAATGTCAAGTGGCATAAAGGTCTCCACGGACAAAAAACCGCTGCTCATTACCGATACGATCCTGAGAGACGCCCACCAGTCTCAGGCCGCCACCAGGATGCGCACGGAGGATATGCTCCCCGCCTGCGAGGTGCTCGACAGCATCGGCTACTGGTCCCTGGAATGCTGGGGCGGCGCCACGTTCGACTCCTGCATGCGGTTTCTCGACGAGGACCCGTGGGAAAGACTGCGGACGCTGAAGAAAGCGCTGCCGCATACGAAGCTGCAGATGCTGCTGCGCGGGCAGAATATCCTGGGCTATCGGAACTATTCCGACGATGTCCTGGACAAATTCTGCAAAAAGTCGATCGAAAACGGCATCGACGTCGTCAGGATTTTTGACGCCCTGAACGATACGAGAAACCTGCAGCAGGCCATGAAGAGCGTCAAGGAATACGGCGGGCTCTGTGAGCCGGCCATGTCGTACACCACAAGCCCGATCCACAACGAGCAGTATTTCATCGATCTGGCTTTAAAGCTCGAGGACATGGGCGCGGACGTCATCTGCATCAAGGATATGGCCAACCTCCTCCTGCCGATGGCCGCGTACAGCCTCGTTGAAAAGCTGAAACAGCGCGTGAAGGTGCCGATCCATCTGCACACCCACAACACCACCGGCACGGGCGACATGGTTTATCTCATGGCGGCGCTGGCCGGCGTGGATATCGTGGATACCGCGCTGTCGCCCCTGGGCAACGGCACGTCCCAGCCGGCCACCGAGCCGCTGGTCGCCACGCTCAAGGGCCACGGGAGAGACACCGGTCTCGACCTTGAAAAGCTCAGCCGGGCCGCGGCGCACTTCAGAGGCGTCGCCGACAAGATGGCTGCGCAGGGCCTCATTGACCCCAAGGTGCTGAAGGTCGACACCAATACACTGACGTATCAGGTCCCCGGCGGCATGCTCTCCAACCTGATCTCCCAGCTGAAGGAAGCGAAGGCCGAGGATAAATATTACGACGTTCTGGCCGAAATTCCCCGGGTCCGCAAGGAATTCGGATATCCCCCACTGGTAACGCCCACAAGCCAGATCGTCGGCACACAGGCCGTCATGAATGTCATCGGCGGAGAGCGTTACAAGATGGTCACCAAGGAATCCAAGGCGCTGATGCGCGGGGAATACGGGCAGCTGCCCGGCCCTGTGGACACCGCCGTTCAGAAGAAGATCATCGGCGACGACGAAGTGATCACCGTCCGCCCCGCCGATCTGCTCAAGCCGGAATTTGAAAAGCTCAAGGCGGAGATCGGAGACCTTGCCCGCTCGGAGGAGGACGTTTTAAGCTACGCGCTCTTCCCGCAGGTCGCCAAAGCCTTCTTTGAGCGCCGCCTTGAAAAGGAAAACGGCATCAGCGACGAGCTCATTGCCGTGATCACAGCGGCGATTCAGGCGCATGGCGGGAAACAGGTTCATCCCCTCATCCGCAATTTCGGAAGCACGCATAAAGCGACCGCCGATATGCCGGCGATCAATCCCACGATTCGCAGCTGCAGATAAATTTCGATGAAACGGAGACAGATGTAATATGAAAAATTATAAAATTACGATCAATGGCAAGACCTATGATGTGGGCGTGGAAGAAGCCGATGGCGGCGTTGAGGTAAAGTCCGTCCAGGCCGCTGTTTCCGCACCGAAGGCGGCCCCCGCGGCACCGGCGCCGGCGACCGCGCCCGCACCCAAAGCAGCCGCGGCGCCCAAGGCGGCCGGCTCCGGCGATGTGACGGCCCCGCTGCCCGGCACCGTCCTTTCCGTTGCCGTATCCGAGGGACAGCAGGTGAAGGCGGGACAGGTTCTCGTGATTTTCGAGGCCATGAAGATGGAAAACGAGATCGTGGCGCCTGCCGCCGGCACCGTCAAAAAGGTCCACGTGTCCAAGGGCGCGGTGCTCGAGACCGGCACGCCGGTGGTTTCCATCGGTTAAAAGGGTTACTTGTCTTAAAGCCGTGGGCAGACGCTCACGGCTTCGAGGCGAAACAGGGGCAAACCGGAAGGTCATTTTCGCATAGCGGCGCAGCGTAAAACGGCACGTGATGAAAGATGCTTGAAAATTAATAAGGAGGAAATATTCAATGGATTTCGGTTACACTGAAGATCAAAAAATGATAGCAGAACTGGCAAAAGATTTCGCGGAGAAAGAAATCGCGCCCCATGTCGATGAGGACGAAGAAAACCATTTTTATCGCCGTGAAATCCTGTCCAAGATGGGCGAACTGGGCCTTTTAGGCTTCAATATCCCCGAGGAGTACGGCGGAAACGGCCTGGGCTGGATGGAAGCCGTCGCCGCGCTGTATGAGATCGCCAAGGTCCACACCTCCTGGCGCCTGTCCGTCAGCGGCAACGTCTGGGGCCCCGCGCTGACGATCCTCGAGTACGGCACCGAGGAGCAGAAGCAGAAGTATATCCCCGGCCTGTGCAGCGGCGAGTATGCCGGCAGCTTTGCCATCACGGAAGCCAACTCCGGCTCCGACGTGGCCAGCATGAAAATGACGGCCAAGGATTGCGGCGACCACTGGCTGTTAAACGGCAGCAAAATGTGGATCTCCGGCGGCCACACCTGCGATATCGGCCTCGTCTACGCCAAGACCGATCCCGCCGCGGGCGCCAAGGGCGTTTCCTGCTTCATCGTCGATTACAATGAAACCACCGAAGGCGTCAGCAGGATTCCGATCCACAAAAAGGTCGGCATGTGGCCGGCGCCCACGTCCGAGCTCGTCTTTGAGGACGTCAAGATTCCAAAGGAGAACCTCCTCGGGCCGCTGAACAAGGGTTTCCAGATCTGCATGTGGATGCTGAACAATACGCGCATGGGCTGCGCCACGGGCGCCGCGGCGCTGTCGGCCGCCGCTCTTGAGGGCGCCGTGCAGTATGCCAATGAGCGCACGCAGTTCGGCCAGCCCATCGGCAAGTTCCAGATGATCCAGCAGCAGATCGCCGAGATGAAGCTGGAGGACGACGCGGCAAAATTAATGGTATTCAGAGCCGCCTGGCTGAAGGAAAACAAGCTGCCCAGCCAGCAGGCCACGTCCATGGCGAAGCTGTTCGCCTGCAACGCCGCCGTCCACGGCGCCAACATGGCCATGAAGATTTACGGCTCCTACGGCTATTCCGACGAATATCCCTGCGGCAGATGGCTCCGTGACGCCAAGCAGTTTGAAACGCTGGAGGGCACGTCCAACATCCACATGGGCATTGTCGCCGGCATCGAGCTGGGCTACACGCCGAACAGGTAATAACACAACGAAGGGAATGTCGCCTGATGAACGTCTCCTATGAGGTGAAAGGGCATGTCGCCCTCCTGACCATCAACAGACCAGAAGCGTTAAACGCATTAAACACCAATGTTCTCCAGGATCTGGCGCAGGCGCTGAGCCAGGCGGAAGCGGATAACGACGTCTATGTCCTCGTCCTGACGGGCGCGGGCAAGGCGTTCGTCGCCGGCGCGGACATTTCGCAGATGAAGGATTTCACTGCTGTCGAGGCGAAGGCCTTCGGCGATTACGGCAACGGCGTGTTCTATAAAATCGAGAGCATGTCCAAGCCCGTCATCGCCGCCATCAACGGCTACGCGCTGGGCGGCGGCTGTGAGCTGGCCATGGCCAGCGATATCCGGATTGCCGGCACGAAGGCCAAATTCGGCCAGCCAGAGGTGGGGCTCGGGATCACGCCGGGCTTCGGCGGGACCCAGCGGCTGCCCAGGATCGTCGGCGCTTCAAAGGCCAAGGAGCTCATCCTGACCGCCGAGACGATCGGCGCCGACGAGGCGCTGCGGATCGGCCTCGTCAGCAAGGTCGTCCCCGACGAAGAGCTTCTGAACACGGCCCTCGAGATGGCAAACAAGATTGCCGCCAACGCCCAGGTGGCCGTCCGGCAGAGCAAGGACGCCATCAATAAGGGCATGCAGAGCGATATCGCGACAGGGCTTGCCTACGAGGCCCAGGCCTTTGCCGTATGCTTTGCCACCGAGGACCAGAAGGATGCCATGACCGCCTTTGTCAGCAAGAGCAAGGTCACTCAGTTTAAAAATAAGTAACCACCATGCGGAGGCGCCGGCCCCTGGTATGACGTCTCCGGGAAGGATTTTGTTTTATGAAAAAAATCAGTGTGATCGGCGCCGGTACGATGGGCACCGATATTGCCCAGGTTTTTGCTCAAAAGGGCTTTGACGTGGTCATCCGCGATATTACGGACGACATCATCAGCAAATCCGCCGCCAAGCTGGAAAGGTCCCTGGCCCGCCTCGTGGAAAAGGGCAAAATAACGGCGGAAGACAAGCAGAAGCTGCAGTCGCATATCTCCTTCACCACCGACCTGAACGCGTCGGCCGACGCCGATGTGGTGATCGAAGCGATCATCGAGGACGTCAAGATCAAAAAGGACCTGTTCAAGCAGCTGGACGGCCTGTGCAAGCCGGAGACCATCCTGGCCACCAACACCTCCTCCATCTCAATCACGGAGATCTCGGCCGCGGTGGCCCGCAAGGACAAATTCATCGGCATGCACTTTTTTAATCCCGTGCCGGTGATGAAGCTTGTCGAGGTCATCCGTGGGATGGCCACGTCGGACGAGACATTCAAGGCGATCATGGAGCTGTCCCGCGTGATCGGCAAAGAGCCTGTCGAGGTCAACGACGGCCCCGGCTTTATCGTCAATAAAATCCTCGTTCCGATGATCAACGAGGCCGTCTGCGTTCTCCAGGACGGCATTGCGTCCGCCGAAGATATCGACAAGGCGATGCAGCTGGGCGCCAACCACCCCATGGGCCCGCTGGCGCTTTCAGACCTCATCGGCAACGACGTTGTGCTCCATATCATGAATATTCTTTATGAAGAAACGGGCGACCCCAAATACCGCCCGAACATACTCCTGAAGAAAATGGTCAGGGGCGGGCTGCTCGGCAAAAAAACCGGCAGAGGCTTTTACACATACCAATGATACGCCATGCCTTACAAACGCGCGCGGATGCGCGCGTTTGTAAAGTGCATCAAACCGGAGGTTACCAGCGGAATCGGCAAATAACCTCTGATATTCAGTAGTGACACAGCGCCTTAAAATTTGGAGGCAAGGAGAGAATCACTGTGAACAAATTAACGACCGCCGAAGAAGCCGTTAAAAAGGTTAAGGACGGCGATACGCTCCTCGTAGGCGGTTTTTTGATGGCAGGGAGTCCCGAAACACTCATAAAAGCCCTTCTCGAGACCAGCACGGCAAAGGATCTGACGATCGTTTCCAACGATACGGGAACGGTTGACTCAAACATGATCAAGGTGATGCAGCAGGGGCGCGTCAAAAAGGTACACGGGTCATATATCGGCTCGAACCCCATGACGGGCCAGATGCTGATCGACGACAAGGACAGCGTGACGCTGTATCCGCAGGGGACGCTGGCGGAAAAAATCCGCTGCGGCGGGGCCGGTATCGCCGGTTTCTATACGCCGGTGGGCGTCGGAACGATCATAGAGGACGGCAAGGAGAAGCGCACGTTTGACGGCAAGGACTACCTGCTGGAAACGGCGCTGCGCGGAAATGTCGCCTTCGTCAAGGCGACGGTGGCCGATAAGTTCGGCAACTGCTTCATGCGCGGATCGACGAAGAACTTCGGCGCGATCATGGCGCGGGCGGCGGATTATGTCGTTGCGGAAGCCAAAAAGATCGTGGAGGTCGGCGAGCTGGACCCGGAGCTTGTGACGATTCCGGGGATATTTATCGACGCCCTCGTGCAATCGGAGGATGCGTAAATGGACACGAAGAATTTTATCGCCAAGCGCGTGGCAAAGGAGCTCAAGGACGGCGACGTCGTCAATCTTGGCATAGGACTGCCCACGCTCGTGGCAAACTACGTGCCGGAGGGCATCCAGATAACGCTGCAGGCCGAGCACGGGATCCTTGGTTCCGGCCCGGCGGCAAAGCCCGGGGAGGAAGATCCTGAGATCATCAACGCGGGCGGCTTTCCAATCACCGTTCTGCCCGGGGCCTGCTTTTTCGACAGCTCCACGTCCTTCGGGATTATCCGCGGGGGCCATGTGGACGTCACGATTCTCGGCGCCCTGCAGGTCGACGAAAAAGGGAACATCGCCAACTGGATGGTGCCGGGAAAGCGCGTCCCCGGCATGGGCGGCGCCATGGACCTGGTCGTCGGCGCGAAAGAGGTCATCGTGGCGATGGAGCACGCCATAAAGGGCGAGCCCAAAATCATGAAGACGTGTACGTATCCGCTGACGGCCGTCGGCGTCGTCAAAAAAATCATTACAGAAATGGGCGTGATGGATATCACCAAGGACGGCATTGTGCTGACCGAGGTCGCCCCCGGCTTCACCGCGGAGGATGTGCAGGCGGTGACGGACGCAAAGCTCATCGTCCCAAATAACCTCGCCGTGATGGAAATTTGATTAACAAAGGTGTTGAAAAATGGAAACATACGGAATAGAAAAGCTTGGGATAATCGGTGCAAAAACTGTTTACCGCAACCTGACCGGCGCGCAGCTGACGGAAGCGGCGCTGCGCCGCGGAGAAGGCACGCTGAGCAACACCGGGGCGCTTGTTGTGACGACCGGCAAATATACCGGCCGCAGTCCGGACGATAAGTTTATCGTCGATACGCCGGGCGTTCACGACGTCATCGCGTGGGGCAAGGCCAACAAACCCATCAGCCGGGAAAAATTTGACGCCATCAAAGGCAAGGTCGCGGCGTACCTGCAAAACCGCGAGGTGTTTATCTTTGATGGCCGGGCCGGCGCCGACCCTGCCTATACAAAAAAATTCAGGGTCGTCAACGAGCTCGCGAGCCAGAATCTGTTTATCCATCAGCTGCTGATCCGTCCCACCAAAGAGGAACTGGATCATTACGGAGAGCCGGATTTTACAATTCTGAGCGCCCCCGGGTTTAAGTGCGATCCCAAGGCTGACGGCGTGAACTCCGAAGCGGCCATCATGATCGACTATGAAGCGCACATGATTGTCATCTGCGGCACGCAGTACGCCGGCGAGATCAAAAAAGCCGTATTCTCGACGCTGAACTATGTCATGCCGCTGGAGAAAAATATTCTGCCGATGCATTGCTCGGCCAATATGAATCCCGAGACCGGCGACACGGCGGTATTTTTCGGACTGTCAGGCACCGGGAAAACCACTCTTTCCGCCGACCCCCAGCTCAAATTGATCGGCGATGACGAGCACGGCTGGTCGGACCAGGGCATTTTCAATTTCGAGGGCGGCTGCTACGCGAAATGCATCAACCTGGACAAGGACGCCGAACCGGAGATTTTCGGCGCGATCCGGTTTGGCAGCCTGGTCGAAAACGTGGTGATGGACCCCGAAACCCGGGAGTTCGATTTCCAGGACGACAGCTTAACCGAAAATACCCGCGTCGGATATCCGATTGATTTTATAAGCAACGCGGAGATCCCCGGCGTCGGCGGCATCCCCAAGGTCGTCGTTTTCCTGACGGCCGACGCTTTCGGGGTTCTGCCTCCGATTTCACGGCTGAACCAGGATGCGGCCATGTATCATTTCGTCACGGGCTTTACGGCGAAGCTGGCCGGCACGGAGCGCGGCGTCGTTGAGCCGCAGCCCACCTTCTCCACGCTGTTCGGCGAACCGTTCATGCCGCTTGCCCCGGCCCGGTACGCGCAGATGCTGGGTGAAAGGATCGCAAAGTACAACACGAAGGTCTATCTCGTGAATACCGGCTGGTCGGGCGGCCCCTATGGCGTCGGCAGCAGAATGAAGCTGCGCTACACGCGCGCCATGATTGCCGCCGCCCTGAACGGGACGCTTGATTCGGCGGAATACAAGCATGACGGCCTGTTTAATGTGGACGTGCCGCAGAGTTGTCCCAACGTGCCGGCTGAGATCATGAATCCGCGGGATACGTGGGCGGACAAAAAGGCTTACGATGAGACGGCAAACAAGCTGGCGGGAATGTTCCGGGACAATTTTGCAAAGAAGTATCCCGACATGCCCAAAAACATCATTGCCGCCGGCCCGAGGGCGGCCGAATAACGCGTTTTAAGGCCGCCCGATGCCACAGGCAAACAAAAACATGAAAACTCGTTTCGCCATGAAGCGGGTTTTCAGCTTTTCCTTTACCTTGAGGAGCTTATTATTAAAATGAATGGTGAAAAAGATTATAAGGGAATCATCGAGGGGTTCATCTACGATTATCCGGTCTGTGAATTTTACTATCTGGAGCCCCGGAACCTCATTTTCTCAGACAAGGTGCGGTACATCTGCGAGCACGAGTGCCCGCACTACGGCCAGTCCTGGGCCTGCCCGCCGGCCATTGACGCCATAGACCACTGTATTGAGGAGTGCGGGGCCTTTGAGCACGCGTTCCTGTTTACAAGCGTCGCCGAGGTGCCCGACTGCTTGAATTTTTCCGCCTGCCTGGAGGCCCGGCGGGACCATGAACGCATGACGCTGGAGCTGCGCGGGAGGTTTCAGGAGCATTTCGGCAAGGTCCTGGCGCTGTCCACCGGCTGCATGCTCTGCGAGGAATGTACCTATCCCGGCGCGCCCTGCCGCCATCCGGAGGACCGCCTGTCCACGATCGAAAGCCACGGTATTCTGATCATGGAAACGGCATCCCTGCTCGGCGTGACGGTGGATTGCGGCAACAATATGGTGACGTATATCAGCCTGATCTTCTTTAACGCCTAAAGCCCGCTGCGGGGCTTCACGGCCCAGTAAAAAATAGCGCGATTTATGGTTGACAAAAGCGATTCGGTATGTTAACCTAAACATCCTCCCGTCAGACGGAGGGAGCAAGGACAACTCAAGAGAGCCGGCCGCCAAAAAAAATTGACGGATCGCAAAATCAAGGGTTGACAAATGGAATACTCTATGGTATTCTAACATCCGCGCCTCGGGTAAGAGAGCGCACGATCAACCGGAAAAGAAGCGCTGCCAGAGATTGGCGGCAGCCGAAAGGTTGACAATCAGGATATCCTGTGGTATCCTACAATCTTGCCTCATGGGAGGCAACAGCACGACTGTGTGTACCTTGTAAATTAAACAATGTAAGAAAAGAACGCACCAGACACATCGAAAGATGTGCCAGTGAAAAGGGACCTTAAGTTGGGCAGCGGCGTTGTCAGCGACCGTGAGCCTAACTATAAAAAACTTTGAGAAGCTGAGATTCAGCGATCAAGAATGTGACGATTTTAAATGCTCGAAAGAGTAGTTAAGATACCATATTATTGAGAGTTTGATCCTGGCTCAGGACGAACGCTGGCGGCGTGCCTAACACATGCAAGTCGAACGGAGACAATTGGTTCGCTGATTGTCTTAGTGGCGGACGGGTGAGTAA
>NZ_FQXV01000024.1 GCF_900130065.1 Sporobacter termitidis DSM 10068
TCAACGGAAGGAGAAGCGGAGCAATAACCCCGCCTCTCCCACTCCGCCAGAACGTCATTTGCCGTCTTCATGAACTTAGCCCAGATACCGGCAAGCAAGCTCCGGGTACATGGTCTTGTATCCGTACAGGACGTCCATGCTGAGCATTTCTTTCTTATACTTCATGTCGTAGCCACGGACCACGCGCAGGGAAACGCCATTGTAGCTCGTGACATAGGACTGGACGCCCTGCGGCGCGACGAGCGACCGCGTGACAAAGGCAAAGGCGTTCGGGTTAAACGCGAGGTTTGCCATGTGGCTGGCCGTCAGTGTGACCTCGTCAGTCGTGGCAAGTGCGGGCAGTGCCGGGTACACTTTTGCGGTGATCGTGTTCGTGGCCGCCGTGGCGCCCTCGGTGATGGTGTACGTCTTGCCCTTGACGGTCAGGATGTCGCCGGCAACGAGCGTGCCGGTAAGCGTCGGGCTCGACCCGCCCGATACGGCCAGGACCATTTGAGTGGCGCCGGCGGTAACAGCGGCGTTCGGGTAAATTTTCGGATTTGTACCGCCACCAACGGCGAGTGTTCCGGCCGTGTGCTTTTTGACGGCCTGCGACATGTAGTTGTCGAGGTTAAAAATCGTGCCGATGGAGCCGCGGCGCAGGGCGTCGGTTGTGCCGGACTTCTCGGCGTTGACGACGGCAGGGATGGTTTTGAACTTTGAGTTCGCAACGGGGTCCCATAAGGCGTTGCGCGGAACAACCGGCACCTTATTCTGATCCAGAACAAGCCCGGCGGCCGCGAAATCCGTCAGGTCGTCCGGCGTCGTACCGGCGTCGCCGCCGATATACGGGATGTCCCTGTACAGTTCCAGTCCGTCGCTATTGATCTTCTGCGCCAGCGCCACAGCGGCGGGTTCAATGAAGATGCGGTTCACGTCGTCAAAACTGACGGCGCCCTCCAGTGCCCCGACTTCAACGTCGACAGTCGCTATCGTATCGAGGGTGACCTCCACGCTCTGGCTATCATCGATGGCCTGGGCAGAGGTGCCGGTGTTCGCATCAAACTCGCTGGCATTAAGCACAACGGGCTTCTTCACCTGAATTTTGGCGCCCTTGCCGGTTACAAACTGGCTGGAATAATCCTTATAGATCAGGTTCGGGAAAACAAGATTTTCGATCAGCCGGACAAGCGCCGGTCGGGCAATTTCTTTTACATCAAGCCACTGGTTAGGCATATGTAATCACTCCTTATTTTTTTGTAAATGCTTTCGCATAAAAGTCTTCGTCGGACAGTTTTGACATATCCGACGGTGCCGGGGCTCCGCCCCCGGGCGGGGGCGGGAATCCTGTGCCATCAGCGAAATGTGCTGCGTTTGCCTTTTTGAACTCCTCGGCCCATTCTTTTCCGCCGATGAAGCTTTCGCCTTCAAGCTTGAACGCCTTTGCGGCGAATTCTGATAAAATAGCTTTCTTGCTAAGGTCGTCTCTGGGTTTCAAACCATCAATGAATTTTTCAGCCCTGCTGTCATAGTTGATTTTTGCAAGGCTGGCATCATATTCGGTTTTTGCGGTCTTATTGGATTCCTGAAGCTGTGCGATTTGCTGCTTGAGCGCCTCACTGTCCCCGGACGACTTTTTAAGCTCCTCAAGCTGCTTGTCGCGGTCTTTGATCTGGCCATCGAGCGTCTTCTTTGCCTCATTGGCGGCGTTGAAGTCCGCCCGCGCGACAAAGTCCTTGCCAATCTGCTCAGATACCTTTTTGTCAACGTCCTCGGTGTACGCTTCGCCAAGAATCGTTTTAAGCCATTCCAACATGTTTACCTCCACCCGCTATCCTTGTTAATCCGGCCAGTCCCGGTATTGCGGAGCGCATATTGTTCTCCGTGCGCTACGGTTAATTTTGGTTATAAAAAAGCACCCTGTGAAGGTGCTAAATCTATCGGTCGACTATGAAATGCTCGCCTATTCAGCGAGCATTGCCCTTATTTCCTGCTTCAATTTTTCACATTCTTTATTGAGTTCATCGGTATCTTTTGCATTATCCGATGATCGCTCGTCAATATTCATTTCAGACTCCCATTGATAGGAATCGATCAATTGATCAACCCACGCAATAATTTTATCTTTGTTCATACTACACTGCCTTTCTGTGCGCCGAACGCCGCTTGGCAATCAATGTTTTTTTCGCTTTCTCCAACGTGCCGCTGCCGTATTTTTCAGCAATCGCTTTACGCCATTCCGCATACGTCATGCCCTCCGGCACCTTGTAATTCTTTCCGGTCACCGGATTTCGGGCGGTCCTGACGCCGTCCAGTTCGTCATCAGGATAATATGCAACGGTCGTACAGCGGTCATTCGGATGCATCGGCGGGAAGTTGACGCCCGTTTCGGCGTCACTGACATCGAAGTGTTTCCCGTCCAGCGCCCCGCAGATGACGCAGGTGCGCGCGTCCAGTGTCGCGAGGTATCGGTACTGCTTTACGCCCATAGCCTCATACGCGGTCTTGGCGGCGTCGTTATGCATGCGGTTTGTCTCAGTGCGGATCAGCCGTTCGGAGGCATAGGCTGCGACGTTTAATAGGTCTCGCAGTTCGTTTGCCATCTTATAAACGCCAGTGCCGGATGTTACGCCACTATCGACAATCTTCCCGGCCTCTTTGGCGACGACCTCAGTATTTTTCCAAACGCGCTGTGAATAGTTCTTGCCGGCCCACCTGTTTTCAACCGCCTCAACAATGGTATCGTGTGGCAGCGTGGAGAAATTCACATCGCCCTCATGACCAACAACGGCGTCATACATCGTCTTGTAATAGCCATCGTCGTACGCCCTGATAAGATGCTGCTCACCTATTCTTGGCTCCAGATCAGCCAGGGCGGCCGCTTCGGCCTCGATGGCTTTCTCCAGTGCCTGGACGCGGTTGATTCGGTATGCATATGACGGAGCATTGAGCCGCGCCAAGGCATCCGCGCTGCCGGTCTGCATGTACTCCTCACGAAGCTTTGAAAGAACTTTGGCCGTTTCCTCGATGCTCAGAAGCTTTCGGGCCTCGCGCTCATCAATTCCGGAGACGTTGAGGTAGTTTGCAAAGATCGTTTTTGCGGCGTCGGATAGTCGCTTTCCAGAAGCGGTGTAGAGCGCGCGCAGGCGGCGTATAACGTCGGCAGTGTCTTTATAGGCTTCGGCCTCGCGCTGTAGCGCACGCTGCTCCCAATAGTCGCTCGATTGCATCAGGCGTCACCTTCCGGCGAACCGCTCCCGGGCGGCGTCTCCGGCGGCACGTCGTCATTACCGAACAGCTCCCGCCGCTGCTCTTCAATCTTTTGCTGCTCCTTGTTGATCTGGGCGCGCTCGGCCTGCCAATCAGTGACCAGCGGGTGGGCTTTCGTCTTTGTCTCGTCGCTGACAACGGTATTTGGCGTCTGCGCTATGATCGCGGAAATCTCGGTGTTGTTCTGCGGCTTCGTGCGCTTCCACGTCTGGGTAAACTGCTTTGATTCGTCAGCTCCGAGATAGCGCAGGATAGCCTGTAGGAAATCATTAATTGAGGCTCGGAACTCCGTTTCAAGCAATCCGCTTTTAAGCTCCAGTAAGCCATAGAGAAAGTCAATATAAACGCCGGACTGGTTGCCCGCCGTGTCGGGCTTAGGATTGACAGCCATAGCGGCTACCCAAAACTCGTCATCGAGGATTTCCCGAAGCGCCTTTCTGGCTTCGTAAGGGATTTCATTTTTCAGTGTATCTACGCCGCCATCGTCGCCAACGTCGATGATCTTTTTTGCCTTCATCATTTTCAGACGGTCAACAGGGCGCTGTATCGGATCGCCGTGGTCATCGAGCACTTCGTTGCCGTCTTTGTCGTAGACAGGAGCGTTTTCATCCCCTCGGTAATTTTTGATTACCCAGATGATCTCTTGTATATCGTCGATATCGTTGGCAAATCCAGAAATGAGTTTATCCAGAGCGTCAATGAAATCCTTGTACATGATAAGGTCCGGCAACGCCTTTGCATTATTCCGAAACTCTATAAACGGGACGCGCCCATACGCATGTTGCTGAATATTCCAACTGCCGTTCGGCAGAATCTCATAATTCACGGCGGGCTCCGTTTTTGTCGCCGTCCCGTTCGCTCTGATGAGATAGGCCACCTGCGTATCGCTCCATATCTCGTACCGTGTCGCGGGGCGGCCGTCGTTGTCGTTGTACCCGTAAATGCGAATGAGATATAGGAGTTTTTTCTTGATGGTGGAACGGTCATAAATCGGCACGCAGGTCAGAGGATTAACATACCAGTAATCGAAATTATCTGTGCTGTTGTCCCGCCAGTACGCCAACCATGCGCGGCCGGTGTTCGAACAGTCTGTTCCCAACTGCCGGATTACTTTCGTCCACTGCATGCCCGTTGTGTCCTTGATGGATTTGAGCAAAGCGTCGTCTCCAGCGTTAGAATCGTCCGCAGCCATATCAAACTGAGGCGGCGCGGTGAATAGGTACCCTACCTTCTGGTCAACAACGACGCGGTGCCGGTTTGTGCTGACGCGGTTGTCTGCGCTGTGCAGCGGATTCGACCCGATCAGCCGCAGATACCGATTGACCTCATCAATGGCGGCGGCGCCGGTTAACTTGATTTTGTCTTCATTGCCATAGTAGGAAAATCCCTCTTCGGCGCGCCGCTTCATTTTCTGATATTCGGCGCTGTCGCTGTATATGTAATTCTGGATGATCCGCCGCAGCTGATCTATATCGGTAAAATCGATTGTCAGTGATTGCAAATCCTCACCGCCTTAAAATCTCGTTCCGCCCGGCTTGGCGATTATGGTGTAACAAAAATATCTAACCGCGTCCATTGCATGGTCATGTTTTTTTAACGGTTTGTCTTCTCCATGCTCGGATGCTTTGGCGTCCCAACTATAAGTGCTGAATTCAATAATCGTGTTGGAACATGCGTCCGCAAAAAGGATTTTCCCCCGGTTCAGCAGTGTAGCCACAAAACGGATACCGTCAAGAACGTCATTTTGCGCTTTCCATATCACAAATCCACGCTTGCGTAATTCGGCTATGAATGACGCCGCGCTTGGATCAACAATGACCGCACGCGGCGTTATACCATGCAGGAAAGATGTAAGGTCGGCGGCGTATTCAGCGTCCGTCTTCTGTGCTGACTCGTCGCGGCCGGAGTAGTAGTACTCCTTAACGCAAATCCATTGCCCCGCTTTATTCTGGCACCATAGCAGAAATACTGTGGCGTTCTGGGTGCCGTAATCAATGCTGACATAGTAAACACCAGTTAGGAGATCTGAGGCCTCTTTGATGACGTGCTTCACCGCGTCGAACATGTCATAGATGACGCCCTCGGCCACGACCCACAGGCCGAGAATGAAGCGCTTATAAAAAACGCCTGAGTACATGGCCCGGTATCGAGCCTTTATCTTCTCCGACAGCGACAGATTGTCATCCATCGTGAAATGCAGGTAAATCAGATTCTTTTCCGCAGCCTTGTCAACCCAATTGATTTTGAACCAATGGAATGGTCCTTCAGGGTTGCAGTTGAACCAGAACTTGGAGCCATCGACAGAGCAACGGCCTGTCGCCTGATTGACAAAGCTCTCGGGCATCAGCGCGACTTCATCGAAGAAGCAGCCGGCCAGTGTGATTCCCTGTATAAGGTCCTGAGAGCGCTCATCTTTGCCGCCGAAGATATAGAAATAATTCATCACGCCGCGACGCGTGACGATCAGCAGATTGTCGGCGCGGTGATCGGCGACGCCGTAGCCGCGGGACCGGAGCATCAGCTTCAACCAGAATAGGACATTTCGGCGGAAACTGCCTATCGTCTTCCCGCACATACCGAGATTCATGCCGTCGAATGTCTCCATCGCCCAGAGGACGAAGGAAAGCGACATCGAAAGCGTTTTACCGGAGCGAATGGCGCCGTCGGCAATGATGCCGTCCCGGTCGTGCGCCGGTGCGCTCGGCCTCCACCACGTCAGCACTTGCAATTGCTTTTTAGAAAATGCCTTAAATTGAAAAACAACCTGCGCTACTCGTCCGGTTGCCATGCTTCGTCAACCTTTCCGTCGAGCGCTTCAATGAAGCCGTCATTTTCGACAGGGTTTGTCGCGCTATTGTCCGGCTTGTCGCGCCATTGCTCCGGTTTGCGGTTTTTAAGCCAAAATATCTGCGCTGTTGTGTCGGGTTGCACGCCCTTGATAACTTCTTTTGTTACGCACATTTCCGGCCGAGTTTCTCCTGTTTCAGGGTCCGTAATCATGATTCGTTCTCGGGTGGTCTCCGTATATGAATATCCAATTGCACGCTTATATAAAGCGTTCTCGACCTCAATATCGGCGACCTCTTTTCCCCTTTTTAGGGCCTCCGAAATCTCAGAGAATTGCTTTTTCCACTCATACAACGTTCCCGACGAAATCCCCATGTTCTTTGCCAGTTGTTCGTCTGTCAATCCATCGCGGGCCCATGCCGTCAGCTTAAGCAATCCATCCGGCTCAAGCCATTTCTGATATTTGCCCTTTGCCAATTGGATCACCTCACAAAAGCCTGTCGCGTGGACCTGACAGACAAGGAGGACGTCTATACAGGCCCACGCAGCTATGCCGGGAGAAAGGAATATCGCCCGGCCAATTATTTACTCTCCATCGTCACAGTCAGCGGCCAGTCGCCGCCAACAACCCTATATCTCTCAATGCATGTAGGCACAGGACAATACACTACATCACAGTTTGGGTTTCTCCATCTGCATGTTTCACAGATATGTATACGATCGTCCATCAGTTCCACATCTTTTCTGTACCGTCCAACCTGATAGTGTCAGGATAGAACGCTGTCGGCTTCATCTGCGACCGCGTAGGATATCCGTCATAGTCCAGCCATGATGTGCAAACAAATATCAGCGTATTGCGCTTGATGACATTGTTGTTTCTTGGATCAAATATCAATCGCGCTGCGGGTGCCTTGACGGGCTTGTGCGTATGTCCGGTGATTGATATGTCTATCCCCTCAATGGCTGTTTGGTACGCATCCTGTCGGCTCAGACCACTACCAAGCAAAGACCCGCCGCCGCTACCATGCGCCAGATAGATCATATACGGCACTTGCTTTTGATTCTTCGGCTTCTCACCGAGTAGTATTTTGATAAACCCCGCATCACCAACGTAATTGTCAGATAAGCCGAGTTTGTCAAATATGTCGTCCATCATATCAATGCTTGTTTCCTTGACGGTCCTGTAGCAATGATTACCTCTGCATCCGGCGACGATCTTGAACTTGATAGAATCAAGCATTTCAATCATGTCTTTCTTTTGCTGATGTGGGGTGTACTTTTCGTCGTAGACGTTCGTGACGGATGACTTTATCCCGTTGTTGATAAGGTCACCGGCCAGCACAACAGCGGCATGCGGATCGTCATGTATCCTCTGGAGATAATTTGTGAATTCCTTTTCCATGCACTCCGCAGCGCCATAATGGACATCAGCTATCGGATATAGCGTCAGATAATCCATATCCCTCGGATATTCGCGTACGATTACCTTCATTCGTCACCGCCCAAAGCAAAAACGCCGGCCAATATGGCTGACGTTTTTGTAAAATGTCTGCGCTGGGACACTATAACAAAGTGCGCGCAGTCCTGTTCTATTTTTACAACCCCACTATAGCACATGTGCTATATCAATTACTATCAACTATTTGTATTTCATTCAATGCATCGCCGTGAAGTTTGCACACCCACTGATATGTATAATTCATATCCACCGCGATTTGCTCCCACGTCTTCCCATCGAGGTATCTCAGGCTCAGCAACGTTTGATACGTCAGCCCTGGCGCCGTACGGATAACACCCACGATCTCTTTGCGCATGTCGACATATCGGTCTACTTCTGCGTTGGTCTCGGTAATCATGTCGCACAGTTTTATGTACGTGTCCTCTTTGGTGCTGCCGCCGCCCTTCGGCATATCAGTGATGACCGCCGTGACTTTCTCGCACAGCGCCCGCTGCCCCTCGATTTCCAGCAACTTCTGATTAATTGCCCGATTCAGGTCAACATATCGTCTGAGCCATGCTTTTTTATCTTGATTGGTCAAGTCATTCTCCTCCAATCCCGTTCAAGCGCCCTCCACTTCTGCCGACTATCGCGCCATGATCTGTTTCTCCAGAGCCAACGCATAGCGAACATGTAATATTTAAGGCGTTTCATCGTCTACTCATTCTCCTTTGCACGCGATCTCACCGGCACAGGCGGCGTAACCGGCAAGGTCGATGTAGTTGTCAGCCTTTGTCTGCCCGCCAGCAATACGCGCGACCTTGAATAAGCACATCATGATCCCCACATCATGAGCGTCCAATGTGCAAACGATTCCGTCTTTGCTCACCAATTTCATGTCATACGACTCAATGTAAGAATTCCATAAACTCGCTATTGCCCCAAACGAGTTTTCTGGCGCTCCGTACTGCTGCTCTCTATCCTGGCACACGCATTTTTCAGCCTCGTTTAGAATCTGTTTTCTGTTCATATATTCCCTTCTCGTCATGTTTGACGTCATAAAGCGTTGTGTATAGCCAATCGGCGTATATTTGGAGTAGGATTTGATCGTCTGCTATGGGTGGCGAGTCAGTCATGCGCGACGGTTCCAGACGTCGGCCGCTTCTGATTGGAGCAATTCAGTCACATTATAATGTCCATTTTCTAAATACACAGAAACCGTCGGGCCACGTGTGTGGCAGCAATTACAGCGCACAGTAACAACGTGCAAGTATTCCATTTTCTGTTTTTCGGAGCTCCAATTGCACGATGTTGACTTTTTGCTATCTATTTTGAATTTTGTTTTACCGCAAAACGGGCACGGCTTCAACTCATTATCCATTGCTATCCCCCTTGCCTTGTAAGGCAGCTTCGGCAGCGGCGGTGAAGACGGTGACGCCGATGTCGTCCTGCCAAAAATCCATGTTATCTTCGGACGTGTCCGTTAAGCACTCGGCCCAATAGCGGACATTTTTATTGTTGACGCTTATCAGGCTATATTCATATACCCTGAATCCCAGTATCTCGCCGTCTTGAATGATGTAAACATCCTGATCTATCGGGAGCAGCACAACACATCTTTCCTCCCGCCATGCGGTGCACATCTTTTCAAGATCGTCAGGGCCATCGAATATATCCAGCAATTCATCTACAAGGGCATCAGCCCAATCGGCTCTTCTGCGCGGGTCATCCGCGTTGTCATAATGGTCGATAAGCGCGAAGTATTCTGAAATTGTCTGCGGCCCATCCGCCTTGATCTCGCTGATTTCACGCATGGGTGTTGTCCTCCTTCTTCACGTCATGCAGTTTATCGAGGAATTCTTCGACTCCGTCAACGTCTTCGCTTATTGTCTCAAATGTCGAACCGTCCATTGTCATTGTCCCGAGGACGTGGTCTTCGAAAGCAGAATACGCCCTGAAGGTCTTTCGAAGCATTGCCAACGCTGCGATCAGTTCCGCCTCCAACTGATCGGCGCGCTCCTTTTGCCGGATGAACTTCGCGTAATTTTGGCGCTGGGCTGATATGGCTTCGGCGAGCTGCCTTTTAAGCCGGTCCTGCTCTTCAAAAAACCATGCCCGGTCTTTTGCAAAAGCTGTTGCGTTGCGGTTGGCCGTCTCCTGAAGGTCAGCAAGTTGTTCAGCGAGAGATGCTTCATTTTCTGTGCCAAGATCATGCAATGTGTTGTTTTCTCTGCTCAAGTCGTCCAACTTGCACGTCATATCGGTAAGCTGGGCGGTGAGGAATTCGAGGGCATCGGCAGCAGATATAGATAAAAAATCTATGCAGTCAATTTTGTTTGCTCGTTCTTTGCATATGTCCGGTACGTGACCATTTGCACAGTCACAATCTCCGCTTGTGCAATAGCGCAGCGCCTTTATCAGATTCTCGTAATCATTCATCACGCATCCTCCATCGATTTGTTGTCCTCACCAATACGATCAGCATCATCCGGCGGCACGGGAAGTAACGACAGTTTATAGATTTCTGTCACGCGCTCAAACGCCTCTTGCTGTTCAAATGGTCCAAGCTCTTGAAACTCTACGGCCGTGTTGTTTATTTCGTTGACCACTACACGGAATTTCGAAATAATACTTTCACACCCTGTTATAAATGCTTTGTGCTGCAAAACATCCTCACGTAGCCGCTCGTTCTCCGCCGTCAGCCGCCCGTACGCATGGTAGACTATCTCTTTTTCGTCATAGACTTGATTGAGCAAGCCGGTCAGCCGCTTAACCTCGGCGATCAGCGCCATAATCTGATAATTGGGATGGTATTCGTCACTATATCCTCTGAGATTTGCTGATTTGCAGCGTTCTGTAACGGCCGCCTCTATCGCGGCGAGATCAAGATTGTCGGTCATGATTGCGCATCTCCTTTCCGCAGTTCGGACAGAATCTAACGGTTATTGATTGCGTCCCATTCGTTGTAAAGCCCCTCAATGGAATACCGGCAAATTCTTTGCACCATTCGCAGCCATTCTCGCGGGCGGCTTTCTCGCGGAGGGCGGCGATCACCAAACGTTTTCTATCACACTCGATGCATCCTTCTGCCGGAGCGTGTTCGTTTGCATGAAGCGCCTCTTCAAAATGGGCTATTGCCCGTTCGATCTCGCTCACTTCTGTTCCTCCTTCTTCACAGTCGCCTTATAGCACATAGCGGCAACTTGGATCCACTCGGCGGCGGCATGTTCGGCACACTCTCTCATTTCTCTCAGCATGGAATTTCTGACGTCAACACTGATGTTTCGCTTAACCTGACTCCAGAAACGATCAAGTTTTATCTGAAAATCCGCAGCGTCCGCTGCTGCCTCTTCAAACTCTTCCAGGATGACGGCATAGCTTTCATGTGGACTATTATTCGTCGGTCCGAACTTTTCCTTGGCGCGTTCGTATTCCATGAAGATGGATGCTTGAACTTCAAGTAATAGGTCTTTCATATTTTTCCTTTCCTGTACGCGCTATTTAATCCGCGTACACTCGCAATAAGCGTAAAATTCAATGTCCTGCCATCTTCGTCCCCAATACGAAGCTGCCGTGACGATGGGGGCAACCTCATTCCGGCTGTATGCTATTGGGGCAAGCACTTTGCACGACTTCGGATAATCCGGGTGCCGCACTTCCCATATGCACGTTCCGCCATAGTCGGGGAATTTCGCATCGTATTCGGCGGCCTTATCTGCGCCTGTACGCTTCACCCATGTTCACCCCTCACCACAACCGTCGGCGCGTTCTGCTGGCCGTATGACAGCCCTGTACGCTTTGTTTCGTCTATGTATGGCTTGAACTTTTTCAGGAAGTCATAAGACGTCGGCACGCTGCCGGTCTGCGCGGCCCGGTTGTTTTGGCGCACTTGATTTCGCCTGTTCTGCGCTTCACGCCGAGCGATGGACCTATGCGTGGCGCAGTAGCAGGAGTGGTTGAACTCTGTTGACGTCGGCTCTGTGCAGCCGGGGTATTTACATATACGACTCATGTCGCCTGTCCTTTCAAGTATTTCAAGACCGCTTCTTTTGCCTCAATCCACCCATAACAGACCTGCGCTTGATATCCCTGCTCCAACAGTGAATTGATCCATCTGCGCTGATCTTCGCTCACCACACTGTTCTTGCGCCGTTTGAGTTCTATGTACAGACCGTGGTAATCGCCTCGGGCGACCGGCAAACATACATCCGGCACACCGCGTCTGACGCCCTCGGCGGTTAATCTGGCGGCCTCCGACTTATTCCTGTATCCACCGTTTGGAACGTGGTAGAGCATCCTCATTTCGGGATATCTGCAAGACATCACATCGGCCCATTGGAAAAGGCTTTGCTGCTCTTCACTTTCAAGCGGGATTAATTCTTTCATGTCATCCCCTCCAGCAGATCCGCAGCGGCGCGGAATAGTTTGGCCCGGTGTCCGTATTCGGGGGTTCCCCGAAGCTTCGCGAGTGCTTCATTTCGCAAAGCTTCAAAGCGGAGTGATTCGATTATGGCGTTAGTGGTCATTTCCGAGCACCTTGTTTCCCCTCTTCGGCGGTGCATAATTCTCCGACGTTTCGATAAATCTCATATGCGCTCCGTCGAACTTCATAATTACCACGCCTGTTTTCCCTCGTCTGTTTTTGGCTACCCTGCATCCGATTCGAACGGGAGCACCCTCTGCTGGGGATTCGTCCAACTGCCAGAGCAGAATCACCTTATTGGCGTCCTGTTCTATGTCTCCGCTCTCCCGTAAATCTCGGAGTTCCGGTTCTTGCTTTTCGCTTTTGTCTCGGTTAAGCTGAGATAAAACGACGATCGGAATCTTCAATTCTGCAGCCAGGATTTTAAGGCTATGCGTCATTTCTCCAATCTCAAGATAGCGTTTTTCATGTTTTTTTGAGCCTTGCATTAGTGACAAGTAATCGATAATGATAAGTTTCAAGTCCGGTATTGTTCTGGATAATGCCCTAACTATTGCCGGGGTTAAATGCGGATCATCGCATATCTCAAGGGGCAACCGGCTCGTATTATCGGAAACCTCTCCGATTGCTTTCCAATCCGCCGCCGTCAGGTTGCCGTCTATAAGCTTATCCATATCCAGTCTCGCATCCCGGGACACAAGCCTTTCGGATATTTCCTCCGCCGACATCTCCATGCTGCAGATAAGCGTCCTATGCCCGTTCTGCGCTGCGCTTTTAGCTATGTCCAGCCCGAGAGCGCTTTTTCCAACGCCCGGCCGAGCCGCAATGACTACGAGATTTCCGCCGCACAGGCCCTTTAGGATGCCGTCCAAGCGTGGGAATCCTGTATTGATGCGCAGTATGTTTCCTTTGCTTTGTCTTTCGCTGTACATGGATAAGAGCGCCTCTGATATCGTTTTTATGCGCTTTGTGCGATTGCCCTGTAGATACTCCTGACACAAACTGATAACGTCTCCGGCTACGGATTGCGGATCATCGCCGACAAGAGCCGTCTCAATTGATTCATGCAAGTAACGGAGCCCTGCGTATTTTCTTACGATGTTCGCGTACTCAAATGCGTTTGATGCCGTCACCGTCAGGTCGATTATCTCGCTTGCCAATTTCCCGGCCTTGGATTCGCCGAGATTCGTTTTCAGGATGTCGGCTGCTATCACCCCGTCGAACGCCTTACCGCGCTCCGAGGCGTCAACGGCTGCCTCAAATAACTGGCCCAATGCCGCTATGTAGAAATCTTCTGGTTCGAGTTTTGCTGCGATCCTCGGAATGAGCCTATTGTCAATCATGATGGAGCCAATAACGCTCATTTCCGCTTCCGCGCTGTGATTCTGAAATGGATTCATGTTTTCACCGCCTGTGCATAGAGAGTTGTAAACTTCTCTCTGAATTTTTTTCCTGATAAGATTCTTGAGTTCCAAAATTGATCCTCTTTGGCGAACGCGAGCACGTCGGCGATGAGCGGCCATGTCTTCTTATCGAGCCTGTGAACCTTGTCGAAGTCTTCCGCCCATCTTTGCATAGTTTCCTCGGATATTTTCTCCTCTGGCAAATTCTCCTCAATGGAATTTGCCAGATATTTAGCACATCGATACGCCTCGGATTCGTGAGTAAATATATTCTTTACATTCTTTACATTCTTACGATGTTGTTGGACGCTTGTTACTTGCTTGTTGGACGCTTGTTGATTGATTGTTGTCTCGTTTGTTTTTCCGCTTGCTGGCTCATCGTCGTCAACCTGAAATTTGTCCCATTTTGCAATGGTTACAACGGTAAACCGGCTTGTTGATTCGCATGTTATTTCGCCTGTTGATTTTAGCCTACTTAACGAAGTGCGCACGCTCTGCACTGACAACCCACTAGATTTTCCCAATGATGACAAACTTGTGATAATTTGGCCCGGCAAAATCGTCTGCCCATGCCACCGGGTTTGTCTAAAACTGGCCAAAAGAAGAAGGGTTATCCATAGTCTTGTTGTGTTCTGATCGTCCCACCACTCCCATTTAAGAAGGGCGCGATGCAGTTTTACGTAACCGTCTGGCAATAGGCTCACCGCCTGTAAATAAGATTTTGTTCATTCCACCCTGGGTAATGCGCTGCAAGGTAGTCCGCGAAAAACGCTCTCATTTCGTCTCTACGGTGCGTGTGGTCGTAGGTATCATGACATACGCGGCAGAGCGTCAAAACGTTCTGCTCAACTCCCAGGCCCCCATGAGAGCGCGGAATGAAGTGTGCCTCTGGAAAGGCTAAGTATGTACCGCCACAATAAACGCATTTGCGATCGTCACGATTCCATACGGCGTCTTTCACGGACTTCGGGATGGCGAGGGCTTTTGTCCGTTTGCTCATCGCCATTCTGTTTTTCCGCGTCCACTTCTACGTGAGCGCATTGGCGGCGTTGTTAATGCTTTTTCGTAGCTCCATCCAAGCGTTCTTACGCGTCGATGTATAGAACACAACGAGACTGTGCCCAGTTGCTCGCACCAGTCAGATAATGTTTTTGTCTGTTCGCCAATAGTGATTAAGTGATTTGATGCTGTATTGTGAGCCTGCTCTTTAGGCGTTGACCATCTGCAATTCGACGGCTCGTAATTACCGCCACCATCTATTCGGTCGATAGTTAGCTTATCTGAATATCCATGAGCTAAACTCCATGCCTCAAAAACGGTGAAGTCCTGCCATTCCGCGCAAACTGTTACGCCTTTCCCTCCCCAATATTGAAAACCAGAATAATTGGGGTTAGAACATCTTTGCCGCATATTTACCCAAATCGTGAATAATCGAGTTCCCGTTTTCCCGTGGGGCTTAGCAATGCACCCGCAGGATTTTACAGTTCCCGCTTTTATGGGCCTTGCACTCATGTCTTTTTCATTTCCACAATCGCATCTAAAGTGCCACATTACACTACCGCCTTGGTCCCTCTTTTCCGTTGGATAAAGGGCGGTCAGTTTGCCGTATCGTTTTCCTGTTATATCAATGAAATGTCCCATTATTTCCATTCTCCGATCATAAGACTTTGCTCGCGTTCGCTTATAACATCAATCCCAACAGATTTCGCGTCATCAATTACTCTTTGCAATAGATGGCTCATCTGTTTTGTGTCGTATACAGACGATCCGTGATAAGCAAAGACGAGTTTATATCCCGCTATCTTTGAATCGTCGGTAACGTCCGCAAACCACCCGATACCATGCCCGGCCCAAATTCGCTGGAACTCTTCGACGGCCTCGGACTTGATCGGCAACGGCGTATATTCGCCGCCCTCTCGGATATTGCGCCGGTAGACGTCCTCCTTTGAGATTCTGACGGCATCGGCGATCTTAGTGCAGAGTACCCATAGATATGAGTTTGCATCGAGTGAGCGCTTTTTCTTCGCTTTGACCAGTTCGTATTCTCCGGGCTCAAAACGATAGGCCAAACGGATTGCATCGGGCGCCAGAGTGGAGAGAACGAGCCGCCCGCCTTCATATTTTGCTGAATCGATTCGCATCAGGCCACCCCTTCCGTTTTAAGCATTTCGCTAGGTATTTCAGACGGGGAAGATATTCAGCATTAATCCATGCAGGATCGTATTCGATTGGATGGGTTGACAACCGGCAAGCATCGATTGGATTAAACCAGTTTGCATAGTCCGCCTCCATGAGGCGATATGCCTCGATAACCAACGGTTTTCGAGTGACAAACATTTCGGCTTGTGACTGCTGCCAATACGCTGCAGAGATTTTGAATTTCTCTTTAGAATAGGTTTTTACCTCATGGACAATCTTGTCTTCCCCGTCTAAGTTGACGCGAAGCCGGTACCGCCTAATCTTGATTTGTCTGTCGCGTCGCTTGACGCCAAGATAGTCAAGTATGCGGTGTTCGTATGCGGTACCGGACTGCATCGCCCGATTTGTAAAAGTGTTTCGTCTCAGTCCGAGCTTTTCAAGCCACCACCGAGAAAAGGTAATCGTTCCCCAATTGCTCATTATGATGTTGGTATCGCTTGCGCCGAACCACCCCGACCGATCATGGTTATGTATCATCTGGCCGTCAGCGCTTTTTCAAATGACGCGATCTGATCGAAGTATTTCATGAGCGTAGAAAGGCCTTTCTCGCTGATGCCAACAGCATCGCACAACTCGCGCTGACTAAAACCGCTTTTCTGCATTTTTGCGGTCATTAACTGTTCAATGCGCTCTTTAATCGCCAGGATATTATGCTTAGAAAGATCATCGTCTTTTGCAATGGAGTCCTCGTCCTTAAGCCAAAGATTGAACCCCAATCCCGTGAACACTGCTACGCCTTTCACGAAAGCTCTTGTCTGTGCGTTCCATACTCTTTGTTGGCTCATGGAGTTGTCTTTCACCGGGCTGCCGCCGTTCATCACCGGCGTTTGGTACTCAAATTCAAGGTCATCAATAACGACCCGGACGCGCACTTCGTAACAGCGATTTACAATTTCGTTTTTGTCCTTGAACTCAATGTCACTCATAAATAAGCTGCTGCCGTTTGCGTTGACACAGGGGGTGAAATAAACCTTCTCCGCACCGTTTTCGTGCAATAATTGCTTGCAAACCGCCCAAGGCAGATAACCCGCGCCGTCACGCTTTTCCGCATAAGGCGCTACATTGAGTTTTACGAGTTCGCTATAAGGTTTAAGTGACATAAGTTACCTTCTTTCTACGGTTTGGACTTCACATCCGAACCAATACGCCAGTTCATCCGTTGGCAACGCCGACACTTTAGCTCTAAAGCACTCGGGGCAAAGCGTCTCACATTTTTTGATGCCATGCCATGTGATTAGAAAATTATCGGGGCGTCCTTTTTCGTCCGTGTCGTCGCCAGATACTTCGTGCCCGCATCTAGCGGTGATATAGTCATCTTCTGGCGGCTCGTTGTGGGGCTCGGGGATATCGTTGTTCATTCCTGCGCCTCGACAATCTCTCCATCT
>NZ_FQXV01000020.1 GCF_900130065.1 Sporobacter termitidis DSM 10068
AGCACAAAGCGCGGCGATATCCGCATCAACGGCTCCGGCAGCACCGGCGGCGGAGCCTATGACAGCGTCATCATCAGGGGGACGGGGAAGGTCGCCGGGGACCTCAGCTGCAACGTCTTTCAGATCAGCGGCTCCGGCAGCGTCGACGGGAATCTGGAGGTGGAGGACGGGAAAATCAGCGGCTCCGGCTCGATAGACGGCGATTTAAAGGCCGCAAAATTCAGGATCAGCGGTTCCGGCAAGATTATCGGCAGCGTCAAGGCCGGGGAGTTCATCGTTTCCGGCGCCGGGACGGTTTTAAAGGGCGTCGAGGCTCAGTCTGTCAAAATCGAGGGCTCGGCAAAAATCGGCCTGGACTGCAACGCGGAAAGCTTTGACGCGGACGGCGGCTTTGAAATCGGCGGCCTGCTGAACGCCGACGAGGTGAAAATCCGCATCTATGGGATGAAAAGCAAGGTCCGGGAGATCGGCGGCGGGAAAATCACCGTCACGATGGGGCCCGCCCACGGCTTTAACATCGTCAGGACGATCGTTTCTATGGGTATCCTCAATCCCGCGCTGGAGACGGATACCATCGAGGGCGACGAGATCAATCTGGAGAACACGACGGCAAAGGTCGTCCGCGGCAACAGCGTCACCATCGGCAGCGGCTGCAATATCGGGCTGGTGGAATACAAGGACCATTACACCAAAAGCGCCGACGCCCGCGTCGGCACGGAGACCAAAATATAAGGGGCTTCGCGCCGTTAAATATAGAGCCGCCGGAAGCCTGCGCCATGCGCTCGGGCTTCCGGCGGCGCCGCGTTTCATGAGGCCGCCCGGGTTGATAATTGTAAAATCAGGGCATATAATGGAGGCTCAAATGAATTGCGTCTCGAGGCTGAAATGACAAGAAAATCCTTTGTAACGAAAATGCCGGACAAAGCCGGCGCTTTTTTGCGCGCTTCCAGGATCATCGCCGGGCATGGCGGCAATATCGTGCGCGTCAGCTATAACAAGGCGGTCGACCTGCATATGCTGTTTATCGACGTGGAGGCATCGCCGGAAAACCTCCGGGAAATTGAGCACGACCTCTTGGTGATCGGCTATCTGGTGGATAAGCTCACGGACGTCAGGGTTCTGGAGGTCGTTGTCAGGATACCGGACACGGCGGGCGCGGTGCTTCCCGTGCTCGAAATCCTCAACAGGTACGCCATCAATATCTCCTATCTGAACTCCTCCGCGTCGGGCGTCCCGTATCAGAGCTTCAAGCTCGGGCTGCTGATCGAAAACCCGAAAATAGTCAAAACGCTCCTGGATGAAATCGGCCAGGTCTATCCGATCGACATCATCGACTGCGACGCCTCGGAGGAGGAGCTGGACAATACCGTTTTTTATATCAGGCTGGCAAACGAAATGCAGGGCCTTTTGGGTCTTGACGATACGAAGGCCAGGCAGTTTCTCTCCGAGTCCAACCGCATCCTGCAGGCGCTGCAGTCCAGCGGGGAAAAGGCCGGAAAGGTCTTTGACCACATCCGGCGCTTTGCCGCCATCGTCAGCAGCTACCGGGGCGCGCATTTTCACGCGGACGTCCAGAAGCTGGCGCTTGGCGGCACGCTCACGCTCTACAGCATCCAGCCGTACTGCGGCAGCAACACCTACGTTTTCGTCACGCCGTCCGAGCTGGTCCTTATCGATTCGGGCTATACCATCTATGCCCGGGAGATGCTGGACATTTTGAACAGGCTGATTGACGATTTCGAGCGGCGGCCAAAGCGCGTTTATATCACCCACGCGGACGTGGACCACTGCGGGATGCTCTCGAAATTCAAAAATGCCGAAATCGTGATGAATCAGAAAAGCTACGACAGCATTGTCCGCCAGAGGGCGGGGCTGCCGGATTACCGCGAATCGACGGCGCTGCATATGGGGTACAGCAAAATCAGCCGCATCATTTCGGGCTACATACCGCCGGACCCTGAAAAAATCAGGGTCATGGACACCGGCACGCCCGCCGACCATCGGGACCTGCTGCCCATAGAGACGATACGGATCGGCGATAAGGAGTTTGTCGTCTACGAGGGCAGCGGCGGGCATCTGTACGGGGAGCTGATCTACGCCTCCGCGGACGCGGGCATCGTTTTTACGGGGGATTTGCTGGTCAATTATAAAGGCTTTTCGTGGGAGCGGTCGGAATTCAATTCCCTGGCGCCCTACCTGATGAAAAGCGTCAATGTGGATTCCGGACGGGCCAGGGAAATGCGCGCGCGGCTGTTGGAGCTCATAGACAGCATATCGGCGCAGCGGACGCAGCCCTGCGTTGTCTGCGGCGGCCACGGCCCCCTGTCAAAGCTTGTGAGCGGCGCACTCGTCAAAATAGATACCTGATAACAGCGGCTGAAAAGCCGCCGGAAGCCTTGGCGCAGATGCGCGGCTTCCGGCGGTTTTTTCCATAAATATGGGGGTGCGTTATTCCTCCTGGCGGTACGCGTCCACAAGGTCTGAGAGCTCCTCGTCGGAGATGGAAGAGATCCGGCCGCCGTCATACTGCGCGTCGACCCAGCCTTTTATGTACCGGACGATATCGTCGTTTTTGCCGGCGGTGATGTTCATATTCTCCTTCAGCCACAGGGCGATCCCGGCCAGGCCCGACGTGTTGCTGACGGCGACGGCCACGGGCCTGTTGAGTATTTTTTTCGTGTCGAAGATGTTGTAGATTTCCTCATCCTTCAAAAGCCCGTCGGCGTGGATGCCCGCCCTGGTCAGGTTGAAGCTCTTGCCCACAAAGGGCGTCATGTGCGGAATGTCGTAGTGGAGCACGTTCCTGTAATAGTCGGCGATCTCCGTGATGACGGTCGTGTCGATGCCGTCGGTCGTGCCGCGCAGGGAGATGTATTCGAAGATCATCGCCTCCAGCGGGACGTTGCCCGTCCGCTCGCCGATGCCCAGAAGGGAGCAGTTGACGCCGGCGGCGCCGTAAAGCCAGGCAGACCCGGCATTGGCGACGCCCTTGTAAAAATCGTTGTGGCCGTGCCACTCCAGCCACTCGGCGGGTACCTCGGCGTAATGGCGCAGTCCGTAAACGATGCCCGGCACGCTCCGGGGCAGAGCGACGCCGGGATAGGGCAGCCCGAGGCCCAGCGTATCGCACGCCCTGATTTTGACCGGTATCCCCGATTCCCGGGACAGCCGCATCAGCTCCCCCGCGAAGGGGACGACGAAGCCGTAAAAATCGGCGCGGGTGATATCCTCAAAATGGCAGCGCGGGATGATCCCCGCCGACAGAGCATCCTTCAAAACGGACAGATAATGCTCCATGCACTCCGCACGCGTCATTTTGAGCTTTTGAAAGATATGGTAATCCGAGCAGCTGACGAGGATGCCGGTCTCCTTGATGCCAAGATTTTTTAAGAGCTTGTAGTCCTCCTTTGAGGCCCTGATCCAGGTGGTGACCTCGGGGAACTGATAGCCCAGCTCCATGCATTTGAGAACGGCGTCGTAATCCTTTTTGCTGTAGACAAAAAACTCCGTCTGGCGGATGATGCCCTTATCGCCGCCGAGCCTGTGCAGCAGCTTGTAAATATCCACCATCTGCTCGGTCGTATACGGCGCGCGCGACTGCTGACCGTCCCGGAACGTCGTGTCGGTGATCCAGAGCTCCTCGGGCACGTTCAGCGGCACGTGGCGATGGTTGAACGCCGTTTTCGGAACCTCGGTATACGGATAAAGGTCCCGGTACAGATTCGGCGTACTGACGTCCTGCAGACTGTAATTATACGCATGCTGTTCCAGCAGATTTGATTTGGCAAACCTCAGCATATCGCACCTCCCAAAAAATAATAATTTTTAATTATACCAGTATTTGCGGGAGGGCGCAATATGCAGAAGCGAAGTAATTATAAAAACCGGGATCGAAGCGTCGCGCTTCGATCCCGGCGGTGTGTGTGATGATTTTTTTGACGAATTAATAAGTTTTGATCGGCGAATAGTACAGTGCTGATTCCAACAGAGAACCCTGAGCGCTGTAAATAAACGCGGCGGAGCATACTCTATACGTGCCGTGTTCGACATAATATGAACCGTCCAGAAGTACGCCGCCCATGCCAACCCCTGAACTGCTCCAGGATGTTAGCTGCTGCCAGGTGCTGCCGGTTTGCTTTTGCAGTGATATTGTCAGATATGCCGTATATGTATCGTTATTAGGAAATACTGTTCCACCGCATGATGCCTTTCCCAATGAATCAATACTTAGTCCTGCGGCCATTGACATAATTGCTGTATACGCTGGTTTCATGATACTATCCTGGGACAACACAGATTGATCAGTTTCATCAGCTGCATAGACCGGTAAAGTAAACGCCGCAATCAATAGAAGTACTAAGGCAAATCCGAATGTTTTTTTCATAAGTAGCCTCCTTAAAAAGTGTTTTCACTTAACATATGACAGTCGAAGTTGAAGTATGCAACAAAAATCTTTAAATTTCATTAAAAATAGACAATGAAAAATCTTATTTGACAAACTCAACGCTCTCCGCTATCTTAATTGCTTCTTTATCACTAATGTTTCCCTGAATGTTGAATAGATGATTATCCATGATCCAGGCAACGGTAACAATAGAGTCTTTATTGACTACGGTCCCTTTGTTGCCGTTAATTGTGATTGTTTCAACCATCCCTGCTTTTTCAGTATCAAAAGACATGCCGTAACTGGAGCTGTATTCCGAAAAGACAAATAATGAAGACTTATCTTTTGTCCCGAATTTGATGCTTCTGACGGAATCAATATTGGAAAGGGCGATTATCTCGTATCCATCTGGTACATAGCTCGGTACATACGCGTTTTTCCAATTAACCAAGAGCGCATTGCCCTGTGAAGCAGAGTTGTCGTCGGTGATTTGCAGATCCGTATACTTGGACTCAATATTCATCAGCACGTTCAAAACCTGCACGCGGAAGGCGTCGACGGTGAGCAGGGCGAGGGAGAACAGGGCGATGGCGGTCAGCAGGACGACGGCGGCTTTGTTGAGGAATCTGCGCGGCCGGCCCTCACGGCGCGCCGGCACCCGCTGCTCTTTGGTATACTTGTTGACCCGGGTAATAAATTTCTTCAGCGCGAGGGGCGGCGGCTCTTCCGCGGCCTCCGCGGCGTATGCCCCAAGCAGCTTTTCTCCCTCAGCCTCCGCCGTGAAGTTGTTGATCACAATGCGAAACAGCTGATCCTCATAACTGTCGTTGAGCTGGTTCAGATAATGCTCGGCCTTACTGTTTGTCATGAGGGCTCATCTCCTTTTCAATCAGTTTCTTGGCGCTGCGCCTGGCCCTGGTGAGATACTGGCGGACGCTGCTGCCTTCGATGCCCATGAGCTCGCCGATTTCGGCGTCATTCATGTTGAGCAGATATTTATAATTAAGCAGATCCTGCTGATCTTGAGGCAGTTTCATAATGGCGTTTCCGAGGGATTCAAGCTCGGATTGATAAAGTATCCTGTCTTCCATACCGTATTCGCGGCTGATAAAATGTTCCGACAGGTCCTCGTCCGCGCCCAGAAATCTGAATCTGTTTTCCACGTCCCGGCGGACGATGTAATTGATGGCAATGCTTTTGGCGGTGTAGTATATGTACGTTGACGTTCTGTAATTGTTCAGCGTTCGCAGCAGCGATACTTTTTCAATAAGCTTTAAAAACGCGTCGTCAATAAGGTCCTCCAGATCTTTTTTATCTTTAATGATATTATATATCGTTTTTTTCACAAATCCATAGTAAGTCGTATATAGATCGATAAGAAAATTCTTATCGTCATTTTCTTCAAAGGCTTCCAGATTTAACACGCACCCTCACCTCAATCTGATGATAACAGAAAAAAATAAATATTCCAGCAAATAATTTTTTGGCTTGACATAATATTTGCCGGAGAGCAGCTTTCCGCCGACAAAAAAACACCGGAAACCGGGCGGAATGCCCGGATTTTCCGGTGGAAACGGCATTAAATAAAAGAACATGCGAACGGCGGCTAACTGCCAGGACTTGCCGGCTTGGCGTTCTCCAAAAAAGAGGTTATAAAATCGTCGACGGATTTGCCGGAGCTTTTGATGGTCTCCAGAATATGGTCGAGCTCTTTCTGCCGCTGATGGCTGCTGAGGTTCCGGATTCTTGAATCGATTTCATTGATCTTTGTTTTATAGTTTTCGATTTTCGTCTGATACCCGGCCTTTTTTTCTTCCAGCTCGGTGATGATGACTTCCGAGGGCCTGGATGTACCTTTTGGCATAGTATACCTCCTTTGCGTTATAGCCAGATTCTAACCACCGGAAACGCATTATAAACGCCGTCTGCTATAAATCGGACTTCTTTTCATTTGCATATATTTTGATGGAAAATATTGTGAGAAATGATAGAAGACAGCATGTTTGCGGTAGCCGCAATCTTTTCGTGGAGGCACCGTATGAGAAAGGCGATTCTATCTCTGCAAATCCTGTTTTGATGATCGTCTGCCGGAGTGCTTGCTCTGTTTTTCCGAAAGCGGCTGCCGGGGCTTTTAATCGCGGTAAGCCGCCGCGTCGCTATGACCGCGGCGGCTTGCTGTTTACGCCGCGCCGGTGGAAGCTGCCCCGCCGCGCCTGAAAGGAAAGGCGCGTTTGGGAAGCCGTGCCCTACGCAGGCGGGAAGACGGCGGGCGAACACAGTTCGCCCCTACGGGCAGCTTGACGGAGCGTTCGCGCCTTAGAATGACAGCGTTAAGATAGTCTGCGCCATCCTGCTATGAGGTTCGGGGCCGCATCCAAGGGGTCCGGGCTGCACCCAAGGGGTCGGGGCGAAGCCCTGGGGGTTCCGGGGCGCAGCCCCGAACAGGGTATGGGGCACAGCCCCATCAGGGGTCATAGGGGGCGGCAGCCCCTATACCTTTTCCGGGCGGGTGGGGATTAAGGCTGCATCAGGTGGATGTAGTGGTTGGCCTCCCGGAGGTTGTGGTCGGTGTAGAGCGGGCTCATGATGGCTTTGACCTTGCACGACAGCATGCCCTGGGTGGCGGTGGCCTTGAAGGCGCTGATATCCTTTGTGTCGGGGAGCGCGCTTATTGTCGGGACCTGGGCCAGCGCGTCGAATACCCGCCCGTACCGGTCGGCCTCGTTGATAAACGCCGTCTCCGATGGGTCGAACAGGCCGCGCATCGATTTGGCGTGTTCGGCCATGTTCTGGTTCCAGAATTCGGCGTAGTTCTGATTGAAGTTCTCGTCCTTGTTCTGGAGTCCGGTCAAAAGCTGTATGTACCGCTGTGCCTCGTGCAGTATGTGGCTGATGTCCGCGGTGTAGAGCAGCGTGAAGATGCGGCAGGCGCTCTGGTTGTCCAGAAGGTCGGCCTTAAAGGCGGCGAAGGCGTTTACCATATTCAGAATATAGCCGTTCAGTTGGTTGACGGCGTCCTCTGTCTCGGGCGTGATGCTGTATGTCGTGAGGGGCTCGATGTTGTACTCCATCTGTGTCAGGTAGCCGTCTGTGCCGATCCCGGTGGAATTCTGGACGGCCTGCTCGGCGGCCTCGGTGAAATTCGTGTAGTACTGGCCCGACTGGAGCGCGCCCGACGAGACAAGGCCGTTTGCGTGGCGGATAGTCTCGGAGAGCAGGACGGCGAACTGCTGCTTGAAATGCTCGGCCTGGCGCGCGATGTGGTTAAGGGGCGGGGGCATGGCGCTTTCGATGAAAATTGCGTGCTCCTTCATGATCCTGACCCAGAAAAGGTTGGACTCCAAGGATAGCTGTATGTATTCGGCGCTTGAGAGCATAAGGCATTTCTCCCTGAAAATAAGTTAAGAATGGACGGTAAGGCGGGAGCAAGCCCCCGTCGGCGTATGGTGACGGATACATGGCGTGAAGTGGCTGGGACTTCCCTGAACGCAAAAGTACCGTTACAGCGTATGACGGCGGCCGCCCGGCGGTTCATCGCACACGGAAAAAAGAACGCGCGACGTTGTAGTCGCGCGTTCTTTATAGCTTTGAGAGGGGTGCGGTGTCCCGGCGTTATTCCGCCGTGAAATCGGATTTCGACGCGCCGCAGACAGGGCAGACCCAGTTGTCGGGCAGGTCTTCAAAGGCTGTGCCGGGAGCGATGCCGCTGTCCGGGTCGCCGGCGGCGGGATCGTACACATAACCGCAGATTTGGCAAACGTATTTTTTCATGATGATTCCTCCGTTTATTATAGATGCGGTATTTCTACACAGAATATACCACATCCGCTTGTGAAGTTGTAGGTTTATCTTTATAATAAGCTTAAAAAGCGGATGAATTTGTGATAATGTCACTTTATCGGCGGCCAGTTCCCGATATAATTGTCACTATAGAGAAAAAATGCCTTCAGGAGGGATACCGATGTCAACCATTACAGTGACAAAAGAAAATTTTAACGCCGAGGTACAGGAAGCGGGGACGCCCGCGCTCGTGGAATTCTGGGCGCCCTGGTGCGGCTATTGCCGGCGGCTGGCGCCGGTGCTCGACGTGGTGGCCGGCACCTACGAGGACAGGCTGCTCGTGGGCAAGGTCAACGTGGACGAGCAGGAGGAGCTGGAAAACCGCTTTGAGGTCATGACGCTGCCAACGCTTATTCTGTTCAAAGGCGGCAGCGCGGGCGCGCCCCTCGTCAACCCCGGCTCCAAGGCGGAAATCGACAGATGGCTGAACGAGCAGGGAATACAGTAATTAAAATAAGAAATGAGAAATTAAGACGGGGGGACGTAAAGGCGTATGATCGAGGCAAGCTATGATACCGTCATTATCGGCGGGGGGCCGGGCGGCTATACCGCAGCGCTGTACTGCGCGCGCGCCGGCCTGAAGACGCTCCTGCTGGAGAAGCTGTCGCCGGGCGGCCAGATGGCCACCACGAGCCAGGTGGATAATTATCCCGGCTTTGAAAACGGCGTTGACGGCTTCGAGCTGGGCGAAAAAATGAAGCAGGGCGCCGACCGGTTCGGGGCGGAGAGCGCGCTGTCGGAGGTCACAGCCGTCGACCTGGCGTCGAGCCCGAAGCGCATTGTCACGCCGGACGGCGCGTATGAGGCCAAAACGGTGATCCTGGCCACCGGCGCCTCGCCGCGGACGCTGGGCCTGCCGGAGGAGGCGCGCCTTGTCAGCCGGGGCGTCGCGTACTGCGCCACCTGCGACGGGATGTTGTACAAAGGAAAGACTGTCATCGTCAGCGGCGGCGGCGATACCGCCGTGACCGACGCGCTGTTTCTGTCGAAGATCTGCAGCCGCGTTTATCTTGTCCACCGGCGCGATACGCTCCGGGCGTCGAAGAGCTTTTTGGCGGCGCTCCGAAGCGCGCCGAACCTGACGTTTATCGCCGACTCGAGAATCAGCGGCATTTTATACGATAAAAAAGTCACGGGCGCCAAAATCGAAAACGTCAAAACGGGCGGCCTCACGGAGCTTGCCTGCGACGGGATTTTCGTCGCCATCGGCAGGATACCGAATTCCGGGCTGTTCAGGGGCCAGGTCGACATGGACGAGAGCGGCTATATCGTCGCTGACGAGACGACGCGGACGAGCGTTCCCGGCGTTTTCGCCGTCGGGGACGTCCGCACAAAGCCCCTCCGGCAGATCGTCACCGCCGCGTCCGACGGCGCTGTGGCGTCAAAATTCGCCGAGGAATATCTGATGGAAGACAGATAGCTGTCCCGCCAAAAGAAAATTTTAAAATGCAGCCGGATTCATCATGGTCCGGCTGCACTTTTGCGCGGCTTTAAATTATTAGGATAATTATTATAAAAAAATCGGAAAAAATGCCGATATATTTGATAGAAGCAACAATCTTGAATTTCAGATATTGAGGTGAACTGACGATGGAGAGCGGCAACAAATCTTTGCGTACCAAAATGATTTTGTGCATTATCCTGCCCGCGCTGGTGTGCTTCTCGGTTTCGGATTATTACATATTGAAAATCGCTTTGGGGGCTCCGGGGATGACAGACGCGCTGGCCCGGACGCTCATTACCAGGGATATCCTGGTGTTCGGCGCTTCCTTTGCCGTTTTGCTGGTCGCGGTGCTGCTCACCGCCGGGGGCATCGTACGGCCGTTAAAGCTGCTGGCCGGCTATGCCGCCAGGCTTGCCGCCGGCGATACGGACTTCAAGGTCGCCACGGCGCGGCGTCGCGACGAGCTGGGCCAGCTGAGCCGGTCCATCCGCGCCACCCAGATCACGCTGAAAAAGGTCTCCCTGATTTTAGGCCACGCCTCCGGCGACATTCTGGCCGGCAACCTGTCCGTCCGGGCCGACGCGGCAAAATATCCGGGTGATTTCGGCCGGATCATGGTGGGCAACAATCAAGTGGACGACTCCATTTGCGGCCTTATCCGCCATATCAGGACGGCGGCGGAAAACGTGGCCTCCGTTTCCCAGCAGATGAGCGCCGAGGCGCAGAGCGTCGCCCACGGCGCCACCGCCCAGGCCTCTGCCATCGACGAGATATCGCGGACGGTCGCCGACGCGCTGAAGCGGACGAGGGACGACCGCGACAACGCGGACAGAGCGCGCCGGCTTTCGGAAACGGTCAGCGCCAAAGCCGCGGAGGGCAGCGAAAAGATGAAGGAGCTGTCCCGGGCGCTGGAGGCAATCAACAAATCGTCGTCGTACATCTCCGACGTGATCAAGATCATCGAGGATATCGCGTTCCAGACAAATATACTGGCCCTCAACGCCTCCGTCGAGGCGGCGCGGGCCGGCGTTCACGGCAAGGGCTTTTCCATCGTCGCCGAGGAGGTCAAGAGCCTGGCCGGCAAAAGCGCCGCGGCGGCAAAGGAGACAAACGAGCTGCTGGGCGACAGCATCAGCAAGTCCAGACAAGGGCTGACGATCGGCGAGGAGATGGAAAGGGCGCTCTCCGAGATCGTGGACAGCCTGGACAGCTCGGTGGGCTCTATCGCCGATATCGCCGAGGACTGCGTGCGCCAGGCGGACACCATCAAGCAGCTCAATCATGGCCTGGGGCAGATATCGCAGGTCGTGCAGAGCAATACGGCCACCGCCGAGGAATCGGCCGCGTCCAGCCAGTAGCTGGCCGCCCAGTCCGCGACGCTGATGGAAATGGTTTTGAACTACAGGATCGAGGTGGAACGCGTCGTCGCCACCCCCACCGGCTTTAACGAAAGCGACTATTAATCAGGCGCCACGAAGAAAAAACGGCGGTCAAACCGCCGTTTTTTGTTGTCGTTCAGTCCTCGATCAAGCGGTCGATCAGATGGCGGAGAAATTGCCGCCGGTCGTCGGCTTCGGTGAGGTCTGCCTGCAAAAACTGCCTGTAGATATTCGGGACGACGCCGAGGGCGAAAAGCCCTGTCATAAAGACCTGCGTGATGGAGGCGCGCAGGTCCTTTTCCGCCATCCGGCAGCCCTTGGCCACGAATTTTTGATAAACGGTTTCCATAAAGCGGTTCATTTCCCGGACGGCCCGCGTCTCGGTGTTCCCGTTGACCATCGCCTCGTAAAAATGGGCGCGGGTCGTCTCGGGGAAGTTCTGCGCGCCCTGTGTCAGGTGGTCCATGATGGCAAACAGCTGCTCCTTTGGCGGGAGGCTCTCCGTATGCGCGAGGTCCTTCCAGTCAAAGGCATTGTCGATGGTCAGCTCCAGCACTTTGTCCAAGAGCTGCTCCTTTGTCCTGAAATAATAATTGATCGCCGCGATATTGACGTCCGCCTTGGCCGCGATGCGCCGGACCGTGACGTTATTGAAGCCGTACTCCTCGACCGCGGCGATTGCCGCCTCGATGATCCGCAGCTCAGCGCCCTCCATGAAACCACCCCTTGTCTTTGCGTCATATTTTATAGGATATTCCGTCAACATTCAAGACAATGGCCTTCATCAGAATTTAATCTGATTTTAATTGCATTATAGCGCGCTCCGTATTATATTAAACATTAGTTTAAAACAATTGTTTTATATAATAGAAAGGAGATGCTTTTATGAGCAATCACAATCAGAAAGCTGTCCTGGTTACGGGCAGCTCCTCCGGTATCGGGCGGGCCTGCGGTATGTATCTGGCCGAACGGGGGTATCTCGTCTTCGCGGGCGTCCGGAAAGGGGAGGATGCGGATAAGCTGGCCGGCCTTGGCCTCAAAAACCTTGTGCCCGTCTGTCCGCTGGATATGACAAAACCCGAGGATATCACCGGCGCGGGGCGGACGATCGAAGAGGAGCTCTCAAAGCGCGGCATACCGGGGCTGTACGCCGTATTGAACAACGCCGGCGGCGGCTTTATCGCCCCGCTGGAGCTGATGGACATCGACAAGTGGCGCCGGGAGACGGAGACGCGCCTGGTGGGGCCCGTCGCGCTGCTGCAGGCCACGCTGCCGCTCCTCAGGAAGGGTGGGGGACGGGTGCTGTGGATTCAGACGCCCGGCCTGATGCCCATCGCCTTTGACGCCAGCATCCACGCCTGCGATTTCGCGTCCAACTGCCTGTCCAGGACGCTGGGCCAGGAGCTGAAACCCTGGGGCATCCCCAGCATCCAGATCCGCTGTGGGGCGATCAGCACGCCGTCCGTCGAGCGCAGCTACCGGGAGCTGGCGGCGTCCATGGCGCAGTGGTCGTCCGCCGGTCTTGAGCTGTATAACGAGGCGCTGCGCAAAACGGAAAAGAGCTTCAGGGCGATGGACGCCGGGAGGAGCGACCCGGAAATGATCGCGCGGCTCGTTTTCAGGGCGCTTGGCGACAGAAAGCCGAAACGGCGGTATCATGCCGGCGCCATGTCGGGCGTTTCCGCCGTCATGGAATGCCTGCCGCATCCGCTGGTGGACAGGATCATGGAGAAAAGATAAAAAATAATGTGAAAACCGATTGTCAAAAAACCTGCAAACAGAGGACAAAGCCTCGCAGAGTTTGCCGCCGGAGCGGCAAATAAATTCATCATTTGTCACGCAGGAGGACATGCGCCTCCGGAGTGAGCTCCTCATGCAGACCCTTGTCGATAAAGCCCAAAGGGCTTTATCGACAGTCTGAGGATGGTTATGCTGCCGTGGCAGCATAACCATCCTATCTCCTTTTATTCCGAATCATTCCGAAGCAAGCGAGGAACCGATTTCCCGCAGGACCGAGTGCAGCTCTTCTCTTTCCTTTGCCGGGCTGTTGCGCATGCCGGTAACGACAGGGACCTCTCTGACATCGAATTCCAGCAGCTCAAACATGTGTTTCGTATAGTCAATATACGACTGGAACAGGCTGGAATCAGGATTGCCCTGATTAAACGTCAGAATCAGTTTCTTATCGGCGGCATTTTCTTTTTTATAATATGGGGAATATCGCGGAGAGAATCGCGCAAACATCCTGTCGACGACTATCTTTGCCTGGGCCGTCATCTGCATCATGTAAATCGGCGAGCCGAAAACAATGGTGTCGGCATGATCGATCGCTTTATTCAGCTTATCCATGTCGTCGTTGATAACACAGCCCTGATCGCCCTTGTGGCAGCCCCAACAGCCCCGGCACGGTTGGATATCAAGATCGCTGAAATTGAAGGCGTGTGTTTCGGCGCCCCGTTCTTCGGCGCCTTCGAGTATTTTGTTGACGATCCAGGCGGTATTTCCTTCCTTTCGGGGACTGGCGTTAATTCCGATGATATTCATCCGTCCGCCGCCCTGCGCGTCTGTTCTGGTCACGGTTTGTGCCTTATTTTGTGTGTTCATTTGTAATTCCCCTCTCGGAAAAGAGCATTTATGTTTCCTTGGCAACATAAATATCCTATCACTTTATTGTTTCTGCGTCAACAATAAAGTGCGGCTGTATCATGCGCCGGTGCTCCGGCGTTTTGATACAGCCACCTACAGGGTACTTTTTGATAACCCCATTATTCATAATCGTTTCGATTCGTTATAGCCGGGCCTTGCTTCTTTATTTCCGCATCCAAATGCCTGCAATACTTTTCCACGAAGCTCAGAAGGATGTTAAATTGCTCCTCGGTTACCTGCTCGAATACGGCTTTATCCCGCTCCCGGAACTCTTGGTGCAGCGCCTCGTGGATTTTGTGAATGGATTCCCCCTGCCCGGTAAGCTTAAAATAGATTTCTTTCTTGTTCTCCGGCTTCTGGTAGCTTTCGATCATGCCCTTTTTTATGAGCTTCTTCGTTATTTTACTTATGGCGCCCCGCGTCATATAAAGGGTCTCCGCAAGCTTTGTCACGTTGGAATCGGCATTTCTTCCGATGTGTTCGATGCAATCCACCTCGGAAGACTTATACCCCTTAAGCGTGTCTTTCATCTTATACTTATGGAGCAAAACTATCTTTTTGTATAAGTTCGTTAAACCAGATAAAAGCTGTTCTTCTCTGTTCATGGCCAGTCCTCCCGTCCGTTGAGCATTAACGATATTATAGCCAATTTTTGTTTCTGTTTCAACAATTTTATGGCGGGTTTTCCCCAACGGGAGACACGAGAACACCATGCGCCGTAATTTTTCCAATATGCCGAGGACCGGCTGGCGGTCTTGTACAATCAGCAGTACTATTTCGACATGCCGCAACGTATTCTATTGACAGACGACAGAACCGATGAAGCGATTGGAGGCGGACAGCATGAACAGAACGATCGGCGCGGCGGGCCTGAAGGCGGCCTACGCGTACCTGAATAAGAATCCGGAAAAAAACATCCCGAAGCTGCTGCGATGGGTCGACAAGTACGACAAAAAGAACCTGCACCTCAAGAAGCGCGTCGCCGTGCGGCGCGCCGTCGAGGAAAAAGACAACTGGTACAGGCTCCTTCTCAGCCTCTGGGACGATATCGACCCCGGCGTGAGGAAAGCTTTTTTTAATAATTTTGTCGTCAACAATCTGGTTGTCAACTGGGAAAGGCAGATAAATCTGAGAAAAGAGCATGGCTGCAACATCCCCATGGCCTTGCTCATGGACCCGACCTCTGCGTGCAATCTCCATTGTACAGGCTGTTGGGCCGCCGAATACGGACACAATCTCTCGCTCAGCCTTGACACGCTCGACGATATCGTCAGGCAGGGCAAGGAGCTCGGCGTCCGTTTGTTCCTGTTTTCGGGCGGCGAGCCGCTCCTGCGGAAGGACGATATCATCCGGCTCTGCGAAAAGCACGGCGACTGCCTGTTTGCCGCGTTTACAAACGGGACGCTCATCAACGAGGCGTTTGCCGCGGAAATGCTGCGGGTCAAAAACTTTATTCCCATCCTCAGCATCGAGGGCTTCGAGGAGGAAACGGATGCCCGGCGCGGCGCGGGGACATACAAAGCCGTCGTGAGCGCGATGGACCTGCTGCGGGAGAAGAAGCTGCTTTTCGGCGCGTCCTGCTGCTACACGCGCCGGAATACGGAAACGATCGGCAGCGAGGCGTTTTTTACCGAGCTTGTGAAGCTGGGGGTGAAATTTGCCTGGTTCTTTACTTATATCCCGGTGGGGGCCGACGCGGTGCCCGAGCTCATGGTGACGGCGGAGCAGCGCGCGTTTATGTATCGCCAGATCGGCCTGTTCCGGCGGAGCCTGCCCCTGGCGCCGCTGGATTTCTGGAACGACGGGGAGCTGGTGAACGGCTGTATCGCCGGCGGCAGGAAGTATCTGCACATCAATGCCGCCGGAGACATCGAGCCCTGCGCGTTTGTCCACTACGCCGACAGAAATATCCGCGACACGTCGCTCCTGGACGCGCTCAAGTCTCCGCTGTTCATGGAATACTGCCGCAATCAGCCCTTTAATGAAAATCTCCTGCGCCCATGCCCGCTGCTGGACAATCCCGAAAGGCTGGCCGCCATGGTGGACGCCTCCGGCGCGCGCTCGACGGATTTCCTCCACGCCGAGGACGTTCATCAGCTCTGCGCGAAATGCGGCGACACGGCCGCCTCCTGGGCCCGGACCGCCGCCGGCATCTGGCGGGAAAAGCAAGGCTGCCAGAGCTGCGCCGCCTGCGCGGCGCCGCCCCCCAAAGCGGCGGGGGAATAAATAAAGACCGGAGACATACATTGTCTCCGGTTTTCGCTTATGTCAGGCGGACAGGCTTTCGTAGATGACGCTTAAATTTTCCTCCATCCGCTGGAGATACGTTTTGCCGTCCTCGCTGCTTTCGATGGTGTTGATTGCCCTGACACTGGCGCCGGTCTCGCGGGCGAGGGTGTCGGCCACGTCGGTGCTCAGAAGGGCCTCGCTGAAGACCGTCGTCACATGGTTTGCCCGGCAATAGTCGATGAGGGCCGCCATCTGTTTCGCGCTGGGCTCGCCCTCGGCGAAGACGTCCTCAACGCTGTTCTGGCTCAGCCCGAAATCACGGCAGAGGTAGGCGAACGCCGCGTGGCCGGTGACGAAATTCCTGTTCGTGACGGCGGCGAATTTGGCGGCATACGCGCCGTAGAGCTGCTCCAGCGCCGCGACGTAATCGTCGCTGTTTGCCTGATAATAGGTCTTATTCCCGGGATCGGCCCGGACGAGGGCGTCGCGGATGTTCTGAACCTCGGTTTCGGCGCACTTGAGGCTCAGCCAGATGTGGGGATCGTACTGGCCGTGCTCGGAAGCCGCTTCCGCGTCCGCCGCGGTGATCGGCTGGATGCCGGCGGAGGCGTCGACGGTAATGAGCACGGCGTTGCCCGCCGCCTTGACGGCGTTATCCGCCCAGCTCTCCATGCCGAGCCCGTTGAGAATAAGAATGTCCGCCGTGCTCAGCGCGGTGAGGTCCTGAGCTTTCGGCTCAAAGTCGTGTGGCTCCGTCCCGTCGGGGATGATGACGGAAACGGCGACCTTGTCCCCGCCGACGGCGGCGGCGAATTCCCTGAGCGCGTCAAACGACACGGACACTCTGATTTTGCCGCCGTCCTCGGAGGGCGCTTTCCGCGCGCAGGACGCGGCCGGCAGGATAACAGCGGCGGCGAGGAGCAGGGCGAGGATTTTTTTCAGCATGGCGGCCACCTTGTAAAATTTCTACTTGCAAATAATTCGCATTTGCGTTTATAATTATAGGCGTTACGGGAATAAATTGTCAAGCAAATCGAACAACTAATACGGGTGTGACTTTATGATCAAAGCGGAAAACCTTTATTTTTCCTATACCGGCGCGGCGCCGTACATCCTCGGGGGTGTAAATCTCGAGCTGAAGGACGGCGAATACGTCTCGGTGGTCGGTGACAACGGCAGCGGGAAGTCGACGCTGATCCGGCTGATACTGAAGCTTTTGAAGCCCACAAGCGGGCGCATTGAAACCACGGCCGGCCGGATCGGCTACGTCCCGCAGAGGAGCGACGCGGCCCACTCCGGCTTTCCGATCACGGTGCGCGAGATGCTCGATTCGTACAGGCATCTGCTGAAGCTCAAAAACCGGGACGTGATCGATGACAGCCTCCGCCAGGTCGGGCTCTCGGACTATTCCGGAGCGCTGATGGGCACGCTTTCCGGCGGGCAGAGCCAGAAGGTGATGATCGCCCGGGCGCTGATGGGCGACCCGGAGCTTTTGGTGCTGGACGAGCCGTCAACGGGTGTGGACGTCCACAGCCAGAAGGAGATTTACTCGATCATCAAAAAGCTCAACAAGGAAAAGGGCATGACCATCGTGTCCGTGGAGCACAATCTTGTGGCCGCCATATCGAATTCCACGCTGATATACCACCTGGACGTCGGCCACGGGCACATCTGCACCCCGGCGCAGTTCGCAGCGGAGTTTACGGGCATCGGCCTGGACGGAAGGGAGGAATAAGGGTGCTCAGCTACGGCTTTATGCAAAACGCGTTTCTCGTGTCGATCTTCATCGCGGTGCTGGCGCCGAGCATCGGCATTTTTCTCGTCCTGCGGCGCTATTCCATGATCGGCGACACGCTCTCCCACGCCTCCCTGGCGGGCATCACCATCAGCCTTGCCTGCAACCAGAACCCCGTGTTGGGGGCCTTCGTCTTTACCTCCATCAGCGGCGCGCTGATCGAGTTTCTGCGGGGCTATTTCAAAAAGAATACCGACCTTATTTTATCCATTGTGCTGGCGCTCAGCGTCGGCACAGCGATCACTATCATCAGCTCCGGGCGCCTGCACACGAACGCCGACGCATTTCTGTTCGGCAGCGTCCTGACCGTGACGGTGTCCGACACGGTCCTGGTGATGATCCTCAGCGTCATATCGGTGCTGGCGCTCATCGCGCTCTACCACCAGCTCGTTTACATCGCCTACGACGAGGAGGCCGCCAGGATCGCGGGCGTCCGGGTCCGGCTGCTCAACTATATCTTTTCCGTGCTCGTGGCCTCGGCGGTCTCCGTCACCATCCGGATCGTCGGGGTCCTGGTCATCAGCTCGATGATCGCCCTGCCGGTGGCCGCCGCGCTCCAGCTAGAAAAGGGCTTCAAGACCACGCTGGTTTTCTCCGTCGTTTTCAGCGTCGTGGATATCATGCTCGGCCTTGTCCTGTCCTATTACCTGGGCGTCGCGCCGGGCGGCTTTACGGCGCTCGTGTCGGTGGCCGTGCTGATTGTGGTGATTCTCGCGAAAAAATGTGTTAGAATAAAGGCGACGTCTAAAGTATAGAGGTGACGTGTTGTGCCTGAAATAGTATGGCCCGAGGGACTGAAAAAGACAAAGCAGCGCGACGCTGTCGTTAAAATCCTGGAAAGCGCCGAAGCGCCGCTCTCGGCGCCGGACATCTACGCGCAGATCGAGAAGGACGGGCAGGCCGTCTGGCTCTCGACGGTCTACAGGATACTCGAGCTCTTTACGGAAAAGGGCCTTGTGACAAAAACGCCCGTTCTCGACGGCGACATGGCGTACTACGAGTTGCGCCGCCACGACCACCGCCACTACGCCGTCTGCGTCGACTGCCACAAGATCGTGCCGATCCAGGACTGCCCGATGACCGGCTTTGAACCGAAAATTTCCGACGACTTCCGCGTCCTGGGCCACCGCATCGAGATGTACGGCTACTGTAAGGACTGCGATAAGCGCAATAAATCGTCAAAGGAGTGAGCGTATGACAGCTGCGGACTTCAACAGACTTGGCCGGGAGCTCCAGGAGCTCCTGATCCTACGTTACGCGCCCATTGCGTTGAAGCTCCTGAAAACGGAGGGAGATATCCCGCCCGGCGCACTCCGTCCCAAACGGGACCTGGGCGAGCATCTGGCCCTGTGCCAGGCGTACGGCATGGTGCGCCGGGAGAGGAAAAGCCTTGTGCTGCTCAGGGAGGACCACTGGTGCGTTTGGCCCCTCATCGGCTTCGGCCTCGTCGAATTCAACGAGGGCGCCGCGTATTACGACAGGGCCGTTACGGGCAATTTTATTGAAAACCCGGATAAGGCCAGGGCTTTTTTCAAAAGCTCTTATCCCCGCCTTGACGAGGGCAGCAACATCGGCCTGGCGCTGGCGCCGCTGGACGGCGCGAACTTCATACCCGATATGGTTCTTGTGTACTTAAAGCCGGCCCAGCTCCGCAGCGCCCTCATGTCCGTCAAGTATAAGTCCGGGGAGCTTTTGCACTGCGCGCTTGACGCCGTCGATTCCTGCGTCCACTCCACGATACCGCTCCTTAAGGACGGGCAATACAAGATCACCGTGCCCGATCCCGGAGAATACGAGCGCGGCCTCACCGACGAGGACGAAATGATCCTGTCCGTTCCGGCCGGAAAGCTCGGCGACCTGGTGGCTGGGCTCACGCTCCTGTCGGAGCGCGGCTTCGGCTACCGGCAGCTCCACATGGAGATGAAAACGGATTTTCCCCGCCCGCAGTTTTATGACGATCTCTTCCGCCGGTGGGGGCTCGACACGGGCGAAATCTGGAAGAGATAGAAAAAAATGGCCGCGTTCTATCCCGCGCATAGAATTAAAGAGGGCAAGCACGTCATGTGCCTGTCCTCTTTCGTGTCCTACAGCGCGGCTCTATTCTTCCTCGCCGCAGTTGCATTCGCCGCCCCCGTGGTCGCCGTGGCAGGCGTCGTCCTTATCCGCGAACCGGATATACTCCAGCGTATTCTTGTCCATGCGGTCCAGCGCCTCGGCGACGGTCAGCCCGGCGCCGCTGTACCGGGTGACGCAGGCGTTGGCGATGGTGTTGAAGATTTCCGGCGTGAAGGCGCCGGTGATAACGGCCTCGCAGTCCCGGCCGACGATTTTATCGGCGAGCGCCGCCGCGTCGCCGCCGTGCTCGATGGCCTCGTAGGACATGGTGTCCGTCTCCACAAACAGGAGAAAACGGCAGGATTCAAAATTTTGAGAAACCGCGCTGGACAGGCGCTGCCCGTCCGCGCTGACGGCAATCAGCATAAAGGTAACCCCCAAAGCAATAAATTGTCCTGATTATCCCATAAAACGCGCGGGACTGCAACAGGCTTTCGTGACTCCGGCGTCCCCGGTTGGACAACCATGGCCGCCCCGGTCAATACACCTTGCCGAACAGCAGCTCAAGAAACGCCCCCGAAAATGCCATGACGCCGACCTCCGTATTCGAATATAAACCACGGGATTATCATACCATGACTGGCGGAGAAAATATATATCGGGGCTTGGTGGAAAAAGCTAAGGCGCTTGATTGTAAAATATCGGCGCATGGGCGCTGATTTATCACTTTATTGTGGTTGGTATACCTTTGTGATAGAATAATTTGACTGTTATTTTTCTCTAAAATGAGGTGAGGATTGTGGAATATTTCCGGATACACGGCGATAATATCGTTGAGTGTGAACGCATACTCAATTATTTGAAAGATGGAATGAATATAATTTCATGCAATAGAGACTTTTCGTCCTTGGCATGTCCAAGGGTTAGGTTAAGCTTTGAACATCATTCCGTAAAATATGATTGGTGTATTGAGCTTTTTCCGGGGTTCAATAAATCAAACAGGAATCGTTGGGAAAACAATATTTTTGATGCACTGAAGAAAAACGGGAGTTTCTTGGACGAAACCCCCGACGCTATAATAACTAAGGTCGACGGTAAAAACGAGACGGTTTTGTATGCTGTGGAATTTTGCAGCGCTTTACAAGCGGGTAACCAGGCGTGGCAAAGAAGTGGCCGTGCTTATTCCGTTGGAAGAGCCGGTTGTCCATATATATACATCATTGATTTCGTAAAATATGAGTTGGACACTTCAACCCGTAAACGGAAGGCTCTCCGTTTCCCCAATGCAGCTGTCCCATATAGCTACATAAGTTTTTCTAAATATACAGATAATTTTATTGTCCAAGCCTATGTTAAAGCGGAAGAGTTTCAGCCGGCATATGATAGGAAACTTAGGGACTTTGATGAAACTATCTTTGCAGTTAAAGAGCTTTCGGAATACATGATCCTTAAAATGCTCTCTAAAAACACATCTGCTCTCGAAAAACAGTTGTTAAACAAAAATGCACTTATGGTGGAATGGCTTTCCAAGGAGAACAAGAGAAGCAGTTCTTTTGACAGTAAAGATTGGCAAGCGGTTTATGAGACAAAAGCAACTGTTATCAGTCATTCTATTGATACGCACCGCTTCAAATTCATAAAGAGCATCGCAGAAAAATCAGCTGCCGGAAAGAGCAGAGAGTTTTTAGAAATTGTTAAGGCTTTAAGTGTCGGAATGGGTTCTAAGGATCTGCCGTTTGGCCTCATTCCTCCAAACAAACGAAAAGCTTTTGCGACTGAAATAACAAAGCTATACGGTGCGGATGAAGAAATATCATTAAAAATCGCAGATGGACACGCTCCTCTTGTTATTTGTATGGTAAAAGGCTTCAAGCCCCGTGGAGACGATAACCGGCCGGATAGAGGAATCTTACCGTTAGTTGCCATGCTTTCATCCGAAAACGCAGAAATTATGACATTTATATATGGACCGCTGCTGAAAACAAATTTTGATTATTTATGTAAAAAGCCAGCCGAGTTAGCGCGCCGCAGTGGTTTTTGGCGAGTCTTTATGGCACTGAGTGATTATTTCGTACTTGATGTACCACTACTTCCTGGAAGAGCTGGTCATGCAGAACGAATTATTTACAACGCCCCAATAAAGAAAACGTATACGGAACAAAAGCCAAACGGAAACTATCAGCTCCCAACAATCCCCGTAACGCCGAACTCATATCACGAAGATGATGTTGACACCGTGATTCATTCACTTTTCAGGCATATGATTCCAAGAGGTTGTTTTGAAGGGCTGTGTAATCCTCCCGGCGGCGACTGGAGCGGAATGTCTGTCGTGCTTGATGGAAAGGAATACAGGTGGCTTTCGTTGCCAAGAGTCAGTACAGACAGCAAACGACCCGACCACGTTATCGAACTATTCGGGATAAACAACAAGCCAACATTGTTAATTATTGAATCTAAAGATAGAAAGATTGATTTGGAGAACAGTGTCGGAATACACCTTAAAGCATATTTGCAATATCTATTCTCATTTACGGCCAGCGTCGAGAGAGCGGAGGGGGGCTCATGGGAAATTTCCAACGCTGCAATTAACGAAGATTATTTTAACATGGTATCTGCAGGAGCATATATCTCAGATGAAATTACGTCACCAAGTGAAATATTCACAAGGTGCCAATGCGACATGGTATTCGTATTGCAGCCGGACACAACGGCGGGTAAGTGGAACCTTCGTGTCTTCAGCAATACAGATAAAGGAAATGCCATTAAAGACTACATAATCAATGGCTTAAAAGACGCCGGCGAAACAATAATTAATGTTCTTTGAGGTCTAAAAATTAAGGTATAACGATTCGGTTACTTGCTCTGCCTTTCCATCCATGACTTTTTTGAAGCTTGCGTTTCCTGACTGAATGAAAATATGTTGCTTATATAGCTCCTTCGGCAAATCAACCAAATAGCTTTTATCGCCGCGGCTTCCGTCAAATGACAGGGCAAATTTGATTTTCTTTGCGTTGAGCATAGCGAGATATTCCAGAAAAGGCTCATAATCTATTGTTCCATAATATCTTCCCCTTGTATTGAAGTACGGTGGGTCAAGATAAATGAAATCATTTTTTGTGATGGATTCGGTTGTTTCACGGTAATCCCCGCATATGAAGGACATGCCCTGGATATGGCTTGACCAGTCTAAGAGTATTTGTTTTAGAGAATGAGGAACTATTCCTTTTCGCGTGTGATGTAAGGAATTATTGAATTCACCGTTTTTATTAAAACGAATCAGCCCATTGACACAAGTTCTTGAAAGAAATAGTAAGTCTTCAGCATTTGGTGTGGCGTTAAAGCGGTCTCTAATAACATAATAAGTTTGATATCCCTCTTTCTGAAGCTGCTCCCACCGTTCAGCGTAGCTGTCGGCAAGCTGTACAGGAGATGATTTAACGGTATTCCAGAATTGAATCAAGGGCTCGCATATATCTCCGCAAACTCCGGAGCTGGGAGCTGCAGCATATAGAACCGAACCTCCGCCAACGAACGGCTCGTAATATCTATTGAATGTTGGGACATACCGCAATATTGTAGATACCTGGCTCCTTTTGCTCCCACTCCATTTTATTGCAGGGGTCAATTTTGTGTTATTTTTGCGCACCTTGTTCTTCTCCTCTAATAATGATTGCCGCATTTGGATCTATCTGGAGAAAAGAACACAAGCGGACAAAGGTTGTTGCTATAGGGGTATCACCCCCGAAATAACTATGTATTTTTGTTTTTGAAACCCCGGATACCCGCGCCAATTCTGCGATTGATTTAATGCCCTTATCAATCATGGCTTTTCGTATGAGTTTCTCATCTGCAATATACTTTTCATGTGAACATTCTCCGTTCAAGTCGAAAAGGGTTATTTGATTTTCTAAGATTCTACAGTCCGCAAGACGCGCCTCTGCGAGTTTACAATATTCTGCATCTGTTTCAAATCCGATATATTTTCTGCCGGTGATCTTCGCAGCAACACATTCGCTTCCGGAGCCTGAAAACGGCGTCAGCATAATATCACCTTCGTGTGAGGATAGTCTAATCATTCTCTGCAGTATACGTAACGGCTTTTGCGTAGGATGCTTACCATGCTTAAGTTCTTCTTTATCTTTATTGTTCGGTATATCCCAAACCGTTCTCATTTGTTTACCGGTTGCTTTTAATAGATCGCCATTAAAAGCACCGTTTTTGGAGAATTCATAGTCAAAGTAATACTCGCGTCTTTTACCACCTTTATTGCACCAGAGAACGGTTTCATGACTTGCTGTAAGCCTGCGTCCCGATAGGTTGGGGAAAGCGTTCCGCTTATACCAAATCACTTCGTTGATTATTTCAATTCCAATAAGCTGGCAGGCTACATTGATGATGCCAATGTTGTGATATGTGCCAAATATCCACATTGAGCCGGTTGGCTTTAAAATACGTCTTGCTTCAGATAACCATTGATATGTAAATTGAAAGTAATCACCCAGAGACATGTTGTCCCAGTCTTCCATAACCTTATTCCAATTGCCGCCCATACCAGCAAGCACAACGCTGTTATCCCACTGCCAGTTTCCGCCTTTGGAAAGATTGTACGGGGGATCGGCAATAATAATATCAACACAATTGTCCGGCAAATCGTGCATGCCTTGCATGCAGTCTCCGTTTATGATAAGGTTAATGGGTAATTCATTCATATGCATATCTCCTAAAAGTTTCTTACTAAATTATAACATCATCAGGCGAAATGGTAAATATAATTTTACTAAAAGATTATATAATTTTACTATCAAGCCGTTCGGGGCAGATATAATCAGACATATTTTACCCAGTTAAATCCCGCCGTTCTCTACCAAAAAGAAAGCACCACCGGCATATCCGATGGTGCTGTTTCTTTGCCCGCTTGAAGGCTGTCACATTTGACTTTTTTGCTTAATTCCTGTCTCCCGCCCCCTAAAAAAGGGATTTTATTAGCAGCGGGCTTATTTCAGCGCATTCAATATCGCCTTCGTCATGGTGCTGCAGGGGAGGATATCGTCGCCGGGCGCGGCGATATCGGCGGTACGCAGACCCTTGGCGAGGACGCGGGAGACGGCGTCCTCCACGTCCCGGGCCGCGTCCTCCTGGCCGAGGGACAGGCGCAACATCATGGCCGCCGAGAGGACCGTGGCGATGGGGTTTGCCTTGTCCTGTCCGGCGATGTCGGGGGCGGAGCCGTGGATCGGCTCGTACATGCCGCGCTTTGTCTCGCCCAGGGAGGCCGATGGCAGAAGGCCGATGGAGCCGGTGATCTGCGAGGCTTCGTCTGTGAGAATGTCGCCGAATATGTTGCTCGTCACAACCACGTCAAACTGCTTCGGGTTTTTCACCAGCTGCATGGCGGCGTTGTCCACGAGCATGTCGGAAAGCTCGACGTCGGGATATTTGCCGGCCAGGCGGTGCATGACCTCGCGCCACAGCCGGGAGCTCTCCAGGACGTTGGCCTTGTCGATGCTGATGAGCTTTTTGCCGCGGGACCGCGCCAGCTCAAAGGCTGTGACGCCGATGCGCTCGACCTCGAGGGCGCTGTAGCACTCGGTGTCGTAGGCCTCGGGGCCGTATTTGCCGTCCCGCCGGCCGCTCTCGCCGAAGTACATCCCGCCGGTGAGCTCGCGGACGACGATCATGTCAAAGCCGGCGTCGGCGACCTCCTTCCGGAGCGGGCAGGCGTCCTTCAGCTCCGGCAGGAGGCGCGCTGGGCGGAGGTTGGCGTACAGCTCCAGCTCCTTGCGGATGCCGAGGAGCGCCTTTTCCGGGCGTAGATGGCCGGGGAGGATATCCCATTTCGGCCCGCCGACGGCGCCCAGAAGGACGCTGTTGGACTCCAGGCACGTCTGGACCGACTCCTTCGGCAGCGGCGTGCCGAAACGGTCGATGGCGTTGCCGCCCGCGCTGACCTTTTTAAAGACGAAGCTGAACTTGTATTTCTTGCCGACGGTGTTCAGCACCTCGATGGCGGCGTTCACCACCTCGGGCCCGATCCCGTCGCCCTCGATGACAGCGATGTTGTAATTCATTGAGCGGCCCCCTTGATCGAATTCAGGAGTCCCCCGGCGGCGATGATGCTCTGCAAAAACGGCGGGAAGGGGGCGAATTTCGTCACGGTGTTCTTCGTCAGGTTGTGGAGCTCGCCGTTATCAAAATCGATCTCCACCTTGTCCCCCTCGGCGATATCGGCGTCGCACTCGATAATGGGCAGGCCGATGTTGATGGCGTTCCTGTAGAAGATACGGGCGAAGCTTTTGGCCACCACGGCGCCGACGCCGGATTCCTTTATGGCCAGCGGCGCGTGCTCGCGGGAAGACCCGCAGCCGAAGTTTGCCCCCGCGGCGATGATGTCGCCGGGTTTGACACGCGCTACGAAGGTTTTGTCCAGGTCCTCCATGCAGTGGGAGGCCAGCTCCTTGGCGCTGGAGGTATTCAGATACCGCGCCGGAATGATGACGTCGGTGTCGACGTTGTCACCGTAGCGGATGACGTCTCCTGTCAGTTTCATAATATCGTCCTCCTCTCTTATTCCGCCGGGGCAATTTTGCCGGCGAGGGCCGAGGCCGCCGCGACGGCGGGGCTGGCCAGGTATACTTCGCTCTCGGGGTGTCCCATGCGTCCGACGAAGTTGCGGTTCGTTGTGGCAACGCAGCGCTCGCCCTTGGCGAGGATGCCCATATGTCCGCCCAGGCACGGCCCGCAGGTGGGCGTGGAAACCGCGCAGCCGGCGTCGATAAAGGTCTTTAAAAGGCCCATCTCCATGGCGTCCAGGTAAATCTGCTGCGTTGCGGGGAGGACGATGCAGCGGACGCCGTCGGCGATCTTTTTACCCTTGAGGATGCCGGCCGCCACGATGAGGTCCTCCAGGCGTCCGTTGGTGCAGGAGCCGATGACGACCTGGTCAATGGGGATATCGGGGATGTCGTCAAACGTCCTGGCGTTTTCCGGCAGGTGGGGGAATGCCACCGTCTGCCGGATCTTGGCAAGGTCGATGTCGATGATCCGCTCGTACTCGGCGTCCGGGTCGGCCTCGTAAACCACCGGCTTGCGGTCCGTGCGGCCCTTCAGATACGCGACCGTCACGCCGTCGACGGGGAAAATGCCGTTTTTCGCGCCGCCCTCGATGGCCATGTTGGCGATGCACAGCCTGTCGCTCATGGACAGGCTTTTGACCCCGTCGCCGGTGAACTCCATGGATTTGTACAGCGCGCCGTCCACGCCGATCAGGCCGAGGATGTGCAGGATGACGTCCTTGCCGCCGACGTTTTTGGGCAGCGCACCGGTGAGATTGAATTTGATGGCCGGCGGGACCTTGAGCCAGACCTTGCCGGTGGCCATGCCGGCCGCCATATCGGTGGAGCCGACGCCGGTGGAAAACGCGCCCAGGGCGCCGTAGGTGCAGGTATGACTGTCCGCGCCGATGACGAGATCGCCGGAGACGACCATGCCCTTTTCGGGCAGAAGCGCGTGCTCAACGCCCATGGTGCCCACGTCGAAGAAGTTGACGACGCCCTTGTCCCGGGCAAACTCCCGAATCTGCTTGGACTGCTCGGCAGCCTTGATGTCCTTGTTCGGTACGAAGTGGTCCATGACGAAAACGACCTTGTTTTTGTTGTAGACGCAGTCGCAGCCGGCCTTGTTGAACTCGTTGATGGCGACCGGCGTAGTGATATCGTTGCCCAGCACCAGGTCCAGGTCCGCCATGATGATCTGGCCGGCCTCGACGCTTTTCTCGCCGCAATGGGCCGCCAGGATTTTTTGAGTCATTGTCATTCCCATAGTTGGTTCTCCTTCCTGTTGATGAGGTCCGCCCCTATTTACACCGTGGCGGCGGCCTCCACTGTGCAGAGCTTATATTCCAGCGAATCGACAAGGGCCGCGAAGCTGGCCTCGATGATGTCGGTGGAGACGCCGACGGTGATCCATTTGCGGTGGCCGTCGGTACTCTCGATGAGGACGCGGACCCGGGAGCCGGTGGCGTCGCCCGTTTCCAGAACACGCACCTTGTAGTCGATCAGGTGGACGTCCGACAGGACGGGGTAGAACACGCAGAGCGCCTTGCGGAGGGCCGCGTCCAGCGCGTTGACCGGGCCGTTGCCCACGGCGGCCGTCGTTTCGGCGGAGCCGTCCACCTTGATCTTGATCATGGCGTTGGAGTTCATCTCGCCGTCCGGCGCGGGGGATTCGCTGCTGGCCTTGTACATGGAGAGCTCGAAGTGGGGCCGGAACCGGCCGATGACTTTTTTGACCAGCAGCTCGAAGCTGGCGTCGGCCGCCTCGAACTGATAGCCCTCGTGCTCCAGCTCCTTCAGCCTTTCGAGAATCATCGCCGTCTCCGGGCTGTCCTTGGTGAGCTCCGGCGCGATGTCCCCCACCTTCAAAAGCACCGCCTTTTTCCCTGAGACCTCGGACAGGAGGAACTTCCTGCTGTTGCCCACGAGGGACGGGTCGACGTGCTCGAACGAGCGGGATAGCTTGTCGACGCCGTCGATGTGCATGCCGCCCTTGTGGGCAAAGGCGCTCTCGCCCACGTAGGGCTTGTTGCTGGGCACCGTCAGGTTGGCGATCTCCGCGATTTTGATCTCCGTTTCGCAGAGCGTTTCAAGATTGCCGGCGATGCATTCGTATCCGCCCTTGAGCTGCAGGTTCGGGATGATGACGGTCAGGTCGGCGTTGCCGCAGCGCTCGCCGATGCCCATAAACGTCCCCTGCACATGGCACCCGCCGGCCTCCACGGCCATCATGGAGCTGGCCACGGCGCAGCCGGAGTCGTTGTGGCAGTGGATGCCCACGCGCATGCCCGGAAACGCTTCCACCACGGTTTTGACGACGGCGTAGACCTGCATGGGCAGCGTCCCGCCGTTGGTGTCGCACAGGACCAGGACGTCCGCCCCGCCGCCCTTGGCGGCCTCAAGAACCAGCATGGCGTACGCGGGGTTGTTTTTATAGCCGTCAAAGAAATGCTCGGCGTCGAAGATGACCTCCTTGCCGTTGTCCTTGAAGAACTTCACCGTCTCGCGGACGCAGTTCAGGTTCTCCTCCAGCGTCGTATTCAGGATTTCCGTGGCGTGCAGGTCCCAGGACTTGCCGAAGACGGCCACGGCGGCGGTGCCCGCGTCAAGGAGAGACATCACGTTAGCGTCGTCCCGGACGGCGATGTTCTTGCGCTTCGTGCTGCCGAACGCCACGAGCCGGGCGTTTTTCAGCTTGAGCCCGGCGGCGGTTTTGAAGAATTCCATATCCTTGGGGTTCGAGCCCGGATTCCCGGCTTCAATATAGCGGACACCGAATTCATCCAAGGTCCTGACGACGGCCAGCTTGTCGGAGACGGAAAACGATACGCCTTCCGTCTGCGCCCCGTCACGGAGTGTTGTGTCGAACATCTCCAGTTTCACAAGTCTTATCTCTCCTTTCCAATACCTTGTTCACGCCGTTCAAATAGGCGAGAATACTCGATTCAATGATATTTGTGGACAGGCCCCGGCCGGTGACCACCGCGTTGCCGGTTCTGAGCTTGACGATGACCTCGCCCAGCGCGTCCTTTCCGTCCGAGACGGAGCGGATGGCGTAATCCTCCAGCGTGTGGGCCGGCACGTCGACGAGCTTGTCGATGGCGTTGTACGCCGCGTCGATGGGTCCGTCGCCCAGCGCCACGTCCTCCAGGATTTCGCCGCCGGCCTCCAGGCTCATCACGCAGGTGCCGCGGGAGGCGTTTGAGGTGAAAACGTCAAAGCGGCTGAGCTTGTAGAAGCTCTCCCGGGCGGCGAGCTCGCTCGTGATGAGCGCCTCGATATCGTCGTCGCTGACGGTTTTCTTTTTATCGGCCAGCTTTTTGAATTCTTCGAAATATTTGTTGATCTCGGCCTCGGTCAGCGTGTAACCGAGGCTTGTAATTCGGTCGACGAAGGCGTGGCGGCCGCTGTGCTTGCCCAGCACCAGCTTGTTTTTCGGCAGCCCGATGGACTCCGGCGACATGATCTCATACGTCGTCCGCTCGGACAGGACGCCGTGCTGATGGATGCCCGACTCATGGGCGAAGGCGCTGGCGCCGACGACGGCCTTGTTCAGCGGCGCCTGCACGCCGATAATGCTGTAAATGAGCTTGCTGGCCCTGTAAATCTGCGTCGTATCGATCCGGGAGGACACCTTAAAGTAATCCTTCCGCGTGCGCAGCGCCATGGCGAGCTCTTCCAGCGCGGCGTTGCCCGCGCGCTCGCCGATGCCGTTGATCGTGCATTCCACCTGCGTGGCGCCCGCGCCGACGGCGGCCAGCGAGTTGGCGACGGCCATGCCCAGGTCATTATGGCAGTGGACGGATATCGCCGCTTTATCGATGTCGTTCACGTGCGCTCTCAGATACCGGATAAGCTGCGCCATCTCCTCCTGTGTCGTATAGCCGACGGTGTCGGGGACATTGATGACGGTCGCCCCGTTCGAAATGGCGGCGTTAAAGACCTTTACGAGAAAGTCCCAGTCGCTCCGCGTGGCGTCCTGGGCGGAAAACTCCACGGCCGGGCACTTTTTCGCGGCGTATTTCACCATGGCCGCCGTTTTTTCCAAAACCTGCTCCGGCGTCATTTTCATCACGTACTGCATGTGCACGGGCGACGTGGAGATGAACGTGTGAATAAGCGGGGAAGCGGCGTGCTTCACCGCGTCGTACGCCGCGTCGATATCCTTTTCGTTCGTCCGCGCCAGGGACGCCACGGTGCAGTCCTTGATCTCCCTGGCGATCCTGCTGACAGACTCAAAGTCGCCGGGGGAGGAGATCGCAAAGCCGGCCTCGATCACATCAACCTTCAGCCTTTCAAGCTGCCGCGCCACCTCCAGTTTTTCGCTCAGGTCCATGCTGCAGCCGGGCGACTGCTCGCCGTCCCGCAGCGTGGTGTCAAAAAATCGAATCGTGTGTTCCATCTTCTTAAAGCATCCTCCTTTCGTTAGGATAAAAAAATATTTTTGTGTCTTAAACGGTTCTTCTCTGCCTCCCTCGGACGAGGGAGGTGGCACGGCGGAACGCCGTGACGGAAGGAGAGATACACCGCACATCAGGCGTATGCGCCGTACTGGCTCATGCGGACACGAGAAATGGCTGATATAATATCAGACAAAAGAGGTGTCCAACATGAAGAAATTCGATGCAGAATTCAAGAAAGAAATAGCGCAATCGTTTCTGGACGGCCATAGGACGGCGCGGAGCCTGGCGGCGGAGCTGGGCCTGCATTCCAACACAATATATAAATGGGCGGAACAGTACAAAACCGATCCGGAAAACGCCTTTCCTGGAACAGGCCATATGAAGCCTGACGAAGAGGATTTGGCGAAAGCACAGAGACGTATCCGAGAGCTAGAGGAAGAGGTCTCCATCTTAAAAAAAGCCG